>CAJTDE010000005.1 GCA_910574835.1 Clostridia bacterium | reverse complement strand
TTATCCACCAACAAGAGACAAGTTGAGTGAAAACAAATTTTTTATTTTCTCTGTTTTTCACAAAAAGTCACATGGACTCTATCAGGGGTTCTGAATAGTTACTTTAGTTTTATCTTTTTGAAGCATGTTTCCTATGATTCCAATTCTTCGGCACTGTCCGGACACTGCCGCTTCATAGCAAAATATGCACAAAAATTCATAGCTATCTCCACCACGATATCCATCACATCAAAGTATCCGGAAATAAAGTGGACATACTGGGCAAGTTCAAAAAGAATCTCAACCAGAATACATGCGGCAAAGCACCGAATCCGTACCCTCCTGTCAGACCCTGCTGCCAGATAGATTGAGCTTGCAAACGCATAGGCCCAGGCCATATCCGCCCCGTAATATTTCACCAAAATCCCCGGCCCGTCGCTGTCCGCATTTCCCAAATAAGAAAGCATTGCAAGACCGGGCAGACGGCACATCAGGGAACCGATATAAGTGTCCGGATTCCAAACGGCGTACAGAACCGCTCCTGCCAGAAGGGGAAGCAGCACATTGCCCGCAATCAATAAGACTTCCCGTTTCCTGTTTTCCATCTTATCTCTCCCACTTTATTATATCGTTTCTGTCCGTGATACAATCCGTGCTCGGCAGCTCCCGGGACGCTTCCTCCGGCCAGGCTTTTCCACCCGCGTCAGACCGCTGAACAAATAAAAAATGACCCTGTATTTATAATACACAAGGTCACTCTTTTTTAGGTCTGCTGCGGGCAGACACCATATTTTACCGGTCTGCCGGCCCAGACGCCAAACACATGATTCATCTTATCATTCCAAGCATCTCATATTTTACATAGTTCTGGAGCGTTCCCCCCATATAAAAAATCAGCATCCACAGAAAAATCCGGACCACAAGCATAACCTCCTTGGGAAGCAGGCGCACCGGAAACAGCTTTCTGTCCCAATAGCCTGCATTAAAGCCAATCAGTGTCGCCGCCCACGCATACAGGAATACCCCCAGTCCTCCCACCAGAAATGCCTGCACGGAGACGGTGAAAGGCTCCATCCAGATAACGGTTCCGAGAACCAGAAAAGAATATCCTATGGCTGCCACCACATTTTTCCACAGCGCTCCTGTACGAAAGCCCGGCACTCCCTTGATGACGCACCCCGATCTTTTTTCGGCCGTCCTTCTGCCGTTTCGCGCTCCGTCTCCTAAGCTCCCGTTTCCTTTCATTTGGTTTGCCGCTGTCCGGCAGCTTTCTGTCTCACACATTCCCCCAGATGCAAAGCTTTCAGGCAGGGAGATTTCTATGGTTCTTCTCAGCTCCTGCACGGTCTGAAAGCGGTTCCTGGCATCCATTTCCAGGCACCGTCCGATAATTCCAGAAACCGGCTGCACTTCGTAAAGACTGTCTGCCGGAAGCTTCCCGGTCAGCAATTTGTTCAGCAGCGCCCCCATTGCATAGATATCCGCCCTGGCATCCGTCTGCATATAGCCGAACTGCTCCGGCGCCGCGTATCCGGCTGTCCCCAGAATTGCAGTATCCGTCGCCTGATCCTCCTTCATTACCCTGGCTATGCCGAAATCAATGATTTTAAGCACGCCGTCATTGGAAAGCATAATATTCTCCGGCTTCATATCCCTATGTACAATCCCAAGATTATGAATATCAAAAAGGCCGCCGCAAAGCTCTCTCACCATCTGACATGCCTGATTCTCCTCCAGAATCCCCCACCCTCTCAGATATTCTCCCAAGGTGGTTCCATTGATAAATTCCTCAATCAGTATGCCGGTTGATTCGTTCCATGCCGTTTCGTAGATTTCCGCCACATTTCTGTTTTTCAATCCCTGCAGCCTTTGGCATGTCCGCGCCGCCTCCGGGCTGACGTATTTTTTCACATAAATCCTTCCGTCGCATTTTCTCTTTACAAGAAAGACCTTATGCTCCTGCTTATCGTCCAAATCTGTCAGTGTTACAAAGTTTTCTTCCAGATATTGGATCTTCCGTTCCATTCCTTCCATCGTTGACAATTCTCCCAGATAAATTATAATAAAAGCGGACCGTTTTGCAGACATATGCATGAATGGGGGGACCCGCTAGGGTATACTATATCACAAAAGGGGACATTTGCAATGCAAAAAACAACAGGGGAATTATTGGATCTGCTGAAAAAATCACCTACCGCATCCACTTATATGGAGCAAGCGGCAGATAATCTCATTCATCAGATTCCTTTATCTGAATATCTCACAAAACTGATTGAAGAAAAAAATCTCAAAAAAGGGAATCTGATTCGTCTGTCCGGTCTGGACAAGGGCTATGTCTACGATATTCTGGCCGGCAAAAAGAATCCCTCCCGGGATAAGGTTCTGGCACTCTGCTTTGCCATGTCCCTTTCCGCCGATGAAGTGCAGAAGCTTCTGAAATCCACCGGCTATGCACCCCTCTATGTGCGTATGGAACGGGACAGCATCCTTCTGTTCGGCCTGGAACACGGGCTTTCGGTGATGGAGGTAAATGAGCTGCTCTACGAAATGAGGCATGAACTGCTGGAATAAAAAGCTCTGCCCTGCGTATATCATCCCGTCAAATACCTCATACTGCTCCGTTCCGTCAATGTAAAGCTTGTCCTCTCTGTTTTTTCCTTTTTCACATTCCGGCAAGTAAACCCATTTAACACCTTTCCATCAGCCGCACATAAAATTCCACGGTCTTTACTAAGGTTTTCACCGGCACCCGCTCATTATTTCCGTGAATCATGCCCCGCTCCTCCTTGGAGAGCTTCATAGCCGAGAACTTATACACCCGGTCGGTAATCCGGCAGTAATGCCAGGAATCGCTGCAGGCCATCATCAGATAAGGCGCCACCAGCGCTTCCTTCCAGGTATCCGCCACCGCCTGGCACAGTACGCCCCACTCGGGGCAGGAGGTGTCCGAATCCGCGGAGGGATTTCTTCCCTCATATACGGTTACTTCTATGTTGGGATTATGTATCACCTGCTCCAGATAAGACCGGGCGGACTCCACCGTATCCGTTCCAATCAGGCGCAGATTCATACCCACGGATGCCTTGGGAGGAATGACGTTAAATGCCTTTCCGCCCTCCATTTTCGTCATGGCGCAGGTAGTCCGCAGCATAGCGTTCAGCTCGCCGCCGGACTTTTTGCATACCTTATCAAAAAGACCCTCAAAGCACCAGAGATTGGCAAATAAAAGCTTGTAGGCAAATGTGGAATGGCGTCCCAGAGTATCCAGCATCTCCCGCACCGGCTTTGTAAGCTGTCTCGGGAAGGGGTGATTCTCCACATCCACAACTGCCTGGGCCAGCTGACCCACTATGGTGTGAACCGGAGGCATGGAAGCATGACCGCCGCCGCTCTTTGCATGAAATTCAATATTAGTCAGACCCTTTTCCGCAATTCCGATTAAGGCACATTCCCGGGCAACTCCCGGAAATACATTGTCTACCACAGCGCCGCCCTCATCCACAACCATAGCCGGATGAATGTTCCGCTCTTCAAACCAGTCCACCATAGACGGGCAGGTGGAGCCGTTGATCTCCTCCTGGCCGGAAAATGCAAAATAGATGTCATGGGCAGGCACAAAGCCGTCTCCGATCAGCTTCTCCGCCGCCTCCAGAATACCGCACAGAGTTCCCTTTGTATC
The DNA here is from genome assembly GCA_910574835.1 of Clostridia bacterium. GTDB lineage: Bacteria > Bacillota > Clostridia > Lachnospirales > Lachnospiraceae > Laedolimicola. Next base: position 197,448 of record CAJTDE010000005.1, on the reverse strand, counting down.
CAAAGTTCCCCGGCCCCAGAGCACGCCGTCCTCACAGATCCCCTCAAATGCCGGTTTCTCCCACTGGGCTTCCTCCACGGGAACCACATCATAGTGGGACATCAGCACAACGGGGTCTCCCGCCTCCTTCCCCTTCCAGTGATAGAGGATTCCGTTTACCCCCAGGAAGATCCGCTCACATGTCCCGTGAATCCGGGGATACAGATCCGGAAGGAGATTGCGGAACTTTTCAAATTGCGTCTCGTCGATGAGTGATGCGTCATTGTAGGAAATGGTCTTACAGCGGATCATTTCCTGCATATCCTTTACAATCTTTTCTTCATCTAAGGACACTTCCTCTGTTGACGGCGTAAGCTCCGGCTTCGGATTAAACTGCGCCGCCCGAATGACAATGACTGCCAGAAAAATAAGAATTGCCGCTCCAACTGCTCCCAATATATACCACAACATATCTCTTACCTGCTTTCTTTTTCTCAAATACCCGCAATGCCTTCCCTGTCTTTTTGCCGGTTTTTTTCCCACAGCGGACAATGGAACACTTTGTTTTGCACCGCAGATTTTGTATTTTCAACCAGCCCGTTCCTGTTTGCTTTCGACATTTAAACCATATTTTTCTTATACAGAATCCGCGCCGCTCCAATGGCAATCAACGCTCCCACAGGAACCAATACACCTACGGAGCCTGCCAGCGAGGGCACCAGCAGAAACAGCACAATCATAAACACAAGCGGCGCAATGGAAATCTTCCAGTTTTTGCTCACATACACCACCGCCAGCCCTCCGAACAGAGAAGGCAGAATATTGTCAAAGGCAGGCTTCACCGCCGGGTTATCGAGAATCGGCGTCAGCGGCACAAGCATGGCCACGCCCAAAGCGATAATCAGCACTGTCACTATGGATGAGGTAGCCACCGCAATCGTAGAAATCACCTCGCCCTCGTCGCTTCCCGGCTTTACCCTGGCATTTTCCATCGCCGTAAGAGCTGCGGGAACCTTCAGATTGGTGAGATTTCCCGTCACAAAGGCCAGGTAAGATCCTGCCGTTCCCAGCATGGGAATAAAGGTAATCACCTCAATAATTCCAACAGTCCAGAAAATAGGCGCCACCCCCAGAAGTCCTTGCAGCACCGGACTCCAGCCGGGCCATGCATTGTAATAAATACAAGTAATAATGGGATAAGCAAATATCATCCCCAGAGCGCTTAAGATCCAGATACGCCCGTAAATGTGCGTCATATCCTCATAGCTTCTCTTCTTCATGCCTCTCAACCTCCTATCATCGGCGTAATCACCGCCGCAAATGCCATAGCCCCCAGCATACTGATGGGCAGGGCGTAATTCTCCAGCCATTTAACATTGCATTTTTTAATAAGGATTCCGCAGATTCCCATAAGCAGCGCAGAAAACAGCAGTACAAAAATGGGAATCCATCCCTTCAGGCCGGACCGGATATCCGCAAACACCATGCCCAGAAATGCGGAAATCATACCCAGAAACATCGCTGTCATCAGGAGATCGCCCCATTTTCCGTCCTTATTTTTAATCTTCATCAAACCGCCCTGGATCTTCTTAATAAACAGAGGCACCCAAATTAATCCGGGGAAAATACCCAGTGTCATAACCCAGGCAATGGCCGTGTACACGGAAGGGTCCGTGACAGTCTCCGAAAGGGATATCCCCAGAGCATTGGCCGTGGAAGTCGCCGCCGGCAGCTCATAGGTGATGGCGCCGATAACGCTTAAGCGCAGCCAGGGCAGAGGCAGTCCCAGAAATTTTGACAAAGTGATAACGCCCAACAAAATGGACACGGCCGGCGCAATGGTAAATACGGCCGTGGACAACACGGTTTTACGAAGCTGCCCCATATCCATGCCAAGCTCCTTCCCTCTTTTGAAGGCCCTGATCAGGAAAAACAGGGACTGGGCAATGACAAATACAATGACCGCCCCGGCTAAAATAAATAAAAGTGTACTGTTTGGATGAAAACTCATGTGCTCCCTCGCTTTCTTTTTCATCCCCAGAGCAGACGCCGGGGTATGAATGATTCTGTATCACTTCTTACCATCATACATGAAATACGGAAGAGTGACAAGTCTTCCGGGCGCAAAAATCCCCTATAAACGCTTATAAGAAGCAGCAGACGGGATGGCAAAACCATCCCGTCTGTTACTGCAAAAACGTATTCATAGAAAGAGGCAGATTTTATCTCAATCAGGGCTTTCCCTCTCAATTGCCATGCTGAGCCTTAAAAGCCTCAATACTCTTCTTCAATCTCCCAAGCCCGTCCTCCACCAAAGCCTTCGGGCAGGCCAGATTCATCCGTAAAAATCCCTCATCACTCTGGTAAGCGCAGCCGTCCGAGACATAAAGTCCGCTCTCCTTCCGAATAAACGCACAAAGCCCGGTAAGCTCCGCTGCCGCCTCCCGGCAGTCAATCCATAGAAGATACGTCGCCTCGCCTTTAACGGCGTGAACGCCCTCAATCTCCGCCTCAATAAACCGCTCCGCAAAGATTCTGTTTTCCCAGACATAGGCGTTCAGCTTATCAAGCCACTCCCCTCCCCTGGTAAATGCAGCCACAGGCGCCACGGCAGCAAAAACATTCGGCTCCGCCACTTCGTCCGTATTCAGCCCCCGGTTCACCCTGTGCCGCAGCACCGGGTCCGCCGCAAAGACAGCGGCAGTCTGGATGCCCGCAATATTAAAGGTCTTTGTAGGCGCTATACAGGTAATGCTGTTATCCCTGCACGCTTCCGATATGGAAGCAAACGGAACGTAACCGCTGCCCGGCTTTGTCAAATCACAATGAATCTCATCGGCCAAAACCAGCACATGATGCCGGATACAAAGCTCGCCAATGCGCTCCAGCGTCTTTCTGCCCCATATTTTTCCAATAGGATTATGAGGATTGCACAGAAGCAGCATAGAAGTCTGAGGATCGGCCAGCTTTTCCTCCAAATCGTCAAAATCTATGGAATAAACGCCGTTCTCATACCGCAGCCGGCTTTCCAGAACATTTCTTCCGTTATTCAGGATAGAATTGAAGAAATTGTTGTAAACGGGAGTCATCACCGCGATATTCTCCCCTACGGTTGTCATCTTGCGGATAATACTGGAAACAGCCGGAATAACACCGGTACAGAACAGCAGCCACTCCTTTTCAATGGTAAAATTATGGCGTTCCTGCCACCAGCCCTGATAAGCCTCGTACCATTCCTCCCCAAGCACCGTGTAGCCGTATACGCCATGCTCCGCTCTCTTTCTGATTGCCTCCCCAATCTCCGGCGCCGTCTCAAAATCCATATCAGCCACCCACATGGGAAGCTCATGCTCCGCCACATTCCATTTTGCGCTGCCGGTATTTCTGCGGTTGATTTGTTTGTCAAAGATACTCTGCACCTTTTCATCTCCATTCTGCTGTTTTTTATCTGATGTGTATCTCTCCATACAACGATGTATTACCAGTCACCAAATAAACCAAAATCATTATACTCCCTTTTTCAGAGGAACACAATTATACAAAAATATTCTTTCATCCGCCCATTCCCTCCCCATGCAGCTATACGGACTGCCGCATCCGTACTCCCCAGCAATGCAGCCCCGGCCGGCGGTATCTTTCGGAAGAGCCTGAAAAATATCAATGCATAAACAGAGCCGGGAACCTTTTTTTAGATTCCCGGCTCATTCGTGCCATTTACACATTCTGGCCTGTTTTCAGTTTTCTCACTTCGTCAACAGAAAGTCCGGCATATCTCCACACTACCATACAGCCGGAATATTTTCAATCACCTCCGAACCATCTAACCGAAGCGTTACCTGACCGCCACAGCCAGGAGCCCCCACACCCCTTTTCAAATCACCCCCAACCTCTCAAAAGCCCAAAAAATCCCATCCTCCCCCACCGGCGGACAAATCATATCCGCAATCCCCCGCAGCGAAGAACTGCCATTCCCCATACAAACCCCTATATCCGCCGCCTTAAGCATCTCAAAATCATTCATACTATCTCCAACAGCAATCGTATCCGACAGCGAAACACCCAAAAACTCACACACCCGTTCCACCGCCCTCCCTTTATCAAAAGCCTTACTAGCCAATTCACCGTTCACAATCCCGCAGGCATCTTCCTCCTGAATACAAAAATCAAATTCATCCCCAAGCATCTCCATAGGCTTTTCCAAACGTTCCGCCCCGCGGCTCATAAAAGCCATCCCATAAATAGGCTCGCCGTCATATTCCGACATCGGAAGAATATTCAGCTCATTTTCAATCTGAATCCTCCACCGCAGCAACTCACTGTTCGCTTCGGAATGTGCATTTTCCGCAAGAAACTCCTTAAATCCCTCATCCGTATAGCTATGATTTCTCCCCCCTATCGTACGGAAAATACCACTCTCCTTAAAAACATTCAGCACCCGCTCCTGCTGCTTCGGATTCATCGGACAGTCATAAACCACCTGACCGTCATACTCAATATACCCCCCGGCGCTGGCAGCCAGCCCGTCAAACCCAAACTGAAGCACCGGATAAAGCATCCCGTAATTCCGGCCGGAGCACAATAAGACTCTATGCCCCCTTTCCCTGGCCCGCCGAACCGCCTCAACTGCCGACGCAGGCGGAACATTCTTCCCCGGTTCCGTCAGAGTTCCGTCAATATCCAAAAAAATCAATTTCCGATTCATAATAATCTCCTTCTTACATTCCATATTGAACTCGCTTTCATTCTGATTATTATATATTTCACAAACGCCTCTGTCAATCCGCCATCCCTGATTTTCTGTTTTTCACAAAATAAGCACCAATATTTTATGCAAAATGCTGATTTTATATTTTTTTCAATGGTTATATTGACTTTTTCCCGTCATGCGTGTTATCCTCTCACCAGAATGAACGCGAGTACATTTCGTTTCAACAACGCATGTATCAAATCAAATTTTCAAGGAGGAAGCTATGAATTACGATTATTCCAAAATCGCAAAAGAAGTCATTCAGGCTGTTGGCGGAGCGGAGAACATCAAGTCTGCCGCCCATTGCGCCACCCGCCTGCGCCTCATTGTGGCAGACCGCTCTTTGGCCGACGACGAAAGAGTGGGCGAAATTGATGCGGTAAAAGGTACTTTCTTCACAGCCGGACAGTACCAGATTATCTTCGGTACCGGCCATGTCAACCGGGTCTATGAGCAGGTCATCCGGCTGGGTATTGCCGAAACTACCGCAAGTGAAGCAAAGGAAGCAAAAATGGATGGTAAAAACCAGCTGCAAAAAGCCATCCGTACTTTTGGAGATGTATTTGTCCCGGTTATCCCTGCTTTGGTGGCAACCGGTCTGTTTCTCGGCCTGAAAGGAGCTTTGCTCAACAATAACTTTCTGGCCTTGTTTGGTATGACCAACGCCGATATTCCACAGTCCTTCCAGGTTCTGGTGGATGTACTCTCCGGCACGACCTTTGCTTTCCTGCCGGCCATTGTGTGCTGGTCCACTTTCCGCGTATTCGGCGGCTCTCCGGTGCTGGGACTGATTCTGGGTCTGATGCTGGTAAACGGCTCCCTGCCAAATGCCTACTCCGTAGCAGATCCTTCCAGCGGCGTAACGCCCCTTATGCTCTTCGGCTTTATTCCCATAGTCGGTTATCAGGGCAGCATCCTGCCGGCCTTCGTAGCCGGAGTAATAGGCAGTAAGCTGGAAAAGAAGCTGCGAAAAACTGTTCCGGCAGTATTTGATTTTATGATTACTCCGTTTCTGGTACTGTTTATTATGCTGATTCTTTCCTTACTTATCATTGGGCCTCTTCTTCACGCACTGGAAAATGTTCTCTTAGTAATCGTGGAGTACGCATTGGGACTTCCCTTAGGTATCGGAGGTCTGGTAGTCGGCTTCTTCTGGTCGATTATCACCCTGACAGGCGTTCATCATATATTCAATATGCTGGAAATCAGCCTGCTGGCCAGCACCGGATTCAATCCTTTTAACGCTATTTTGTGCATGTGCGGTTTCTCCTCGGCCGGCGTATGTCTCGCCATCTCCATCAAGGCCAGAAAAAAAGAAATCCGCGCCATCGGCCCCAGTGCTACCGTATCCGCCCTGCTGGGTATCGGTGAGCCTGCATTATTCGGTGTTATATTGCGCTACGGTATGAAGCCGTTTCTGCTGAGCTGCTCCATCAACGGCATCGCTGGCATGATTACGATGCTTCTGGGAATGAAAGGGACCGGCAACGGCATAACCACCATTCCGGGCCTGCTGCTGTACATATACTCTCCGTCACAGCTGGGAATGTATGTTGTCCTTGCCCTGGCCACCTTTATAACAGCCTTCTGTCTGTGCTGGTTCTTCGCAGTACCCCCCGAGGTTATGGAAGCCGACAAACCAAAAGGAGCCAAAACAGAGGAGCCGAAGCCTGCTGTGATTCCCTTCCCGGATACTTTGGGTTCCGTAGCCCAGGGAACCTTTGTTCCTATGAATGATATTCCTGACCCGACCTTTTCTCAGGGCGTTCTTGGAATGTGCTGCGGTGTTGAGCCGGAGATCGGAAAGGTCTATGCCCCTATGGACGGCACGATCATTCAGCTCGCCGATACGCTTCACGCCGTAGGCATTGAAGCCGGCGGCGTAGAGCTTCTCATCCATGTAGGCGTGGATACCGTAGAAATGAAGGGCGACGGCTTCAAGAGCCATATCAAAGAAGGACAGACCGTAAAAAAGGGAGAGCTTCTGCTGACGATTGATTTGGATAAGATCAAAGCGGCAGGGCACCCGGCTACCATAATGACAGCCATTACCAATTCGGATGATCTGACCTCCGTGGAAGCCGCAGCTTCCGGCCGGCTTAAGCCCGGCGATCCGATTATGCGCCTGAAAGCATAATGCGCTAAAATATCTGCATAGAAAGGCAGCATTATCACACCTGGTAAAATTTCCACGGAAATAAACTCTGCAATTGACGGAAACAGCCGCCCCTTCGGGCGGCTTTTCCACTCTTGACAATCATTGTGGTCTGCAATAGAATAACTCTATATGAATGGAAATTTGATATTTTTCGCGAACAAGGAAAGGAGAGATTGTTATGGCCAGTATGCAGGATATTGCCGACAAAGCGGGTGTTTCCCGGGTTACCGTATCCAGAGTTCTCTCCAACCATCCTTCCGTCAAAGCGGAGACACGGCAAAAGGTACTCTACTGGGTCAAAGAATTGGATTATGAACCGAATCTCATCGCCCAAAGCCTGGCCGGAAACCGAACGAACATCATCGGCCTGCTGGTTCCGGAAATAGCCTACCCTTTTTTCAGCGAAATTATCGAAGCAATTGAAAATCAGGCTTTTTATGAAGGATACAGCGTGATTATCTGCAATACTCACCGCAGTCTTGAAAAGGAAAAAAATATTCTCGCCCAGCTGCGCCAAAGAAAAGTGGATGGTGTGATTGCTGTTCCTGTTTCTACAAAGCGGAGCCTGCCTGCTTACCAGCGTCTGCAGGTTCCGGCCGTTATGATCACGAAGCGGATGGAAGGATTCAGCAGCGTATATATCTCACACTATCAGGGCGGGCAGCAGATAGCCAAACATTTTCTGAATTTGGGTTTTCAAAAAATAGGATATATCGGTCCCACCAAGGAATCCACCTCCGCCCTGAAATACGCCGGCTTTCAGCAGTTTTTATCCGATAACCGGATTCATTTGACCGATGTGATTGAATGTCCGGCGCCGGAGAATATGAACGCCAGCCTGGTCTATAAACTGGTAAAACAATATGCGGCTGATTGCGGACTGCACTGTGAGGCATATCTGGCCAATGACGACATTACGGCCTGCGAAGCCATCTCCGCTTTCCGTGAACTGGGCTATGCCATTCCCCAGGATATTGCCATCGCCGGCTTTGATAATTCCCTGCTGGCCAAAGAAATCAGCCCCAAGCTCACGGCTTTGGCCCAACCCCTGGATGAAATCGGGAAGAAATCTGTGGAAATTCTGCTGGATCAGATAAATAATGGCACAGAACCCTATATGTATGAATTGGAATCCCGCGTTATCGCAAGAGAATCTACTATTCATTTTGTGTCTTTGCAAGGGTGAGTATGATTTATTGTTTTGAATATCAGAAAGTATTAAGAGAGTGAATATAATTTATTATTTTGAATATCAAAAAGTATTAAGAATTACTTGCGGGATTATGCGTGACAGCAGCGGTAAATTATGATAAGTTTACCGCTGTTGTCACGCATTTTTTGCCGAATCATGTCCCGGTATTTTCAGATATGAAAGACATGCGCTCGAAAACCGCAGAGAATTAAAAAATACATGCTTTAACAATTGTGAATATTCCTGCATCAATACAATTCACGAGGCAGATCCCCAAACAGGCTGTCCAATTCTTTATGTGTCATTGCCCGAATCAAGGCCCAATTATCAATTTCTGTTAAAATAAATGGTTTCAGCCGTTTTATGGCTTCGTGATATTCCATCTGGCCTATAATGCCTCCCTGGGGATTTGTGAGGCTGACCATTGTAATAATCCATTCGCTGATGGTATTGCCTTCCGGTGCCCATTGATTTTCAGGAACTATCGGAAAAAGCGAAGCCGTATCTTCCGTAAGCGCAAAGCCTGCAAGAAGCGTGCCGTCATCTTTTTCATAAACGCGGGGATTGGCTTGATAAGCTTCTTTTAACAGCCTTTCTATCTCCTCTTTTGTCCGGATTGAATTTGGGGCCGCTGCTGTCTTTTTGTCTGTTTTCTTAAAATTAAAAAATCCCATTTTTAAAATTCTTCCTCATTTCCGGCTTTAAATTAGCCTGGTGCAGTATCGTATAAATATGGTAAATCATGTGCTTGATACCTGTGTCAGTTATGGTTACTGTTCACTCCGTGCCCAGTAGCACGCTTCGCGATGCACAGTGACGTGTGAACAGTAACCAGTTATGCGCCTGCCAAGCTCTCCACCCAGATATTTACTTCCGTTCTCATCCGAATTGTGCTATAATTCAATTCAGAGAGAGATGCCTTGATACTATGATCTCAATCTCAAATATCATTTGGAGGGGAAAAATGAAACGGAAAACAAGCATTTTTATTTCTATGGTTCTGTGCTTCTGCCTGCTGTGGGGAAGCGGAACACCTGTCAAAGCAGCACCGGCGGCACTTACCAGTCTGACCTTTGATATGGATTATTACTACAACACGTATCCGGATCTCCAGGCTGCCCTTGGGTATGACTACAACAGCCTGTACCAGCATTACCTTACTTCCGGACTTGCGGAAGGCCGGTCCGGCAGCGCGGAATTTAACTGCCTGGTATACCGGAACAATTATCCGGATCTGCAGGCCGCCTTTGGAAACGATTATCGCGCGTACTGCGCTCATTATGAAGCCTATGGCAAAGCAGAAGGCCGGAATGCGGCAGGCGACGGCATGGCCCTTTCCGGGGCAGCGGACACGGCTGTTTCTGCGGAAGCAGCGGCAAATACGCTTATCGGCAGCTACGCAACTGCTTACAATCCCAATATCTCACGGGCCGTAAATATTGCGCTGGCGTCATCCAGAATCAATGGCCTTGTGATTCAGCCCGGCGAAAGTTTTTCCTTTAATCAGGCCATCCTGCCAAGAACGGCTGCCAACGGCTATGTGAAGGCGAATGTGATTGTAAATAAAAAATATGTACTTGGAATCGGAGGCGGAATCTGTCAGGTTTCCTCCACATTGTATGCAGCTATGCTGACCGCCGGACTGCCGGCTACCGAACGGCATCCCCACTCTCTGGACGTGGGTTATATTCCGGTAGGAATGGATGCCACTATTTCCGGCAATGCACTGGATCTTCGGTTTACCAATATCTTTGATGTACCTATTCAGATACAGGCTGCGGCAGATCAGGGCACATTAACCATATCACTTTACAAGCTGTAAAAGCATAAATATTATATGAGAGAATGATACATCAAGGCACACTGTAAAATGGGGCTGTCAGAAGACAGCCCCATTGTTCTAATATTTCTTATACAGGATATGCTCCATTCTTCGTATCTGCTACGGAAGCATCCATCTTGGTTTTCTGAGCTTCCCTGTATTTGAAGAAGTCTGTCGCTACCTGGGGGAACAGTGCGTAGGATAATACGTCCTCGTCCTGCTCTTTGTACTGTGCCATCTCCGCCTCCAGAGTTTCCAGCTCGTTGGGAACCAGATCCGCCGGACGGCAGGTGATTACCTCCGCATCTCCGATACATTTCTTCTGTACCTCGGGATTGAAGGGCTTTACGGTCTTTCCGTACTTGCCGGAAAGGACGTCCTTGGTCTCCTTGGTTACCATCTTGTAGCGCTCTCCTGCTACTACATTCATTACGGCCTGGCTTCCTACGATCTGTGAGGAAGGTGTTACAAGAGGACACTCGCCGAAGTCCTTACGTACCCGCGGAACCTCCTCCAATACTTCGTAGTACTTATCCTCTGCGCCCAGATCCTTTAACTGAGAGGTCAGGTTGGACAGCATACCGCCCGGTACCTGATACAGCAGAGTCTTGATATTAACGCCCATGTTCTTCGGATTGAGAAGGCCGCTCTCCAGACACTCGTCGCGGTAGGGACGGAAGTAGTCTGCGATCTCCGCCAGAAGATTCTGATCGTAACCGGTGTCGTAGGGAGTTCCCTTGAAGGTCTCAACCATAACCTCAGTTGCAGGCTGAGAGGTTCCCAGCGCAAAGGGCGACATTGCACAGTCGATGACATCCACGCCTGCTTCTACGGCCTTCATATAGGTCATGGAAGCCACACCGGATGTATAGTGGGTATGAAGCTGAATCGGGATCTTAACGGCGCTCTTCAGCGCGGTTACCAGCTCCGTTGCCTTATAGGGCAGCAGAAGGCCGGCCATATCCTTGATACAGATGGAATCCGCACCCATGTTTTCAATCTCTTTTGCAATATTGGTCCAGTAGTCCAGTGTGTAGGCATCGCCCAAAGTATAGGAAAGGGCGATCTGTGCATGGCCTTTTTCCTTGTTGGAAGCCTTTACGGCCGTCTCAAGGTTGCGCAGGTCATTTAAGCAGTCGAAAATACGGATGATGTCGATGCCGTTTGCAATGGACTTCTGTACAAAGTACTCTACTACGTCGTCGCCGTAGGGACGATAGCCCAGGATATTCTGTCCGCGGAATAACATCTGTAAAGGTGTTTTCTTTGCTTTGTCTTTAATCTTTCTCAAGCGATCCCAGGGATCTTCGTGAAGGAAACGTAAAGATGCGTCAAAGGTTGCGCCTCCCCAGCACTCCAATGAGTGATAGCCTACCTGATCAAGCTTCTCTACGATGGGAAGCATCCGCTCCGTGCTCATACGTGTAGCAATCAGGGACTGATGGGCATCACGCAGTATGGTTTCGGTAATTCTTACCGGTTTTGTCTGTGACATGATTCTCCTCCTATTCCAGTTCCGTAACACCATTTGCCATGCCGCTTATCAGGAAAGATTCTCTTATTTTCCGGCACAGCAAGGGATGTTACTGCTTTTTGTTCCAGTTTTATTTCCGGTTCCGCCATATTCAATATGGCTGTTTTCATTACATCACTCCAAAGATAGCCATAAAGGTTCCGGCTGCTACGGCCGTACCGATTACGCCGGCTACGTTGGGACCCATAGCATGCATCAGCAGGAAGTTGGTGGGATCTGCCTCCGCGCCTACCTTCTGGGACACACGAGCTGCCATCGGAACTGCGGATACGCCTGCGGAACCAATCAGCGGATTTACCTTGCCGCCTGTGACCTTGCACATAATCTTTCCGAATATAACGCCTGCCGCCGTACCAAATGCAAATGCAACCAGACCAAGGGCAACAATCTTAAGCGTATCCCAGTTCAGGAATGCCTCTGCGCTTGTGGTAGCTCCTACGGAAGTGCCAAGCAAAATAACTACAATGTACATCAGTGCATTGGAAGCTGTCTCCTGGAGCTGACGAACCACGCCGGACTCACGGAACAGGTTACCAAGCATCAGAGCGCCTACCAGGGGTGCGGTTGAGGGCAGAATCAGGCAGACTACTACCGTAACAATGATGGGGAATAGAATCTTCTCCAGCTTGGATACGGGACGAAGCTGCTCCATCTTAATCTTACGCTCTTTTTCCGTGGTCAGCAGCTTCATAATGGGCGGCTGAATAACCGGAACCAGAGACATGTAGGAATAAGCGGCCACCGCAATGGGACCCATAATGGCTGTCTGCTCCAGCTTTCCGGCAAGGAAGATGGAAGTCGGGCCGTCAGCGCCTCCGATAATGGAGATAGCCGCTGCCGCTTTGTCGGAGAAGCCCATTGCCATAGCGCCTAAGTAAGCGGCAAAGATACCGAACTGTGCCGCAGCACCCAAAAGGAAGCTCTTGGGGTTTGCAATCAGAGGGCCGAAGTCGGTCATGGCTCCTACGCCCATGAAGATCAGGGACGGCAGAATCGCCCATTCATCCAGTACATAGAAGTAATAGAGAAGGCCGCCTACGCCGTTTGAGGATTCCTCCGGACTGATCATAATATCCGGATAAATATTTACAAGCAGCATACCAAAAGCAATGGGAACCAGAAGAAGCGGCTCATATTCCTTTTTGATAGCTAAGAACAGGAAAAAGCATGCAACGGCAACCATGACATAGTTGCCCCAGGTCAGATTGAAAAACGCCGTCTGGTGCATGAGATTTCCCAGTGTTTCTAATATATATCCCATGTCTTAACCTCCGTTAGTTTGATAGGATTCCAGTTTTCCGTTAGTTCAGGGATGCCAGTAAATCGCCGGATTCTACTGCGTCGCCTACTCCAACATTGATGCTGGCTACCGTACCGTCCTCGGGAGCAACAACGGGAATTTCCATCTTCATAGCTTCCAGGATCACAATGCTGTCGCCGGCCTTTACTGCCTGGCCTACGGAAGCCTCTACCTTGAATACCTTGCCGGGAACGGAAGCCTTCACTTCGATTCCGCCTGCCGCTGCTGCCGCCGGCTTTGCTGCTGCGGGAGCCGGTGCTGCCGCCGGCTTTGCTGCCGGTGCTGCCGCACGTACCGGTGCGCTTCCTGCGCCGCCTTCTTCTACGGTTACATCATATGCCACGCCGTTTACGGTGATTGTATAATTTTTCATCTTATTGATTCCTCCTAAAAATTTGAATGTTTGTAACGATTCGCTGTTTTTGTTTATGCTCTTTACCGTCTCCGGCTGCTTCTGCGCTTGATGGAACGCACGACAAAGCCGTCCGCAGAGGCGGTTCCCATAGCTGCCGCAACTGCCGCCGTAATAACTGCCACAAGCTCCAGATCATCGGTAACTGCCGTCTCTGCCGGTGCTGCCGGAGCAGGCGCCGGTGCCGCGGAGACCGCCGGTGCTGCCGCTTTCTTTTCGGCTGCTTTCTTCTTGCTGAACTTTTTCTCAATAGCCGGTATGAAGTTGAAGCAGGAAATAATCAGGCTGATAAGAATCAGTACTGCAAATACGACGCCCATGCCAAGGAGTGTATTCATGCCTGCCTTCTGTAAAATCTCTCCGGTGCTGTAGATGGGATCTGCCGTTACCGTGGTGATAATATCATGGCTGTCGTACACCAGGGAAAGACGCATATCATGCTTCTCAAACTCATAGACTACGTCGTAAGTAACTTCGCCGTCCTTTTCCACGCCGCCCTCATATTCCTTTACACCTACATAGGCGCCGAATTCATCCATGTTGCTTACGTAGGATTTGAAAAGGGCCAAGTATGCGTCCGCCGTGAAGTCAAACTTGCTTCCCGAACCCATAAGATAGGGATACAGAGCTATCTCCTGCTCAAAGTCCTCAAAATTGTCTTCCAGATAGGCAATCTGCTCATTCAGCTCTTCTTCGGTCTGGGAGGTCAGCAATGCAACATATTTGTCGGAATTGGCCTTGTACATGTCCTCCTTGGGAAGCGTCTCTCTCTCGGCACAGCCGGCCAGGGACATGACGCAAACCAGCAGCGCCAGAAGGCTGATTATTTTTTTCATGTTTCTTCTCATATTATTCACCTCTCTTAAACCGTTCCGTGTTTTCTGTCCGGGCGATCTTCTCTCTTTGTGAATAACATCTCAAATGCGCCAATGACATATTTTCTGGTGTCCTTTGGCTCGATAATGCTGTCTACGTAGCCTCTCTTTGCCGCCGCTTCGGGGCTTGACTGAAGGGCTGCGTACTGGGAAGCCTTTTCCTGCTGGGTGGCTGCGTCCGCCTCTGCGTACATGATCTTTGCCGCAAGCTTGGCATCCATCATTCCAATCTGGGAGCCTGTCCATGCATATACCATATCTGCGCCGATTCCCTTGCTGTTCATGGATACGTAGGCGCTGCCGTAGGCTGCTCCTGCGATGACATTTACCTTGGGAACGGTGGCGTTGGCAAAGGCATAGGTGAGTCTGGCCATAGCTTTTGCAATGCTGCGCTCGGTGCACATGTTTGCCTTGTAGCCCTTTACGTTGGTAAGGGACAGCACCGGGATGTTGAAGGCATCGCAGAAGTTGATGAAGTCCGCTGCTTTCTGCGCTCCTCTGGCTGTCAGCTCTACGTCGTTGTTGGCAACTGCGCCTACGGTTACGCCGTTGAGCTTGATAAGGCCGGTTACGATGTCCTTTGCATAGTCCTTTTTCGTTTCAAAGAATACATTTCCGTCGGAAATACTGGAAAGTATGTAGGGTGCGGAGTACTCTACATTTCCCAGATCTTCGCATACGCGGTTCAGATCGTCGGAACATTCCTCGTAGGAGGCGTCGTCCTCGTTGTTGGCCGGGAGCATGGTTACAAGCTCGCGAATCTGGGCAAGGATGCCTGCCTCGTCTCCTACTACGTCTACGTTTCCGGCCTCTTCTGCCTGGAATGCTGCGGATGCGCTGTTGCACTTGGAGATCTCATTTCCTTCGATGGCGTTGGGGGAGTTTACGAAAAGCTTTGCTTTTTTCTCCTCCATAAATGTGAAATCAGCCAAGCCCGGTACTACGGCCAGTCCGCCGCCGCAGGTTCCGAATACGGCTGCTATCTGGGGAACTACGCCGGATGCCAGGGTCTGCTTTAAGTAGATCTCGCCGAAGCCGTTTAATGCGTCTGTGGCTTCCTGGAGACGGACGCCGGCACAGTCAATCAGACCGATGACGGGGGCGCCCATTTTGCAGGCCATATCATAGAGCTTGGTGATCTTTTTTGCATGCATCTCGCCCAGGGTTCCGTTCAGTACGGATGCGTCCTGGCTGTAGACATACACGAGATTGCCGTCTATGACGCCGTATCCGGTGATGACGCCGTCGGACGGTGTTTCTGTCTGCTGCATGTTGAAGTCGGTGCTTCTGGCGGTTACCATGCCGCCGATTTCAACAAAACTGTTCTCGTCAAGTAAGCTCTCGATTCTCTTACCTGCCAAGGTTTGTGCTGTAGTACTCATTTTCAGCCCTCCATTTTTATATGATAATTCTAAACCATTTCATGCCGGTTACCATTTTATCAATTTTTTGTCAAATGATCAAGGGGTTTGTGAAAAAAAGGGGGGTGAAAAAAACGGACGGTACGGTCACAAAATGGGGCGGCGCGCTTTTCCATATCTGTGTTCGGACGGTTCGCGTACACGCTGTCTGCTCTGAACGGACATTACCTTGGTGGTTTTTTTAGGGGGTTTTGGTTTCTTGGTAATGTTCGTTCATATCAGACAGCGTGTGCGCGAACAGCCGGACACCTGATATCGGAAAAGCGCGCCGCCCCATTTTGTGACCTTCCCTGGTTTTTGGGGGTGGGTGGGGTGGTTTTGTAATTGTAAGTGGTTTTTTGTTATTTGATTTTTATAAATGCTTGCTATTTTTTGCATCCTGTATGGCGGCTGCTCTGGTTCAGCTTGTTGGTTGATGCTGTTTTATGCGTAGCTGCCATTGGGGATTCTTCTTTTTTTATTACCTTTATTTTTTATTTGGCTATGAGGCCAAGGGCTTTTGCCAGTTCTAGGGCTGCTAGGGGGAAGAGGGCCAGGGTGAGGCCGGTTCCGTACATGCTGAGGGTGAGGGTGGTCAGGCCGAATATTTTGGTTAGGGGCGGGATGAATAGTACGCTGGTCATGAGGGTTAGGGAGGTTAGGGCTGCCAGGTTTAGGTTTTTGTTGGTGAAGATGCCGGTTTTTAGGAGGGAACGGGCGGATCGCATGTTGTAGGCGTGGAGGATCTGGCTGTAGCCGAGAACCAGGAAGGCCATTGTGCGGCCGGCTTTCAGGCCGCCGGAGGAGTTGCTGCCGATGTAGAAGGCGGCTAGGGACAGGAGGCCGAACATGATTCCCTGGAGGATGACTTGGATTCCCAGGCCGTGGGCGAAGATTCCCTCGGTTTTTGGTCTTGGGGGTGCGTTCATGACGCTGTCTTCTACCGGTTCCATGCCCAGGGCAATGGCCGGGAGGCTGTCGGTGACCAGGTTGATCCAGAGCAGCTGCATGGATAGTAAGGGGGCGGCTTTGAAAAGCAGCATGGAGCTGAATACCAGGAGGACTTCGCCGATGTTGGTTCCCAGGAGGAAGCCTACGGTTTTGCGGATGTTGTTGTAGATTCCCCGGCCTTCCCGGACGGCGGCTACGATGGTGGCAAAGTTGTCGTCCTGGAGGGTCATGTCGGCGGCTCCTTTGGCTACGTCGGTGCCGGTGATTCCCATTGCGCAGCCGATGTCGGCGGCTTTGAGGGCCGGGGCGTCGTTGACGCCGTCGCCGGTCATGGAGACGATGCGGCCTTTTTTCTGCCAGGCCTTGACTACGCGGATTTTGTCTTCGGGGGTGACTCGGGCGTAGACGGATATTTGTTCCAGTTTTTTGTCGAAGGCTTCTTCGGAGAGGGCTTTTAGATCTGTGCCGGTGATAGCTTCCTGGCCTTCTGACAGGATGCCGAGCTGCTTTGCTATGGCGGAGGCGGTAATTACGTGGTCGCCGGTGATCATGATGGGGCGGATTCCGGCCTGTTTGCAGGTGGCTACGGCCTGTTTTGCTTCTTCTCTGGGGGGATCGATCATGCCGACCAGTCCTAAGAAGGTCAGGTTTTGTTCCAGGTCTTCGCTTGTCAGGTCTTCCGGGATTTTGTCCAGTGTGCGGCAGGCTATGGCCAGGACGCGGAGGGCCTGGGCGCTCATCTGGCCTGTGACGGCGGAAGCTTTTTCCAGATCGCCCCGGATGCAGCGGTCTTTCAGCATGTCGAAGGCGCCCTTTGTGATGGCCACGATTTTTCCGTCTATGGTGTGGATGGTGGTCATGAGCTTTCGGTCGGAGTCAAAGGGCAGCTCTCCTGTGCGGGGATGCCGGGCATTGATTTCTTCCTGGTAAATGCCGTTTTTGCGGGCTGCGGACAGGATGCTTGTTTCCGTGGGATCTCCGATGTGGATTTCTCTTTCTTCCTCGAAACGGAGGGAGCCGTTGCTGCAGAGGGCGCCGTATAAGAGCAGGCGGCGGACCTTCGGGGTGTTTTCGGCGGTGATGGCTTCGGTTTCGCTTTCACCGTCGGCATATGCCTGGGTTAAGGTCATTTTGTTCTGGGTCAGGGTGCCTGTTTTGTCGGAGCAGATGACGGAGGTGGATCCTAAGGTTTCGACGGCCGGGAGTTTTTTTACGATGGCGTTTCGCTTTGCCATGCGTTCTACGCCGATGGAGAGGACGATGGTTACGATTACCGGAAGTCCCTCGGGGATGGCGGATACGGCTAAGGATACGGCGGTCATAAAGATTTCCATCACCGGCATGCCGCCGGCAAGTCCCATAAGGAAGATGACGGCGCAGATAACGAGGGCTAAGGCTCCCATGTATGTTCCCAATTCGGCAAGCTTTTGCTGCAGAGGTGTCCTGACTTCACTCTCCCCTTCCAGCATGCCGGCGATTTTGCCCATCTGGGTGTTCATTCCGGTTTCGGTTATGATGGCTTCGGCTGTTCCGTAGACGATGCTGCAGCCGGAGTAGATGCAGTTGGTTCGATCTCCTAAGGGGGCGTCCGCATTCAGGAGGGCTGCGGCGTCTTTTTCTGCCGGAAGAGATTCTCCTGTGAGGGCGGATTCCTCGGATTTGAGACCGGATGAGGTGATAAGCCTTGCATCTGCGGGGACGAAGTCTCCTGCTTCCAGTTTGATAACGTCGCCGGGGACGAGCATGGCGGCGTCTATGAGCTGCTCCCGGCCGTCACGGAGTACCCGGGCGTGGGGAGCGGCCATGCGCATCAATGCCTCCAGGGAGCGCTCGGCTTTGTTTTCCTGAACGACGCCCATGACGGCGTTTAATACGACGATCAGCAGGATAAGTATGGGTTCGAAGAAAGCGGAGCTGTCATGCTCGGACAGTGCCACGAAAAAGGATACGGCGGCTGCGGCTAAGAGGATCAGCACCATCACATCCCTGAACTGCTCCAGGAATTTTATCAGGAGGGATTGTTTCTTAGCTTCTTTCAGACGGTTTTCGCCGTATTCTTTCAGGCGGTTTTGGGCTTCGGCGCTGCTTAAGCCTTCGGGGGTGGTTTTTAGCTGCTGCTGAAGTTCTTCTATGGTTTGACTGTGGCTGTTCATGTATTGCGTCCTCCATTCTGGTTCTGTTTTACCTTATTATTCCCAAATGTTCCAATAAAATTTTTATTCCCATGCAAATGAGGATGATTCCTCCTGCAAGCTCTGCCTTTGATTTCCATTTGCTGCCGAAAATGTTTCCGATGCGGATGCCTGCGGCGGAGATTGCAAAGGTGACTGCTCCGATAAAGGTGATGGCCGGAAGGATTGCTGCCTGGAGAAAAGCGAGGGTTACGCCTACGGCAAGGGCGTCTATGCTGGTGGCAATGGCAAGGGGAAGCATGGCTTTGAAGGAGAAGGGGTTCTGACTGCCTTCGGCGGAACAGACCTCACACTCCTCTTCGGCGCTTCGGGCTTCCCGGATCATGTTGATGCCGATGATACCCAGAAGGATGAAAGCTATCCAGTGATCGATACTGGTGATGTATTCTTTGAACCGGACGCCGAGCAGGTAGCCGAGCAAGGGCATAAGGGCCTGGAAGCCTCCGAAGTAGATTCCGGCTGTGCCGCATTCGCGCAAGCCTGCTTTGGGTACGCACAGGCCCTTGCAGATGGATACGGCGAAAGCATCCATAGACAGGCCCACGGCCAGTATAAACAGTTCCGGTAAGCTCATAGTTCATTCCTCCATTTTCGTCCTGTAATATCCATGCTGGTACATGTTAAGATCAATCAATTTCGGGCCGATGTGTCTGTGTTTGTAAATTGATTTGTGTGTTGTAAGGGGGATTTGCTGTTTCCTGGTTCTCTTTGCTGTAAAAAAGAAAGACTTACCCACAGTTTTTTCTGTAGATAAGTCTCGTCGTTTCAAACAAAACCAGGTCTTGCGGCCATGATGTTGATCTTGTTACGTCCTGCTTCTGCAATATGCAGGCCGCCAACTACTCCCTTATAGCGGATATATATGTGTTTTGGTGTATTTTACTACATTTGGCCAAAAAAGGCAAGGGAAAGTTAAAAAATCAACGGCCTCAGTTCCGGGTAATCGGAAAGGTGCTCTTTTACATAGCATCTTTTAAAGGCAGCAAATGCAGCTTCTCTTCTTAGCAAAGCTTTTAGCTTTCGCAGAACAAGCTCGGACTTTGGATTTTCCTTCAACTTTTCCAGATTATCAAAAAGAAGATTCATTTCTTTTTGAAGCTCTTTTAGACGCATATCGCTTTTATACACACGAAGTCCTGTATTCTTTAGGTTGAAAACTTCTCTTATAAGTTCTATCGTGCGCACTGTCTCCTCATCCGGATCTGCCATTTGGGAAAGCAGTTCAATATTGTTCTGCTTTAAACGAAATATAATTTTCTGTTCCGGATCAATTTTGCAGCAGTCTAAAATGCCTGCGTCATATTTCTTCTGATTTTTTACACCATTGCAGTGTCCGCAGGCCCAGAACAAATTATTCCAGTCAAACTTTCTTTCCTGGTATTTTCCATTTTTGTGAGGGAGTAAATGCTCCACCTGCGGGTCCTGCAGATTCTTTAATTCACAAATGTAGCATTTATTATGGAAATCCTTTATCAGCCTCGCTACAACATCCGGTTTTTCATAGCTTCCATTGTTTTTGCCGGCTTCTGCCGCAAGAGAAACCGGCGCCGGAAAGGATCTCTCTATCTTAACCATGAATATCCTCCCTGTTAGAAAGCTCCAGCTTCAACTGCTGATATTCTGTTGTGATTCCTAATGCAAGATAATCCGGAATTTCATCCAGAAACATTTCCAGGTTTGCAATTTCTTCAAAGTCGTCGTCGGTTAAATGCGCTTTCTTGACCAATTCCTGATAACGTCCAAATTTCTCCTTTAATTTATCAGACAATACATCTGCTTTGAAGTATCCTTCTACGATTCCGTCATAGGGAATATCTGTCAAACCATTTTTCACTAATAAATGCTGCTCCAGATCATAAATCACCACTTGCTCCAGACTGTTTAAGATAAAAGGCGAATGAGTGGTAACAATGAACTGAATGTTTGGAAACAGGGTGGTTAAAAGTCCCAGGATCTTTTTCTGGAGTTCCAAATGAAGGTGTGTCTCTATCTCATCGATCAAAACAATCCCTGGCATATTGTATTGAAATTTCCGCCCTGTCTGCTTTTCCATGCGCATCATCAGGTCTACCACAATGTCTAACGCCGCTGCGTAGCCGCTGGACAGGGTATTAAAATCATATTCCTCCTTTTCCGGCTCTTTGATACTGAACCGGAAAGTTTCTTCATCAAATTCCAGTTTGAGATGTTCATTTTCGAAAAGATTCCGTAAAAGGGATTCAAAACTATCAAACCATTGCCGGATGCCTTCTGCCTTTTCTTGCTTTCCACCGGTCTGTGACAATGCCTGAGTCATTTTCAAATCCAGAAGGTATTTTACAAAATCCTTTCGAGGGTTTTCATAGATGGAATAATTCTCTTTCAGCTCCACCTTCTCCACGTGCTTCGGTATCTCAGCCATGAAAACCCGCTCCGCCCTATAGTAAGCAATGAGAAATTCACCGGCTTCAAATGACGGGTGTATCTCATCATACGGACAGTTTAATTCGACTGTAAATCCATTTTTTATTTCTTCAACTATTTGTTCATATTTCTCTACTTCCTTTTTCTGTTTTAAAATTTCTTCCGGTTTACCTTGTTTTTCTAATGTCTTTAATAACTTTCTCTCAGCTAACAGAACATTTTCATTACATACTAATTTATTGGTGAGCGCAAGCTGATTTAAATACCAGGCCAGCCCGTCCAGTATGGTTGTCTTTCCACTTCCGTTTTTACCTGTGAAAATCAGATGTTTTCTATTCTCGCTTGACAGAGGAATCTCAATCCGGCTTAGATTTCTGACCTTTTCTAAAATTAGCTTTGTAATAAATACATCCTTCATCTTATCCTCCCGAAATGCAATCTGCCAATGAATACAACCCTGCTTATCCAAAACTGTACTGGTTCGATTATAACATACCCTCCTGCAAAAAACTATCCAAATTATTACAATTCAGAAAAGTATTATTTATGTAATTACAATGTGCGGTTAATATAATAAATCAAATTCACCGGGCAGTGATTCCGAATCCTGCTGCCCGGTGAAATCTTGTGGCTAAAGTTTTAGCAGCGCTTGGAAGTCCCTGCTAAAACAGGTTTCCGGGGCTTTCTTCCTTCTCCTTCAGCCGTTCCAATGCTTCTGCCATTCGTCTGTTCTCTTCCTTTTCTTTTTTAACCGTTACCAGATACCCGCCCAAAGCGGAGATTCCAAAGCAGAGAAGAAACATTCCCCAGGGCTGCCACATGGTGACCGGAAACCAGTGGAATACTGCTACAAATACGGCTATTATGATAACGATTCCTGTCATCATACACAGAATCCGCAGCCAGGGCGCCATTTTCCGGATCAGGGCGTCCGTAAAAAATACAAAGCGGAGAGCCACAATGAAAATGGCTATCATGAAAAACTGAAAAACAACCTCCACCGGAATCCCTTCATTTCCAAGGGCAAACATTGCGGAAAATCCCTTTGCGGAAGCTCCAAATGTAAGGCAGAACAGATTGATCACTGCCATTGTAAACCCAAATATCAATAATACCTGTGCCAGATAATCTAAGATACTTCTCTTCTCTTCCATTTTATTTCACTCCTAATCTTTTTTTCAATTCCTCCGCATACTGTCTGGAGGCGATAATCTGCTCGCCGCCTGTCATGGTAATGCGGATCCTTCGGTTGATGTCCGCCTTTAGGGTGCGGATGCTCTTAAGGTGGATGAGGAAGGACTTGCTCACGCGGAAAAAGCCGTATTCTTCCAATTGCTGCTCCAGTTCATACAGGCGGAAATCGGATTCGTATACTTCATCCCGGGTATAGATGAAGCATTTTCTGTCCACGCTCTCGATGTATACAATCTGCGCAATATCCAGGAAATGAATTTCGTCATCCTTTTTTGCTGTCAGTTGATGGTCCATCATCCGCAGAGTTGCCAGGATCTTTTCCACATCGGGGGTCAGCTGGCGGCATGTGATAGAAATGTTCAAATCCTCTGCCTGGTCATCCACATGTATTTCAATATTCAAGGCTTCACCTCCTTGGGCTTGGACTTTTCCATAGGTTTTGTTTCGCGAAACACTCTTTTATACCGGTACAGCTTTGTGCAAAAAACATCCCGCATCGTTTTCAATGCCATTGTGCCGCTATTTTGGTTATTTGCTGAAGGTGTACCTGTTGAAATTATTATATCTATTATGAGCAACTTAGCAATAGCTTTGCACACAGGCTGCCGTTTTTTCAACATAAGCTGCCTCATTCTCATTATTATCAGAAGGCAAAATTCTTTTATCATTTCCCGGCCGGCACCACCATCCCCGCAAGCTGTTCCAAAAGATTCCCACCTCCATTCACCGAGATAGACCCTACCTTATCGCAAATCCTCTCCAAATACTCAAGCTCCTTTAAGCGGTACAAAACAGGATTTTCCTCCATCAGCTTCGCCGTATTCAGAAGGCTCCTGGTGGAAGCCACCTCCTCCCGGCGCATAATCACATTGGCCTGGGCCTTCTTCTCCGCTACCAGAACCGTATTCATAATATCCCGAATCTCCCCCGGCAGAATAATATCCTTAATTCCCACATCCAGAACCTCCACACAGTAGTCCCCCTGCACCTCCAAAAGCCTTTCCTTCAGCACATTTCCAATCGCCTCCTTGTCAGCCAAAAGCTCATCCAGGCGAAACTGCCCCACATACTCCCTGGCCGCAAGCTGCACTCTGGTGTACAGCAGCTTCGAAGCTCCCTCCAGCCTCTTTACCAGCTCCAGCGGATTCGTAATACGGTAGCTACACAAAATGTTTAACCGAATCCCCACCTTATCCGCCGTCAAAATCTCCTGACCGGAAATATCAAGCTGCTGCACCTTCAGATTGAACACCTTACAGGACACCTCATGAGCATAATTCCAGTAAAAATACGTTCCGCAGGAAAGCTCCCTGTCAAAATGCCCGTCTATGTACAGAAGTCCCGTCTCGCCCTCCCCAATCACCACCTTCTTATAAAGCCGGGCAGGAATCAGATGACGATACATTCCGGGCACCTGATCCTCCGTCATCTGAACGCCGGTGACATCCACCAGACGAATCTCATTTTCCTCAAACACATTCCAGTAGAGGGCTTCCCCATCCATCAAAACCTGCTTGAAAATACCGTCCGCCATATGAATACCAATACAATGATCGGGAATACGCACCCGAACCACGCGCTTTGCAAACTCCGGCTGACGCATCAAAAGCTCCGCCGGAAGCTTCTTGGTATCCACCTTTCCCACCATAGATACAATCCGAAGCTCATATCCAAGAAAAGAATAAATAGAGTGCTTTCCGGCAAACAGCAAGCCCTGCAAAATCCCATTCTTCAACAAATATCCACATTCCTGTTCCTTAATCAAATACTTCATCTATATCTCCTATTCCAGTTCCGTAATATCCCTCACAACACACCTGTATGAAATCGATTTCCAGTCACAAATGCATGTGCCTGTAAACCGATTTGTGTATTGTGAGGCATATTACTGTTTTCCAGTTCCGTAATATCCCTCACAACACACCTGTATGAAATCAATTTCCAGTCACAAATGCATGTGCCTGTAAATTGATTTGTGTATTGTGAGGCATATTACTGTTTTCCAGTCCCGTAATATCAACCATTTTGTTATTTGGAAGTGCGACCGCTTTTCCCACCGCCGAAATGGGGACGACCCCTTGAGAAAGGATTCTTCACGGAGGTCCCGAACCCATATACGGTTCAGGCTGTCCCTGTCGTTTCCTTTCGGTATCCGAAGCCATACTGCCTTCCCGCGGCCGGAAAATCCTGTTCCATAAGCGAAATGAAAACCTCCAAATCCCTTACGCCCCCGGAATAAGCCATCCATGCCCCAAAAGGCAAAAAGACTTGCTCCCAAAAGCCACAGTTCCCCCGGGAAAAGCGAAATCACGTTCTCCCACTGCTCTGTTTTGCAATTGACAGTTGCAATAAAGTTACGATTGCTATACCCACTTAGCTACCCATTTCTCATATGGGAGAGGATTCGAACCTCTGACACATCGTGTTCCCAGCGTCCATTCCGGAATGCCATCGACTTAAAAAGCCGCCGCACCGCCCAGGCCAAAGCCTGCAGCCAAAAGCACCGTATGCAAATCATGCATCACCCATGCAGGAAAATGGACCCTCTATATCAAACCGGCACCTGCCGGAAGATACCACCAAAAAAACTACTCACTTACATCTCAATACTTTCCGTAAAGACCGGCAAACTTTTCCGGCGGAGGGGAGGAGGGCCGCCCCGATCAGGGGTGGAGGTTCCTGCCCGCAGCCTGCACAGCCTCCCGGCTCCTCATGAACCCCCATCCAGCCATATCGCTCCCCTCAATATCCTCACCCTTTCACCACCCCAATCGTCCGCAGCCTCTTCACCGGCGTCACCAAATCACTCTGATTTGCCATCACTACATCAATATCCTTATAAGCAAACCGGCTTTCCTCCGCCACATCCCGTTTATTCTTTTTCCCAAGAATCACACCCTGATCCTTCAGATCCACCATGACCTCTTCACAGGTAAAAGCCGCCATAGCCCCTTTTCGAGAGTAGGCTCTTCCTGCTCCGTGGGAGGAAGAACAGAAGCTCTCGGGATTTCCAAGTCCCATCACCACATAGCTGTAGGACCCCATAGCGCCCGGAATTACCGTAAGCTCCCCATTTCTTGCGCGAACGGCGCCCTTCCGGTGTACCCACACATTTTCACCATAATGATTTTCCAGTGCCGCATAATTATGGTGGCAGTTAATTTCATCCTGGTATTCCAAAGTCAGATCCGTATGCTTCCCAATCCATTTTTCCAGAACAGCCTTCACTGCAAGCATCATTTTCTCCCTGTTTTCTCTGGCAAATGCCATAGACAGGTTCATCCAGTCCAGATACGCACACCCTTCCTCCGTATCCACGGGCAGAAAGGCCAAGCGATATTCGTCGGGCACCTGGCTGTACCAGCGCTGATTCAGCTCCCGCGCCTTCTGATGAAAATAATCACAGACAGACTTCCCAAAATGACGGCTTCCGGAGTGAATCATCACGGACAGGAATCCTTTATCATCCTCCTGAAGCTCAATAAAATGATTTCCGCCGCCCAGGGTTCCAATCTGAAAATACCCTGCATCAAGCTGCCCAAGCAGCTCCTGTTCCTTCTCATATCTGGACAGCTCTTCCAAAGCCAGATCCATTGTATAGCAGGGCATAGGCGTTTTGTGATGGGCAAAGCCTACGGGAATATTCCGCAGGATATCTCCTACCATTCCTTGGATCAGATTACCGTTTCCGGTCATGGTTTCCTTAAGCACCTTTACCGGGATGTTGGTCCCCACATAAGCCATGCCGCAGCCGATGTCCACGCCTACCGCGTTGGGAATGATCACATCCTTTGCAGCAATCACGCCGCCTATTGGCATTCCCATGCCTGCGTGGGTATCCGGCATCAGACAGACCCACTTATGCAGGAAAGGAAGCTGCATCAAATGCTGAGCCTGCTCCAGACAGGTCGCCTCCAAATCCTTTTCACTGTTAAGCCATACCTTTAAGGGATATCTCCCAAGCTCATTTTGTAACACGAACATATGCACACCTCCTATTAAAAGTCGCTGCGCGACAGCGCTAAAGGGTAAAGCCGCCTCGACACACCTGTAATTTGTTTTATGCTTTTCTTTCCTGTTACAGCCATATCATACAAAAAAAGGAAGCCCGCATCATGTAAAAAAAGATGCGAACTTCCAAAAATTATATTTTTTATGAAAAGATATGCCTTAGCAGTAATTTTTTCTTCTATATCACAGCAAGCACGCTTTTTCACTCATCAAACTCACAGATATACCCCACCTGTCCGGCAAAGGAAGGAAATGCGGACAAGATATCATCCGGCACATCATTGAAATAACATCTTTCCTCAGAGGAACGGTAAATAAGAGATACACAGTCCTCCCTCACCTCCTGCCCATCCTCCGTCAGCCCGGTATAGCTTGGCTCACCATTCAGCCAATAGCCTGCAAACAGGGCATTATACAGATCCAGCATATCATATCCCTGCCCCTTTCCCGGCTCAAGCCAGGTAAAGCCAAAGTGTCCCTCTTTATTGGCCGCGCCTGTGAAGAAAGTAACCGCCGTTTTTTCCTCCGACAGAATCTGTGCCTGAACGCGCTCAAATTCCTCCCTTGAGGTGAGGGTTGCCAAATAGCCGCCTTTCTCCTCACAGGCTTTGCGGGCCTCAGTCCATGTAAGATCCTCAACTATCAGCTCATAACGGTGATTTGCGGACGTGGTTTTTCCTGTTTTCAGAAGAGAGCTTATTTCGTCCTTGATATAGTAGGTTTCCGGCGTCTTTCCCTGTTTTTCCGGGTATATGGCATGGAGTCTTTCTTCATATTCGGAAGACTTTACCGGTTCTTCTAACCATTCGTATTCAAATACCTCTCCTCCGTTTTCATCAAACTTTGGACCGGACGGCGGATCGTGGAAGGTTCCTCCTCCGACAAATTCCCACATACTGTCCTTTATGGCATAGACATTATCATAGTAATAGCCCATATTTCCCTCGGAATTGCAGAGAAGATTTCCTTTCTCAATATAGGTAAAATATAAACGCGACGTCTGCAGAACGTCCACAGTCCCCTCATGCCATGTCAAAATCTGACAGCCTCCTGCCTCAACGCCGGTGTCTGCCACAAGCTCCGGGATCTCGTCCTCATCTACATAGATTAGACTGTAGGTGCAGGAATCGGCGTATTCGAAAGCAGAAAGATATTCCAGATAGGCGTTTTTCCAAACCTCTATATCCTCAAAATCCGAGGCGGCCGGTTCCGCAGCAGAAGCCGCCGCTTTTTCGGACGCATTTTCTGCGTCCATTGTATTTCGCTTTTCACCGTTTTGTGACTTTTGCTTTTCTGCTCCTACGCCCGAATTATCCGTCTTTGGGCGGCTTTTGACGCACGCGGTAAGCGTGAGCAGCATCATTACCCACAGAATAAGCAGTTTTTGTTTTTTCATTGGCAGTTTACCTGTTTTCCTTCCGTATGCTTCCTTTGCACACCTTTGTAAAATCTATTTTGGACCGCGGAACATTCCATTTATAGTTGAACGGTCCAATATTTTTTCAGATATTTTTCTGCCTCTTCAAATGAAACGGAAAAATTCTGAACCAATCCGGAACAAGTTTCTTCTCTTGTACAGGAATATTCCCTGCAAAATTTTATTAAAACTTTCATTCCCTGTTCTATTCCTTCCTGCCGGCCTTTTGTCAATCCTTCTTCAAGCCCCTCTTCTCTACCCTCTTTCCGGCCCTCTTCTTTTCCTTCCTCCAGGCCCTTTTTCAAATATTATAAAGGATTTCCGCATCTGATACAATATCTTTCTTTCCTTACAAAAAGTTCTCATCTACGGGATATCTCTGACGGATACGTCTGAAAATTTCTTAGAATCCTTCGACAGAATTAGTATATACCAAATTTTTCCATATGGCAAGTAAATTTTTCTAACGTGTGATACTTTGTTACCTGTTGGTTACCTATTGTTTGAATGTTTTTGAATCAAGTAGATTGATGTGTTAAAAAGCAATAAGCCGTAACAGACAGGATACGGCAAAATCCGCCTTCTTCTATATTTTATACCCGGTGTTCAGACGGTTCACCATGCGCCCCGTCTGAACTGATATGCATCTGCCCTGTCCTTGCCGTTTCATCCTACTCCCACGGTATTTCATCAAACAGCTTAAAAAATTCCTGCTTCTCCCAATCAGATACGGGCCGATAATCATAATACACACCATTTATTCCGAAATTAGGACAGCTATCCACAGCCATTGATAAGGAAACCGTCTCTCCATCTGCCAATGTTAATTCCAGGCAGGCGCACTGATTTCCGCAGTCCGCCCCTCCATAGATATATTCGGCATTGGAAAACCAATCTTCCAATAATTTTAAAGTTCCCTCATCCGTTACCGTCTGGCTGTAAAGCTCATAATCGGTAAATAAGCTGCAAACCTCCATCCTTGCCGATACAATATCCTTTATATCGGCAGGATCAAATGAAGCATACCCCAATTTTTCCTGTAACATGATTTGTATATAATCACACAGCTTCGGAGCCTCCGCAAAACACTCGACAAGCTCCCCCTTCTCATCCGTAAAGCTATATTGCAGGTATCCCCCTTCAAACGCCATAAAGTATTTATCCTCATAAACAACCTGCCAGCCGGTTTCCTTAAGCCCCTTCTGCAATCCCGTACCGGCCGCTCCCTCCGATGGCAGCGTATCCAAAAATTGCCGAAGCCATTCCTGATCTCCGCCTTCAGGCGTATAATAATAAATGCTGTAAGTACTTAACACAGAAGGATGAACGGCAATGGACACCTTATCTGCCGGGGCTTCCCTTGTTAAAACCACATCCTGATAAAGCATACCATCCTCTTCTTGTACATTTTGTACGGCGTCACCCTGCTCCGTCTGCTTTTCTTGCTGCAAGGCTTCTCCGCTCCCTGCTGCCCCATCCGCCATATCACTCCCGGCGCTTTCTTCCTCCATGCTCTCCACGGTTTTCGTGTCATTTCCATCACTTGTACCATTCGCTGCGCACCCTGCAATCCCCATGCACATCGACAGCAATATTACAGCCATTTTTCTTTTCATTTCCGGACTTTCCTCCTTCACTTAGCCAAAGTACTCTCTGCTATAAACCATCTTACCACAAATGCATCTCCAAACACAAACAGAAGAAGAAAAATAGCAGACCGATGTCATCCCATCGTTACTGTTCACACATCACTGTTCCGCGAGGTGTTTCCGCACATTTTGTGCGGAAATCCCGAGTTTTTCAGCGCGAAATCGCATCTTTTTGCGATTTCTGTGCATCGCAAAGCGTGTTACTGGTCACTAGTAGTCCGTACTGGAAATCCTTGTGCATATTTCTGAGGATATTTTTCCGAGAGTGCAGGTCAAAAAACGCAGACGTAGTGGTGCTACGGCGAGGCTTTTTGACCTGTGCTATCGGAGAAATAGACCGGAAATATGCACAAGGATTTCCGATACGGACTACTAGGTGAACAGTAACATCCCATCAGCCTGCCGCTCATTTACCGGATATAAAAAGCCTCAACTCCCATACAGTCTTCCATACATCTCATTCATCCGCTCACGCTTCTTTTCATACTCCGCAAAAAGCTCCCTCCCCGGCTCATAGCACTTTACCCCCGTGCCTCCCCGCACCACGGAAAAAGCCTCATCCAAAGTCCCATAAACGCCAAGGCCGGCCAAAGCCACCATCAGCGCCCCAAAAGCCGTAGACTCGCTATCCTCCATATGATAAAGAGAAATCCCATACACATCCGCCTGGATCTGATTAATCACCTCACTGTTCGTCAGCCCACCGCTGATATAAGCCTTCTGAATACCTGCATAATCCCCAAACACCAAAATATTATTGCGAATCTCCAGAAAAATACCTTCCAAAAGCCCTTTCACCAGATCCCCGCGCCCGGCCGCCAGCGAAATTTCCCCAAAATGGGCCTTAGCCCCCGGATTCCAGTTCGGCGTGCTGCGCCCCTGGAAATAAGGTAGCACAAGAGCGCTGCTCACCTTCCCCTCAAGCTCCTTAAGCTCTCCATTGATAGCAGCATAATCAATCCCCCCATCCTTCAGAGGATAAAAATTCCTGCCAAACCAGTCAAAAGCCGAACAGCAGGTAAGCACATTGGCCTCCACCATATAGCGCCCTTTCACCGAAGAACAGTTAAAAATCAACTGCGGGTCCGGGTTTTGGGGCACTGCATCAAGAGCCGTCACCAAAAATCCCCCCGTACCTGCCACCAGAGAAAGCGTCCCCTCCTGGTATGCTCCCTGTCCCACTGCGGCACACTGCTGATCTCCGCCGGCCGTAATCACCGGAATCCCCTCCGGCAGCCCCGTCTCTTCGGCAAAAGCCTCCGTCACCCTGCCGCAGATACTCCCCGGCTCCAAAATCTCACAGAGCAGCTCCCCCGGAACGCCAAAAAGCCCAAGCATCTCCTCATCCCACCGCCGCGTCCGCAGATTCATCAAATGAGAACGGCTTGCATACGTCACATCCGTCTTATACTCCCCCGTCATCTCATGCATCACAAACTCCGGAATATTCACAAGCTTAGAAAGCCTCTCACAAACATGGGGACAATTCCGAAGAATCCAAGCCATCCGGCTCCCGGAAAAAACCGTATTGATCCGCGCCCCGCTCCGCTCAAAGATCAAATCATTCTTTCCCTCCAGCTCCTTACAAATCCCCACATTCCTCCGATCCTGCCACATAATCGTATCCATCAGCGGCTTCCCGTCCCGATCCACCGGAATAATAGCCGAGCGCTGAGCCGTCACCGCCACCGCGTCCACCGCCGTCTTTTGCTCCTTTGCTTCCTT
This sequence comes from Clostridia bacterium, assembly GCA_910574835.1. Classification (GTDB taxonomy): domain Bacteria; phylum Bacillota; class Clostridia; order Lachnospirales; family Lachnospiraceae; genus Laedolimicola. Next base: position 166,487 of record CAJTDE010000005.1, on the reverse strand, counting down.
CGCAGCAGCAGAAGCAATCTTACGAAGCGCCCCCGAAAAATCCCTGGGCGCCTGCTCAATCCGCCCGTCCGGATACTTCACCGGCTCATAAAGCACCTGACAGGAAGCAAGCCGCTCCCCCTGCTCCGTAAAAAGAATCCCCCGCATACTGGAGGTCCCAATATCAACAATCAACGCATTCATCTACAAATCCTTCCTTCCGCCTTCAAGAACCCTGTGAATATGCAGCGCCAGATACATTTCCTCCTGATTCGTCAGCCCCACGCCGAACCGTTCCCGCACAAACCGGTCCACCCGATCCACACAGGAAAACTCCGAGGTACACACCTGCGCAATCTGATCATACAGAAGCCTCGAGCTATCCTCAGGAAGCTGCTGCCCAGACACCAGACGCTGCGCAAAAAGACGAATATGCGTGAGATACCTGGAATAAGAAATACTATCCTCATCATAAACAAGCTGATAATAATACTTCACCACATCCAGAACATCCTCCGTCAGCTGCCAAATCCGCCTGTTCTTCTCATTATAAGGATGATCCTCCTGAGCATTAATAAAATGAAAAGCAATATTCCCCGCCTCATCCCCGGGAAGCTCCACCCCCATCTGCTCCCGAATCAGCTTCAGCGCAAAATGCCCCACCTGAAACTCATTGGGATTAAAGCGCTGCATATCCTGGGTATAAAAATTCGGCACCAAAATCCCCTTTTCCACCCGCCGCACCGCAAACGCCAAATGATCCGTAAGCGAAAGATAAATATGATCCAAAAGCTTCATCTCAAACGTATCCTTAGCATAATCAATCACATTCTTCCCAATCTCAAAAAACACCCCATCCGTCTCCGCCGCCAGCCGAATAATACTCCTGGCAACCGACCGATCCCGAAGCACAAAAACCTTCTCCACCTCATCCGCCCCAAACTCATACCCCGAGGCCTTATGAAACCCAATCCCCTTCCCCATCAAAATAGTTTCCTGCCCCTGTTCATCCAAAGCAAGCACCAACGAATTATTCAAAACCTTAACTACCCGCATATCCCTCTCCCCATCATCTCATCCGTATTCACACAACCATAAAAACCACCATAACCACCCTCACACTATCCCTCTGTTACTATAAACTCCATCACCACTAACACGCTCCACAACCACAACTCACAAAAATCCCCCAAGCTCCCTTGTACCCCTAATAACAGCCAATGCAAAACACCCTACAGCCCCACCCCCAACATCAGGGGCAGGTGCAAGCTAAGTCATCAGGTATTTCCGATATCCGGTGTCCGGCTGTTCGCGTACACCCTGTCTGATATGGACGCACATTGCCTCAAAAACAACAACACCCAAAACCTCCAAAGCAATGTCCGTACAGAGCAGACAGGGTGTACGTGAACCGTCCGAACACAGGATATGGAAATACCTGATGGCTTAGCTTGCGCCTGCCCCGTCCGTCTTAATAACCCTCTGATACCAATAAAAACTATCCTTCCGAATACGCCCCAAATCCTTCAGATCCATATCCTCCCGATTCACATAAACAAACCCATACCTCTTCCGAAATCCCTGATGCGAACTCAAAAGATCAATCACCGACCAGGGGCAATACCCCATAAGCTCCACGCCATCCTCCATAGCCAGAGCCATAGCCTCCAAATGTCCCCGAATATAATCAATCCGGTAATCATCATGAACCTTCCCGTCCTCCGTCAGCACATCCGGCGTTCCCAGTCCATTTTCCGTAATAATCAGAGGCAGATGATACCGCGCATAATAATCATTCAGCACAATCCGAAGTCCCATCGGATCAATCTGCGCCCCATACTCACTGGCCTTCAAATTCGTATTCTTCTCATCTCTGCAATACCCATACTGATCAAAATCCACCTCATTTCCGCGGAACACACGCATCCCAACCGGATGCTCCTCATCCGCCGGCAGATAGCTTGCACAGAGCGTCCGATAATAATTAAGCGCAATAAAATCCATCTTCGCGCTCTTCAAAAGCTCTTCATCTCCTGCCTCCGTCTTCGGAACAATATCCCGCTCCTTCAGATACCGCATATAATACCCGGGATACTCCCCGTAATAATGCATATCCAGGCAATAATTCGTCTTAAACCAGTCGTTCATCTTAGCCGCCCACACATCCTCCGGCTTATTTGTCAGAGGATACGTACAGGTAGAGGAAACCGCCGGAGCAATCTTACCGCCCGGGACCATCTCATGACATGCATTCACCGCCAGCGCATGAGCCAGGAACATATGATAGTCCATCTGTGCGCGGATCTTATCCGCCTTCCAGTTATCCTTCTCCGTAATATTCATACGCTCGTCCACGCGGATCATTAGATTCTGCTCATTGTGCACCAGCCACCATTTCACCCTGTCGCCAAAAGCTTCAAAGCACACTTTTGCATACTTTTCAAAGGCATAGGCGCATCTTCTGCCCTCCCAGCCGTTGTATTTCTCCACCAGGGCATAGGGCAGGTCAAAATGATACAGCGTCACAAAGGGAAGAATCCCATTTGCCAGCAATTCATCAATCACCTGGTTATAAAAATCAATGCCTTTCTGATTCACCTCGCCGTCGCCGTCAGGAATGATCCGTGCCCAGGAAAGGGAAAAACGATAAGTCTTAAGGCCAAGCTCCTTCATCAGAGCAATGTCCTCTTTCCAATGATGGTAAAAATCACTTGCCACCTTACTGTCCGCCTGGCGGTCGGAGCGCTTAAAGGAATTGAAATCCGCAACTGTCATTCCTTTTCCGTCTTCATCCCATCCGCCTTCAATCTGGAAAGCCGAAGAAGCGGCTCCCCAGAGAAAATCTTCCGGAAATTTTGCTTTCATTTAGCTGTCCTCCATTCCAGTTCTTATTTTTTAATCAGGATAACATCCTTATCCAAGGAAGCCCGCTCCCCCGGCACGCCGTCCACGCCGGCGAACTGTTCCGTATTGGAAATCAGAACCATAACTGTAGGATCGTATCCCTTCTTCTGAATAGCATCGATATCAAAGGTCACCAGCTTATCGCCCTTCTTTACCCTGGCTCCCTGTTCCACATACTTCTTAAAATGTTCTCCGTTTAATTCCACCGTATTAATGCCAATGTGAATCAATAGCTCCACCCCATTGTCCAGTACAAAGCCCAGAGCATGGAGCGTGGGGTACAGCACGGAAAGAGTTCCGTCCGCCGGAGCCAGGATTTCACCCTTGGAAGGAATCACCGCAATTCCCTTTCCAAGCGCCTCCGAAGCAAATACTTCGTCTGCCGTTTCCTTTAAATCTACTGCCTTGCCCTCTACCGGAGAGCCAATTGTCAGATCCGCATTCTCTTTTGTTACTTTTACGGAGGGAGCCTCACCATTCTCCGGAACGGCTGCCTTTGTTCCGGGCACAACCTCCTCAAAGCCGGCCAGATAGGTAAGAACCGCAGCTCCCACAAATGCCACCGCAATACCAATCAGATAAGCCAGGAAGCGTGAAAAGCTGGTGCCCTCTCCATAGTAGGACATAATGGTTAAAATACCGTTGTTTGCAAAGCCCGTATTTACCGCATTGCCGATACCCATAATGGCACCGCCCAGTGCTCCTGCAATGACCGCACAGATCATAGGCCGTTTCAGACGCAGGTTGCATCCGTAAATCGCCGGCTCCGTAATACCAACCAGGAACGCCGACAGGGTTGCTGCTCCGGCTACCTGCTTTGTCTCCGCGCTCTTTGTCTTTAAGGTAACGCCGAGGGCCGCTCCTGCCTGAGCAAAGTTTGCCGCTCCTGCAAAGCACATCAGCGTATTCGTTCCGGAAATGGCCACATCATTAAGGCCGATAGGCAACAGCGCCCGGTGTGCGCCGAAGATAACGCAGACGCCCCACAAGCCGCCCACAATAATACCGCCCAGAAGGGGACTGAAGGAGTAAAGCATCTGATACAGCCACTGAATAAAGTAACCAACATAGATTCCCACAGGGCCTACAACTACAAGCATTACCGGAAGCATAATAATCAGACAGAGTCCGGGAACCAGGATAATCTGCAGAATCTCCGGAATCACCTTCTTTAAAAAGCGTTCCAGAGCCGCCATTACCAGCACGGCCAGAATAATCGGGATAACCGACTCCGTATAACTGAACACCTTGGTGGATTCTCCGATGGTAAATGCCTTTTTAATTACAGGCAGACCGAAGATCGTGGAAGGCGTGGCCACATCCTGAATCAGCGCATCCACAACGGGATGGCAGAGGAAGCCGCCCAGAACCATCGCAATGACCTGATTGCATTTCAAAGCCTTCGCAGCCGTATAAGCCAGGAAAACCGGCATGAAATAGAAGATAATATTGCTGGCCGTGTTAAGCAGCGTATAAGTACTTGTGGCCGTAAACGCCTCAAACATGGGAAGTCTGGAACAAGCCGCCAGAAGTCCCTTTATCAGGCCGGCTGCCGCAATAGCGGGAACGATGGGTGTGAAGATCTCGGAAATCTTCTGGAGAACCAGGTTAAAGCCGCCCTTATTGCCTCCCTCGGAAGCGCTGTCATCCAGATCTCCCACCAGCGGAAGCACCGCATCATAAATCTTTGTCACCTTCGCGCCGCATACTACCTGGAACTGCCCGCCTGCAACTACAACGGAGATTACGCCCTCCAAATGCTCTACTACATCCTTCTTGGCCTTGCTGTCATCCTTTAAGACAAAGCGAAGCCGGGTAAAACAGTGAGTAACCGATTTTACATTTTCTTTTCCGCCTACATTTGCCAGAATATCACTGGCGATTCTGCCGTAATCCATAGCTTCATTCTCCTTTTTCTTTTTTCCTGTGTACAGCGCCTGATTTTCGGGGCGATACGCTGTACAAGCTGTCCGGACTGCCCATCCGCGTTCCCCGGCAGGCAGGCTTCCTTCCCGTAAGCTGCGTCCAGCTTCCTTTTGCAATAAAAAAGATCAAATCGAAAATATGAAGAAACCTTTTTCTGTTCCTTCCCTACCTCAATCTGATCTTGCCTGCATTACCAGTAACACGTCGTCATGTATATGCTTTTGAACAACTCTACTTTAGCACATTTATCACAAAGCTTCAATAGTTTTTAGGATTGTTTTAAGGCTTTTTTATGATTGTTTCTTCGCATCACAAGCATGCGCTGATATTTTGTATAAGCCAATTTATTGTTCAGATACAACTGCCCGATTGTTACTTGACAGACTGTTCCCGTTCCTGTCACATCTAAACATAATCTATTACTTGAAAGAACTCATTGCATAATTCAAAAAAAATCTTTAAACGGTGTCTTTCATCTTGATATGTTTTATTAATATAATAAACATAATTTCTTTCTTCATCAAATTCTATGCCTGTTCTTTTCTCTAATGCTCTTCTTGTCCAATTGTGAAATTGATTTTCAAAAGCAATACTAATGTAGTCTTCTTTATGTGCTATATTATTGCTAAACAAAAAACCATTTATAAAAGCTGAAAGAGTTTCTAATCCATAATTTCCTATAAACATTTGGGGTCTTTTTTCTATTAACTGTATAAGTTCTTTTAAATCCATGTCTATGTCCTCCAACCTCAATATATTAATCTATTATATTAACTTGTTGTGCTAGTTGATTGTTGATATAGAAAAACTTCAACACCATATGCTATCCTATAGTTGTACACGACTACAGACTATGAAAGGAGACACATGATGTTGAAGTTTCAAGATGATTATACTACTCTCATAGCAACTTTTGAAGATTTTATTTTGTTTGTTTACACAATTGTTGATGATTGATACCGGCAGGTTGTTCCTGTGTCTGTTTCGCAAAGGCAGAACGTGCACACGGCTAAAATATCCGATTTCGAAATTATTACCTTAACTTAGAATCTCTTCTTCTACTTCATCCCCATTCCTCTGCTTTCGGCTTCTCCCGGTACTTCTGCTCCTGTCGACATGCTTCCATATCCGTCTGTCTGGTACTCCATAAGTGTCTCTCAGGCATGGGAAATCAGGGAGGCCACTTCCGCCTGTTTCCCCTTTGGTTTCATAAGAATACCGGCGGTATGTCTGACGCTTTTCACTTCCAGCTTTCATTTAACAAAATTTTTAAATCATCTAATTTTTTAACCATTTATTTGTATAATATTTATTAAAATTTAAGCGAAGTTTATTACGATAATCTAACATACTACCTTTATTAATTGCACAATAGGATTGTATATCTGTTGTTCCATCATCTTCCCAATTACAATATGGACAAATATCATATCCTGTTCCTTCTTTTGGGTTAAATGGCTCTGTTAAAGTTTTATATCCGCAACAAGGGCATGTAAATAATTCCTCTACTTCTCCATAAACTTCAACTTTATATCCTGTAATTGCGTATATAAGTTCTGATAAAAATCCATTACTTACCCCTAAAAATTCATATTCTATGTCAAATTCTTCTTGTTCAATTTCTTGATATTCTTTTATATAATTAGAAAAATCTATTTCCTTATTTGTATAGCTATGCACTTTTTCAATTAATTTGTAAGCGTCTTTTCGCGACATCGATAACCTTTTCATTTTTATTAAGCCCAAACTTTTTAATAGATCTATAACAAAATCAGCTGCACATCCATCCCATATATAAAAAGTTTTGACTTTACCTCCTTTAAAGTGAACACTGAGACAAGCTGTCCCCGATTGTTATAAGTATAAGTATTCATGAAAAACTCTGTTTTCCCTTCCACCCGCTGTCTTGCTTCCTCTCTTGTGATAAAGCCGGAATAAGCGTAGGTGGTGGCCCGCTCGTTTCTTTTGCCATTAACCTTCATATTTTCTACATCCGTTTCCCAATATGGCAACATCTCCTCTTCAAAGCAATCTAAAATAATCTTTTTTAAACCTATTTTAACTGATATTCCATCAGTGTCTATGCATAGGCCCGATTCACGTCATTCACGTAGCTGATCTCCACATAGTTCTCCCGGGCGGTTTCCCCTACTTTATAGGGAATGAAGATATCATCCTCAAGGGTGGAGGTCCAGCAATCCCCTTTCTTGGGCTTCCTTGCCTCGTCTTTGTAACCTCTTCCTGCTCTTCCTCCATTTCCCGGACATGGGGAATCAAGGGCGAACAAAAAGTTCCTGATATGTAAATGTTACTTCTTTTATATTTTCATCTGCCTGTTCAGCAGCAATGAAATAATCTTTCGTTAGCTCGTCAAATTGTTCTTCCGTAACTCTAAAATAGTATCTTGTTGTTGATTCGTCATAGTATGCCTCTGCTTTCATTGCATCTGTTATAATGTCCTCTTCACTTTTTTCCGCATACAATGGTAACCCTAACATATAGTACATTTCTTCTATATTTTTCTTCCGGTTAAAATCATTTCTCCAATAAAAACTCAGAGTCATTTCTTCCTCGCCATCTGCATTCAGTTTTATTAGTAGATTACGGCTTCCGTCCCAATCCCAACGAGCCGTTTTTGTACCATTTAGGCTGTAATAACTATTTCTCATACTATACCACAGCACTATTTTATCTTTATCCGCAACATAATCAAAAGCACAAACAAAGGTCTTATTATTATCTGATATACATAATTCCGGCACACTGTCTCCATCTATATCAAAAAAATAGAAAGAATTATTTTCAAGATTATGAATATCAGCAGAGACATATTTTAAAGAAAAATCTTTAAAATATATATTTTGCCTCATATCCGGATCATAAAATATAAACTTGTTATTCAAAAATTGCTTGAATTTTTGAATAAACTATAAACTTAATTTTTGATTCTTCCAGTTTTATTAAAGTATTCTATTTTTAATCTCCATACTCTTCTAGTATATAAGAACGTATATCAACTCCAATATCAAAAAGTTTATATACAATATTCTCTAAATACCAAACTAAATCTGTATATTTTCCCTTAATTACTTTTCTATTTATTGATAAACTCAGTATAATTTGCTCTGTACTATCTGCTATAAAGGAAATTCCTTCCATGCTATTGTCATTAAATAAATTAATTCCTATCTGCTCCTTATTAGCGATTTTATTTGAAATAATACTATATAATTTAGTTTGTGATATTTCTTCACGTAACCACTCATACATGCCATTATCGCCCAATGGCAAAAATTCCACTTCGCCGCAGCTATTTTCTATACCCCAACCAATTTGTTGAAACGCCTGCAAAACATGGGTTAAACCAGATAGGGATAAAAAATAGATATGTATCGGCAGGAGCATAGATTTTCTCCTGCCACGCCTGTATTTAGGCGGTTTGACGTTTGGTACGCTGCGTATATTCTCGTTCCATTTCCCGCATTTCCGCATCCGTGGGGATGTCCACAATCCCGACATAGGAATAGTAGATGTCGATTTGCTGTGTCCGTTTCCCGTCTTTTTTCTCACGCTCATGGACTACGATTTTATCCACAAATGCGTTTAGGACTTCGGGCGTCAGCTCGTCGATGCGGGTGTATTTCTTGGTGACGGCTATCAGCTTGGTGACATTGGTCGCTTCCGTGTCGGCTTCGCTGACCTCGGCTGTCAAGGTTTCGATTTCCTGCTTTAGCTGTTCCTGCTCGGCTTCATATCCGTCCGACAGCTTGTAAAAGCGTTCGTCATTCAGCTTTCCGTTGACATTATCCTCATAGATTTTGCGGAACAGGCGGTCAAGCTCCTTTATCCGCTTTTCGTCCTTTTCTATCTGTTTCTGCTTTGCGGATAACTCGTATCTGCGTTCTGCAAGGGTGGCGTCAATCTGCTGTCGGATAAACACACGCTCAAACTGCTGTAAATAGGAGAGGAACTGCTGGAGCTGTTTCAGAACTAATTGTTTTAATGCGTCCTCTCGGATATAGTGCTGTGTACATTCCTTTGCCCTGCTCGTCCTTTTATACATGGAACAACGGAAATGCTCATATCCGTTTGCTGTGGCTAAGCTGAGTTTCGCCCCGCAGTCGGCACAATAGAGCAGCCCCGAAAAGATACTTGTCGTTCCGCTTTTGGTCGGTCTGCGTTTGTTCGCCCGTATCATCTGCACTTTTTCCCACATATCCCTGTCAATGATGGGCGTATGGGCGTCCTCGATATACGTCCGCCTGTCCTTTGCGGTTGGGATGCGTTTTTTGCTCTTGAAGCCTAAACGGGTGGATTTAAAGCTTTCCGTCACGCCGATATATGCCACATTTTCCAGAATGGATGCAATCATAGACGTTTCCCAGTTATAGGGATGTTCCGATTTTTTTGCAACGCCGATTCCCTTTGACACCTTGTAGGCTGACGGGGTAAGCACCTTGTCTTCCCAGAGGGCTGTGGCAATGGCTGACACGCCTTTTCCCTGTATACAGAGTGAGAATATCCTGCGGACAACTGCCGCCGCTTCCTCGTCCACAAGCCAACGTGTTTTATCGTCTGGATTCCGCAAATACCCATAAGGCGGTGCGCCCAAATGCTCGCCTGCAAGCCCTTTCGCTTTCTTGACTTCCTTTACCTTTTTGCTCGTGCTTTTGGGATACCATTCGTTAAAAAGGTTGGTAAAGGCGGCAAATTCGTTGCTCTCAAGGCTGCCCGTGTCCACGTTGTCCATGATGGCGATGAACCTCACGCCCGCTTCGGGGTAGATGATTTCGGAGTATGAGCCGACCTCGATATAGTTCCTGCCGAAGCGTGATAAGTCTTTGACAATGACGGTCTTTACAAACCCTTTTTCAATGTCCGACGACATTTCCTTAAAGCTTGGGCGGTCAAAATTCGTACCCGTATAGCCGTCGTCCACGTAGAATTTCGGGTTAGGGAAACCGTGTTCTTTTGCGTATTTCATCAGATATTCTTTCTGGTTTACAATGCTGTTGCTTTCACCTTCCCGCCCATCATCTTGGCTTAATCTACAATATAATGCCGTGAATTCTTCCTGCTGTCTTTTCATAAAGCTCTCCTTTCCGACAGCAGACACGGTATTGTGAAGTGTAGGTACAGTATACCACATCTGCCCTTAAACTTCAACGCTTTAAAGTGATAATTCTTCCGCTGCCTGTTATTCCCCGTCGTCATCACCCCAATTCTCATTATCATAAAATCCATATCCCTGTGCGCTGCGCCGAAAAATATCCGTAAGCATTACAAGCAAGTCCCGCCCGTCTTTTCGGAAATGGGCGTTGACGGTGTATTCCGTGCCGCCGATTTTCTCGGTAAGGCTCATCGGCTCTGGGATGCGGACAAGGGGCGTGACGTTCTGGACAGGCGGCAGAGGGGGATATATTTTGTCTGGATTTACCATAGGGACGTCCTTGTATTCCTCCATAATCGCCTGTATTTCTTCCTCGGACAGTCTGCTCATCGCAATGGTTCCTCCCTCCTGCGTGCTGTTTTAACTGGCTGTTTCTGTCGGTTTGACCGCTGATTTTCAATCGTGTCGTAGATTTGGTTTAAGCAGTCATCAATGTGTGCGGAGCGTTTTTCAATCCTGTCTGCATATTTCAGCCGCTTCCTAAGCTCCGTTATCCGCTCCGTCACGCACCGTTTTTCTTCCCGAATTTTTTCTTTTTCGGCTGGTGTGGCACGGCGTACCTTGTTCCGCACGTGCTGGCGGTAGTCAATCAGTTTATTCATTTCGGTCTGGTTTTTCTCCCTGTCGGCGTGTAAGTCGGAGAGGGTGGAAATGTTATGCTTGGACATATACCGTACCTGTGTGGTGATTTCATCTAACTTCCGCAATTCCTCTTTCATCAGCGGGCTTGTCGGCTTGTAGTCCGTGCCTTTGGGGAATATCCCCAACTGATAGCACCAGTAGTAATACAACGCTAAAATCCCCGTGGTTTTTTGATGTGGTTTCCATGCATTTTTATACTGCTCTGGCATATGGGGAGAGTAGGAAATCTTTGCTTTGTAGTTCCCATATCGGGAAGCCCCGCCTAAACATGACTGTATGAAATTGGGGGTTAGCCGCTCGTCAAGCGTGTCTAATCTCGTGAAATGTTTGTATTTCGGCAGCTTCATTTTCCAATGGCTGCCCGAAAAATCAACCTCATATCCCTTATCGGCAAGGTATTTCATCATGTGCTGTAAATCCCTGCTCCCATTGATTGCCTCCCTTAAATCCTCCCGATAGACATTGTACCGTGTGGGTTTTCCGTTCTTTTCGTCCAGATAAAGCGGTCTGGATGGTGCTTTCTTGGGGTTTTCAATCACCGATAAACCGTACTCTCGGCATAAGCGGTCGGACGCTTCCCTCAACCTTTTCTGTTCTGATTTTGAGTAATTATATTTCTGTCCGTCTATGAAAGAAACAGAGTTGAAACAAAAATGATTGTGCAGATGCCCTTTGTCAAGATGAGTGGCAACAATTATCTGGTATTTATCGCCCCACATTTCCCCTGCTAATTTTAATCCGATTTCGTGGCACTGTTCGGGCGTTACCTCGTCTGGTTTGAAGCTCTGGTATCCGTGCCATGCAATATATCCGCCTGTCTTTTGGTACTGCTTCTTTGTCAAAATCATCTGTTGCAAGGCGGTTTCTTTCAGAGCGTTGATTGCGGAAACATACTCGCCCTCGTTTGTTTTTAACGGATTCTTCACATAGGAGAACACGTCAAAGAAGTCCTGCATATCTTCATTCGGCATGGTCTTTTCTGGATTTTCCACATAATCAATGAGGTCTTTCAGCCGCCCTTTGATATGCCATAAGCTCGTTGTTGCCATATCAGACCGCCCCCTGTTCCATCAGTTCTTCTACATTAAATCGTAGTGGGAGAGTTATTTTCTGTTGCAGTTCTAAGATAAAATCCTCAATCTCCTTACAGATTTCGGCGGCGGTTAGATAGTAGGGAACACACTTTTTGAAAGCGTCATGCACCTCATAGAGCTTGTTTAGCAGTTCCCAAAACTCGGTTTTAGGCTGTGGCTGAGGGGCGTTTCCCTTGCATAACTGGCGCATAAATTCGGCGGTGGACAGACCGCAAGCGGCGGCGCACTGCTTTAATTTTTCATGTTCTTCCTCGTTCAATCGGACAGTAATCGGGACACTCCGCACAACCTTTTCTGATTTTTCTCTGCTCATTTTCCTCAATCCTCCAGTCTTATTTTTCTTTCTTCGGGGTAAACAGGGGATGTCCCCTGAGTAAGTTACGCCCACTTGTTTTGTGTGGGCGGGATTGTGGCTGACACAATCCGATGCTCGCTATCTCTGTGGACAACGCCGCAGAGCATTTTTCCTGTGCAGCAGTATTCTTCCATACCTGCCTTACCCGCCGAAAAGAAAATCCTATGTCCTTTCCACCTCCGTTCTGGATTCGATTTTTCTTGACTTTTGGATAAATGAAAAAGCCGCCACACCGCACCACGAATGACAGGAGTGTTTTCTCCTGCTCAGATTCGCAATGCTATGTAACGGCTTTGGGATTCAAAACCTTGCTGCCATACGCCAGCCGAAAAGGACGACTTACGTTCGGCGGCAGTCAGCCTTATCCATTGGCTGACATTTCATTCTTCCATCTATGTGCTATTTCATTTTCAATCTTCCAATTCCCTCATGGGTATTTCAGAATACCATAGCGGCTGTACCCATGTCAATACTTTGGGCAAACTTTTTAGTATTCCCTGTGGACGGGAATTTTATTCATATAATTTTAAATTGGGTGGGGAAATTTTATCCCCCACCCAATAGCCCGCCAGAAAGCTGCCTTTATTAGCTGGTTATAAAATCTTCCGCAGCTTTTTCCGCAGATGGTCTAGCCTTGCATAGATAGCACCCGTTGTCAATCCCACAAGCGGGGCGATTTCCTTTGTGGAATAGCCCTGCATTTTCAGCAGGATGATTTGCAGGGTACGCCTGTCCACCGTAAGCAATGCCCGATACAGAGTTTCGTCCTCAATCTCGTCCAGTAAATCAGCAACCGTCTTTAGCTCGGTATTCTGTTCCCTGTCTGCCATCCCCTCAAGGTATTCACCGAAGTCGCTTGTCCAATGGTAAAACCGCCTGTTGGAATTGAAGTCTGCCCTGTCGTCTGTGCGGATTTGTTCAATGGTGGTTTCATCAACTCCGTGTTCCCTCAATATTTTTTCCTCGGCTTCTTTCCAGATAAGCCATTTCCTGTTCTCCCGTCCGTTGTTGTATGCCATTCTTTTTTCCTCCAATCTGAATTTTTGAAATGTAATAATCCAGATTGGATAGGCGGCGAACGGCAGCCAACAGCGGAAACAGCCCTTCGGCACATTCCGATAAAAAACGACAAAAGAAAAACCGCAAAGGTTCCGTGACCTTTACGGTTTAGAGAGATTTTAGTTCCAATATGTAGAAATATGACTTCTACTTGCAGGGTACAAAGCCCCCATGTACTGACGAGGAGTTTTTTAACAGGCTGTCCGCCCATCCCCGATATGATATATGTAAATAGAATTTGCTATTTGCAGGCAATAAAAATCCCTCCAAACTTCAAAAAGCGAAGTCGGAGGGTGGTCAGGGTATGACGAAATAGCCCACCCGAACATCGTTTTTTTTATTTGGTGGGCTTGTCCTACCTATGATTATAGAAAGAACAAAATATGTAAAAAATATCATTACATAAATAGATAATATATCTATAAATTTTGGCAAGCACTAAAATAAATGAATTTCTTTAATAAACCAATACCCCGCTGTGAACAGCGGGGTATTAACTCTCGTGATAATCGCCAAATATCCACGCAGACACATTTGCTTGAGTCGTTTCTTTCTATTTAGCTTTTATAATAATGGTTTTTACTGGCTTGGAATTATAAGTGAGAGTAAAATTAAAATTCCTGCCGATAGAGAGCAGTACAGAACCATTTTTTTTCTTTTTCCCTATATCATGTATATTTAAATTTTTGCCGATAATTTGGAATGCAAAGTCTTTTGGCACTTTTTTAAAATATACATAATCTCTATTTGAAGATTTGATAATGTACCATTTATTCTTAGTGCATCTTTTTTTAATAACTTTCTTAATTCCGACAGGGACATCTTTAAGCTGGCAACGCTCAATATCAGTATACTCTTTTTTCTTGTGAGGTTTCGTATTTTCAGTGGGGTGTTTTGGAACAAAACCAAGCATATCTTTCAATATTTTATTCGCTTTCTTTTTTGGTATCCGTTTCAGCCTGCTAATATCTCCAGCTTTATTTCTCAACAGACGTATATCAATTGTTCCATCAATATCCACGAAGCTGTATTCAAAAGAACGGTCAGCCCTTTCATCAAAAAAAATACGGATACGCTTATTTTTATAAAAGAACGCATCATCTTTCTTTATAATACCTAATTGGGCATATTCAGAAACATGCTTACTAGATGGCGTACCCTTTGCAGATGCAGCTATTGGCATAGAAACCATGAATATAAAAATAAATATTGTAACTATTGAAAAAATTGTTTTTCTTTTCATTTGAAATTATCCTCCTTTATCCGCTCTTTATGGCATACCAGTTTCAATACCATGTTTCCATCATAAAGCTATTTCTGTATATGAAACTTGCGAATGGTTGTATAAAATTTTCAGTGAAATATTCCGTTCAATTTCAAGCAATACATAATTTTTAGTTGAAGTACCCATATCATATATTTGTAAAGTCCCGCTATGGCTGTCAGCATAAATCTCTGGTTGGAAAGCATAATTGGCAGTCAAACCATTAAAATAAACATATTGATATTCCTTGTCATTAATCACATACCATTTTTCATCATCACAAGAATTTATGGCATCTATAACCTTATTCGGAAGTTCTTCTTTTGCTAATCTGGTTATCACACCCGTATGCTGTTCTTCCGTCTGCCCATCCAACTCGCTATCTTCAAAATCACTAAGGATTTCATCTGCTTCTTCTTTTGTGAGATACTCAATTTTTTTAATAGAATTATTTTTTGACCGTATTAACCGTATATCAACGGTTCCTTCCTTATCAAAACTGAAAGTTTCAAAAGATTTGTTTTCCCTTAAATCCATGAATATGCGGATGCGCACGCCTTGGTAATAATAAGCTCCATTGATAACTGTAATTCCATGATGTAAATACTCACCATCTTCGATTTCAGTTTTTTCCAAATAATTTTTTTTGTCTTCCGTAATGTGGGCTTTAGACATTGTACCAGCATCAGTACCTGCCACTTTAAAATCATTTTGTGCAAATACTGTAATCGCGCCTGCTAATAAAACCACTGTGCAGCCTATGCTTAAACAAGTTGCTTTTTTAAACGTCATGATTGCCACAATCCTTTCTTGTATGGCGTTCTTTCCAAATCCATTTGAGATAAACGACCAATGATACTGCTTTTCCGCCAAATCTACAAGCGTCGTAACATATTCCTTTTTTGCTGTTTCTCCCAAAAGAGCAACCACTTTTTCATCACATGATAATTCAATATCACGGTTGAGAAGCCGATACATTATCCAAACGAAAGGATTGAACCAGTGTATGCTCACCACTATAAGGATAATTATTTTCCAAAGATTATCCAACCGTTTTATATGTATCATTTCATGCGTAAGGACATATTTTATTTTCGTGTTGTCCGAAAGTTTAAAAATTTTCGGGAATATAATTTTAGGTGACAAAACTCCATACGTTAAAGGTGTTGAGATTCTGTCCGATACCAATAACTTTACACGTTTAGGAATCGTTGTCACTGACCTGAAATAATCATCGCTTTCTTTTGAAATAGGTAATGCTGTCCGTATTTTTTGATATTCTCTCCAATATAATACCCCGAAAATCACAAGCATGACTGCCATACCTGCTGCCCAAACAATCGTCATCCATGCGACGTTGTTTAAAGATAATGCTACTGTTGTATCAGTAATTGGTTCTTTTAATGTTTCTGTTATAAGCGGACTGTTGGCAGTATTATAGTGACTGATGCCACTATCCGCTAATTTTGTCATAGGTGAAGCAAGTCCATAATGCATCGGTAAGTCAAAGGGTATCAGCAATCTTAGTATTGCAATATTCCACAACAGCACAAAAAATTTTTTCGGCAGCCTGTTTAAAGCAACAAAGCGCAAAATAACAATCAAGATAATCAATATACTGCTTGAGATGCTCATTTTAAGCAACATACTTTTCACCTCATTTCATCTGGTTTATCAAATTCTTTAATTGCTGCAGTTCATCATGTGTCAAGGTTTTTTCAGACAACAAAGCGGCAAAAAATTTTTTCTTAGAACCGTCAAATACCCTTTCAATCAATTCCGCTGTTTCATATGCCTGTACGTCTTCTTTGGAAATCATTGCCTTGCAGATAAATTTAGGTTCAATTCTTTCGATTGCGCCTTTCTCTATACATTTTTTTATCACCGTGTAAGTTGTATTCCTATTCCAGCCAATTTCCTCTTTCAGTATTTTTGAAATCTGTCCTGCTGTAATGTTTCCCTCTTTCCATAATACTTCCATCACTTTTAATTCTGAATCAAATAACTTCATCCTCATTCTGCACCTCCTAAAATGACTATTGCAATAGTTCTTTTTGAGTATACTATCACAATAGTCATGTGGTGTCAACTATTCAAATAGTCATTTTGTTATATTATGAGCAACTATGATATTTCAAAAAATCAAAAACCTATTCTGGTGTTTTTTATCTAACCTTTTTTAAAGTAATTGCCTTATGTAAGGCAAAGGAACAGACAAAGGATTAAGTCCCTCTGGTTTCCTTTTGCCCTGCCCTGCTAATAGTTTGGCACTCCGTAGCCGTATATTGAGCCACTCCCGACTGGATAGCTCTGCTGTTTGCAGGCATCCCCAGAGTTACCCTCCACGGTGTAGACCGTTCCATTCTCGCATCTCTCCACGATTCCCACATGGTCGATTGAGCCGTCGCTCCCCCAATCAAAGAAAATAAGGTCGCCTGCCTGCGGCTCATAGTTCTTATCCTGCCATTGCCTTTTGCCCTTGAACCAGTTTACACCGTCCGAGCAGAGGGAGAATTTCGGGATGATGCCGCTTTCCAGATAGCCGCACTGGTCGGCACACCACGATGCGAAGCAGTCAGAGAAGATGTCCTATACCAGTTGGTATTAAAACAGCTTCAGCATTTCCTGTCCTATTTACAGCAGTTTGAAAGGGTATTTATCCGACAGCAGATTGACACTACCCTTGCGGAACGCCGATACGAGTTATACGCAAAGCAGAAACAGATTGAAAAAGACGAAAAGCGCATGGAAGAACTTGACCGCCTGTTCCGCAAAATCTATGAAGATAATGTCAACGGAAAGCTGAATGACGAACGCTTTTACAAGCTGTCAGATGGTTATGAAGCTGAGCAGGAACAGCTAAAACACAAAATCGAAACCTTGAAATCCGAAGTCAGCGAAGCCGACACAGAAGCAACCAATGTTTCCAAGCTAATTGCCGTCACCAAAAAATATACTCGTATTGACGAGCTAACGCCCGAAATCTTAAATACCTTTGTGGATAAAATCGTAGTCCATGAATGCGAGAAAAAAGACGGGAAACGGACACAGGATATTGACATCTACTATTCCTATGTCGGGATTGTTGATATTCCAACGGATGAAGAAATGCGGGAAATAGAACGTGAATACGGAAAACGTACCAAACGTCAAACCGCCTAAATATAGGCGTGGCAGGAGAAAGTCTATGCTCCTGCCCATACATATCTATTTTTATCCTTATCTGGTATCAATCAACTGTCATATATCCATTTGGGATTGCCCTGTATTTTGCCATAGTCCTTTACCTCCTGAAACATATTATAAATCATTACGCAACGTAACAAGCAAGACTTTTTCGGAAAATTTTTAGGCGGCAATTTTCTGCCGCCTTTCTGTACTTATGCAAAAACAATTTCCTCGTTCACAATCTGTCTCGCACATGCCCTTATGTTATTTAAGTGTTGTACCCATTCTAAGGCATTTTCTTCCTTTAGGCGTTCCGTTATGCCCTGCGCTTGTTTCATGCCCTCTATGAGCCTTTCAAAGCGTTCCTGTGCCTGCCTATCGATGTCGGCAAGGTATGTATTCAGCTTGCCGTTTGTGAGAAGATTGGTGTATGTAACCTTGCGATACTGCTTCAGATAGTCCAGATGCCGCTGTCCCCATGTGCCTATCGGCTGTTCTTCTTCGGCGAGTACAGTCAAGCATGGTATTAAGTAATCTCCTTGCCGCTCATATTTGCCGCCCAGTTTCTCAAATAATATATTTGCCATTTTCTATTTTCTCCAGATAAGATATTCACTCCACGTTGTTATGTCTACTGTCTTAAACAAAATTTTGAGTTTTCTCCTTATCTGGTTTCATTCATCTATTATATTTGAAGAATAATTACTACAATTTAATGTCATTAATGCTTCCATATTGATATCTCCTACAATACCAGGAAAAACACCATTCCCTTGTTTTATGAATATCTTTCCTATGGGATTTACTGACATGGACCTGTTCCGGATGTCTGTGAAGATTCACCGGGTTGTTTCCGGTGAAGGTATAACGGTTTTCTAAGCAAATTAATAAAATATGGCTACAAATCCCTAAGCTCAAACTTATTTTGAATCTGTCAAATACATTTCATACTCTCCCTTTTTTTTATCATAAATAAGTTCCACTTCCGTTTGATCTCCTAATATTTCAATTATATAAAACCCATTCTCCATTTCTTTCAAAATATTAATTTTTCCTAACGGCGTATATTTACTGTCTTGTTTATTTATTCTAAAGACTCCGCTAAAAGCCAAATGGTATTTCCCATTATCATTTATTAAAATTTCAACTGTGTCTCCATGAGAAGTGGAAAAAGGGGGGCCAATAAGAACAACTATCTTATCATCAACTTCATCTTTATTCAAATCAATATCAAAATATCTGATTATTACCGGAACATTGCTTAGTTCTTTTGCTCCTCGTATATATTCCCAATAATGATTTACAAGACTTTCATCCTCTAATCCATTTTTCATATTTTTTAAAATTTCTATCTTATAATTCTTACTGCTATTAGTGACAATTAAAAATAATAAAACTACTACTAAACTAGATAATAATATTTTATTCTTCCTTTTCAATTTCATATCCTTCAAATTCTTCCACATACTCTTTTTCGGTGATACTACTAGCTACTGCACTTTCCCAGCTCTTTTTCACAGAAGAGGAACCAGAACTTTTACTTAAGGTTGTAACTATCTTCTGCTGCTTTGTAGATGCTGGCCTTTGCTTCCTTGGGATTGATAACGGAAGAAAGTCTGTGCAGCTTAGCGTAGGCATAAGAGAGCGCATTCTCTTTGGCATCCCTCTCCTAAATCAGATCCCCAGCCCCATTGTATTCCCAGGACAGGCTTCTTCCCTCCGGGACGTCAAGGCCCGTGATGCGGTCCCTTCCAGCCCGGATTATAGACATAAAATATCTAAGAAACCTGTTTTGGCTTTACTGCCTTTTATGAATTTTTGATACAATCTTTAACATAATATAATAGATAGATAAGGGGTTCCTTTTTTATAAGTAATTGTAATTCTAAAAAATATATTTCCCATCACACAGTCCAAAAGCTTATTCAAACTTGGAAGAAAATTTTGCTGATTTATTTTACTCCCTCCACCCGCATAAATACCGACTGTCTGAATAAAATCTAACTCCTTTTCCTCTGAATCAATATTTTCAATTATGATATCTTTTATATTCTGCTCCAAAAGATCTATTAATGTTAAAACCTTTGGAGGTTCATAATTATACCCATAATCGATTAAAAAATTTATTTGTGAAGATGATACCTGTTCTAAAGATACACTATTAATTATTTCTTTTAGACTCCTAAATTCTTTTAATTTGACAGCATAGTTTCCCTCCAAATAAAGATTTTGATATATTCTAATATTAAACGTATAACAGATATCCTCTCTTCCACACAATATTGCTCTTATTTTAGCAACCTCTTCCTCACTACAGGGAAATTCATCTTTTTTATCATTAGGCTTTATATGAAATGTAGAAATAGTCCTTACAAAATGGTAAATCTCTAATTTTTCTATTTCGATATATTCGCCTTTCATTAATGCATAATATCCTTTTGACGCCCATTTTCCCAAGTCATCTTTTGAAATAGTTTTATTATAGTATTCATCTATTTTTTGCTTTAATATTTTTAAATTTATCTGCATATTTATTTGTCCATGATTTTTTCTGCCCTTCAGGGCTTTTGCCTATTTTATAACAGTAGGTTACCAAAGGTGTTTTTCGTTGTTATGCCTGAATAGAAACATTTCCTACTCCCCCTTCAAATCTCACATTAATAAAAAAACATTTCTCTCCATTATAGCATTCTAACAATGCAATTATTTTAAACAATAATTCTTTTTCCAATGACATTTCCGTATCATTACTAATAAACAACGTACTTTTCAATTCAAAAATTATAGTATTTTCCCAACGAAAGCAATAACCAAGCTTTAATAAATTTATTATCTGCGATTTCAACAATTCCATAAGTGTATTGACTGAAACACTCTCTTTTTGAACTAATAATTTTAATTCTTGCAGTTCCTTTTGTGACAACTCCTTTTGTTCTAAACGCTTTTGCAGACTACTTTTTAAATGTATTAAATCTTGCATTACAAACTTATGCGGAATTTGAATAGCAAAAGTAAATGAAGCCTGTGCATTTCCTAACAAAATATTTCTGAATTGTTGTATTAACTCATCGCAAGACTTTTTTCCAATATCGCTTATTTCTACTAATCCAGTTATAATTCCCCATACTTCTAAATAGTCAAGCTGAAGAATATCTCCTTTTAACATTTTATGTAACATATTTACTGACCATTTATAAAGTTCTTTCTGTGATATCTGGTCAGATAAGTATTGTAATAACTTTGCATTTATTAAATCTTTCAAGGTGTACCTCCCTGTTCCTCCAAAAATTCTTTAAACTCCTCACTTTTAACCTTTGCCGTATCTTTTCTTTTTAATTGATCCTCTTTGGGTTTTCCTCCTTCCGGCCGCCCTTTTTTATAATGCCCTTCTTCGCCACCTTGAGTATTTACTCTGCAATAGTAGGCGTTACCGTCACTTTTTCCACTGTCAGATACTTGTACACTCCTACGCCTAAAGCGGCGGCCACTAAAACTGCTGCTATTCCGGTGATGCTGCTGGCTATTGCCCTCCTCAGCTCTTGCAGTCACCACCTTCACCACGGTTCCGATGCTCCGTACCACAACAAAGTTTACTGAGTTGTTCCCAGTATAGGTGTTACAGCTCTGGCTTAGAGGGGTCCATGATATAGGAAACTTTTAAAATAGTTTGCTCATATATGTTCTGATATGTTCAGTTAAGTGCGGAATGTCTTCTATTGCTTCATCACATATATTCTTCCAATTTTTAGAAAACTCCTTTTTTTCTATATATAATCTATTCTCTTTTTCACATTCTTTCATCTTCCAAAATACACTTTGTAAAGTTAATAAATAATTTTCATTTCTTGATTTAAAACTTCGAAATATAGTCCATTTCTGTCTCCCCTTAAAAATTCCAACACATTTTTCCAGCTCATTTTGATACATTTTATCAAATCCTTTCTGGTATCTATATATCAAAACTGGAATCCTTTCATATTTATTATTTTCAGCAAACATAGTTACTCTCATCCAATCAATAGGAAATAATTCTAAAAAAAGTTCTCCCATCATTGTTTCAACTGATATATCCATTTTAGACACATATAATCTAATTATTCTTTATTGTAAAAGATAATCGATTATTTTTCTTCCTTTCCCTAATTTGGTTATCTTCAGACACTTGCTATCATATGTTCCAAAATTAATTTCAAAAGCATCATTACCATTACAATCTACAACACTATATGAATATACCGTGTATGTTGGTGCACTAAAAATACGTTCTTCAAGAAATGCACCATTATCTAACGGTTCCCAATCTGGTGATAATTGCTTCCATATCATTAGATTGCCGTTTTCGTATTTTATAATATAATAATAACGAGCAGACTTAACATGAAGTTCTTTTAAACCATCTTTATCCGAATCAAAATACACATATTTAGAGCTATAATATTTCTCGGGTTCTCCCTTTGGAATCGTTATGTCTGTAATTCCTATTTCACCCATATTCTCACTAATAGCTTTTCTTTTACCTTGCAAAAAATCTTCATAAAATTCCATTCCTTTTTCTTCAATATTTTTTTCGCAAATTAAACTATTGCTAAAACCTATATTCATTATTTGCTTCAAATTGCTTTCTAATAGTGTAGTCCGTTTATATTGCAAACCTATCATTAATCCAGCAAAAAAATTATGATGCTTTCTATAAATAACAGTATCCTTTTCATATAAATCTTCATTCAAACTTCCACACCTCCTCTAAATTTATATACTAATTATGTATTTATTTTTGACCGGCACTTAAGGCCCCTTCAAAAACAATTATTTTCATAATTTGATAATTATTTGTGAGGTTCACCGGGTTGCTTCCCGTCTGGCTGTTGTAGTAGCGGCTCCTTAGATATTGGAAGCCGGCGGTTCCATTCAGTACTGAAAATGGTATCGAAAAGATAATATACACACTCTCTTAGCAAATTGTATCAACTACATACACCAAAAACTCTTTTCTTTTTCCATTAACCTCCGTATTTTCTACATCCGTTTCCCAATATGGCAATATCTCCTCTTCAAAGCAATCTAAAATAATCTTTTTCAAACCAATATGTGCACTCAAAAAATCATCTTTATCTGTTATTATTAAAGTAATTTTTTCACAATCGAGCCAAGACAAATCTCGAATATAATCCATAAATGCATCTAAACTTCCGAAGCAAGATTCCGGAAAAAAGAATTTTTGTTCTATTGTTTCCAGAAAATCTTTTTTCGTAATCACATCTTTCCCACATATTACAATTCGCAATTCATCTTTTTGCAAAGTATCACATTTTAGTTGGTTAGTAAAAATCAATTCATTCTTGTTCATTTCAATCTTCTGGTATTTTTATAAATGTTTGGCAATGATCGTTCGTATAATAGTTTGAGGTAAAGTTTTATCAAAGTTTTTATAGGTGTTCTCTTTTCATCCAAACAGCTCCGAATAATTTTTTTCAAGCTTATCCAATTCTTCGGCGGCTTTCTCTCTTGCATCAAAATAATGGCTTGATAATTCTTCGTACTGTTCTTCAGTTATTCTTAAGTAGTATCTTCCTGTTTGTCTTTCATAAAATGCCTTTTTTTCATTTGTTCTACCCGTTCATCTCTATTGGCATTATTTATATATTGTGGTAGCATGGCCATATATACTACATTCCCATTTGTTATAGCTCCTTCCCATGCAAAACCTATTCGAAATATTTTTTTTGCATTTTCATCTACCAACCAAAAAATAAAGCCATCCATATTGCTTCCCTCTCCTGCAATTCTATTCGTGCCGAATAAAAGATTATAACTGGAAGAAAAGTTGTCCCATAATACAATCTTATCCGAATTAAAATCATATTTAAAAATGCATGTAAACCTTTTAGTTCCTGTCTCCAGCCGTTCAAAAAGACATAACTCAGGGGCATCATTTCCATCCACATCGAATAAATAAAAATAATATCGCTCCAAATCATAAGGCTTCTCTTTATGCTTATTAATTACAAGATCAAATTCCTCCAAATAACATTCCTCTCCTGTCTCCGGAACGGTAACGGTTATTTCATTTTTAAGAAGCTGTGCATACTTGTCCTTACAAATTTTATACTTTTCCTCATCCCCTAAAGGAAAACCTCCATAAAATTGTATTTCACTGAAAATTTCTCTTAATTCTCTAAATTCCTTATCATCCGCATACTCCATTTCTTCAAACGGAAAGACCCAATAGCTCTCATATGCATGGAATGGAGACTCATCTCCCCATTCCAAGGCAGCCAGATTCTGCTCATTGATTTCCTCTGTTAATTCCTGTTCTTTGGAATCTAAAATGCTGTTTTCAGGTGCCTGCTCTTGTTCCGGAAGATCCTGTTCTTTATTTTTCCGGGCAATATCCAAGCTTTTATTTTCTGTCCATATATTTTCTGTCATTTCCATAAACACCAATTTTCCATTCGACTCCTTTATCGGTGTATGTACTATTCCCACAAGCAAGGCCAGAAAGCCGATTGCAGCAAACGTTAATATTATGTATATCTTTTTATTCACTTTGTCACCTACTTCTTTAAAATACTGCCACAAAAGATTTGCCAACACTGGGCTGGTAGCCGGGTATGGTGGTAAGCCCCTGGAGCATCCCCTGACCGAAACCATACCAGAAGATGTTGTTCCGGGTCTCCTTTACTGTCTGAAAGATAGGTTTTTGTTTCTTCTTTATTCAGTAGCAAACCTATTTTTATAATATCCAAATTTCATCTGAAATTTCTATGCAGCTCCGGTTACAGGAAGTTGTATCAAATCCTTAGAATCTTAATTCCCTTAGAATCTGCATATGCATTTATTTTTTTGACTAATACCTCTCTATATATAGCTTCTGCTACATGAATCTCACACTCGCCATTGTCATAGGTGTATTCAGAAAAT
Source organism: Clostridia bacterium (assembly GCA_910574835.1). Classification (GTDB taxonomy): domain Bacteria; phylum Bacillota; class Clostridia; order Lachnospirales; family Lachnospiraceae; genus Laedolimicola. The sequence continues at coordinate 142,005 of CAJTDE010000005.1, read as the reverse complement.
ATGATAAAGTTTATCTGATCCATTTTTTTAATTATAAATTCATTTCCTTCAAATTCCCCTCTCCTAATATGAAATGATGTTATAAAAAAAATAATATCATCATATAAATCTTGTGTATTAATTTATGCCTGTAAAAAACTTTCTATTACGTTCATCTTTTATATCCATTCCTTTCACTTCCTGCCATCAGATGCTTGTATCCTTCTACTCCTAAAACAGTTACCCCTACGACTGCTGCTCCTACTAAAACTGCTGGTAGTATTGCCCATGCTCTTGGCTATGCTCTGGCGCCAGTCCGCCTTGGGCGAAGTACGGTTTACTCCGCTGCTTTTTGATGTCTTTGCGGCAGACAAACTCACACTCACGGCTCCGAAAGCCGCTGATTTCAATATCGCAAATTAACATCTTGTACAAATTCTTCTGTAAATTCCTTAATACCCATATTAAAAATTTGATCCATTAAATTTGAACTTATTAAACGAATCAGCATTTTAGCAATGCACCCAAATAAGGCAGGACTTGATCCAACTTCACAGTTAGCTGCATAATCAAAAAAAATATCACATTGCGGAAAATTTTTTCTATTTAAAATTTCTTCTGTAATGGAACTATTTATTTTTTCTATGTACTCTTCTGGTAAACCTTTATAAACAAATTCATCATTTATTAGGCAAGAATCATTATATCTAATTCTATTTTTATCTGTATATGCAATATGTACATTTATTGCTTCCAGATTTTTACCAGATTTCACTTCCGCTCCTAATAAACCATAACAAATTCTTCCTCCCCTATGAATTTTCATTTCTATACCAAGCGAGAATTCATTATCCAATTGTTGTGTTTTCCTTATGACTTGAAAAAATTTCGACCTATATTCATAGTCTCTTGCCATTGGTATTTCATTTTTTAATAATTTTATTTCACCATTTTTATATTTATATGTTTTATACATTTTTCATCTCCCAATTCCCCAAAATTCAGGCCATGTACCATTCATAAGCTGATCCTCCGGGTCGTAGGTGTAATGCCAGATGCCGCCCTCGGGCAGTGTAAGCTTTGTCATATGACTTACACTTAAGCATGGGAGGTTATATTTCCCTGGGTGTCAGCTACTGGCACCAATGAGTAATAACAATCATTTATCCTTTACACTTCTAATCGATAAACCATAATTGGTGTTTCCTTATCATCCTGATAAACATATATACTTTTACATATAGGGCATCTCCAAACATCATATTTTGGCAATGGTATCCTCCAAGGTATGATATTATCACAATTAAAAATTTCCTCCCACTCCCTATCTGTATATACTTTTAATTGAATATCATTGGGAGCTTCGCTATTACTTAGTTGAGCTCCACATGTGCATATTATTCTAGCCATTATATTACTCCTTTATAATTCCCTCTATTGTCCAAATTTCAATATTTCCTGGCAATTTTCCATCATATATACCTAAAATGCGTGTTGCCGGATCGGTGTACTCTCCATTGTAGCCGTATAGATTTCCTATTCCGGAAGTAAGGCTGCTGTTATTCGTGCTGCTATAGGGCGTTGACATTCCATAAGCGTCATACACATAGTTCTTCCCTTGTGATAAAGCCGGAATAGTCGTAGGCGTAGCCATAGAAGTATAGCTCTACGTCCTCTTTGTACAGGTTTTTGAGCTACCCGAATAATTCCATATAACTCATTTCTAGCTTATCTAATTCTTCGGCGGCTTTCTCTCTTGCTTTAAAATAATGACTTGATAACTCTTCGTACTGCTCTTCCGTTATTCTTAAGTAATAGCTTCCTGTTTGTTTTTCATAAAATGCCTTTCTTTTCATTTGTTCTATCCGTTCGTCTTTATTTGCATTTTTATATTGCGGTAATATTACCATATATACTAAATTTCCGTTTGTCAAAGCTCCCTCCCATACAAAACCTGTACGAAATATCGGATTTGCATTTTCATCTACTTGATAGAAATCAAATTCATTCGCATTTCCATTCTCTCCTGCAATGCTATTCCCGCCAAACAAAAGAGTATAGTGGGAACCAAAATTCTCCCATAATATAATCTTATCCAAATCAAAATCATATTTAAAAATGCACATAAAGTCTATGATTCCTGGACACAAAAATTCAAAAAGACATAACTCAGGGGCATCATTTCCATCCACATCGAACAAATAAAAATAATATCGTTCCAAATCATAGGGCTTTTCTTCATGCTTATCAATTACAAGATCAAATTTCTCCAAATAACATTCCTCTCCTGTCTCCGGAACGGTAACGGTTATTTCATTTTTAAGAAGCTGTGCATACTTGTCCTTACAGATTTTATACTTTTCCTCATCCCCTAAAGGAAAACCTCCATAAAATTGTATTTCACTGAAAATTTCTCTTAATTCTCTAAATTCCTTATCATCCGCATACTCCATTTCTTCAAACGGAAAGACCCAATAGCTCTCATATGCATGGAATGGAGACTCATCTCCCCATTCCAAGGCAGCCAGATTCTGCTCATTGATTTCTTCTGTTAATTCCTGATCTTCGGAATCTAAAATGCTGTTTTCAGGTGCCTGCTCTTGTTCCGGAAGATCCTGTTCTTTATTTTTCCGGGCAATATCCAAGCTTTTATTTTCTGTCCATATATTTTCTGTCATTTCCATAGACACCAATTTTCCATTCGACTCCTTTATCGGTGTATGTACTATTCCCACAAGCAAGGCCAGAAATCCGATTGCAGCAAACGTTAATATTATGTATATCTTTTTATTCACTTTGTCACCTACTTCTTTTAAATACTGCCACTTATCCTTTTATTGAGCATCGCAGGCATTGTTGCTACTTATTCCATCCTCCCTGGCATAGCTAAGCATTAAGATTTTCATTTAGTTAACTAACGCAACAGATTAATTCAAGCTTAACAAATAATCCGCCACATTGCTTTTTTAGCCTCAATAAAAGTCACATTAGCTTCTAAATGTTCCGAATTATATGGATCGAAATCTTTCCACTTAGTCCAATAAATAAAACTATCATTTTTAACGAATTTTGCATATGATATGCAAGAAGAACGTTCATCCATTAATGGAGCATAAAAGTTTATTCTTCTCATTCCCTCAAAAACAACCTCAATTTCAAATGGATTGATATCCATTCTTTGAAATATAACATGCAACTCATTTTTCATATACTCATATCCTACTAATTCAGAATCTATATAATTTCCACTTTCAAATCCAAATCTAACAATCTCCGCATCTAAAAAATTATCATATTGTTTCTGAATATCCAAAATATCTTTTTCTGTATTAATAACTATCCATTCCATAAAATGACACCTCACCATATATTTAATTTTCAAAAGAATTTTGAGTCACGAACCACCAGCCCCGCTGGTGGTTTGATGTTGACCCTACTGGGTCGATGTTACTTTTCCGCCTAAAGTCGGTCCGACAAACCGTTATTTTGTTACTGGTAGCCGCTTGAAAGCGGCTTTCTGTTACTTTCCAGAATGGCCTTCCATACTATCCCTTTCTACCATTATCAGCTGAAAGTATCGTGTGTAAGGATAACCAATCATTTACTTTCACTGTTTTATTTTCTTCTTTTATATTATCCTCCATATGCCACAATTCATATCTTGATTCAGCTCTGGCCTCCTGCTCTTTTCTCATTTTCTGCTCCTTAATCCCCCTCTGTGCAATCTCTATTTATTCCTGGAAGTAGTATTCCTTGCATTGTTTACTGCCTTTTTCGTTATATCCTTATTCTTTTTCACAAAGATCAATTAACTCTTCCTCTGCAACAAAATCAGAATGTTCATAGGCATATCTTTCAGTGATCCTTCATATCATAAGCATGTTCCTCTAGATAAGTCTGAAGTTTGCATTCTTCAAAAAATTTTTCGCTTAATTCAAAAAACAATTTTACAGCGTCCTCTTCATTATCTGTTATCTCTATGAAAATATGGTGCCAATAAAAACTTTTCTTTTTATAGTTTGAATCCACATTTTCCTTTACCCACTTTATAAGCCATCCTATAAAATGCCGGTGAAAGATCTTATCAATTTTATAACTGTCATCTTTCATTAAGTTACTCATCAAAAAGCCAATAACTATATAATTAACGTAATTTATGTCTAGTTTTTCGACATACATTAAAGGCCTATTTCTAATACTTTTAATAAATTCTTCAATACTCACTATTTTCCCACCTCTAATAATCTAAAATTTCGTTTACAATAATATTATCACTATCTGAAAGATAATCTTCTGTTTCTTCTTTATTCAATGGCATACCTATTTCTATAAATTCTTTCAGAGGTAAGACTAATCCATAATCATTATCTACATAAATTGTATTAGGAAAATCTTTTAGTTTTAATATGTGTTTAACAAGCTCTTCGGATTTATATATCATCATAATGAAATGTGGTTTTTTATATGGTACTTTGCTTAAGTTCTCTGCAAGCTCTCCAACATCTAAATCAAAATCATAAAATATATGTTCCTGTTCAAACTCAACACAATATCTTCCCTTTATTCCTGGTACGTCATAGCATCTGGTACATCCCTTATGTTTTATTGACTTTAATGCATTAAGATTGAAATTTTCATCTCCAATTAGAATTATCCATTGCATATAAGTGCTCCTCCCTAACATTACACCAGTTTACAACTTTTGAAATTTCCTAAAACCCGATAAAATGTAGTCTTCTACGGCCTTTATCAAAACAGAACAATTTTTAATAGTTTCGAGAAATTTCCCGAAACTGCATAAAATTATATCTGACTGGATTTGCTGACCAATTTCGTACCTGGTTTCCCGGGTACTGGCGGACTGATATCCGGAAAAGCTTTCATCACTGTAAGGAAGCAGGGGCATGGCACTGTAGGAGAGGCTGCTCAAATTCACCATCCGTTCGATCCCTTCCTTACCGCGGATCCGGTATTCATCCAACGACCAGAAGGTTTTCCCTTCATAATAAGAAACTTCAATGTTCCACCTCCGGCCATACCAGGCCAATGGCAGATAAAAGATATTTTCTGCCCCATAAGAACAGGTTGTTTTGTCAGCGCTGTTCTCCCAGTCAAAGGAAATCGTTCTTGGATCAGCTGTGCATAGGAACAGACGGCGGCTCCCTTTTCCGTTTTTGGCGCAGTAACTAAGGCATATACCACTTTATCTTTCCAGAGGTTGGTAATAACCGGCATCATGCCAACCAGCCAGTCACTACTTTTGGGGTCGCCAAGGACAATCTCATCCAGCCCAATCCGGTCCCCGTGCTTTCTGGGACGGCCCTTTTTCCCGGTTTTAGCGGGTGGGAGTCCGTAAAGAGCCGTATCCACCCTGGCATTACAGACCATTTCCAGGTTATCAAACTATTCCACGAGAGCGACTACTTCCGCTTTGGGATACCAACTGTCGCACAACAAGATCACCTGACGCTCAGGATCCATGACTTTCATGGCCTGAGCCACCAAATCGGCAGCCAAAGCGAGCTTGCTCTTTTCTTTATCCCAGAGTCGGTAACCCACCGGGACAGAAAGATAGAAAATTTCCCCATTCTGGTATACCGGGACAGAGAGCAGGAAACTGACCATGCAGTGTCCATTAAGATAATTGGAGCCATTGTGGGCGGCGTGGTCATAGAGTTTGGAACAAAGTTCAAAATGCTTACCGGATTTTTGGATCATGGTATCATCATATAGAAAGAAAAATTGGCTAATCTGTCAAAGTGCCAGGAACAGTCTGGACAGCTTTCGTAACAGTAACGTCATTCCAGGTAGAGTGATCATAGGCATCTGTTTTGAGTATATAGTAAAACGCGTTAAGCGAGGTATCGGACAGTCCGGAAATCACATGGCTGTGGGCAAAGCGTACGGAACGGAACATGTCCAGAGTCAAAATGGAGATGACCACCAGGAACAGATTCCTGATGGTGGGTCTGGAAGCAGTGGCAAAATAATCCTGAAAATATAAAAACAGTCTGTTAAAAATGGAATCTTTAAGGTATAATAAGCGGTAGATACAAACTCATCTCTTTTCGTGTGGATTTTGGTTTAGTCGCTTAAATTATACCGCAAAGAGGCTGAGTTTGTATCTTATTTTTTAAAAATCAAAACGTTGTAAACTGGTATAACATTATTAAATTCCTAAAAACTCTTTTAAAAATTTTAATAAAGATTCCATATCAACAAATGTTTTAAACCCCTTAGACCTCACATCTCTTAAAACTGCTGATGATAATAACTGATCCGGAGTATATGATATAACCGTTTTGCCAGTAGCGTTAGCAGTATTTATCATTTGACGAGTCAATCCTTTTGCTGAACCAGATTTTACTTGAATTATAATCTTCTCTAACTCTATATCCAAATCTGTAATTCTATTTCCATTTGCATCAAATATTACTCTTTCAACAGCTTTAATCTGTCCTGGAAATCTTGCTTCAATTGCATTCGCTAATTCTGGAACATACTTATCATTCCCTATCCAAATCTTTCCTGTTTTGCTCCCTTCTACTGCATCTGGAACATTCTCCGAACTCGAACCTCCATTCCCCTGCTCCGGATTTGCCGGTGTCAGTTTTTCTTCCCCATTATTATCATCATTATTATTATTTTTGCTCCCACCTCCTCCTTCATAAATCACATTTCCATCTTTATCTAAAATATCATAATCATCCGGGCCAACTGTGATGGTCTCCTGCTCTTCTTTCCTCTTCCTTGCCATCTCAAGTATCTGCTCAGCAATGGTGGGTGTCAATGCCGCCTTTTCCTCTGACAGATACTTATACGCTCCTATACCTAAAGCGGCTACTGCTGCCACTAAAGCCACTGGTAGTATTACGCTGCCAACTACACCCCCTACCGCTCCGGCCAAGGCTCCTCCCAGGGCTGACAACAGAGCACCTAGCCCTTCAAAAACTCCGGGTATTGCTGGCGCTACCGTTGCCGTAGTAGGCTTAACACCGGCTGTCGCCCTTCCTGCATTGGAACACAGCTTCCTCTCCTTTGCACTGCTGGCCGTGAACAGCTTGTTGTTGATATAACTATGCCCTGGTGTAAGCCTTCTGACTACGCTTGCCGCTATTCCCGTGATACTGCCGGCTACCGCACTTTCCCAGCTCTTTTTTGCAGAAGAGGAACCGGAACTTTTACTTGAGGTTGTAACGATCTTCTGCTGCTTTGTAGATGCCGTTTTAACACCCTTGCTTAAATTCTGTTTCGAACTTCCCTTGCTCTTCTGACTGCTTGTTGATACGGTATTCTTTGTGGATGCTGGTCTTTGCTCCCTCTAGATTGATAACGGAAAGAAGCCTGTGAAGCTTAGCGTAGGTATAAGAGATCGTATTCACTTTTTCATCCATCTCCCGAATCAGCTCCCTGACCCCACTATATTCCCAGGACAGACTTTTTCCCTCCGAAACGTCAAGTCCTGTGATGCGACCCAAAAGTTCGTAATGATACCGACACTCCACCCCGTCTGCCAGAGTCCGTCTTATCCGCTCTCCAGATTTTGTATTTTTTGATGTTTTTAGCTTTCAAAAAGTTCCTGATATGTAAACGTTACTTCTTTTATATTTTCATCTGCCTGTTCAGCTGCAATGAAATAATCTCTCGTTAGCTCGTCAAATTGTTCTTCCGTAACTCTAAAATAGTATATGGTTGATGATTCATCATAGTAAGCTTCCTCTTTCATTGCATTTGTAATGTTGCCATTATCATTTTTCGCAGAATATAATGGCAAACCTACCATATAATACATTTCTTCTCTATTTTTCTTTCGATTAAAATCATCTTTCCAATAAAAACTAAGAACCATTTCTTCCTCTCCACTGGCAGTTAATTTTATTAGCATATTACGACTTCCGTCCCAATCCCAGCGAGTTGTTTTTGTTCCATTTAAACTATCATAACTACTTATCATGCTACACCACAACACCATTTCGTCTTTATCCACCACATAATCAAAAGCACAAACAAAGGTCCTATTATCTGATATACATAACTCTGGCACACCGTCTCCATCTATATCGAAAAAATAGAAAAAATTATTTTCAAGATCATGAATATCAGCAGAGACATATCGTAAAGAAAAGTCCTTAAAATATACTTTTTGCCCTGTATTTTTATCGTAAATCATGACTTTATTTGTTAAAAGTTGTTTGAATTTTTCCTTATAAAAATCATACTGTTTCAGATCTCCTTTTTCAAATTCACTATAAAAATCAATTTCTTCATAGATCTCCTTTATCACTTTAAAAACTCCATCTGTTGCATATTCCATATCATCATACGGAAATTCTCTAAAGTCTGAGTAACTATTTATTTCTTCCTTTATAATATTTGGAGGAATAAATTTTATTTTATTCCTTTTTACATTCCTTTCGAGATTCTTTTTTAAGTTCTTCGCAGTTTCTTCTGCAATTCTTTCTATATCCTTTTTCAAACTTTTACATAAATAATTATCTGTAGAGTTATCACCACTTGAAACCAGAAAAGCTGTAGTTATAACTACCACTACAAAGAAGCTAATTAAATAATTTTTTTTGATATTCATAGCTCTTCTCCTACTATTATAAAAAGATTTATGGTTCCTATTGTACTACAATTAAATGGCATAAAACATATTCATTCGGATCAAAGTCTAATGCATGGCCTGCAAATTCAATTATATTTCCGTCCGAACTTTCTTTTGTGAAAGCCCCTGGTTTTTTTGCATTACTTGATTCCGGATAGGCAATGCCTGTTTGTATAAGACCATTTTCCACATCAAAACTGACTATATCACCCGTATTATAAGGTTGGCCATCTGGATATGTATTATATGAATGTGCTTTAAAATCTACTACTGTACACTCTATTATCTTTTCTTCTCCTGTAACTTTATGTTCTAATATTAATTTTACATTTTTTGAGTATCCATCAAAATCATCATCTTGTATTTTCCCATCGTCTGGATATTCGGGGTCTATTATTTTAGGCCCTACCGCAATTTTATACTTTTCATCCTCTTTTTGAACCCCTATAGGATATCTACCATTTCCAATCATCCACCAATCAATATTAGGATGCACTTCGGAAGTGACTCCATTTACCACTTTTGTAACCGTATCTGGAATATATACTTTCCTCCCCCCAAATACATCCTCAATATTTTTGTTTATTACTTCCATTTGCTCTTCTGTTATATGATTCTGATCAAAATAAGTCGCAACTCCGGATGACAATTCTGTCCACAAGTTTTTTTCCCCATTATTTTTAACTTGTGTCTCCTGCTCCTTAATCACCCTCTGTGCAATCTCCATCACCGTACTCCCTATTCCAGGAAAAACACCATTCTCTTGTTTTAGGAATATCTTTCCTATAGGGTTTACTGACATGGACCTGTTCCAGATGTTTGTTATCGCCTGGTTGATTCCTTTTATCACTCCCACCCCGGCAGCCGCACTTCCTTTTGGGAGCCTTCCTCCTCCGGAACATAATTTTCGCTCCTTTTCACTGCTAACAGTCAAGAGCTGATTATTCATATAAGCAAGCCCTGGTGTAAGCCTTCTGACTACGCTTGCCGCTATTCCCGTGATACTGCCGGATACCGCATTTTCCCAGCTCTTTTTTGCAGAAGAGGAACCGGAACTTTTACTTGAGGTTGTAACGATCTTCTGCTGCTTTGTAGATGCCGTTTTAACACCCTTGCTTAAATTCTGTTTCGAACTTCCCTTGCTCTTCTGACCGCTTGTTGATACGGTATTCTTTGTAGATGTTACTGCTTTCTTTGTCGCATTCTTTACCGCTGTTGCCGCACCGGATTTCACCGCCCCTGGCTTGGATGTCGTTTTCTTTGCTGCTGCCGCTACCTTTGCCGCTGTCCCGCTAATCCAGGCATGGCCGCCGGGATCCGCAAGGTTCACCGGGTTGTTTCCCGTATAGATGTAGCGGTTTTGGCTTAAGGGTTCTAAGATGCTTCCCGAATAACTGTCCTCCGTCAGAAAGCTTCCCGTCTGGCTGTTGTAGTAGCGGCTCCTTAGATATTGGAAGCCGGTATCCGGATCGGTGTACTCCCCATTGTAACTGTATGGATTTCCTGTGCCGGACGTGGGGTTGTTGCCATCCGTACTATTGTAGGCCGTTGACATTCCATAAGCATCATACACATAGCTTAGCACAGATGCTCCGGACTGGGAAGTTAAGTTTGATACGCTTCCCCTTCCATCATAGAGATAGGTGAACAGCTCTTGGCTTCCCGTATCCGTATAGCTTAAACGCTGAATCCCATATTCATAGATGCTGGCGGCGGAACCGTCTGCCTGATATTCCATCAACGTCTCCGCATAAGCCCGGTTCACGTCATTCACATAGCTGGTCTCCACATAGTTCTCCCGGGCGGCCTCCCCCACTTGATAGGGTATAAAGATTTCATCATAAAGGGCGGCGGTCCATGTGTCCCCCTCCTTGGGCTTTCTTGCCTCGTCCCCTCCCTCCGTAAAGGTGTGGACCTCATAGTCCTTGTGGACGTCGATTCTCCTAAGAATATACTCCCAATGCTCGTGGAGCCATCGGCTTAAGTAACCGGGCACGGTGGTAAGTCCCTGAATCAGTCCCTGGCCGAAGCCGTACCAGAAGATGTTGTTCCTTGTCTCCGTTACCTCTTCCTGCTCTTCCTCCGTTTCCCAGGCATGGGGAATTAAAGGCGAGCCGCTTCTGCCTGCTTCTCCTCCGGTCTCCTGGGTTATGGATTCGGAAGTCTCTTCTTTCTCTGCTCCGCTTACGGAACCGCCTCCGGTCCTGCCGCCGTACTCCATCCGAAATACACGGTTCCCGTCTCCGTCATAGAGAGCTGCCATCGAATCTGTTCCGTTGGTCCAATAGCGTCTTTCATAAACCTCTCCCTCCGGAGTCTCCATGCCTCATTCAGAACACCCGCTTCCCTTCCTCTTCGCAGAGGATTGCCATCAAAAGACGGACTCCTATATTTGCTCAATCCCGCTTAAATATAAAATATCAGCTTCAACTCGATACGCACTTCCATGAGAAACTAATCCCTTATCCTTCTCCCATACAAACTCTTCATGAAAAGATAACTCCCCATTACTTTGATTATATTCACGCCTGCTGTATTCGACTTTCCCATTTTTTAATGCAATATTAATAGCTCTTCCATATTCATCAACAATATCTAATTTTTCATCCTGGCATACAATTTCACTATTAGCAATTATTTTCTGATCTGTAGATAAAAGGTATGTTAATAACATTTCATGATGTTGGGGTCAAAAGTCCCTATAGTACCTTGAAAATTTTACACAAACACACTATTTTCCTCCCGCTATGATATACTGTATCTATCAAGTGAAGGTGGTAAATACATATGTCATTTAGAACAAATTCTTATCAGCAGTTATCTCTTACAGACAGTTTTTCCGGGCTGACGTTCCGGGAGCAAAAGGCATTAGAACACTCATGGGCAAAATCATTTGCAGAGGATATTTTCCCCTTCATAAATGAAGAACCATTTGAAGTTCTATATTCTTCTAATGCCTCAAGACCAAATACACCAGTAAATGTCTGTATTGGTGCATTGATCATTAAAGAAGTTTTCGGCATTTCGGATGATGAAATCGTTGAAAATTTAATGCTGGATCCCCGGTATCAGTATGCTCTTCATACTACAAGCTGTGAAGAACAGCCTCTGAGTGACAAAACACTTTCACGCTTCCGCAAACGCTGCTATGATTATGAGTCTGCTTACGGAATAGATTTACTCCATAACTGCATTACAAGCTTGAGTGAGAAAATCGCAAAAATGATAGATCTTAATCCCCGAATCAAGCGGATGGATTCTATGATGATTGCTGCAAATATCAGAAAACTCAGCCGTACAGAGCTGCTTTATACCTGCGTGGCAAAGCTAGCTGTTTATTTCCATAAAAATAATCCGGATGTCCTGCCGGAAGACTTTGGACATTATTGTGACCCGAATGATTACAACAGAACCTTTTACTACAATAATGATTCTGAAACGGATAACCGATTAAAGAACATCCTCGAAGACGCAGATAAACTACTGTCTATATGCGGTTCCGACTATGATGACGTTACGGAATATCAGCTTCTGGTCCGCTGCCTTTCGGAACAAACCGTTGTAAAAGAAGCGGTTCGCCGTCTCCGCACAAAAGAAGACGGTGGGCTTCATTCCGGAATCCTTCAGAATCCTTCTGACCCAGATGCAACTTTCAGGGAAAAAGCCGGGAAAGAACATCGGGGGTATGCTGCCAATCTGGAAGAGACAGTCGGTAAAAACGGCTCTGTCATCACGGATTATCAGTACGAGCAGAACAACTACAGCGACAGCCAGTTTTTGAAAGACAGCCTGGGACGCAAGGAAGTACAGGAAGAAGAAACGATCCTTGTTACAGACGGTGCTTATTCAGGAAAAGTAAACCATGATCTTGCCAAAGAAAAGAACATCCGTCTGGTTAATACCGATTTATCCGGAAAGCCTGTCGATGATATCCTTGCAGATTTCGTCTTTAACGAAACAGGAACAAAGGTTCTGAGATGTCCGGCAGGATATGAACCAAAATCCTGTGGATATACAGGAAGTAAATCCCAGCAGTTCCATATATCGTTTAAAAGAGAGCAGTGTGCAGGATGCCCGAACAAAGACCGATGCAAAGCGAAGATTCATAAACGAGTCAGTTCAGTAACGGTATCGGTAAAAGCCCATGAACGGGCAAAGCAACAACGGTACATGGGAACGGAAGAATTCCACAATCTTTTTAAAATCCGAAATGGAGTAGAAACAGTACCCTCCATTTTGAGAAGAATCTACCATACTGACAGGATGCCAGTCAGAGGACTGATAAGCGGAAGATTTTTCTTTGGCTGCAAAATCGGGGCATTGAACTTTAAAAAGCTCTTCACATATCGGAAGGGCCTGGGGCACTATGCCGAAAACCTGATATTGGTATGATAAAGCAGAAGCCAACTATCCAATATCACAGATAAATATGCAAAATCTTATCCTCATAAGGATTGTGTAAAATTTTCAAGGTACTATATAGGAAGTCAGAGAGTTTCTAAAAACTCTTTTGACCCCAACATCATTTCATTATTCAATCCAACATAAACCTGTTTTTCTCGTTCATTATAAATATATGGATTGACTAAGTATATTTTTTCATTTGTTACATAAAAATAAAATACCACTCTATCGCCAGTTAAATATATAGGGGTCTTGTATGTATTATCATAAATTAATCCCTGATCCTCAAAAAAACCTATTTTAAGTTTGAACAAATCACCATTTTCATAATTTTTTATCAGCTTTCCTTCTATATTTACTTTTTCCTTAGCATCAAACGATATAGTACTATAGTACGATGCTTCCGCACTTAGGCTAAATAAATTTGCATCGTAAAAATAAGGATTCTGATGTTTTACTTCTTTATCACAAGACAGAATAGTTCCAAAAATACTTGATACGGCAATATTTAGCTCATTTTGTTTACTAGTTTGTTCGTAAAAAAATAATCTACGACTGCAGGCAAATAAAAATATTCCAGCAATCATAAAAGTTTCTATTTTTTTTATTTTCATACCTATCCTATTCTCTTCTTTGTAACTATTTTAAAATTTTTAAAAGCATTAATTTAATAAAGAATCCAACAAAAGATAAACACCTATCTGTTCATCGACAGTATTTGGTTCACATGTACTTTTTGTTCCATTAGTTCCATTAGGAACCTCAATATATTTTTCGCTTGTATACTGGTTAATAAGAATTTGTTTATCGTGAAAGGCATCCAAAGCTGCAGTTTCAAAATCATAAAATAACTTTCCTGCCGGATGATTAACCGTTGGCACACCAAGTGGATCACCATTATGCAGATATGATTGAAAAGATAAAGCTGGAAAGGTCGTAGGCATAGTTGGTGGTATAGCCGTTTCCTTCAGTTCTGGCGTTTACTCTTCCTATGGAAGCATACGTAAATTTATCCCAAACTAGGATCTATATCCCACAAGTATACTACTCTTCCGTCTTTTTCATCTAATACAAGCTCCACACGATAACCAACTACAGATTCATATCTGCCTATATCCACAAAATAATATCCATAGTCTGGTATATACTGTACGCAAAAGAAGATATTTCCTGAAAACTTACTAAAATAAGGTTTCAAAAGAACAAAAGCAACATCCTTTGCCATTTCTTCATTCAAGATCATTTTTTCTATATCTTTTTTATAATAATCATAATAAAAAGGATCATCTACTTGCTCATCTACAACACTTACTGGTAATTCCATATTTCCATAATGAATTTCTACAAACTGTGTATCGGAAATAAAAATTTGCTCATATTCTTCCCCATCATTTTCCTTAGATAGTGCTTGTGAATTTTTTGCAACTTCCGTAGCTTTTTCCAACATTAAATTTTCTTTTCCAAAAATTAGTTTTCCCATCTGCTCCTGTGCTGTGCAAGCGTCCATACTCATCAATGCGATTGCTATTATCATGCATGTACATATTTTTTTCATATTGTTTTCTCCTAACTTAACTTGTTGTGCTAGTTGATATAGAAAAACTTCAACAAAATATGCTATTCTATAGTTGTACACAACTACGACTATGCTTCAAGGTCCATGCCCTGATCACGCTGGAAGGATATATCACGGCATTTGAGGTCACCCCTGCATCGGTGGATGACCGGGAAGGGCTTCGGGATCTTGCGGATAACCGCTTGGGTCTGGTAATCCTTGATAACAAAGGTTATACCGGAGAACCCCTTTTTAATGACATGCGCAGGAAAGGGATATGCCTGATGTCATTGAAGCCTTCCAATTATAAAAATAACTGGCCCACACAGATACGGTAGCTGATCTTCCATTTTCGGAGAAAGGTAGAAACCGTATTTTCACAGCTTAGCGAACAACTGAATGCAGAAAGGGTGCTCGCGAAAAACTTCAAGGGCTTATGCATCCGGTTACAGAACAAGATATTGGGGCATAACCTGTGCATGGCATTCAACAGCATATTTCAGGCCCCCTGTGACATCGTAAAAATCAAGCAGTTAATTTTCTGAAATTTATAGCTTTCAGAATCTGGAAGGGACTTTTTGGGCTTTTTTAGTCCATTTCTTTATTATGCAGTTTGAATTATCAAGTAGCACAACGAGTTAACTTATGGGTGTGTAATATAAATCCAGTGCTTTTTCTACCCGTTCTTCCCATCCATCTTTATTAACATTGTAATTATTATTTTTTGATAAATGCTGTATAAATACATTCCGTAATTCGCTTCTCCCAATTTGATATTTATTAGCTTTTATTTCTTTCGCCTCTGGAACAACATTTCCTGTTAAATACCTCATATAAACCAAAGCCTCTAATTGGTTTTGATTTAAGTTAGGGAGGTTTTCAGAAATTACCCCATAATCATTATCTACATGCTCTACTAAAAGATATGTTGCTGTAATAATATCTACTTTCCCATTTTCAGTAAAATCTGAGATATTATATCTATCTTTATAATCTGTCTGCATGTTTAATTTTATATTTTCACCAAACCCCACAGTAATTCCGGTATCCTCTGCCTGATGATTTTTAATATATATTCCATCAACCAAATTGCCCTCATCTCCTATCTCTATCTCTTTGATTATAGCCAAAGTTCCTCTGCTAACCTTGCTGGAATCCTCTAAATTTGCAGCTGCTTTCATATAGTTACTATATATCTCCATTACATTCCCTACACCTTCGGCCCCCCTTATATCCTCAATTAACGCCCATTTATTCATGACATTAATCAGATCAACGGGGCTTTCTCCATTTCCAGGCGAAGTGCTGAAATTCACACTGCTATCATTCTCTGTTTTCTTTAAAGATTCCTCTCTTTTTCTCTGCTCTTCCTGCTCCTTAATCACCCTCTGCGCAATCTCCATCACCGTACTCCCTATTCCAGGAAAAACACCATTCTCTTGTTTTAGGAATATCTTTCCTATAGGGTTTACTGACATGGATCTTTTGTAAATTTTTTGTAATAGTCATCATTTTTATATAATTGTTTAATTTGATAAAACAGATCGATATCAATCTCCTCGGACCATACATCATATCCGATATATGGTGATGTACTATATTTGATACAAATATTATATTCTTTAATAGAAAATACCCTTAACCTTTCCATTTTTAATAAACTAATATGTAAATCTTTCTTTAATGGATATTCTTTTCCTTCATAATACATTATAGGTCCATTTACTGTAGGATATAATGCAAAAAAAATATCATCATGTTTATAATAAAAACCTGTAAAATATGATATTTTCTTTTTAGTCTTGTAATATTCTTTTTCTCCTGTCTTTATATTCAGTGTACAATATTCATATATTTCTATATTTGATAGCTCAATTATATTTTCTGTATCACTCATATTTACTGCCCCCTTAGCCATTCTTCAAATCCCGATAATAACTTATCAATATCCAAATTCGGTCGAGAAGATGAATCAATTATCTCTATATTTGTAGCCCCTTTTGTATTTACTAACCAGTCATATGTAGGACCTAATATGTCTCCATATCTTTTCATATTAATTTCATAAATGTAGTCTCTGAGTGGTTGTGGTGTTGCATTTTTATATTTAATTCCCAGATCTCTTCTCGCTTTATTCAATGTCCTAGCCACTTGTTCTTCTGACATTCCACTTTCCAACAACTCCTCCCCATATTCTTTCAATCCAGCAACCTCATTCTCATATGCTTGCCTTAAAGGATTATTTTTAAATCCATCGCCCCTTAGATTATCTAAGATATTTTTTATTTCTTCCTCAGAATACTTGCCACTTTCTCCACTCACCTCCGGAACATTTTCCGAACTCGAACCACTGCTTTCCGGCTTAGGCTCTACCGGGGCTGGCTTTTCCTCTCCATCATCATTATTATTTTGACTCCCACCTCCTCCTTTGTAAATCACATTTCCATCTTTATCTAAAACATCATAATCCTCAGGCCCGACTTTAATGGTCTCCTGTTCTTCTTTCTTCTTCCTTGCCATCTCAAGTATCTGCTCAGCAATAGTAGGTGTCAATGCCACCTTTTCTTCTGACAGATATTTATACGCTCCTATACCTAAAGCGGCTACTGCTGCCACTAAAGCCACTGGTAGTATTACGCTGCCAACTACACCCCCTACCGCTCCGGCCAAGGCTCCTTCCAAGGCTGACAACAGAGCACCCAGTCCTTCAAAAACTCCGGGTATTACTGGCGCTACCGTTGCCGTAGTAGGCTTAACACCGGCTGTCGCCCTTCCTGCATTGGAACACAGCTTCCTCTCCTTTGCACTGCTGGCCGTGAACAGCTTGTTGTTGATATAACTATGCCCTGGTGTAAGCCTTCTGACTACGCTTGCCGCTATTCCCGTGATACTGCCGGCTACCGCACTTTCCCAGCTCTTTTTTGCAGAAGAGGAACCGGAACTTTTACTTGAAGTTGTAACGATCTTCTGCTGCTTTGTAGATGCCGTTTTAACACCCTTGCTTAAATTCTGTTTCGAACTTCCCTTGCTCTTCTGACTGCTTGTTGATACGGTATTCTTTGTGGATGTTACTGCTTTCTTTGTCGCATTCTTTACCGCCGTTGCCGCACCGGATTTCACCGCCCCTGGCTTGGATGTCGTTTTCTTTGCTGCTGCCGCTACCTTTGCCGCAGTCCCGCTAATCCAGGCATGGCCGCCGGGATCCGCAAGGTTCACCGGGTTGTTTCCCGTATAGATGTAGCGGTTCTGGCTTAAGGGTTCCAAGATGCTTCCCGAATAAGTGTCCTCCGTCAGAAAGCTTCCCGTCTGGCTGTTGTAGTAGCGGCTCCTTAGATATTGGAAGCCGGTATCCGGATCGGTGTACTCCCCATTGTAACCGTATGGATTTCCTGCGCCGGACGTGGGGTTGTTGCCATCCGTACTATTGTAGGCCTCCGACATTCCATAAGCATCATACACATAGCTTAGCACAGATGCCCCGGACTGGGAAGTTAAGTTTGATACGCTTCCCCTTCCATCATAGAGATAGGTGAACAGCTCTTGGCTTCCCGTATCCGTATAGCTTAAACGCTGAATCCCATATTCATAGATGCTGGCGGCGGAACCGTCTGCCTGATATTCCATCAACGTCTCCGCATAAGCACGGTTCACGTCATTCACATAGCTGGTCTCCACATAGTTCTCCCGGGCGGCCTCCCCCACCTGATAGGGAATAAAAATTTCATCATAAAGGGTGGTGGTCCATGTGTCCCCCTCCTTGGGCTTTCTTGCCTCGTCCCCTCCTTCCGTAAAGGTGTGGACCTCGTAGTCCTTGTGGATATCGATTCTCCTAAGAATATACTCCCAATGCTCATGGAGCCACCGGCTTAAGTAACCGGGCACGGTGGTAAGTCCCTGGATCAATCCCTGACCAAAGCCATACCAAAAGATGTTGTTCCTTGTCTCCGTGACCTCTTCCTGCTCCTCCTCCGTTTCCCAGGCATGGGGAATTAAGGGCGAGCCGCTTCTGCCTGCTTCCCTTTCTATTTCCTCCGTGATCGAGGTGGTGTTCTCTTCTTTTTCTGCTCCGCTTACGGAACCGCCTCCGGTCCTGCCGCCGTACTCCATCCGAAATACCCGGTTCCCGTCTCCATCATAGAGGGCCGCCATTAACAGACGCTCTCCTTCCATAACGGCTTTTAACCGGTTCTCCACATCATAGGCGTAGGTGGTGACCCGTTCGTCCGGACCGATTTCCCGAATCAGATTTCCGTTCTTATCATACGTGAAAGCGGTGGTTCCATTCAGTGCCGGATTCTCCCGGTTTCCGCTTACTGTCCGGCTTGCCGGCCGATCCGCTTTATCGTAAGCGTACTCTTCCAGATAAGCACGGACCGTGTCCTCGTTCTTCTCCACGCTGATCCGGTTGCCTGCTTTATCGTAGGTGTAACGTAATTCGCTGGTCTTTCCCTCCTTTAAAGTGGACACCAAGACAAGCTGTCCCCGATTGTCATACGTATATGTATTCGTGAAAAACTCTGTTTTCCCTTCCACCCTCTGCCTTACTTCTTCCCCTGTGATAAAGCCGGAATGGTCGTAGGCATAGCGATAGAAGGACAGCTCCGCTCCTCCCTTGTCCAGGTTTTTGATGGTCTCGATCTGTCCGGCTCCGTCATACGTGAGGATGGATTTCGTCCCGTTGGGACGCTTCACCTCAAGAAGCAGTCCGTCCGGATCGTAGGTATAGGAAGTAATTCCTCCCTGCCGATCCCTTACCTCCGTCAAGCGGTCCAAAAGGTCATAGGTATAGGACACTCTGCCGCCGTCCGGATAAATAAGGGCGGACAGATTCCCGAAGGCGTCATATTCGTAGGAAACTGTGTTCCCTCTTCCATCCGTAACGCTCTTTATTCGTCCCGCCTCATCGTAAGCATAAGCGCTTGTTCCCGTCAAATCCTCCATAGAAATCCGGCGGCCTTCCGGGTCGTAGGCATAGAGCACCTGGGAAGCGTCTTCTTCCGTACCGCTGTAATCCACATTAACAAGCTGGTTTAATTTATCATAATCATATGTAATGGCGCTCCCGTCTCCCCGGGTAAATGTCTCCAGGCAGTCGTTTAAATCATAAGCGTAGCTTTCCGTTTCCCCAAGGGGATTCGTGCGGCCGGTAAGACGGCCTGCCAGATCGTAGGTATAGCTTGTGGTAAGGCCGTTTCCGTTCGTTACGGAGCTTACATTTCCTACGGAATCATAAGTATATCTGGCGGCAGCTCCTTCCTCCGCAGCCTCAATCAGCTGATCCGCCGGGTCGTAGGTATAAGTGATGCTCCGGCCTTCCCCGTCCGTCAGGCTTGTAAGATTGTCGTTGCCGTCGTAAGACAGGCGCGTCTTGTTCCCCAAGGCATCCGTGATTCCGGTCAGGCGGCTGTCCTGATCATAATCATACTGCTCCTTACGCCCTCCTGCGCTGACTGTCTGGGTCAGACGGTTCCGGTTGTCGTAAGTATAGAGGCGAACCTGGTTCATCGGATCCGTTTCAGCAAGAAGGTTCCTGTTGGCATCATAAGCGTACCGGGTCGTGCGGCTGACGCTCTTTCCCTTCCCGGCTCCTATGTACGCTCCGATTCCGGCTTCCGTGCCAGCGCCTATTCCTGTTCCTGCTTCTCTTCCTGTTTCGGTAATGGCGGCCAGATTGCCGGCTTCGTCGTAGGAATAGGAGATCTTTGGCATACCCGGGGTCAATATCTGACTTACCCGGTCAAGAGCATCATACTGAAAGCCGCTCTCTGTTCCCATAGGAGAGACAACGCTTATCAGGTTCCCCGCCATATCGTAGCCGTAGCCGGTCTTTGCTCCCTCCGGATTGATAATGGAAAGAAGCCTGTGCAGCTTATCGTAAGTATAAGAGATCGTATTCCCTTTGGCATCCGTCTCCCGAATCAGATCCCCGGCCCCGTTGTATTCCCAGGATAGATGTCTTCCCTCCGGGGCGTCAAGTCCTGTGATGCGCCCCAGAAGATCGTAATGATACCGGTACTCCGCCCCATCTGCCAGAGTACGGCTTATCAGCTCTCCGGCCTTAGAATAACCATAGGAGATTTCTCGGCCCAGGGGATCGGTTTCCCGGATGATTTTCCCGTGTCCGTTGTAGGCATAACGCCAGACGCCGCCCTCCGGCAGTACAAGCTCTGTCATCTGGCTTACGCTGTCATACCCATAGGAGGTTACATTCCCCAGAGCATCCTGATATTTTATCAGATTCCCCAGAGCGTCATACAGATAGTCCTCCCGGCTTTTATCCGCCTCCGTAATGGAAATGAGACGATCTAAGGCATCGTATTCATAGCTGGTTTCATTGCCGTTGGGATCTATTTCTTTTATAAGATTTCCGGAATCGTCATAAGCATACCGGGTGCAAAGTCCTCCGGCCTCCAAAATCTCTGTAACACGGCCCAGGGCATCGTAGGTATAAGTATTGGTTTCTCCCAAGGGGTTCGTATCACGCTCCAGGTTTCCCAAAGCATCGTAGGCATATGTCTGCTTTCCGTGAAGAGCATCCTCAGCGGCAATGCATCTGCCGGCTTTGTCGTATGTATATGCGGTGGTAAGTCCTGCTCCATCCGTGGCGGATATCACATTTCCCATAGAATCATAGGTGTATCTGGTGACGCTCCCCGCAGGATCGGTCACTGACAGCACCTGATCGTAAGCATCGTAGGTATAGGCAGTCACATTCCCCAGAGCGTCGGTTACGGATATCAGATTGCCGGAGGAATCATATGCATACTTTGTGCTGCGGCCTTCATTGTCGGAGACTTTCAGCAGATTTCCGCATATGTCATAGGCATAGCTTTTTACCAGGCCCTCGCTGTCGGCGCTCCCTGTCTGACGTCCCAGAGCGTCGTAGGTATAGCTGATCCAGGTCCCGTCCGGTGCGTCCACACGGCTTCGGCTGCCGGAAGCGTTGAAAGTGTTCCGGTAGAGATTCCCCAGAGCGTCCGTAACCTCTGTGGAAAGTCCCCGGCCGTCATGAACATAGGAGGTGGTTCCGTTTAAGGCGTCGGTAAGTGAGGTCAGGTTTCCGGCTCCGTCGTAGGTAACGGAGGTCTGAAAGCCCCTTTCGTCCACATAGGCTGCGGCACGGTTCAGGCCGTCATAGATAGTCCGGGCGGTATGTCCCAGGGCGTCTGTCCGGGTGATTTCATTGCCGTTTGCATCATAGGCATAGGAGGTTGTCTCTCCCTTTGCGTTGGTTTGAGACAGCACACGCCCCAAAGCATCGTAAGTTTGGCTTGTCTCATGGCCAAGGGCGTCCGTTTCTTTCACAATACGGCCGGCCGCATCATATTCATAGAGTATCTGTCCGTCATTAGGCAGGACCTGTTTTGTCAGGTTTCCGGACGCATCGTAGGTATAGGACCAGCTTCTTCCCTGATTGTCCTTACGGCTTAAGAGACTTCCGTTCTTGTCATAGGCATACGCAGTCGTCAGACCGGAAGCTTCATTCTCCTCTTTGATAAGGCGGCCCAGGATATCATAGGTATAGGCAACGGACGCTCCGTTTTCCGAAGTAAATCGGACGGGATTGCCCTGGACGTCATATTCCAGGCGCAGCACGCCGCCTAAAGCATCGGTCCTGGTTTCTATCTGATTATTGCGGTAGTCGTAGGTATAGACGGTGGCATGGCCCTGAGGATCCCTTTCCTCCAGAAGATTCCCCAATGCGTCATAGCGGTAGGTGTAGGTGTTGTCCTCCCCGTCTGTTTCCAGGACGCAGTTTCCGTTGGAATCGTATTCCTTTTTTATCACGGTTTTGTCCGGCAGGGTTTCTGTCAGACGCTGATTTAAGGCGTCGTAGGTATAGGTGTAGAGATTCCCTTCCGGATCCTCTGCCGTTAGGGGATTGCCGCCCGCATCGTAGGTAAAGGATGTGGTATTCTCCATAGGTTCCGTAATGGAGAGAACATTTCCGGCATTGTCGAATGTGTAAGAAGTCACGCCTCCCAAAGCGTCGATTTCCTGAAGCTTTCTCCCTTCCGCGTCGTATTCAATCCGGCTTGTGTTCCCTTCGGGATCCGTCATGGAGATAAGGTTTCCAAAGGCATCATAAGCAAAGGCTGCCTGGTTTCCCAATGCATCCCTGATTCCGGTAAGGCTTACTCCCGTATAGGACAGGGTGACGGTATTCCCTTCCGGATCCTTTATGGATGTAAGCTGATTCTTCCCGTTATACCCGTAAACCAGACTGCTTCCGTCAGGACGCACCATCCGGGTTAGATTACCCTTTTTATCGTATTCGTAAGCCGTAACCGCCCCATTATAATCAGTCTGAGCGGTAAGGCGGTTATCTCCGTCATAGGTATAAGAACGGGCTGCGCCGTCAAAACGGGTTTCAGTCAGAAGATTTCCCTGTTCATCATAGGTGTAGGCAGCAGTATGACCCAGCCGGTCCGTGTGGGAGGCTGTCTGATTTCCTGCTGTGTAGGCATAGCTTTCCTTTGTGCCGTCAGGGTACCGAATTTCCTTTGTTCGATACTGAGCATCGTACAGATAGATGGTCTCCTGCCCCAAGGCGTCCTTCGCCGTAGTCTGCCCCTTTTGGTAAGAAAATACGGTAATGCCGCCGTTGCCGTCTGTCTGCTTTGTTATCCGGCCCAGAACATCGTACTCATTTGATACCATCCGGTCCCCGTTGCCGTCATACCAGGCGGTCATGCGGTGCCCGTCGTCATATTCATAACGCAAAGTGATACCCAGGGCATCCGTGTAAGAAATCAGTTCATTTTCTTCGTTATAGGCATAAAGAAGCTTTTTCCCGTCGGGACGAATAACGGCGCAGATATGACCGTCCTCCCATTCAAACCGATAGCTTTGTCCGGATGCGGAGGTGATGCTTTCTAAGAGGCTGCCGGCGTCATAGGTAAGGGTAACGGTATTTCCCTTTTCATCCTTCATCCGAGTCAGAAGGCCAAAGGAGTCAAAGCTTCGTGTAATTGTCCCTCCGTTTTCCGCCTTCTCCTCCAGCTCATAACGATACACCGGATAAGTGCCGAACACGGTTTCCCCCTTTGCCGCCTCTTCGGCCTGTTCCTCTGTGGTCGGATTGGTGATCTCACCTTTTCCCTCCTCCACCGGCTTTATGAGCATCTCATAGCCGGCCGGGGATATGTAAGTTCCGTCGGCCTGCAGGGTAAACTCCAATGTACTTCCGTCTCCCCTCCGATAAAGAAGTGTTTTATCATCCTTCCGGGTAAGCTGCTCATCGTAAGCGAAGGAAAAACCTGCGCCAAAAGCTCCGGTGTAGTCCGCTCCCCGGCTGTTGTAGCTCCGGATAATAGACAGGGCTTCTCCGTAATCGGGAACACTGCTGTCCTCCTGCTCCATATAGAAGTTTCCTGTATTCAGGTTCACCGGCTCAAAGCCGAACTCACAGTGAAGCCCCCTGCCCATAAGCTGGGAATCGATGGCCGCCTTGTCCGCATCGGTCAGAGCTGCCGGCTGGTAGGGCTTGTTTTTGTTCTTTGCGGGATTGCGGATCAGCAGGGTGTTGCCCTCTACCAGAAGCATGTCCTGAACCCGATTGTCATACATAAGCTGGGACAGGGGGACGCCGTAATAGTCCGCTATCTTGGGAAGGGTATCATACCGTGTTACCTTGTATTTTAAAAATTCTTCACTGTATACGGCCTTTCCGGTTTTACCGTCTTTGACTGCGGACGCCTGGATGCGGTAAACCTTGTTGATTTCCGGAACCGTAAAAGGAACGGCTGTCTGCCAGTTGCTGATGCCTTGGCGGTAGCGGGTGCTGCCCTTTGGAAAAGCGCTTTCAAAGCCGGCGCTGTTGGGATATTCCGTCCGGCTTTTGGCTGTGGAGAGTCCGGAATATTTCCCGGCGTCCTCCGTAAGGGAGTAAATCACCTGAGCGCCCGGCGTAGCCATACCGTCCGCAAATACGCCGTAGAGGTTTAATTTTCCCTGGATACCGGTCTCAAGGATGGGGCGAAGAGTAAGGGTCGTCTGATCCAGGGAATAATTGGGATCTACCTCGTCTTTGTATTTCCAATTGATTTCGTAATAGGGGCGCAGGCCGGAATTGCTGTCACATTCGGAAGCAAAGCCTCCCACACCCTGGGTTTCATCTGTGGCAATCAGCAATAATCCGTGGCTCTCAAACAAGCCTTCATGCCAGCCGTTGACTGCATCCGTGATATCAAATGTCTGCCAGCCTGTCTTGGAGCTTACTACGCAGTTTGCCCCTGCCGGATGCCGCTTTAGATTCACCAGGTTATTCCAGCTGCCGGCTCCGCTGAAGGCGTAGCCCTCATCAATCACATAACATGCCAGCTGCCCGTTTCCCAGCTTGCTTGTCTGATACAGATGCATGGAGGCAGAGAGAATGGTTACGGAGCCGTCCCCTTCCATACCGATCTCCGGATATAGAAAATCAGATATTACAAAGAGGCGGCATTTTCCCAGACCTAAGCTGCTTTCATAACCCGCGTAGACCGGAGAGATGGCGTTGTAAGTTCCAAAGGGAAACTCCGAGCTGACGGTGATCAAGGTCAATTCGTTCTTCAGAACGATGGTATTGGGATCGATCCGCACGGGGTATACCCTTGCCGGATCTTCCAGCCATTCTTTGTCGGCTGTCACGGTAATCCGATAGGCGGAATCTTCTTCCGTAAGGCTTAAGAACAGCGCCCGGCTTTCCGAACCGGACGCATCGCTCATACAGGGAGCCGACAGTACGGCGAAGGGTTCTTCCCGGCCTTCCGGTATAATCAAAACATTTCCGTTTTCTTCTCTTGCGTTAAAGCCGTCCTTTTCCAGAAGATAGGAAAAGCTGTTCCGCTCCGTGGGCGCAAGAAGGATGACATCTTCTTTGACACCTGTCTCCTGAACGGTATACTGGATATCGATGTTGTCAAAGACCTGGTTGTAGCGCAGGGCGTTCTCTTCTGCTATGGCATGGCTGTAATCGCCTTCTTCCGGAAGCATCGTAAGGCGGATGCCGCCTTCCTCTATGGTAATACCCCTGCCCTCCTCCGGAAGCATCACGGCCGGCAGCTCCACTCTCATACTGTTCGCCTTGTTCACGTATACGCCTTCGAAGGCCCGGGCGTCAGACGGCTCCTGCTCTTTTGCTGTTCCTTCGTCCGGTAATTCGGCGGCTGCGGATACGGCGGACCGGGATGCCGATGTTTCCTCTAAGACCAGGGTATTGTCAATGGGACATTCTTTTCCCTCTTCATCTTCGTAAAGGTTTGGAGCGGCAGTATAGACGGTCCGAAAAGAACCGTCCGGGTTTTGATATGTTTTGTAGTACATGCCTGTTTCTATGGGTTCTTCCCATTTTTCAGCATAAGGAAGGACTTCTTCCGTAAGATCCGGGGCCAGGAGCGGAACTTCTTCTTTGGAGGCTTCCGGCTGATATTCTTCCTTTGCGGAAGGCTCCCCCTCTCCCTCGTAGATATTTGGCTCCGGGTAGGCGAATACTTCCCGCTCCTTTTCTTCCTGAGATACCGGGATATCTCCCTCCTGCGGAACCAACGCCCCGTAGGCGGACAGCTCGCTGCTTACAAATAGAATGACTGCCAGCGCCGCTATGGCTGTCCTTCTTATCTTCCGTACTATACTTCGTTTCATCTTATGTTCCCCCGATTCCGGTTTTACAATCCGTTACCGTTCACTCCGTGACCGGTAACTGCAATCTCTCTGCTGCTTTCGGCCGTCACTCCTGCGACTGTTCCCCGGAAAGCTGCTGTTCTGTCAGCTTCACCATCAGGCAGAGAATCGTAAACAACAGGCCGCCTCCCAGAACCCCCTGGGATAAGATTCCTGCCGTACTCTTCGGCAGCCTGCCCAAAAGAAGCTGGCACAACGCTGCCAGGGAACAGATACCCAGGAACTTAAGAAACAGTCTTCCGGGAAACCAAAGGGCAAACCGGCCCTTCTTTATGAGCCTCCCGATAAGGCAGAGCGTCCATGCATGATGAAAAAGAGCAAGAATCATACTGAAAAGATCTGCCGCCTCCTTTGCCGCCCTCCCGTTTTCACCGGATAAAGATAAGACCAGAAGCGCAAACAGGCCGGACGCAGCCGAAAGGACAAGCTGTAAAAGTCCGAAAAAAAGAAAGAGCTTCAACCACTCTTTCCAATCTTTTACCCTGAATCCCCAAAGCAGAAGCACTGCTCCTAACGCAAGTAAGAATACTCCTGTAAGACGTACCTCGAAGGGCGCTTTGGCTCCTCCTAACCTGTCTGTTATCACAAACGGAACCCACAGAACATACCCTGTGCTGACACAGCATGCGCCTGCTCCCAGTTTTAAAAGCTGCTTTTGTTCCTTCCATTCTTTTCTCATCATGTCTCCCCCCTTGGACACTTTTTTCTTACATCCTTTCATGAGCTAAGAATTTTTTATTATGCCTTACTTAAGACACAATAATTGTGTTTTACATAATACATAATAAACATATCTTTGTCAATACACAATTATATATTGACATCGCAAATCTATTGTTCTATTATTAAATCAAAGTAAATATAAGGGGGTTGAAGTTTGAAAAAACTTTTTCCAAAGGAAAAGGAGATTATGGATCTTTTATGGTCCGCCGGACATTCCTGTCTG
The DNA here is from genome assembly GCA_910574835.1 of Clostridia bacterium. Lineage (GTDB taxonomy): Bacteria > Bacillota > Clostridia > Lachnospirales > Lachnospiraceae > Laedolimicola. The sequence goes on along the minus strand of CAJTDE010000005.1, from coordinate 114,849 downwards.
ATTTCAGATATTTTAAAGATGGACCCTGCCTTAAGCCGGAATACCGTAGCTAAGGTTCTGGTACATCTGGAGAAAAAGGGCTACATTAAAGTGGAATCCCTTCGACAGTCAACGACAAAAATGGGACGCGCTTATATTCCCGTAGTTTCAAAAAAGGAATATGAAGAGCAGTGGGCATTGATCCAGGCGCTTTCCAAAGATGGTTTTATTGCCAGCAGTCTCTTGTCTTACTTTTCCACGCTGCTGTGCACAGATTATGTAGATGATGAATTTTTAGAAGAATTGGAAACGATGATACAGGATTACAAAAACAGAAAGGAATAAACCATGCTGCTATCACCTTATTCGTTTTTTGCCTCACTCATTGCCATTATTCTTTTAACTTTGATTTTATGGTTGATTTTAAAAAATGATCATTTGATATCATACATTGGTTTAAACTGCATATATGTATTCGCACTATTGATACTTCTTAGAGGATTGCTCCCGGTAGAGCTTTCGTTTTCTCCATTTCAGCTGACCAGAACTATCTACTCCAGAAAGGCATTTCCTGCTTTTCGGGATATACTTTTATCACCTTTTTATGAGACAGAGTTTATAGCGCTGACTCCGGTTATGGTTTTGTATGGAATCTGGCTGACCGGTTCATTCATTGTATTTGGGGTAAAGATTTACAGATACTGTCAGTGCCGTAAGATAGCGGCGCTGCTTCCGGAAGTAACCGACCCGAAGGTTGCTGCGGTTTTTCAACGTGCCCGGGAACATGTTTTTCCAAAAGGATCTGTCCGTTTTCGGCTGCTTCAAACAGGCTGCTTTCCTACACCGGCGCTTTTGGGCTTTCGGCATCCGGTTATTTTTCTTCCGGATATTGATTATACGGAAGAAGAACTGTACTGTGTATTTCTCCATGAACTGATTCACTGCAGGCGAAAACATTTTTTAATGAAGCTGCTGCTGGATCTTTTGATTGTTATTCAATGGTGGAACCCTGTGCTTATCTTCTGTCTTATTCCTGCTATTCATCAGTTACAGGAGCTTTCGGCAGACGCACAGCTGATCCGGATAACGACACAATCTCAAAAAGAAGCTTATCTGACCGGTTTAGGCAGGACGCTGCGCTACGTTAAAGAAAAAAGAACCTTTCCGAAGCATATGGATTTTACTCTTTTATCCGGTCAGAAGGAAGCGGCTATCCTTCAGCGATTCCGGTACATAAAGGCAAAGTCTGTCAAACAAAGCTCCTGGTGGGGAATGTGTCTGTTCTTTTTACTGTTTATTCTGTCATTCACCTTTGTTTTCGAGACTTCTTATTCCGTGCAGACAGATAATACGGGGAGAGAATTATTTCGAAATCCCTCAGAGGGAAACTTTTATATCCGCAACGGCGATATGTATGATCTTTATATGGACAATCAATATGTATATACAAGTATAGAAATTTTGGATACTTTTAAAAATGTACCAATATATGATCAAAAAAAGGAGGAATAAGTACTATGAAAAAAGCGATTCTTTATTTTGTAACAGCATTTAATCTAATCTTTTTAGCCGCGCCCTTAAGCGTATCGGCCATGTCTCCCAGCTCTTATCAGCCGGCGCTGTCCGATGTGGAGCGTAAGCCGGATATCGACTGGCAGTATACAGTCATCGACGGCGTACTTTACCGCAGGCTTTTCAATTACTCAACTAAAACTCCGTTAAGCGATTGGGAGATTGTTCCCTAATTCCAGGGCCGGCATATAAAAGTCTTTGGAAAGAACAGTTAGAGAAAACAGTTTTAATTATCGGGGAGAAATAAGCCTAAGCTCATTTCTCCCCGATTCTGTTCTAAAAGATTCTGTTCTAAAAAAATCAAAACTTACGAAATGTATAATCCTTAATAGTCAAATTGATTGTTCATATCTCCGGAAGCTATTAAGATATCGGCTTCCGAAGGGGACAGTCGGACATGCTGATCTTATTCTTTAATGAATTTAAGCCGCAGTCAACCAAATAGTCCTGCAGGATCGGTATCGACTGAGAGGATGCGGGACCGATAATGATCTCTCCAAACAATTCCGACATGTGGAGTCCCAGCCTTCCGCACATTCTGTTCAAGTCAAGGGGATAATACTTTTTAATCCGTCCTGCCGACACATGATACCTGGGTTCCACAGCAAATTCATTTAATATAAATGGAGAAATAACCAAGCGGCGTTCTTTTTCCCTTGCAAATGAGGGATGCTTGAAAGCTGCCGACTGTATCCACGCATCGCTCATGAGCGCTCTCAGCTCCTGCTGTATTTCTGAAAATTTTCTTTCTTCCGTCATCAGATGATAAAACTCTTCTACAAGCCGGTGTTCCCGCATATCCTTTTGATAATATACCGTTTGCAGTGATACGGCCCCGCCTGTCATCTTCTGCATCAAGTTTTCATGAAAGGCAATGCAGACGCCTTGGCCCAAATGCCCGTACCGCTCCCACTGAGCCGCATCATCCCTGTACTTGGAAAAACAGGCGGCATAGGCCGAATAACGAAACTCTTCTTCCAGTTCTCCGCGGAAAAAACCCTCTATCACTCGACTCTTCTCTTCCCGGCCGCTTGCCTGCAGTCTTTCCATAACAGCACGGCATATGCCATTCATAAAAAATCTCATTTCAGAAGCGTCATTCATATTCAGAATATTATTCAGCCTCAATTCCGCGCACCGGATAATGCCGTCAAAAGCAGCAAAGTCCGTATAATGATACAGCATAATTTCCACCTCCACAGAGTTCGTTCCTAAAATAGAGTATATCATACTCAAATAAGTTAAGGAAAGTATTTTTACGGCTCATTCCTTCCTATAAATTTACCTTACTCGACCTCCCGAAGCCGCTCCACCACGCTCTGCCGCTCCACGGTCCTGTAGGCCGCAGCGGGAATGACAGCTCCCAGAACCAGGAACACCAGAAGCATCCCCAGTATGGGGCTCCAAATCCATTTTGCCGTGAAGAACCACAAAATATGCTCCAGCTGTCCAAGCACCAGGCTTTGCATGAGAAGGCTTAAGATCAGCGACAGCAGAATGGCTGATATTCCATAGGCGCAGCCCTCCAGTATCAGCATTTCCTTGAGCTGCCGTCCGGTCATGCCGATGCTTTGAAGCACGGCCATCTCCCTGCGCCGGGCGCGGATTCCCGTCACAATGGCATTGATAAAGTTTAAGACGCCTACCAAAGCCACAACCAGACTGGCCGCTGTTCCAATCAGAAGAAACATCCGGCGGAAGGATTGGAACTGGTCGCTGTAGCCCTTTTTGGATTCAAAATCCAGATCGGAGTCCGCATTTTCCATATATCTTTCCAAAAATGTCTCCATCTGATCCTCCATGCCTTCCTCCATATTCACAAGGCAGCTCATTCGGACAGCTTTTTCCCCCGCCTCCTTCTTCAAGATCTCCGGGGCAACGGCGAAATTCGCGCCGCCGAATCTCCGAACGGTCAGAGGCCCCGGCAGAACGGCTGTGGCGCCGATGGTATAGGTTTTCTCGTGGCTTTTGTGGATGACAAGCTCGGCATCCATATCGTCGCCAATGTATTCATACTCATCCGCATAGGTAAAGGTGACTTCATCCCCCACGGAATAGGGCGCTCTTTCAAGGTATGGATTTCCGTAATCGTCCTGATGAACAAGCTGAATGATTACATTTCCTTTTTTTAATTCCTCATAATCCACTTCCCCGTCGACAAACTTGAGATATTGGAAAGGCATCTCGTCCAGTCCGTAGATACCGATGGGGGGATTGGTGAGATCCTCATCCCCAAGTGCATGAAATTCATCCCCCAGGGTCTGCATCTGCATGGGATCTAAGAACCGCAGGTACTGAGCTTTCGTCATAGAAGCCGTGGTATTTCCCGTATTATAGTAAATCAATCCGGATTCCCGGATTCCCTCTATGCTGTTGACAGAAGCCAGAAATTCCTCCTTCAGTTCCTGGTTTTCGCTTCCGAATCTATTCTTAAAAAGATCCTTGTGACCGACCAAATAGTCGGCTGTCATAAATTTTGCAACGAATTTATCCATGTCAAAGCCTGCGGAAAATGCGCTTACACCGTAGAGCAGCACCACGCTTAAGGACAGGGAAAGGATTACGAGAACCGTCTTTTTCCGGTTTCTTCCAAGGTTGGCTAAAGCCATCTGCAATACCTTGGGGCCATGTCTGTCTTTTTTACTCTTTTTCTTGCCGGAGACGCTTTCCGTATAGCGCAGAGACTCTACCGGGGAGACGGCTCCTGCTATCCGGCCGGGCTTATGGCAGCTTAAGAGCACAGTCAGCAGGGAAAACAGGGCCGCACCTGCGAATATCCACGGATTTAAGGTCAGGTAGACCTGCTGTCCGCTCATATTTTTCATAACAATGGCTGAAATCTGATTGCCGGCCAGGTAGCCTGCAAGAAGTCCCAGGGGCAGTCCCAGGATACACAGCTTCAGGGCCTGGAGCCTTATCATGGCGCGGATCTGGCGTCCGGTTGTGCCGATGGTTTTCAACAGGCCGTAGAAACGGATATCACTGGATACGGAGATCTGGAAGATGTTGTAAATGATAAGATACCCGGTCAGTATGATCATCATCGTGAGAAATACCACGGCAGCGATGCTTAAAAGATCCTCTCCCTGGTTGCTGTGGGTACTCAGATAAGCCCAGTTGACACCGGTGCGCAGGTATTTTTCAGCCATTGCATCTTCGATCTCATAGCCGTTGTCCCTGGCGATTGTTTCCAGATTTCCAGGGATATTCCTGCTGTTGGCAAAACAGATGTCCAGGTTCCATTTGCCTGCGCCCATAGCAACCATCCGCTCGTCCGGGGTGTATTCGGACAGCATTTGATCTACAAATTCCTCGGACAGCCACATTTCACTGACCATTGCGGCGCTGTCCCGCTCCCAGAAGCCGCTTAGGGTGAAGGTTTCTTCTCTGGTTTCTCCGTGAAAAACGAAAGGTACGGTGATCTGCTCTCCTATTTTATGGGGAACACCCAGTTGATCCAGTACCCAGGTGTCTGTGGCCAGCTCCCGCTCTGTCCCCGGAAGACTGCCGGTTGTGGGGCTGCAGAAAAACATGTCGGCGCCGATCTCGTCTATATAACGGACTTCCACGCGGTTTTTCTCGAAGACACCTTCCTCCAAGGAGGTCAGTACCTTGTTTGTGCCGTATTTTTCAATTAAAGGGTGGGTTTTCAAGGTGTCCTTCTGTTCGGCTGTCAGATCCTTGAATCCGCAGTGGGCATAACCTCCCACCTGGCGCATGGTGGTCTGTTCCGTGGAGTATTTGACGGAAATGGCCGTGGTAAAGAGGGCGCTGAACAACAGGGTGGTTAAGGTGACGGCAATGACTGCCATGATGTTTCGTGTCCGGTTGGCCGAAAAGCTTCTGTTTGCCAGGCGGCGGATGGTTTTTTGATTTCTTACGCGCAGCATGTTATTCACCATCCTTTGCGATACGGCCGTCCTCGATGCGGATGATACGGTCGGCGGTCTGGGCGATCTCTTCGTTGTGGGTGATCATGACGATGGTCTGGCGGAAACGCTCGCTTGTCACTTTTAGCAGGCTCATGACGTCCTGACTGGTCCGGGAATCCAAGTTGCCGGTTGGCTCGTCGGCCAGAATGATTGCCGGCTTGCCTGCCAGGGCGCGGGCGATGGCCACTCTCTGCTGCTGACCGCCGGAGAGGTTGCTGGGAAGGTTTTGAAGCTTTTCTTCCAGGCCCAGGAGGGTTATGATTTTTTGGATGTAGGCTTGATCCGGGCGGCCGCCGTCAAGCTCGATGGGGAGCAGGATGTTTTCCTTTACATTGAGGACCGGGACCAGGTTGTAGCTTTGGAATACGAAGCCGATTTTTCTTCGGCGGAAGATGGTGAGGGCTTCTTCCTTGAAGGTAAATATGTCTTTTTTGTCTACCAGTACTTTGCCCTCCGTGGGGCGGTCCAGGCCGCCGAGCATGTGGAGCAGTGTGGATTTTCCGCTGCCGGAGGTGCCGACGATGGCGGTGAAGGTGCCGGCTTCTATCTTCAGGTTTACGCCGTCTAAGGCTTTTACGGTGGTTTCGCCGGAATTGTAGTATTTTTTCAGGTCTCTTGTTTCCAGGATTGTCATTGGGTTGTGTCCTCCGTTTCTTTTTTGGGCGCTCTCGGAAATTCATGCTTGGCAAATGTGTTTCCGGGGGTACTCTTTTGAGCCGGGTGCGGTTCCTGCGTTTAAAGATGTGTATTTATGCAGGGGTGGGGGCAGATGAAGTGTCTGCGTGTTTGGTGCATCCGGCTTTATGTAATGAGTATAGCATGGGAGGATTTCTCTTTTCTTTCGGGAATATAACGGAGTTGTTAGATTTGTAATTTTTTTAATGCGGGGAGGTTGGGGACGGACGGGAGAAGGACCGGGCGGGGAGAATTTTCCATATCCTGTGTCCACGTGTTTCTCGTTACATATGTATGCTCTGATCGGACTTTGCCCTTTTTGTTATCTGGGTGTTGGATGTTTTTTGGCAAAGTCCGCTCAGCTCATACATATGTGTCGAAAAGGTGGACACCGGATAAGTGAAAATCCTCCCCGCCCGGCCCTTCTCCCTGGTTTTCTTCCTGCGCCTAATTGTTTTGGGGGTGTTAAAATTGCAAATTCTTTTTTGGGGTGATTCTTGTCTGAAACTTTCATAAGCTTTTCGGAGTTAGCTTCATGATTTTTGCCGGCAGGGAGTGAAGCATTAAATAGGGGTTAGGGGGTGTATCGGCTTGTTAGGGTCCGTATTTCGGATTGAATTTGTTCTCTGTCTACGCCCAGAATGGTGATGGTGCGCTGCAGGGTGCGCGGTTCTTCGGTCGCTTTTGTTATGCCGGTTTCGGTGCGCTCGTATTGGATAAGGGTATTGTATTCATTGAGGGTGTAGCAGTCTGTGGCCGTAAAGTTTTTTAGATCCTCATTATCTTTTAAGGTTGTACCTGCCGTGTCGTAATCCTGGTTGTAGGTAATAGTATAGCAGGTGTTTTGATTTTGATATTCTTTTATGACGGAAGTTACGGACTTTGGATCAATCTCCGGCAGGCCGGTGTAGGGTTCATTGATCCAAAATTCCGGTTCTTCCTGGTTTTCTGTCCAAAGCTCGGCCCATTCGATGTCGGAGATCCAGCGTCCTTCATAGGCCATTTCCCATGAAAAGTGATTTTCCGATTCTCTGCGGTATTCCCGGTAAATGCTTTTATCGTTTCCAGGATTTAAGATCTGGTTGTAAAGTTCTCCGTCATTTGCCAGACAGTAGACATGGGACAGATCATAACTGTTATTCTCATAATAAACAGGAGCTTCCGGCTGTGTATCGGTTTTGAAAGTGTAGTCCATCCGGTAGTTTGACAAAGCATAGTAATTACTAATTCCAAGCTGCACGGTGTTTATCATGCGCTGTTCTTCCTCCGTCAGATGAGACGTACTTCTCCCCCCTGTTATGGCAGTACACATAAGGACATTCACCACTAAGAAATAAGCAGCTAAAGTAACTCCGCATACCCCGGGAATCCATCTCTCACTCTTATGCCCTGCCTCTTCCGTTGTTTCGTCCATCAGCATAGCATGGTGCAAATAAGCCAGATGACACAACCCCCAATAAATAAGCAGCCCAACGACCATCATAATCCAAGGCAGCGGATGACGGAACCCGCGTTCTATCCAAAGCATGATCCAGGAAATGACCGCTATCTGCAAACCAATTACAAGATACGACGTTCTGCCTTTGCTCCGATCATAAAATTCCTGATTCCCGAAATAACAGCTGTACAGAAAGCGGCCGCTCTCTATAATCACTATAATCTGAAGTATAGCAAGCCTGAGCAAAACATCAAAGCTAAAGCTTTCTCCCAGATAGCTCTGAAACAAAGTCATAATGCCCGGCCATAACACAATAAATAAAAAAAATATCTGCAGCAATGCCTTATAGGACCAGTAATAATTCTTCCACTCAATCTGCTCCATCCGCTCGTCTGCCGTAATATTCTCCGGATTTTGAAGAACATTCCATAAGATCCATTCCTTCTTCATCGCTATCCCTCCTATAAAAGTCGCTGCGCGACGGCACTAAAGGGTAAAGTCCATTTCAACCGGACTATTCCAGTTCCGCAATATCCTTCCAAAAAATTTCATCCAAGGTTTTTCCCAAAGCATGGCAGATACTTAAGCAAAGATTCAAAGTAGGATTATAATCCCCCCGTTCAATCATATTAATCGTCTGCCGCGACACCCCCACCAGCTTCGCCAGATCCTCCTGAGAATAATCAAGCTCCGCTCTCGCCGCCTTCAGCTTCAGATTCTTAGCCACAATCCGCCACCCCCTATCAAAAAACAGTTTCACCTCAAACCCCATTCAAAAACAAAACTTTTACAACTTACCCATCCCCTGCTTCATTCTCTTACTTTCAAACTGTTATTTATCTACCCAATTAATACGTTCCCTTCTTAAATTTATCTTACCACCCACACGACATTTTGTCAAATATATATGACATTCAGCTTCAAAAAAATTTAAGTCAAATTAAGCCAACTAAACCAACTTCAAAAAAATCCAGTTAATATGCCCCTCCTATTCAAAAACCAACATTACAAATTCATAATTCATAAATGAGCTTCCTATCCCCCCCGCTAATTTCCACATCCCCAGATTTAATTGCCAGGAGCCAGCCCAGCCCGGCGGATTTTCCGATATCAGGTGTCCGGCTGTTCGCGTACAGGCTGTCTGATATGGGCATACATTACCAAAAAACCAAAAGACCTAAAAAACCTCAAAGATAATGTATGACCAGAGCAGACAGCCTGTACGTGAACCGTCCGAACACAGATATGGAAAATCCGCCGGGCTGGGCTGGCTCCTGGCAATTAAATCGTCCGTCCCTCAATACCCATAATTAATCCCAGTAACAAAAAGCCCCCCATCCACCATTCCAAAAGTAATACCAGCGCTCCCTTCCGTATCATAATCCATCAAAGTAAACCCAGCCATACTAGCCGCCAAATCCCCAACATCCGCTTTCTCAATCGAACGCATCATCTCCTCCGAAAACACCTCATCCGGATCAAGCTTCAAAAACGCTTCCTTTGTCTCCACTACATCCACCCCGTCCAGTCCGACATAAACCGGAAAACCTGTCAGCTGTGCAAGCTTCTCCAAATCCTTCTCTCCCACAGCCTCCTTAATCAAAGCCGCAAAATCCGAAACCTCCCCCATATCCGCATCAAAATTATCCAAATTACTATCAGGTTTCCCCACTTCCGCATCACTCCCGTCCACTCCATCTTCCAACTCATCATCCGATCCCACACCCGCTTGAGGCTCCTCCGCATCCCCCTTCTCATCTTCTGCCTCTTTCTGATCGTTTTGTAGATCCTCCTGCCCCACAGCCGAAAAATTATCCTCTTCCTTGATCTCTTCTCCCTTACAAGCCGAAGCCCCCATCACCATAACCATCGCCAAAACCAAAACAAATCCTCTTCTTTTCATTTCCATCATCCTTTCCTTACAAAGCAATCTCAAACTCCACTTCCCCCATAGCTCCCGGCGCAATCGCATATTTTTCAAATACAATCACCGGATTCCCCTTCTCATTCACATAAAAATCAGGTTCCGCCTCAATCGTCTCAAAGCCGCCTTCCTCCGGAGCAAAGAAAGCCTCTCCCTTTTTCATCCGCTCCTCTATCTGTCCGCGGATACTTTCATTTGCCTTCTCCACATAATCCTTCCCCAGAAAACTCTCAAGCGTCAAAAACTCATTGCTCTCCAAGTCCAGATTGTAATACCGTGTTTCCGCATAAGCGCTCGTCCAGCTCTCCGTACCCTTTACCACGAAAGACAACACATCCTCCGTCTGATTTTTAATCTCATACCACACACGAATACGAATATCATGCTCCGCCCATTCCTCTTCCGTTCCGCCTGTTTCCAGAAACGCTTTCTTATACTCTTTCGCTCTTTCCACAGCCTCACTCTCATACTGTGCTGTCATTTTTTCAATCTGAGCGTTGACCTCCTCCGACAGCTTTTGTCCGTCCTCACCCAAATCCACACCGGGAATCTCAGCGGCAATCTGAGTGTCTCCTTCCGTTTTTTCATAAGAGCGAATGGTAAGTATCCGTGCAAGCTCTCCGATAACCGGGATTTTCTGCACCTCCATCGCAAATGCCTCACTCGTATTCAGTCCAATGGTCGTTGCCACCGTAAAGACCGCCGCTATTCCCACGGCCCATCTGTAAAGCTTTCTGCGCCTGTTTTTTGCAAAGCGCTTTTCTCTCTTCCGGCGGGAAGCTTCAATGGTCTCCTGAACTTTTCCCTCCAACTCCTTCGGAATCACGATGCTCTCATAGGTTTCTTTGCTCTTCTCCAACTCTTTCAAACCTTCATTCCCTCCATTTCCACACGCAGGGCCTTAAGACCCCGGTAAAGCTTCGCCTTCACCGTATTCAGATTAAGCCCCATCGCTTCCGATATTTCCTGCAATGACAGCTCTTCATAAAACCGAAGCCGGATAATATTCTGCACCGTTGCAGGCAGTCCCTTGATTCGCTCAAACAATTCGTCCCTGTCCGCATACTCCGGATCACAGACAAACGCCTCCTCATCCAAGGGTTCTTCCAGCAACAGTTCCCTTCTGTTTTTCCTGAGAAACGTCATGCTCTCATTCATTAGAATCCGATAAACCCAGGTTCTTACCGCGCGGATATCGCGAAGCTCGCCTGCATGTTCCAGAGCTTTGCAGATGGTATTTTGCACTACATCCATAGCATCCTGCTCATTTTGAACATTGGAGTAGGCCAGACGGTAAAGCCTGTTCTGATTTTCCAGAATGTATTCTACAATTTCCTCAAAATAATCCTGCTGCATTTCTTACCTCTTATTCCAGTTCCATTTCCGTTTCCGGATGATTTCGTAAAAAAGCTTTTTTACCCTTTCGTATAATAGACCATTCCTGCGCGGGAAAAGTTGCAGATTTCAGAAAAAAAGAGCCTCGGCAGATATTTTTGTTATTCTGCCTAAGCTCCATGATCAAGTTCCGTATGAAACGCTTCCTCCCTTCGGAGAAGAAAGATGGAAAACACAGTTTCCTTCCCCGATGTTACCTTCATATAACCTCCCTGGGCCTGGATAATTTCCCTTGCCAGATAAAGGCCAAGCCCCACACCCTCTTCCTCCCGGCTCTTGGGAGAGCGGTAAAATCTATGAAAGACCTTCGGGATCTCCTCCTCCGAAATCCCCCTGCCGTGATCCACAACATCAATCCGGTAAAAAAGCTCATAGGCGCGCCCCTGTATCAGAACGGTATCCCCCTCAAAGGTATATTTGATGGCATTGTCCAGAAGATTCCACAAAGCTTCCCCTGTCCACTTGGGGTCAAACCAGGCCAGATCCGTTCCCTCCTCAATCTGCCAGGCAAGCCGTATCCCCTTTTTCTCAGCCAGATAAGCGCCCTCCTTTGCAGTTCGGACAATAAGCTCGCCAACGGAACATTTTTTCGGCGCGGGGTGAATGATTCCCTGCTCCAAACGGGAACCCTTGATAAGCGATGTGATAAGAAACTGAAGCTTTTCCGCCTGTACGGTAATCTGCCGGGAAAGCTCCCTTGATTCCTCCGGCGCCTGCTCCGAAAGGAGATCCGCATACAGTATCAGATTGGCTATGGGCGTCTTGGTCTGATGGGAAATATCTGCAATCAGCCCGTGAATCTCCTTCTTCTCCCGGGTAAGCTCCCGCTCCTTTCCCGCCTGGCGGCTTAGATACTGATAAAGCCTTGCCTCAAAGGAGGAAAGACGGCTTTCGTCAAAATGCCGCTCCTCAAAGCTTCCGTCTATGGCCGTCTCCAGCATCCGATCCAGGTGATTCAGGTGCCTGTGTATCTGCCTTCTCTCCAGAACCATGCAGAATGCCAGGACAATGGCTGCGGCTGCAAATGCCATACAGAGAATCATATAGTTATCCATGTGTGCCTTTTTGAATACCTCCAAGCCGTTCGTCCGACCAGGTATAGCCGATTCCGTAGACGGTTTTGATATACCTGGGGGCGGAAGAGTTGTCCTCAAGCTTATCCCGGAGGCGCTTGATCGTGACGGACAATGCATTTTCATCCACATACTGGGCGCCGTCGGTCCAAACGCGATCCACAAGCTCGCCCCTAGAGAGGGTCAGTCCCCGGTTCTCAACCAGCAGCTTTAAAAGCCGCTGCTCGGTTTTGCTAAGCTCGATCTTCTGATTTCCTTTGATAAATTCCATACTGGAGAAGGAAAAATAAAATTTCCCCGACTGATATACCTGCAGTCCTCCCCGGCGCATCTTCCGCATCTGAGTATTGATGCGGGCGCGCAGCACCATAAGACTGAAAGGCTTGGTGATATAGTCGTCGGCTCCAAGCTCCAGACCGGTAACAATGTCCGTTTCCAGATCGTTTGCCGTGAGTATGACCACCGGCGTCTCCTGCTTTTGCTTAACCTCCGTAAGAAGCGTAAGTCCGCTGCCATCCGGCAGATTCAGGTCCAGAATCACAAGAGAAATCTCCTCTTTGTCCAGAATTTTCCTTGCTTCGGCCAAGTCATAGGTCTGTAAAAATAAATAGCCCTCTGCTTTCAGCGCTAAAGCGATGCCGTTGCTTAGGGCTTTGTCATCCTCTACAATCAAAATCTTTTCCATTTGTTATGCTCCTTCTTGCTGTCTCGCCATATAGTTCAGACGTTTTTCTTATGTCTGCTGAAAAAAGCTTCTTCTTTATCCTGATTGTATACAAAGAACTTTCAAAATGCTTGATTCTTTTCTTAAGAATTATTAAATTTTTATTCTCACAGATATCAAGAAAGGGACGCCGCAAAATAAATCCGCAGATATTTTGCGACGCTCCCTTTATCCTGTCACCGTTCCTATATCGAACTGTGTGTATTCCTATTTTATCTTCTCATTAGATGGCCGGCGCATGCTCCAGCAGATACTTCTCCGCTTCCGTATTCCACAGTCCGTTTGTCTTGGAAACCAGCTTATGAAGCTCCGCAAACATAGGCTCTGTCTTTCCTTTTTCCTCAAAATCCGCAATAGCTGTCAGCGGCAGAGAAATGTGTGTGTAAATCAGCTTCTTTCCGCCCGGAACCTTGGGAAGATTCAAGGTAGTCTCTCTTGCCACGTCAAGGCCACCGATATGGGTAACCAGAATAGCCGGATCCAGCTTGCCCTGTCCCATCATAGCCAGACATTCCTTCATATCATCCGTATTGCCGCCGGAGGTTCCCACTACATGAGTTCCGGAGTAATGTACGTTGTAGAAGTTGAACTTTGCGGAAAATTCCGGGTTGGAGGGTCCTGCAAAGAAGTTCAGGCAGCCGTCCTGTGCCAGAATACTGTCAGCCAGCTCTACCACCGGAGCAACGGGAGCAAAGCAGAGTACATCGTCATAGCCGGCTCCGTCCGTGAAGTCCATCATGCACTTCTTCTGATCCTCAACCTTGCCTGTGTTCACATAGACAAGCTTAATTCCCTTTTTCGCGGCTTCCTCGGGAGAAAGAATCTGCTCCGCACGCGCCAGACGCGCGTCGTCAATATCCGTTACAATCAGAAGGGACGGATTGCGGTCGCAATGAATGATATAATCAATAGCAGCCAGCCCCATCGGGCCTACGCCTGCCAGAATTGCCATCTTGCCGCCCTCTACGATTCCCATGTCATGCTCATATTTTCCTCTGGTCACATGGTACATGGCATGGAAGGTTCCTGCCACGCAGGACAAAGGCTCCGCCAGAGAACCGCCGAAATAATTCTCGCTGTCAAAGTGAAGGAGACAGCCCATTTCCATAACCTCATTGGGGATTACCACATAGGTAGCGTCTCCGCCGATAAATTGGAAGGAATATCCCGGCGCGTCCAGGCTTCCCTTGTAGTTGAGAGCCGGCTGAATGGAGAACTTCTCTCCCTCCTTGAACTCATTGGCCCACTTGGAGCCTACCTTTACCAGCTCGCCGCAGAACTCATGGCCGATGATGGTGGGATGCTCCGCCACATCATTGGGAACACGCTTGTGATCCGCACCCTGCATAGCAGCCTTGTAGGAGGACATGCAGATACTGTCAGATACAACCTTTGCCAGAATCTCGTCATCCTTAAGCTCCGGAAGCTCAAACTCCTCCAGACGCAGATCTTCTTTTCCGTACAATCTTAACGCTTTTGTTTTCATATTTTCTCTCCTTTTGGCTTTATCAAGCCTTAATTTTTCATTTTCTGATACGTGCGGATGCAATGTTTTCCGAAAATCCTCTTTACCGGAAGGTAACCTGCTGCTCCTCATGCTGGGAAAGCAGATGGTGGCATTCCTCCTCCGGAAGATCCTTCTGAGTCCCTACAAGCTTTGAAATCGTAAGCACCTTGGCAATGGCTTCGGCGGCTTCCATATTGTTCATGGCCTCTATGGCGTCCGGACCTACCGCAATGGCGCCGTGATTTTCCAGAAGGGCTACATTGCTGTGCTTTAAAATGGGCCCCAGATCCCGGCAGATATCATCCGTTCCCGGCCTCCCGTAGCCTGCTACCTCAATGCGCCCGTATTTAAACATCATTTCCGGATAGGCCCTTGTCTCCACCGGCTTACCGCATACTGCGTGTGCCGTAAGATAAGCGGGATGTGCGTGGACGATTCCTCCGATATCCTCCCGCATCCGGTAAGTCAGCACATGAAGCCGAAGCTCCGAGGTGGCTTTTAAGGTTCCGCCTACCTGATTGCCGTCCAAATCGGTAACGGCTATCATTTCCTCCGTGAGAAATGCCTTATTTCTGGCACTGGGGGTCACATAGATCAGCCCGCCGCGCTTAATGGAAATATTGCCCTCCACTGCATTCAAAAGCTGCTTTTCGTCCAAGCGCTTTGCTACAAGCAATATCTCCCGGATCGCATCCTTGTCTATCTGCATGTTATTCACTCACCTTTTCCCGTTCAATCAGCTTCCAGGTGGCATCCACCAGATGCTTAAACTGAGGATCCTCAAGCTGTTTGCAAATCATACTTTGACGGGAGCTGTTCACATCCTCACCGGAGATCTCCGTCATACCGTACTCCCGGCAAAGGTTCTGAAGCCTGGTCATCTGCTCCTTGGTGTTGCGGGCCGGCATATAGGTCACGCCGTGAACGCCCTCTTCCTTTAACATCTCAAAAAGCTCATCCAGGAACTCGTCCTCAAACTTAGCCGCCTTTTTGTCTCCTGTTACGGAGTTCGTAATATCTCCCAGATAGGGATAACAGAGAATGGCTCCCACTTCGTCCGCCAGCTTCACCAGATCCTTGAAGGAAATACATTCCTCCGTAGCCGGAATATAAATCTTCTCCACCAGCTCCGCTTTCATCACACCTAAGAGATCATATACAAAATGCGGATTCAAAGGATCGGAAAGCTGTCCTTTTTGCTTTTCGGAAAGCTTGATTCCCAACTGATTCTCCACAAATTCCGCACACTTTTCCTTCCCGGCCTTGGCGATAATCTTTTCGCTTAAAGCGCACAGAAGATGACGCTCGGTGACGGAGCCGCCATTTGCATACTGGGAAATGGGCAGTACGTCCTTGTCAAAGTCCAGAGTGATTCCCTTTGGCTCCATAAGGGTGTTGATATTGGCAACCATCTTGCGGTTCCGTTCGTTTCTCTTTTCTCTCAGGGGTCCGAATACCTCCTGAAGCCTTGCAAAGCCTGAATCGGGTACGCTGTGAATGGCCATATAAGCGATCCCTGCCTGGTCCGGATTATTTAATTTTCTTCCTGCCATGCGTGTACCGTCCAGATTGGCGCGGCATTCCATTCCGCAGGTAGTGCCGATTCCGGCGATCTTACCGGCCTTGCGGAACTCTACCGCGCCGGCAATGCTGTCGTGATCCATGATTCCTGCTGTCTCCAGGCCCTCATCCCTTGCACAGTAAATAGCTGCCGCCGGGGAATAGGGGGAGAAGGAATATATGGTATGTATGTGATTATTGGCAAACTGCGGCTTTACCTCCGGCTTCTCCTTCTCGCTTCCAAGGACAATAGCCAGATTTGCCAGACGTTCTTCCGGGGTCGGGGCATTGAGAAGCTTCAGTGCTTTCTGCCGTTCTACGAATTTATCCATCAATGAGTGCCTCCATTCCAGTTCCGCATCCTGACACCCGCACCCTTTAATGAGATGAATTTCCAGCCGCAAAATAACTGCGTCTGTAAATCCATCTGGGCACGGATGACAGGATGCTGATTTAAAAGATTAGTTCAGCATATTCTGTCCGCCGGTTACGGGTACGGCCTGTCCGGTCTCAAAGTTCTGCTCCACGCAGTAGAACAGGGCCTTGGATACGTCTACGGGAGTACATCCGCGGTGGATGGGAGATTTGGACAGGTAATAGTCCTTTACATCCTGTACGGTCTTGGCTCCCGGAACCTTGCCGGCATTTAAGTACTGTACGAAAAGCCCTCTCTCCGGATCGGACCACAGGGGACCGTCGTAGAAATTGCCGGGGCAGATGGAATTGACCTTAATCTGCCATGCTACCAGTTCCAGTGCGAAGCTCTGGGTAAGACCGATTCCGCCGAACTTGCCGCCCGCATAGGCGCTGTTATTCTTGGAACCCTCCAAACCGGATTTGGAGTTAATCTGAATGATATCAAACCAAAGGCTGTCGTCCGCCTCGTGCTGTGCTTTCATGATTGCAGAAGCATATTTTGCTGCGTTGAAGTATCCGATGTAATTCACCTTTGTCACAAACTCGAAAGCTGACGGCTCCATATCCTCCAGACTTCCGGCTTTGAGAACGCCCGCATTGGACACAAATATATCAAGTCCGCCGAAGTGCTCTACGGCTCCGCATACCATAGCTTCCATAGACTCTGCGCTTGACACGTCTACCTTTAAGCCAACAGCACGCTCTCCCAATGCTTTAGCCGCTTCCACAGCCTGAGCTTCATTTAAATCAGCCAGAACTACGCTGGCTCCCTCTTTATACATCTCTGTCGCAATTCCAAGTCCGAATCCCTGTGCCCCGCCTGTAACAACCGCGATTTTTCCGGCTAAGCGCCCGGTTGTCTGTGGTCTGTTGTGAATGTTTTGTTTTGCATACTCTTTTGCTTCTGCTAGATTCATGGTTTTTTCCTCCATTCCAGTACCGCAGTATCCCTTTTTCCATCCTTACCCGAAAGAATCTCCGGTCACAAGATCATTTACCCGAAAAGCTGCCGTTCCTTTATGGTCCGCTTTGTGACCGGTAACCTTGCAATCTCTTCCGATATGAAAGCGGATACTGCTGTTTCCACCATTTACCAATGGATTGTTTTTGAATTACAAGCTTATTATAGCACAATTCCAACATAAGTCAATATAAATCTAATCAAAACCACATCAAATTCCAAGATTTTGTTACAATTCACACCCACGCCAGTTTTTGCAAAGTTTTTATTTGATAAGGGTGCAAATTGTAACAGGGACTGCCCATTTAAAGTCGCCTTCGGCGAGGGGCAGTCCCTTTGGCCCCATAACTGTACTGGCTCCACGCCAATCAACGGAGTGATTGGCGTGGGTGTGAAAAGTAACGAGATTTTTCCCATTTTTTTGCCTTTTTACTCCGTCCCGTATTTCATGCAAAATACATTCGATTTTTAAATAAATATATGAAAAAACCGCCAATCCCTAAAGGAGACTGCCGGTCTTATAATTCTCTTTTTATGCTATTTTTTATTAATCTTCTGCTGTATCTCTTCCTCCGCCTCCTCCTTAAAGTCCTCAATCTGCTCCGGACTCATCCGCGGAAGCTCCTCCGTAGAGGTTACGCCAAAACTTCTGAGAAAATCCTCCGTAGTTCCAAACAAGAGCGGACGTCCCGGCGCATCCAGGCGGCCTACCTCTTCAATCAAGCCATACTCCACCAGCTTATTCACCGCATGATCACACTTAACCCCGCGAATCTTCTCAATCTCCAGCCTAGTCACCGGCTGCTTATAAGCCACAATAGAAAGCGTCTCCAGCAACACCTCCGTAAGCGCATATTTTTTCGGCTGCTTCGCAATACGAATCAAATAATCATAATATTCCGTCTTCGTACAGAGCTGACAGGCATCTTGAAGCTCCAAAAGCCGAATCCCCCGATCCTCCCTCTCATATCGCCCCTTCATTTCCCCAAGAAGCTCCCGTATCTTTTTTACCTCCACCTCCAAGGCCCCTGCCAAATGCGAGATCTCCACCGAATCCCCCATAGTAAACAAAATAGCCTCTATAGCCGCAATCAATCTTTCATCTTCCACAATCAATTCCCCATTCTTCTTAATTATAGCCGCTTCGACACACCTGTAACAAAAGAAATCTTCATCCAAAAGGACACTCATAAAAGTTCCTCTCGTGTGCCTTTGCGACTTTACCATCCGGCAAAAACAATTTTTTTCAAAAACACCCACATTTCTTAACCGGACAATTTAACCCCCAAAACCAGGGACGCTGCAAAATAAGATGGCAGACTTTTCCGATATCCGGTGTCCGGCTGTTCGCGTACAGGGCGTCTGATACGGATGAACATTGACCCCAAAACCCAAGAGTTCTAAAAAGCAAAAAAGGTCAATGTCCATCCGGAGCAGACGCCCTGTACGCGAACCGTCCGAACACAGGATATGGAAATGGCTGCCGTCTTATTTTGCAGCCGTCCCGTCCGCCCCCACTTCCTTCGCCTCAATCCATATCTCCCCAAAAGTCTCCTCCTGCCGCACAGTAAGCCTTCCTGTCTTCATCAGCTCCAGCACAGCCAAAAAAGTCACAATCACATGAAGCTTGCTTTTTTTCGCTTCCTGCTCCAAAAGATTCCGAAAACAAAAGCGCCTGTTCCCACAGATATAGGTCTCCACAAAGGACATCTTATCCTCCAGGCTGACCTCCTCCTTCTCAATATCTCCAAACTTGCTGCGCACCGGGTCGATCTTATCCTCCTGCCTGCGCAGAATAGATTTAAAAATTTCATTGAGCTTTTGAAGGGTCAGATCCCCCACCAGCTCTTCCAGATCCACAGGCTCTATGTAAGAAGCCACCTCATCCGGAATGGTTGCTTCCTTATAAAGAACCTTGGCTGCAAGGCTTTGACGGTCTTTCAGCTCCAGGGCCATATATTTATACATCTTGTACTCCAAAAGGCGCTCTACAAGCTCAGCTCTGGGATCAATCTCTTCCCCTTCCTCGTCCACCTCAGCCGGAAGGAGAAGCTTGGCCTTGATCTCCAAAAGAGTCGCCGCCATCACCAAAAATTCGCTCATGGTGTTAAGATCCTTTGTCTCCATCGCCCGGATGTATTCCATATATTGATCGGTAATCATGACAATGGGAATGTCATAGATATCAATCTTGTTGCTCTCTATTAAATGCAGAAGAAGATCCAAGGGACCTTCAAATATCGGCAATTTTACAGGAATGCCCATAGCCGTTCTCCTATTCCAGTTCCGTAATATCTTCTCCGTACACCCCTGGTAAATCAATTTCCAGTCACTTAAAACTGTGCCTGTAAATCGATTTGTGCACAGATAAGATATTACTGTTCTAGTTCCGTAATATCCAAAATTATTGACTGCTTTCTTTCGGATGCAGATGAATCACAGACAGCTCCGCCGGATTGAAAATCCGGATATTGACCGTATGGGTACCCAGTCCCCGGCTGACAACAAGATCCCTGCCATCCTTTTTGAAATGCCCCGCATCATACTTTGGAAAAAGCTTGGCCTGAGGTGAAATCACCCCTCCGATCCCCGGAATCCGAATAATTCCCCCATGAAGATGTCCGGAGACCGTCAGGTCCGCCCCCCATACCGCATAACTGTCAAAATACACAGGATTATGGGCCAGAAGGATATTGTAATATTCCCCGTCCGGCGTTCCAAATACATTCGTCAGCTCGCCTGGCTGAAAAGGTATGTGATTCAGCTTTTCATAATAGCGCCAATCCAGTTCAAAGCCGTAGATCCGCATCTTAAAACCATTTTTTTCAAAGGAAATGCGCTCATTTTCCAAAAGGATGACGCCGCAGTCCCGAAGCCCCTTTGTATACTCCTGATACATGGTTCCGTAGATCTTCGGACGAAGCCTCATGCGGTACTCATGATTGCCGTTTCCATAAAAAACGGGAAGCCTCCGCTCCCGCAGCCCGCGAAAAAGCTCCAGGGCCGGAGTAAAGGATTCCTCGCTGTGGGCAATCAGCATATCTCCGGCAACAAGTACGGCATCCGGCTTTTGTTCTTCCACAGCTTTAAGAAGCAGCTCATTCCCCGGGCCGTAAACATGGTTGTGCATATCAGCCATAAGAACAAAGGTCAGACCCTTACTGCCTCTCGAAAGCTTATCCGTATTCAAATGGTAATGAAATAGTTTAAATTTAGACATGGGGATAGAATATCATAAAACCACCGAAAATGCAATTTTAATATTTTTTCCTTACGGCTCCAGCATAATCTTCAATATCTCCACATCCGTAGATCGCATTCCTTCCCGGCCCATACGCCCAAAGCTTTTGATCGTGGCCTCCGCATCCTTTTTTACCAGTCCCTCCCCATTTTTAAAGCCCTGATGATTGGCCGCCATATAATATGCCATAATAGCCGCATCCACCGAGGATGCAATTTTTGCTGCGCAGGATGCCTTAGCCCCGTCGCAGACGATACCCGACACATTTGCCAGCGTATTCGTCATAGTTTCCATAATCACTTCGAAATCTCCTCCATGAAGATAGGCTATGCCTGCCCCCGCTCCCGTAGCCGCTGATACGGCCCCGCAGTATGCGCTTAACTTTCCCAGCTCATTTTTCTGATAAATTGCGGCCAGATTTGAGAGCACCAGCGCCCGGTACTTTGTTTCCTCGTCGGCAAAAAGATAGTCGGCAAAAACCGCCACCGGAAGGCTGACTGTCATTCCCTGGTTTCCGCTTCCGGAATTAATCATAACCGGAAGGGCACAGCCGTTCATTCTGGCATCGCTTCCTGCTGCCGGAAGGGCGCGGGCGCGGTTTCTCACATCATCGCCATAGTATTTCAGTATGGTCGCTCCGACATTTGCTCCATATTTCTTGGTAAGTCCTTCCTTGGCAATCGTCATATTATAGGCTAACTGGCGGTCCAGAAGATCCTGCACATCCTCAATCCGGACAGTCTTTGCAAATTCATAGATATCCTTCAGGTTCAGCAGGCTCCTATCGGTTTCAGCCGCACTCTCCGCCCTTTTTTCCTTGGAAAATACCACTTCTCCGTTTTTTTCCAAACGAACGATATTCGTATGGGCAAAGGCAATCTCCGCAAGCGCCGTCTCCTTCCCCGTGCTCATCTCAATAATAATCTGCAGATTTGACACACCCTCCAAAAGCTCCACGCGGCAGATTTTCTTTTTCAAAAGCTCTCTTGTCTTTTCCAGATCTTCGTCCCGAATGTCTACCAAAACCTCCAGCTTTTTATCCGCATTGCCGCCTACCGCTCCCAAAATGGCGCTGGTCTCAATTCCCTTCATATCTCCTGTAGCCGGCACGATAACTGCCTTTACATTTTTTATGATATTCCCGCTGCATCGAACCACAATCTGCTCCGGAAGCTGTCCCAGAAGCTCCCTGGCCTTTGCGGCTCCGTAAGCAATGGCAATCGGCTCCGTACAGCCCAGGGCCGGCACCAGCTCTTCCTTTAATATTTCAAGATATTCCTCATAGATACGTTTATCCATTTCCGATTCTCTACTTTCTTTTTATTTTCCCTTTTAAATTCATAAATAAAGCTATCTCACCCTCCGATCATCAGCCCCACATTCCCATACAGCGCAATCCTGACAGCGCCGCACAGAATCAGATGCAGCGGATAATAGAGATAGAAAAACCATTTCATTCCCTTCCACGTCCCCCGCTCTCCATTGTAGCGCCGTAAAAGAGGAATGGTAAGCGCCGTAAACAGCTGAATAAGCCCATAAAGAGGATGAATGAAAATCGCGTATACCAACGCATATAGAGAGACACAGGCCATCATCCCCATCATCTGCTTTTTAAAATTCCCTCTGTTCTCCGAAATCTGAAGAATCGCCAGTACCGCAATACTGCTCCAGTCCGCCGGAAATGCAAGCAGGGTAATTCCTATCACCATCAAGGTTTTCTGCCATTGCCGAAAGCTCTTATGCTCATTGACATACAAGGCCGCCGTTCCCAAAAACAAGGCCCACAGAACGCTTGTCTGGTTAAACACAGAGGTTTGAAACGGAATAAAGGGAATCCCAAATGCAAAATTGTAAGCAAAATGACCTGCTATGGCAAACAATAGCAAGCGGAAGGCATATTTCTTCCGATTGTGCGTGTAATGCCACCCCTCCGCCACAAAAAACCAGAAAATGGGAGCCGCCATTCTTCCGATGATATGAATCAGCAGAATCCACCAATCCGTAGGATAATGCGGCCAGATAACAGATGTCGCGTGATCTATAGTCATGGCAAATATCGCTATCACTTTTAACTGGTTTCCGCTCAATCTCTTTTGCATTTTGTCATTCCTTTCATTCCATATATAAATACATTCATTATGAAATAATGCTTTGCAAACCGAAACTTATTGCGTAGTTCCGCACCAACATACAAAATCTCATCCCGAATCTCTTCAAAGCCGGCTTCCGGCCAGGAGGTAAGCTCCTCTAAAGTCATAGAAACCGTGTTTTCATCTACTTTGACAAAGTTTCCAAATTTCCCCTGAAACTCACAATAATAGTGCTTCCCATTGGATACCCCTCCCCGGTGTCTCCCATATCGGAATCATCGTAGCCTCCTGTAAAGGTTCCTTCCGTTTTCGCTGTTTCCTTTGCATAAAACCAGAAATATTCCTCTTCTACAAAGACCATAATCGCGCCGTCACCGGAATCAAAGGTATAAGGATTCCCTATGCCGCCGAAATTGGACTGGCCGTTCTCCGTCGGAAGCTCTCCTGCCTTGGTCGTGGAAAGTATTTCTCCCTCCACACAGCCGGCGTCTCCCATAGGTCCTGTTTCCTCTGTCCCATAGTAAAGAGTGTCATTTACCATGAAAACCCGATCCTCCGGCTCAACCTTTTCCTCTTTTTTGGAGCAGCCTGAAACTGCCAGAAGAAGCATTGCACCTATTATGCAGATATTTCGATATTTTTTCACATTCATTCTCCCCATTTCCGCACTTCTTATTAGACAAGCAATCGTACATCATTTCCCTGCCGTCACTCTTTTTCAAAGACCTCATACTGCTTCTTCGGTCCGCCGCACACCGGGCAGCGCTCGGGCGCCTTGTCTCCGGTCATCACATAGCCGCAGACAGGGCAGACATAAATCACCTCCCTGGTGAATCTGTCCGGATCCGCCGCTTCCTTTAAGAGCGCGGCATGTTCCTTTTCCGCAGCCGCAGCGCCGGCATAAGCCTGCTCCGCCAGCGGAAATTCATGCTCCTTTGCATAGTCCGCAAGCATCCGGTAGAAATATTCCTGTTCAAACTCCTCTCCCGGGACAAAAGCTGCCGCCGTTTCCAGGAACGGCGCAGGACGATCCAGTACGGAGTAAAAACTCCGCGCATGATAATATTCGGAAGCCGCAAGTGCACGAAACAGGTTGGCAATCCTCTTCATTCCTCTGCGCTCCGCCCGATCCGCGAACATCATATATTTGAAATGAGCCATCAGCTCACCCTCTACTGTCTCTTTCAGCTTCTGGCTTAAAATACCATCCTTGCGCTCACGTCCGTAACAGTCCTCCGAAAGATTTATGACCTGATGGTGCAGGCTTCCGTCCTTCTCATAGAAATGCACCACATGATGCTCCACATCACAGGCACGAATGTCCTTTGACACATCCTCAATCATAGCCCCGCCGCCACCGGTGCAGATCAGCGGAATCCCGTCCACGCAATCCTCAAATCCGGAATGGACATGACCGCAGAGGAGATATTTTACTTTCTGTTTCCAAGGCTCATAGGCTTTTTTCAGACGGGCAAATTCTTCCTCGGTTACGCAGTTTAAGATGAAATGGTTTGGCACAGGGATGTGAAATGCAATGATCACCTGCTCCACATCTTCCATAGCCAGGACACCGGACAAAAGCTCCATGCCCTCCTCCTCAAAGGTTCGCTTTGCATTGTCCAGTACAACTACGGCAAATTTTTCTGCAAGAAGTGCGTAGTTCTTTTCTCCGAAATACTCTGTATAAGCTCCCGTATCGTGGTTTCCCCGAAGGGCATAGACTCTGTTTCCTGCTAAAATCTCCGTAAGCTCCTGGATCGTCTGATAATGATGCCTGGTTCCTGCGGGCACCAGATCTCCCACAACAAGCGTAATATCATCCCTGCCGGTCTCCTCCAAGGCTCCCGCATATACTTTCATATTGTAGGTTCCAAGGCCCTCACAGCCCGGATCACCGATCACTCCTATGGAGCGCACACCCGGAAGCCGGATAATAGACTCCGATACTTTTTGAATCTTATTATTATTCATTTTGTTATCCTTTCATGATTGATTCCTTGCACTTCTTATCCCTTGATATAGGATTCCCTGTAATTCTCTGTCAATGCATCCCCTTACAGACGCCTCCTCTTTGGAATAGACTACAGCCCGATTCAACGTACGAGAGCGGATTCCCCTCTAGGAGAATCCGCTCCCATACTCTTTACTGCGGCTTTACGGCCGCATTTCTCTTATTCCTCTGCAGCTCTCGCTGCCACTTCCCTCTCCTGTACATCAGACGGAGCCTGCTCATAGCGTGCAAACTCGTATGCATAGACACCGCTTCCTCCTGTCATGGAGCGTAGGTCTGTGGAATACCCGAAAATCTCGGTCATAGGCACATCTGCCACAACCTCCTGCTTGCCGCCTGCTACCGGATTCATGCCCAGTACACGGCCGCGGCGCTTATTCAGATCGCCCATAACGTCTCCCGTATACTTATCGGGAACCGTAACGGTCATAGAACAGATAGGCTCCAAAAGCACCGGACTTGCATCCATAAAGCCCTTCTTAAACGCCTGAACGGTGGCTGTCTTAAACGCCATCTCCGAGGAGTCTACCGGATGGTAAGATCCGTCATAGAGTACCGCCTTCACGCCTACAACGGGATATCCGGCCAGAGGTCCCTTGATAACGGATTCCTGCACACCCTTTTCCACAGCCGGGAAGTAATTCTTGGGAACGGCTCCGCCCACTACAATCTGATCGAATACATAAGCCGTCTCCAAATCTCCCGATGGCTCAAAGGTCATCTTCACATGGCCGTACTGTCCGTGCCCGCCGGACTGCTTCTTATACTTGGAATCCACATCCGATTTCTTGCGGATGGTCTCGCGGAAGGCAACCTTTGGACGGCTCAGCTCTACTGCAACCTTAAACTTCTCCTCCAGCTTACTTACAACCACATCCAGGTGCTGATCGCCCATGCCGTAAAGCAGAGTCTGACGGTTCTCGGAATCATTGACAGCCTTAAGAGTCAAATCCTCTTCCATCATCTTCGTAAGTGCCTGGGAAATCTTATCCTCATCTCCCTTATTCTTTGCCTTATAGCACATGTATGTATAGGGCTTGGAAACCTCGGTTCTTCCGAACGCCACCGGTGTAGCCTTGGTGGAAAGGGTATCTCCCGTCTTGGTACTGTTCAGCTTGCCGATAGCTCCGATATCGCCTGCGTGAAGCTCCGAAACCTCGATAGGCTTATTGCCCTGCATTACATAGAGCTTGCTCAGCTTTTCCTCTGTCTCCTTATCCTGGTTGTAGAGGGCATCGTCAGATTTGATAACGCCGGAGGACACCTTGATAAGAGAATATTTTCCGATAAAGGGGTCCACGATGGTCTTAAATACATAAGCGGATTTTGCCTTAGAGAAGTCGTAATTTGCCTCGAAAATCTCGTTGGTCTTGGTGTTGATGCCATTGCAGGCCTTTTTATCCGGGCTTGGGAACAGCTCTACAATGTCATTCATCAGATTGTGAATGTTCCGAAGCTCCGCACTGGAACCCATCGAAACGGGAATCACGGAACCGTCGCCCACATTGAACTTCATGGCCGCACGAATCTCGCTGACGGTAAATTCCTCCCCGTTGAAATAACGCTCCATAAATTCATCGGAGGTCTCCGCAACCGCATCTAAAAGGGCCTCCCGGCAGATGGCCAGGTTTTCTTTGGAATATTCCGGAATCTCACAAGGCTCACGCTTGCCGATGTCCGTAAAGCGGCGGCCTTCCATCTTGCACACATTGATGTAGCCCACAAACTTCTCATCCTCGCGGATAGGCTGATAGAAGGGAGCAATCTTCTTGCCGTAGCGCTCGGTTAAGTCCTCTACCACCTGGCGGAAGGATGCATGATCCACGTCCATCTCGGTTACAAAGAACATCCGGGGCAGCTTGTACTTTTCGCACATCTCCCATGCCTTTTCTGTTCCTACCTCCACGCCGGCCTTACCGGATACCACGATAATTGCGGCGTCCGCAGCGGCCACAGCTTCCTCTGCCTCGCCTACAAAGTCAAAATATCCCGGTGCGTCTAAAATATTTATTTTGCAGTCCTGCCAAATCAGCGGAATCACGGAAGTGCTGATTGAGAACTTTCTCTTAATCTCTTCCTTATCGTAATCACTGATGGTATTCCCGTCGGTTACCTTGCCGATTCGGGTCGTAAGCCCGGATACATATGCCATAGCTTCTACCAGACTGGTCTTACCACAGCCGCCGTGTCCTAAGAGCACTACGTTGCGAATCTTGTCAGTTGTGTAAATGTTCATGCCTTATCCTCCAAAATTTTTTTGCGTCTCCACGTCTCATTTCCACCCCGGAGACCGCCATGTATATATTCTACTAAAAATTTTGAAAAAGTTCAAGTGTTTTATACAGATCGACAAGCGAAACCCCGGGGCAAGCTGTCAAAAGGCCGGAAAAAATAACAAGAAATTCCTGTTTTGGAAATGAGATGTCCGGTTATATAGCAAATTAATTGAAATATGTGCCGTAAACCTCCTCCAGTCTCCGCCTCTGTGCCCCTTTCAGCGTCTGCCCGTAGATCTGCTCCGCCAGAGCCTTTGCCTGTTCATAGTAAGCCTCCTGCTGCCCCCGGTCGGTTTCCTGGGCAATCTGCGCAATCAGCGCTTCAATGCGATCCGCCAGGGCGTGATCGTCCCGGTAATTCTGCACCGTATACCCCGGCGAAAGCACCTCTGAGCCGTCTCTTCCCGGATAGTATTTCTCATCTCCGTTTACAATCTCCGTGGTAGTCTCAAAGCGCTCATGCTCCGAGCCTTCCACAAGGGCCTCCATCGCGTCCTTCCAGATCTGGGCCGGATAGCTTCCTCCGTACAGGTTGTTCAGCTCCCTGGGCATATCATAACCAACCCAAACCGCCATCGCGTAGTCCGGAGTGACTCCCACAAACCATCCGTCCTTGCTGTTGTTGGTGGTTCCCGTCTTTCCGGCGGCCTCCACCGTACTCTTCCACCCCATTTTTCTTGCCGTGCCCTTCTTGATCACGCCCTGTAAAATATCTATCATCAGCTCCGCCTGCTCCGCCTCGTAAACCTGCCTGGTTTCATACGGCTCGTAAAGCTCCTCCCCGTATTTGTCCAAAATGGATATGATACAATCCGTCTGCTGAAATTTTCCGTGATTTGCCACGCAGGAGTAGGCATTTGCCATCTCTACGGTTGTCGTTCCGTAGGTAAGGCCGCCCAGAGAGGAAGCCGGATAAAAATCATCGGGCACAATCCGGGCAAAGCTCATGTCCTGAAGGTAGGACAACCCGGCTTCCGGGGTAATCTCGCAGAAAAGCCGCCAGGCCACGCCGTTTTTGGAGCTTTCCACCGCAGCACGGAGGGTGGTTTTGGCGCCGTACATTTCCAGAACCTTTTCCGGTTCCTCCTTCGCCTTTTCTACGTTAATATCTGTCACTGCGGACCGATCCGTATAGCCCCGCTCCAGGGCCGGCAGGTAGACGATCAGCGGCTTGATGGAGCTTCCCGGCTGACGGTAGGACTGATAGGCCCGGTTCAGGGTGTAGGTGCCGTTATTCTGGGTTCTTCCACCTACAATGGCCTCTACCTTGCCGGTTTCATTGCTGACCACGGTAGCCGCTCCCTGGAGGGCAAACTGACCGTTTTCCGTCATTTCCTCGTCAAAGGCCAGAGCGTTATCCACACTCTCCTGAAGAAGCTTCTGCTTTTCCTTATTTAATGTAGTTTGGATGACATAGCCTCCTGTATACAGCTCCGCACGCAGACGCTCGTAGGATTGATTGTAGGTTTCCATGTAAAAGTTGTAGTCTTCCATTGTGGCAAAGGAGCTGCGGAACAGAAAGCCGTCCAGTTTCATCAGATAGCGGATGGCGCAGTCGATGGCGTAAGTGGTTTCATAGTCCTTGATTTCTATGGGCTTTTTTTCATTGAGAACAAGATCCTCCCGAAGCGCCTGGATACGCTGGGTCTCCGTAATCATCTCACATTCCTGCATATCTTTCAGCACCTTGTCCCGTCTTGGAAGGGCGTTGCCGCTGTTTTTCAGCGGATCGTAGTAGGAGGGGGAGTTGGGAACTGCGCACAAATAGGCTGTCTCATTTAAAGACAGCTCACTGGCCGGCTTGTTGAAATAGAACTGCGCCGCCGCCTCGATGCCGTAGCAGTTGTTGGCAAAGTAAATGTTGTTGATGTAAAATTCTATGATTTCTTCCTTGGAATACTTTTTTTCCACCTCCAGGGCGTAGCAGATCTCCTTGACCTTTCGCTCCAGGGTGACTTCTTTTGTGATAAATACGTTCCGCACAAGCTGCTGGGTGATGGTACTGGCACCGTGGACCGTTTCGCCTCCTGAGGTAACAAACTCCACGCCCACCCGGATCATTCCTTTTATGTCTATGCCTTTGTGCTCCCAGAATCTTCTGTCCTCAATGGCGATGAAGGCATTGACTACATTTTCCGGAATTTCGTCGAAGCTCAGATAGATCTTGCTCCCGTTTCCCGACAACTCGGTGAGCAGGCTGCCCTCGTCATCGTAGAAGTAGCTGGTGAGATTGCGTTTGAAGGTATTGGTGTTGGACTCCTCCACAACCTTTTTTGCTTCCTGGCTGTATTCCTCGTACAAGGGGTAGACCTTGTAGATGACGGCTCCGCCCAGGGCAAGGATGGATGTGATGCTTAAGAAAAGGAGGATTTTGAATAGTCTTTTTATTATTTTCATGATGCTGTCTCGTTTCAAATACTCTCAATCTTATTGAAAAAGTTACTATAATCTTCATTATATCTTATCTTATACTGTTTTAGAAACATTTAATTAAATATTTATGTCTATTTCTATCTATAGTCGCTGCGCGACAGCACTAAAGGGTAAAGTTACTTCGGCACACCTGTAATTAGAGGAACCTTCATTCAAAAGGGCACTCATGAAAATTACTCTCATGCGCCTTTGCGACTTTACTGTCCGGTAAAAAAATATTTCTCAAAATTACTTGACATTTCTTACCTGGACTATATCTTTCCTAAATTGTTACTGTTGCCGTCTGAACTCTCATTTACTGTCATTCTGTGAACAATTATAACTCTCTTATTTATTTTATCACTTTAAAGCGAAACAGTATTGACATTTCATCAAAAAAAACGTAAACTGATACTTGCATGTGCCCCACCGGACATGTGTCTGACGGCTGTCATCGGCCCGGTTTTGCCGGTTTTTTGGCATGACGGCTTTTATTATGAGGAAATGAGGAATTTATCATGATTATTGTAATGAAACCAAAGGCGCCCAAAGCTTCCATTGAGCATGTGCTGAACATTATCCGCGAAAACGGTCTGGAAACCCATCTGTCGGAAGGAAAACAGGTTACGATTATCGGTGTTGTGGGAGACAAGACACGTCTGAATCTCTCCAATCTGGAGATTGCGCCGGATGTAGATAAAATTGTTCCCATTACGGAGAGCTATAAGCTCAGCAACCGCAAATTCCATCCCGATCCCACTTCTATTCCGGTGGGAAATACCGTTATCGGCCCGGACAATCTAACCGTTATGGCCGGTCCCTGCGCCATTGAGTCGGATGAGCAGCTTCTGTTAATCGCCAAATCCGTAAAGAAGGCAGGAGCTACCTTCCTTCGCGGCGGAGCCTATAAGCCCCGCACTTCGCCTTACTCCTTTCAGGGACTTGAGGAGGAGGGTCTTCGTTATATGAAAAAGGCCCAGGAGGAAACGGGCCTTGCAACCATCTGTGAGGTCATCAGCGAGGCTTCCATCTCGGCGGCCGTGAAATATGTGGATATGCTTCAGATAGGCGCCCGGAATATGCAGAACTTTCAGCTTCTTCGGGAGGCCGGCCAGTCAGGGCTTCCGGTACTCTTAAAGCGGGGACTCTCTTCTACCATTGACGAGTGGCTCAACGCGGCGGAGTATATCATTGCCGAGGGCAACCGAAATGTGGTTTTGTGTGAGCGGGGTATCCGTACTTATGAGACAGCCACACGAAACACCCTGGACATCAGCGCTGTTCCGGTGCTGAAATCAAAAACCCACCTGCCTGTGATCGTGGACCCAAGCCATGCCTCCGGCGTCCGGGCTTATGTGAGTCCTCTTGCCAAGTGTGCGGTGGCTGCCGGTGCGGACGGTCTGATGATCGAGGTACATAACAATCCGGCCTGCGCCCTCTCGGACGGCCCCCAGTCTCTGACCTTTGCACAGTTTGATGAGCTTGCAAAGGAGCTGAAGGCTTATGCGGCTCTTTCCGGGCGAAGCTTTTAAGATTGAGTAGACAGTCCAGCTAAGAAATGTCAAGTAATTTTAAAAAATAATTTCTGCCGACTGGTAAAGTCGCAAAGACGCACGAGAGGAACTTTCATGAGTGCCCTTTCGAATGAAAGTTTCTCTCATTACAGGTGCGTCGAAGTGACTTTACCCTTTAGTGCCGTCGCGCAGCGACTTTTATAGGAGGATACTATGAAGATAGAAACCGTAGGATTTGTAGGCTTGGGACTGATCGGCGGCTCCATTGCCAAAGCGATCAAAGCCTTTCATCCGGAAATTCAGATTATGGCTTATATGCGGACTGCGGATACGCTGATTGAAGCTGCCAACGAGGGAACCGTGGACATTGCCTGTACCGCGGTGGACGGCCAGTTTGCGGCCTGCGACTGTATTTTCCTGTGTGCGCCTGTTGCTACCAATGCCATGTATCTGGAACGGCTGAAGCCGGTGATCAAAGCGGACTGTATTCTTACGGATGTGGGCAGCACCAAGACGGATATCCATGAGCGGGTGACGGCGCTTGAGCTGGAGGAGCATTTTATCGGCGGTCATCCTATGGCCGGCTCGGAGAAAACAGGCTACGCCAATGCCAAGCCGCATCTCATTGAAAATGCTTACTATATTATAACGCCTTCATCTAAGGTGCCTCAGGAGGCAGTGGATCTGTTTGTGCCTTTTATTGCTTCCCTGAAAGCTTTGCCGCTGGTGCTTGATTATCGGAGGCATGACTTTATTACGGCCTCCGTAAGCCATCTGCCCCATCTGATTGCTTCCTCTCTGGTCAATCTGGTACAGGAGCTTGACGGTGCGGATGAATTGATGAAGCGTATTGCCGCAGGCGGCTTTAAGGATATTACCCGCATTGCCTCTTCCTCGCCGGAAATGTGGGAGCAGATCTGTATGACGAATAAGGAAAACCTTATACGTGTTCTGGACTGCTACTTAGAGCAGCTTACCTCGGTGAAAAAGCAACTGGAGGAGGCGGACGGGAACGGACTGTACCGTTTTTTTGAGACTTCCCGCAATTACCGCAATTCCATTCCTGATTCCTCTGCAGGGCCTATCAAAAAAATGTATGCCTTTTACTGCGATATGGTGGATGAAGCAGGCGGCGTCGCGGTTCTCTCTACTATTTTGGCAGCAGGCGGCGTCAGCTTGAAGAATATCGGAATTATTCACAATCGTGAATTTGAGGAAGCGGTGCTGAAGGTGGAGCTTTATGATGAGGCTTCTTATGAGAAGGCTATTGCTTTGCTTCGAAAGTATCGGTATACGATTTATGAGCGCTGAATTGGGATATTATGGGATTGGAAATCAGTAATATCTCTTTTAATGCACAAATCCATTTACAGGCGCATGCTTTATGAGACTGGAAACCGATTTCATCCATGTGTATTAAAAGGGGTATTACGGAACTGGAATAAGAGGAATAAGACTGGAACAGGAGCTTGAAAAGCTATGATTTTTACGCGTACAAAAAATTTAAAAGGCAGTATCACGGTCCCCGGCGACAAATCTATCTCTCATCGGGCCGTTATGTTCGGCGCCTTGGCCGAGGGGCTTACGGAAGTTGAGGGCTTTCTTCCGGGAGCGGACTGTCTCTCTACCATTGACTGCTTCCGCCGCATGGGTATTTCCATTGAAGAGCAGAACGCCGCACGGCTTCTTATTCACGGAAAGGGACTGCATGGGCTGAAAAAGCCGGCGGATATTCTGGACACCGACAACAGCGGCACGACCACAAGACTGATTTCCGGCATTTTAAGCGGGCAGGACTTTGAAACTACCCTCACCGGCGACGCCTCTATCCAAAAACGCCCGATGGGACGCATTATAGAACCCCTATCCCTGATGGGCGCCTCGATTGAAAGTCTGAAGGGAAACGGCTGTGCCCCCCTTCGGATTCAGGGGCATCCTCTTCACGGCATCCATTACACCACTAAGGTTGCCTCGGCTCAGGTAAAATCTGCGATTCTGCTGGCCGGCCTGTATGGCGACTGTCCCACTCTCGTCACCGAGCCTGCTCTTTCCCGCAATCACACGGAGCTGATGCTTCGCTCTTTCGGCGCCAAGGTTCGCACCGAAGGGACCACAGCCTCCATTGAACCGGAACCGCAGCTTTCAGGGCAGAAAATCCGTGTACCCGGCGATATTTCCTCGGCCGCCTATTTTCTTGCTGCGGGATGCATCACCCCCGGTTCCGAGCTTTTGATTCATAATGTGGGCATCAATCCTACCCGGGACGGTATTCTTCGCGTTCTGAATAGAATGGGCGCCGACATAACGATTCTTCCCGCGGATAATCATGACGGGGAGCCTGTGGCAGATCTTCTGATAAAAGCCTCCCATTTGCGGGGCTGTGTTTTGGAAGGGGAGCTTATCCCCGCTTTAATTGATGAGATTCCGGTGATTGCGGTGATGGCCTGCTTCGCTTCCGGGACAACCATTATTCGGGATGCGGCGGAGCTTAAAGTCAAGGAATCCAACCGGATTGACGTTATGGCGGAAAATCTGTCCGCTATGGGCGCACATATCACCCCCACGGAGGACGGTTTGATCATCGAGGGGGGATATCCTCTTCACGGCGCTGTGATTGACAGCCATCTGGACCACCGGATTGCCATGTCCTTTGCCGTTGCGGGGCTGAATGCGGACGGGGAAACCGAGATTCGCGGGGCGGAGTGTGTGAATATCTCTTATCCTGGATTTTACACGGATTTGGGATATTTGCATTCATAATATGCATTTTTATGGGACCGTCCGATTGGCGGCGGTCCCGTTTTTCTCCGTAATTCAAAGCTTGTTAAATTTTCCGGCTTTTTCATACTGTAGTAATCTCGACCTGTTTCCCGCTGAAGGCAACCCCGTACTTAAAAATCGTTTTAACGCCCTTGGCCTCCATATCCGTATCATACTTACGCTCCTCAATCTGAGCCAATGCCGCCTCTGAGAGCCGCTTTAGTTTATCTTTGGAGAAATTCCTGGCCGCCTTCAGTTCAATCAGAATGCCCGGCATATTCTCTGCCTTAGGCAATAATTGAATGTCGTATCGCCCCTCTCCTGATTCTCCATTCGAGCTGATATAGTAGCAATTATCCATCATGGCGCAAAGTCCCAGAACAAAACCATGATAAAAATTTTCTCCGGCCGTATCATAGCAGCTTACTGATTGAAGAAGAAGCCTGTGCATCTCCTTTTGCAGCCTTTGTGCATCATTAGAATACAATGCTTCCTGAATCGAGACCGCAGCAGCCTGGGGAATAATACCGGTCAATTTTTGCAAAATCTCTTTGTTATAGACAAAGGCAATCTCCTGGTTGGGCAGCGCCACCTCACACATGTAATCACCGCCGAAAGCCGAATCTGCCTTTATGGCTTTTAGATAACCCGCAACTAGAAGAAAGCTGTACACAGAGGAAGGATTATTTCGAATCTGAGGATAAATAACTCCGGTATCAATATATGTCAGAAAACTCTTACCCTGCAGTAAAGCATTGAGGCGTTCATAGATCTCCTCCCCTGCATGTGCCAAAACTTCACCAATTATCTCATTGCTTCCTGTTGACTGCCAAAAAGCCTTAGGTTGACAGCCATTGCTAAAATAGTTGATTACGGACCAAGGGTTAAATATATCCGAATCTCCAAACTGATACCCGTCATACCAAGCGCATATTTCCTCATACTTTTCCTCCGCATGATAATAACGTGCCATCCCTTTTACTTCTTCAGACGTAAAACCAAAATATTCACTATATCGGTCATCTAATATCGTATTGACTTTTAAATTATTTAAGCCGCTGAATATGCTTTCTTTGGCCACACGAAGAATCCCTGTCAAAAAGCCGTAAGAAAGATGGCGATTATCCTTCAGGCCGCCTGAAAAGAGATTGCGCATAAATAGAATTACTTTATCATAAAACCCCCTCATATGTCCCTGCTGGATCGGCGTGTCATACTCATCAATAATAATAATCGGCGGAATACCGTAGTGTTCGTCCAGCATTTGAGAAAGCCTTTGCAATGACATCATCATATCCGTATTGTCCGCTTTCTCTTCCAGAACATTTTTAAAGTATAATTTCTCATATTTGCTGCATCGTCCGCTTTGCAAAAGCTCGCTGTGACGTTCAAACTCCTGTCTCAAAATCTTTGAGATCTGATCATAAGTCTCTTCCCAGGTATCCCGCTTTACATCTTTAAAGGTAATGAAAATCACCGGATATTTTCCCTGATAATCACGATATTTTTTACCGCAAGCCCAAATCTTTTTATCTCTGAAATAAACAGAGGTATCTTCCCCCGTCTTTTCAAAGAAAGTACGTATCATATCCATATTTAAGGTCTTGCCAAAACGGCGCGGGCGGGTAAACAAAGACACCATCGGCCGTTCATCCAGAAAATCCCTGATCATCATGGTTTTATCAACATAATAGTACTCGGATGCGGCCAGACGATAATCTGAAATTCCCACCGGCAGAGGCAGGTCAGGTGATATTTTTGTTTTTCTATATGCACCGGTTTTAATCCGGCTGTCCGCAGGTTTTTTGGCATTTGCAGGAATCGACCAGCTGCGGTCTTTCTTATAAGCGCCTTCTATCCGTCCTTCTTTGCATAGAACGGTTACCCAACGTTCCGTTACCCCCCACAGCATTGCCGCTTCTTTTACCGTCATTGTGTTAGCCATTGCCGCGTCGAGCAGACTTTGCCCCGACTTTTCACATCCTTTCATTTAAGCCTAATTCTTTTAACAGAGAATTAGACTAAAAATTTTCACTCACGATATAAGCATCGCATCCCCAAAGGAAAAAAAGCGATACCTCTCCCGAACCGCCTCCTCATAAGCCGCCATCACCTGCTCCTTCCCGGCAAATGCCGACACAAGCATCAGCAGTGTAGATTCCGGCAGATGGAAGTTGGTGATCAAAGCATCCATCATCTGAAAGCGATACCCCGGATAAATAAAGATATCCGTCCAGCCGCTCCCGGCACGAAGAAGCCCGTTCTCACCCGCCGCCGACTCCAGGGTGCGGCAGCTCGTAGTTCCCACGCAGATCACACGCCCGCCTGCCGCCTTTGTCTCATTGATAAGCCTGGCCTGCTCCTCCTCCACCACATAAAATTCCGAATGCATATGGTGCTGCGTCACATCCTCCACCTTCACCGGCCGGAAGGTGCCCAGTCCCACATGAAGGGTTACATGAGCAAGCTTTACGCCCTTTTCCTCAATCTCCTTCAAAAGCTCCGGCGTAAAATGAAGTCCGGCCGTAGGCGCGGCCGCCGATCCCTCATGCCTGGCATATACGGTCTGATACCTGTTCTTATCCTTCAGCTGATGCGTAATATAGGGCGGCAGAGGCATCTGTCCCAGCCTGTCCAAAATTTCCTCAAAAATCCCCTCATAGGTAAAGCGAATCCGGCGGTTTCCTTCCTCCACCACCTCCAGCACTTCGCCCACAAGAAGCCCGTCTCCAAAGGAAATCCGCGCTCCGGGCCGGGCCTTTTTCCCCGGCTTCACCAGAGTTTCCCACACATTGTCCTCACAGCGCTTCAAAAGCAAAACCTCAATGCCTGCCCCCGTTTCTTCCTTTACGCCCATAAGCCGGGCCGGAATCACTTTGGTATTATTCACCACCAGGCAGTCCCCGGGATTCAAAAACTCCGCAATCTCCCGAAACACGCAGTGCCGCCTCTCTCCCGTCTCCCGGTTCAGCACAAGAAGCCTGGAGCTGCTCCGATCCTCCAAAGGGTCCTGGGCAATCAATTCCTGGGGCAAATCATAATAAAAATCACTCGTTTTCATATAAAAGCTTCCTTACATATATTTTTTCTTTTTAAAATAGAATAAAATCCCGGCCACCACGGTAATGCTGAGTACAATCACATAGATGTAACCAAATTTCCAGACAAGTTCCGGCATATTGGTGAAATTCATTCCGTACCAGCCCACAATCAAGGTCAGAGGCTGGAAAATAATCGTCACAATCGTGAACAGCTTCATGGTGTTGTTCAGATTATAATTCAGCGTGGCGTCCAAAGCCTCCCTCAGATGGATAAGATTATCGCAAAGGAGCTGGGTATTATTGCTCAGGCGTTCGGATTTATCCGTAAAAATCTTAAAATAGCGCAGATCCTCCTCCTCGAAGAGATCATTTTCATTCTCCTGAAGAGCCTCGCCGATGTCAATCAGCTGGTCGTAATAGTTCTTCAGGGTGGACAGACGGTTCCGCAGATCAAAAATCTCTTTATTCAGATCTTCATCCATCTTCCCGTTTACGACCTCCCGCTCCATCGCAATGATTTGCCGCTCCGTCATCACCAGTCCCCGGTTGCCGCTGGAGAGAAGACGCTCCAGCACGCCGTAGATCACCTTTTCCATCGTAGCATTCTGCCGGAAGCGTCCGATGGCATCCAGGAACATCTGGCGGATACTGTCGCCCTTGTCAATGATTTTTATTATAATAAAGAGATTTTTCTTGATAAAAAAGCCGATGCGGTTGCGCTTGCTGCTTAAGTTCAGGATATCCACAATGTTGATCATGCCGAAGCTAAACTCATCATACACATCAATACTTGTCCGAAAATGAGTAAAATCCGTCATGCAGTCCTTTACGGCCACCTCGGACAGACCAAGCTTGTCATAGCATTTGCGCAGCTCATCCAGTGTCAGATAGCCTACGCAGATATCGTGGCTGTCGATCTGCTCCAGGGTTACCTCCTGAATTTCCTTTTCATGTATGGAATAAAACATTTCGTTAAGCCCCCTGAAAGTATTTTCTATATCTTATCATGTATGGGCATCAGATGTCACGTTGATTTTCGATCTTTTGTATATGAACTCTTTTAGCATATAACAGTTCCGGCGGCGATGTTGGGAAATTGCCGTCTGTGCTGCTGACGTTTTAACGATTTTCTTAAAAATATGTCTTTTCTTTTTATTGACCGGCCGGACCGGGATGGTATAATGACTGTAATTGAATGGATTCCCGGTCTAATGATGGGATGCCGTTTAAAATAATGAAGGGAAAGGATTTGATTGATTATGAAATGGGATTTAAAGGATTTGAAATGGACCAGAGAGCCGAAGGAAACCTCCATTCAGGAGGACCGCATCACTATTATCACAGAGCCGGGAACAGATCTCTGGCAGAGAACCTACTACGGCTTTCAGAATGACAATGCTCCTCTTCTGCAGCTTACCACAGCGGAGCCATATTTCTCATTTGTGGTAAAAACGGAATTTGCCAGTAAGCGCCGTTTTGATCAGTGCGGAATTATCCTCTATCTGGACAGTGAAAACTGGCTGAAGGCTTCGATTGAGTATGAAAACGACACGTATCAGCGTCTCGGCAGCGTGGTGACGAATCACGGCTATTCTGACTGGGCAACCACCGATATTTCCGCGGATATCAAGTCCATGTGGTATCGTCTGAGCCGCCGGGAATCGGACTACCGTATCGAATGTTCCGAGGATGGGGAGAACTTTAAGCAGATGCGGATCTGCCATATGTGGGAAGGCGCTAAGGAGATAAGTTTCGGCATCTATGCCTGTTCTCCGGAGGAATCCTCTTTTGAGGCCGTATTTTCAAATATGGAGATTACGGAATGTAAATGGCTGGCGCATGTGTAACATATTTTTCAAAACTATACGGGGAATAAAATGGCAGATGACAAAAATACTCATAGACCTTTTGCCGAAGTTGTCTTGGAAATCAGTGTTTCCTCACTACTACATTAAAAGCTTTCGTTTTTGTCTGTGATGCAGTTGGGTATACTGATTGCTGTGTATTGTTTGACTTTTTTTATGTAGGTTTTTCTTTCTTGGTGGGGGCGTCTTGATACATGATGGCTTATTCGTAAAACTGTGTAGGCTGCGGGCAGGAACCTCCACCCCGGATCGGGGCGGCCCTCCTCCCCTCCGCCGCTCAGTTGTCCGTATTGTAAGCTCTTATGTACCTTAATGTTTGCATATACACGGTCCTTATCCGTGAACAGTAACAGGAAAAGTTCATTTGACAAGCCCCTCTATTTTCACTATACTAAGCATTGCCAGCCTCAAAACAATAATTTTGAAAGGATATATTTCATATGAACATAAAGATACGCTCCTATACCCTATCCGATCTTCCTTCAATGATGGCCATCTGGAATGAAGTAGTGGAGGAAGGCGTTGCCTTTCCGCAATTAGATCTGCTGAACGACTCAACCGGCCCGGCATTTTTCGCCTCTCAGACCTACTGCGGTGTTGCGGAAGGCAGTATTTCGGAGGCTTCCCCTGCCGATAATATTCTGGGGCTTTATATCCTGCACCCCAACAACGAAGGCCGCTGCGGGCATATCGCCAATGCAAGCTATGCGGTC
Organism: Clostridia bacterium; assembly: GCA_910574835.1. Classification (GTDB taxonomy): domain Bacteria; phylum Bacillota; class Clostridia; order Lachnospirales; family Lachnospiraceae; genus Laedolimicola. The sequence continues at coordinate 75,769 of CAJTDE010000005.1, read as the reverse complement.
AGCGCTAAAGCCCGGGGACTGCATATCGGCGAGCAGCTTGTTTTGGACTGTATTGCCCGGGGAAAGGCCCACGGCTTCCGGATTCTTCAGTTTAATGCCGTGGTGCGTACCAATACCCATGCCAGACACCTCTACGAGCGCCTTGGTTTTCAGCAATTGGGCGTGATTCCGGGCGGTTTTCTGATGAAGGACGGGCATTATGAGGATATCTGTCCTTATTATCACTTATTATAAAGATTTTCCTTTGCCCGCTCCTTCGTGAAAACCTCTCAGCTTCTACAGCCCTTGATTTTCCGAATCCCGGGCCTGGTCGAGAATCTCCATCACCATCAGGCTATGGCTGAGCCGCTTGTCAAAAGCCTCCCAATCCTTATCCTCATAATATTCCGCAAATGTCTGAAGCTCATAGAACAGCCGCTGCGGACTGTCGGCCAGATGATAATGCTCCGGCTCGCACTTATTTTCCTGGAAGGAAAACTCCGCCAGGATACTGGAAGCATAATCGCTGTGGATAAAGCCCTTATTTCCCTGAACGCTGACACTCAAGGGCGCTCCGCAGTCCTTGGCCGCAATGCAAACCGCCTGAAAATCAGGATACTCCATCACAAGAATCCCGGAGGTATCCACATCACGTTCCATATTTGAACAATAGCGCACCTTCAGAGGCTTTCCAAACAGACCTGCCACAAAATGAATGTTGTAGATATTCAGATCCATCAGGGCGCCTCCTGCATTGTTCGGATCAAAGGAGGGGCTTATGACGCCCTTTTTAAAGTTATCATACCGGCTGGAATACTGGGAAAAATTCAGGGCTACCAGCTTGATATCCCCAAGCCTCGGCAAAAGCTCCTTCATCTTATTATAATTGGGGTTGTACTGGGTAGTAATGGCCTCAAAGAGATATAGCTTCTTCTCCCTGGCAATCGCCGCTATCTCCTTTGCCTCCTCATAGGTAACTGTAAAAGGCTTCTCCAGAATCACGTGCTTCCCGGCCAGAAGCGCTTCCTTTGCAAAGGAAAAATGCAGATTGTTGGGAAGGGCCACATAAATCACATCTACCCTGGAATCCGACAAAAGCTTCTCATAGGAATCGTATCCCACGGGAATCTGATATTTCCCGCAAAATTCCTTCCGCACTTCCTCCTTTCTCGCAAAGATAGCGTAAATTTCCATCTCCTTTACCAAAGCCGCCGCATCCAAAAAGGTCGGCACTATCATGCCGGCGCCTGCAATACCTACTCTCATCGCTCTTCTCCTTTTGCATCGTAAATTTTCTATTTGATATTTTGATTGTACCCTACTTCTCCTAGTATTTCAATCCCCGGAAGCAGAACCGAATTTTTTCAAAACTCCCATAAAAATCTGAATGATCGGCCCGACTGCCAGGGCCGTAACCACAGTTACCACTCCGAGCTTTCCTCCCAGTACCGTACCCAGAACCACCATAGCAAGATCAAATCCTATCTTTACATATCGGTATTCTTTCTTAATCACTCCCCACAGCACCAATACCAGCCCGGTAAACGGGTCCACGCCGATATCTACCGTAATGTAAATCGCCACCCCTAAGCACAAAAATGTACACCCAATTACGCTGAATACAATCCGCAAAAGAAATGCATCGGAAAATGCAAGCTGATGATAAAGAAAAGTTCCCAAATCCACACAAAATCCGTAGGGTATGAGGTAAACAAAAGTTCCTACACTCACATAGCGCCTTCCTGCAAAAAACAGAAATACCAAAAGAACTACATTCACCACATTGGAGGCCATGCCAAGCTGCGCCTGATTCATGCCGGTTATGCTCCGGATTCCGTCATAAACGATTCCAATGGGATCATTTCCAAATCCGGTACAATTGTTGAAGGCTACTCCTATACCCACAAGCAAAACTCCGAAGGTAGCGGCGAGTATCTTTTTTCCTGTAACTTTACTCCTTTCCATGTAACACCTCTTTTGTTCGTTTTTCCTCTTATTTTTCCTTCCGCAGCGGTGGAATCCGCCGTCTGTGATTCATTCTCACACATAAAATAAGCACTTTTATATTTTACTACAAACGGCAGGTTTTGAAAAGATCACGGTTTGGTTGCCGGAAAATTTAGCAGAGAATTGATTACCGGTCATGGAGTGAATAATAACGTGAATTGGTTGCATGAACAGCCCACTTTCTCAGAACCAGGAAGCAAAAAGACCGGATATCAGAAGAAGACTTCCCGGCACCACGTATTTTCTGGGATGATGCCAGAGATCGCTTTTGGTTTTCCAGCTTCGTATGGGAAAATGCCATTCCATTTCCGCGGAACCCAACGCTCCCAAGCCTGCTATGAGTATGGCCATAACCAAATCACTTCCGCTCCCGCCGCCTTCCTGCATTTCAAAGCTCAGGAGAAAAATAAAAGCTCCAATCAGATTGAAGGTAAAGAGAAACAGACCGTAGGGAAAAACAAAGCTCCGCTTTTGCCCGGGCAGCATCCGGACTGCCTGCTCCAGATGGGGATCTGCGGACAGAAGGATGCAGATGGGCGTATTTAAGGTGAGCAGGGAGAGGCCGATGGGAAGGGCAAAGCTTCTATCCGTCTGTCCAAGGCACAAAGGCAGACCCGCGGCAACGCCCCAGAGAATCAGAGTATTGACAAGGTAGTTTTTGTGATGACTTAAATATCGTAAAAAATAAGTCCAAATCGAAAATTGATCAATATTTTTAAGCTTCGTTTCTTTTTGCACTGTTCTGCTTCCTTCATAAAAAGCATAGACATCCATTCTTATCAAAAAGCATACCGCGATAAAACAGCTTAGAGCCATCCCTGCGGAAAAAAGCCAGGTGCTGCTGAAGAAAATGCCAAAGACTATAGTAGCCGCAATCCATAAAAGAGTTCTTTTCCGATACTTCCTTTCTCCATAGATCCATGCTGTCAGCAGGCTTCCGTACAGAGCAGAGAGCAGGCTTCCCGTCAGCTCCGCCGCTCCCCAAAAGGAAACGGCCAGAGCCAGAGATAAAACCAGAGCCGTGCGTGTAAGAAACGTATAGAGACTCAGAGCGCCTACATAGGAAACTATGAGCTTCCGTCCGGAAAAAGGAAGCATAAAAAGATTCTTTCCTGCCATTACTTCATTTTCAGCGGATAAGTCTTGCCACATCGAGCAAGCGGTAACGGCTCCTGTCATCAAATACAAGATGCCGGGGGCAATTTTAACAGAAATCTCCGCCTGCCTTAAGCCCCAGAATACAAACAGGCAGATAAGTCCGCTCTTTACAGCCTTCTCATACCGCGAGCCGAATAAATAAACCATAAATCCTTTCCACATAATCATTCCTCTATTCCAGTTCCGTAATTGCTGTTTTCAAGTTCCGCAGTCCCCAAAGCTCTTCGAATCTCCTCCGCATCCATCTCCTCACGGGAAAAGCTCCCGCTGATCTGCCCTTCCTTAAGCACCAGTACCCTGTCTGCCGTGAGGGTGATACTCTCCAAAATATGTGACGAAAACAGCAGGGTCCCATATGCTCCATACCCTTTTATCAGCCGATACAAAAACTCCGTCCCGGAAAAATCAAGTCCGTTTACCGGTTCATCCAGAAACAACAGCTCCGGTTTCAGGGCAAATGCCGTTATCAAAAATGCCTTTTTCCGGTTTCCCATAGACAAATCCCCAAAAAGCTTATCCGTATATGCTTCAAATCCAAAACCTCCAATCAAATCCTCCACATTGGGAACCTGTTTTTTATAGGCCCGAAATACATAGGAAAGATATTCGCGAAAGGTAAAAAAGGAAAAGGAGTGATCCTCCGCAAATACGGTGTAACGATATCTTTTAAAGCGCTTATCCCGGAAGGATACCGTTTTTTCGTTACTTCTCAAAGCATCCGCATGAAAATCCCCATGAAGACCTGAGAGGACATTCAATAAAGTTGTTTTTCCTGCTCCGTTCAGCCCAATCAGACCTATTGACTCATGAGCGCGAAGCTCCAGGGAAAGTCCGCTCAGCACCGGCTTTTTGGGCGTGTACCATGCATTTAAATTTTGAATAGACAGTGCTGCTGACATTCTACTTCTCTCCCTTCCCGTCCTTATCCTGTCTCCAAGCGGAAAAAGCGGAAACAAGAAATATCATACCCAAAATCACATACAAGGCTCCGCCGCTTACAATAGCCGCTGCCAGCCAAACCAAAGCCAAAATTCCACGAATCCAAACATGACGCATAATAAAGTCCTCCTATTCCAGTCGCTGCGCGACAGCACTAAAGGGTAAAGTCGCTTCGACGCACGTAACATCTGTTGTTTTGTTGTGCTTAAAGCATAACGCAAAAACAAACTCTCTGCCCAAATGTCCGCAATCGGTTGGTTTTTGACCACGATTGGAATGAAAACAAAAAAGAGCCTCACCTATTCCTATAAACAAGTGTAAGCTCTTTCAAACAATCCCTTTCCCGCTTCAATCAAAAGGACACCCGCCATTATAACAAACTTATACTCCTTGATAAACAAGCGTTACCACCGCCCGAAACCGTTTTCCCTCCCAGGAGGTGCGAAGGGTTCCTTCATACTTCTCCGCCGCGCTTCGGACGCTTTTCAGCCCCCAACCGTGGAGACCCCCGTCAGTCTTTGTGGTCTTCAGCTCTCCGCCATGCTCCTCTACGTCCTCTGCAAACGTATTTTCCACCTTAATCACAAGCATCCGGTGAATCCGGCGGATGGTCAGAGCCGCCTGCCTCTCTTCCGGCTCCTTTACCTTTCCTGCCGCCTCCAGAGCATTGTCCAGCAGATTTCCCAGTATTGCACAGAGATCCGCGCTGCGGATATTGGTATGCCGGGGAAATTCCGCCTTGATCTCCAAGGAAATCCCCTCCCTGGCTGCCGCTGACATCCGGCTGTTCAGGAGATAATCCGCCGCCTCATCCCCGGTATAGACCGTTTCCGTCATTTCCCGGACAGGCGTCCGTAAATCCTCCACATAACCCTTGGCCTCCTCATAGCACTTCTGAGAAAGCAGCCGGTAAAGCGCTTCCAGATGGCGGTGCATATCATGAAACAGCCGGGCATTCGCTCCGTAAGACTGATTTAACGCCTGGTAATCACGCTCTAAAAGCTCTGCCTGCTCCGCCTTAAGCCTTGCAAGCTCCTGCTCCATCCGGTACTGCCGGTTCATATGAAATATCAATACCCCCATCAGAAGAACAAGCGACAGCATCGTCCAGATATCCAGCACATCCTCGGAAATAAAAGGAGCTTTTTGCTCGGACAAGGTAATGATTCCCAGAAAGCCGCCAAGAACAGGAAGCGACAAAAGGCGGAAATGCTCCTGCTCCGTCATCTCCTGCCGCTTTGCCCCATAGAGAGCCACAAGTCCCAGAAGGCCAAAGGCCAGCCAGGAACCCGCCTGTCCCTCCGGGCTTCTCCCGTCCAAAAATATTTCGGAACCGCGCCATATTGCCAACGCCGCTGAAAGCAAAAGCTGCCACAGCGAAAAGGCTATCTCATAAAATGCCCCAAAAAAGAGGCTCATCCTTACCTCCGTACCCAAAAGATAAGCTCCGCAGCCCCCAAGCAAAAGGGCTTCCAGGCACATCCTTCCATAGTCTGGTATCTGCAGCAAAAAAAACAGTGCCGCAGCTGCGCCTGCTCCCGCCCCACCCAAAAGAATTTTTCTCTGCTCCCATGAACCCTTTTTCTCCAATACGCAGCCCGCCAGAAGAAAGTACAGCCAGGCCCGCAGACCTCCTGTCAAAAATACGGATACTACAAGCATTCCCTGTCTCATATGTGCATCCCCCAATAGGCGTTGATCTGATCCTTTACGTCTTGCAGGTGAGAACGGCTGACAGGAAGAAACACACCGTTTTCCAGGAAAACCATGCTGTTTTTCACCTGCATCACATGGATAAGGTTGACAATACAGCCCCGATCAATAAAAATAAATTCCTCCGACGCCAATTCCTCATAAATCTGCTGTAAGCTGCCGCGCACCTTTGAAGCGCCGTTTTCCCAGGTGATGCTGGCGTTTTTTCCGTCACGCTCGATGTAGTAAATCGCCCGATAAGGGATTTTCTCCAGACGGCTGCTTGTCTGAATGGTATAGACCTTGCCGTCTTCTATCATAAGAAGGCGGATTGCATCCTCCAGGGCCTGAGTAAGACGCTTTCCTTCGTCATTTTTGGGAACATATCGGAAAATAGACAACTCATAGGCATCGATGGCATATTCCACATGGGAGGTGATGAAAATAATTTTTACATTGGGCAATGCGGGACGAAGCTCTTTTGCAAGCTCCATCCCGGTCTTTCCCGGCATTTCAATGTCAAGGAGGATTAAATCAAAATGAAAGCCATCCTCCACAATGTCGCAGAACAGGTTTGCGCTTTGGGTGTAGGTGACAATCTCCCCCACGGCGCGGCAGGCTCCAAGAGCCGCTTCCGCGGCCTGCCTGTGAGCCGTAACCATCTCCTGTTCATCGTCGCAGATTGCTATTTTCAGCATTTCTTTTTCTCCTAATTCAAATCGCTGCGCGATGGCACTGAAGGGTAAAGTCACTTCGGCGCACCTGTGATGAGAGGAACTTTTATTCGAAAGGACACTCATAAAAGTTCCTCTCGTGCGCCTTTGCGACTTTACCGGACGGCAGAAATTAATTTTTTAAAACTTGATATTTCTTAGCCGGACTAACCAGGTAAATCGAAATTGGAATTTTGTTATTTTAACTATACTACACTTGTACTTTTTTGAAAAGAAATATATGCTGTTCTTAAAATTTAATAGCTTGATACCGAACTTAGTGTGAAGCTGCACATCAAAGCAAAAGCCACCATCATATAAGATTTTGTCATTGTATAAGCAATCATATTCGGATTAAAGGAGAGATGATTGATTTTCCTAAATTGTAGGCTTCCTGTAATTCGGGTTTCCTGGCAATATCCCCCATAGCCATTACACCGCCGCAAAGCACTTTTCCAATGCTTTTCCACCCTAAATGTTTTTCAAGATGTTCATACCAATAAAGAGTTTCTTCAAAGCCGCAGCCCTCGGCTGCCATAATGAGAACACTTTCCTTTTTAGGGTTTCGATAATTAGGGTCGCATTCCGCAACAGCAAATAAGCGGTCAAAGGCAGTTTTTAATTGTCCGCTGATAGTCCAATAGTAAAGCGGTGTTGCAAGAACCACGATGTCCGCTTCCTTGTAAACAGGATAGATTTTATCCATATCGTCTTTTTGGACACAAGGGCTATCCGGGTTTTTACCGCCGCCAAAACAGCCTTTACAACCGTTTATATTCATACCGTCAAGAAAAAACTCTGTCACGGTGTTTCCGGCTTCCTCTGCGCCTTTCTTAAATTCTGCCGTTAATGCTGTTGTATTTCCGGCTTTTCTTGGACTTCCATTGAGAATAATAATTTTTTTGCTCATAATTAGCTGGTCTCCTTTAAATTGAATTGGCTAAATCAGCCGCTTTTTTGCAGCCCTCGGTTTTGTCTATATCGCCAACATTTAATACGCCGGGAATTAAAACCTCGCCTACCATCTTCCATTTATTCAATGCCGCCATACGCTCAATAGGAATACGAACGCCGTCCATGACGGACATATCATCTTCTTCACAACAGGCAATCAGCGCACATTCCTTTCCGGCAATATCCTTGCCGCCTACAACCATAGAAAAGATACGGTCAATAACACCTTTAATCTGCGCCGGGATAGAATACCAGTAGACAGGCATGGTAAATACGATAACGTCCGCTTCAAGAATTGCCGGTGCAATCGTGTTGAAATCATCATCAAAAGTACAGGCTTTTCCAGTGGAGAAACAGGTTTCACACGCCCGGCAGCCGCCCACTTTTTTTAATGCGGCGTCAAACCGTGTGATTGTGTGCCCCTTTGCTTCGGCTGCCTTGATGAAAGCGTCTGTCATAGCAAAGCTATTCCCGTTTTTCCGGGGGCTTCCCGTTATTACAACTATGTTTTTGCTCATAAAATATGTCCTCCTAATTCTGTGAGATTGACTTTCTCTGCTTTTGATATTATAATCTTAGCAAGAATTGAAATAAAATCAAGTACGCACATATAAGTGCGATACTTACAATAAAGTTATATACTTACCTAAAGGAGAGTGTAAAATGAGTGAACGCTGCATTTCAAATGAATGTCTTGAAACAACAGGTTTCAGCTATACCTTGTCATTAATCAATGGCAAATATAAGATGACTATTTTGTATACTTTAATGGAGTTCGGAGTCGTTCGTTTTAACGAAATGAAAAAATATATCAGTGAAATTTCATATAAGACTTTAAGCTCCACTTTAAAAGAATTAGAAGCAGACCAATTAGTGCATAGAAAAGAATATCCACAAATCCCGCCAAAGGTAGAATATAGCTTAACAGAGCGTGGAAAGTCTTTAATTCCTATTTTAGACGGAATGTGCGAATGGGGTGATAAAAACAGATTATAAGGCTGCTTGCTTCTTTACCGTACATGAGATTGTTGCAAAAGAGCAATAGAGCAATCAGGGATGTGGCCGGAATCAGCCCCCGATATCCCGGGAAAAAGAAGAAGCGGAGGAAGGCGCGGCGCAGAACGCCGTTCCTCCCTCCGCAAACGGGGTAAACTGTCCGTTCAGGAGAGCTTGAATACTTCAAAGCATTTCTTTTCTATTCTACTGTCTCAGTTCCGCATCCAGCGCCTCCAGGCCCTTCAGAATCCGCTTCATGGCCGAAGCCACATCCGCTTCCTCCAAAGTCTTATCCTTTGCCCGGAATACGATGGAGTAAGCCATAGACTTATAACCCTTCTTAATCTGAGCGCCCTCATACACATCAAAAAGCTGATAGCTTTCCAGATAGCTTCCGCCCTTATTTTCTATAACCTCCTCAATCTGTCCGGCCAGCACGGACTTGGGAATTACCATAGAAATATCACGGTTTACCGCCGGATATTTTGCAATGCCTTCATATTTCCGATCAAAAGTGGCAAATGGTTCTATGGAAGGCATGTCAAGCACCACAACATAAGCCCGCTCTCCGATTCCGTAAGTATCGGCCACGGCGGGATGCACCTCGCCCAGATAGCCCACTGTCTTGCCGCCGTAGATAATATTTGCCTGACGGCCGGGATGGAGGAAGGGCTTGCCTGCCTTGGGATCGTAAACCTCCTTTTCGTGAAGACCGATTTTGTCAAAAAATTCCTCAACCACACCCTTCATGGTGTAGAAATCTCCCTCTCCGTACATCCCCAGGGTGAACTGCATCCGCTCATCCGGAAGCTCTGTCAGAGGAAGCTCCTTTGCCATATAAATATTTCCCAGCTCATAGAGACGGACATTTTTATTTCTCCGATTGTAGTTGGTTGCCAAAGAGGTCAGCATCCCATTCAGGGAGGTAGTCCGCATAATGCTGAAATCCTCTCCTAAGGGATTGGAAATGGTAACGGCACGGCGCAGCGGATCTTCCCCGTCAAGCAGCAGCTTATCAAATACCTTGGGGCTTTCAAAGGAATAAGTCATTCCCTGAGAAAAGCCGCAGAACTCCGCAATATCCCTGGCTACCGCCTCAAGTCGAAGCTTAAAGGGCAGTTTTCCGGTGGTCGCCTCTCCCGTCGGCAGGGTGGTTGGGATGTTGTCATAGCCGTAGAACCGCGCTACCTCCTCCGCCAAATCTGCCAGGCGCAGCACATCCTGACGGAAGGTGGGCACTAAGACTTCACCTGTCTGTTCGTCATACTCCAGCTCTACCATATGCAGGTAGGAAAGCATCTGCTCCTTGGTAATATCCGTTCCCAGAAGGGTGTTGATCTTCCCTGCGTCAAAAGGCACCCGGATCGGCTCTTTGATTCCGGTGTACACATCCACCATGCCGTCCACCACCTCACCGGCTCCCAGCTCTTCAATCAGCTGACAGGCGCGGTCAATAGCGGCCTGTGCATTGTTGGGGTCAAGACCCTTCTCAAATTTACCCGAAGCCTCGGTGCGCAGTCCTACCTTCTTTGCGGAAAGGCGGATGTTTACACCGTCAAAGCAGGCGGCTTCAAAGAGCATGGTTTTTACATTGTCCGTGATCATGGAATTTTCACCGCCCATGATTCCGGCTATGCCGATGGCTTTCTCACCGTCGCAGATCATCAGTACGGAATCGTCCATTGTCCGCTCCTGACCGTCTAAGGTGACGAATTTTTCATCCTTTTCCGCACGGCGCACCAGGATCTGATTACCTGCAATAGTGTCCAAATCGTAGGCGTGCATGGGCTGGCCGTATTCCTCCATGACATAGTTGGTAATATCCACAATGTTATTAATAGGGCGGATTCCGTTTACCGCAAGCCGGCGCTGCATCCACTTGGGTGAGGGAGCGAGCTTGATGTTTTTGACGACTCTCGCACAGTAACGGGGGCAGAGATCCGCATCTTTTACGTCTACCCGGATATAGTCGTTTACATCGCCGCCGGAGCCTTTGACCTTTACTTCCGGGGGGATGAAGGTTTTGCGGAAGGTAGCCGCCGCTTCTCTGGCAATGCCGATAACGCTGTAGCAGTCTACCCGGTTGGAGGTGATCTCGTACTCGAAAATCACATCGTCAAGGCCCAGAGCTTTGACAGCGCTCTCTCCTACCGCAGCATCCTCCGGGAAAATGTAGATGCCGTTTTCCGGAGCCTCCGGGAACAGCTCCCGGGTCTGGCCCAGCTCTTCAATGGAGCACATCATGCCGTTTGACTCTACGCCCCGAAGCTTGCCTTTTTTGATTTTGATACCGCCCGGCGTCATCTTTCCGTCGTGTCCTCCCGCTACGCGGCCGCCGTCCAGAACCACCGGGATTTTCTGGCCTTCCTCTACGTTGGGGGCGCCTGTTACGATCTGAATCGGGGCTTCCCCGCCTATATCTACCTGGCACACCACCAGCTTGTCTGCGTCCGGATGGCGCTCGATTTTTAAAATCTGTCCGATGATGATATTTTCCAAATCAGCGTCCAGGGCTTTATAGCCCTCCACCTTTGTTCCGGAAAGGGTCATTGCATCGGTGTATTCCTGTGCCGTCACATCGAGATCCGGCACGTATGCTTTAATCCATGATAATGATGTATCCATACTGACCTCCTATTTAAAGTTCCGTAATATGTGTCTCAGGGATATTATTGATTAAAATTGTCCCAAAAACCGAATGTCGTTCTCATACAGCAGCCGCATATCGTCAATCTCGTATTTCAGCAGAGCGATACGCTCCAGGCCCATGCCGAAGGCAAAGCCGGTATACTGTTCGGGATCGATGCCGCACATCTCCAGTACATGGGGATGTACCATGCCGCAGCCTAAGATCTCGATCCAGCCGCTTCCCTTGCAGAACCTGCATCCCTTGCCGCCGCATTTGAAGCAGCTTACGTCCACCTCGGCGCTTGGCTCGGTGAACGGGAAATGATGAGGACGGAACTTTGTCTTCGTATCCGGCCCGAAAAGCTCTTTGGCAAATTCCTCTAATGTACCTTTCAGGTCCGCAAAGGTGATATTTTTGTCTACCACCAATCCCTCCACCTGATGGAAAGAGGGGGAATGTGTTGCGTCCACTTCGTCGGAACGGAATACCCGCCCCGGTGCAATCATACGGATAGGAAGCTTTCCCTGCTCCATGACACGGGCCTGACAGGGCGAGGTCTGGGTGCGCAGTACGATTTCCTTGTTGATGTAGAAGGTGTCCTGCTCATCCTTTGCCGGGTGGCCATCGGGAATATTCAGTTTTTCGAAGTTGTAAAGATCGTACTCAATCTCCGGGCCTTCCACCACCTCATAGCCCATGCCGATAAAGATGCGCTCCACCTCTTCCAGGGCAATGGTGTTGGGATGACGATGGCCTACACGGTTCTTTTTGGATGGAAGCGTTACATCAATCACCTCGGCTTTCAGCTTTTCTTCCCGAACCAGGGCCTCCATTTTTTTCTTGGCCTGCTCCAGAACACGCTCAATCTCCTCGCGCGTTTCATTGACAAGCTGGCCTACCTTCGGCCGGTCCTCAGGAGCAACGTCCTTCATTCCTTTCAGGACGCTTGTCAGCTCTCCCTTTTTTCCGAGAATGGCCACACGCACATCGTTCAGTGTATTCAAGCTTTCCGCCGACTGTATCTGCTTCATGGCTTGTTCGCGGATTTTCTGCAATTTCTCCTTCATATTGTTCTCCTTTCTTCCATTTCTCCTTATTTTTTTGACATAAAGGTATCTGCCCCGGGCGCTCTCTCTTTGTCTGAGAGGGAAACTCTCCCTGCCCGCAGGGTGTTCCCCGGCTTCCATAAAAATACCGCGGAAATAAAATACGCCCCTGTAAAGGGACGAAATTATCTCCGCGGTACCACCCAGATTCCTGCTTTATGCAGACTCTCATTCTATACGTAACGTGTATATCCGTCGCCGCCTACTCTGCTTTCAGCGGCGCTGCTCCGGTGGGAAATTCAATGATTCTCTGAACTTGGGACTGCTTTCAGCCGGTGACATTCCCTCTCTGGAAGAAGATGAATCATCTACTTAACACCTTCACTGCATTTTTGCTGTGTTTTGCTATCGGGATTTATTTTATAACAGTTTTTCCGGAATTGTCAAGTGCTTTTCACTTTTTTTCCCCGCGAAGCAGACTGCGGTAGCGGCTGACCATACGGAACTGCTCCTCAAAGTAGGAATTGATCTCCGCTCCCAGAAGAATGATGTACATACAAAAGTACAGCCACAGCATGACCAGAATAATCGTCGTCAGGCTTCCGTACATATTGTTAAGTCCCGGCGTATAAGTCACATACAAGGAGAATCCAATGGAAAAAAGATACCAGCAAACCGAGGAAAATATAGCTCCCGGCGCCTGGCTCAAAAGCCTTGCCTTCCGATTGGGAACAAATTTGTAGAGCAGCATAAACACCAATGTAAAAAAGGCAATGGCGACTACGTCCTTTAACTGCAAAATCATACCGGTAATCACAGCCAAAAACGGCAGATGCACCACAGCCGCCTGATGGATGGAGTTGCCGAACACCAGAACCACCAGGGAAAGAATAATGGAAATCACAAATACAATCGTATAAATGGCAGATCGAAACCGCAGTATAATGTAATTGCGCTGCTCCTCCACATCGTACACGGAGTTCATGCCCCGCATCAGAGCCAGAAAGCCCTTCCCGGCAGACCAGGCCGCCGTAATTGCGGACAGGGAGATTGTCACCGCCGTCTTGCTGTAGACCTCATTGATAATATCTATCACAAACCCGTTCATGCTGTCCGGGAAAATCACCTGGGCCGCGCCGTAGATATCCGCCCGGGTCAGTGTGGTATACTGTATCAGCGTCAGCAGAAGAATGATAAAAGGGATAAAGGAGAGCATGATAAAATAGGCGCTCTGTGCCGCATAAGCGCCTACGTGATCCTCATTCATGGCCTTTAAAAAACCCCGCACCAGTTTGATGATTTTCTTTATCAGCTTCATTTTGTTCCCTCTGTCTCTCTTATTACGGTATGTCCCCGGCTTGTTGGGATATCTTATCATAAAGCAGGAATGGCCGTCAATTCCACATCCGTATAAAAGAAATGAAGAATCTCCTCAAAGCTCTTTCCCCGCTCCGCCATTCCGTTTGCCCCGTTCTGGCTCATTCCCACTCCATGTCCGTAGCCGCCTCCCTGAAAGCGAAAGCCGGAAAGCTCCCCTTCCTCATCAAATACCGGCGTGACAATCAGATACGCGCTGGGAAGAAGCGTTCCTCCCTCTGACGTAGTTCCGTCCTGCCGGACAATCACGCCGCCCTTCACATTCAGAAGCGCCCTTACATTGTACTCTGTCTCAATCTCTATGGTCCGGCGGCTTCCCCGGATGCACATACGCTGAACAGCTCCTCCCTCATTGCGTTCCAGGATATCAATGCCCTGTATGGTTCCAATGGTTTCTACGGGCTTGCTGACAAAATTGCGTCCCCGTTTGGTCCGAATGGCCTCGGGATTTGCTTCATAACGGGCCTTAAGAGCTTCATTTAAGTTCTCAGAGAGGGTTTCCACATCTATTTCCGTCTCCCAGCGATACCAGCTTACCGGGCTGTCGTAGCAGGTCTCATCCTTATCCAGAATAAATGCGGTGAAAACCTCCTCATTTGTCATATCCAGACATTCGCCCGCCTCATTGACGGTCTTTCCCCGCAGGTAGGGCGTCAGCTCCGCGGAGCCTTCCCACCAGACTTCTTCATTCCCCGTATAGCCGCAGGAGGTGGAAAAATAGTAGGCGGTTATGGGCTGTCCCTGGCTTGTCAAAATCAGATCTGCCGTCTCCGCCACGGCCTGGCTCGTGCTGTCCGCCGGATTGGTGTTATTGTAAACCTGATAGCGCACGCTGTCGTCCACGTGAGCCTCATATTCCGGGTAGCCGTAAGCCTGCAGATGCTTATAGGCGTAAGTTCTGGCACAGACGGCCTGGGCCTTCAATGCCTCGTGGGAATACCGGGAGGGCATCTCGCTTGGCACCACATAATTGAGATACGCCTCTAAGGGCAGCTCATTTACCAGCACAAAGCCTCCCTCCACCGGCCAGACCTCTATAACGCCCTCATAGGAGGGAACGCCGCAGCCGCGGTTTAAGCTTGCCACGGAAACAGGCGCTGTCTGCCCTTCTTCTCTGTTTCTAATGACAAAACAGGCCGGGACCTCTGCCATAAGCTCCCCGTTCAGGAGTAAATTGTCCTCTTCTTTGGAAAAGGTCAATTCCACACCGCCGCCGTATTCCGTTTCCTGTCCCCCGTTTTCTTCCGTTCCTTTTCCCACTGCCACAAGCTCTTGTTGGGAGGTCAGCTTTACTGTCTCATGAATCTCTTCCTGAAAGCCGTCCGTTTTTAAAAGCACCCGGATACTGCCGTTGTAAACGGGCGTCTTAATCTCCGGCTCTTTCTCCGCCTCCGGCTGCGGCTCCTTTGGCTCTTCTGCCGGGAGAGACGGCTCTATGCTTTCCGGCTCCTTTGGCTCCGGCGCTTTCCGGAACAAAAGAACGGCCAGAATCAGTACTCCGATAGCTAACAGGTACAGCTTTGTTTTCAGCATGGGATCGATCTGTTTTCTCATCTTAACCTGTCCTTAAAAATCATTCTTATCCTTCACTTTATTCCGCAGGCTGAGGGTTCAGAACGATTTTTCTGAAAAATGTCCAAAGCTTTCGTTCAAAAAAGCAGCCGTTTTACGGCTGCTTTTTACTGCTGTAAACCCAAAATGCCGTCTCCGCAATTTTGACGCCTAGCAGAGCTAGGTGGGTAACCTCAACAGCCCTTCTGCCTTCCACTGCAAACGGAGGCCTGACATCCGAACTGCGATTTTGGAATCCCATGAACGTAAATGTAGGTTCAAAATAGCGGCTCAACGAACACCCCAGGATTTACTTTCTTATCTTTTGTCATTATAACCTATTCTATGCTTCTTGGCAACTAGAAAATTCTTCTCTTGTTTTTTTCGTTAAGTTTTCGTTAAGAAACGGCATAGCCCGAAAGCTACGCCGTTTCCGAAATTCGATCTCTTTATAAGCGTACTGTCTTTCGACAGTTCTCATACGTGTGACTTTTCTTATAACTGCGGACCAGCGGAAACAAGTGCCTTTCCTGCTTCGTTGCCCTCATATTTCGCAAAGTTCTTGATAAATCTGCCTGCCAGATCCTTTGCCTTCTCCTCCCACTCGGAAGCATTGGCATAGGTATCCCGCGGATCAAGAATGTTGGTGTCTACGCCCGGAAGCTCTGTGGGCACCTCAAGGTTGAAGTATGGAATCTTCTTTGTGGGCGCCTTGCGGATATCGCCGTTCAGGATCGCGTCGATGATTCCGCGGGTATCCTTGATGGTGATACGCTTGCCTGTGCCGTTCCATCCGGTATTTACCAGATATGCCTTTGCGCCGTTTGCTTCCATTCTCTTAACAAGCTCCTCTCCGTACTTGGTGGGATGAAGCTCTAAGAACGCCTGGCCAAAGCATGCGGAGAAGGTCGGTGTCGGCTCGGTAATTCCGCGCTCGGTTCCTGCAAGCTTTGCGGTAAAGCCGGACAGGAAGTAGTACTGTGTCTGCTCCGGAGTCAGGATGGATACCGGAGGAAGTACGCCGAATGCATCTGCGGACAGGAAGATTACTTCCTTTGCTGCCGGAGCTGCGGATACGGGACGTACAATATTCTCGATGTGGTTAATCGGATAAGATACACGTGTATTCTCAGTTACGCTCTTATCGTTGAAGTCAATCTTACCTTCCGCATCCAGTGTCACGTTCTCAAGAAGAGCGTTGCGCTTGATTGCGTTGTAGATATCTGGCTCGGACTCCTTGTCCAGATTGATAACCTTTGCATAGCAGCCGCCCTCAAAGTTGAACACGCCGTTGTCGTCCCAGCCGTGCTCGTCATCGCCAATCAGCAGACGCTTCGGGTCTGTGGAAAGGGTGGTCTTGCCTGTTCCGGAAAGGCCGAAGAAGATTGCGGTGTTCTCGCCGTTCATATCTGTGTTTGCGGAGCAGTGCATGGAAGCGATACCCTTCAGCGGCAGATAGTAGTTCATCATGGAGAACATACCCTTCTTCATCTCTCCGCCGTACCAAGTGTTCAGGATTACCTGCTCGCGGCTTGTGATATTGAACATAGCTACGGTCTCGGAATTGAGGCCCAGTTCCTTGTAGTTCTCTGCTTTTGCTTTGGAAGCGTTGTATACTACGAAGTCCGGCTCAAAGTTTGCAAGTTCTTCTTCCGTAGGTGCAATGAACATATTTTTAACGAAATGAGCCTGCCAAGCTACTTCCATAATGAAACGGATTGCCATGCGGGTATCCTTGTTGGTTCCGCAGAATGCGTCGATTACGAAAAGTCTCTTGTCGGAAAGCTCACCAAGAGCGATCTTCTTTACCTCGGCCCATGCTTCCTCGGTTGCCGGATGATTGTCATTCTTGTATTCCTCAGAGGTCCACCATACGGTATCCTTGGAATTGTCGTCCATAACGATGAATTTGTCTTTGGGGGAACGGCCCGTATAGATACCGGTCATTACATTTACTGCGCCAAGTTCACTTACCTGGCCTTTTTCAAAGCCTTCCAGTTCCGGCTTTGTCTCCTCCTCAAATAACATCTCATAAGAGGGATTGTGGACAATTTCCGTTGTTCCGGTAATACCATACTTGCTCAAATTGATTTCTGCCATCTTTGTTTAACCTCTCTTCTTCAATATTTGCCTGTGTATGCACGCCTTTTGGGAAAAAGGCATTGTTACGTTCACTATCATATTATACATAATAAAATGATAAAATCAATAAAAATTCTTCACAAATTTTTTTAAAATAAATTCTGATTCATGGTAAAACTATATTTTGCCCATAATTTTCACGGCTTCCTCACAAAAACAGCGATCTGCAGGAAATCCCTGCAGACCGCTTAGTCTCATTCACCGCTTCTTCTAATTTTCACCGGGCTTTGCTTCTTCCTGACTTTATCAGCCGAACAGAGACATTGGCCGGAGAAAAATGTGCTTCATTTCTCCGCTGCACTCAGGCTTTGTCCGGTCTCTATCTCAGCTATCATGTCAATTCTTATCTGGTGGCGTCCGCTCTCGTATTCGGCCGAGAGCCATTCATCCACAATCATCTTGGCCGTCTCAATGCCAATCACCCGTGACCCAAAGGCAATAATATTCGTATTATTGTGCTGCCTGGACAGCCTTGCGGTATAAGGCTCGCTGCATACACAGGCCCGGATGCCATGAACCTTATTCGCTGCCAGGCTGATACCGACGCCCGTTCCGCAGATCAGCACTCCGCCGTCCACAGTTCCGTCGGCTACCATCCGGGCCACGCGGTAGCCGCTGACGGGATAATTGAAACGCTCGGTCGTATTTGTTCCCACATCAGCTACCTCGATCCCTTTTGCTTCAAGGTATTCCTTTATCTCGTTTTTCATATCAACTGCTACGTGATCATTTCCAATCGCAAGCTTCATTTTCCTACCTCATTATCTATTCCAGCTGGCCATCCGAAAATAGGTATACGGCTTTCCCTTAACGGATATGCTTAGCTGGTGAATATTTTCCGGACTGGTACATCCGGAAAAACCTCCGTCTCCAATTGCATGAATGTCTGCGCCGGTCTCCTTCATCATCAGCGCAATCAAACGTATCGTATCCGGATCCGCTCCCTCCACAGAGCTGTTAAGAAATGTCATCGCCAAGGTACCTGGCCTGTAGCTATGAACATATTGAACCAGTTCCTGAATCATGGATACACTGATTCCGTGGCGGGAGCCGGGAGCGGGCAGATCGATACAGTCGGCCCCTGCGTCAATAAGCTGGCGGATAATGTCTTTTGCATCATAGTCAGCCAGAGGATCGCCCAGCACCTTTTCCTGAATACCGTCCTCCCACTTTCCGGCAAAAACAAAGAGCTGATCGCCGTAGGACTCTTTTACCCATTTGGTGCAGGCAATCACATCACGGATCGAAGTCCCGCTTCCGGGATTGCCGCCTAAGACAATAAAATCAACTCCCATATCCG
This sequence comes from Clostridia bacterium, assembly GCA_910574835.1. Taxonomy (GTDB): domain Bacteria; phylum Bacillota; class Clostridia; order Lachnospirales; family Lachnospiraceae; genus Laedolimicola. The sequence continues at coordinate 57,286 of CAJTDE010000005.1, read as the reverse complement.
CACATTTTTTTACGTGCTCCGGCGTACAGAGCATTCCCTCCCGCCGATACAGAGCCTTCTTTCCTCCATTCTCGCTGCCTGCTTTCGGACAGCCCAGATACACACCGACAGGGCGGCTGCCGCAGCGGGCCTTCAGCTCTTGATAGCCCAGTCCCTGTAGTCCGGGGTTATTGTCCATATCATCCAGATCTATTGTATTAAGCATCACCATATCCGCCCCAAAGGAAAACATCAGCTCGGAATTTGTGACGCCCCGAACCAGCCCCTCTCCTGCAAACAGCAGATGCTGCCCCATAATTACACGGCCCTCGGATTTCAGAATGGATTCCTTCAGATCCATCGGGGACATTTTTTCAAAATCAGATTTCGATGCGCTGATCAAACGTATTACATTGTTCATTTTTACAATCTCCTCAACTCCGGAATAATTTCAGCATAGGTCTGCTCTTTTCCGAATAAAGCGCTGGTCCCCAAAACAAAGCCCTCCACACCAAGGGCGCCTGTCTCTTTTATAATTTCCGGACTGCAGGCGCCGTCAATCATCAGACGGAAGCCATACTCTGCTTTCAGACCTGCCAGTTCTTCCAATTTCTTTTTTGTAAATTCAATAAATTTCTGACCGGAAAACCCGGGATTAACCGTCATTATCATAACATAATCACATAAGTTCAGCAATTCCATAATGCCTGACACTCCGGTATCCGGATTGACCGCAATGCCGGCTTCTCCGCCCCGTTCCTTGATATGGGCCAGGGTCTTTACCACATACCTCTCGCTTTCCGGATGAATATATATAATATCGGCTCCGGCATCCAGAAACCAGTCCACCTTTTCTCCGGGATTTTCAATCATCAGGTGGACATCTACCTTTTTATCCGTGTGACTGCGAATGGTCCGTACATCCATCAGACCCATAGTAATATTTGGGACAAAGGTTCCGTCCATAATATCACAGTGAAAAATATCAGATCCGGCCCGGTCAAGAGCCTTTACCTCTTCTGCCAAACGGCCGTAATCCGCACACATCATACTGGGACACAACAGCTTTTCCATGTATACTGTCCTCCTTATAGAGAGCCTGCGGCGCGGCATTTCGGCCGCAGGCAGTCACATTTTACTTATTCCGCATCATTTTTGCGATCATATAAGAGATAAGATCCAACAGCCGATCCAATAAAGCCGACAAACATCGCAATTACAAAGTGGACAAATCCCTCGCCCATAAACAGAGGGAAGCTCAGGATTCCCACGGGGCCGCCGGCCAGCGCCGCCGCATTGCCCGCTCCTGCGATTCCGCCGGCAATGGCGCCAAAAGCTACCGCCACATAAAAGGGAGTCTTATACTTCAAATTTACACCGTAGATTGAAGGCTCAGTGATAGAAAAGATACCGGTAACCGATGCGGAAAGGGCTGTCTGACGGATATCCGGATTCCGGCTCTTTAAAAATACTCCCATAGCCGCTCCTGCCTGAGTCCAGTTGGAGGGACCTGTAACTGCGTTAATGGTATTACGTCCAAACATAGCCAGATTCACCTGTCCAAGCGGCACAATCCCCCAGTGAAGCCCAAATACGACCAGCACTTGCCAAAGACCGCCTAAAATAATACCGCAAAGAACAGGACTTAAACTATACAAGGCGTTATAACCGTTTCCGATTGCTGACTGAAGGCCGCTGAAAATGGGGCCAAAGACCAGAAACATCGCCGGAACCGTGAGAATCAAATCAATAAGAGGAGTCAGAATATTGCGTGCAACCGGATGTATGTATCTTTTGCATAAGCCCTCTATCAGCGACATGAACCAGATGGTGACTATAATCGGGATAATGCCGGAACCATACCCCTGTGCAGGCATGGAAAGATGAATACCGAAAAGCCGCAGGCCCTCCTCACCCTGTATGCCTGTCTGAATGGTACTGCTCACCATAGCCAATGCTACCGCTACGGCGATCATTTCATTACACTTAAAACGCTTGGCCGCGCAGTACGCCAGATAAACAGGCAGGAAGGAAAATACCGCATTGTAGATTTCATTGATTACAATATAGGTTCCGCCTGATGCATCCAGAATATGAAACTGAGTCGCCAACATCAGAAGCGCCCGGATCATGCCTGCGCCAATCAGTGCCGGAAGTATGGGAGTGAAAATACTTGTGACCAGATCGATCACCACATCCATTCCTTTATTTTTTACCTTTAAATCATCTTTTTCTATGACATCCTCTGCTTTTCCGGAAATCCCGGTCTGTGCCTGAACTTCCCGAAATACATCGGTGACCTCATTGCCGATTACTACCTGAAATTGTCCGCCGTTTACCAGAGCGGTGACCACACCCTTGATTTTGCCTGCCGCTTCCTTATCAGCCTTGTCATAATCAGCCAGCTTGAAACGAAGTCTGGTTGCACAATGCGTAAGAACCGTTATATTTTCTTTTCCGCCGATCTTCTCGATGATTTCCTCAGCGATCGCCGATGCTTTTGCTTTATATAAACGTTTACGCTTACGGTTGCTTCTTTTCTCCGCTTCTGCTATACTCAAAAAGACTTTTTGATCTCTCTAAGCTTAAGGAGGCACAGGTTTCATGGAAGATAAGAAAAAAGTACTTTCCATCAAAGACATCGCCGCCATATCCGGGGTCAGTATTGCTACCGTATCACGGATATTAAATAAAAAGGGGAGATACTCTCCCGAAACGGAAAAGAAGGTTCTGGCTGTCGTCAACTCTTACGGCTACGTCCCCAATCAAACAGGGAAAAGCCTGCGCGAAGCGCGCTCCCATACCATCGGACTGATTGTGCCCAATATCACCAATGCCTTTTTTTCCTGTCTGGCTTATGAAATTGAAACTTATTTATTTGAAAAAAATTATTCCGTCTTTATCTGCAACAGCGGCAATACGGCTGAAAAGGAGATTGATTATTTCCGCACCCTTGCCGGTAAGTGCGTAGACGGTATTCTATGCATCTCGGCCCTTGACCGGATACCGGAGGATATTACGGCCCGTCAAATTCCCATAGTATGTATTGACCGCCAGCCCAAAGCCGCCGTGCCGCTGCCCTGGATAGGAAACGACGGAAAAAACGCCTCATGTTCCGCCACAAGCCATCTGTTGGACAAAGGCTGCCGCCACATTTTATTTATTACAAGCTATCTGGATTCATACAACCGCCTAGATCGCCGGGCCGGGTATGAGCAGGCTCTGAAAGAGCATGGATTTTTTGTAGACAAAAATTACATTTTGGAACGCTCCGGTACGGAACCCACCCCGATTGAGGTGGAAATTCTGATCAGCCAGTTTTTGCAGACCCGCCTTCCTCTGGATGGTATTATTGCCGCCAGCGAGTCTGCCGCACTGGGCGCCATGTATGCATTACAGAGAAACGGCATCTCTGTACCGGCGGATGTGCGGATTGTATGTTTTGACAACACGATGTATTCTCTGCTGGTTTCCCCGCCTCTTTCCTCCATTGAACGCCACCCTCAAAAGATTGCCCGTCAAGGCAGTGATTTGCTGTTAGATCTGATCGAGGGAAAGACTGCAGGTGAAATGTCCATCACAATTCCTATGGAGCTGATAGAAAGAGAATCCAGCAGATAAGCAAAACATCAAGAATTTCTGTTGCGGATAAAATATTAAATAACTGTGAATTTTTTATTTTTTCTTCCCTTTTTCTCCATTTTTATGTTATGCTTAATCAAATTCGTTTTTTGCATGTACAGATTAAGGAAAGGAGACGATGTTTATGCAGACTAACACATATTCGGAAATAACTCCCGAAATTCTGAACCTTGCGAAGATGAGTGAGGAAATCAGTCAGATTAGCACGGAACTATATAAGAAATATGAGGTGAAGCGAGGGCTTCGTGATATCAGCGGCAAGGGTGTGCTTGCCGGGCTTACGGAGATTGGTGAGATTCGATCTTATACGATTGTGGATGATGAGATGGTTCCCTGCGAAGGTAAGCTTTTTTACCGGGGAGTGGATATTGAAGACCTGGTTCATGGATTTGTTTCGGAAAAGCGTTTTGGTTTTGAAGAGATTGCCTATCTACTGCTCTTTGGCGAACTGCCGAATCAGACGGAACTTTCTTCTTTTTCTGAGCTGTTAAGCTCCTACCGTTCCCTGCCGACTCATTTTGTGAGAGATATCATTATGAAGGCTCCCAGTAAGGATATGATGAATACCCTTGCCAGAAGTGTCCTGACTCTGTACTCTTATGATGATCGAGCCGACGATACCTCAATTCCCAATGTGGTGCGTCAGTCTTTACAGCTGATTGCGCTGATGCCTATGATGTCGGTTTATGCTTATCAGGCATACAGCCACTACCATGACGGGAAGAGTTTGTACATTCATTCTCCGCAGCCGGAGCTTTCCACTGCGGAAAATATTCTTCATATCCTCCGGCCGGACAGCTCTTATACGGAGCTTGAAGCTACGATTCTTGATATCGCACTGGTGCTTCATATGGAGCATGGCGGCGGTAATAACTCTACCTTTACTACGCATGTGGTCTCCTCCTCGGGTACTGATACGTATTCTTCCGTGGCAGCCTCTTTGGGATCTTTGAAGGGACCTAAGCATGGCGGCGCCAATATTAAGGTGGTACGTATGTTTGAGGATATGAAGAAGGTGATTAAGGACTGGAGCTGTGAGGAGGAGGTGCGTACTTATCTGAAGGCCCTTCTAAACCGGGATGCCTTTGACCACGCAGGTCTTATCTATGGTATGGGACATGCGGTATACTCGCTTTCTGACCCTCGCGCCAATATTTTTAAATCCTTTGTGGAGAGTCTTTCCAAAGAAAAGGGGCGTATGGATGAGTTTCGGCTTTACTCTATGGTGGAGCGCCTGGCTCCGCAGGTGATTGCGGAGGAGCGTCAGATCTATAAAGGTGTCAGCGCTAATGTGGACTTCTACAGCGGTTTTGTGTATAGTATGCTGGATCTGCCTCTGGAGCTTTATACGCCGCTCTTTGCTATGGCCCGTATTGTGGGCTGGAGCGCTCACCGGATTGAAGAGCTGGCAAATAACGGGAAGATTATCCGTCCTGCTTATAAGAGTGTGGCGAAGAAGCAGAAATATGTAAAGCTGAGCAAGCGGTAAGCAAGCTCTTGCACAATGAAAGACGGCAGGCATTGGTTCTTAAAATGCCTGCCGTCTTAATTCATTTACCAAAACATCTGCACACCCTTTCTGGTCTGAAATGCATACCAGACCAGAATAGCAAAAAATACTATCATTCCCGCCATGTAAACTGCTGCCGGCACCGCATAGACATAGGTATTCACCAGTCCCAGTACTCCATAGAGAAAGGCTGCAATGCCGAAAACAAGGATTTTAGGCAGAACAAAACGCATATATCCTTCAATGTCCTTGCATTTGCGGACGTCCACATCCTTACTCATTAATATTGATGTGGTAATTTCGCCCTTTGTCTTCATCTGATAATACGCATAAAGCGCATAAAGACCAGCCCCTGCAAAAATCAGATCCATAAAGCTCCAAATATTATCCATAACGATTCTCCTATTCCGGTACCGTAATATTTCACACAACGCACCTTTTTGAAATCAATTTCCATCCACTAAAGCTTGTGCCTGTATTTAGTTTGTATCTGTATTTAGCTACCCCAGAAACCTCTTCACTGCCTGCTTCATCTCATCCACATTTACCACGGTATTGTGCAGCGCCTCGGCAGTTCGAATCTCTTCCACTGCCTGCGGTACCGGCACGCCCGACAAAGTCGCAAGCCTGTCGGCCAGCTCAAAATCATCCGTTCCTGCTGCGGACTCTCCCAAAGCCTCCATCACGCTTTTGGTGAACTTATAAGGGCTGGCCGTAGAAGCTATCACTGTCTTTGCCGTATCGCCCGTCTCTTTCTTATATTTTCCGTAGACACAGGAAGCTACTGCCGTGTGAGTGTCTATTACATAGCCTACCGCCTCATATACGCTGCGGATGGCTGCCGCCGTCTCTTCCTCGCTTCCATAGCCTCCATAAAAATCCTTAAGCTTTTCTTCCATAGCAGAAGTAATCTTATAGCAGCCATTTTCGGCAAGCTCTTTCATCAGCCTCCGGGCCGTCTCATCACTCTGATCCGCAAGCTGATAAATAAGCCGCTCCAAATTGCTGGATATCAAAATATCCATAGAGGGCGAGCTGGTCAGCAGAAATTCCCGGTTTCGGTCATAGCAGCCCGTCCGGAAGAAATCATACAGCACCTTATTGTCGTTGGAAGCGCAGATCAGCTTTTCAATCGGAAGCCCCATCTGCTTCGCATAATAAGCCGCCAGAATATTCCCGAAATTGCCCGTGGGAACCACCACATTGACAGGCTCATTTTCCCCAATCTCGCCGTCCGCAAAGAGCCTTGCATAAGCATACACATAATATACAATCTGCGGAACCAAACGTCCGATGTTAATGGAGTTGGCCGAGGAAAAACGATAGCCCTTCTCCGCCAGCTCTTCCTTAAACACAGTATCCCCAAAAATCGCCTTAACGCCGCTTTGAGCATCGTCGAAATTGCCCCGAATCCCCACTACAAAGGTATTGTCCCCCTTCTGGGTCACCATCTGCTTCTCCTGGATGGGGCTGACGCCGTCCTTCGGATAAAATACAATAATCCGCGTTCCCGGCACATCCGCAAAACCGGCCAGAGCCGCCTTTCCCGTATCCCCGGAGGTCGCCGTGAGAATTACAATTTCCTCCTTCACCTGATTCTTCCTTGCGGAAACCGTCATCAAATGAGGCAAAATGGAAAGGGCCATATCCTTAAAAGCAATAGTCGCCCCGTGAAACAGCTCCAGATAGTAAGCCCCTTCCGCCTTAGTAAGAGGCGCAATCTCGGGCAAATCAAACTTACTGTCATAAGCCTTTGCTATACAGTCCTTTAACTCACTTTCCGTAAAATCCGTCAGAAAACGGCTCATCACCGCGTAGGCTGTCTCCTGGTAAGTCATTTCCGCCAGTTCTTTCAGCTCCACCCCCAGGGCGGGAATCTGTTCCGGCACAAACAATCCGCCGTCCTCCGACAAGCCCTGCAGAATCGCCTGGGAAGCCGTCGCCCTTACCTTAGAATCCCTTGTACTCTTATAAAACAAATCCATACTTTTATCCTCTTTCCTCTAAGCTCCTGATTCTTTTCCTAATATAGAATTATATATTCTGTAGTGTAACATATGGAATTGCTTCCGTCTATCTTTTTTTCCGCTCTCTATCGCTCCGATAGTCCGTGTCGGAAATAGCCGGACCAATCACCTTCCTGTTTTCCTTACTGCGCAAGTAAAAAAGGGCCGCCGCATCCTTGATTCTTTCATCATAGATGCCGCCGCCCTTCTTAATAAAATTTTACCGGATAAGCATTAACTAAAGCTCCAGCTCAAACGCCTCTCCAACCTGCACGTAATCATCGCTTATTCGTCCGTCCTCCTCCGGCAATGCCACCGCATACGGAATCATAGTCACAGTTTTAGCATCCATGTTCAGCCTGCCGTCGTCAATGACCTCCTCATTCTGCATATAGCCGGATTTCCCGTTCTGGTTCCGCACGCCAAACTCCACCTGCCTTCCGGACTCATCTGATGCCTTTATCATTAAAATATAAGAAGTAGGACCGGAAATCGTAAAAGAAATCCGCTGCTCCAGAGCATTTGCCGTAAGCTCCTGCAAAGTCACCTTCACTCCGTCCGGAAGCTCCAATTGTTTTCCAATCGCAATCCTTGTTGTATCTGCAATCAGATCCGCGCCGTCTGCCTGGAAAGCAAAGCGCCATTTTCCCTTAACGCCATCCTGAAAACCAAGCTGCGAAAACACAAGCTGATACTCATTTTTCTGAGAAAGATCAAAGCCCATATCCCTCAAATCATAATCTGCTACTACACCCAGAACTCTCTGATCTTCATCCAAAAAACCGGCGCTTCCCCCTGATCCCCCTGTAGGACGCTCTCCATTGATATACAGCACTCCGTCCGGCGTCAGATACTGATCCATAGGCTGGCCGTCCTCTCTCTGCAGCGTATAATTCACTACCAGCTTTTCCCCGGAAACCACTGCTTCCTGGAGGGTAATTACATATCCTTTATCGGATACGGAGGTATTTACCACCTCTTTATAGTCGTCCAAATCCTCGGAAAGCCCCAAAGCGCTGCCAATGTTCCATCCAATCTGCTTGATAGCCGCGTGAACCTCATCTCCAAAGGCAACCGTTCCGGCTATCAGCATCAGAGCCGCACAGGCTGCCACAGACGCCCGGCGAAAGGTATTCCTTCCTGCATGTTTTTCCTTTTTAATCTCTTCCAATACGTTTTTCTTATATCTTTTCATTTCTACATCACCGGGGCGCCGTTCCAGGTTATCCCTTTCTGTCCCAAGCTCAGTTTTTATCTCATTTGCCAGTTGATAGGCTTCCCTGTTCATACTCATGCCCTCTTCCTTTCTCCAAATTTACCGCGAATCTTCTGCTTTCCGCGAAATATCCGCACATATACATTATCCCTGCTGATTCCAAGAGCCTTCCCTGCTGCCTCCGGCTCCTCTTCATCAATAAAAATCCGTCGGAACAGCTCCTGGTCCTTCTCACTCAAACATCCGAGAATCTCTTCCGTTTCCTTTGAAAGCTCCTGCTGCGTCAGCTCCCGAAAAGCCGTGTCCTCCTGCGGAATCTCTATATCCTCAATAGGCACCGTCTGAAATTCCCGTTTCATCTTACGCAAGGTGTCAATCGCCTGCAAACGGGCCACTCCGGCGGCCCACCCCTCAAAGCTGCCCTTTGTTTCATCAAAACAGTCAATATTTCTCCAGATTCCAAGAAAAATGTCATTCATACATTCCTCCACCCGATCCGGAGCAGTAAAAAGCCGCTTTCTCACAATAGCGCTTAACAGCCCCCCATAAGTCTCAATCACATAGAGAATCCCTTCTTCTCTCCGCTTTTTCATCAAATCCACAAAATTATTTTCATTCGCTTTCATACCCAGTTACCTCAAAACAAAATTCCGTAAGCTTACGCAGCGCCCGGCCGCGGCGCCTTTAGAACAGAAAAGCAACTGCCTCTCCGCCCCCTTCACCATATACTTCGTATCCAAACACAGAAAATCTTACAATTCCAAAAAAAAATTTTTCCACCACCAGGGATATCCGCAAAAGAAGCCAGCCGGCTTTTCCGATATCAGGTGTCCGGCTGTTCACGCACACGCTGTCTGAAATGGGCGAACATTGACCAAAAAAACCTCCCGAATCCAAAGATCCGAGAGGTCAATGTCCGCCCAGAGCAGACTGCGTGTGCGTGAACCGTCCGAACACAGATATGGAAAAGCCGGCTGGCTTCTTTTGCGGATATCCCGTCCGCCCCACTACCTCCGTTCTTCCACAAACTCCTTAATAATAGGCGGCATCTGCGCCATCATATTATCAATATCCTCAAACATCGTACTCTTCGTCGTCCCCAGCGCACTCGCCTGATTGATATGCTTCACCACTACCTGATACTGATTCTTCGCCTGCACAAAGAACTCGCAAAGCCGCTGAAGCGCCGCCTTCGACTGATCAATCACCCCGGAAATCTCCGTATGTACCTCCGTAGCGCTCTCCGCCGACCGGGTAATCTCATCAAACATATCATACGTCTCATTTACCTTAAAAATACTTGCCCCCAGAGCCTGCTGAGAAGTAGCAATGCTGTTGCTTAACTGCTCCGTCCCCTTCTCCACATCATGAACTCCGGAATCCACCTCCCCGGTCAGCTCCTTGATCTCGTCCGCAAGCTTCTTCACCTCCACGGCCACCACAGCAAAGCCTTTCCCCTGATGCCCGGCCCTTGCCGCCTCAATCGACGCATTGATGGCCAAAAGATTCGTCTGCTCCGCAATAGACACAATCTTATTCGTACACTGCTTAATCTTCGACACAGCCTCCTGGAGCGCCTCAAAGGTACTCTCCATTTCCCCAAAATACGCCTCCACCTGCATGGAGCTGCTCTTCAATTCCTCCACTTCACTCTGAGCCTGGGAAACAGACTTGGAAATCGTCTCCTTCACCTCCACAAACTGCTCGGACACCATCTCAATACTGGTAAAATTCTGCCCGAAGTCCTGAAGCTTTTCCTCAAAGCTCTCCGCCTCTCTCAGCACATTTCCAAAGGAACCCCTGATCTTATTCAGCTCCTCCAAAGAGCTGACCTCCTTCTGAATCAACTCCGTGCGGTACTCCTTCAGCGTATCAATTACATGCAGCACCGGATCCAAAGACTTCTGCTGATCCGCCGCTCTCTTCTCTTTACCGTTTTTTCTGCCAAACAACATAGTTCTCCCCCTCTACTCAAATACCACACAGGACATGGACTGATTAATAAAGCGATTGTTATAGTGCTCCCCTAAACCTACAAGGCCCGCATGTCCGCCCAGCACGCCCATTTCCGCCAGATATTCCTCCATATAATGATTCTGGCTGAAAAGCAGATACCGAAACAGACAATTGATAGAAAATACAGCCGAAACCCGCGGAAAATCATGCTGAATCGTGCGAACCGTATTCTTCACAATAGCCCGGAAATCTCCCAATTGAAGCAAAACAAGCACATCCGAATCATTCACCTGCCGATAACAGGTCAGGGCATCCCCCACAACCTCCTTAATCGACACAATACAAATATCATTGCCATTCAGCTTTCCAAAGGGATTCTTAAAAGTCTGGCTCTGAACCTCCTCATCCGAAATATGTAAAATATCCCGATACACTCGCTTAGCCGGCTGCCCGTTAAGCGCCCCGATAAGATACCTGGCCTTATCCGTCTGAGAAGCAATAAAGCGGTAATCCTTCATCTGATGATAAATATTTTCCTTATAAGCCTTCACCCTGCCGTTCAGATTCTTCACCAGGCCATAGGCAACCGCATCCTCATAAACCCGTCCGTTAGCCGACACCTTATTGGCATCTCCGGTACCTCCAACCAACGAAATCCCCCGATTCTTCAGCACCGAATAAATCGTCGTCAGCGCACAGGCGTCATTTCCCGCACAAAAATCAATACAAACCGTATTCTCCTGAGAACCGTTCACCGTCCTCACATCCTGCATCAGCCGGCCAATATACTTCACCGGCATCAGAGAAACCTCCTCCAAAACATTCGCTACCGCCTGCACTCCATCCGAAAACGCAATAACTCCAACACCTTTCTCCACCACGCGGGTATCATAACACATCCCCACACACCCAATACTGGGAACCCCGGGAAAAAGCTTCTCAAGCTCACGCACATGAGAATCAAACTGATCCTTATTAGAAAACAACATAATAAACTGCGGACTGCTAAGCCCACGGACCGCTTCCGTCAAATCACCGAACTGACTCATACCATAAAACTGCCTCATGCCAAACTGCTCCTCTCTCCATCTAAGTAAATCCAAAAACCAAATCAAAAAATCAAAATCCAAGCAGCAAAAAAACCGCTGCCAAAAAATCACAAAAACCACCTATATTATATGGTACATCTCCGCCCACCGTCAACAAAAATTTTCACACTCTCCTTATACCCCCATCATCCGCCCCCAAAGCATTAGGAGCGCGGTAAAATAAGCCCGCAGACTTTTCCGATATCCGATGCCCGGCTGTTCACGCACACCCGGTCTGAAACAGGCGGGCATTGAACAAAAAACCTCCCGAACCTAAAAGATCCGAGAGGTCAATGTCCGTCCAGAGCAGACTGCGTGTGCGTGAACCGTCCGAACCGTTGTGATAAGGAGGGACCCGCAAGGCGGGAGGCTTCCTTCTTGCCGGGGATATGGAAAAGTCTGCGGGCTTATTTTGCCGCCGGCCCGTCCCCTCTTTATGCCTCAACCGCCTCCAGCACATAAATCCGCGACTCAAAATCCGCAGAATGAACCGCTTCCGCTTCCGTCTGTCCTGCCGTATCATCCGTCGTAATCAAGCCCGCATACATCAGCTCATCCCCATAGTGAATAAGCCCGCTCCTTTCATTGCGATAAGCATACTCCGGATGCAGCCCCTCCAGGCGTAGCCTCGTATACCGCCCGTTGACGTCGTTCAAAATACGATACCATCCAACAACAGCCGTCTTTTTATCCTCACTCACCGCCATCCAAGCTGCTTCATTTCCCTCAAAGGGGCTATTCAGACGGTAGAAAGTCCCAAACTGCAGAATATGACGGTATTTTTTCATAAATGCAATCTGTTCCTTTACCTCCCTCGTCTCTTCCTCCGTAAGCTTATTCAGATCCAGCTCATAGCCAAAGGTTCCAAAGCAGGCAACATTTGCCCTGGTATGCAGGGGCGTGTTCCGGTATATCTGATGATTGGGAGCAACCGACACGTGAGCGCCCATACTGCTGATGGGGTAGCACATAGACGCCCCGTATTGAATCTTCAGCCGTTCAACGGCATCACTGTCATCACTCAGCCAGCCCTGGGGCGCATAATAAAGCATCCCCGGGTCAAAACGCCCTCCGCCGCTTGCGCAGGATTCAAAAAGCACATGAGGAAACTCTGAGGTCAGCCGTTCATAAAGGTCATACACACCCAGAATATAGCGATGGTAAACCTCCCCCTGGCGGTCCGCCGGCCATCCCCGGGAAAAGCATTCCGTAATGCTCCGGTTCATATCCCATTTTATATAGGAAAGCTTTGCCTCCCGAAGAAGCTTCTCCATCTGCTCATAGATGGCGTCCACCACCTCCTGCCGGGAAAAATCCAGTACATACTGATGACGTCCCTGAGAATTGCTGCGCCCCGGCGTTCCTATGATCCAATCCGGATGCTGCCGGTAAAAGTCCGAATCCTTATTAACCATCTCCGGCTCAAACCAGAGTCCGAACTTAAGCCCAAGCTCTTCCATCTGCTTTGCAAGGCCGGTGATTCCATTTGGAAGGCGCTCAAGATTCACCTGCCAGTCTCCCAGCCCCGCATGGTCGCTGCTGCGCTTTCCAAACCAGCCGTCGTCCAGGACAAACAGCTCCACGCCGCACTCCTTTGCCCGGGCCGCAAGCTCCAGAAGCCGCTCCTCCGTAAAGTCAAAGTAGGTAGCCTCCCAGTTGTTATTCAGAATAGGCCGCGCTTTATCACGCCAGTACCCTCTTGCAAGCCGTCTCTGGTAAAGCTTATGGAAGGTCTGGCTCATATGGTTCAGCCCCTTATCCGAATAGACCAGAACTGCCTCCGGCGTGTGAAAACGCTCTCCCGCCTCCAGCTTCCAGGTAAAGGTCTCCGGATCAATTCCTGCCGTCACCCGCAGCGTGTCATGGGCATCCACCTCCGCCTGGATGCGGAAATTGCCGCTGTAGATCAGAGAAAGCCCGATAACCTCTCCCTGACGCTCATCCGCATGGGGACGGCGAAGCACCAGGAAAGGATTGTGCTCATGGGAGGAATTGCCTCTCATGCTTCCGATTGCCTGGATTCCCGGCTCCAGTTTACGACTGTGCACATGGCACTCTCTGGCCCAGCAGCCGGAAAGCTGCTGCCATACATAATCCTGGTCCGGCAGGTCCAGACAAAGACTCATGGCCCGGGTAAGGCGCACAGTCTCCCTGCCTTCATTTACAAAGCCTGCGCTCCTTGTGAGAACGCCTCCCTTAGAAAAAATCGTGTAGAGAAGCTCCACCCTTATCCCCGTCAAAGGATCTTTCAGAGTAATTGTCAGGGTTTCGGCCTCATCATCCTCTTCCGTATAGGTAGCCGGAAGTCCGGGAAGCTTCGGCTTTCCCGCCTCCGTCCGATAGCCCTGATACTGAAAATCCGAAAGCCTGCTTCCGTTCTCCTGGCACACCTCCACCGCCGGCTGACGGAAATCCGTGGTGCCGAATACGGGATATTCCTGGCGGATATGCTCCAGGGAAAAGGAGTCGTCGTCCTCAAAGACACGGGCCGTCATAGGCCGCTGGCTTGTCTCCAGAAAATAAGAGAAATCCTCCCTGTCCCGAATCCGCTTTCCATAGTAAAGCTGACCCAGATGGCCGTTTTTTAAAATTATCATGATGTAGCTTATGGTGTCATTATAGAGATGAAAGGTTCTGCTGCTTTCGTGGTATACGATTCCCATTTGATTCTCCTGCTTTCCGCCGGCGCTGTCCGGCATTATTTTTCCTTTTATCACGGTGCTCTTACACGGGCTTCCCTGTAAAGCTATCCCGTACTTTTCATTGCTCTATTTTAACAATACTTTTGGAAAGCTGTTAGATATTTTTGTTTCACAAAACAGTCAAAATGTTTCCTAATCAATGCCGAATTTATATAAGCAGAACCACCTGACAAAGTATATTGAATCTGTGAAAGCAAAACAGTATCTGCCACTCAATGTACCGACCACTTGCAAATTAGATAAATTTCCAAATAAGCGGCGCACCAAAACAGATACCGTTAATAGTTTCATACAAAATATATTTCAAATAAGCGGCTGGATTCTTTTACGATCCTGTTCAAGAATCCCCATCGCATTCATTGCCTGTTCTGCTGTCATCCCCAAATTATCCATTAAGTTTTTGATTGACTGCAGCAAAGTAGAAATTCTCTCTTTCTGCGCCGCTTCTTCATTCATCTGTTGTATCGCCAGACACACATCAACCGCCTCCTCACCTTTATTTACTAATATCTTTGCACCGACACAGGCATTTAACACCTCAACCTCATCTCGTCCTAAACAGCGAAACGCCGCATCCTCATCTAAAATTCTTTTAAGTTCATCCTTATTTCTTGCATATTTAATAAATGCAAGCACTTCTTTTAAAGAGCTTCGAAATTTTCCAAAATCTTCGTCCTTAATAAAGGCTGGCGCAATCAAATTCACTTTATAATCAGGAATCAGATTCAGTACCCTTTTGTCCTGTTTTGCGAACATTTCATGAATAGATAACGGCCCATCCCATTCCTTAGAATCAAAATATACAACCAGTGTTACTACCGGAAGCAAACAATCCTCCTTCATAAAACCTGACAAATATTCGTCGCTGCCAACGCCTTTATAATCACCGGACCGTTTATGGGAAGCTGCAGCCTCTTCTACCTGTTTAGCATATTGGAGAGCATCATAAACCATATTTTTTACTGGCATTGCGTAATGAATATTTGACTGATTTTCAATTGCCAGAAGCAGATATGCCGTATGCTTATCCATCCTGGCTATGACTGATTTAATAACATCCCTTGTTTTTTGTATCGGTTGTTTTACACCTTTTTTTCCGCCATAAGGGACCTCTATCTCACGTGTATCAAGTTCCTCCAGACATTCCGGATTGATAATCTACTCTCCGCCATATACAAAGTAGTTAAAGGCATCGGCAAAAATCACATTCTGCCTCATATATTTTGTTGTGACTGCATCTTTTATTCCCAAAACTACCACCACCTTTATTATATGCCGTATTACCAACCGAATATTCTTTTATTACTTGTAGCATATCATAGCAATTAGGGATTTACAAGCCATAAACATTTAACCTTTTATTGTAATTTTCCTAAGTTGCATTTACATTTCATGTTCCTTGTACTCTTAGGATAATCTACAAAGATATACTGAAATAAAACTATTTTTTCCGCAGCCTTTTCAAATCCTCATTATTCAAAATCTCTCTTAATATCTCCTCATTCTCCCCCGAATCCTTTTTGCCCGGCTTCCTGTTTTCCCGGCGGTATTCCTTGGGGGCTATTCCCACACTCTTTTTAAATGCCTTTGAGAAGACCAGGCTGTCCCGGTAGCCGCAGGACAGGGCCACATGCTCGACGGACAGCTTTGTTGCGGCGAGAAGCTCCTTTGCCCTGGTCAAGCGTACCTCGGTCAGAAATTCCTGTGGGGACATATTTAAGGTATTTTTAAAAAGCTTGTAAAGATAGCTGCGATCCACACAGAGATGAGCGGCAATGTCGGCCACCTTGATATTTGAGGAATATCGGTTGCGGATAAAAGTAACGGCCCGCTCCATATGGAAATTTTCCTTAGAAGGCTCGCTTCTCCCCCGATCTACCGCATTTTCCGACAGAATTGCCAAAAAATCATACAGAAGACTCTGCTGATGAAACTGACTGGTAACGGAGCCGTCACAGCAGCGCATCATCTCCAGGACCAGGCGCTTCAGCTCCTTTCCCTTCTGAGAGCGAAAAGTGATCTGACGGCTGTTAAGACCCAGATCCTTCAAGTATTCCTCCGCCCTATTCCCGGAAAATCCAATCCATAAATAGCTCCAAGGCTCCTTTACGTCAGCCTGATAATAGACAAGTGTATTCGGTTCAATCAGAAAGCCCTCACCTGCCTCCAGTTCATACTTCCGCTCTCCTGTTTGGTAGATACCCTTTCCCTCTACAATGTAGTGGATGAGATAGTTGGAACGCATGGCAGGACCGTAGCTGTGAAGAGGCTCACACTGAGCATAGCCGCAGAAACAGACATATAGATCCCGGAACCTTGATTCGGACAGCTCCAATACATACGCATTTTCCATGTATAACCTCCGATTCCAATATTAGAAGAATTACTGTTCACTCTCCGGACCGGTAACTTAAAAGAACTTCCGGTTACAGCTGCGTGTGCCTGCAAATCCTTCTGTTATTGTGCGATGCATCGCCGCTTTACTCTCGGGATTCCTCCGCCGACGGAGGAATAAACATAATAACAAACACAACAAGCAGCAAAAGACAGACAATCAGCGCTGACCGCTCTAAAAAAACCCGGGTAATGGCTGTTCCCAGAACTGCTCCCAGGATAAAAAACAAAATAATTCCATAATACTGCAGGCTCTTTTTCCGCGCCTCCTTATCTTTGTCAATGTTATAATAAAAAAGCTGCTCTGTGGCGCTTCGAAGGTTACCCGTACACATGGTAGTCGCATACGCGCTTCCGTTAAAACGGCGGAAGCTTTCAACCTGCATAGAGCACACAAAAGATACTGCTGAATTAATCAGATCGTCGCATATGCCGGAGGGCGTAAAGGCTATCACCCACAGCACTACAAATTCAATTGCTATTACAATCTGTCTCCAATGAAGCCCCGGATTGTATCGGAACCGCCTCCGCACATATTCCGTGATTAAAATTCCGGCCATAAAAGCCAGTATGGGATACATATAAAACAAAATCTTGTCCCAGTTCTGATCTGCCATGTTAATCCCCAATAGGACAATATTTCCTGTCTGGGCATTGGCAAACACACCGCCGCGGCATATATAGGTATATACATCCAGGTATCCGCCGGCAATCGCCAGAAGAACACCTACCAGATAAGATTCAGATGCCTTCTCCAGTTGAAATCTCATGTTCTATACTCCCCTTATGCAAACCCCTCTGCTATTACAGCAAATCATACTCTGAAATCCATTGGCGAACGCTATACCAACATCAAAAATGCTGCCAGATTTCCCCGTTTTCCATGAGACGCGCGGTGACTGAACAAATACTTTGAATTGCAGCAGGTGCATAAATCTGCTGTCACAATCTGATCAGGCTTCAATCCTGCCTCCTGAAAGATCAGCTCATTCGCTTTCCATAGATCCAGCTGATATTTTCCATTTACCTTTGTATCATAAATCTCCTCCCAATGCGCCTTATCAAAAGCCGCCCGAAACTGCTCCGCCACATCCTCGCTCACCTCATAGCAGTCCCGGCAAATAGAAGGGCCGATTGCCGCAATCAAGTCCTGGGGCTGTGTTCCGTATTGTTCTTTCATTACGGCTATCGTCCTCTTTCCGATTTTACCTACGGTTCCCTTCCACCCGGAATGGGATAAGCCGATAGCTTTGTGAACAGGATCTACAAGAAACAGCGGTACGCAGTCCGCATAAAAGGTTGCCAGGGTAAGCCCCGGAATATTCGTCACCATTCCGTCCACATCTGTATAGTCCTTGGCCGCAGCATATCCCTTTCCTCTGTCAGCCTCTGTCACCACACGAATGTTTGTCGTATGAGTCTGATCCGAAAACACCAAATTCTCACAGCAAAATCCCACAGCCCTTCCAATACGGGTGTAATTCTCCCTTACCGCCGCTTCCTCGTCCCCTCTTGTAAAGCTTAAATTCATAGAAGAAAACATCCCCCGGCTCACGCCGCCCAGACGTGTGGAGAATCCATGATTGACTCCTTTTATCTCTCTCAGCCTAGGAAATACAAGAAAAGGAACGCCCTCGCGCTCCACGACCTCCATAGCTTCCATTCCCGCTTTTCTGATTAATTCCATATGCTCTCCTATCCGCGCCGCTTTACCGTATCCCCTGCCAGTAAGAAAATGCGTTCTTATATACCTGTATTTCTTCTCCCAGGATTGCCACTACATCAAAGCGGCAGCTTTGACTCTCCGCTATGCGTCCGGACATCCGATAGAAATCCGCTACCCGGCAAATGGTTTTCTGCTTGGCAGGCGTGACTGCCTCCGCCGGATTGCCGTACCGGCCGCTTTTCCGATATTTAACCTCAAGAAAAACCAAGACGCCGGACTCCTCCGCTATCAGATCAATCTCGCCCAATTTACACCGAAAATTTCGTTCTAAGATTCGATATCCCCGGCTGCTTAGATATTCAGCCGCCTTTTCTTCCTGTGCAGTTCCGATTTTTCTACGGTTTTCCATTCTATCTTCTTTCTGCTTCTTTTTCTTCTATCCCCGCATCAGATTTCAGACACAAAATTCTTGATAAAAGTCCTTCGATGAATCGCACAAGGCCCTATTTCCTTCAAGGCCGCAATGTGCTTTGCCGCTCCATACCCCTTGTTGGAAGCAAAACCGTATCCGGGATACAGATTTTCATACTCCATCATCATCCGATCTCTGGTCACCTTGGCTACAATGCTTGCCGCCGCTATGGAGACACTTTTGGCATCTCCCTTGACAATGGGTATCTGCGGCGTCTCAACCCCCGGAATCGTCACCGCGTCATTTAAGAGCAGATCCGGACGCACTTTCAGATTCCCTATGGCCATACGCATAGCCTCGTAAGTCGCCTGGAGAATATTGATCTCATCAATTCGATCCGGTCCGATCACCCCGATCCCTACTGCGACTGCCTTTTCCATAATCTCATCATACAAAAGCTCTCTTTTTTTCTCGGAAAGCTTTTTGGAATCATTCAGATAGAGAATCTCCTGATCCTTTTGCAAAATCACGGCTCCTGCTACTACCGGACCCGCCAAAGGCCCCCGGCCAGCCTCATCAATTCCGCAGAGAATCCCCCGCTCCTGATATTTGTACTCATATTCTTTCATGGACTCTAAGCGTTCCCGCTCCGCCTTTAATTTTTCCTGCCGCTTCTGCTCGCGCAAAATTTCCGCTTTTGTCATAGCCTTATCCTTCCAAAAAGCCTACTGATGCTTCAAAATTCCGGCCTTATTCAAAGGCCAGATTCGAATCCACGCTCTGCCTACGATATCGTTTCTGTGAATTACGCCCACACTTGGCTCCCGGCTGTCGGAGCTGGCATTCCGATTGTCTCCCAGGACAAAATACTCATCCTCTCCCAACTGAACCGGCTCTGCCGCCATTCCGGGATCACGAATCACCTCTCGCCCATAGGTTTCCCGCAGGATTTCTCCATTGATATAGATTTCTCCGTTCACAATCTGCACAGTCTCACCGGGCAGGCCGATGATCCTTTTAATATAGAAGGTATCCTCCTCGTATTGGTATGGAAATACAATGATATCATAACGCACCGGCTCTTTAAACCGATATGTAATCTTATCCACGATCAGCTGATCTCCGTGATGAAGGGTATTCTTCATGGAATCACCGCTTACATGTGTTCTCTGCCCCACAAAGGTAATAATCAAAAAGGTAATGACCAGAACGACCCCTATGTATAAGAGCATACCGAGAAGCTCCTGAAAAGGACTTCTCTCTTTTTCCTCATCCCTTTCATTTATGAAATCATCTTCTATTTCATTTCTTCTTCGCTTTTTCCCCATGTCCATCCCTCACAAATGATTTTTCATAATATGTTAGTCCTCTTTCTTCGGAATCTCAAGGGTAAATCTTCCCAGCTTTCCTCCCCGGAACTCCTCCAACAGAATCCCCACTGCCTTTCCCGTATCCAGCTCGCCGCCTTTTAACAGACAGCCTCTGCTTTTTGCTATGTCAGACAGCATCGCAGGCGTATCTTCTGTCTCACTAATTCCATAGCGCTGCTTAAGGACTCCCGGATATACCTCACAAAGAAAATGCAGCAGCTCCAAAGCCAATTCTTCCCGATTCACAACCTCATCCTTAATGGAACCAATCATAGCCAAACGAAGTCCTGCCTGCGGATCTTCAAATCGGGGCCAAAGTATTCCCGGTGTATCAAGAAGCTCCACTTGCTTATTCAAACGCACCCACTGGGCGCCTCTCGTCACTCCCGGCTTGTTCCCTGTCTTAGTACAGGCTTTCCCTGCAAAGCTGTTAATGAAGGTAGATTTTCCCACATTGGGAATCCCTGCCACCATAGCCCGGATGGGCCGATTTAAAATTCCGCGTTTCCGGTCTCGTTCTATTTTTTCCTTACAAGCCTGTGCGACTGCACCGTGGATGGCTTTCAGACCGGCGCCGCTCCTGGAATTGGCCAAAACTACCTGAAATCCCTGTTTTCTAAAATAGGCATCCCAGAGGGCCGTCTTTTTTTCATCTGCCAGGTCACATTTATTTAACAGAATAATCCTTGCCTTTTGTTTCCCAAGCTCGTCTATATCCGGATTGCGGCTGCTGAAGGGCACCCTTGCGTCTACAAGCTCCAGTATGAGATCGACCAGCTTGATATTCTCCTGCATCATCCGCTTTGCTTTTGTCATATGACCTGGATACCATTGTACATTCATAGAGTATTCTCTCCATTCCGGTTATATTCTACGGAAGCCACCCAAAGCGTTCGCCCGGCGTGATGTTGAACCAGGCCAGACCCATAATATCTTCGCGGTGCACATTTCCAATATCGGCACTTCTGCTGTCCTCGCTATTGTTCCGGTTATCTCCCAAAACAAAATATTCATCCTCGCCAAGCTTGATTGGATCTCCTGCAACTCCCGGATCGCTCATGCTTTCTGTTAGAATCTCTTCATTTAAAAGCTCACCATCTATAAAAACCCGGCCGCTCTCAATAGTCACCGTATCACCGGGCAGTCCCACGACTCTTTTGATATGATAATGGGCATTCTCATTTCCGTTTGGCTTAAATACAATCAAATCTCCATAATTCGGAGCTTTTACCCGGTAAATCAACCGATTCACTAGGACCCGATCTCCGCTGTAGATGGCCGGCTCCATCGACTGACCCACATTACTTAAGGCCGCACCGAAAAAGTAAACCAGAACGCATGCAAAGCCAAAGGCCAGAGCTGCCTCTCCTATCCATAGAAGGACTTCCCTGAGCACTTTGATATTAATCCGCTTTTTCCGCCGCCGAAAGGTCAATCCTGCCATGCTGCTCTCCTTATAACTTAATGTTCTCTTATCTTCTAAATTCTACCCTATTATCCCCTGCTAGTACCCTGTAAATGCATATCCCTTCAGGATGGGTATGAAAAGAGGGACCGACGCAAAATATAGTTTTGTATTTTGCGGCAGCCCCCCTGCTTTGATTATTTTACTAATTCTTTTACCTTAGCACGCTTGCCTACACGACCTCTTAAGTAAGTCAGCTTTGCACGTCTTACCTTACCGCGGCGCACTACTTCCACCTTCTCTACGTTGGGGGAATGTAAGGGCCATGTCTTTTCAACGCCTACGCCGTTGGAGTTCTTTCTTACGGTAAAGGTCTCTCTGGCTCCTCCGCCCTGCTTTTTAAGGACGATTCCTTCAAAGACCTGGATTCTCTCGCGGTTTCCCTCTTTGATCTTACCATATACCTTTACGGTATCTCCCACACGGAACTGGGGCGGCTCTGCCTTCAACTGAGCGGCTTCGATGCTCTTAATAATCTCGTTCATTTCGTTGCTTCCTCCTTTTTGTTCCGGATGTTCTTACCATATTCTTAAGGTTCCAAAGCCGCACCGGAGGCCGGCGCGTGTCTGCTTTCTGCCTCTTGGCTTTCCTTTTGCTTTCTATGGCAGCGGACCATCTCTTTTATCACAACGTATGTTATTCTACCACATGGAGACAGGAAATGCAAGAGATTTTTTTGGCGCAATGGTATGATAACGGTGTTGCGGTGCGGCATAAGTTACCGGTCACAGAGCGAACGGTAACCGGCATAATAGCGTGTAATAGGCAAATCATTCAGGTGAGGCTGCGGATGACGGAAATTCCTTCCAAAAGATCGGAAATCTTCCTATAATATATCAATCCTTTTGGCTCCTGCTCTTCCTCGTCTATCGGAAAGTAAATGATACGAAGCTTGTCTTCCCGTGCAGTAAGCACTCCCTCCACAGTGCCCGTAAAAACAAGTACCTCTTGTCTTTTCAGCTTTTCTTCCCGTATGATCCTGCGATAACGTTCTATCCCTGTTTCTGCCGCAAAAATCAACGGTAAGCCCCGCTCCCGAATAAATTCCTGAAATTCCTTCCACCAGAGGTATTGAAAATCACCCTCCGGCTCCAATAATTTATCTATTATAATCGTTTTTAATCGATTTTTAGCCGGCTTTTTTATCTTTTTTGCTATCTCCTGATTTTTTTGATACTTTTCATAGAGATCCGGGCGGTGCAGTTTGGTACGCAGTATCGACTGTTCTCTCCGCCAATCTTCGATTCGATCGTGATTTCCGCTAAGCAATACCTTGGGAACAGGCTTTCCGTTCCACACCTCCGGACGGCTGTACTGGGGATACTCCAGCAGATTGTCACGGAAGGTCTCAAATTCCGCCGACGCCTCATTATTCAAAACTTTGGGAACCAGGCGTGAAATGGCATCTATCATCACCATAGCCGGAAGCTCTCCCCCTGTGAGCACATAGTCGCCAATGGACACATAGTCTGTCACTGCTTCCTCCAGTACGCGCTCGTCGATTCCCTCATAATGGCCACAGAGAAAAATCAAATCCTCTTCCCTTGACAATTCCTCCGCCAGCTTCTGATCGAAAACTCTTCCCTGGGGCGTTGTGTAAATAACCCGTGCCTTCTTTCCTTTTATATGACCCTGTACCGCCTGGCAGGCCCGAAAGACCGGCTCCGCCTGCATCACCATACCGGCTCCGCCGCCGTAAGGGTAATCGTCTGCCTTTCTGTGCTTATCTTCCGTATAATCACGGATATCCACAGCCTTCAGACTGATGATTCCCTTTTCCATCGCGCGGCCCAGGATGCTTGTGTGAAGCCCCTGCTCAATCATTTCCGGAAATAGGGTTAAAACATGATAATTCATTACTCCAACAATCCTTCCAATATATGCACGGTCATCCGTCCCTTCTCTACGTCCACGTCGAGAATACAGGACCCAATGGCCGGAAGAAGCACTTCCTTTCCCTCCTCTGTCTCTACCACATAGACATCGTTGGCCCCTGTCCGCAGAACGTCTGTCAGTGTCCCCAAACGTCCGCCCTCATCCGTATAAACCTCCATATCAATGAGATCCGTGATAAAGTTCTCATTCTCCTTAAGAGGAACTGCCTGATCCCGTGTCACCAGCAGATCTTTTCCCCTATACTGCTCTACTTCATTAATATTCTGAAACTCCCGGAATTTTAAAATGACCTGGTTTTTGAAAAACTTCACATCGGTCACTTCCAGGGGCTTGTATTCTTGTCCGATATCCAGAAGTACTTCTTTCAGCTCACGGAAGCGTTCCGGATCGTCTGTGGTGGGAAACACCTTAACTTCGCCTTTTAAGCCATGCGTGGAAGCAATGACGCCTACTCTTAAATATGACTCCATGCTTTTCTCCTTTCCGCCTGTTCTGTCCATTCTGTCTTGTCCCTCTATTTGTGAAAAACAGCGGGTGTTTCCACCCGCCTGTCTGTGTTCCGTGATAAATTCTACTGGAGAATCTCCACTACAACTTTCTTTTCTTCCTTTGATGCTGCTGCTTTTACCACACAGCGGATCGCTTTTGCGATACGGCCCTGTTTGCCGATCACCTTTCCCATATCGGACGGTGCCACGCGAAGCTCAACGAGAATGGTTTTCTCATTCTCCGTCTCTGTCACAGCAACTTCTTCCGGATGCTCTACCAGTGATTTTGCAATCACCTCTACTAATTCTTTCATGTTTTTCCTCCGAATGCGATGCTGCCGCTCTTTTCAGAACAGCAGCTACGCTGTTGCCTTTCCAAAGCTTTGCGGTTTATTTTTCAACACCGGCTGCCTTTAAGATCTTTCCTACAACCTCTGTGGGCTGTGCGCCGTTGTTCAGCCACTTCTTGGCTGCCTCAACATCTACGTTGAATGTGCTGGGGTCCGTGCTCGGATCGTAGGTTCCGATCTCCTCGATGAATCTGCCGTCTCTCGGGGATCTGGAATCTGCTACGATAATTCTATAGAAAGGAGCTTTCTTCTGACCCATTCTTCTCAATCTGATTTTTACTGCCATTTCTTTTCACCTCCAAAATATAATTCTTCTTTTGTTTTCTTATATGTTAAAAGGGCATTCGGAAACGTCCCCTTTTACCAAAACCTTTGCCGCCCATCATACCGGGCATCTGCTTCATCATCTTGCGCATCTGGTCAAACTGCTTTACCAGCCGGTTAACTTCCGCTATATCCACTCCTGCGCCCTTGGCGATACGGTGCTTCCGGGAGGGATTCAAAATCTCCGGATTGGAGCGTTCCTTCGGCGTCATGGAAAGAATAATGGCTTCAATCTGCGCCATCTTCTTCTCATCAATAGCATCCTCTAAGCCCTTTAACTGGCTGCCTACGCCGGGCATCATGGAGAGAACACTTGTCAAACCTCCCATCTTACGCATCTGGTTCATGCTTTCCAGATAGTCGTCAAAGCCAAACTGTGCTTTTTTCAGCTTCTGGGTCATGGCTTTGGCCTTTTCCTCATCCACGGATTCCTGGGCCTTTTCAATGAGGGTCAGTACATCGCCCATACCCAGGATACGAGAAGCCATGCGGTCCGGGTAGAACTGCTCCAAATCGCTTAGCTTTTCTCCCATGCCTACATAAAGAATCGGCTTTCCTGTTACGGCCTTGATGGACAAGGCTGCTCCGCCTCGTGTATCGCCGTCCAGCTTGGTGAGGATAACTCCGTCAATTCCAATTTTTTCGTCAAAGGTGCTCGCCACGTTAACTGCGTCCTGGCCGGTCATGGCATCTACGGTCAGAAGCGCCTGGTCTATCTCCAGATTGGCCGCTATCTCCTGAAGCTCCGCCATCATATCCTCATCTACATGAAGACGGCCTGCCGTGTCCAAGATCAGTACGTTAAAACCGTTCTTCCTTGCGTGCTCATAGGCGCCCTTGGCAATATTCACCGGCTTCTGGTTCTCGCCCATAGCAAATACTTCCACGCCTTGCTTTTCTCCGTTTACCTGGAGCTGCTTGATAGCAGCCGGACGGTAGACGTCACAGGCCACCAGTAAGGGCTTTCTTCCCTTGCTCTTGAGCTTTCCGGCAATCTTTGCCGCCGTGGTGGTTTTACCGGCGCCCTGGAGTCCCATCATCATAAGGATGGTTACCTCATTGCCGCCTTTTAGCTTTAGCTCCGTGGTTTCGCTTCCCATAAGGTTAATCATTTCCTCATGGACAATCTTAATCACCATCTGTCCCGGCGTCAGGCTGTTCATCACATCGGCTCCCACGGCCCGTCCTTCCACAGACTTAATGAACTGCTTTACCACCTTGAAGCTTACGTCAGCCTCCAAAAGAGCCATCTTTACTTCCTTTAAGGCTGCTTTTACATCGGCCTCGGTGAGACGGCCCTTGCCCCGCAGACTCTTGAATACATTTTGCAATTTATCGGATAAACTTTCAAATGCCATCTACAAATTCTCCAATATGTCCTGTAGCTGCCGGACAAGCTGTTCCTTATCCGGCTCTTCGGTATCCCTTAGGAACCGCTCAATCTCTTCGATCCGGCCCTTCATGGTCAGAAACCGCTCTACCAGATGAAGTTTGGCTTCGTATTCCTTAAGTATCCGGTTGCACCGCTTGACCAGATCGTGAACGCCCTGACGGCTGATACCGCGTTCCTCGGCTATCTCGCTGAAGGAGTAATCGTTAAGGACTACATCCTCGTATATCTGCTTCTGATGCTTGGTCAAAAGCTCTCCATAGAAATCATACAGCAGTGTCTGCTCCAGAATCTTTTCCATGCTTATCACCTGCCTGACTTATCATACATGAAAACAGATGCTGTGTCAAGTGTTTTCTCTTGACAAATATGTAAATCTGTAAAAATGATGAAAATTGCGTTACGGCCAAAAGTGAACGGTAATAAAAGCGCTTCTGCGCCCATAAAGCAACAAAAAGGCACCGCCGCAGAAAATATTTTCCACGGCAGTGCCGCTGCCTCTGACTGCTCTTTTATACGACACCCTGTGCCAGCATAGCATCCACAACCTTCTCAAATCCGGCAATGTTTGCTCCTACCACATAGTTCTTTGCAAAGCCATAGCGCTCTGCGGCATCAGCCATATTATGGCAAATGTTTATCATAATTCCCTGAAGCTTGGCATCTACCTCTTCAAAGGTCCAGCTCAGACGCTCGCTGTTCTGAGACATTTCCAGTGCAGAGGTTGCCACACCGCCCGCATTAGCTGCCTTTCCCGGTGCAAAGAGGATTCCCTGCTCCTGGAGATACTCCGTAGCCTCCAATGTAGTGGGCATGTTTGCTCCCTCTGCCACTGCTATACAGCCGTTTGCGGCCAATGCCTTAGCATCCTCCAGATGCAGCTCGTTCTGAGTTGCACAGGGAAGAGCCAAATCTACCTTTACGGTCCATACTCCCCGTCCCTCATGGTACTCAGAGTTCGGACGATAATTCTTGTACTCGGTCAGTCTTGCTCTCTTGACCTCCTTGATCTCCTTTAAAGCTGCCACATCAATGCCGTCGGGATCGTATACCCAGCCGGTGGAATCGCTGCAAGTCAATACCTTCACACCAAGCTGCTGTGCTTTCTGGATTGCATAGATAGCCACGTTTCCTGAGCCGGATACGGCTGCCGTCTTGCCGGCAATGTCAATGCCGTTCATTTTCAGCATTTCTTTTGTCAAATACAAAAGGCCATAGCCTGTTGCCTCGGTTCTGGCCAAAGAACCGCCGTAGGACAGCCCCTTTCCGGTGAGCACGCCCTCATAAAGTCCCGTCAGTCTCTTGTACTGTCCATACAGATAACCAATCTCTCTGGCTCCTGTTCCAATATCACCGGCCGGAACATCCGTATTTTCGCCGATATATTTGCAAAGCTCTGTCATAAAGCTCTGGCAGAAGGCCATTACCTCACGATCGGATTTGCCCTTGGGATCAAAGTCGGAACCGCCCTTTCCTCCGCCGATTGGAAGTCCGGTAAGGGAATTTTTGAAAATCTGCTCAAAGCCCAGGAACTTAATGATGCCCAGATTTACGGAAGGATGCAGGCGCAAGCCTCCCTTGTAGGGTCCGATTGCACTGTTAAACTGTACGCGGTACCCTGTATTCACCTGCACCTGGCCCTTATCATCCACCCAGGGTACGCGGAACTTTATCTGACGCTCCGGCTCAACCAAACGCTCCAAAAGCGCTTCTCTGCGGAACTTCTCCTCATTGGCGTCAACCACAGGTCTTAAGGAATTTAAAACTTCCTTTACGGCCTGATGAAACTCCGGCTCACTTGGATTCTTCGCAACTACCGCTTCAATGATCTCATCAACGTATGACATGTTTTCTCTCCTCCTTTTATAACGCTCGCATAAACACAAAAAAAGCGTACAAAAAACAACGAAGCGCATGACACCGGCCACACGCTCTTTTTTGACGCCTTTGTCAGTGACTATTATATACTTGCTTGTACTGTAATTGCAAGTGTTTTTTACATTTTTTCAATTTTCTTCAATGCATTTCTTCCCTTTTTTGCTTTTTCTTGGATGGAGAGATTTTTTTCCTGCAATCAAAAAGCTTCTACTTTAAATAGCTCTTTAACTGTGCAATATTCTTCTCCTCAAAGTCCATTAGCTCCTCCGCCAGCTCGCAGTATTCTTTTTTTGCCCCTTTATTGGCTTTCACTGCCTTCATCAGATCGGTAATCCCGCGTGTATTTCCCTGAATCATCAGATCCGCCACATGTTCCGTACTTGTATTTAAAAGGGTATTTGCCTGGATGGAGGTCCATAACATGGCTTTTCCTACCGGCGACTCCTGTTCCGGCCGTTCATTCGCCTTGCGGATCTTTTCTGTCACCTTATCCTCAAAAGAAAGAAAACGCACTGCCTGCCGGTTCAGATCCAATGCCAAATCCTCATCATAAACCTTACTGATAACTGCATTAATTGCTTCCACTCCCATTTTACTGTTGCGGTATGCCTCGTTGAGCACCGCCAAATCCGCACTTGTAAGCATAACAAAAGCTCCTCCTTGATTGATCTGTCCTTAGGATATGGAGATTTGCCGCTTTTATTCTCATTTCAGGATAAAATATATGGTCTTTTATTACTCTTTTATTTTCTTTTTTTCATTTCTGTCGATATATATAATAGAAAGAAGGTATTCTTTCAAATGGAGGCTTTCCTGGACTTCCATCGTCCAAAAAAGCATATAATACGGTATTTTATACCAGAAAGGAGTTGAAAATATGGCAATCAGTGCAGTATCTGGTTTCGGCAGCAACAATGAATATCAGTCTTGGGTAGATCAGGCATATGCTGACAAGAAAAAGCTGGAAGACCATCTGGGGATAGATACATCCGAAGGCTCTGAGACAAACAAAACCTCCGGCAGTACTTCCTCTACGTCAGACAAAAAGGATACGAGCAGTACGACGAGTACTTCTACTTACAATACAAGTACCTCTCGTTCTTCCAGTACCTCCACATTCCTGCTGAGCTATAAGCACAACCTGACCTCTCTGGAGTCTGCATCCGATAAGCTGCGCCTTGGCAGCCGCAACAATGTATTTTCCAAATACGAGACGGCTATGAAGGATCTGCAGCGTGCAAACACCGATGAGGATAAGGCCGCTGCCCAGGCAGCTGTTGACAAGGCAAAGGAAGATATTATTTCTGCCGTAAAGGATTTTGCTAAAGCCTACAACAGCGCTGTTTCTTTCCTGGAGAGCAATTCTGATCGCAGCTCTACCGTAGCAAGACAGTTAAATTCTCTTAAGAATGCTCTGACTACGGAGGATGCAATGAGCAGAATCGGCTTAAGCTTTGACAAGTCCGGAAATCTTGAGGTAGATGAGAAAAAGCTGAAAGAAACTCTGGATGAAAACTACAATTCCGTAAAGGATATCATGGGCGGTCAGTTTGGTCTTGCAGAGCGTGCCGCTTCCAAGGCAAGCTATATTCTGGATCATGCCTCCGTCGAAAAGATCGCCGGAGTTGCAGAGAAGGAAAGCAAGGCAAATTCCATCAGTGATTTGGATGACTTTGAAATTTTCTCCAAATTTGCGTTGGGCGGCGCCTATAACCTTACGAATTATTATGCTGTAGGTTCTATGCTCAACACTCTTGTGTAGCTAAGACACGCCAAAAGCGGCAGGACTTTTTACGAGTTCTGCCGCTTTTTACATTCTTCTTTATTCCAAAAACTCTGTCTTGCAATAACATTCCTTATCGTTGTACTTTATCTTGCTCCAGCCGTCGCCATAGCTTTCAATCTGTGTTACATGCTCACCCTGGTAAGCTGTTCCCAGATATTCCGCCTCTGTGCTGGGTTCCGCACGCAGACGTACACTTTCCGTAAACCGTGTTTCCCGATTCTGAGCAGTTGCTTCTCCTGAATCCGCCGGCTCTTCTTCCGGTGTCTCCTCCGGCGTCTCTTCTTCCGGCTCAGGAGCTGTCTCTTCCGGCGCTTCCTCACCTTCTGCCGGCGTTTCCTCTCCTGCATCGGCAACCTCTGCCGGTTCCTCCTCAGGTTCGGAGGACAGACGCACGTAGCGCTCTTCCTGCTTTGCGAGGTTCTCGTCTGCCGCCTTTGCTTCCTCGTACTTCTGTTTTACCTCTTTCCGAAGAGCCTGTACATCCTCGCCCTCGGCTATCTGCTCTACATAGTCCGTAAGCTCTTGGCTGGCCTCCTTCTTCATGATACACAGATTTCCCTCTTCATTGGTATATACATAAAGCGGGGAAAGCCCCGGCGCTGCCGTCTCAATCTGCTGGAACTTCAACTCATAATAAACAAAAACAACATATGAATTTTCTTCCAATCCTTTTTTTGTATAGCAGGAAATGTTCTGATAGCCCTCTACCAATCCCTGAGAGCCCAAGATCCGATTCCGCTCATCATCGCTGATCTCATCTACAACCGTAGCCATGCCTTCCATATCCCCAGCAGACATATAGTCAAAATACTGCCCTACAATTGTATTCACATCCTCATGAGCGTCCTTTTCCAGAACATTCGGCTGTTCGGCTATCATTCCTTCTCCGCTGCCGGCCGCTGATACAACAGCTCCTTCCGCGTCCTCTTCTTCCGCCTCCGGCGATCCTACACTTGCCGCAGCCTCAGCCTCAGCCGCTTCCCCTTTCTTCCTTCCTGACAAGGTAATTGCCGCTACCACCACCAGACACAGAAGAATACAGGCAACTGCCGTCTGCCGCTTGTACTTTACAATCCAATTGGTAATCCTGTTGTTGTCTATCATTTTTTCACGTCCTCAATTCTTATTTTGTAAAAATTACATAACTAGTCACATACGCTTAATAAATGTAATATTTCTGTAACAAAAAGATTGTAACAAACTTATTGAAAAAAGGCAACTGTAAAATGTGACAATTTTGTGAAATCATAGTAATTCCATCTTTTTCTATTGTTTTTTCTCTTCTTTTATCATGGATAATTGGCCCGATTGGGATGAATAAAAATAGATTTCATCAGAAAGCACTTCGGTTATCAGTACTTGTGTGCGATTGATATCCCGCACCATAGCCGCCAGCTCCCGTCCATCTGTAACAGCCTCTTTTGGAATCAAAATCACCTCGTGAATACTGCTGGGCAGCAGGTAGAAGGAAGAATCCAGCCATTGTGAACAATATTTCAACATTCCGTCATACAGGATGCAGGCCGCACCCATTGCTTTACGGGCATTTGTCAATATATACATGGGAACCTCATCGTCTTTTGAAGGAGCCGGCCCGTCCGAAAGCTCCGAAAGCACCTGAGACATTGACTTTATTTCCGCCGGAAGCAGCCGCGGTGTATTTTGCTTGGCATCGGAATAAAGCTCGCTGCAGGTTATCTTCCAATACTCCATGTGACTGTTATGAATCAATACTGTAGCGCTTCCCACCGGAGTGTCAGGCAAAAGACAGTAAAACACGACTGCCAGATTTAAAAAGGGTACATGAGGAATCCGTTCCAAAAGCTTTTCATTCTTTTTATAATTGATAAGTTTATAGACCACATTGGGTCTTACTCTGCGATAATCCGAAAAAAAGTCCGCGTCAAAGTGTTCCGAAAATTCATTTTCCTCACAGCAATCCAAAATAGTTTCCTGAATCTGCCTCAAGGAGCGACCGGATAAGTATTCCTGATAATAGGGGTCCAAATAGATAGCCGGCGCCGCTCTCCTTCCTTCTTTTCTTACTGTCAGTCCCTCTAAAATCACGCCGTTGTTTTTTTCCAGAGGAACCAGGCTCAGCTCCGTGCCGCAGGGCAATGCTTCCCGCAAAAAACCGGTCACAGAGCCTACAAATTCTTGATAATTCATGTTTTTTCATCCTTTCTTTTTTTATTCGTCTTTTGGGGATTGATGCGGCGATATGCCGTATTGATATGAAAGACAAGTTTAGTATACAGGAAATTTTTTACATTTTCAAGAGTTTTTTTCTTTTTTTATGATCTTTTTCTTTTTTGTTTTTTTTCGTTATTGGTCACAGAGTGAACAGTAACTTTTTTTCAGATTATGCTTGCACATTTTGGAATTTTGTTGTAGAATAATCAAGGTATTAATGACATGCATCTGTAGCTCAGTGGATAGAGCACTGGCCTCCGACGCCAGGTGCCGCTAGTTCGAATCTAGTCAGATGCATTGAAAAGCCCGGTCTTTCTGCAGATTGGGCTTTTATTTTTTCCTGATTGCGCTGCCTCCATATTTATGCTGCACAAAAAGGGGGACGGCTGCAATGTAAGACAGCAACCGTCCCCTATTGTTCTTTTTTGTCTGCAATCTTTTTTATACTCTGGACAGATATTCCCCGGAACGGGTATCAATCTTGATCTTGTCCCCCTGCTCTACGAAAAGAGGTACGTATACGGTAGCTCCTGTCTCCACTACTGCCGGCTTGGTGGCGCCTGTTGCAGTGTCGCCCTTGAAGCCCGGCTCAGTGTCGGTAATCTCAAGCTCTACAAAGAGAGGCGGCTCTACGGCAAATACATTGCCGTTATAAGAGCATACCTTACACATCTCGTTCTCTTTCACAAACTTCAGAGCATCGCCGATGTCATCTGCGTTGAGCGCAATCTGGTCATAAGTCTCTACGTTCATAAAATGGAACAGATCGCCGTCGGAATACAGATACTGCATGTCCACACGGTCGATACGTGCTGCCGGAAACTTCTCGGTGGGACGGAAGGTTTTCTCTACCACGCCGCCGTTGATGATATTTTTAAGCTTGGTTCTTACAAAGGCCGCGCCCTTGCCCGGCTTTACATGCTGAAACTCCATAATCTGATAAACATTTCCCTCAATCTCAAGGGTTACACCATTTCTAAAATCTCCTGCTGAAATCATTCTTCACTATTCCTCCTATTAAAAGTCGCTGCGCGACGGCACTAAAGGGTAAAGTCACTTCGGCACACCTGTAATGAGAGAAACTTTTATTCGAAAGGCACTCATAAAAGTTCCTCTCGTGCGCCTTTGCGACTTTACCGGCCAGCCAAAAGTATTTCTTATAAACACTTGACATTTCTTAGCTGGACTATTTTTAGTTCCGCAATAGTTCCTACAATACACCCTTAGGCTAAAGTTGGAAAAATATTTATGCGGACGCCCCCGCACAAATCTACGCTCTATTTTATAATAAAACAATCTGCTTTTCAAGTATTTTTTAGTTTTTAAATCGCTCCCATGCGCTGCTGAGTCCTTCAATCACCGCCCGGTAAGTCGCATATTTTTCCTCATAAATCTCTTTGTACTCAGGTCGGGGACAAATGGTCTTGGTGATGGTCACGGTGCGGCGGATGGCCTCCTGATAATTCGGGTAGATTCCGGCCGCAATTCCGGCTGCGATTGCCGCTCCCTGCGCTCCAAGCTCTTTATCCGCTATCACGTCAATGGGGATCTGCAGTGCATCCGCAAAAATCTGTACCCATACATCGGAGTTGGCCGCGCCGCCGGAAAGACGGATGCTCTTTGGCGCTTCCCGGTTGCGGAGGAGCTTCTTTACATGGGTCACATGGGAAAATACGATTCCCTCGTACACTGCCCGCAGCATATGCTTCTTGCTGTGGTAGGCCGTCAGTCCCACAAAGGTTCCCTTTGCAAGAGCATCCTCATTGGAACCGTTCAGGAAGGGCAGAAATATGATATTGCTGTCCTGCGGCTCAATGGAGGCCACCCATTCATTGGTGACGCCATACACGGAACCGCCCTTTGCTTTGGCTTCCTCCTTTTCATAGTTCATAAGATTGCGGATAAACCATTCCATATTTCCGGCAGAGGTGGGGCTGCTCTCTTCTATGAGGTAATAGCCGGGGATGCAGAACATGGAATTTAGAGCTACCGTTCCGTTGGTTACCGGCTCTTTTCCGATAAATTCGTTGATACTCCAGGTCCCTGCTATCATGCACATCTGTTCTTCGTCGGAAAGGCCGGAGGCAATGCCGCAGGCGTTTACGTCGAACATGCCCGCCGCTACGGGTGTGCCTTCGGGAAGCAGGGTTTTCTCACTTGCTTCTTTTGTTACATGGCCGCAGAGATCGGCGGAATGACGCAGGGGCGGAAGCTTTTCGTAACAGTCCTCCAGGCCGTAGAGCGCCATCAGCTCACGATCGTGCTCTCCGGTCACCATGTTTACCAGGTTGCCGCCGGAGCAGTCGGTGTACTCGCTGTAGGCTTCTCCTGTGAGCATGTAGCGGATGTAATCCTTGACTGCGAAGATATATTTGGTATTCTCAAGAACCTCAGGCTGATTTTCTTTGAACCAGGACAACAGGCTTACAGGCTGTACGGCCAGGATTTCCTGGAAAGTTTTTTCGTAAACTTTTTTGTTGGTTCCGTCCTTGTACCAACGCTCTACCTGTGCCCAGGCTCTTGTATCAGTTGACATAATTCCATTGTAGGAAGGCTTTCCGTCATGACCGATCATATACAAGCCCTTACCTGCTCCGGAGAAAGATACGCCGGCGATATCCTTTGGATTGATGCCGCTTTTTTCTATGGCTCCGCGAATGGCGTCCGCATTTACCTGCCACAGCTCGTCCAGATCTTTTTCGGTGTAGCCCGGCTTTGGCGTGAGCGTGATGGTCGGAACACTGGCCACGGAAATCTGCTTTCCGTTTTCGTCGAAAATTGCCGCTTTGGAAAATGTTCCCCCATTGTCGATTCCCAATAAGTATTTCATGTTCTCTCCTTTCCCTATTTCGCACATATTCTTCATACATAAAGAGATAACTGCAGGATGCTTTTTGGATCTGTATTTACTTTTTGTACCTAAAGGCGTACCCGCAGATGCTTTTTAAACCGCATACTTTTTAGCTCTTTTCCTTATATAAAAATCATAAGTGTGCAAAAGGATGCTGTCAAGCTTTTTAAAGGGATTTTATATATTTGTAAAAACGCTGCTTTAGAGCTTATATTCTACAGCTCTATCAACTCTTTAGGCGAGCTTGTCAAATTTTTGATGCCATTCTCCGTGATTACGGTCATGTCCTCGATGCGCACGCCGCCGAGGCCCGGGATGTAGATGCCGGGTTCTACTGTTTCTATAATACCCGGCCGCAGGATTGTCTGATCCTTTGGAGACAGGGCAGGCTTTTCATGGATCTCCAGGCCCACGCTGTGCCCCAGGCCGTGGCCGAAGTAATCTCCGCAGCCGGCCTCTTCAATGACTTTTCTGGCCAGGGCGTCGCCTTCGGCGCCTGTCATGCCTGCTCTCAAGCCCGCCAGGGCTGCTTCCTGAGCCTCCAGTACGATTTTATAAATCTCTTTTTGTTTTTCGTTGGCTTTCCCAATCACGACGGTTCGTGTCATGTCGGAGCAGTAGCCCTGATATTTACAGCCAAAGTCCAGGGTCAGAAAGTCTCCTTTTTCCAGAACCTTTTCGGAAGGTACGGCGTGGGGCATGGCGCTGTGAAGCCCGGACGCCGCGATGGTGTCAAAGCCTTTTTCCTGAGCGCCGTGGCTCTTCATATAGTATTCCAGCTTTGCGGCTATCTCAAGCTCCGTGATTCCCGGCTTTATCTGGGTCAGTATATAGGAGAAGGCTTCGTCTCCTATCTGCTCCGCACGGGCAAGCTTTTCAATCTCTCCCTCATCCTTTACCGCGCGCAGCAGGGACAGCTCTTCTCCAAGGGGAACCCACCGCTCTTCTCCCCATTTATCTCCGGCGGCCTCTTGGAGCTTTTTCACCAGCTGCCAGGTCATAACGCCGTCCTCAAAGCCCAGACGTTTTACCTTATCTTCCTCCAAAAGCTCCTTTAGAAGAACGCCGTATACGCGCTCCCCCTTGATTGTCCGAACCTCACAGTCCTTTCCCTCCTCCTCTGCCTGGAAGGTGTAGCGGCTGTCCGTTAAGATTACCTGCTTTTTACCGGACAGATACAAGTAACTGTCTGTGCCTGCAAAGCCGCTTAAATATCGAATGTTGGCCGGGGAAGCGATAAATGCCGCATCCAGTCCCTTTTCTTCCAATAATTTTCTTGCTGCCTGAACTCTCATTTTTTGTCAACCTTTCTTCTATATTTTTAAATATACCTTTTCACAGCCCGTACGGTTTCCTAACGCAAACCTCTCCTCTGCCTTTGCAGATAACAATACAAGACAGGCTTCTCCAGATAACGCTTCAGTACAATCTGAATCTCCTCCTTTGGATTCATAGGCTTCACCAAGATGGAATGTATCCCTGCCAGATTCGCCCCCCAGACATCGGTAAAGAGCTGATCTCCCACAAACAAAGTATTGCTCTTATCCGTCCCCAGACGCCTCATACCCTCCCGATATCCTCCGGGCTTCGGCTTTCCGGCCTTATACACGTAAATGGTTTTCAGAGCATCGGCAAAGGGCGTCACCCGAAGCTCTTTATTATTGGAAATCAGGCAGGTGGAAAAGCCAATCTTCCGCAGCCGCTCAAACAAAGCAATGCTCCGCTCGTCGGCCGGGGCATCGTGGGGCACCAGCGTATTGTCCACATCAAAAAGAACGCCCCGGTAGCCCGCCTCGTACAAACCTTCAAAATCTATTTCATAGGTGGAATCCATATACTGCTTCGGATACAAGCTGCTGAAAATGGAAAAGCCCTTTGGCAGCTCCGACACAAGAATCCCTCCCACAATCAAAACGGCTCCCACCACGCCTGCCGCCGTGATCGGCTCCTTCAGGACAATAGCCGCGCAGATCATAGTCACAAAAGGATTCAGATAAATATAGTTGTTGGTATTCACCACACCAATCCGTCTGATAGCGATATTCCAGGTAATATAGCAGACAGCGCTTCCCAGCACCCCCAGAAACAGCAGGCAGAAAATCACATCCCCCCGGACAAGCGGCGAAAGCGGCGGCAGCCCCTTGTCCCAAAGAGTCGCCGGAGCTGTCAAAAGCAGAGCATAAAAGAGCATTTTCCTGGTTAAAATCCAGTTATCATAACGTCCCACATAGCTTTTGAGAATCACCGAATAAACAGCCCAGGATAAGGCTGCCAGCAGGGAAAGCGCATCTCCCAGAGGATTCAGCTTCAATACAAAGGTTCCGTTGAACACCACCAGCACAACACCGGCAATGGCAATGAAAAATCCCGCCCAGGTCCGCCCGGAGAGCTTTTCATCCCTGGTAAATACATGGGCCAGGACAGCCGTAAAAACAGGCGCCGCCGCAAGAATAATACTCACATTGGCCGCCAGCGTATAAGTCAGGGCCGTATTTTCAAAATAGTAATAAAGAGTAATTCCCGAAAGGGACAGAGCGAAGATTCCAAGCTCCTCCTTCACGCTTTGGGGTCTCTCGACTTTCCGGGTAAACAGCATTAAAACAACCCATGCGATAAAGAAGCGCATCAGCATAATCTGAAGCGCATCGTAATGATTGAGCAGGGTTTTCGTCGCCACAAAGGTCGTACCCCACACGGTAATGGTAAGCAGGGCAAGGATATGCCCCGCCGCCTTTTTTCTGTCTGTTGTCATTTCCAAGTCTCTTTCTGTCTTAAAATTCATACCCTGCGGGTCCCCCGTTCATGCGTCTCTTCGGAGCGGGCGGACATCGCCTGGTAACATATCAAAAACTGTGCCGGCATTATTTATCCAGCATCTTCTTTAATTCGCTCAGGAAGGTATTCACGTCCTTGAACTCCCGGTAAACGGAGGCGAAGCGCACATAGGCCACGGAATCCAGATCTTTCAGCTTATCCATCACCATTTCCCCGATAACGCTGCTTGCAATCTCCCGCTCCTCCCTGTTAAAGATCTCGCTCTCAATAGCGTCAATCACGCCGTTAATATCCTTCAGGGGCACGGGGCGTTTGTGGCAGGCACGCAAAATGCCGTCCTCAATCTTGCTTCGATCATACGGCTCCCGGTTATTGTCCTTCTTAATCACAATAATAGGAATCGTCTCAATCTTCTCATAAGTTGTAAAGCGCTTCCCGCAGGAATCGCAGAGACGGCGGCGGCGGATGGAACTGTTATCCTCTGCCGGTCTGGAATCAATGACCCGGGTGTTCTCCTGGCTGCAATATGGACATTTCATAGCGAATCTCCCTCTTTTCTCCTGGTTCTGCCGCAAGATATTTCTCAGTTAAAATCACATGTGAACCCACCGTCTTCCCCGGCTGCTTCCATGTAGGCGGAAGTCAATGATGCTGCGGCATTCCTTTGTAATCTGGTAATTCCTTTTTTAAAAATAATATATCAATTTAAGTATAGTACATATGCTTCTTCTCTGTCAAACATTATGTAAAACAAGTTTTTTGAGCATTTTTACTCCGTTACTGTTCACTCCGTGACCAGTAACACGCTTCGCGGTGCACAGAAATTGCAAAAAGATGCGATTTCGCGCTGAAAAACTCGGGATTTCCGCACAAATTGTGCAAAAACACCTCGCGGAACAGTGGTGTGTGAACAGTAACTTTGCTCCAAACCATATTCACCGCCAACCATACATACCCATATGTCTCATCGCCGGAGTCAGAGATCTCCTAGTAGTATATACGGCATAAATCCTCATCTTTGCCGCAGTGGCTGATGCCAGTACAATATCATTTCTATCCGCCGACGCCTTATCCACTGCCTGAACAAAATGAAATTCCACTTTATCATCAGTGAAAATACTCATGACAATATCCAAAAAACTATTTGATTCCAGCGGCATATTTGCGTTCTCTCCCGGAGGACTTGCCGGTTCGGCTTCTACCATTCCATCTTCATCTTCTGCAAAAGAGACTATGCCCGGCGCCAAACACGTTGTTAAAACCAGTAACGTAAGTAACATGCTTAATAATTTTTTCATTCTCGTGTACCTCCGTAGATTACTTGACATTCCGAATGACCGCTTATACATACTCACATTTTTCCCTGCTCAGCATATATATAGAAAAAGACCTCCAATGGAGCTTCCATATGACCTTCTGTGAATTGAGAGAAAAAGATGTTATCAATATCTGTGACTGCAAGCGTTTGGGCTGCGTGTCGGATCTGGTCTTTGATCCGAAAAGCGGGTGCATACAGGCCCTTGTAACGTCCAGCAATGAAAAGCTCTGGGGACTTCTGGGCAAGGACTGTGAGTATGAAATCCCCTGGTGCAAGATCAAGCAGATTGGGCCGGATATCATACTGGTGGAACTGGAGCCGGAAAAAAAGCATTGACTTTCGCCTTTCCCTCTATCCGATACACCATCTCATAATCATTTCCTTTCACAAGATATGCCGCTGTCTCATAATCATAACGTCCGTTCAAATATATGATATGAATCACATTTTCGCCGTTTTCATTCTCCGCCCAAAACATAATCGGAGCGCGCGCCTCGTCCCTCAAGATTTCCGCAATGATCTCTTCTCCCTCTCCTGAGACTCTCAAATAGTCGGACATAGACCTGTTACTCGTTTCCCAAATCCATTTTCGGTATTCTTCCGGTTCTCCGTCGTTGTTCAGATCACAGCGATATCCGCCTCCTTCCTCTATGGGAATCTCCTGTTCCGCACTTCCCACAGGAATTACATTTTTCTCCAGCTGCTCCCGGACTTTTATACTTTCAGCTGCTGTCCTTTCTGCCAAAGCCCGCCGTGCTTCATCCCCGCATTCCAATACCTGTACATGATAGGAATCCAATTCCAAACAAACCTCTGCGGCTTCTATCCTCTGACCATCCTCATAACCATACAGCTTAACCCCATTCCAGGCGTGTTCATCATATACTTTACAGCATACATAATTCCTGTCCTCACAAAAAACCCCGGTCAATTCCTCTTGGAATCCCTCAAAGCCGTCTGTTTTTACATACCCGCCATTCTCCTGTCCCTGATACAAAATAAATTCCGGATACTCGTGGACACCTCCCCGGTATTTCTCAGCCAGAAGATCCAAAATTCCATCATTATCCACATCCGCCTCAATCATTCCGTAACTGCCAAGTCTTGCCGCCTCAGCAAGATCCACGCGTATTTCTATATATTTCTGAGCCATCAAACGTATTTCTTCTTCTGAAAGAAATCGTCCTGTATTCATAAAGCTTAAGTCCTCTATCCCTCTCCCATCTTCTAATCTCCGGCCGATTTCGTCTAAAAGCTTCCGGGAAATATATTGACATTCCTCCTGCTTCACACAATGCCAACGCTCAAAAGCTCCTTCCGGTGCAAGACCTTCGTAGAATTTCTCATAAATGGGACGTAAGAATTCCCGATCTCCTTCCCATTTCTTTTGTGAAAATGTCTGTTCCAGCAAAAGCTTCTCCTCTGCTCCCTCCCAAATCTCTATACACACAGTATCTTTTAGTACATCCACGACACAAACGCGCTTTTGTACCAGTTCATTTCCCTCCCACTGCCATAACCTTTCTTTGCTTACGTCTCCTAAATAATACTGATGATAAGACCAGAATGTTTTCTGCTCCTCAAAAGGCTCGGCTGTCCGAAACTCAAAAGAGGTGTCTTCTATATGAAGCAAAGCCTCTTCATAACATTGCTTTTCATGATTCCACAAATAAACAATATCTCTATCCAACAGCAAATCCGCATAGCCGTCAAAGTTCAGGTCCTGCATACTTATCTCACCGTCAGCTCGCCCGGTAAAGCTCTGGCTGGAATTTTCGTAACTGCCCTCCTGATATATCTTAAGCTGATATTCATACTCTTCTCCCCTTTGAAACCGTGCAATGAAGCGCACTCCGGCTTCCGGCTTAAGTTCTATATATTTACAGACCACTCCGCCCTTCCTGCCATTATATCGCACAGACGTCTCTCTTTGGCCCTCGCCTTCCTTTGCAGGCATCCAGCAAATTGCCTCCTGCTTCAGCAGGGACGTAATACTGTAATCCTTTTCCGCCTGAATCTCTTCCAAGAGATAAACATCTTTTCCCCTTACCGTAACATATCGCTTATAGATTTTATCCTCTGCCTGAAAATCAAAGCTCAGCTCTCCGATATTGTCCCCAAAATTCACTTGAAGCACTTCGTCCGGAAGTTCTTCCAATACGGCGCCTGCCAGCTCCAATTCATTCTCATAATCGACATAGTAATGAACAAATCTCAACCTGGGCGGAACAGCCCTGCCTTCTCTGCCCCCTGATATCTCCAAAGCCCGCCCCTTTTCTTCCTCACCTGTCAATCTGACCGCTGTCTTTACAGGCACCTGAACGACCAGTTCGCCAAACCGGAGGGTGCGATCCTCCATCCGCAGCTCCTCCGGAATAAAAATCAGCTTCCCTTTATTATCGTTCCCAGATTGCTCCAAGGCTTCTGCTGTCCCCGGAACACTCGCCCCTTCCAAAACCATTCCGTCCAAACTTTCCGTATTTTGTCCACATCCCGGCAACAGCAGGGCCAATCCCGCCAAACATATCTTAAACCAAAGCACCGCCTTCATTGCCGCTCTCCTCCTTATTCCCCAGGCAATAAACCAATGCCATACCTATTAAAAACATTTATATCACATCCACAAACATAACCCCTTCAATCTCCGACAGCTTCCGCAGATACTCCTGCTTATTTAAGCGATAGGGAATATAAATCGTCATCCGTATGGTAAAGGACTGGCCTCCTGTCTTGGGCTTGTCCACATCATACATATCAATCTTACAGCCATCCGCCTTCAATCTGCTCAAAAGCACAGAGGCCGTCCTGTTCTCCTCTCCCTCTATGTACAGCCTGGCATATCTGGAATACTGATAAGCCTTCTCCTCAATAAAGGGCAGAATATGAAGCCCCACCAGAAGAACCACCGTCACCAGAACCGCCCCATCCACAAAACCAATGCCTGCCGCCAGCCCTACACAGGCACAGATCCAGATACTGGCCGCAGAAGTCAGCCCCTTCACCTGCCGACCCGCCACAATGATCGAGCCTGCCCCCAGAAAGCCCACGCCGCTCACCACCTGTGCCGCCATCCGTGAGATATCGGTACTCCCCGGAAACCGGATATCCATATACTGGGCCGTCATCATCACCATAGCCGCCCCAAGGCACACAGCCGCATCCGTCCTGGCCCCTCCGCCCCTCTTCTTGGCCCCCCGATCAATTCCGATCAGGCCGCCCAGAAGCAAAGCAGTTATCATCCGCAGCAATACATTGTGAAACGTCCATTCCGTCAGTGAGGCAAAAAACATCCGTACTCCCCCCATTTCTCTATCGTAAATACCAGCTACTTTTATTCCCTTATATTCTAACTGAAAATCTTCCTCAAAACAACTTGAACCGCAAAATTTTCATCTGTAAATCTCTGCGCGAATCCGCCCCTTTCCCTCAACCTGATACACCTGCTCATAATCCTTCCCTTGCACAAGATAAGCCGCTATCTCATAGTCATAAAGGCCGGTCAGATACATGACACAAATAATATTTTCGTCCCTTTCCCTGTCTACCCAGAGCATAATGGGCGTATTCGTTTCATTTCTCAATATATCTCCAATCACTTCATCGCCTTTACCCGAAAAGCTTAAATGTTCAACCGTGCCCATACTGCTTGTGGTCCAAATACTTTTTTTATATTCCTCCGTCTCGCCATCATTATCAAAGTCACTGTAATAACAAATTTCCTCCCCTTGCGTAACCTCCTGTTCGGCGTTTCCTGTCAGTATTTCATAGTCCTCTACCCGCTTCCGAAGCTCAGGGCTTTTGTATGCCATCTTTTCTGCCAATGCCATCCACGATTGACTGATACAGTCCAAAACACGCACCTGATAAGAATCTGAAACAAAACTCACAGATACACTCTCCGCCAGTTCTCCCTTTTCATAA
Organism: Clostridia bacterium; assembly: GCA_910574835.1. GTDB lineage: Bacteria > Bacillota > Clostridia > Lachnospirales > Lachnospiraceae > Laedolimicola. The sequence continues at coordinate 14,710 of CAJTDE010000005.1, read as the reverse complement.
TAATACAGACTGATCCCACAGTATTCCTTTCTCCTGTAATTAAATTCTTTGCGGGTAACTATTCAGAACCACCCTTATTCAAAGATGAAATCAGGATGACCTGAGATTGCATTTCTGATTGCTTCATAAGCATTGTATCCCTGCTTATGTGCGGTACCAACGTAGGACATGATTTTTAGGTAATCTCTGGCACCTTCCTCTGTTCGGAAGCATCCGGATACTTTGGTTTTCACCTTTATCATCCGCAGATCTCGTTCCGCCTGGTTGTTATCAAACGGGACATTGAAGTTATGGATAAAAAGGCAGACTGAGGCCTTGTAATTCGCAAGGCGTTCTGCCAGGGCAAGGATTTTTCCTTTTTTCTTCCGTCCACGTTTTTTCTCCGTGGTTTCGGGAAGTGGATTTTCCTTCCGGGCCTGTTCGATAAGTTCATCATACTTCTTATCGAACTTATGATAATGATAATAGCTCAGAGAGTCCTTTCCCTTCTCTACAGCTTTCTCTTTGGCCTTTTTCATTTCCAGTAAAAGGTCTATAAATGCAGATGCCCACTTCTGATCCGGATGATTTTCATCAATCCCCGTTAATTCACGGAGAAGATGGGCACAGCAGACTGCATGCTGAATATCCGGATAATTCCAGTAGGAAGCCCAGCAGTCATGCATGGCAATACCATGAAATGATGGCAGCACACCACACTGCTCCATACCAAGACGTCCCCGTTTAGGGCTGATATCAAGATATGTGAATTCACAGTTTGATGCATCATGAACCCACCAGAGTTTTTTATCAACACGGGTTCCGGTTTCGTCGAAATGTCCAAGACCCGATTCGGTAACCTTTTGTTTTATTCTGTTTACCGTTTCAGATACAGCATCAGCACAGCGTTTTACCATGTTGCTTATGGTACCGGTGGCGATCGGGATATTGAACACACCGGAGAGAATTTCATGTGTTCTTTTCACACTGACTGCTCCGACCGTATTTAAAGCCACAGATAATGCCTGTAGATTCTCGCCATACTGCACGGTTGCTTTCACATTCATAGGAAATGCCCCTTTTCTGGTATCTCCGTGAAGCATACAGATTGGAATCTCAAGCAGTTGATGCTCTGTTACATTAACCGTAACAACAGCATCAATGACATGGCGTCTTTCTGCAATGCAGGCGGTTCCCCTGCACATTTTGTAATGAGGGCAGCCTTCACAGGCAGGTGGCATGTGTTTCACAATCTCATCAGGATCTGAAATGACAGCCAGATGTGTTCCCTGATGACCGTCCTGCCCACCGACCTTCTTTCCAGCAGATTTGCGCAAGCTCTTTGGTGTGGGTTTCTTAAAACCATCACTTGAAGGAGGCTTGGAACTGTTTTTAGAGTTCTTATTGAGCTGTTCTTTTAGTTCCTGAATGGTCTGATTGAGGTTGGCAACAAGTGCTGTCTGTGCATCAAATGATTGCTGCAGCGAATTTAGGGCTATGGTTAATGAATTAACCTGCATAAGCAGCTGTTCAATCATCTCGTCTTTTGTCAAAGAGACCACCTTCTTTCGCTAAAATTTGATAACACTATTTTAGCGCAAAGTCAGTAAAAAAGCGAATTGTCTGGGAGTACTCATTGGGCAAAATGACTGTGGATAAAGTTATTATTTCAAGGTACAGGTGTTGCTAAATCTATTCAAAAACCGATAAAAAATCGGATTTGAACTACAAAAATGATGAATTAAAATTGGTAATCCACAAAGATGGAAATAACGGATGAATCATCGGTTGGTTATCCACCAACAAGAGACAAATTGAGTGAAAACAGATTTTGTATTTTCTCTGTTTTTCACAAAAAGTCACATAGTTTCTATCAGGGGTTCTGAATAGTTACCTTTGCGGTATATATAGTTTTTCCCGCCATAAGAAATACACAGCCAATCCTCCAAAAGCTGCGGAGTACTGCTTGTTTTTACATAACTGCCATCCTTTTGGCCCTGATATAAAATGGAATCCGTAAATCCGCCCGAACCACCCCACTCCTTTTCCGCTATCAGATCCAAAATCCCATCATTATCCACATCCGCTTCCAACATCGTATAACTGCCAAGATAAACAGCCTGCGCAAGATCCACACGGATTTCCATATTCTCCCTTGCAAGAGCGCGAATCTCTTCATCCGTCAGTAACCTCCCTGTTGCCAAAGGCTCCAAAAGCTCTGGCTCCTTCTGCTTCTCCATTGCCTTCACTATCTTATCCAAAAGCTCCTGAAGAATCAATTCCTGTCCATCTGTAAGATTATGGTATTCCCGATAAACCTCCTCAGGAACCAATCCGCCAAAAAATTGTTCATAAGAATAACGCCTGACATCAGGATTTTCATCCCACTCTTCCATTGGAATCCTTTTATCCAGTAAAACTTTCTTATCCTCCGTCCCTTCCCAAACCTGAATAGACACCGTATCCTCCGAACATTCCCGGACACATGCCCTCTTTAATAACAGCTCATTTCCTTCCCACTTCCACAAGCCTTCGTAATCACTCTCCGCATCCTCCTCAAAATCAAAATGCGTATCACAGGTATAAATGATTTTCTGCTCCCCGAGTAAATGAAGATTGAAAAAATCAAAGGAAATCTCCTCCTGAGGATAAACCGCCTTCTCATAACACTGATGCTCATGATTCCAAAGATAAGCAAGCCCCGCAGTCAGCCGCAGATCCACATAACCGTCAAAATTCAAATCCTTCAAATCGCCACTTTGAATTATCATACTCCCGGAAAGGTTTTGAACAGGGCTTTCATAACTCCCCTCCTGATATATCCGAAGCTCATAATCCTCCGACATACTCCGCCCTTCATTCAATCCCAAAAGCCTTACTCCGGCCTCCGGCTTAATATCTATATAGCTGCGGCATACCGATTGACCAAAAGAAACCTCTTTCTCTCCCTCCCCTGTCGTCCTCCATCCAAACGCCTTCTCCTCCTTTAAACCACCAATACCGTACCGGTTTTCCGCCCAAACCTCCTCCAGTAAATAGACCTCGTTTCCCAGAACGAGAATATACCTCCGATAAATCTCGTCCTCCATCTGAAAACTGTAACTGGGGCTTATCTTATCCGCATCCCCCTCAAACACCAAGAGCACATCACCGGAAACCTCCCTCAAAACAGCACTCGCCAGCTCAATCTCCTTCTCATACTCCACCTGAAAATGAGCAAGCCGTATCCTCGGCGGAGCCGCCTCTCCCTCCCCCATACCCGACAGCTCCAAAACTTGTCCCTTCTCCTTCGAATCTTCCACAGCAAAAACAGAAGCCGCCTCCGGCAAATGCACCACCAACTGCCCAAATCTCAGCTCATTCCCCACAACCTCAGCCTTCTCCGGAACATAAACCAACTCCTCCCGACCAATCCCCGTCCCAGATTCCAAAACCTCCGCCCCATGCCATCCCATCAGCACTTCCGGCACCACTAACAATCCCGCCCCCCATCCGAATACTCTCACCCACACCTCTCTCACAGCCCGCCAACAAAAAAACCATTCCCAATAACCATCCCTGCAGCCATCCCCGAACCCATGCCATCCTACTCATTTCCCCTCCCCACACAATCAAAACAATTCCCAAAACCAAAAAGAGAGCCTCAGCCCCCACATCCTCCCCCTCAAAAACCAAGGGAACCCTACTACCACTATAGTAAATTCCCCCACCCCCAAAGTCAACACCTTCCCTCATATTAAAAGTCGCTGCGCGACGGCACTAAAGGGTAAAGTCGCTTCGGCACACCTGTAATGAGAGAAACTTTTATTCGAAAGAGCACTCATAAAAGTTCCTCTCGTGCGCCTTTGCGACTTTACCGTCCAGCTAAAATTATTTTTCAAAATCACTTGACATTTCTTAGCTGGACTATTGAAAGTCGCTGCGCGACGCCACTAAAAGGTAAAATCACAAAGCCGCATCCCCCTACCGCTTAAGCAGAACTCCCCCACAGCCAGGGGATGCCGCAAAATAAGACAGCAGACTTTTCCTATATCCAGTGTCCGGCTGTTCGCGTACAGGGCGTCTGATATGGACGGACATAGCCTCAAAACCAAACCATCCCCACCCCAATTACAAAGGCAATGTCCGTACAGAGCAGACACCCTGTACGCGAACCGTCCGAACACAGGATATGGAAATGGCTGCTGTCTTATTTTGCGGCATCCCCGTCCGCCCCCACCTCAAGCAACTCCTCCAAAAACCGCGACCTCTCCACCCTCCGATTCCAAAGCTTCTTCACCGAAAACACATACAACAACTCCTTCGCCCGTGTCATAGCCACATAAAACAGCCTCCTCTCCTCCTCCACATCCTCATCCAAAAAAGCCCTCTTATGCGGCGCCACCCCCTCATTTGCATCCGGAATAAACACAATCCGGTACTCCAGCCCCTTACTGCTGTGCATCGTAGCCACCGACACACGATTACTCTCCTTCTCCTGCTCCTTCGCCTGCCGCTCCAGCTCCTTCCGATAATCCTCAATATGCAAAAACCACTCCCCAAAGGTCCGAAATCCCTTAGAAAGTGCCTGCAGCTCATCCAAAACCTCCAGAAGATCCTCCGCTCTCCTGTTCCGATACTCCGCATACTCCCTAAGATACTCCTCATACCCCACAATATTCCGAATATAATGAACCGCCCCAAAGGGACTTAACCGTCCAATCATCTTCAGATCCCCCTGCAGCTTCTCGATCCGCTCCGCCACCCAGGGCTTTTCCTCATAACAGCAGAGAAGCGCCTCCCACGCAATTTCCTCTTCCTCCAGACATTCCCTCCCGATATACCGCTTCGGCCGGTTCATAACCTGCAGAAAATCACTCCGTTTCCTGCTCCCCATCGCCATTCTGATATAAGTAAAAACATCCTTCACAATCCAGTGATCATAAATATTCGGCAAACGATCACGCATCCGAAAGGGAATCCCCGCCGACATCAGCTCTTCCACCAGAAGCCGCGGCTGAGTATTCGTCCGAAAAAGCACCGCGATATCCGAGTACGCCCCTCCCTTGGCCGCATAAGCCTTAATTTTATCCACAATACAGGCATTTTCCTCCTCCTGCCCCGGAAACTCATGGGTCAAAATCTCAAATCCCGCCCCCTTAGCCGCATAAATTTCCTTGGGAAACCGCTCCTTATTATGCCCAATCACCTTCCCTGCGCCCTTCACAATCTCCGCCGTAGAGCGAAAATTCGCATCCAGCACCACCCTTTTGGCCTTGGGGTAATCCTTCTCAAAATTCAGCATAATCTGAGGCTTCGCTCCCCGAAAACGGTAAATAGACTGATCATCATCCCCCACAATAAACAAATTATCCTCCGGCGCCGCCAAAAGGCGCACAATATCATACTGAAGCTGATTGATATCCTGAAACTCATCCACCAGAATATAGCGGTACTTCCTCTGCCACGCCCCCAAAATATCCGGCCGCTCCCGAAGAAGCTCATAGCAGTACACCAGCATATCATCAAAGTCAATCAGATTGCTCCTGCGCAGCCGATTGTCGTAATCATGAAAAATCCCCTTAAATACGGCGGAATTGCAGACAGATGCATGATATGTATTCAGATCGCAGCGCTCATTCTTCACCCGGCTGATCTCCGCCGCCACATCGGAAATAAATTCCGCCTCATCGTCCGGCTCCAGCTTCGCCTTCTGCACACTGTCCCGCAAAAACCGGTACTTCTGCTCCTCCCGGAGAATATTTTCCGCCCCATAACCGTAAGCGAGCTTTAAGATCTGAAAAAAGACAGCATGAAAGGTTCCAAAAGACACCTTCGTCCCGTCGCTTTTGATCTGCCGCAGAAAACGCTCACGCATTTCCCTTGCCGCTGCTTTTGTAAATGTAATCACCAGGATTTCCGAGGGCTTCACATGACAGTCCTCAATAAGATACCGGGTCCGGCGCGTAATCACGGTTGTCTTTCCGCTTCCCGGCCCGGCCAGAACCAGCATGGGGCCGTCAACATGGCTGGCGGCCCGACGCTGTGCTTCCGATAATTGATTCATAGATTATCCTTTTCCAACATCTCAATCGCTTTTTGAATCCGCTTTAAAGATTCCTCTTTTCCCACAATCTCCATCATCTCCGTAGCGCCGCAGGGCGTCATTTGCTTCCCGGACACCGCGGTACGCACAGGCCACAGCACAAAGCCGTTCTTGCATCCCTTCTTGGCCACATAATCCATCAAAAGGGCATACAGCGCATCATTGCCGTAGTCCTCCTGAGCTTCCAAAAGAGGCAGCAGTTCACGCAGCACCTCCAGAGAGCTTTCAGGCGTAGTCTTCATCTTTTTATGGGCATACATGGACGTATCATACTCGGGAAGCTCCTCAAAGAAATCAACCAGGGACGGAATATCCGGGAACACCTCAATTCTCGTCTTCACCATAGCCGCAATCTTCTTCAGATCGCAGTCCTTAGTAATTGCTTCCTTAAGATAGGGCAGCGCCATCTCATAGAACTTGTCAAAATCCATAGCCTTTAAGTACTCGCCGTTCATCCATTTCAGCTTCGTATAGTCAAAGACAGAGGGCGCTTTACTCATATGATGGTAGTCAAAAACCTGAATGAGTTCTTCCAGGCTGTAAATCTCCCGATCTTCCTCCGGACTCCATCCAAGAAGAGCCACAAAGTTAATAATCGTCTCCGGCAGAAAGCCCTGCTCCAGCAAATCCTCAAAGGAGCAGTGACCGCAGCGCTTGGACAGCTTCTTATGCTCCTCGTCCGTAATCAGCGGACAGTGCACATAGACGGGCACCTCCCAGCCAAATGCCTCATAGAGCCGGTTATACTTGGGGGAAGAAGAAAGATACTCATTTCCCCGGACCACATGAGTGATTCCCATCAGATGGTCGTCCACCACATTTGCAAAATTATAGGTGGGATAACCGTCGGACTTAATCAGAATCATATCGTCCAGTTCCCCATTGTCCACGGTAATCGCCCCGTAAATATCATCCTGGAAGGTGGTTGTCCCCTCCGTGGGGTTGTTCTGACGGATTACATAGGGCACACCCGCCGCCAGCTTTTCCGCCACTTCCTCTTTGGTCAGAGAAAGACAGTGTTTGTCATAAATCACAATCTCCTTGCCGGCCACCTCGGTCTTTAAAGACTCCAAACGCTCCTTATCGCAGAAGCAGTAGTACGCCTCGCCCTTCTCGATCAGCTTCTTTGCATACTCCAGGTAAATTCCGGCCGCCTGCCGCTCGCTCTGGACGTAAGGCCCTACACCTCCATCCTTATCCGGTCCCTCGTCGTGAGAAAGCCCCGCCTTCTCAAGCGTGCGGTAAATAATATCCACCGCATCCTCCACCAATCGCTCCTGATCCGTGTCCTCTATCCGAAGGAGGAAATCGCCTCCCTCATGCTTTGCAATCAAATATGCATACAGCGCCGTCCTTAAATTGCCCACATGCATACGTCCTGTGGGGCTGGGCGCAAATCTTGTCCGAACCTTTTTCATATGCTCCTCCTATTCCGGTTCCGTAATACCCCCACAGTACACTTTTATGAAATCAATTTCCAGCCGCAAACCCATGCGCCTGTAAATCGATTTGTGCACTGTGAGGGATATTACTGTTTCCGGTTCCGTAATATTCCGTTTTTAATTTTTTCGCTTCATTATATAATAAAGCCTTCCACTTTACAAGCTATTTTCTTAAAAGACTGCCGCTCATTCCGTGAACAGCAATCTTCAAGGCTTTAATTATTTTTCCGAATAAATTCCTGATAACAGAACCCCATAATGTCTTTGCGGGTCACGATTCCAATAAAAATCCGCTTGTCGTCAATCACCGGAACAAAGTTCTGATTCATGGCCTTGGAAAATAAATCCTCTATGTTGGCGTCGATGGAAATAGGCTCAAACTGCATCCTTCTTCTGACGGTCTGTATGGACACATCCTCCGCCGCTCTCAAATCCAGAGAGAATTTATTTTTCAGGGTCCAAAGCATATCCCCCTCCGTGATGGTCCCTATGTACTCTCCGCTGCGGTTGATCAACGGAATCGCCGTAAAGCCGCTTCGCTCCAGCTTTTCGATTCCCTGCCGCAGGGTGCTGTCATCATAAAGATAGGCAAGCTCTCCCTTGGGCTTCAAAAAAAACAATATATTCATACTCGTTTCCTTTCTTTCCTTCGGAGTTATCATTTTTACTTTCCGCCTGGCAATGTATTCCCTCTTATAAAAGCGGCGCCAGCACCCGCAATACCGCACAAAACAGACTTCCGAAGAATCCCTGCCGCGTGTCTTTCAGTCCAATCTCCCGGCACTTTTCCAGGGTTCTCAGATAGTCCTCCTTCACATCCGCCACAATAGAATTGCGGTAAAACAGCGTTCCGCACTCAAAATGCAGATACAGACTGCGGTAATCCATATTGATCGTTCCCACCACCGCCGTCTCATCATCACAGACATAGGATTTTGCATGAAGAAATCCCGGCGCATATTCGTAAATACGCACTCCCGCCCGCAAAAGACTGGGATAATAAGAGCGTGTCAATTGAAAAATCACCTTCTTATCGGGAATCCCCGGCGTCACAATCCGCACGTCCACGCCCCGCTTCGCCGCCAGGCACAGAGCCGTATCCATTTCATGATCAATGATCAGGTAAGGTGTAAAAATATATACATAATCCCGGGCCTGATTTAAAATATTCAGATAAACATTTTCTGCGGCAATCTCTTCATCCAGAGGCGAATCCCCGTAGGGCTGCACAAAGCCGTCCGATGAAAAAGGCTCCGGGTGAAAGCATTCCGGCCGAAATGCATCGTATCCCGCATCCGTCCTCCGAAATGCATTCCACATCTGCAGGAACATCACCGTATAATTCCACACGGCTTCGCCCTTCAGCATAAAACCGGTATCTTTCCAGTGGCCGAAGCGCTCTTTTTCATTGATATATTCATCCGCCAGATTGACGCCGCCGCTGAAAGCCGTATGACCGTCAATCACCGTAATCTTTCGATGATCCCGATTATTCATCACCAGAGACCAGAGGGGAATGAAGGGATTAAATGCCATACACCGAATCCCCTTTGCCTCTAATTTCCGGTCGTAGCCCGGCGGAAGCAGGGAAACAGTTCCCAAATCGTCATAGAGAAAGCGCACATCCAGGCCCGCCCTCGCCTTCTCCTCCAGAATCTCCAGTATGCTGTTCCACATCCGGCCCTCTTCCACGATAAAGTATTCCATAAAAATGAAATGCTTTGCTTCCTTAAGCTCTTTAAGAAGCTCCGGAAACATATCATCACCCAGCTTGAAGTAACGGGCCTGTGTGTGTTTGTATACGGGATAGCCGCAGGTATGCGACATATAGGCAAACTGCCCTCTGGCTCTTAAGTCCAGCTCTCCAATCTCCTCAAGAACCTGCTCATCCTGGAAAACGGCCTCTTTCGTCCGGTCCTGCTCCGCCTCCAGTCTGCGGCGCATCTTTTTTGAGGGCTGCTTATTGCCCACCAATAGATAGAAAAGTCCGCCCAACAGGGGAAAAACCAGAATAAAGATAACCCACGCCATCTGATAAGCCGGATTCTCGCCGCGGTTGATAATCCAGAGGACCGCCAGAAGGCTTATCAGGGTAAACAAAATGGAAATTCCCGTGGAATAGGTAGTCAGCCTGGTTAAAAAGATCAGGAAGTACACCAGCTGAATCAACAGCAGGATTCCAAAAAACACCAGTCTGCCCGTCAGCAGCTTCATTATCTTACGTAACATGCTTTGCTCCTATTCCAGTTCCGGCTCCGCAACATGCCTCACGGAGCGCCTTTGCCAAATCAATGTCCGGTCATATAATACTCGTCTTTATCCTACCACATTTTGCACTTGTTTCCAAGCGCAGCCTCTTTTATTTCACAGAATTTTAAGATTTCCGGCTCTTAAAAAAGGCTTTTGGTATGGCTTATGATAAAACCACCCAAATGCTTTCGCAAAAGCACTGGGTGGCATATTTTTACTTTTAAACTGATCCCTGTCCTTCTGCCGGCGCTTCCGGTACATCCGGCGCTGGGGCTGGATCCGGCGTCGGCTGCGGATCGGGTATCGGTGTCGGATCCGGCGCTGGGGCCGGATCTGGTAACGGCTCCGGGTCTGGTGTCGGAATTGGGTCCGGAGTCGGATCCGGAACAACCGGTTCTGTTGGTACCTCCGGCGCCGGCGGCGGTGTCACCGGATCCGTCGGCACCGGATCCGGAACAGCTTCTGACGGCACCGGCGGTGTCGGAGCAGTATCCGTTACGGGAGAGGAAGAGCCTCCGCTGTCAGGCGTCTCTCCTTGTCCTTCCGTCCCGGGAACTGCCGTATCCTCCGGCACAGGCGGAACAGGCGTTACTGCTGTCTGCTGCTTCTTCGCCTTCTCTTTTTTCATCGTATTACTATCATATTCTACAGGCTTTCCCTCAGAAATCGGAATCGCTCCCACATACTCCTCCAGAGTCTGCCCGGAAGCCTTAATCTCCAAAGCGGCCTTTTTCCCTACATAACGAAAATGCCAAGGCTCATAAATAATCCCCGTAACCTCTGTTTTTCCATTGGGATAGCGCAGGATAAATCCATAATCATAGCAATTGTCTTTCAGCCATTGAAAGCCTTTGGTATCCTCCTGCTTCTCGTCCAGCCTTCGATATTCCGCAGATACAAAATCCAGAGCAAGCCCGGCTTGATGCTCACTCGTCCCCGGAACAGCCACAACCTCCGCCGCCCGCTCCTTCGCCTCCGTATAGGAATATCCCATCATGACGCCTTCTTCAATCTTCGCCTCATGAAGAGAAATCTGCTTGTCCATGCTTCGATAGGAGGAGGTCACGTACACATAAACTCCTTCCTTTCTGGCTGCCTGAACCATCGCCGTATAATCATCATATGCCCGGGCGTCAATCTTATGCCCGCCCCCGATGCTCTTTAACTCAACCTCAAAATCATCCGGAAGGGGATGTGTCCGATTGACCAGAATTAAATTCCAGTCATCTGGAAGCTCCTCCTTTAGCTCTTCTTCCTTCTCCTCTTCATTCCTTCTGTGAACGGAAGCCTTTTTTACTGCCTGAACACTTCCGCTTTCCAATATATCCTTAAACTCTGATTCCTCTATATCCGTATTCTTATCCAAATTGCCGGCATACACCGTTCCTATCACCATTCCCAGGCTGAGTGTACAAATCACGCCCCCCAGAAACTTCACCAGTCGTTTTCTCTGCCTTCTCGTCATTGGCCCTCTACTCTCTATTCCTCAATATCTATGCATCATCACAACTTCTACTACAGTATATAGGAAATAGCATTTAGAAGCAAGTGGCTTTTGGGAAAAAATTCTTAATAATTTCTTACTATAATGTCTATCCATTCCTGCCTTTCCATAATTTACTCTACATTCTAATACAACATGTCAAAATCTGTGCCGGAAAAACTCCTGCCTGTAAATTTATTTCTTATCACGCTGCTTTTTTAACCAATATTGTCTCCAAATCCATTGCAATCCCTTCTTCCCCGTCTTGCCTCCTACTTCAATATCAGCATTGACGAGTTTATAGGCTACGAGCCGCAGATATTATTTTCGGATGAACCTACCTCCGGCCTTGATCCAAAAAGCGCTCAAAATGTCCGTGCCATGATACGCAGCCCTGCAAGTGAGCATGGGATTACGGTATGCCTCTGTACCCATCAGGCTCCGCTATGCACAGGAGATCTGCACGCGCTACGGTCTGATAGCAACCACCACGTGGAAAAAAAGAAAAGCAGACTCTCAATACCCATACCGCTTCTTCTCCACACGCAGAAAAACCGCCGTCACCCCCAGAGCCAGCACCTCTGCGGCCACCATAGACAGCCAGATCCCGTCCACCTTCCAGAGCAGCGGGAAAATAAGAACCGCCGCCACCTGGAACACCAGCGTCCGCAAAAAAGATATGGCCGCCGAAATCAGCCCATTATTGAGAGCCGTAAAAAAGGACGATCCAAAAATCACATACCCCGAAAAAAGGAAGGAAAAAGCAAACAAAGAGAAGGCACGTACCGTCAGCGCAAGCAACCCCTCATCATATCCCGTAAACACAAAGGAAAGGGGCCGCGCAAGCAGGAACGAAGCGCCGAACATAGCCGCCGCAAAAGCGCCGAGAAGCGTCAGGCTCTTTTTCAGCACCCCCTTAAGCTCCAATACATTCTGCGCCCCATAATGATAGCCCACAATCGGAGCCGTTCCAACGGAATACCCGATAAACACCGCCTGAAACACCAGACTGACATACATCAGCACCCCATAAGCCGCCACGCCGTCCTCTCCTATATATTTCAAAAGCTGCAGATTATAAAGCATATTCACAAGAGACATGGAAATATTATTCAAAAGCTCCGAGGAGCCGTTGGTACAGACCTTAACAAGCGCCCTCCCGTCAAATTCAGTCCGTCCAAGACGCAAAAGACTGTTGTTCGGCCGCGCAAAATAAATCAGCGGAATCAAGCCTCCCACAACCTGGCTCAGCGCCGTAGCCGCAGCCGCTCCCTCCAGCCCCCAGCCAAGCACCGCCACAAACAGAGCGTCCAGAACAATATTGGTACACCCCGCCGCAATAGTCACATAAAGCCCCAGAGAAGCCTTCTCCGCCGTAACAAACAGGCATTGAAATTCATACTGAAGAATATACGCCGGAATTGCAAGCAGAATAATGCGTCCATAAGTAACACTGTCCTCAAGAAGCTGCCCCTGCGCCCCAAGAAAAACAGCCAGAGGCCGAAGGAACAAAAGCCCCAGAACCATCAGCACAATCCCGCAGCCCCCCGACACATAAACAATCAGGGAAAACAGCCTCTTCGCCTGTTCCTCTTTCCCCTGCCCCATCGTCATAGCAATCAGCGCTCCGCCTCCCGTCCCGAACATAAAGCCCACACAGCCGAGCATTATCAAAAAGGGCATAATAAAATTAACTGCCGTAAACGGCGTTTTTCCTGCATAATTTGATACGAAAAACCCATCCACCACGCCATAAACAGAGGTAAAAACCAAAGTAATCATCGAGGGCAGCGTAAACCGCAGTAACTTCTTATAATCAAAATGATCCGATAATAAAATTCTCCTCATAACCTATTCCACTTCCTAATCTCCATCACTGTTTGGCCCATTGTCCACACAACTGAAAACCCTGTGTTTTCAAAGAGAACCTGCATCTATTTCCTTCGCCTTCTCCTTAATCCCAACTAAAAACCGCTCCGTAAGCTCCAGATACTTCTTCACATCCTCCTCCGGCCAGGACGCAAGTATTCCGTTCTCAGCCTCAATCACCCGAACAGCTGTATCTTTCGCCAGCTCTTTCCCCTTTTCCGTAAGGCAGACATTCTTCCCCTTCACTCCTGCCTGCTCCGAATAGACAATTCCCTCCCTTTCCAATTTGCGAAGAGCAGAATTGATCGTCTGCTTACTAATCCCCGATCGCCTGCATATTTCCTGCAAAGGACAGCTCTCCCCATAATCACAAATCGTATAAAGAATATTCATAACACTGTCAGACTGCCCGAACTTTAAGGCCATCTCATGATAAACCGCCTCAATCTCCCCAAGCAAATGATTAAAACGCTTCATATCCCTTGAACTGCAAGCTTTCATTTTACACCTCCAAAAAATCAATCATCCCTCCGAACCAAGACCGCCTTAGTACGATTTCATACCATCACAACCAGCAGTATAGTACGAAATCATACCATTGTCAAGCTTTTTCTATCACAAACTCCCAAGCATCCCTCCCAAAATACAGCTCCAAAAAAGACTTCCGGAAACAAAGACACATCCCAAAAGCCTTATAAAAATAACCGTTCTTGCTCTTCAACAACCTACCGTGGCTGACGCAAAATAAGCCCTCCGGCATTTCCTGTATCCGCTGTTCAGCTGTTCGCAAACGCTCTGTCTGATATTGGCGAACTAACGTCCAAAACTTCCAACAGGCAAAGCCTGTCAAAATCCATCCCGTTAGTACGACAAAAGCAGACAGAGTGTACGCGAACCGTCCGATCACAGGATACGGAAATGCCGGAGGGCTTATTTTGCGTCAGCCTCACAACCTCCCCGCTTAAAATCTCTCCCGATGCACCTTCCCCTCCAACAAGTCCCCCAACTCATAAGCCCCCGGATGATTCTGCGGCATCCCCAGGGAAAGAATAGCTTCCAGCCGATAATTCTCCGGAAATTCCAACAACTCCCTTAAATACGCTTCCGTCGTCCGCCCTCCCGGCGCTTCCCGAAGCCTGCCCTGAATCCAACAGCTTCCTACCCCCAAGCTGTCCGCCATCAAATGCATATTTGCCATCGCCACAGAGCAATCTTCCACCCACACATCGGATTTCTCCTCATCTCCAAGGACAACAACCGCACAATCCGCCGCCTCCAGCATCTTAGAGCCCGCAACCCTGCACTGGGACATGTTTCTTAAAGTTTCCTTATTCCGCACCACAATAAATTCCCAGGGCCGAATAGCCTTTCCGGAAGCCGACAGCAATCCCGCCTGTAAAATACTGGTTATATCTTTTTCTGCAACAGACTCCCCCGTATAAGTTCTCACGCTGCGTCTTTTTTGCATTACTTCTAACAATTCCATACTGAAAAATCCTCCCTATATTGTCAAGTGATTTTCCTTAAAAATTCAAGGAATTTTTATTGTTACTCTCAGATAAATGAGCCAAGGAAATGGACATTTCTCTGTATCTGGTACGA
>CAJTDE010000004.1 GCA_910574835.1 Clostridia bacterium | reverse complement strand
TTTAATAGCTATAATTCCAAAAGCTGTCGCACCGAAATGCAACAGCTTTTACTATTTTCATAAACTAACGCCATTTTTAAATGTCTGATACTAAAGACAGGTCTTATACAGTTTTTGAGCTAATCCTATTTTTGTTTTCTCCGAGGCTTCTTTCTCTTTACTTTCCACATAAGTTTTTAAAATATATTCTTCATTAAACAATGTCATCATAATATCCACAACCTCCTTTTCACGCCCTGACAGATGCTCGCCCAGTACATTCTGAGCCTTGCAGATACGGATTGTCTCCAGAACTGCTTTCCTGGTACTTCCATGCAGTTTCACCTGTTCATTATATATCTTTGTAAAGGCCAAATATTGATTTATGACATCTCTTTCTTTGCACAAATTAGGTCCAGCATCTTCCTAATGTATTCTTCACCTTGCCATAACGTAATCCATGATATATTTAACAGAATTACAAGTATCTTCAAAAGTAATATCTTTTGCATAATCAAAATTTTTCTGATACTTTTTCCAAAGGTTCTGCATCTGTGGATTATCCCTGATCTCCTTAATGATTTCCACATAAGTTTGCATCACCTGGCTACTGCCCCTCTTTGCACTTGTCTGCTCCAATGCTCGTTTCAAAATATTTTTATCGCATTCATTTCCACGCAAAGCAAAGATGATATGTATATCATAAAAATCTCTTGGGCGGGTATTGGCAATGCTGCGTGATAATACAGTTTCTATTTTTTCTGCCAGGACTGTTTCCAGGTTATAAGCCAATATACTTAATGTCCTGTCATCAAAGAGAAGTTTAAATGTATATTCTGTTTCTTTCGGTGTGATTATATCCCCAGTCGTAACATCTACCGTCAGAGGTACACTGATGGGAGGATAGTTCGCCTTTAAAGAAACACGTATACCGGGATAATCATCTGTTTCACGAATATCATAAATATCTTCTAAAGTAAAGCTCACATCATCCTCTATTTCAACAGCACATATTTCCTTAAAAATCCTTCGGATTGATTCATGGGTTAATGTAAAACCTTTTATTGTTGTATCCAGATCCATCGTTGTCCTGGTATCCAGCCCAACAATTACCGATATTAAGAATCCGCCTTTTAATATAAAATTGTTTTTATATGTTGATAACGAAATTCTTTCCAGCAACCGTTCCAACATGTAGTTCTGCATGACAAGCTGGGCAGAAATATTTTTCTCTGCCGCCTTTTTCTTAATGAATGCTTTAAGCTGCATTGGATTTCTGCTTATCATAACAGCACCTCCATGTAATGTAATATCTTTGGTTTTACTCTAAGTTGCTCCGCATATTTCATCAACTTGTGTATATCTTTTTCCTTAGAAGACGCATACCGTTTCATTGCTTCATTTACGATCTGGATATCACTGCCGCTGCCACGCACAATGTCACATAATGTTCTTTCGAGATTGTATATTTTGATGGGATTCCCGCAGGGAGACTTTCTTTCGATGATTCCAAGTGTATAATTATCTGGCACAACTCGTTTCACAATAATATTTTCCTGTTTAAGAGAAGGCGCATTATACCCTTTTGGAAAAGTCATTGTATATTTTGCCGGTGTCCTGTCAGAATATCCTAAAAGGTATAACGCTGTATCATGAGAATAGATACCACGTCCATACCTGCACTGCAACAGATGGATGTCATCCTCCCATATATCACTCCGTATATAAAGCCCTCGTCCATAACGATATAATTCTCCATCCTTTACAAGCTTCTGCAATACGCTTCGGTGTATTCCGGATTCTGTTACCTGTCTGGCTGTAATAATACCATCTGATGAATTTTCCAAAAGAGAGTCTATTGCATTCTTAGTTCTCATGACAATCACTCCTTTTTCATACACATTATATTGTATATAAATAATGTGTCATTGTCAAGATTTATGATACATAGGCACATTAAATTAGATAAAAACAATGTGTGTTTGTCAAAGCAATGTGCCTTTTAGTCGTTTTAATTATGCTATGACTTCCTGTAATTTCTTCCATTGACTTATAACAAATTCAAATGTCAGTAAATCTTTCTCCGAAAAAACATAATTCTTTTGCATATTCTGATAAGCGTCTTTGAGAGCCGTATTATCAGAGATATCATAGAATATCTTAAAGTCAGGGAATTTCCTGTCTGCCAGGTCACTGCCCGTCCTCCGTGTCTCTTCCAGTCTCTTATATTCAGACATTTCAAGAAACAGACCAGTATTCCCAAGCATATCCTGAATCGGCTGCAGATCCAGCATAACACTCACATCATAGATATGCTTTGCAACATCAAAATACATGCCACGCTCATAATAAAATTCAGCCGCGAATATTTTATCTGCAAATATCCTTTCCAGACGGATCGTTTTTATTGGGAACGGCATTACCCCGAACTGTTCCCGCAGGATAGATCTCTGTTCTTCTGTGGCATATGTGTATATGACAGGTTCAATTTCCAAAGTAGAAAAAGGTTCACTTACAGTAAACGAAGTCCCTTCCACTTTGACATAACCAAACCTCTGGAGAGGGTCATCCGTATCCACTGTCACCAACGGCATGTAATCATAGACTGCTGTAATGCTTCCTTTTCTGTCATCTTCCAGTTCCTTTCTGGAAGTCCTGGGCAGCGAGATATATTTTTTAGTTGCGGTTTCCAAACGCTTTTTTGCCTGGCTCCCGCTACAGTTATCAATACAAATTGTCAGATCAATGTCCTCAGAAAAACGACGGATACTTTTCTGAGCCTTATATAAAGCCGTTCCACCTTTAAAGTACGCGGGAAGTGTCTCCTGTTTTTCTGATAACTCCTTTAAGAGAAGAGTAACATAATAGTCCTTCTCCAGTATATCTTCCCTTATTCCAGTGACACTATGAATAAGCCCGATGATATTTAAAAATGAATATTTATCCCTGTGCAGTTTCATAAAGCCCTCCCAGCATAATATCGATTGTTTTGACCAGTATTTTCGGATTGTAAAATTTCCTTGCCATATAGATCAGGACATCTGTGTCAAGCTCTAATGTTTTTACCGTCCTCTTTAACAGTTCTTCCGGTTTTGCGGCATCAACCGGGGCAATATCCAAATCTCTTATCACATCCAGAATCTGGAGATAACGGTAATTGGATCGGTTTACGTTTACAGAAGGTTTTTTTATCTCAACCTGCATACCGGCGGGTACTCTTTTGGTGTACCGGTTTGTCGCAATGCATCTCCTTTTGGGCATCTGGGACACCAGACCTAAACGGTTCAGCACAGACAACCCTGTTTCATATCCGATCACATCATCCTCATCATATAATAGCTGCCTGCAGAATAAGGTTTCTCTGTTGGGTGTATAATATCCAAATGCCGTTTTAATCTTTTTACAATAGACGCCCTTTTCTATCCGCAGGATCTTGTCTGCCCTTTCCAGTCTGGCCATATTCACATTAACCGCTTTTTTTACGTCTGCTTCATCCAAACCGGTTTCCCTTGCAACATACTGCGTGATCTGAGTTGTCAAAATCGGCTGATCGGCTTCCTGTCTGTCTATATATTGGATCAATAAATTCCTGTATCCTATATTGTTCATATAGCCACTCCCTTCTTTGTTATTATTTTTACGCTTCTTGCGTATTTTTATGCAATTATAATAACACTTTTTAAAAATATAGTCAATCTGAACATCCCAAACTTGAAATATCATGATTTTGGCACAACATTGGCACGGTTCTGCTCTTTCCCCGTAAAGGCATCCATGCTATACTTGGTACAGTCAAAAATATGTAAAGCAGCCGTTTTCCATTCCGGGAGACGGCTGTTTTCGTCAGAAAGGCGGTGGTTTTACTTTGTCCCAAACTATTTCCAAAGCAGCCGGCAGGGCGTCCCCACAGAAGAGCAGGCCCGGCAGGAACCCTGCGGCCATACTGAAAAGTGAGAATGGTGATGTCAACTATTTCAGTACGGTGGTGTTCATCTTCATAGCGGTGCTCCTGCTGGCATTCATCCTGGACCTGTTCAGCATCATCTCCACCAAACAGAAACTGGACCACTGTGCAGACCAAATGGTAAAGCAGATCCAGCTTTCCGGGGGCATCAATGGAGAGACTCAATTTGCCGTCCGACACCCAAAGCAGAAAAGCCGCAGCAGAGATCAGGATTCAGGACCCGGAATATTGATACACAGAAAACACTGACCATGGAGCAGATCCAGGTCCTGCTGGAAAAAAGCAAAGATACCCCAATCCATATGCAGGTGCTGTTGAATGTGCTTATGGGGCTCCGCAGATCCGAGATCAATGGGGTAAAATATTCGGACGTAGATTATATCAACCATACCTTAAAAGTGGAACGTCAGCTGGGGAGAGTACATAACGCAGTAAAAGAGGACTTTGCCCCGAAAACATTTACGAAACAGGAAGTAGGATTGAAGACAAAATCCAGTTACAGGGAGATCCCGATTCCTGATTATGTCTTTGAGGCAATCTTAAAGGAACGGCAGGTGTATGAGAAAAACAGAAACCGCAGAAAGAGAGGGTTTCAGGATCTGGGCTATATCTGTTGTTCCACCCTTGGCAGGGCAAGGAGCAAAGGATTCCATTGCAGGTATTATAAGCAGCTTCTTGCTGAAAACGGTTTACCGGATATCCGCTGGCACGATCTACGCAGCACATACTGTACTCTTCTGTTAAAAGAGTCTTTTAATCCAAAGGCAGTATCAAGGCTCATGGGACATGCCAAAGAAATCATAACAATGGATGTTTATGCGGATAATAGAGGCATCATAGCGGATGGAGTGCCGGAAATAGAAGCGTATATGAAAGAAGTATTACCAAACCCGGAAGAGACAGAAATCTTTAAAAAGGAATTGTTGGAGATTGTAGTAGATGTAACCGAATTTCTTCCGGATGCAGTGTGACAGAAAGGACAAAAAGAACAAAAGTTCGATTTTGCATCTATACAAATCTAACGATTTGTGGTAAGATAAAAAAGCTTTTTAGTGCTGTCCTGTCCGTATGGAACTACGGAGGTGTACTGAGTTGCAAAAACAGCAAATTGTGAACGGAATTCGTCAAGGACTTTTTTTCCTTCGATTTGAGTAAATGCCATGACGAAAATGAAAAGTTCCTTGACGAATTTGTGGCATATACGCATCTTTTTTTACTATGAATTTTGGAGGTGGTATTTGTGCAAACTGCACAAAAAATGTTCGAACTTCACAGCGAATACAAGCCCACCGGCGACCAGCCCCAGGCCATAGAAGCCCTGGTCAAAGGGTTCCAGGAAGGCAATCAATTCCAGACTTTACTGGGGGTTACAGGTTCCGGGAAGACTTTTACCATGGCAAACGTGATCGCACAGCTTAACAAGCCGACTTTGGTAATAGCGCACAATAAAACATTAGCGGCTCAGCTCTATGGCGAGTTCAAAGAGTATTTTCCGAGTAACGCAGTGGAATATTTTGTCTCCTAATTTGGGGACAGGGTAAAAAGCGCATTATTTCGTGTTGTTTGGTGCTGATTGTACCGTATTTTGTGGATGAAATAGAGGGATATGGACGAAATAATACTAGGCGGATGGGTGGAGTTTGTGACCTAGATTCGTGTAATGGATTAGATAACACTAGGTAGAAAATGGGTTTGCGCAGAGAGACACCATTAGTTTTTTACAAAATATTTGTATTTTTATAAATATATAGAATATCAAAAACAGATTGTAGTATTTTAATATTTAGCTCCGTCGTTATGGCGGAGTTTTAGTTATTAAACGCATATGTTACTATTTTTGAGTTGAGCAATGCTATAACATTTGTTATAATAATTTAGGAGGTAACATTATGAGATTTTCAGAAAAAGTACATTATGCAAGAATAAAACTAGGATATAGTCAAGAAAGATTAGCTCAGGAACTACATGTTAGTTTTGCAACAATAAATAGATGGGAAAATGGAAAAACAGAACCACGCAAGATGGCTATTATTTTATTTTCTAAATTTTGTGAAGATAATAATGTCAATTTTAGCAGCTTAGAAGAGGATGAGACATATGGTACAAATAAATAGTATTAAAGATCTTGATTACGAGAAGATAGACGTGGATGAAGAATGGAATGACTGTGTTGGAAATGAACTAACTATGCATACTATTCATGCGTATCCAGCAAAATTTCCAGCATTTATTGCATGGAAAGCTTTCGACTACGCAGAAAAAGAAGGAGTTCAGATAGAAAAAGTATCAGATATTTTTTGTGGTTGTGGTACTGTTGCTTTAGAAGCAAAAATAAGAGGATATAGCTTTTGGGGATGTGATATCAATCCTGTAGCAACACTTATTGCAAGAACAAAAAGTAATTCTTATGATCGTGATAAGATTCTTTATTTTTATGATAAAATTATAGACAATGTAAGAAAATGTGAGTTGCCATTTGATTTATATAAAAACGCAAATAGTAGATTGAAATATTGGTATTATGAAATATCTTATTGCAATTTATATAAATTGCGTCAGGCAATTATTATAGAAGTTCCAGATGGAAAATATAGGGAGGCTTTTGAATGTATTTTTTCATCTATATTAAAAGCTTGTTCCAAATGGTTGACAAAATCTATTAAACCACAGGTTGATCCGGATAAAAAGGAAATAGATGTTATGCTACAGTTCGATAGACAAATAAATAAATTTATTAGAGCATTAGATGAAATGGAGAATAATGAAACGCAAATGGTAATTAATTGCAAAAATTTTTTGTCGGAAGAAAAATTACCTAAAACAGACTTAATTATTACAAGTCCGCCATATGTAACATCTTACGAGTATGCTGATTTGCATCAATTGTCATCTTTGTGGTTGGGTTATACAGACGATTATAGGAAATTAAGAAAAGGGTCCATAGGAAGTGTATATAATAGTGATAATTTTACTTTGGATACTCAACAATTAAATGATATAGGAAAGAAAGTTGTTGAGAAATTAGGGGATATAGGAATGCCAAGCTCAAAAATCAAGTCAGTTGCAAGATATTATATTGATATGCAAAATGCAGTTAAACGATGTCAAAATATGCTTACAGCTAATGGAATGGTCTTTTTTGTTGTAGGCGATACAGAATATAAGGGAGTTAAGATTCCTAATTCAAAACATTTGATTGAAGCTTTGATAGATGATGGATTTCGAGATATAAAAATTGGAAAAAGAACTATTTCTAAGAGGATATGTATACCTTATAGAGATGAGAAAGGGAAATTTTCAAAAGATAAATCCAAAAGAAAAGTTTACCATGAAGAATTCATTATTAGTGGGAGGCTGTAAATATGAATTTAGATACAGTGGGTAGGAAAATAGATGATATTGAAGTTACAATTAGCCATAGAATAATAGAATTATTTTCAGCAGGATTATATTCAAGTCCTAATAAAGCATTTGAAGAATTAGTGTGTAACTCTTATGACGCATTTGCTAGTAAAGTTTCTGTTTTTGTTCCTTCAGATCTTACAGTTGAAGGAGCATATATTTGTGTATGTGATAATGGAGAGGGACTTGATTCTCAGGAATTAAAAGATTTATGGAGGATTGGTGAATCGTCCAAGAGGAACGGGAGTGAGAGAGACAAAAGAAGACTTCAGATAGGACAATTTGGTATAGGAAAATTAGCGACATATATTTTAGCGAGAAAATTAACATATATTTCTAAGAAAAATGATCGATATATTCTTGCTACAATGGACTATAATTTAATTAAAGAAGATTATAAAAGCCTTTTTATTGCAGAACGCGAAGTGGAGGAGAAAGAAGCAAAGGATGTATTAGAGCTTTATTTAAATGAGAAAATTACTAAATTTAGGCTTTTTGGTGATGGTTCAGAAAGCTCTTGGACAGTTTCTTTAATGACAGAGCTAAAGCCTAAAGCAAATGAAATTAAAATTGGTAGATTAAAGTGGATTTTAAGCACGGCACTTCCGTTGAATCCTGGGTTTGAATTAAATTTTAATGGAGAAAAGATAGAATCGTCAAAAATAAAGGTTCCTGTAATGAAAAAATGGATTATAGGAAAAGATGATGAAACTGCATTAAGATTAAAAGACGTGGAATGTAAAAAAGAAACTGAAGATGGACAAGAAAAATATTATGTAGATTTTCCTAACTTAAAGGGGGTGAACGGGGAATTCATTTTATATGAAGATTCTTTGATTGAGGGGAAGTCAGCAGAATTAGGTAGAAGTCATGGTATATTTTTAAGCATTCGTGGAAGGTTAATAAATTTGGATGATCCATTGCTAGGAATGGAAGCATTTTCTCATGGTGCTTTTAATAGAAGCCGGATAATTGTAAATGCAGATGAGTTAGATAGTAATTTAACATCTACACGAGAAGCGGTTAAAGAGTCATTGCCTTTTAGACAATTAAAAGAATATATAAAAAAGAAATTTAATAATGAGGTAAGAAAATATCATTTTGATCAGCAACGGCAGCTTGAGGAACAGAAAACAGTTTCTTCAAGAATGGCTCAGACGTCTTATTTGACTTCAAAGAAGCCAATATATGATTTTGTACAAAACTTTTTTTTGAACCAAATTTTGAATCCGATTTTAATTGAAAAACCTTGTGCTGAAGACAGAGAGGAATTGCTGTCATTATATGAGAAGGATTTAGAAACAGGTGAACAGGTAATAGAGCATATTGAATGGGATTATGATAATATAAATGCACCTATAGCAAAACTTAATCTAAAAAGTAGGACATTGTGGATTAATAAATCACATCCGTATGTTGCAAATTATATTGATTCTAATAGTAATATGATTCCTTTGGAAAGTATGGTTATTACAGAGGTTTTAACGGAATCTCATTTATATGAATTGGGGATAGATGAAGAAATAGTTAATGGAATAATTAAAAGAAGAGATAGGACATTAAGACAATTAGCGTTGGCAGATAAGCAGGGGATACCAGCGGTAGCGATGTATTTAAAAGATTCATTGGATAGTGTCAACGGTTTAGAAGATGCGGTGGCAAGAGTTTTGACAGCAATTGGTTTTGAAGTTACACCGATAGGTGGTAAAGGCAAACCAGATGGAAAAGCAGAAGCTTTTTTAGGGTATGATGATAATGGAAATCCAAGAGGATACTCATTGACATATGACGCAAAGAGTACGGCGAAATCACGTATTGCTGCTGGGACAGCGCATTTATCCGGCCTAAAAAGACATCAAGAACAGCACAATGCAGATTATTGTATAGAAGTTGCTATTGATTATCAAGGAGCAAATGACGATGAAAGTGCAATAACTTATGAGTCTCAGAGAGAAAAAGTAACAATGATTTCAGCAAAAGATTTGATTAAATTATTGCTTTTAGTAACTCCTAAACAGATAGGATTGGATAAATTGCGTGAATTATTTGAGACTTGCTTTTCCCCAAATCAAGTTCATGAATGGATTGAAAATCTTGAAAAAAGGGAAGTTGAAACGCCGCCCTATTATGATTTGGTTGATGTAATTTATGAACTCCAAAAGACAGATACAGAGGCACCTGTTGTAGAAGTTGTAAGAAGGGAGTTGAATAAGAAATTAAATACGAAATATTCAACTAAAAATGTTTTAGAATGGCTAACTCTACTAGTAAATTTAGTCCCAGGATGTGTTAGTGTTGATGGGAAGTATGTTGGTGTACAAGCAAGTGCAGAAATTATTAAATCCAGAATACATAAAGCTATAAGTGAAATTCCAATAGATATACAGCCTTTATATAATGAGATTTTTATTTAGGCGTTTTTGAACGAGAAATATTTAAGAGTTCTAAAACTAATAAAGATTTTTTGGCATCATCAAGTGCATTTAAATAATGCTCAGAATACTTTTCTTTTTTTAATTTATTATATAGTTCATCAAGGGTGTTATACAAGGATGAATAAGAGAGTGTTTCTTTCATTTTATCCTCCCGTTTTTGGTATATTATATGTAAAAAAAGAAGAAATATTCAAATTAAATTTATAGAACTATATTGCATAGCCGATTGATTTTCAAAACGAGAATCAGTCGGTTTTTTTATTGCCCAAAACCCATACATAGCCATTCTGCTTTATACAGAGTGGCTATTAAATTTTTCAGGAAAGGAGGTAAACCGTGATGTCCAAATGTAAGGTAATCGCCCTTGCAAACCAGAAAGGCGGGACGGGCAAGACCACGACTGCCGTAAACTTAGGGATAGGGCTTGCAAACGAGGGAAAGAGAGTGCTGCTTGTGGACGCTGATCCGCAGGGGGATTTGACAACCTCTTTGGGTTGGGCAGACCAGGACAATCTTTCTGTCACGCTGGCAACGCAGATGGAAAAGATTATCCGTGACGAACCGATGGAAGCGGGCGAAGGGATTTTACACCATGACGAGGGTGTAGACCTGATTCCGGCGAATATTGAGCTGTCCGGCATGGAAATCATGCTTGTAAACGCCATGAGCAGGGAGTTCACCATGAAATCCTATCTTAGCGGGTTGAAAAAGGATTATGACTATATCCTGATTGACTGTATGCCGAGTTTGGGTATGCTCACTATCAATGCGCTTGCGGCGGCGGACAGCGTGATCGTCCCGGTGCAGGCGCACTATCTCCCCTTAAAGGGAATGACGCAGCTCATGAAAACCATAGGGAAAGTGCAGCGGCAGATTAACCCCGGACTAAAGGTGGATGGCGTGTTATTGACGCTGGCAGATATGCGTACTAACCTTGCCCGTGCCACAGCCGACAATCTAAGGCAGAATTACGGGAGGGTAATCAAAGTGTACCAGACGGTCATCCCCGTTGCGGTAAAAGCGGCGGAAACCAGTGCCGCAGGGCAGAGCATTTACAGCTATGACAAAAACGGTGCGGCGGCAAAGGCGTATGGAGCATTTACGAGGGAGGTGATACGCAGTGGCGAAAGAGATAAAAATGCCGCTTCCCTCAGCCGCTGACCTGTTCAGCACGCAGGAGGAACGGGACAACGAAAGCCGGGAATCCGTCAGGGAAATCCCATTAGAGGAAATCAGCGATTTTCCCAACCACCCGTTTAAGGTGAAGATGGACGAAAGCATGGCGGATATGGCGGAGAGCGTAAAGCAATATGGCGTTCTGGTGCCTGCTCTTGTCCGGGAAAAGCCGGAGGGCGGTTATGAAATGATAGCCGGACACAGGCGTAAAATGGCGAGCGAGCTTGCGGAGAAAAAAGAGATACCGTGCATTGTCCGTAACTTGACAGATGATGAAGCGGTGTTGATTATGGTGGATTCCAACCTGCAAAGGGAGCAGATACTACCATCAGAAAAAGCGTTTGCTTATAAAATGAAGCTGGACGCAATGAAAAGACAGGCGGGCAGACCGAGTAAAAATAATTCTGTCCCAGTGGGACAGAATTTCGGGCAGACGTCAAGAGAGCTTTTGGCAGAGAAATCGCCGGACAGCAACACTCAAATTCAGCGATATATCCGTTTAGCCGAGCTTATCACGCCAATTCTGGATATGGTTGACAGCGGTAAAATCGCCATACGCCCAGCGGTAGAGTTGTCTTACCTGCCGAAAGAGCAACAGACCATCCTGCTTGACACCATGCAGTTAGAGGACTGCACACCGAGCCATGCGCAGGCAATTAAAATGCGTAAATTTGCAGACGAGGGGAGGCTGAATGAGGACGTCATCCTCTCTATTTTATCAGAGGAAAAGGGGAACCAGAAGGAACAGTTTCGTATGCCAAAAGAGCGTATCAGCAGATATTTTTCACCGGGGACGCCTGTGAAACAGATGGAAGATACGATTGTAAAGGCACTGGAGCTGTACCGGAAACGGGAGCGGAGTAAGGACAGGGAACGGTGACAGTGAGGCTTTCCGCCACGGGACAGCTATGCCCTTTTGCGGATAGCCTTTTTCACGTTTCCCCCTTCCCACACCCTACCCCTTTCAGTTACCAGCCGAATACCAGCCGAAAAAACAATATGGAGCCGGTGGCTATCCTTTTTCTGGCTGGCACAACAGAACCAACAGTTTACCAACCCTGCATACCGCAGGGATTTTTTTCGTACAGGAAACTGCGTTCCCTGCACGAAAACCCTCCGGGGGATTGCACTGCGGCGGAGCGGAATTATGTTGCTGGCACAACCCGCCGCAGGCAGGGAATCCTGCCGGAGCAGGATTCTAATATAAGTCAAAAAATAAAATGGAGGTAAGTAGATTGAAGAAGTTAAAAGAAAGATTGAAAAGAGGGATTGCCCTGATGATGGCGGCGGCATCCATTGTTTCCGTGCTTCCGTCCATGAATGTGTCGGCGGCGTCCCAAACAGCGAAGATTACCTTTGCGTACTGCCATGACGGGGCAGGCAACGCCATCCGCTACCAGCAGACCGTCACCCACGATGGGAGGG
The DNA here is from genome assembly GCA_910574835.1 of Clostridia bacterium. Classification (GTDB taxonomy): domain Bacteria; phylum Bacillota; class Clostridia; order Lachnospirales; family Lachnospiraceae; genus Laedolimicola. The sequence goes on along the minus strand of CAJTDE010000004.1, from coordinate 198,530 downwards.
TATGCGGAGAGGCGGGGGAGGCAAGAACCCGTATCTATGCGGACGGGGAGCCTGCCTTCTGTATCCAGCCGGGCGTGTCGCTGCACACCGGGAACACATTGCAGGCAAATGCGTCCGAAACATGGAACGCCTTAAGCGGGAGCCAGAGGGACGCCGTGAACCTTGCGCTTTTGTACGGTTCGCAGGGCAGCATGGGGAGCCTTCCCGGTTCCGAGGATGAAAAGGTGGTTGCCACGCAGATGGTCATATGGGAGATTGTGACCGGGTGCAGGAACGCCAATGCCCCGTATAACCAGACAGACGGAAAGTTTTATAACAGCATCTGCGCAAACGGGGCAAACGGCGGTGTGTCCGCAGCGTACAGCCAGATCGTGGCGGGTATGCAGGAACACGGGACAATCCCCAGCTTTGCGTCTACCGACAGGAACGCAGTTGTAAAGGAGCTTTCATGGGACGGGGATAAATACGTTGTGAAATTGACGGATACAAACGGGGTTTTATCAAAATATAACTTCACCTCATCCAACAGCAGCGTGTCCGTGAGTGCGTCCGGCAATACGCTCACCATCAGTTCCAAAAAGGCGGTGACGGAGGACGTGCTTTTATCCGCAATCAAGAGAAGCCCGGCAGTCAGCGGCACACTGGTAGCCTATGGCGATGCGTCTTTGCAGGACGTCGTGGTGGGCGTGGAGAGCGCAGCCGACATCACGGTTTACCTGAGCGTGAAAATCCCATACGGCCATGTGCAGATTGTGAAAACGTCCGAGGATGGAATCGTGGAGGGTTTAAGGTTCCAGATTACGGGCAACGGAATCAACAAAACAGTGGTTACGGGGAAGAACGGAAAGATTAAGGTGGAGAACCTGAATCCGGGAACCTATACCGTGACCGAACTGACAGAGGATCGCTATGAACCGCAGAAATCACAGAAAGTGACCGTTGCAGGCGGGCAGACCGCAAAGGTGGAATTCTCCAACATCTTAAAGCGTGGGGATTTGAAAGTAATCAAAGGCTCCGAGGACAATCTGGTGGAGGGCGTGAGGTTCCATCTGTTCGGGACATCCCTCTCCGGCGCAACAGTAGATGAGTATGCAGTGACCGACAGGAACGGTATCGCTATGTTCTCTAACATCCTCATTTCCGGTTCCACACCGTACACCCTTGAGGAAGTGGACACTGCTGTCCGCTATGTCATCCCGGAGAAGCAGAGCGTCACAATCAAGTGGAAGGAAGTCACCAGCGCAACCGTGACCAACATCTTAAAGAAGTTCCGTGTCAACGTGGCAAAAACGGATAAGGAAACCGGGGAGCCGCAGGGTGACGCAACGCTGGCAGGCGCAGTGTATGGCATTTATGACGGGGACACCCTGATCGACACCTACACCACCGACAGCGAGGGGAAATTCACCACGAAATATTATATCTGCGGCAATAACTGGAGCGTCCGGGAGATTACACCATCCGAGGGGTATCTTTTGGATGAAACCGTACACCATGTAGGGGCGGAGCCGGAGAATTACACCATTGAGCTGAACACCACGTCCAATGACGTGACGGAGCAGGCCATCAAAGGGCGCATTTTCATCATCAAGCACACCGATGACGGAAGCACACAGATTGAAACGCCGGAGGAAGGCGCAGAATTCCAGGTATATTTGAAGCGTTCCGGAAGTTTTGACAATGCAAAAGAGAGCGAGCGGGACACGCTGGTATGCGATGAGTACGGCTATGCGGAAACAAAAGACCTGCCTTATGGCGTTTACACCGTCCACCAGACCAAAGGGTGGGAAGGCAGCGAGCTTATGAAGGATTTTGACGTGTATGTCAGCAAAGACGGGGAGGTTTACCGCTACCTGATCAACAACAGGCCGTTTGCGTCCTATATCAAGATTGTGAAGAAGGACGCTGAAACCGGGAACACCATCCCCCTTGCAGGCGCAGGCTACCAGATTTATGACAGCGCAGGGGAGCTTGTCACCATGAAGTACACCTACCCGGAAGTGACAACGCTGGATACGTTCTACACCGGGGCGGACGGATACCTGATCACGCCGGAGGAGCTGCCTTTTGGGGACTACACAATGGTTGAGGTGCAGGCTCCCTATGGCTATGTGCTGGATTCCACGCCCATCCCGTTCACCGTGGCGCAGGAAAACTCCACCGAGGAAAGCGGCGTCACTGTTGTGGTGACGGAGCAGAAGAACGTGCCGCAGAAAGGAAGAATCCTTGTGTCAAAGACCGCCGAGGAGTTTGCGGGCGTGCAGGTTTCCGGTGACGGCTTCATCGACAAAGACGGGGATTTAACCGAGGACGGCAGCATCTATACCCCGGTCTATGAAGTGGCCGGGAAAGCGGGGGCGGTATATGAAATCATCGCCGCAGAGGACATTGTGACGCAGGACGGAACTGTGCGTGCAGGCGCAGGGGAAGTCGTGGATACCGTCACCATCGATGAGGACGGGAACGCAGAGACGAAAGAGCTGTATCTGGGAAAATATAAAGTCGTGGAAGTGACTGCGCCCGATGGCTGTGTGCTGAATATCGAAGCCCATGAAATTGAGCTGGTCTATGCGGGGCAGGAAGTTTCCGTGACGGAAACCGACACCGCCTTTTACAATGAGCGCCAGAAAGTGACGGTTGACTTAACAAAAGCACTGGAGCAGGACGAAGCCTTTGGCATCGGGAACAAAGGGGAAATCCAGAACGTAGCCTTTGGGCTGTATGCGGCGGAGGACTTGACCGCTTCCAATGGTGACATTATCCCGGCAGACGGATTGATTGAGATTGTATTCTGCAACACGGACAGCATGGCATTTTTTGCCAGCGACCTGCCTTTTGGCAGTTACTATGTGAAAGAGGTATGCACCGACCAGCACTATATCCTTTCCGATGAGAAATACCCGGTGGAGTTCTCCTATCAGGGGCAGGATGCGGCGCTTGTGAGCATTCATGCAAATGACGGGGAACCCATTGAAAATGAGCTGCTCCGTGGAAGAATCGAGGGAATCAAAGTGGACACGGAGGATCAGCCGCTGGAAAATGCCACCATCGGCCTGTTTTCGGCAGGCACGGAGGAATTTACCGAAGATACCGCACTGCTGGTGTCTGTAACAGACGCAGACGGGGCATTTGCCTTTGAGGACGTGCCGTTTGGAACTTATATCGTGCGGGAGATTGCGGCACCGACAGGGTATGTGCTGAACGAAGCGCTGCATTATGTTTCTGTTACGGTAAACGAAGAAGTGATTGAGGTTAAAATCACGGATAAGCTGATTATCGGCAGCGTCCGTCTGACAAAGGTTGACGCAGACTACCCGGCAAACAAGCTGACAGGCGCAGTCTTTGAGCTGTATCAGGACACAGACGGAAACCAGAAATTCAACCCGAAGAAAGACGCACTGGTTGCTGAAATCCCGGAAATCTCCGAAGGCATTTACCAGACGGACGGGCTTTTATATGGCGGATACTTTGTAAAGGAAAAGACCGCACCAAAAGGGTTTGTGCTGGATGAAAACGCCTATTTCTTTGAGATAAACGAGGACGGGAAAATTGTGGACGTGGAGAACGAGGCAGGTGTCGGGTTCATCAACAAGCCGATCACCGGAAAGCTGGAGCTGACAAAGACGGACGTATCCGACGGGAAACTGCTCCCCAATGCAAAGTTCCGTATCAAAGACAAGGACGGGAATGTAGTTGCAACGGGCGTGACCGACAAGGACGGGCTTGCCACCTTTACGCTCCGCTATGGCAGGTACACCTATCAGGAATATGACGCACCGGAAGGCTACCTGATTGACGAAAGGGAGTTCCCGTTTGAAATCAGGGAGGACGGGCAGGTTGTGAAAGCGGCCATGACCAATGAGAAAAAGCCAGTGGAGATTATCACCACGCCAAAGACGGGCGATGAGAGCAACGTGGGGTTGTGGATTGCTTTATCCGCTTTATCCGTGGCGGGGATCGGCGTGTTCGGCGTTCTGGCGGCAATAAGCAGAAAAAGAAAAGGACAGGAGGACTAAGCGTATGAAAGTAAAGACAGGAATCGGCATTGCACTGGCGGCGTTTATCGTGGGTACGGCGGTATTCTTGAGAATCCGCAGGAAGAAAGCGTAGGGCGCAATCCATTTGCGGCAGTTTTGGGGCGGCGATAAGCCGTCCCTTACATACCGGAGGAAAGGAGGTTTTAGGATGGCGCAGAAATTCAATTCCGGGATTGCAGAAAGGTTCGGCGTAACCGCTGCCCTGCTTTTGGAGCATATCTGGAGGGAAGTAAAGGAAAATGAGTTCCACGGGCGATACAGCTATGAAGGTAACACATGGATGAGATGCAGCAAGAAGGCGTTTACCGTGCATATGCCCTATCTCAGCAGGGGCATGGTAAAGTGCGGGATTGGCAGGCTGAAAAAAGCCGGGATTCTGGTGCAGGGCGAACACAACGGGAGCCGCTTTGACCGGACGGCGTGGTATGCCTTTACCGAATATGGAAAGAAAGTCATGGAAGAAAGCGAGGACGGGGAACATGAGCGATGAAAAAGAAAAGCGGATGGTAGAAAGCTATGAGATTACGCAGGGAATCCAGATCGGGGACAAGGAAGTCATATTCGGCGTGGATGAAAAGGCAGAAATGCCGTATCTCTGCGCTTTTTATGTCAGCAACAGCATTATGGAATCCTATCAGGAGTGCATGGTGGGCGATGATTACGCTGAGATTATGGAGCTGTTTGCCGACCGGGTGAAGGCGCAGTGCGTAAAGGTGCATGGGGAGCAGGAAAAAGTGGATGTGCCGAGGGAAAAAATCACAGCGGACAGGTGTATCCCCACGTTTCAGTGCGGGGACATCGTAGGAAAAGTAATGGCGGTCAAGCCGGAGGCGTTAAGGCCGGAGTACCGTTCTGCGGAACACCAGTTAATCTTAGTGACAGGCGGGAACGGTGCGAGGGAGCGTTCCTTTGGGAGCGCCTGCTACTGTATCACCCTTTATTCCGGCGAGCATGAGAGGTGGGAGCGGTATGACCTTGCGGGCGAGGTAAAGCCGGAGTGTCTGCCGGAATGGGCAAAGGAACGCTTTGCGGAAATTCAGAAACAGGAGGCGGCGAAAGCAGCCCCAAACCAGAATCAGAATAAGGACATGGAGGTGCGCTAAATGGACAGTTTCAGAACCAATGCGGGGTTTGTCATCACGACATCCATCCCCGTGGGAAATGCCGAGTTTGTTTTGGGTGTAAACATGAAGAACCCCAATTCTTTCGTCACATGGGAGTGCAAGGGAAAGACGGATTACTTTTGGGGGCATTATACGGACAGCCTTTTAAAAGCTACAAAAGACTTATGCCAGCGGGCAATGGATGAAATTCTGTATCTGGAGCAGAGGGAGGAAAAAGCAGCGCAGAGGAACCCGGACAGCGGGTATCATCTGGAAGCATTCGTAAAATATGGGGACAGCAGTGCGGTGATCCAGTTCCCAACGCCGGAATTGGCGGATGTGCTGGGGAGCATTGGAATCACGCAGCCACCGGAAAAGGTATATCTCAAAGCGTATTCCGACATAGAAGTGCAGTTGCAGAATGGTGGGAATAAAGAGTCCGATGCACTGGTGCGGCTGTTCCGGGACGATAATTCGCTCCGCATGGTGAACGAGGTTGCAAAGGCGGTGTTCCATTCTGATTACCGGGTATATGAATGGGTGGAAAAGAACCTGCGGGATGACCGCTATAAATCCGTGGAGGACGTATTGCGTGACGCAGTGGACTATGGGAAATATTTAAAGGACATCTCCCATAAACAGAAAAAGGCAGGCGGAAGGGAGGAACGCTGATATGGAAATCCGGGCAATGGAGCAGGAAGAACAGAAATACACTTACAGGCAGAGTATGCAGATTCAGGGGCAGACCGGGAGCATCGGGTATCTCCGTGGCGATTTTGGGAGCCGGGGGAATGAATTTTACACCACATGGAACGACCACAGGCAGTCATTGAAAACGGAAGAATTTCAGGCGGAATTTGATGAGGTGATTAACGCCCTGCGCTCAAAAGAGTATGGGCTTTTGGAGGGCAGAAGCCAGATGAGCGCATATGCGGGGAAATGCCCCGACAGTGCATTTTTAGGGAATTGCGGCACAGAGTACGGCTTCCGGGTGGATACGGAGAAACACGCCTACCTGATACGGTGCAACCCCGTAAAAGGGGACTATAATTTCTACTGTTTCTGCTATGTAAAAGAATGGCTGGACAGCCATATGAAAAAGGCAAGGCAGGGCATACGCTTCATTGATCCACATTACAAAGAGCTGTTCCGCATCCCGGACGGGGAAAAGATTCTCATTACGACCGGGTGGGGCGAAAAGAATGAGCGGGTTTGCAGGTTCATTGACGAGTACCACAGCGAGATTGGCAGCAATTTATACCATATCTGCGAATTTGCCGAGCGCATGGAGCGGAGCGGGGCAACCTATGAGCCAGTGCAGGCAGAGCCACAGAAAACAAAGAATATAGAAAGGTAGGTATTTTTTATGGCACAGATGAACAATAAATATGTCCGTTCCCTCTCAAAGCTGATGGAGGCAGGTTTCGGGGACGAAAAATCAATCCTTGCCATGACGATGGACGACATTCTGGCACTGCCGGGCATTTCCGTGGCGGAGATTGTGATGATAAACGGGATACAGAAAGCGGTGAAGGCAAACAAGGTCATCACGTTTTTGGGCGGCGGCGAGGTATAGCGGGAAAGGCAGGTGCAGACACATTGGCAAAAAAGAGATTTGACATTATCACGGAGCTGTATGCAGAAGCCGTAAAGGAAGTGGCCGCAACGCCGGAAAACTGGATGGCTTTCTTAAACTCCGCCTGCCGCAATTACCGCCTGCCCTTTGACGAGCAGTTGTTAGTCCATGTGCAGCGTCCGGACGCTACCGCAGTCTTACAGATGGAGGACTGGAACAGGAAGTTTGGGCGTTGGGTGAAGCGGGACTCCAAAGGGATTGTGGTCATTGACAAAAATGCGAAAACCATGCGCTTAAAGCACTACTTTGACATTTCCGACACGCAGGAGGGACGCTACCGCCGTCTGGTGCGCCCCGTGCCTTTGTGGGAGGTAGGGGAGAAATACAGGCAGGACGTGCAGGAAACCCTTGCAAATGCCTTCGGCGTGTCCGGGGAGAGCTTAGATTTTGCGGGAACCATACTGGAGGCGGCGGAAAACGCAGCCGATGACAACATCGCAGATTATTTAAAGGATATTTTAGCTTACCGCACGGGCAGCTTTTTAGAGGAACTGGACGAGTACAGCGTGGAAGTGCAGGCAAAGAGCCTTTTATCAAGCAGCATAGCCTACATGGTAATGGTGCGGTGCGGCATAGACACGGAAACCTATCTGGATAAAGACGATTTCCGAAACATCACGGATTTCAACACGCCGGAGCTTGTGAACCTGTTCGGCACAGCCACCAGCGACGTGGCGGAAATGGCGTTGGGGGAAATCTCCGACACCATCCTGAAACTGCAAAAAGAGGAAAAAAGAAGGAGCCGCACATTTGCCGGGGAAAATGCAGGCAGGTATAATGAAAGCGAGAAAGACAAAGACAACACTTCGGAAAGGGGTTTTGATGATGAGAGAGATAGCTTACAGCAAACAGGGCGATTACCTTCTGCCGGACATCACCGTACCGGACGAACCGGAAGTACACCTTGGGAAGTACGGCTCACTGCGCCGGAATTACCTGAAAGAGCAGCATTACGGGATATTCTTAAGCCTGCTGACGCAAGGGAAGCTGAACCAGCACCTGAAGGAAACGCAGGAGGAGGCGCAGGGCAGGATGGAGCAGATCGTGTCGCAGATGGCACAGTCGCAGGAGGTGACGGAGGAACTGAAAGCGAAAGACCAGATGTTGTGGCTTTCGATGATGAACAACATCCGGCAGGCGGCGGAGGAAATCGTGATGAACGAACTGGTTTACGCATAACGTCCAAAGAACCGGAGCCGCAGGCAGAAGGCGGTTTGTCGGCGGAAGGGGAGCCAGAGGCACAGGAACCGGAGCCGCAGGCGGACGGTGACTTGCCCACAGAAGATAAGCCAGCGGAAGTTTTAGAGGTTTATGACAGAAGCAGCGAGGACAGCTCTTTTCCTTTTTTCGGGGAGGATGAGGACATCAAATCGCTGCTTTTGTCTACCCCGCATTTGAAAGCGGACAAAGGGGAAATCCGGGCATTTTTTGAAAGCCATGAGGATAAGAAAGAGCGCACGGAGTATATCAAAGGGATATTCAACAATGAGTACACGGAAATCACGCTGGAGGACGGCAGGCGTGTAGGATATAAAACCTACCAGAACGTGCTTCATATGTGGGAGGGGAGCTATCTTTCCCGCACTTCACAGTCCTATTTTGACTGGGGAAAAATCGCAGGGTATTTTGAGGGTATGCGGCTTTTGGGGGAGCTGAAAGATAAGATGAACCCGCTCCCGACCGTGGAAGGGCAGATTAGTTTATTGGAAGATTTGGCAGAGGAAAAGACCTCTGCTTTTTCTTTTTCCCAGGAAATCATTGATACCGTCATTAAGACCAGCGCCGATTTGAAGCCGGGGAAATACGGCATTTATGTCTATTTCCTGAAAAACCGCACGAACCAGCAGAAGGCGGACTATCTCAAAAATGCCTATGGCTTTGTCGGCGCTTATCCGGTAATTACGGGAACCGGGATTGATATGCTTGCCAGCAGTGAAGGGATGCAGATCATAAAGGGTGAAACGGAAATCCTGCTGAAATGGGGAAAGGTTGCAAAGCGCATTGACGAGCTGATTGCCGCAGGGCGGTATATGACGGAAAAAGAAATGGAGTACCTGCCGGAGTATGAAAAAAGCGTCCTTACGGCTGAAATCTACCATTTTTATACGAACCAGCCGGAGGAAGTGGTGCGCCCCTATCCGTTTGGTTCGGAGTACCGTGCAGGCGTGAAGGCAATCCGGCCGCAGATTGACATCCCGGAGCGTGTGGAAGAAATCTTGACCGTAATGGCGGAAGTGCTTAATAATACCGCAGATTATGACAACCGTTATCCATTCATGCAGAAGGTGTACCGTGACCTTACGGACTACCGGGACGGGAAATTCAGTCTGATTTCGCCCATACCAGCCGAAACAGAAACCCCGTCCCTGCCGGAACCGGAGCCGCCCATTCCCCCGGAGGGGAAAAAGGCAGAGCCGGACAGCCTTGCAAAAAGGCTCAATGAGCTTTATAAGGAAACCGACCTGCGGGCATATGAGGCAAACGTGGAGCAGGGGGAATCCGAGCAGGAAACGATAGCGCAGATTGAAAAGCAGCTCTCAAATCCGGACGAGGTTAGGGCGATTTTAGATTACCTTATCAGCGTCCAGCAGGCAACGGAGCCGGATGTGGAAGCGTATCAGGAGCTTGCGGGACTGATTGAGGAAGTACAGGGACTTCCGGCCATGAACCAGCCCTATGACCTTCAGCCGGAAACCGTGGTGTATATCGGCATGGAGAAATATGAAATCCTTACCATGACCGACAGCATGGTAGTATTGCATGACCTCACCTACCCGCTGTTCACGAAAGATATGCCCCGTGAGGAATTTGACCGCAAGTTGCGTGAAAACCCGGCAAATGACCATTTGAAAACCAAACGGCCATTGCCGGAGCCACCAGCCGAAAAGAAAAACACAGAACCCCTTCCCGCAGGGGACGGGCAGGGAACCGCTTCACCAAAGACAAAAAAAGAGGAAATCCCGGAAGAAAGCCTTACCGTGGCACAGAGAAATTACCGTGCGGTCATGGAGCTTGCGCCGGAGGTGCTGTGTGGGGAAACGGAGTCAAAATCATTTGAAGCGGGGCAGTCCTTTATGCCGCTTACCGTGGAAAGCGTCGGGGAGAACCGCATTGCCATCTCCCATTATTACACGCAGAACGGGGATTCCCTTGCCGATCCGGATATGGAGTTTGTGTTCGACCATGAGGCTAAGACCTTAAATGCAAGGACATTCCAGCAGGATAACTTAAACCGTTTTGAGCAGGTAGTGATAGACGGCGTTGTGGACGAGGAACTGGAGAGCGAATTAAATGATTTTGCAAGCCAGTGGTTCCAGAATATCCGGGAACAGGGATATACGCCCACCAGAGAGGAAAAGCAGCTATCGGAAAGCGACGTCCCAATCGGCACGGAAGTTGTGATAGATGACCGCAGGTTTTCCGTTGACAGCGTAGATATGGGACACGGAACTGTCAGCTTAAAAGACCTCACCTTCCAGAGCGGCACAGGCTTTCCGGTGTTTCGCAGCGAGCCGATACAGCTTGTTTTTGACTTGATTCAGGGTCAAAAGGACACGCCAGAAAAGGAAAGCAATGAACCGGCAGACCTTGCGCCGGCGTGGGAGAAGAAAAAGCCAGCGGGCAGGATACGGGGCTTTGACCTGCACCCGGAAATCCCAAAGGAGCAGCGGAGCCAGTACCGGATTACCAATGACGAGCTGGGGCATGGGACGCCAAAAGAGAAGTTCCGGGCGAACATTGCCGCCATCCAGCTATTGAAGAAGTGCGAGGAAGAGGACAGGTACGCAACGCCGGATGAGCAGGAAATCTTATCAAAATATGTGGGCTGGGGCGGCTTGTCGGACGCATTTGACGAAACCAAATCCGCATGGGGATATGAGTACCTGGAACTGAAAACCGTATTGACGCAGGAGGAATACGCCGCCGCAAGGCAGTCAACTTTGACCGCATTTTACACGCCGCCCGTTGTCATCCGTGCCATGTATCAGGCATTGGAGAATATGGGCTTAAAATCCGGCAACATCTTAGAGCCGTCCTGTGCGGTGGGCAATTTCATCGGCATGAAGCCGGAGAGCTTATCAGACTGCAAGATATACGGGGTGGAGATTGACAGCATATCGGGCAGGATTGCAGGGCAGCTTTACCAGAAATCCACGGTTGCCGTGCAGGGGTACGAGGAAGCGGAGCTGCCGGACAGTTTTTTTGACGTGGCAATCGGCAACGTCCCCTTCGGCCAGTTTAAATTATCCGACAGGCGGTATGACAAAAACAACTTCCTTGTGCATGACTATTTTTTTGCAAAGACGCTGGATAAAGTCAGGCCGGGAGGCGTGATTGCGTTTATCACGTCATCGGGGACGATGGACAAGAAGAACCCGGCGATACGCAAATATATCGCACAGCGGGCGGAGCTTTTAGGAGCCATCCGGCTTCCCAACGATACGTTTAAGAAAAATGCGGGGACGGAAGTGACCTCTGATATTTTATTTTTGCAGAAGCGTGACCGCATGGTGGAAACGGAGCCGGACTGGTTATACCTCGATGTTGATGAAAACGGGATTACGCAGAACCGCTATTTTGTGGAACACCCGGAGATGGTGTTGGGCGAGATGGTGATGGAAAGCACGAAGTACGGCATGGACAGCGCCTGCCGCCCGTATGAGGACGCCAGCCTTGAAACCCTGCTTGCAGGGGCAGTGGAAAACATTCAGGCGGAGATTGCGGAGTATGAAACGGACGAATTAGTGGAGGAAGAAGATAAGTCTATCCCTGCTGATCCGTCCGTTGCCAATTTCTCCTTCACCGTTTATGACGGGAAAATCTATTACCGGGAGAACAGCCGCATGAAGCCCGTGGAGCTGTCCGTGACCGCCGCAAACCGGGTAAAAGGCATGGCCGCCATCCGTGACTGTGTGCGGGAGCTGATTGCCTACCAGACGGAAGGGTACGCCGATACGGTCATCGAAGAACAGCAGAGGAAGTTAAACCAACTGTACGATGCGTTCCAGAAGAAGTACGGGATACTGAATGCCAGGGCAAACAGCATGGTCTTTTCGGACGATAACAGCTATCCGCTGCTCTGCTCTTTAGAGATTGTGGCGGAGGACGGCATACACGCACGGAAAGCCGATATGTTCCATAAGCGCACCATCAAGCCGCATCAGGCGGTTACAAAAGTGGATACCGCCAGCGAAGCATTATCGTTATCTTTATCCGAGAAAGCCAGAGTGGACATGGATTATATGTGTTCCCTGACCGGAAAAAGTGTGGAGGAGATTGAGCGGGAGCTGTCCGGCGTGATTTTCCGTCTGCCAAATGTGGCGGGAGGGGAGCCTGAATTTGTTTCGGAAGATGAATATTTATCCGGCAATGTCCGGGAAAAGCTGAAAGAAGCGAAGCTGGCGGCGCTGGCGTCCGAAGCCTATCAAAGCAACGTGGAGGCGCTGGAAAAGGTACAGCCGAAGGACTTGACCGCATCGGAAATCAGTGTGCGGTTAGGGGCCACATGGATTCCCATCAGCGACGTGTCTGAATTTATGTTCCAACTGCTGGACACGCCCAACTACAACCGATGGAATATCAAAATCCATTTCTCCAAATTCACAGGCGAATGGAACATTGAGGGAAAGAGCAATGACAAGGGGAACCCGAAGGCGAACAACGCATACGGGACGCACCGTGCCAACGCCTATAAGATTATCGAGGATACGTTAAACCTGCGTGACACCCGTGTCTATGACTATATCCCCACCGAGGACGGGAAGAAAAAAGCAGTCCTAAACAAAGAGGAAACCGCCATAGCACAGGGCAAGCAGGACTTAATCAAGCAGGCGTTCCAGGACTGGATCTGGCAGAACCCGGAGCGCAGGCAGAGATTGACGGCCTATTACAATGAGAATTTCAACGCCATCCGGCCGAGGGAATATGACGGGAGCCATTTGAATTTCTATGGCATGAACCCGGAGATTAAGTTAAGGCAGCACCAGAAAAACGGGGCTGCCCGCATCATTTACGGAGGGAACAGCCTGCTTGCCTATGTGGTGGGGGCTGGAAAAACTTATACGATGGTTGCGGCGGCGATGGAGTGCAAAAGGTTGGGACTCTGCAACAAATCCATGATTGTGGTTCCAAACCACATCATAGAGCAGTTTGCCGCCGAGTGGCTCCAGCTCTACCCTGCCGCCAACCTGCTTGTGGCCACCAAAAAGGATTTTGAAACCAAGAACCGGAAGAAATTCTGTGCGAGGATTGCGACCAGCGACATTGACGCAGTTATCATCGGCCACAGCCAATTTGAGAAAGTGCCGCTCAGCACAGAGAGGCAGCAGCGTATGCTGGAGGAGCAGATTGATGAAATCATAGACGGGATAGCGGAGGCGAAGCGCAACGGAGGGAGCAGGTTCACCATCAAGCAGATGGAGAAATCAAAGAAATCCCTGCAAACCAAACTGTCAAAACTCAACGACCAGAGCCGGAAAGATGACGTGGTATTCTTTGAGGAACTGGGCGTTGACCGCCTGTTTGTGGACGAGGCGGACGGCTACAAAAACCTTTACCTTTACACAAAAATGCGGAACGTGGGCGGCATTGCACAGACGGAGGCGCAGAAATCATCCGATATGTTCATGAAGTGCCGCTATCTGGACGGGATAACGGGCGGGAAAGGCGTGATATTTGCCACCGGAACCCCCGTGAGCAACTCAATGGTGGAGCTTTACACCATGCAGAGGTATTTGCAGTACAACACCCTTGTGCGGAACCATTTGCAGCATTTTGACGCATGGGCGTCCACCTTCGGGGAAACCGTTTCTGCCATAGAGCTTGCGCCGGAGGGCAGCGGCTACCGGATGAAAACGAGGTTTGCACGGTTTTACAACCTGCCGGAGCTTATGATGATGTTCCGGGAAGTGGCGGACATCCAGACCGCCGATATGCTGAACCTGCCCGTGCCGGAAGCGGAATACAAGGTGGTGGCGGTAAAGCCCAGCGAGATACAAAAGGATATGGTACAGACGTTGGGGGAGCGGGCGGAGCGTGTGCGAAACGGCATGGTGAACCCCATGCAGGACAATATGCTGCTGATTACCAACGACGGGCGCAAGCTGGCGCTAGACCAGCGGCTTACGAATGAAATGCTGCCGGACGAGCCGGAGAGCAAAGTCAATGCCTGTGTCAACGAAGTCTACCGCTTTTGGGAGGAGGGGAAGGAGCAGAAATTAACACAGTTATTGTTCTGCGATTTGTCCACGCCGAAAAATGACGGGACATTCAGCGTTTACAATGACGTGCGGGATAAGCTGATTGCAAAAGGAATCCCGCCGCAGGAGATTGAATTTATCCATGACGCCAACACGGAGGTGAGGAAAAAAGAGTTATTCTCAAAGGTACGCAGGGGAGCCGTCCGCATCTTAATGGGCAGCACGTTTAAGATGGGCGCAGGCACAAACGTCCAGAATTTAATCATTGCCAGCCATGATTTAGACTGCCCGTGGCGTCCGAGAGATTTGGAACAAAGGGGCGGTCGAACCATCCGTCAGGGCAACCAGAACAAGAAAGTATTTATCGTGCGGTATGTGACTGAGGGGACATTTGACGCATATATGTACCAGATGATTGAGAACAAGCAGAAATTTATCAGCCAGATCATGACGTCCAAAAGTCCGGCACGCACCATCGAGGACATTGACGAGGTAGCTTTATCCTATGCGGAAATCAAAGCCCTTGCCACCGGGAACCCATATATTAAGGAAAAGATGGACTTAGACATCCAGGTGTCAAAGCTGCAACTCTTAAAGCAGAGTTTTTTAAGCCAGCGTTACGAAATGGAGGATAAGGTGACAAAATACTATCCTATGGAGATAAAAAGGCAGAGCCAGTGGATTGTGGAGTACCAGCAGGACATCGAGCAGGTGAAGGCGCACACGCCGCCAGACCGGGACACGTTCCCACCTATGCAGATAAACGGCGTGACCTATGGGGAGAAAAAGGAGGCGGGGCAGGCGATTATTGCGGCCTGCAAAGCCATGACTTCCCCCGATCCGGTTCCGCTGGGAGTCTACCGTGGGCTTGCGATGGAGCTTTCTTACAGCACCTTCAGCAAGGATTTTGTCATCACCCTGCAAGGGAAACGGGCGTACCATGTGACGCTGGGGACGGACATCCACGGGAACATTACCCGTCTGGACAATGAGATAGAGAAGTTTGGCGATAACCTCTCCCGGTGTGAGGAACATCTGGAAACCCTAAAAGCGCAGCTTGAAAATGCAAAGATAGAGGCGGTCAAAGAGTTCCCCAAAGAGCAGGAATTAGCGGAAAAGACCGCCCGGCTGGGGGAATTAAATGCCCTGCTTGATATGGACAAGAAAGAAAATATCGTGCTGGACGTTGAGCCGGAGGAAGAAGAAACGGAGCCGGAGAAAGGAAGTAAAGACCGGGAACGGTGAAAAAAGCGGTATTGGGCAACCAGTACCGTTTACATAGCGGACGGGCAAAACGAAGGGCGGTTCGCATATTTGTTGTTGCGGTGAAAAATGGGTATATTATAATAAAAACGAAAGGGTAATTGAAATGAGCGCAGCAACAGAGGAATATAATGATTTAGTCAAGCGTATGGAACATGGATTTATGGAGATAGACAACGATATAATCGTAGATTTGCGAAAGCAGGATGACAGCTATCTGGCACTTTGCAGGCAGATCGGGGATATGGAAAGGGACTATCCGTTCATTCTGAATGTGACGGAGGGGGAGGGAGAGATTTCTTTGACAGCAGAAGAACATAGGGTACTGGTGGAGTATTTCAGGCTTAGTCTGAAAAAAGATAACATTGAGAGAAAGCAGATTTACTTCCGGGGACATACGGACGGGTATGCTTATTTGAAGAAAATAGGAAGGGTTTAACAGATAGTTTTTAGGTAGTATTTGATGATGGTATTCTAATTTGCATAGTCAATTGATTTTTATAAAAGAGAATCAGTTGGCTTTTGTCATTGTAGAAACATTCAAGAATATGTGATATACTAATGTATAAAATTTGAATTTATAGCGACAAATTTACAAAGAGAGGAGGAAATTTAAGATGGTTCATTTCAATAATGATGAATACCAAACATTGGCATCTGATCTTATTGGAGATATATTTTACACATCGACATCTTATAGGGGGAAAATCTCTACATTAAGGCAATATGCTGAGATAATTGTCCGCAAAATCTTAGATATTGTTCCACAAAAAGAAATAACTTTAGGAGATGAAGATATAAGGAAAAGTATACGAATGTTGCCAAACTACAAAGTAGTAGAAAAATCAGTTAATAAATTAAAAAAGAAAGGTAATAAAACTACACATACTAAATATCGTGGGGAGGTTACGCTTGAAGAGTTTAACATAGCAATAGATGGATTATTTGACCTTTTGTCGTATCTTCTCATTAGTTATTTTGAGAAATACAAATTTGGTACAAACGAAAGTGTTATGTTTTCATTTTCAATTTTACCCCCAATAATACGATATAAGGTTTTAGTATTCTTATACAAGAAATATCCCGATAATATCTTTATTATTGATAAGCTGGTACTAGCAACATTAAAGGCTTGCGATGCTGAAACGGCAACTAAATGGATTGAAGATAACAAAGAATCGTTGCTTCAAATGAATGCATATTCTGAGGAGTTTAATAGTGAAATCGTTCAACAAGATCCCAATTTGGCAGAGATATTAAAATATATGGCACCGCCAAATATGTACCAATTATGCAAGGATAAAATAGATCAAGTAGGAGCAACAATTCGCAGCAACGGTTTGACATATTCGGATTTTGAAAGTGCATTACCATATTATAGACAAGCAGGGAGGGTTCAAGGAAGTACACCAGAGGTTCAAGAATTCAATGACGTCATGGATTTTTTATATATGGGACGCAGGGAACGAGAACGTTTGTGTTCTGATTCAAATAATTCTATGGTGGTATTAAACATAATCAGTGATGTATGCTAAGAATTTTTGAATGAGAAAAATAAAAACCATTCTGATAGATATAAGAAGGTTACATTTTGACAGCGTTCAGATTGTTATTGTGTTAAATAGTTTATATGTTACATAGCCGATTGGTTTTCAAAAACGAGAATCAATCGGCTATTTTTATGCCCGGATATTCTTAAATTCATTTGCAAATATCCAATCACGGGCAGGAAAGGAGCTGAGATTTATGCCATATATCGCACCGGAAGTCGTGCAGGAGGCAAAGCGGATGGACTTGTTGACGTACCTGAAAAACTATGAGCCTTATGAGCTTGTGCATTTTTCGGGCAACACCTACACCACGAAAAGCCATGACAGCTTAAAAATCTCCAACGGGAAATGGATGTGGTGGAGCCGTGGAATCGGGGGCAGGTCAGCGGTTGATTACCTGATAAAAGTTAGGGACTATACCTTTATGGAGGCGGTACAGACGATTGCAGGGCAGGCGGCGGTTGCGCCGCCTGTTTCCCTACCAGCCGAAAAGATAACAGAAAAGAAACTGCTCTTACCCAAACCCAACCGCTACCAGACGCAGGTTGTTTCCTATCTAAACAGGCGTGGGATTGACACGGACATCATTGGATTCTGTCTGCAAAAGGGAATGGTTTTTGAGAGCGAGAACTACCACAACGCTGTATTTGTGGGCATGGACAAGGGAGGGAAACCCCGGTATGCCGCCCTGCGTGGAATCGGGACGAACTTCATCGGGGACGCAAACGGGAGCGACAAAAACTATTCCTTTTCTATCCCGGCAGAGGGAAACAGCATAAAAGTCCACCTGTTTGAATCCGCCATTGACCTGCTGTCCTATGCCACCCTGCAAAAAATGGACGGTCAGGACTGGAGGGAGGAACATCTTTTATCCCTTGCGGGCGTGTACCAGCCAGCAAAGGAAATCGGGCGCAGCAAGGTTCCGGCAGCGCTCACACGGTTTTTAAAAGACTACCCGGAGGTTGAGGAAGTGGAGCTGCACCTTGACAATGACCGGGCAGGCAGGCTGGCCTCAGAGGCGATCAAGACCGTGCTTCCGAAACAGTACCGGACACGGGATAAGCCGCCGCCAAAGGGCAAGGACTGCAACGATTTTCTCTGTATCCGGTTAGGAATCGGGATAACGGAGCGGGCAAAAAAGAATAACGGAAGGAGCCATGAGAGATGAAAACGTATGACGTAACAATAACGGAAACCCTGCAAATGACTGTACCCATTGAGGCGGAGAGCCTTGCGGAAGCGGAGCAGATGGCAGAGGATAACTGGAACAGAAGCCAGTATATTTTGGACGCAGACCATTTTGTGGGGGCTGATTTTAAGGCGAGAGAGTGCGTCCGGGACAAAGGAATAGGGCGGTAGGAAAGGAGGCGTTTGCCATGAGGCAGTATGAAATGACGCTGGTTGCCATCTCGGAAAAGAGGGTGAAAATCTCAGCGGAGAGTGCGGAAACCGCCGCAAAGATGGTGGAAAAGATATACAGCGAAACCAATATCTTAGATTTTTCCAACCGGGACGTGACGGATGTTTCCTTCCTTGCGAAAGCGATAGATATAGAGACGTAAGTCGTGTTTTTGCGGTATCGGGGAACCGATGCCGTGCTACATAACGGAGAAAAGCATAAATCAAATGTGCGAGATGAAAAATCACACGGTGGATTCTCCGTTGGCTTTCTGCTATATTTCTCTAGAAAAACAGAAAGGAGCCATAGCTATGGACATAAGGAACATCGACATTTACAACCTGCCCAAATGGTTCAGCGACATCATAGAGGAGATAGACATATTGTGCGAGGAGGCGTTGAGAAGCTCCGTATCTTACAGCAAGATTACAGAAGAGCGTTACAGGATACTTGATAAACACGATTTTATTTCAAGGCTGACAGATGACGGGGGTGTGGAGGAACCTATGGAGCTGACTGCAGGGGAAACAAAGGCACTGTCCAGATTTTTCACGTTGGAGTATGATAAGGCAAGGGCAGAAAGCATACAAATGTACCTTTTGGGATGCAGCCATATCTTTAAACTGTTGCGGATGTTAGAGGAAATCTGAGTGTTGCATAGCATATTTATTTTCAAGAATGAAATTAAAATAATTTTTTTGAGATGTTGAAAAGATGAAAAATAAGTAGTTTTGCAAGTAAGGATAATTTGTATAAGTAGAAAAAAATAGAAATGTGTGGTATGCTGACATATAAGTTAAGATTAATAATACAAGTATTATTAAAATGTTTACCCCCAAAAGATGAAAAAATGTTATTTCTGCTAGGAATTTTGTGAAAGAGAGGTTGAAATAGTTTATGAAAAAGTTGCTAAAATGTGCGGGAGTAGCAATATTTATTATTTTAATTCCAGCTTTTATAGATAAATTTATTTTTGGAAATAATATTCCGAGCAATATTTCAAACGAAGTATGGGCGGGGTTTTTGGGTAGTTACTTAGGTGGAATTGCTACTTTAGCCGCAGTATTTATTACGATACTAGATAACAATAGAAAATTGGAAAATCAAAAACAGGCAGAAAAAGATGCCGCATTAGAGCAAAGAAAGTTATTTATTAAGCCATATTTAGATACACGCCATAAATATTTTAACCAAAATGCAAAAACTGAGGAAAATGATAGGATAGTTGAGATTGAGGGAAATTCAGTCAGAAAAATACGTTATAATTTTACCGAGTCAGATAAACATTTAATTGGAGTAAGGCAATCAGATGCTGGATTTGTATATTTGCAATATATAATAAGAAATATTGGATTGGGCAGTGCCATAGATGTAAACATTGTTATTAACGGTTTCCCTGCAAAAATAGTGATTGCAAAAGAGGAAAACGTAAACTTTTATTTTCTTATTGATACTCAAAAAATGGTGGAAATTGTAATCAATATTGAAATTGATTATTGGGATACCGATCATAAAGCGCATTATTTTCAAAAGGATTGTATTGTTGTGCATATTAATGGTACTCATCAAAGTATTGAACCAAAAGTGCATACATATCCAGTTGAACAATAAAAATGTTTCAAATATTTAATAAAAAGAGCGAGGTAAGAGAATGCTTTTATATAAGTATAGGGATATATCTGGAGAAGGATTTATAAATACACAAGACATATTTGTTAATCAAAGACTATATTTACCAGAACTAAAATCATTAAATGATCCCAATGAATCCATTGCAGAAATACAAATCAATAATCCGCTGAAAGAGTATGGAAACATGCTTGAAGAAAGAAATAGGAAAAATGTAACAAGGGTTTTTTCATTATCAGAGACACAGAGATCTTCCTTAATGTGGGCGCACTATGCAGCATCCCATACAGGAATTTGTATTGCATTTGATTTTTCGGATTGGGTAAATACAGATTCAATTACTTTGGAAAAGGTGAGATATGTTGATAGTCCTATAAAAGTATCGCATACAGATTTATATAATTATACTAAATTAGCTGCACATAAAGAAACATCGTGGTCATATGAGAAGGAGTGGCGTTTTATAAGCCAAGGTGATAAATTTTTAAATATAGATTCTAATGTGATTAAGATTATTTTTTTGGGTGCAAGATTTGATAATAATCTTTTGCATTGGATTAAATATTGGAGGGATGTATATAATCCAAGTGTAGAGATTCGTCAAATGAATTTTGTTACTTGTTCGTATGAATTATTCGATGATACGGAGTTGGGTAATAAAAGATTAAGAATGTAAGTCACCATAGAAATATGAATATTACATAGCCGGATGGTTTTCAGGAATGGAAATCACCCGGTTATTTTTATGCCCGGATATGTGAAAAAATCTATAGAAGTATCCAGTCATGGGCAGAGAAGGGAGTGAGATTTATGCCAAATATCGTATCAGGAAACCTCTGTTTTCGGAAGGTGGTAAAGCCGACGCCAAAAGGCGGTACGCAGCCGCAGGGGTGATACACAATACCAGCAAGCAACGCCTTTGGATTGCCATGCGGCAACCCGAAGGCAGCTTGTTAGGGGAAAATCCCCTAATACCCCTTTTTAGCGGAGCCGGGAGGTTCCGCCAGATATGACAAGTTGCATGGTGACAGCGCACCATGACGGAAAGGTGAGTGGAGCAGTATGTTGGCATTTTTGAGTGGAACTTTTGTAGGCGGCATTGTGGGCGTGGTGATGATGTGCCTGTTGCAGATTAACCGCCTGCACGGGAGAGATACGGAGGTAGGCAGATGAGAAAGAGGGACGTCCCGTTTCTGTTCCGCCTGAATAAAGAAGAAGCGGACGCATTCAGGGAAAGGGTAAAGAAAAGCGGAATCAGCCAGGAAGCCTATGTGCGTCAGGCAATCACGGGAAAGACGCCGAGGGAGGCTCCGCCGCCCGACTATTATTCCATGATGCGGGAGCTGCATAAGATTGGGAACAACTTAAACCAGATCGCACAGAAGGCGCACACGCTGAACGTGATTGACGTGCAGCGGTATGACAGCGACATGAGGAAGTTTGACGAAGCGGTCAGGCTGATTACCGAGGCGGTAGTCCTGCCGGAAAAGGCGGAGTAATGGCGACCACATCCATCTGGAGCGTCAAAGGGTGGCTGGGGAAAGTCGTCATCTATGTGCAGAACCCGGATAAGACGAGAAGTCCTGAAATCGCAAAGCTGCCGGAGCTGTCCGGCATGGAGGAAAAGGAAACGCAGGGGCTGTCCGACGTCATCGCCTATGCGGTCAATGCGGAAAAGACCAGACAGAGGGGGAAACCAGAGGCAGCGGAGGATGTCATAGATGATGAAAACGAGAAGGTCATGGAGCAGTATGTGTCCGGCGTCAACTGCGCCCCGACCACCGCCCGGTCAGAAATGATGGCGGTCAAAAAGAGGTACGGGAAGGACGAGGGCATTATGGCGTTCCACGGCTACCAGTCCTTTGCGCCGGGGGAATGCACCCCGGCGATGGCGCATGAGATTGGCGTGAAGCTGGCGGAGGAATTGTGGGGGAGCCGCTTTCAGGTAATAGTGGCAACCCACTTAGATAAGGCGCACCACCTGCATAACCATTTTGTGGTGAACTCTGTTTCCTTTGCGGACGGCCTTAGGTATCACCGCAGCAAGCAGGACTACCGGGATATGCGTAACGCTTCCGACAGGTTATGCCGGGAATACGGATTGTCCGTCATAGAGAACCCAAAACAGAAAACAAAGCATTATGGGGAGTGGCGGGCGGAGCAGGAGGGCAGGCCGACCTATTTGGGGATGATAAAGGCGGACGTGGACGAAGCCATTGCAAAGGCGAGGACGGAAAAGCAGTTTTTCCATTACCTGAAAGAGAAAGGCTATTCCATCAAATTCGGGAAAGACGTCACGGTACGGGCGGAGGGCAGGGAGCGGGGGATGAAGCTGGCGAGGAATTTAGGGGAGGAATACACCTTAGAATCCATCCGCAGGCGGATACTCACGCAGACGGTAAAAAAGCAGACAACTCCCGCCCCATTGCCGGAAAAGAAAACCTATGTCATAAAAGTGCATGGGAATATACAAAAGGCAAGGAAAATCGGCGGACTCCGTGGCTTATACCTGCATTACTGTTACCTGTTGGGAATCCTGCCGAAGAACCGCCCGCCCGTAAGCCCGAAGCAGGTACACATGATGTTCCGGGAGGACTTGATAAAACTGGATAAAATTTCAAAGGAAACAAGGCTGCTCTGCCATTATCGCATAGATACCACGGAGCAGCTTTTTTCATTGAAAGAAGAGTTGCAGGGGAAGATGGCGGAGCTTGCGGACAAAAGGAAACACCTGCGGTATCAGAGCCGCAGCATCAAAGACGGCGAAAAGCTGTCAGAGGTAAAAACAGAAATCTCCGGTCTTTCAAAGCAGATCGGGGAACTGCGAAAGGAGGTGGGACTCTGCGACGGGATAGCCGCACGTTCCGGCGCAATGAAAGAAAAATTAGAAACCGTGCGGCAGGAAAATAGTGTGGAGGAAAAGAACGCCCACACGGAAAAGGAGGGAACAATCCATGAACACATCAGGCGAAGCCGCTGACCAGGTGGTGCGTATGTCGATGGAAGTGGGGGAAGCGGCCTTAAAAATCTCCGGCGAGGGGGCAAAGCAGCTTGCAGTGCTTTTATACGCCATCCTAAAGGAGCAGAAAAAGACCAGAGGCAGGATAAGGCTGGAAACCTTAGTGCGCTCCGGGAAACCGCTCACCGTATTTTCCGTAAAGGAAAGCGACCTGAAGAAATTCGTGCAGGAGGCGAAGCGGTACGGAATCCTCTACTGCGCCGTCCGTGATCCCAAAGGGAGCAGCGACGGGATGGTGGACATTATGGTGAAGGAGGAAGATGCGCCCCGCATCAACCGTATCGTGGAACGCTTCAAGTTTGCGTCCGTCACAGAGGCGGCACAGATTAAGACGGAAATCCAGAAGTCGAGGGAAGAAAAAAGCAATGCGAAGGAGAAAAAGGCGGCTCCCGGAAAGGAGAAAACGAAGGAACCGCCAAAAGAGAAAGCGTCACCGGAGAAACTGTCACCGGGAAAACCGCAGGCACAGCCAGAGCCGGAGAAGGACAGGCCGGGGAAGTCACAGGAAGATTTGCTGGTAGACGAGCTTTTAGGCAGCCCCACGCAGAAAGAGGAGGGGCAGCAGAAAAACCCCTCTTTGGGCAAGACTGCGAAATCCCGTCAGTCCGAGCCTACCTTAAAGAAGCAAAGGACAACCGCCGAGGGTACTTCTAAGCTGTACCAGCCAGCCACGCCGGAGAAACCGTCCGTGCGGGAGGAGCTGAAAGAGATTCAGGCAGGGAGGAAGAAAGAAGCGGAGGCAGGGAGCCGGAGCGAGCCTGCAAAGGACACCAAAGCGAAAAACCAGAAGCCATTGCAGCATAGACAGCCGCAGACAAAAACAAAACCGAAAAAATCGAAAGAGAGGTAAGATGTATGGACAACAATTTCAGCCTTGATTCTTTACTGAATGTATCCGCCGTGCCGCAGGATGACCGGGTGGCGGCATTTATCGCAGAGAGCAGGAACAACCGGAGCCGCTGTTATGAAATGTCGGAGCAGATGACGGCGGCGGTGGCCACGGACGGGCAGGCGTTTCAGCAGTACCTTGACGTGCAGAGCCGCTTTGACCGCTACACCGCCAACAATGCCCTGCTGATTATGGCGCAGAAGCCGGAGGCGCAGAAGATTGGCGATTATGGCTACTGGCGGGATCAGGGAGCCTATGTGAAAAGGCAGGAGCGGAACAACCCCATCCTGATTATGGAGCCGGGGAAGGAGTATGAGCGTGAGGACGGAAGCACCGGAACCTATTACAATGCGAAAAAGGTGTATGACATTTCACAGACCAACGCAAGGGACAGGTTACAGCAGGCGCAGCCGGAAATCACGGACGCACAGCTTGTGCGGGCAGTGGTGAACAACCCACCCGTTGCCATTGTTGCGGCGGAGCCGGATCAGATGCCGGAGGACAAAGGGGCATTGTTTGAGCCGGAGGAAAGCTGCATTTATGTGCGAAAAGGCATGAGCGCACAGGAAATCTTCCGGAGCGTGACGCCGGAGCTTGCCCTTGCCGGGTTTGCGGACGGGGATAAGAATTACGACCGCAACGAGGACGCTTTCCACGCCTATTGTGCATCCTACCTGCTCTGCAAAAAATATGGCGTGGACACGCAGGGGTTTGATTTCACCCATGCGCCGGAATTTTTCGAGGGCATGGAGCCGCAGGAAGTCCGTGGGGAGCTGTCTAAAGTCCGTGACGCAGCGGGCGATATATCTTCCCGCATGGCGAAAGTGCTGGAACCGAACCGGAGCCAGAACCAGAGACAGCAGCCGCAGGCGCAGCATAACCGGGAGGACGCAAGATGAGGGCAGTGAAGGCAGGATATAATTTCAATATTTTTCCAGAAGAAAATCTGTGCGGCATTGACCTGGAGCCGACAGGCGGCAAGGTATGCGTGGAGGGCGTGACGTACCCGCTGTACCGTGGAACCACCTATGCGGAATCGGAGAAAGTTGACCGCCTGCTTGACGCATACGGGGAAATGCCAATCCGGGATTATAAGGTAAAGAACAGAGAACAGGAAAGGTAGACGGAGGTGGTGAACTTGAGCGGGGAAAAGAAAACCCTTGAGCTGGACAAATACGAGTACGGTGTAATCTTCCATGCCCTGAAAGACGAGCGCAACCAGATGATAAAGGAGGGCAGGCCGACAGACGCAGTGGACGATGTGCTTCTGAAAGTCATCGAGCTGATTGAGGAGCCGCCGGAGAAAGAGAAAAGGGGGCGGAAATGCCATGAGGAGCGGTGAGAAGCAGGCGGCGTGGATATTTGCTCTTTTCGGCATCCTTCCCGTAGTCTGGCTTGCCCTTTTGACAGCACCGTATCTTGCGGGAGGGCTGCCTGAAATTATACGGGGATTCCCGGACGCTATGAACCATCCGTTTTCTATCCGCTTATGTGGGGACAGCTTCAGAGCTGTCCTCATTTTCCTGCTGATATACGGGATGGGGATTGGCATTTATGTATCCACACGGAGGAACTACCGGAGGGGCGAGGAACACGGTTCTGCCGCATGGGGCAACGCACGGGCGGTCAACCAGAAGTACAGCGAGAAAGATTTTGGAGCCAACAAGATTATGACGTCCAACGTGCGTATCAGCTATGACAGCCGGAAGCACCGCCGCAACCTGCTCACCATTGTGGTGGGCGGGAGCGGAGCCGGAAAGACAAGGTTTTATGCGAAGCCGAATCTTATGCAGGCGAACACGTCATTTGTCGTGCTTGATCCTAAGGGAGAGAACCTGCGGGACACCGGGCATCTTCTGGAGGGAAAAGGGTATGAAGTGCGTGTGCTTGACTTAATCAACATGGAAAAGAGCCATTGTTATAATCCGTTTATGTATTTAAAGGATGACAACGACGTGCAGCGGCTTGTGACGAATCTTTTTAAGGCAACCACCCCGAAAGGGAGCCAGTCAAACGATCCTTTTTGGGACACAGCGGCGTCCATGTTACTCTTAGCACTGATATTTTATTTAAGGTACGAGGCACCAAAAGACGAGCAGAATTTCCCGATGGTGATGGAGCTGTTACGGGCAGGGGAAGTCCGGGAGGACAACGATGAATACCAGTCCCCGCTTGACGAATTATTTGAGCGTTTGGAAATGCGGGAGCCGGAGCATATCGCAGTGAAATATTATAAGGACTACCATTCAGGAAGTGCGAAAACGCTGAAATCCATCCAGATTACGCTTGCGGCGAGGTTGGAGAAATTCAATCTTTCCAGCCTTGCGGCTTTGACAGCCACAGACGATTTAGACCTGTCATCACTGGGGGAGAAGAAAGTGGCGTTGTTTGCGCTGATACCCGACAACGATACCAGCTACAACTTTCTGGTATCCATCCTATACACGCAGCTATTCCAGCAGCTATTTTACCTTGCCGACCATAAGCACGGCGGCAGGCTCCCCGTCCATGTGCATTTTTTGATGGATGAATTTGCGAACGTCAGTTTGCCGGATGACTTTGACAAAATCCTGTCCGTCATGCGGTCGAGGGAAGTCAGCGTGTCCATCATCCTGCAAAACATGGCGCAGCTAAAGGCGCTGTTTGAGAAGCAGTGGGAAAGCATTGTGGGCAACTGCGACCAGTTTTTATATCTGGGCGGCAACGAGCAGGGAACCCATAAGTATGTCAGCGAGCTGCTGGGGAAAGCCACCATTGATATGAACACCTACGGGAAGTCAACCGGGCATTCGGGCAACTATTCCACAAACTACCAAATATCGGGGCGTGAGCTTTTGACGCCGGATGAAGTGCGTATGCTGGACAACCGCTATGCGCTTCTTTTTATCCGTGGGGAACGCCCGGTGATGGATGAAAAATTCGATATTTTAAAACACCCCAACGTGGCACTGTCCACGGACGGGAAAGGGAAGTCCTACCGCCACGGGGAAGTGACGCAGGCGGTGGGCAGCATTGCATTGGGGGACAGTCTGGAGGGCGAAGTGTCGCAGGAGCAGGCGGGAACCGATTCCTATGAGCTTTTATCCGAGGAGGATTTAGAAGCTGTTGTTTCAGCGGCGGAAAGCCACTGAAACAAGCCTCTGGCAGAGGCGCACGATTTCACAGAGGAACGCAAGCGGTGAAATCGACGCCAGTTACGCCGGGGCGCAACTGATTAAAAACCAATCTCAAAACAAGGAGGAAACAGAACAATGATGAAGAAAAACGAGAACAGCAAGGAAACCAGCAGACAGCCGATGGGCAGAAAGACAAAAAGGGCGATGGCAGTGTATGCCGCACTGGTGCTTATGATGACAGCCGGGGCAACGACGGTGTATGCGGCGGGTGATCCGCTTACGGTCATCAACAACCTGTCTGATTTTATTTTCGGCTTAATCCGTGCAGTCGGATTGATTCTGTTGGGCTGGGGCATTGTGCAGGTGGGATTGTCCTTGCAGTCCCACGATCCGAGCCAGCGTTCCAACGGGTTCTTAACCCTTGCGGGCGGCGTCATCATTACCTTTGCAAAGGAAATCTTAACCCTTATCACTGGCTGATGGAGGCTGCCGGGAAACCATGTAAAAAGAGCAATGGCAGAGGGGCAGGCTTTGGCAGGCCCCTCTGCAAAATCCAGAAGCGAGGTGAAATGAGTGGATTCAGATAACTGGGTAGTGCAGAACTTAGTCAATGCACTGGAAACATGGAATGAGAAACTGGCGGAGATATGGCAGCTTCTCACGCAGTCCCCGGAACAGTTTAAGGGAGGGGGAATCTGGAGTGCGATTGTGAACATCCACGGGGCGTTGCAGGCGGTAGCCTATGCCCTTTTGGTGCTGTTCTTTGTTGTCGGCGTGGTAAAGACGTGCGGCAGCTTTGTGGAAGTGAAAAAGCCGGAACACGCATTAAAGCTGTTTGTCCGCTTTGCCATAGCAAAAGGCGTCATATCCCACGGGCTGGAGCTGATGATGGCGTTATTCAATATCGTGCAGGGGATAGTCAGCACGATTATGCGAACCGCAGGCTTTGGAGCCGCACAGCAGACCGTATTGCCAAATGAGATTGTGGAGGCGGTGGAGGACTGCGGCTTTTTCGAGAGTATCCCCTTGTGGGCGGTGACGTTAATCGGCGGGCTGTTTATCACGGTGTTGAGCTTTATTATGATAATGAGCGTGTACGGGCGGTTTTTCCGTCTGTACCTTTACACAGCGATTGCGCCCATTCCCTTATCGACTTTTGCCGGGGAGCCGTCACAGAACGTAGGGAAAAGTTTTATCAAGTCCTATGCGGCGGTGTGCTTAGAAGGGGCGATTATCGTGCTTGCCTGCATCATATTTTCGCTGTTTGCGGCGTCCCCGCCCGCAGTCGATCCGGATGCGGCGGCAGTCACAATGGTGTGGAGCTATATCGGGGAGCTGATTTTCAATATGCTCGTGCTTGTAGGGGCAGTGAAGATGGCAGACCGGGTTGTGCGTGAGATGATGGGATTATAAGGGGGAACAGAATGAAACGGTGTTATATTTTTAAAGACGGGACACAGCAGGCAAGCACTGCCACAAGGGAAAGTGCGCTTGAGTTGATCCGGGAGTATCAGAAACTGGAAACACACCCCATCCTGCGGGCGGAGTTCAGTATTATCACGGGGGAGGAGGAATTTATACCCTACCTGCCCCAAAGGAAACCGCCGAAACGGACGTGCGGGATGGAACGATAGGAGGCGAGAAATTTGGAAGTAAAAATAAACCGGGAAATCCGTAATTACACGGAATCCATGTTTTTCGGGCTGTCCATGCGGCAGTTCATTTTTTCTGTCTTAGCCTGCGGCGTTGCCGTCGGGCTTTATTTTTTGCTCAGTCCTTATGTGGGGACGGAAACCGTGAGCTGGATGTGCGTTTTGGGGGCGGCTCCCTTTGCGGCGTTAGGCTTTATCCGCTACCACGGGATGAACGCAGAGCAGTTTTTGTGGGCGTGGATAAAATCGGAGTTCCTTATCCCGAAACGCCTGCTGTTTAACCCGGAAAACATCTATTACGAAGCAGTGAAGCCGTGCATTGAGAACCATGAAAGGGAGGAGCGGAAACGGAATGATTAAGACATTGAGCAATATTTTCAAGCAGGACAAGGAGAAATTTGTCATCCCCAAAGGCGTCCAGCAGGCAATCCCCATCCAGGTAATATGGCCGGACGGGATATTCCAGATCGGGCGGAACAAATTTGCCAGAACCTATAAATTTGTGGACATCAACTATGCGGTGGCGAGCCGGGAGGACAAGGAAGCCATGTTCCTTGAGTACAGCGAGCTTCTTAATTCCTTTGACAGCGGCGCAACCACGAAAATCACCATCAACAACCGCCGCCTGAACAAGCAGGATTTTGAGAAGGCAATCTTAATTCCCATGCAGGAGGACGGCCTTGATTTATACCGGAAAGAGTACAATGCCATGCTCTTAGAGAAAGCCACGGGAGCCAACAGCATTGTGCAGGAAAAGTATGTGACGGTATCCGTCTATAAAAAATCCATCGAGGAGGCGAGGACGTATTTTGCCCGTATCGGCACGGATTTAATCAGCCATTTTTCACGGTTAGGCTCCAAATGCGTGGAGATGGACGCAACGGATAAACTGCGGGCGTTGCATGACTTCTACCGTACCGGGGAGGAAACCAGCTTCCGGTTTGATTTGCCGGAAACCATGAAAAAAGGGCATAGCTTTAAGGACTTTATCTGTCCGGACAGCCTTGAGTTTGAAAAAGACCATTTCCGCATGGGGAACCGTTACGGGCGTGTGCTTTTCCTCAGAGAGTATGCGTCCTATATCAAAGACAACATGATTGCGGAGCTTACGGATTTGAGCCGCAACCTGATGATGAGCATTGACGTAATCCCTATCCCCACGGATGAAGCGGTACGGGAGGTGGAAAACCGTCTTTTGGGCGTGGAAACCAACATCACCAACTGGCAGAGGAAACAAAATGCCAACAACAATTTCTCCGCAGTCGTCCCCTATGACATGGAGCAGCAGAGGAAGGAGAGCAAGGAGTTTCTGGACGATTTAACCACCCGTGACCAGCGGATGATGTTTGCAGTCTTGACGCTGGTGCATACCGCCGACACAAAAGAGCAGCTTGACGCAGACACGGATACGATATTGACCGTGGCAAGAAAGCATTTATGCCAGTTTTCCACCCTGAAATACCAGCAGATGGACGGCCTGAATACCGCCCTGCCCATCGGACACCGGAAAATCAATGCGCTTCGGACACTTACCACGGAGAGCCTTGCGGTGCTGATGCCCTTCCGGGTGCAGGAAATCATGGACGAGGGCGGCATTTACTGCGGGGAGAACGCAATCTCCCATAACCTTATCATGTGCAACAAAGCGAAGCTGCTGAATCCTAATTCCTTCCTGTTAGGAGTGCCGGGGAGCGGCAAATCCTTCAGCGCAAAAATGCTGATTGTGTTCCTTGCCCTTGCCACCGGGGACGATATTCTCATATGCGATCCCGAACGAGAGTACGGCTCCCTGATTGAAGCGATGGGCGGCGAAGTCATCCGTATTGCGGCGGGGAGCCGTGACCACATCAATGCGATGGACATGGTGGAGGGGTATGGCGATGGCGGGAACCCGGTCATTGACAAGTCCGAGTTTGTGCTGTCCCTGTTTGAACAGCTTGACAAAAAAGGTGTCAGCGCAAAGGAGAAATCCATTATTGACCGCTGTACCGCCGCAGTTTACGAAGATTATCAGGCAGGCGGCAACGTGCCGACTTTGTGCAGGCTCCGGGAGAAAATGCTGGAGCAGCCGGAGCGGGAGGCGAAAGACCTTGCGCTGGCGTTGGAGCTTTTCACCAGCGGAAGTCTTGACGCATTTGCCCATGAGAGCAACGTGGATATAAATAACCGCATGATTGTCTATGACATCATGGACTTAGGGAAACAGCTGAAAACAATGGGGCTTTTGGTTATTACGGACGCCATGTTAAACCGTGTCACGGAAAACTGGAAAAAGGGGAAACGTACCCATATCTTTCTGGACGAGTTTCATGTGGTGTTTGAAAACGAGTATTCAGGAGCCTTTTTCAATTCTGCATGGAGGCGGTTCCGGAAAAGAAATGCGTTCCCCAACGCCATTACGCAGAACGTGGAGTACCTGTTAGATTCTGTCCTTGCCAGCACGATGTTATCCAACAGCGAGTATATCGTTATGCTGAACCAGGCGGCGTCCGACAGACAGAAACTTGCGGATTTGCTGAATATCTCAAACGAGCAGATGAGCTATATCACCAATGCGGACGCAGGGTGCGGCTTGATTAAATATGGAAGTTCCCTTGTGCCGTTTACCAATAAATTCCCGAAGAATACCCGCCTTTACAGACTGATGACAACAAAACCGGGCGAGGACAGTGCAAACCGGAGCAGGTAAAAATTCATAACCGGGACAGATAAAAATATTCAGGCGGCTTTTAAACAGTGGAATATCTGTTGGAGAGCCGCCTTTTTCTATGGAGGGATTAGAATGTCAGAAATCAGGTTTGCTTCAAAAGAGCATGAAAATTTCTTTTTCACCATGCTGCATAAATGCGGCAATACGGACTGCTATCACCGTGCCTTTTTCTACTGCGTGGGTATTTCCGACACGGCCAGGAACAACGTGGGCAGGATGTTTGACTTTAAGCAGGACTGCATCAGGCCGGAGGGACTGCATGAGGGGTGGCAGACGGGAGGGACGGTGCGGCTTACCCGTCTTGCTTTCAACCTCTGGAACGGTTATGCGGAGCAGGGGGACGAGCGGATGTCAACGCCCTATGAAATCTTTGACTGCGGCTATGCGCCCTATTTTTACGAAGCCATAAAAATGCGGTATCCCGAATATTGCAGGGACTTACCCGCAGTTAAGACAAGGGCAGACAGTGCAGAGAGAGGAGGGCGTTAAGCATGGAAGCGGCGGTTGCGTTAAGGGAACAGCCGGAAATCCGGGAGCTGTTTCAGGTTCTGGAAGGGAACGGGCTGAAAAAAGAGCGTCAGGAAGTGGAAACCCTTGTCAATTATCTGGAAGGCATGGAAAGCCAGTTCGGGCAGGTAATGAAAGAATTAAAAGAGGTGCGGGGGCAGTTGGAGCAGATTCAGGACAGGGGGATAAAGGCGACTGCCGCCCGCCTTCTGGACAGCGCAGAGGGCAAAGTGCAGGAAATTGGCGGCCAGATTGCCCTTGTAAAGACAAACCTTGTCCGTTCTGCGAAAAATGCGGTGCATGATTTTAAGGAGAAAGGCGTGGACGCATTGCGGAGGGCAGTATCCGCCATGAAAATCCCCACCGCCCTGTCTGCCTTAAAAGAAAGCCTGCACAGCGGCATGGAAAGCATGGAGCGGAATGCGGCAAAAATCGGCATTGTCGGCAGCGAGCTGAATAAGGCGGCGCAGCATACGAAAAATGCGGGGCGGGCGTTGATCGGCAGGCGTACCAAAGAGCCGACAGAGCCGAAAGGGGATAAAGGCGTCCTTGCGAAAATCCAGAAAGCATTTCTGTCTTTCGGCAGGTCATTCGCCGCAATGGAAAAAGCGGCGGGGAACGCACAGAAGCGGATGGAGCAGTTTTGCCGGGGAGAGGATAAAAAGCCATCGGTGAAAGCGGAGCTAAGGCAGATAAAAAGAGGGAGGAACGAAAGCCAGAAAATACAGCCAGCCAAAGAACAGGCAAGGTAACCAGTGACACGCAGGCGCAACGCCTGTTATTTTTATGAAAACATCCGGCAAAATGCCAAAGAAAAGCGTTTTGCCGGGACTTTATGGAGGATTTTTGAATGAAGAAAAAATTTTATATCTATACCGCAGGGGCGGCGCTCTGTACCCTGCTTTTCTGTATATCCATGTTTCAGGTCATCACCCATTATGCCAGCGCAGGGAGGTCAACCAATGAGTTTGCACAGTTGGCGGAGATTGTGGAGCAGGCGGAGGAATCGGAAGAAACCGGGGAAACCGAAGAAACGCCGGAGGATATGGCAGAGGGAGAAAACCAGTCCCCGCTTGCCAAATATCAGGAGCTTTTCAACCAGAACAACGATATGGCGGGGTGGATTTCCATTGATGGGACAAACATCAACTATCCGGTGATGTTCACGCCGGACAATCCCGACTTCTACCTGAAGCGCAGCTTTGAAAAGGAATACAGCGCATACGGGGTGCCTTATATTGCGGAGCATTGCAATCCCTTTGAACCCAGCGACAACGTGATTATTTACGGACACCACATGAAAAACGGCACAATGTTTACCGGATTGATGGGCTATGAGAGCCGGAAATTTTACGAGGGACACAAAACTATCCACTTTGACACGCTCACGAAAACAGCGGACTATGAAGTGATTGCAGTATTTAAGACCACGGTATACGACGATACGGGATTCAAGTATTATCTGTTCGCCAATGCGGAAACCGAGGAAGATTTTCAGGCATATGTGGATGAGTGCAAAGCGTTATCCCTCTATGACACGGGAGTGACCGCCGAATACGGGGACAAATTGATTACGCTTTCCACGTGCGAGTATTCCCGGACAAACGGGCGGCTTGTGGTAGTGGCGAAAAAGATTGCGGAGTAATGGAAGGTTTATCCAAAAGGAGGGCGGGCGATGAGCAAAGAAATTAAGACACGCCAAGTCCATAAGGATGTAAAGGCACTGGACAAGACCGTGACGGGCATGGAACGTGTGAAACGTGCCTATGTCCGCACAAAGGAAACCGTGGAAAAAGCACAGCCGCAGGAAAAGAGGTATGCTTCCCCCACGGAATATGCCGAGGATAAAACGGAGCGGGGAGCCGACCGAGCCGCCCATGAAGCCGCACATCAGGCGAGAAAGCAGGGCGGCAGGCTTGTGGATAAGGCAAAGGAAAAACACCGGATTTCCAAAGAAACAAAAGCAACCAGAGAGGCAGTCCGTGAGGGGAGAAGTACCACACACGGGGAGCCTTCCCAATCTCCCCGGCCTTCCGTACCGTCAGGCAGGGGAGAGCCTTACCAGCCGAAAGAGCAGATGATAAAAAAGGCGCAGGAGCAGGCGGCAAAACAGGCGGCGCAGAAGAAAGCCGCAGGGCAGAGAGCCATGCAGAGGGCGTCACAGCAGAGAATCTCACAGCAAAATGCCAGACAGCAGACGTCACAAATCCGGGAACTTCCCAAGCAGACGATTAAAACCCTAGACCGGGGCGAAAAAACGGTCAAGACCGCAGGGAAAACGGGGCAGACCGTGAAGAATACCGGGAAAGGGACAATCAAATCTGCCGCAAAATCCGTGAAAACCGCAGAGCAGACCGCAGAGAAAACTGTAAAAACCACAAAGGAGGCGGCAAAGACCGCAAAAGCAGCGGCGAAAGCGTCCGTAAAGACAGCGGAAAAAACAGCACGGGCAGCAAGACAGGCGGCAAGGGCGGCGGAACAGGCAGTGAAGGCAGCGGCAAAAGCCACAGCAAGCGCAGTAAAAGCAATCATAGCCGGGACAAAAGCACTCATATCCGCCATTGCTGCAGGGGGCTGGGTGGCCGTCCTTATCTTAATCATCGTCCTTCTGTTCGGCGGAATCCTCTGCATGGTGGGCGGCGGCAATTCCAGCACGGTAAGCCCGGTCAGTGCGGAGGTGGAAGCCTATGAGCCAGTCATCCGCATTTATGCGAAGCAGTATGGCATTGAGGAATATGTGGAGCTGATTAAGGCGGTGATGATGCAGGAGAGCGGCGGGCGGGGCAGCGATCCCATGCAAAGCTCCGAGAGCGGCTACAATACCAGATACCCAAGAGAGCCGAATGGAATCACCAATCCGGAATATTCTATTGAGTGCGGCGTACAGGCACTGAAAGACTGCCTGCAAAGCGCAGGGGTGGAAAATCCGGTGGACATGGAGCATATCAGGCTGGCGTTGCAGGGATACAACTTTGGGAATGGCTATATCGCATGGGCGCAAAGCAACTATGGGGGATACACCGCCGCCAATGCCGCAGAGTTTTCGGATAGGATGGCGGAGAGGATGGGCTGGGGCAGTTACGGGGATAAGCAGTATGTCCCCCATGTACTCCAGTATTATATTTTCGGCAGAATCCCCACTGGAACCGGAAGCCAGGCAATCGTGCAGGTGGCTTTGACGCAGGAAGGCAACAGCGGTGACACCTACTGGAGCTGGTACGGGTTTGACAGCAGGGTGGAATGGTGCGCCTGCTTTGTGTCGTGGTGTGCAGAGCAGTGCGGCTATCTGGAAAGCGGCGTGATACCGAAATTCTCCTTGTGTTCGGACGGTGTGGACTGGTTCCATGCCCGTGGGCAGTTCCAGGACGCAAGCTATGTCCCGGCAGCAGGGGACATTATTTTCTTTGACTGGGGGAATGACGGGACAATCGACCATGTGGGGATTGTGGAGAGCGTGACGAATGGCGTTGTGAATACCATAGAGGGAAACAGCGGCGATATTTGTGCCAGGAGAAGTTACAGCATGGGCAGTGATTCTATATATGGGTATGGTGTTCCGGCGTATTGAAATGTGGCAGGAGAAAACCAGAGGTTTAGTCCTCTGGCTCTTTTGCCGTACATATCCCCTGCGCTGTCCCTGCTATGATGGTCAGCTCCGAATCATCGAACGTGTCAAAGAGTGCATCCAACTGCCGGCGTAAAGTTGATTTTTCTGCCGGTGTCTCTGGATGTATGTACTGGTCAACGGATATGTGGAACATGGTCACAAGCTGGATAAACAGTGGAAAACTGGGATACTGTCCCTCTTTTTCAATGGACTGCAAATGTCTTGCGGAAATGCCAAGTTCTTCGGCTAATTCTTCTCTTGTAATCCGCTGTTTCTCACGGGCATTTTGAATTGCCTGCCCTAATTCCAGAAAATCAAAATCATGATTGGTCATAATTTCACCACCTATATTTAATATTTGGTACTTCTATTGTACAGAGATAAAAGTTCTACTTAAACGATGTGAAATTTCTTGAAATGAGAGGTTTAATTTCCTGCCATAAGAATTTATATAACTAAACAGAATATTAAAAAATTGTGATTACCTCTTGATTTTTGCTATTGACAATAGTAATATTGATAATAGTAAAAACGGAGGTGAGAATATGTCATCCATAGATTTGGTGATTCTCGGAATTGTTATGGAGAAACCGCAAAGTGCATACGACATCCAGAAAGATGTGGAATACCATCATCTTTCAAGATGGACAAAGATTAGCGTCCCATCCATTTATCGTAAAGTGCTTCAAATGAATGAGCAGGGTTATTTAGAGAGCAGTATTGTGAAAGGGGATAAATTCGCTGATAAAGCAGTGTATTCCATCACAGATAAAGGAAGGGTGTATTTCGGGCAGCTTATGGAAGCTTACGCAGGACAGAAAGTTCCATTGTTGTTTGACTTCAATGTTGTCATTACAAACTTAAACAAAATGGACAGGGAAAAAGCATTTAATTTGATAAATAAGCTGCGGGATAACATTACGGCTTCGGCAAACTCCATTGACGAATATTCTGCCAGCTATCCAGAAATTCCATTGGGCGGGAAAGCGATTTTTGAACAGCAGTGTTTATTATACCAATCCCTGTTAGAATGGCTTGATAAATTTGAAAGCCAGTTTAGGGGGAGTTGATAACATGGCAATGAAAAGTAGCTTGACAATTCTGTTTGAGAATCCGTTTTGGGTAGGATTGTTCGAGCGTATAGATGGTAACAAATATGAGGTTTGCAAAATTACGTTCGGTGCAGAGCCAAAAGATTATGAAGTGTACGATTTTCTGCTAAAAAACTGGCATAAGTTGAAATTCAGTCCGCCAGTTAAAGCAGAAAAAATCGAAGAACGAAAAATCAATCCTAAGCGTATGCAGAGGGAAATTAACAGCCAGTTGGAAAACAGGGGAATTGGTACGAAAGCCCAACAAGCCTTAAAGCTCCAGCATGAACAAGGGAAACTGGAACGGAAAGTGAAGTCCAGAGAACAGAAAGAAGCAGAAAAAGAGCGGCAATTCGTTTTGCGGCAGGAAAAGAAAAAAGCGAAACACAGAGGGAGGTAATGTTCTGATGATAGCAAGAGAATGGGTGCGTTGCCCAATTTGTTCTAATAAGACCCGTGACAGGATTAGGGAAGATACGATTTTGATAAATTATCCGTTGTACTGCCCGAAATGCAAGCAGGAAACATTGATCGAAGCGAAGAATTTAAAAATAACAGTTATCAAAGAGCCAGACGCACAGACGCAGAGCCGATGAATTTGTGAGATAGTTTGCAATCACAATACATCGGCTCTGTTTTGTATTCCGCAATTTTTTACAATTCAAATAATAAGCCTGTTGGTATGATGTAGGCAGGCAGAGGAATGCCAAAAAATTTGAAAGGAAGTGTTGGAAATGGATTACAAAAATCTGTTTGAAAAATTTAACGAGGGAGGAAAGCTGCTGTTACCAGATGCCACAGTTATATTTGATGCTATCCCGTGGTCGAAACATCCTACTTTTGAAGGCGTGGAACTGAAACACATTATCACATCCGAAAGGACAGACGGACAATTCAGCTACCATCTTGTGAGGATAGCTCCTAATAAAAAGATTGGCAGCCATATCCATGAGAAACAACTGGAAACGCATGAAGTAATTTCTGGTATGGGCGTGTGCGTAAATAACGGTGTGGAATTGTCCTATGAAGCGGGCATAATATCCATATTTCCAATAGGCGTACCGCATGAAGTGATTGCAGGAGATGACGGGCTTTACCTGTTCGCAAAGTTTATGCCCGCCCTCTGCTGATTGGTCTATCTGGTTATATCTCTTTCGCATCGCCGAATGACACGAGTACCCAGAGGGTATAGAGATATTTTAGTGGATAATTCCAGAAGAAGATTTATAAGTTAAAGGCGGCAAGCCTACATATTTTTCAAATTGCTTTATGAAGTGGCTTTGGTCACAAAAACCCGTGGTCAAAGCTACTTCGGTTATTGTATTAGCTTCGTGGATTAGGCGTTGTGCTTTGCGGATGCGGTTCTGGATTTGAAACTGGTGCGGCGTAAGTCCTACCTCTGCCTTGAAGCTTCTGATAAAGTGGTATTTGCTTAGAAAAACGTTTTGTGCCATTTCCTCGACAGAAAGTTTGCATTCTGGGTATAATTCCAACTGCTTTTTCAAGTCGTGGATATATGGGGTATGGTTTTTAAACTGCCAGTTGGAAGAATCCGAGGTTTTATCTAGACAGTTTATTAGCTGTAATATCTGATATTGATTGATTTTTCTCATATTCAGAGCCTGCATCAGAAGAAATCCAATATGTTTTTGTATTGTGATAACATCTATGTCATTTACAGCATTCTTATCAATGCACAGGCTAAGCAGGGTATAACTGTCATGTGCTGAAATGCTATGCGGCACATATGGGAATATAGTAAATGTTTCGTTTTGTTTATAAACCCTTGTTTCCTTATTCGTTGTGAGGACAAGAGAGCCATCCAGTATGATACCGATTGTCAGTACGGAAACGTGATTATGTAACGGGTAAGATATAGTTGAGTCTTTGCAGAAAATCAGTTCAATGCCTGTTTGGGTATTATATAAGTAACGTATGTTATTTGCCATCATAAGTGTTCCTTTTCATGTTGGTCATACTTTTGATGCAGCCCTGCCAGTACGGTATCAAGGGCGGCGGATAAGTCTGC
The DNA here is from genome assembly GCA_910574835.1 of Clostridia bacterium. Classification (GTDB taxonomy): domain Bacteria; phylum Bacillota; class Clostridia; order Lachnospirales; family Lachnospiraceae; genus Laedolimicola. The sequence continues at coordinate 160,094 of CAJTDE010000004.1, read as the reverse complement.
CCTGACTTTATCAGGTTTGGTAAAAGCATATCGTAGTTGCAAGGTTGTATAGCCGTGGAGAACGCCTGTCAATAAGTTTAAGATTTCATCGAGGTTTACTGGATTAAAATTGCATGAAAGGGCGAGTGTTTTTAAAAGGGAAAGGTAATTATCAAATATTTTTCCTGTTTCCTCAGTGCCATGCCAAGTTGCCCACTGTATTGTTTCATAAATTCCAGGATGTTCAATCATGTAATTAAGGTAAGTGATACCTATGCTTTTTATTGCATCGTCCCCAATTTTGCCGATAGCTGCCTGCATCATTCGTTCATTCATGGTTTTCATGCCATTATGGGCGATTTCTCTAAGCAGGGATTCGAGGCTGTCTATATGGTTGTATAATGACGGGGTACGGATATTAAGGTTCTCGGCAACGACTTTTAAAGAAACATTGCTTAAACCGTTTTTATCTGCTATATCCGCAGCAGTTTGTATTACATCAGCTTTTGTTATCCGCATAAGTTTACCTCTCACAAAGATATTTTCTAATAATTTTAACTAATATAATTAGTAAAGTCAATATTATTATTAGATTTTATTCTATTGAGCATTGACAATCATATGGTTATTGGATAAAATACTAATTATATTAGTGCAAAAACTATTTATAGTAGATTTTTGGAAAGTGAGAGAATATGACGACGACAAAAAGAAAACTTGATATAAATGGAATACCTGCTGTTCTTTGGGGGGTTCCATCAAAAAGGCTATATCTTTATGTACACGGTCAGGGAGGGTGTAAAGAAGAAACGGCAGCATTTGCAGATGTGGCTTGCCGTTTCGGTTGGCAGGTTCTTAGTATGGATTTGCCGAAACATGGAGAACGGATAAATGGGACAGTGGAATTTGAGCCTTGGAGCATTGTGCCGGAGTTATCTGGGATTATGGATTTTGTCAAAGATAGGTGGAAGTATATTTCTTTATATGCCAGCAGCATCGGTGCATGGTTCAGTATGTTGAGTTTTGGAAATGAGCCATTAAAAAACTGCCTGTTTGTTTCCCCTGTTTTAGATATGAAAGAACTTATGTTAAAGATGATGGAATGGGCGGGAGTATCACAAACCCAGTTAGAAGAGCAGCGTTTGATTCCAACAGATTTTGGGCAGACACTTTCATGGGAATATTGGAAGTATGTGTTAGAGAATCCGATTAAACAATGGAATTTTCCAACTAAAATATTGTATGGGGAAAATGATAAAATGATTGACCGTTGCCATGTAGAACAGTTTACGAAGAAGTTCGGTTGTAATCTTACCATTGCTGAGGATTGTGAGCATTGGTTTCATACGGAATATCATTTGAATATAATGAGGGATTGGATTAGAAAAGAAATAGATTGTAAAAAGGTAATTTTAAAGGAAAGGTAAAAAGGTATCATTATGATAAGATCAGAATGGGTACATTGTCCTGTTTGTAAAAACAAAACCCGTGATAAAATTAGAGATGATACAGTTTTGAAAAATTATCCTCTCTATTGTCCGAAGTGTAAGCAGGAAACATTGATTGAAGCGAAGAAACTAAAGGTAACAGTTATCAAAGAGCCAGACGCAAAGACGCAGAGCCAATGAATTTGTGATATACTTCACGGTTCATTGGCTCTGTTAGTATCGAAAAATAAATATTTAGTTGTTATCGTTCGTGCTTATTGCGGCAGTTTGTTTCTGCATTTCATTCAGTTTTTTATGGAGCGGTATCGCCATGAATACCGTTATGACTGCGGAAAGCATATCGGCAATCGGCTGGGCATACATAATTCCATTTAGCCCCCAGACAATCGGAAGAAGCAGGATAACGGGGATAAAACAAATCCCCTGCCTGCAAGCTCCGAGGATAAAGCCCTCTCTGCCTTTTCCCAGAGCAAGGAACAGGGAAGAATACACTGTATAAAATCCAAAGAGCATAATGGAAATGCCGTTTGCTCTCAAAGATGCTGCCCCAATGCGAATCATCTCAGCATCGCCCTTTGTGAACCTTGAAACGATAGCCGCAGGGAACAGAGCCAGTATCACGCCAAAAATCACACAGAAAACCGTAGACCACAGAATGGAAGTCTTGATTACTTCACGCAGACGGTTAAACTTCTTCGCCCCGTAACTGTACCCTGCAATGGGCTGAAAGCCTTTGATGAACCCGAATACGGACAAGCTGCCCATTGAAATAAGTCGGGTGACAACGCCCATGCCTGCAATGGCAGAATCTCCGTAATCACCAGCGGCATTGTTGATTAAGGAAATGGACACGCTCGTTAAAATCTGGAATACCAATGTCGGAATGCCGATTTTAAAAATCTCAGACATGTTTTCTTTTGTATATGTGCAGTCCTTAACCCGAAAATGGAATACGCTTTTTTTCCGAAAAATATAGGTCAGATATACGAAGGTTGAAACGACTTGTGAGATTGCAGTCGCTATCGCCGCTCCTGCCACGCCTAAATCAAACACATAGATAAATAGCGGGTCTAAGGCGATATTGAGTACCGCACCCGTCAGCAAGGCACACATGGTTGTTTTAGCGGCACCTTCACTTGTTACAAGGTTATTCATCGTGACGTTGAATACGTTAAAAATACAGGAAACAATGTAGATGCTTGCGTATGTGGCGGCAAAGGGGAGGATACTGTCTGTTGCCCCTAAGAGCTTCAGTATGGGATGCAGGAACACCATAGAAATTATAATGATAACTGCTCCCACGGATACACTGCTGTATAAAGCGGTACTTGCCACTTTATTTGCATTTTCCTTATCCCCACGACCTAATAATCGGGAAATATAAGAAGCCGCACCGTTGCCGAACAGCAGGCCAAGACCGACAACGACCTGTCCAAGTGGATAGACCACGGAGATTGCCCCCATCTGGCTCTCTCCTAATCCGCCGACGAAATATGCGTCAACAAGATTGTAGAAAGCATTTACCAACATACCTATCATTGTTGGAATACCCATTGATAAAAGTGCTTTTGGTATGGACGCACTGCCAAGCAGCTCCATCTTTTTGCTTTGAGTGTTCATTGTGAACTCCTTTCTCTTGACAAATAGTATTATTTATACTACTATAAAATATAGTATTTGCGTTGCGGAGACTATAATACTATAATTTATAGTAGTTGTCAATAGAAAAAGGAGGGATTTTAAATGGCTACCATTGACTTGATTGTATTGGGAATGTTGAAGCGGGAATCAATGAGTGCATACGATATTCAGAAACTGGTGGAATACCGCAACATTTCAAAGTGGGTAAAAATCAGCACACCATCTATATACAAAAAGGTGATCCAGTTGGAAGAAAAGGGGCTTATCACAAGCCGTACGGAGAAAGAGGGAAAAATGCCCGAAAAAGCGATATATTCTTTGACGGATGCAGGAAATGAGGAATTTGAAAAGTTGATGATTGAAATATCCTGCAAACCAATCAATATATTTTTGGATTTTAATGCTGTTATCGTAAACTTAGAAAGTATGGCGAAGGAACAACAGAGGGAATGTCTGGATCACATTGAAAGCAATATCAATGTGTTGAAATCTTATCTTGAGGAGAATATTTCTATGAAAGAAAATGCGCCCGATATTCCTGCCACGGGTATGGCTGTTTTACATCAACAGTTTTTGTTGGTACAAGCAATCGAAGAATGGATAGCAACACTAAAAAAGAAATTAGGATAATTTGTTATGGGTAAAGTAGAATGGATATTATGTCCTGTCTGCGGAAGTAAAACCCGTAACAAGGTTAGGGAGGATACTGTTCTGAAAAATTATCCTCTCTACTGCCCAAAATGCAGGCAGGAAACACTGATTGAAGCGAAGAATTTACAAGTAATAGTCATCAAAGAGCCAGACACATTAGATGCAGATGACCGTGTTATAATAGGGACAAGTTAGAGGAACCCAGTAAAATCAAGGGGTTGCACTAACTTGTCCCCTTATTTTTTTGCCCTTAAAAGGGCGAACGGAATCACCGCATTTCTGGTTTCCGTCTGGGAGCCGTACATATATTGCTGGCCAGCAGTATGAAAGTCTGATAGCGATTAAAGCAACCATACCATCCTCTGGTGATGGATTTGAAGGTCCGAAGTCCTTATAAATGCTGACGGGTTGCAACGGGGGCGTTGTAATATTGGTTGACAGGTTTCGGCTGGGTTTAATGTGAACCGGGCGCCATGGGAGGGTTAAACCTGTGTTTCTGTACCATGGGAACAAATGAGATTTATTTACGGAAAGCCGGGGAACTTACAGCGCCCATATTGTTGTGATGGTTTTGAAGTTTTTGTGTAGCGGAGTTTTTGATTTTTGTAGATGGCATATCGTTTCGTTCGGAAACAAATAGTTCTGTTTTGCAGGGAGAGGCACGGGCTGTTACGCCTGGGGCGGTCTCTGTAAAATCCCAGGGTTAGTTCAGTGACGGAGAAACAATGGATAGTCCGGTCTGCGGGCCGGTGGAAAGGGCGGGATATAGATGAAGAAGGATGTTCGGAAGATTAAGGTGTATGAGCAGAGCGGGCGTAATTATAAGCCGACGCCTACAATTATGTTGAAGGGGCTTTGGCTGGAAGAATTGGGCTTTGGGGCGGGGACGCTCCTGACGGTTCGGTGTGAGGAAGGGAAGCTGGTAATTGAGCCGAGGGAGTCGGTGGATTACATAGATGTGTTTGAGGAACAGCAGTTGAGCATGGTGGCAGAGAGGAAAGTGAGGTTTTGATATATGGGTAAGATTTATATGATCGGTTCACAAAAAGGGGGTACGGCGAAGACGACAACTACGTTCAATCTGGCGTACTGCCTGCGGAAAATGGGGAAGAGGGTTCTGGCTGTGGATTTTGACAGCCAGGCGAATCTGACAACGTGCTTCGGCGTGGAAGGAACGGGAGTGCTGGATGATACTATCGGGCATCTGATGATGGCGCAGATTGAGGATATGAAGCTGCCGTCCCCGAAGAAGTACATACGGACGAAGGAAGGGGTGGACTTCATCCCATCGTCTATTTATCTGTCGGTGGTGGATGCGAAGCTGCGGCTGGAGATGGGGGCGGAGAAGATGCTGTCCGGGATTCTGGAGCCGCTGCGAGAGAAGTATGATTATATCCTGATTGATACCTGTCCGTCCCTTGGGACTCTGACAATAAATGCGTTGGCAGCTGCCGATGAGGTCATTATCACGGTGAACCCCCAGCTTCTGGCTATGATGGGGATGCAGGATTTTTTGCGGACGGTGGTGAAGATCAGGAAGCGGATCAATCCGGGGCTGGGGATTGCAGGCATCCTGATGACCATGTGCGAGTCCAGGACGAAGCTGTGCAGGGTTCTGACGGAGGAAGTGACAGAGAGTTTCCAGGAGCAGATACGGGTGTTTGAAACGAAGATTCCAAATACGGTGAAAGTGGGGGAGAGCATTTATTACAGTTTGCCGGTGGCGGAGTACAGCCCGAAGGCGAGCGCGGGGATGGCTTATAAAAAATTTGCAAAGGAGCTGGTTTTGTATGAAGGCTAATGGGACGAAGAGGAAGATTTTTAATGACGCTGTGGATCTTCTGGCGGGGGCGGAAGAGGTTTCCGCTCCGGAGAACGGGATCAGGATGCTGCCTATTGACAGTATCCGCCCGTTCCGGAAACATCCTTTCCGGCTGTATGAGGGGGAGCGTCTGGAGGATATGGTGGAGAGCATTAAGGAGCATGGGGTTCTGAATCCGGTGATTGTGTGGCAGGAGGGGGACGGGTATGAGATGCTTGCGGGGCATAACCGGCAGGTGGCGGGGAGGCTGGCAGGCTTGACGGAGATTCCGGCCATTGTGAAGACGGATCTGACGGAAGAGGACGCTTATGTGTATGTGATTGAGACCAATGTGATACAGAGGGGATTTGCGGAGCTTCTGCCCAGTGAGAAGGCGGCGGTGCTGGCGGAGCGGTATGAGAAGGTCAGCAGCCAGGGGCGGCGGAATGATATTTTGGAGGAGATCGCAAGGCTGAATGGGCAGGACACGGCGGGGACTTGTGGACATGATGTCCACAGGTTGAAGAGCCGGGATGCCATTGGGGAAGAGTATGGGATGACCGGGAGGAATATTGCCAGGTACATGCGGGTGCAGAAGCTGGAGGAGCCTTTGAAGGGGCGGCTGGACGAGGGGACGCTGCCTTTGGTGGCGGCAGTGGACTTGTCTTATCTGTCGGAGAAGGAGCAGGAGGTGGTGTCCGGGCTGGCGGATACAGGGAAGATTAAGCTGGATGCGAAGACGGCGAAGTGCGTCAGGGGCATGGCGGGGAATGTGACGGAAGAGGCTGTGCTGGGGGCGCTGGATGGTGGAAAAGGGAAGAAAGCGGCCGCCGGAAGGAGTGTGAGGCTGTCGGCGGAGGTGTATGAGAGGTATTTTGGCGGGGTGAAGCCTGGGGAGGTGGCGAGTATCGTGGAGGACGCGCTGGCGGCGTGGTTCGGGAAAGGGGGAGTGTCTGATGTTCCGGGCGGAAGAAATCGGGCGGCTGGATAGGTCTTATTTTAACATTATTCTGGCGGAGGAATATGATGTGACGCTCCAGTCGAAGAATACGGGGCATATCTGGTATATCCATAATCCGGAGTATCCGGGGGAGGGGGAGTGTATTATTTTCCATAAGCACAGGGCTTCCCAGCCGTACCATCAGCATGGGAGGGCCAGGAGTCTGGGGCAGGCGGTACGGAGCATTATGGGGCATGATGTGTTCCAGATGAATGGGCGGAAGCGGATTTAGAAGTATTATGTTGATGAAGCAAGGAGCCGGTTAGGAATGTTGATTCCCAATCGGCTCTTTTGGATAGTAAAATGAGAAATAGTGTGGTAAAATATAGTAAATTGCTTTGGTACAAAGGAGAATGAATTATGGAAATAAGTTTAAAGGAGTCAGATTTCTTGGGATCATTCGATTTGCTGTGGTCAAAGGATTTGGACAAGTATAAAAAGAATAAATTGAACCTTTTTGTATTGAAGATTAATTCTAATGAGTTTGATTATGATTTGTTGATAGAAATGCTGCTTGATCCAGTCATTGATTACTCGATATCAAGGCAGGTAAAAGAGAAATATAGAAACAGACCAGCAACTCTTTCTAAAAAAGCAAGAGAAAAATTTGTTGAGTATACAAGAAATAATGGAGAATTGGGAGAGCTGCTTTTATTTTGCTTTTTAGAAACACATTTAGGAGCTCCCAAAATACTTACAAAATTGGAACTGAAAACATCAACAAGCCACTATGTAAATGGAGCTGATGGTGTACATTTCCTGAAATTATCTGATGGGAATTATCAATTAATATTTGGAGAGTCAAAAACCTACCAAAAAATAGATGCTGCTATAAGAGATGCGTTCATATCTATAAATAATTTTAAAAATGGTATAAACGATAAAGGAAATGCGAAGAGTGGAATAGGTTATGAAAAAAGTTTGATTAGTGATAACTTATTTAAGGAATCTTTTTCAGATGAAGAAAGAGAGTTCTTAGAAAGTTTAATTTACCCTACCAAGAACAGAAATTTTGATGTCGATGATGCCTTTGGTATTTTTATTGGCTTCCAAATAGATATAAGCGATGAGGAAAAGGAAATGCCAACATCAGATTTTAGGAAATTAATAAAATCGAGAGTAGATATTGAGGTTAGTAAGTACCTTGTGAGTATACAACAGAAAATTATTGATAATAAGCTACAAGGTCATAATTTCTACATATATGTTTTGCCATTTACTGACATAAATTCAAAGAGACAGAGGATAATGGAGGCCATTACACAATGAAATGGTTGGAGGCTATGGTTCGCCGGGCATTGAACGATCCGTATTTGGATGAACTAACACGAAAACTGGAATACAAGTATGCACATATATTCTTATACCAAAAAGATGATATTTTATTGACTGAAAAAGAATTTGATGATGTGTTACGATTTGCAGATATTTTATCGAGAAGTGATAAAGCAGACGGAAGAAATAAAGCATATAAAATTGTTAGCTTATTATATGACGTATATAAAGACAATGTGCAGTTTCAGTATTATGCCAATTCAATTTTAACGAAATTAGGGAATTTCGCGTCTTTAAGTATTGCAGTTGGAAATTCTGAAATAGTAGACACGATTGAGACAGCATTGGAAAAGCAAATAAAAAAGACTTATCAAAAAGTGCCTTTCAATGATTTGGTATTTACAGATCCGCAGTACAAGCTCTTTGAAGCGATGAAAGATAGTAATCATTATAGTTTTTCGGGGCCAACTTCTTTTGGTAAATCTTTTATAATGGATGCGTTTATTCAATATATTATTACTGAAAGACATGGGATAGATAATATTGTGATTTTAGTACCTACGAGAGCCCTTATCAATCAGGTCACAGCACGATTAAAGAAAACTATCACAAATAAAAATTATAAGGTGTTGGCACATCCGGTAGTTCCTATGATTTATAGAAATAGGATGTTAAAATATGTATTTGTTTTTACTCCAGAGCGATTAATTTCATATTTAGGTGAAAAGGAAAATCCTGTAATCAATTATATGTTTGTCGATGAGGCACATAAAATAATTGCTGAAAAAGATTCAAGATCACCTTTGTATTATCATGCCATTCTTTTGGCGGAGAGAAAAAGTATTAAATTGTATTTTGCATCGCCTAATATTCCGAATGCACATGTCTTTTTACAATTATTTGAAAAGAGTATAGATGAACAAATGATTATTAAGGAATCTCCGGTTGCTCAAAACAGATTTTTTATAGACTATGTTGAGGGAAAAGGCAGGATGTTTACGGAGACAGGAGAAGACATTATTTTTCAAGACTTGGGGAAGAAAGAACAAGACTATGTAGGGAAACTTCTTCGGAAATTGGGAAAAAACTGTAAAAATATTGTATATTGCAATACAGTAGCGGATACGATTGATTTTGCTTTGAAGTTTTCTAAGGGTTTGCCTGAACAAAATGATGCAAGGATTGATTCACTTATTGAATTGATAAAATCATATATACATAAAGATTATTTTTTAATTGATTGTTTAAAAAAAGGAGTTGCATTCCATTTTGGAAGATTACCACAACGTATACGGGAAAGAATCGAAAGATTATTTGAAGAAAAAGTAATTGACTATATGTTTTGTACATCTACACTTTTAGAGGGTGTGAATCTTCCTGCAAAGAATATTTTTATTTTTAGTAATGCTATCGGAAATTCTAAATTTTCGGATGTTGATTTTTGGAATTTGGCAGGCAGAGCCGGTAGATTGAGTAAAGAATTGAGTGGAAATATTATTTGTGTACGAATAGAAGATAAAAAGAATAGATGGGATAATCCAAACAAAGATTTAGAAGTTGTAAGGAATAAGAAGATAGAGGCTGTTAAACCTTTGGTGATTAACGGTCAGAAAAATTTTTATACAAATTTAGATTATTCTTTGAGAAATAAAGATTTTACCAGAGCTAATTACAGTCAAACAGAAAAAGAAGTATGGGATCATTATGCTAATATTGTTTTCTCTCATCAAGCATCAAAAACAGATTCCATTTTAATGAGTAATTTTTTGAGAAAAAATGCAGATGGGAAAAAATTATTAGAGCGAATGGAAAAAGAGAATCACATTCCATTATATATTTTAGAGCAGTGTTCAAATATAAAAGTTATATATCAAAATAAGGTATGGGAAAAAATAAAAGAATCAGAGAGCGCATTCCCAAATGAAATCACAACTCAAACTTGTCTGGAAGTATTGGAAAAGATGTATGATTATTATAATTGGGGTGAAGAAGAATCTAAGGGAAGAAACCCGATGGTTAAACAAAGAACAAGGTTACAATATTTTGCGGTTTTAATGTATTCATGGATGAAGTCTACACCACTAAATATGATGATTATTTATATTATTAATTATTACAAAAGGAAAGGCGAAATCTGGGATAGAAATGAGATGGTAATATTTAATCCTAATGATCGAAATCAAATTAATCTTATAATAAATAATTTGATTTCAGATATTGATAATGTTCTCAGGTTTAAAATCAAAAATTATTTTTTGAATTATTATTTGATTGTTTCTGAAAAAGTAGGTAAACAAAATGCAGGTGCAAATTGGGCAGAATATGTGGAATATGGAACAACTGACGATATAATCATAGAACTGCAAAATATTGGACTTCCACGCCATTTGTCAATGATGATAAAAGATGATTATATAGATTTTTTAACGTTTGAGGATGGTATGCTGGTTGATTTGAATGCAAGGGAATTAATTGAAAATATTGATTGTAAAAAATACAAAAACGAAATAGAAGAGTTGAAAGAAATGATTTTGTAATAGAGTTGTAAAAGGAGTTCTTAAATGGGTGAAATACATTAAAAGATATGAAAATTTATAAAAGGAATCTGAAAAGTATAGGGAGTGGGATATGAAGCCGGAAGGGATTTTGGAGTATTGCCTGGAGAATCTGGAGGGCAGTATACTTGTGGAGAGCTGGGGAGAAAAGGGGATTTTTTATAATCCCGGACATGTGCTGAAAAGGGGCGTGTACATATTGACGGTCAAGGAGAAGGACGGGGATAACGATAAAGGCTCTAGGCTGGACAGGCCGGGGGTTTACCGGGTGAACCTGGGTGTCCGTAAGGATACGTTTGTGAAGCTGTTCGGGGCTGTGCCAAAACGTCCGGGGGCAGGCGGGGTTGTGGAAATGGATTATGATTTTTCTGCGGTTGACTGTTTTTTGCCGCATCCGGTCTATGCGTGGATGGGGTGGATGTGTGTGCTGAACCCATCGGAAGAGACTTTTGAGGCTTTAAGGCCGTATATCCGGGAAGCATATGAATACGCAAAAGAGAAATTTGCCAAAAGAAAATGAAATGTGTGGGGAAACAAAAAGGGAGGAGCTGGGATGAATACTTATCAGGTGATAGACGAGAAAAATTGGGAGAGGGCCATGCACTGTATGGTTTTCAGGGAGAGCGTGGAACCTGCTTTCTGTGTGACATTTGAGGCGGATATCACGAATTTCCGGCGGAAGGTGAAGGCGCAGAATCTTTCTTTTACGCTTGCGTTTGTGTATGCGGTATGTAAATGCGCAGATGAGGTTGAAGCGTTCCGGTATCGTTTCCTGGAGGGGAAGGTGGTTCTTTTTGAGCATATTGATACTGCCTTTACTTATCTGAATCAGGATACGGGGCTGTTCAAAGTGGTCAATGTGCCGCTTCGGGGTAGTATTCAGGAATATGTGGAGACGGCGGGAAGGATTGCAAGGGAGCAGAAGGAATATTTTACTGGTCCCCTTGGAAATGATGTGTTCCAGTGTTCGCCTATGCCCTGGGTCACCTATACGCATATCTCACATACCAATTCTGGGAAAAAGGATAATGCGACGCCTTTGTTCGACTGGGGGAAGTATTATGAGAAGGACGGTAAGATTTTCATGCCTGTATCGGTCCAGGCGCATCATTCTTTTGTGGATGGGATACATGTTGGACAGTTTGCAGATAGGCTCCAGAAATATTTGGAATCATTTTAGGGGCGGAAGTTGGATTATATCATAAAATTTTGCAAGTATACATAAAGGGCTGAAAATGCTGAGGTGGCATTTTTCGGTCCTTTTTTCATGGATTTCTTTTGCATTTGAGAGAGTGTTTGCGGAAGTGATTGACATGGATGTAAATTCTTTGTATAATAGTTATTGACTTAAAGTCAATAACTATTGAAGGAGGCGGTGGGAATTGGCGAGGCCAGTGAAAAAACAGCCGGAACAATGGAAGAAAGAAATTTTGGATGCGGCAAAGGAGCTGTTTTTATCGAAAGGTTATGAGGAAACTGCCATTACGGATATCATGGAGCTGGCAGGCGGCGCAAAGGGGATGTTTTATCGGTTTTTCCAGAGTAAGGAAGAGGTCATGCACGCTTTGGGGGATCGGCTGTTTTGGGAGAATAATCCTTTTGAGGCGGTTCGGGGGCGTTCGGACCTGAACGGGCTGCAGAAGATTCGGGAAGTGCTTGCTTTTGACAGGGCTGATGGGGAACGGGAAGAAATAAGTACGCAGGCTATTCCTATTTTGAAAGACCCGCGCATTCTGGCGGCTGCGGTGGAGGCGAACCGGCGTGTGCTGACTCCTTTATGGCTGGAACTGATTGAGGAAGGGCGGCGTGACGGTTCGATCCGGACGGAATACGCAAAGGAGCTTTCTGAACTGCTGCCCCTTGTCAATTTCTGGCTGCTTCCGTCCGTGTTCCCGGCGGATGCGGAAGAGATTCGGCATAAGTGCAGGTTTGTTGCGGAGGTTCTTGCGGCAATGGGGCTTCCGATCATAGAGGATGAGATGGTTGGACGGACAGAGAGGATACTGGGAGGCTATAGGGAAGAAAGGAAGGAGTAGCGGATGGAGCAGAAACTTTTTACGAAAAATTTTACACTCCTTGTACTGGGGCAGGCAAGTTCTTTGTTTGGCAATTATATCCTGCGTCTGGCGCTGTCCATGTATGTGTTGGAGGTGACGGGTTCGGCGGCTGTGTTTGCGGGGATTTTATCTATTGCGACGATTCCGACGATCCTTTTGTCCCCCATTGGAGGAATCCTGGCTGACAGGGCGGATCGGAGGAATATCATGGTGGCGCTGGACACGCTGACGGGAATATTTGTCCTATGCGCAGCGGTCTTTTTGTCCGGGGACAATGCAGTTGTAGTGATTAGCGTGCTGCTGGTGATACTCTCTGTTCTTGGGGCATTTGAAACGCCTACGGTGCAGGCGTGTATCCCGCAGATGCTGGCAGGCGATAACATTATTAAGGGAAACGCGGTGGTAAACCAGGTGGCGTCCATTTCGTATCTGATCGCGCCTTTGCTGGGAGGTATCTTATATTCTGCTGTCGGTTTGAAGCCGGTGATGTACGCAAGTGTTGTATGCTTTTTTGTCACGGCGTTATTTGAATGCTTTATCAAATTGGGCTATCAGGCCAGGGAGTTTCAGGGAAATGTTTTGTCCATGGTAAAAAATGATTTTTCTAGCAGTATCCGTTTTATCATGAAAGAGCAGCCGACTATCATGAAGATGCTGCTTCTGGCGGCATTCTCACGCTTTTTTGTCATGGGGGTCACGCTGGTGGGGCTGCCCTTTCTTGTGCGGACTGTGCTTGGCCTGGACGCAAAATTTTATGGTGGGGCGGAGAGCGCGATGGCGGTTGCCACTATATTGGGAAGTATTGCGGCGGGGCTTCTTACGGGGAAGTTAAGATCCGGCAGATTATCGTATGTGCTTGCGGCAATCGGTGTCTGTATCATTCCGGCAGGGATTGTATTTCTTTTTCCATCCGGTGTGATGACCAGGTATGCTGTGATTGTTGCTGCCTTCTGTGGTATGCAGGCTGCGATCAGTATTTTTTCTATTTTTGCGGTATCCATGATCCAGCAGAATACGCCGGATGAGCTGATTGGGAAGATTATGGCATATACATCCGCTGTTACGTTGTGCGCCCAGCCGGTTGGACAGATGGTATATGGATTTTTGTTTGACAGGTTCCAGGGAATTGTGTATCTTGTATTGATTCCTTCAGGGATTGTGGTATGCGTGATCGGTCTGCTTGCCACGGGTTTTTTCAGGAAACTGGAAAAAAAGCAAGGTGGCGCAATAGACTGATAAAAGGTATAATAGGATTACGTTAATAACACGGACAGATAAAGGTAACATGGTCTGATTCGGATACGGATTTGATTAGGGATAGCGCGTAAATATGTGCTGGGATGGAGGGGGAGGTTCAGGAGGTTTATGGGCATGGGCGACGGTCTGGACGTGTTTGTGATAGGACGGAAGAGATAGACGGAGGCACATGAGGAAGAAGGCTTTCCTGACGGGAAAGTGTTGATAGAAATTTGACAGGAGGTAGACAATGAGACAATCGCCAGGTTAGAGCCCCGGCAGCCAGGAACCGGGGCTGTATACGAGGAGGTGGACATGAATGGAGAGACTGAAATGCCCAAGGTGCGGAAAGCGTGTCATGGATATCCGCACGGAATCCCCGAAGCCAGTAGAGGCACAGACCAGGTGCCCGAGCTGCAATCATATTGTTACGGTGTACTGGGAACCAAAGAGTAAGAGGAAAGAGAAAGATAAGGAATAGGTACATAGGAGGGACGGCTTCTGCGAGGATGCGGGGGCCGTCCTTTTTTTGTGCGGCGGTGATTATCCTGCCGGGAACGGGGAATACTTGGATTATGCATGGAAAATTATGGCATGGATGCCGTGCCGCTGTACCTGCAGTGGCAGGAAGGAGGCGGCGTGGGAGAAACGAAGGTATGTCCGCTCTGCGGCAGGAGGCTCCTGGACGTGAAGCGGGACCGGGCATATGAGGTCATTTTTGAACTGCGGTGTCCGCACTGCGGGAAGATTGTGAGGATTGTGCTGCCAGCCCGTGCAGGGTTGAAAAACTGAATGTATTTTTACGACCGAGCGAGTGGGACCGCATAGTGTCGAGTCACCGAATGGCCGGAGTAAAGCTAGGGATCAAGTAGCTTACTCCGGCCTTTTTTTGGTTTTACGGTAATGTCCCATATAGAGCTTCCGGCGTTTCTGGCTTTACGAAGGCGTAAAGAAAGGAACGCTTTATGTCTGAAAAGAGGATCATTACCATCAGGTCAGGGAACGAGGAAGTGCGGATGGAGGTTACGGAGGAAGAGTACCAGAGGTATTTCCGCCCGTGGTGGCGGCAGAAGAAGAGGGAGCAGAGGAACCGGGAGGCGATGGAGGAAAAGGGGTATACGGAAGAGTCTTATGAGGCGTGGAGGGACGAGGCGGCGGAGGATATGGGGATTGCGGATACGGGGCAGCCGGATATGGATGAGCTGCTGGAGAAGGAGATGCTGCTTGGGGTGCTGGAGGAAGCGCTGGATTCCCTGATGCCGGAAGAAAGGGAGCTGGCCCTGAAAGTGTTCGGGGAGCAGGTGCCGGTGAGCGAGTTTGCGAAGGAACGGGGTGAGCCCAGGACAACGGTGTCTTCCCGGAAGGTGTCGGTGCTGGGGAAGCTGCGGGAGTTTTTCCGGGGGAAGGGGCTGGATGTGTGAGCCGGCCGGCGGTTCGACAATAAGGGACAGGCTTGTCGAATGGTTTTTGAAAAAGTTTTGAAAATCGTTCGTCACATTTGAAAAAAGTGTCATTACGGGAAGTAGAGGGGTAAGTTTTGCTGCCTTTCAAAACGGGAAGGAAGGAGGCCGGGATTTATGGAAAATTCGCAGGAACTGATCGGGATTCTGCAGGCGATCAGCATTGTGGCGAAGAGCCTTGCGGTGAAGCTGATGAAGATTGACCGGGAGATCAGGGCGTATGAGTCCGCCGGGGAAGGGGCCCGGGGCAGAAGGAAAATGAAGAAAGGAAAGTGACGGTATGTCTGAAAGGAAAAAGGTGTTTATCTGCAGCCCTTTCCGTGGGGACATGGAGGGGAATGCGAGGAAGGCGGCCGGGTACTGCCGGACGGCCTGGGAAAAAGGGGTTCTGCCGATTGCGCCGCATCTGCTGTTCCCGCAGTTTCTGAATGAGGGGATCGAGGCGGAGCGGCAGGCGGGGCTTGCCATGGGGCTGGAACTGCTCCTTTGCTGTGACGGGGTGTGGGTGTTCGGGGAGGCCACGGAAGGGATGGCTTCGGAGATTGCCTTTGCCGTGGAGCATGGGATTGAGGTGCGGTTCATGGAGCCGGAAAGCATGGAAGGAGGCGGCGCTGATGGAGATGGTGCTGGTGCTGACGCATCTGACGGGGAGTGAGGAACTGGACCGGCAGAGGGCGGAGGAATACTGCCGGTATGCGGCCCATAAGGGGAAGATACCGGTGAGCCCGTTTTTGTGTTTCCATGGCATTTTCAAGGATGAGCTTGGGAGCGCGGTGGAGGGCATCCTGGTCTCCCGGCTGATGGAGAAGGCGGACGGTATCTGGGTGTTCGGCTTTGAGCGGGGCGAGCGGCGCAGGCTGATGGAGGCGAAGGTACGGAAGATGTACGGGGAGAAGGCGCAGTATTTCAGCCATCCGGAGATCGGGAAGGAGCTGCTGGTGTGTGCGATGTATTCCGAGGAAATGATAGAGCGTTTGGAAGATATGGAGGGATTGTGATGATGGGAAATGAATTGTTGAGGATTGCGGACGGGTTTTCCATGGTGGCTGATGGGCTTAGAGGGCTTGCCGGTATGGAGTGGAATGGTGCTGTTGATATGGCGGAGAAGGATGCGGCTGTGCCGTGGAGCGCAGGAGCCGTGGATACGGACGGGAATGCGGAAGCGGGTTCCAGAGCGGCCGGCGCTTCGGATGCCGGGAAGGAGCAGAAGACCGGTAAGGAGGATAAGAAGGCGGCGGATGTTAAGAAGGAGAAGTCTGTTGCCATTGAGGACGTGCGGACTGTGATGGCGCAGAAGACCCAGGAGGGGAAGTCGAAGGAGATCAAGGAACTGCTGCAGAAGTATGGGGCGGTGAAGCTGTCGGCGGTGGACCCGGTGCATTACCCGGCGCTTTTGAAGGAAGCGAAGGTGCTTTGATATGGGAAGACATGCGTTATTGTCGGCGTCTTCTTCTAAGCGGTGGCTGAACTGTACGCCGTCCGCACGGCTGGAAGAGCAGTTTGCGGAAGAGACGGGGAACAGCGTGTATGCGGAGGAAGGGACTGCTGCCCATGCCCTTGCGGAGCATAAGCTGAAACGGAGCCTGAAACGGCGTTCTAAGCGTCCGGTGTCGGATTACCAGTGTGACGAGATGGAGGAATGCACGGACGGGTATGTGTCCTATGTCATGGAGCAGGTGGAGCTTGCCAGGCAGGAGTGTAAGGACCCGGTGGTGCTGATCGAGCAGCGGCTGGATTATTCGGCCTATGTGCCGGAGGGGTTCGGCACGGGGGATCTGCTGATCGTGGCGGACCGGGTTCTGACGGTGGTGGACTTGAAGTACGGGAAGGGCGTTGCCGTGGAGGCGGAATGGAACCCGCAGATGATGCTGTATGGCCTGGGGGCGCTGGAGCTGTTCGGGGCTATCTATGATATTGATACGGTGCGTATGACGATTTATCAGCCAAGGCTGGAATCGGTGAGCACCTGGGAGATTTCCGTACCGGAATTGATGGAGTGGGTGGAGACGGAGCTGAAGCCGAAAGCCCAGCTTGCCATCAATGGGAAAGGAGAGTTTAAGAGCGGTTCCTGGTGCCGGTTCTGCAAGGCGAAGGATACCTGCAGGGCCAGGGCGGAGGAATATTTGAGGCTGGCGCAGATGGAGTTTAAGGCTCCGGCGCTTTTGACGGATGATGAGATTGCGGAGGTGCTGAAAGTGGCGGACGAGCTTGCCAGGTGGTCTGCGGACGTGTATGCCTATGCCCAGGACGAGGCTGTGACCAGGGGGAAGAAGTGGGACGGCTTCAAGCTGGTGGAGGGCAGAAGCTGCCGGAAGTATACGGACGAGGAAGAGGCGGCGGAGGCGGCTGTGGCTGCCGGGTACACGGATATCTATAAGAAGTCGCTGATCGGGATTACGGAGATGGAGAAGCTGCTTGGAAAGAAGAAGTTTGCGGAGGTTCTTGGGAAGCTGGTGTATAAGCCCCAGGGGAAGATTACGCTGGTGCCGGAATCGGACAAGAGGCAGGAAGTAATGGCAGCAACCGCAGAGGCGGATTTTAAGGAGGAATGAATATATGAGTAACGAAAATATGAACCTGACAAAAGTAATCGTACCGTGCAGATTTTCTTATCTGCACTGCTGGGAGCCCAACGCGGTGAATGACGGGGACCCGAAGTATTCGGTGTCGGCAATTATCCCGAAGTCGGACACGGAGACCATTGGGAAGATTAAGAGGGCCATTGAGCAGGCGAAGAAGGATTCGGTTTCCAAGTGGGGCGGGAAGGTTCCGGCGAATTTGAAGCTGCCGCTGCGGGACGGGGATATTGACCGTCCGGAGGATGAGGCTTATGCGGACAGCTATTTCTTTAATGCCAACAGCAAGCAGGCGCCGCAGGTGGTGGATAAGAACGTGCAGCCGATCCTGGACCAGTCGGAGGTGTATTCCGGGTGCTATGGGCGGATCAGCGTGAATTTTTACGGGTTCAACAGCAATGGGAACCGTGGGATTGCGGCCGGGCTGGGAAATATCCAGAAGCTGCGTGACGGGGAATCCCTGGGCGGGAGGACCAGCGCGGAGGAAGATTTTGACGCGGTGGAAGTGGACGAAGAGGAAGATTTCCTTGGGTAGATGTATCAGGGCGGCGGGAGACTGCCGCCCGTTTCCCGGCGGGGAGAAATGCAGGAGGAAGGGAGCCGTGGCGTTATGGGACGGATTTTAGAGATGGATATTGAGACGTTTTCGGATGTGGATTTGATTAAGTGCGGGGTCTACGCTTATGCGGACAGCCCTGCTTTTGAAGTCCTGCTGTTTGCCTATTCCTTTGACGATGGGGAGACCAGGGTGATAGATCTGGCGCAGGGGGAGGAACTGCCGGGGGAAGTTGCGGAGGCGGTTTTTGACGGTTCTGTGGTGAAGACGGCGTTCAATGCGAATTTTGAGCGGACGTGCCTTTCTAAGCATTTCGGAAGGTATCTTCCGCCGGATTCCTGGCACTGCAGCGCGGTCCAGGCGGCGGTGCTGGCGCTGCCCCGGTCCTTGGAGGACGTGGGCGCGGTGCTGGGGCTGGACGAGCAGAAGATGAAGGAGGGGAAGGAACTGATCCGGTATTTCTGTGTGCCGTGTAAGCCGACGAAGGCTAACGGCGGCAGGAGGCGGAACCTGCCATGCCATGCGCCGGAGAAGTGGGAGCTGTTCAAGACTTACTGCATGAGGGACGTGGATGTGGAGAAAGCGATACGGAGGAAGCTGTATAAGTTCCCGATTCCGGAGGGTGAGATGGAGCTGTACCGGCTGGACCAGAGGATCAATGACCGGGGCGTGCTGGTGGATATGGGGCTGGTGCGGCAGGCGGTTGTCTGTGAGCGTCTGCATAAGGAGGTTGTGACGAGGCGGGCGTATGAGCTTACCGGCTTGGAGAATCCCAATTCCGTGGCGCAGTTGAAGGGCTGGCTGGGGGAGAACGGAGTGGAGGCGGAGAGCCTGTCCAAGAAAGCGGTGTCGGAGATGATCGGAGAATCGGACGGGGAAGTGGAGGAACTTCTGCGGCTGCGGCTTTTGATGGCGAAGACTTCCGTGAAGAAATATGAGGCCATGAAGCGGTCTGTCTGTTCGGACGGGCGGGTGCATGGTTTGTTGCAGTTTTATGGGGCGAACCGGACCGGGAGATGGGCGGGGAGGCTGGTGCAGGTCCAGAATCTGCCCCAGAACCATATTGAGGACCTGGAGCTGGCGAGAAGGCTTGTGAGGGAGGGCAGGTTTGAGGATGTGGAAATGCTTTATGATTCCACGCCAAACGTGCTGTCGGAATTGATACGGACGGCGTTTGTGCCGGAGCCGGGGTGCCGGTTTGTGGTGGCGGATTTTTCTGCCATTGAGGCAAGGGTGCTGGCGTGGCTTGCCGGGGAGACGTGGCGGTTGGAGGTGTTTTCTTCCCATGGGAAGATTTATGAGGCTTCGGCGGCTGCCATGTTCCATGTGCCGGTGGAGGAAGTGACGAAGGGCTCCCCGCTGCGGCAGAAGGGGAAGATCGCGGAGCTTGGCCTGGGATACGGCGGGGCGGCAGGGGCGCTGGTCTCCATGGGGGCTTTGGATATGGGGCTTTCCGAGGATGACCTGCCGCCCCTGGTGGCTGCGTGGCGCAGGGCGAACCCGCATATCACGCAGTTCTGGTGGGACGTGGATAAGGCAGCCGTGGAGGCCGTGACGAAGAGGACGGGGACACGGGCAGGGAGGATCGGGTTTGAGTATCGGAGCGGGATTCTGTTTGTCATGCTGCCGTCCGGCAGGAAGCTGGCGTATGTGAAGCCCAGGATGGCGGTGAATAAGTTCGGGCGGGCGGGCCTGACTTATGAGGGGATTCTGGAAAATAAGAAGTGGGGACGGATTGAGACCTACGGGCCGAAGCTGGTGGAGAATATCGTGCAGGGGACGGCCAGGGACCTGCTGGCGGAAGCCATGCTGCGGGTGGAGAAGAGGGGCTATCCCATTGTGATGCACTGCCATGATGAGATCATTGCGGAGGTGCCGGAGGGCATGGGTTCCGTGGAAGAGATGTGTGGGGTGATGGCGGTCCGGCCTTCCTGGGCGGAGGGGCTGCCGCTTCGGGCGGACGGGTATGAGTGCCCGTTCTATCAGAAACAGTAGGAGGACATTTTCATGGGGTACGGGAATGATATGGGAAGAAGGACAGGGGGTATGTGTGTATGAAGGTTTATGTTTCTACGGGCAATTCGAGGATGGAGAAGCGGTGGAACGGCGGGGAGATGGAGCTGGAAGATTTTGTTCAGAGAATTTCCCGGACGATACGGACGGCGGAGACGGTGGAGCAGTACCGGAAGCTGTCCAAGGCGAGGCAGGATTCCATCAAGGACGTGGGCGGCTTTGTGATGGGGAAGCTGAAAGGCGGCAGGCGGAAGAAGGACTGCGTGGTGTTTCGGTCCGCCCTGACGCTGGACATGGACCATGCCGAGGCGGATATCCCGGAGCGGATGGAGATGTTCTTTGACTTCCGGTGCCTGATCTATTCCACGCATAAGCATACGCCGGAGAGTCCCAGGTTCCGGCTGGTGGTCCCGCTGTCCAGGAATGTGTCGCCGGACGAGTATGCGGCGGTGGCGCGGAAGGTGGCGGAGGACATCGGCATGGAGATGTTTGACGATACCACTTATGAGCCGTCCCGCCTGATGTACTGGCCGTCCACGTCTGCGGACGGGGAGTTTGTGTTCCGGGATATCGAAGGAGAGATACTGGATCCGGACACGGTGCTCTCCAGGTATAAGGACTGGCGGGATTCTTCGGAGTGGCCGGTGAGCGGGCGGCAGCAGGCGGTGGTCTTGAGGGAGATGAAGAAGCAGGCGGACCCGCTCTCCAAGGAGGGCGTGGTCGGGGCGTTCTGCCGGACGTACAGCATCGAGGAAGCGGCGGAGGTGTTCCTGGCGGACGTGTATAAGCCGAGCGCCATGCAGGGGCGGTATGATTATGTACCGGCGGATTCCCAGGCGGGGGTGGTGGTTTATGAGGGGAAGTTTGCGTATTCCCACCATGCCACGGACCCGGCCTGCGGGAAGTTGATGAATGCTTTTGACATGGTGCGTATCCATAAGTTTGGGGAGCTGGACGTGAGGGCTCCGGAGGATACGGAGGCTTCTAAGCTGCCGTCCTTTAAGGCTATGAGCGAGTTTGCGGTCAGTGACGAAAAGGTGAAGCTGACGCTGGCAGAGGACAGGGCGCAGTCTGCCCGGAAGGAGTTTTCTTCGGAAGATGACTGGCGCAAGGGGCTGGAACTGGACCGGCAGGGGAAGGTGAAGGACACGCTGGACAATCTGGTACTGGCAATCCGGCATGATGAGGGCCTGCAGTCCATCGCTTTTAATCTGCACCGGGATGGGATTGATGCCGGGGAGAGCCTGCCCTGGAAGCAGATCAAGCCGGGGTGGAATGACTCTGATTTTGCGTCTTTGAAAGTTTATCTGAATAAGGGGTACGGGGTGTATGCGCCCACGAAGACGAAGGACGCTCTGCTGGCTGTGGCTTCGGAGCGGGCGTATCATCCGGTGAAGGAGTATCTGGATGCCCTGCCGGAGTGGGACGGGGTGAAGCGGGTTGACACGCTGCTGACGGATTATCTGGGGGCGGAGGATTCCGCATATACAAGGGCGGTCATTAGAAAGACGCTGGCGGCGGCCGTGGCGAGGATCTACCAGCCGGGGACGAAGTTTGACAGTGTGCTGATTTTAAACGGGCCGCAGGGGATCGGGAAGTCCACGCTGTTTGCCAGGCTTGCGGGGGCGTGGTTTTCGGACAGCCTGACGCTTACGGACATGCGCGATAAGTCGGGGCCGGAGAAGCTGCAGGGGTACTGGATTCTGGAACTGGGGGAGCTTGCCGGGATGAAGAAGACGGACGTGGAGACGGTGAAGTCTTTTCTTTCCAGGGTGGATGACAAGTACCGGGCCAGCTATGGGCTGAATGTGGAGAGCCACCCAAGGCAGTGCGTGATTGTGGGGAGTACGAACACGGAGAGCGGGTTTTTACGGGACATTACCGGGAACCGGCGCTTCTGGCCGGTGCGGGTAAACGGTGAGAGCGAGAGGAAGCCGTGGCAGATTTCCGGGGAGGACGTGCTGCAGGTATGGGCGGAGGCGAAGGCCGTCTATGAGAGCGGGGAGCGGCTGTATCTGGAAGGGGACGTTGCGGCCATGGCTGTATCCGAGCAGGCGGAGGCTATGGAGACGGATGACCGGGAAGGGCTGGTGCGGACGTACCTTGACACGCTCCTGCCGGAGAACTGGGGCTCTATGAGTTTATATGACCGGAGGAATTTTTTGAACGGCAGCGAGTTTGGGGAGGAACGGCAGACGGGTACGGTGCGCCGGATGGTGGTGTGCAACATGGAGATCTGGTGTGAGTGCTTCGGGAGGGAGTCCTCTGCGCTGAAAAAGATAGATTCCTATGAGATCAGCGGCATCATGCGGAAGATTGAGGGCTGGGGGAAATATACGGAGACGAAGAACGGGATGTCCGGCTTTCCAATCTATGGGAAACAGCGGGCATATGTGCGGGAACAAGACAGGGAATAGACGGAACAAGTCTGCCTGTATGGGAACAAGCCGGAAGGGAACGAGCGGAACAAGAGGGAGTTTGTTCTGACGGTAGTTCCCGTACAAGGGATTCCGTAAAATCAAGGGTTGCGGGGCGGTCTGGAACAAGGGAACAAGAATCTCTTAGTGGGGTATGGGTAATAAGAAAAAGAAGCATATAGGTACGTGTTATATACACGTATAAGGTATAAGGGATTTTTTGTATCCATGTTCCGGGCTTTGTTCCGTGACGGGACGGAGGTGTCTGGATGAGGGAGAATGAGATTGAACGGCGGCTAGCCGTATCAGTGAAAAAGCTGGGAGGCATGGCGGTGAAGTTCGTCTCTCCCGGCTTGGATGGGGTGCCGGACCGGATTGTCTTACTGCCGGGGAGGAAGATTGCTTTTGTGGAGTTGAAGGCCCCTGGGAAGAAGCCAAGGCCCTTGCAGGAGAAGAGGAAGCGGCAGTTGGAGGGGCTGGGGTTTCCGGTTTATGTGATAGATAAGGCAGAGCAGATCGGAGGTGTGCTGGATGAGATATGTTCCCCATGAGTATCAGGAGTATGCGAAGGAGTTTATCATCAGGGAGAAGGTGAGTGCCTTGTTTTTGGACTGCGGGCTTGGGAAGACGGTGATCACGCTGACGGCGGTGTGGGAGCTTCTGTTTGACTATTTTGATATCCGTAAGGTGCTTGTGATTGCGCCGCTGCGGGTGGCGAGGGATACCTGGGGCGGCGAGCTGGAGAAGTGGGAGCATCTGTCCGGGATTGGGCTGTCAAAGGTGCTGGGGCCGGAGAAGGAGCGGCTGGCGGCTTTGGAGCGGGAGGCGCAGGTGTATGTCATCAACCGGGAAAATGTGGAGTGGCTGGTGGATTTCTGCAGGTGGGATTTTGACATGGTGGTGATTGATGAGCTGTCTTCTTTCAAGTCCCATAAGGCGAAGCGGTTTAAGGCGCTAAAGAGGGTGCGGCTGAAGGTGAGGCGGATAGTGGGGCTGACCGGGACGCCGGCGCCGAACGGGCTGATCGACTTATGGGCGGAGATCGGGCTGCTGGACATGGGGCAGAGGCTTGGGCGGTTCATCGGCGGATACCGGGAGCGGTTCTTCCTGCCGGATAAGCGGAGCAGACAGATGGTGTTCTCCTACAAGCCCAGGGACGGGGCGGAGGAAGCAATCTATGGATTGATCTCTGATATCTGTATCAGCATGAGGGCGTGTGACTATCTGGATATGCCGGAGTGTGTTTATAACCGGGTGGAGGTTGCCATGAGCGGGAGGGAGATGGAGCTGTATGGGAAGCTGGAGAAAGATATGCTGCTGCCATTTGCGGACGGGGATATTGACGCGGTGAACGCTGCCGGGCTCTCCAACAAGTTGCTGCAGATGGCGAACGGCGCGGTCTATGATGAGAACGGCAGGGTGAGGCGTATCCATGACCGGAAGCTGGAGGCTCTGGAGGATTTGGTGGAGGCGGCGAACGGGAAGCCGGTGCTGGTGGCTTACTGGTACAGGCATGACCTGGAGCGGATAAGGGAGAGGGTGGAGGCCGTGGAGCTGGATACGGCGGAGGATATGCGGAGGTGGAATGCCGGGGAGATTCCGGTAGCGGTGATCCACCCGGCGTCCGCAGGGCATGGGCTGAACCTGCAGGCGGGAGGCTCCACGCTGGTATGGTTCGGGCTTACCTGGTCTTTGGAACTGTACCAGCAGATGAACGCAAGGCTGTGGAGGCAGGGGCAGGAGGATACGGTGGTGGTCCACCATCTGATTGTGAAGGGAACGCTGGATGAGCGGGTGATGGCGGCTCTGGAGAGGAAGGACTGCGGGCAGGCGGCGCTTGTGGAAGCGGTGAGGGCGAGGATTGGAGGCGAAAAGGATGGAGACAGAGAAACTGTTTAAGGAATACCAGAGCTGGAAGAAGGACATGGGGCTTCTGGAGTTTGAGATTTCCCGGTTCCGGGGTGTGCCGTATGAGGACGTGATAAGGAGCATGTGCCTGTCACAGTCCCAGGGGGAGCGGGTGCAGGGCGGCGGGACTTCCGATAAGACCGGGAATGCGGCGGTGAAATACCGGCAGGTAAAGGAGCGTCTGGATGATGACTGGTTTGATTACCTGCTTGGGAGGTATCAGGCGGTGAAGGAAGAACTGGAATTTTTTGAGTATGCCGTGGGGCAGTTGAGCGGGAGGCTGCCGGAGGTGGTGCGGGATATGGTGATGGAGGATATGACGTGGCGGGAGATGGCGGAAAAGTATAATGTGAGCGAAACGATGATAGCGAAGTACCGGAAGAAAGCGCTGGCGGAGATGAAAGAGCTGTACCGGATACGGGAGAAGACGGCAGGGCGGTATCTTTTGGACTGACCGGCGGGGTCTGGTTTAGTAATGGTTGGGTAATGGTTTAGTAAAGGTACAGTAAGGGTTTATTGAAAGTTTATTGGAAGCTGTGGTATTCTTAGAATGCGAAGAACTGTAAGGAGCTCTGTGGATATGTCCATGGGGCTTTTTCTTTTGTCTTTGCGGGGCGGCGGGCTTCATCCTTTCACCGCCGCCCTTTTTGGGATTGAGAGGATGGAAGGGAGATCATGATGGATTGTTTTGCGTTGTGCGGGAATGGGCACTGCGGCGTGATCGGAAGGCAGTGCCAGGGGAAGCCCTGCGGTTTTCATAAGACGAAGGAGGAACAGGAGCGGTCCCTAGAGAAAGCAAGGGAGAGGCTTAGGAGCCTGCCAGAGCATCAGCAGGACGCCATAGCGGATAAGTATTACGGCGGAGTGAGGCGGTGGTGATTATGCCGAGAAGGCCGAAGAAGCCGTGTAAGCATCCGGGATGCCCGGAGCTGACGGACGGTGATTTCTGTGAGGAACATGCCAGACTGCACAGAGCGGACCGTGCGGACGCTTCCGGGCGTGGATATGACAGCAGGTGGCGGAAGGCAAGGAAACTTTTTCTGAAACGGCATCCCCTGTGTGAGAAGTGTAAGGAGCAGGGACGGTTCATGAAAGCGGAAGTGGTTGACCATATCGTGCCACACAGAGGGGATGGGAAGCTGTTCTGGGATGAGGGAAACTGGCAGGCGCTCTGTAAGAGCTGCCATGACAGCAAGACCATGACCGAGGACAGGTATCAGGAATATAGGTACTGACGGCAGAAAAGCCCTGGGAGCTTCCAGGGCTTTTGCGGTACAGGCTGTTCTTATCATGCGGGTTCGGCGGGACATTCTGATTCCGGCGGCGCGGGGTGGATGTGTATGGAGCCTTCTTCATAGTCCACCTGCAGGCGGTCCCCGATGTGGAAGCCGAGGGATTCCAGCCAGTTTCCTTCTATCTGGATTTTAGGTGTCCGGATGTATTTGGTGTCGTCAAAAGGATTTTTGGGATAGGTAAGTCGTGAGGAAGTGATTACTTTTATCAGCTTTGATTTCATAGACATGTGCCTCCTTTGGATTTGGTGTGGTGCTGACTATTATTTTACCGGGGAAACGTGCGGATCTCCAGCGAAATCTGGCCGGTGATTTCCACAAAGATTTTTCCCGTGAGCTGTGGGTTCTGCCTGAGGCCGGAGGGGAGGGGCGGTGCAAATCTCCAGAAGCCGTCCCCCTGGACACCGCCGCCCCCTCAAACGTGAATTTTCGCAGATATTGACAGGGGGGATAGGCGGCACATGATCCTGGCATACATAAATGCGGGATTTACAAGGATTCCGGCGGATTATTCCGTACCTGAAATCTCTGTAAATCCTGCATTTTGGTGCTGAAAAACTATCGGAAAAAGGTGGTTTTTCGGCTCTTTTTGTTTTGGGGGTGAAGGTATGACGAAGGAACAGGCGGAGCGGATCAGGGAGCTTCGTATGCGGGGGAAGGGCTATAAGGCTGTTGCTTCTGCCGTGGGGCTGTCCCGTGACATTGTGCGGAATTACTGTAAGGCGAACGGGATGGAAGGCTATGGGGAAGCCGCGAAGCTGAACATGCAGAGAGAGATGGCGGAGAATGGTGCCGCCATGCCGGGTGCATGAGGACGGCGGAAAGGAAAAGCTGTATGCGGCTTCGCTGTCCGGCGGGAAGGATTCCACGGCCATGGTCCTGCGGCTGGTGGAGGAAGGCTGGCCTTTGGATTTTGTGATGTTCTGTGACACGGGGCTGGAATTTCCCCAGATGTATGAGCATGTGGAAAGGCTGGAAAAGGCCCTGCCGGTCCCGGTGGTGCGTCTGAAAGAGGAAAAGGGCTTTGAGTATTACCTGCTCCGTTATACGCCGGAACGGAAAGACCCAGATTCTCCTTATGCGGGTATGCCGGGGATGAGTTGGGCAGGTCCCAGGAACCGCTGGTGTACGTCCGTGTTGAAGACGGCGGTGATTGGCAGGTATCTGTCAGGGCTTAGAAAGAAATATGACATTGTGCAGTATATCGGCATAGCGGCGGATGAGCCGCAGAGAGTGAGGGAGTACCGGTATCCCCTGGTGGAATGGGGGATGACAGAGAAGGACTGCTTGGATTACTGCTATGTGCGGGGGTATGACTGGGGCGGGCTGTACCGTTTGTTTGACCGGGTGTCCTGCTGGTGCTGCCCTCTGCAGGGGCTGGAGGAACTGCGGACGCTGCGCCGGGAGTTTCCGGAGCTGTGGAGCCGGCTTCTGGAATGGGAAACCAAAACCTGGCGGAATTTCCGGAAGGATTTTTCCGTGCAGGAGCTGGAGGTCAGGTTCCGGTTTGAGGAAGAACGGATACGGGAGGGAAAACGTATCCGGGGGAAGGATTTTTTTAAGGAGCTGTATGGGAGGTTGGGCAGAAATGGAGACAGGGCAGAAATATAATATCGTCTATGCCGATCCTCCGTGGCGGTATGATAATAAGCGGGTGCAGGGCGGAGCGGAGAAGCATTACGGGACAATGAGTACAGAAGAGATCTGCGGGCTGCCTGTGTCGGATATCTGCGCGGAAAACTGTACGCTGTTTTTGTGGGTTACGTTCCCGCAGTTGCCGGAGGCCCTGCGTGTGATGGAGAGCTGGGGGTTCCGGTATAAGACGGTGGCTTTCGTGTGGCTGAAACAGAACCGGAAGTCTCCGGGCTGGTTTTACGGTCTGGGGTTCTGGACTAGGGGGAATGCGGAGATTTGCCTGCTGGGAGTGAAAGGGCATCCCAGGCGTAGGTCTGCCCGTGTCCACCAGTTTATCATTTCTCCTCTGGAAGCGCACAGCAAGAAGCCGGACGAGACGAGGGAGAAGATCGTGGAATTGATGGGAGACCTTCCGAGGGTGGAACTGTTTGCAAGGCAGCGTGTCCCCGGCTGGGAAGCGTGGGGGAATGAGGTGGAGAGCAGTGTTGTCCTGGAACCGGAAGGAAGCGGAAGAGAGAAGAGCGGGGAGGTGGACTGACCATGGGAAGGCTTACGTTTCTGGATATCTGTTCGGGGATCGGCGGGTTCCGGCTGGGGCTGGAATGGGCCGGGCATAAGTGTATCGGGTATTGTGAGTATGATAAATTTGCAAGGGCTTCTTATGAGGCCATGTATGATACGGAGGGAGAATGGAAGGCGGAGGATGTGACGAAGCTGACGCCGGAAGAGATTCCTTATGCGGATGCGTGGTGCTTCGGGTTCCCCTGCTTTGAGGCCGGGACGCTGGTGATGACGGACCAGGGGTATAAATGTATTGAGGATATTCGGGAGGGAGACAGGGTGCTGACGCATAAGGGCCGGTTCCGTCCGGTGGTGAGGCCCATGAAGCATAGGGCCGGTGAGATTTATGAGCTGGATGTTTTCGGCGTGGAGAATCTAAGAGTGACCGGGGAGCATCCGTTTCTGGTAAAAGACGGGGATTCTGCCAAATGGAAAGCCGTACAGGAACTGGAGGCAGGTGATCTGATCGCGGTTCCGGTGAATAACAAGGCAGAGTTGCCAGAGTGGGACGGGATTACTTATGAGCGGCATGGGAAAGAATATAAGCTGGATAATCTTGATTTGAATAGCCCTGATTTCTGGTGGTTCGTGGGCTGTTACATGGGGGACGGCTGGTATCGTGTCACCAAGAGGAAGAATGCGCCTGATAATTACCGGGTGGTGGTTGCCTGCAACGAGGAAAAGCTGGAACGGCTGAAAAGGCATGTGGACGGAATGTTCCGTTACAGCGTGGCGAAGGAGCGGACAGCTTATAAGGTGCATTTTACGAATAAAGAGCTGACGGTGTTTTTGATGCGGTTTGGGAAAGGCGCGGGAGGAAAGCGGCTGACGGATGCGGTTTTCGATCTGCCGGAGGATCTGCTGCGGGCGTTTCTGGAAGGGTATTTTGAGACGGACGGGTGCATTGTGGGAAAGTATCGTCAGGCATCCACGATTTCCAGGGAGCTTGCTTATGGAATCCGGGACTGTGTGCATAAGGCGTACCGTATGCCCTGTGCGGTTTACAGAAATAAGAGGCCGGAGACCTGCGTGATCGAGGGCAGGACGGTACGGCAGCATGATTTTTATACGGTGAGGTTCAAGGAAGGGCGGTCTGAAAGGGACGGCTCTTTTTTCATGGACGGATATGTCTGGTGCCGTTTCAGGGGCAGCAGGAAGGTCCCGTTTGACGGATATGTCTACAACATGGAGGTGGAAGATGACAATTCATACACAGCAGGAGGGCTGGCAGCCCACAACTGCCAGGATATCTCCATCGCAGGAAAGCAGAGAGGGCTTAGAGGAAAAAGAAGTGGAATCTATTACAGCATTATTGACCTCATCAAAGGCAAAGAGGAAAGTGATAAGCCCACATACCTACTTGTTGAGAACGTTAAGAACCTGTTATCAGTCAATGCAGGATTCGATTTTGCCGCCGTTCTCTCTGAAATGGACGAGGCAGGGTATGACGTGCGGTGGCAGGTGCTTAATTCTAAAGACTTCGGAGTCCCGCAGAACCGGGAGAGGGTATTCCTTATCGCAGTTCTTAGAAGCAGAGGCGGACGGGAAATATTACCTGTCACCGGAGAAGACGGCGGAGCTCTTAAAGAGGTTATAGGCGGGATGCAGGGATACCGGGTGTATGACCCGTCCGGGGTTTCGGTGAGTATCGGGGCGAATGGCGGCGGCATGGGCGCGAAGACCGGGCTGTACTGCGTGGGGAATGTGAACCCCAGCGGGAGGGGGATGAACGGATGTGTCTATGACGCAAAGGGGCTTGCGCCGGCTGTCACTACAAACAAGGGGCAGGGGAGCAAGGTGTTTGTGGACCAGACGCTGAACCATCCGAAGGTCACGGAGACCGCGCGGTGCCTGGTGGCATGTTATACCGGCAGGCTGATCAACTGGCGGGCGGTCAATTCCGGGGTATTGGAGACGGAAGGAGCAGAGCCGGGAGATGGGGACGCCGGTGTGCCGGAAGCCAGGGCGGTGCTGACGCCGGGCCGGGTGGAGAAGCGGCAGAACGGCAGGCGTATGAAGGAGGCCGGGGAGCCGATGTTCACGCTGACGGCGCAGGACCAGCATGGGGTTTATCTGACAGAAGAAGAGTCCGGGGATGCGGAGACGGCGCTGCCGGTGAGGAACGGCACGAAGCAGGGGTATGACCTGGCTTATCCGGGGGACGGCGTGTGCCTGTCGTATCCGAAGAGTGAATCCCGGCGGGGTCGTGTTGGAAAGGGCTGTTCGCAGACGCTGGATACGGGGTGCATGATGGGGACGGTGACGAAGTGCGGGAAGATACGGCGGCTGACGCCCCGTGAGTGTTTCCGCCTGCAGGGGTTCCCGGATGAGCTGTATGAGCGGGCGGCGGCTGTCAATTCGGAGACACAGCTTTACAAGCAGGCCGGGAATGCGGTCACGGCGACGGTGGCTTATGCGGTCGCCATGGCACTGCCGGAGAGCCGGGAGCTTCTGGCGCAGATGGAGGCTGTGTGGGAAGAGTTCGGGGATTCCGTGCGGGAGGCTGAATGGAATGGCGCTGATGGCTTTGTGCCGGGGACGGCATGGGAAGACTTTGGAGATTCTGCGGAGGAAATAGAGCAGGAAGGCTTTGAAGATTGTTTGTGTGAATCAGCATATGAAGGTTTTAAGGACATGGAGAAGGAAATTTTTGCAGGAAAGGTTCTTGGAGATTCCGGGACGGGGCCTGATGAGGATTTTGATTTTCTGAATTAAAAAGACTGTGCGTGAGCCGGTACGGAGGGAGGTGAGTGCGGTGGCGCAGAGAGGGCGGAAGCCGAAGCCTACGGCGGTGAAGGTGCTGGAGGGGAACCCTGGGAAGCGGGGGCTGAATGCCGGGGAGCCGAAGCCGGAGAAGAAGGCTCCGAGATGCCCGGCGTGGCTGGAAGCGGAGGCGAAGAAGGAATGGAAGCGGATGGCGAAGCAGATGGAGCGGCTTGGGATTCTGACGGAGATTGACATGGCGGCTTTTGCGGGATACTGCCAAGCGTATGCCAGGTGGAAGGAAGCGGAGGAATATATTTCAGAGCATGGGGCGATCATGGAGACGCCTTCGGGGTACTGCCAGCAGGTCCCGCAGGTGTCCATTGCGCAGACTTACCTGAAAATCATGAACCGGTTCTGTGAGCAGTTCGGGCTTACGCCTTCTTCCCGGAGCCGGATCGTGGTGGATGCCGGGGAGGATAAGGAGAGCGACGCCATGGAGCTCCTGTTGTTCAAGGGAGGCGGTGGATAGTGTTTGACGAGGCGAAGGCGCAGAGGGCGGTGGAGTTTATCCGCTGCCTGAAACATACGAAGGGGAGATGGCGGGGGCAGGCCTTTGACCTGCTGCCGTGGCAGGAGACGATCATCAGGGACGTGTTCGGGACGGTGAAGGAGGACGGGTTCCGGCAGTATAATACGGCCTATGTGGAGATCCCGAAGAAGAACGGGAAGTCGGAGCTGGCGGCAGGGGTGGCGCTTTACATGACCTGCGGGGACAATGAGTGGGGCGCGGAGGTTTACGGCTGTGCTTCTGACCGGCAGCAGGCTTCCATTGTGTTTGACGTGGCGGTGGACATGGTGGACCAGTGCCCGGCGTTAAAGAAGAGGATCAAGCCGGTGATGTCGGTGAAGCGGCTGGTGTATAAGCCCACGAACAGTTTTTACCAAGTGCTTTCTGCGGAGGCTTATACGAAGCATGGGCTGAATGTCCATGCGGTGATCTTTGACGAGCTGCACAGCCAGCCGAACCGGGAGCTGTTCGACGTTATGACGAAGGGTTCCGGGGATGCCAGGACACAGCCTTTGTTCTTCCTGATCACTACGGCGGGGACGGACCGGCATTCTGTCTGTTTTGAACAGCATCAGAAAGCGGAGGACATTTTGTGCGGGAGGAAGATAGACCTGACGTTCTATCCGGTGATTTACGGGGCTTCTGACGATGCGGACTGGACTTCGGAAGAAGTGTGGCATCAGGCGAACCCGTCCCTGGGGCATACGATTGACATTGGTAAGGTGCGGAATGCGTGTATGAGTGCCAGGGACAATCCGGCAGAGGAAAATATTTTCCGGCAGCTTCGGCTGAACCAGTGGGTGAAGCAGTCCACACGGTGGATGCAGATGGAGAAGTGGGATGCCTGTGCTTTCCCGGTGGACGAGGGGGAGCTTCTGGGGCGGGAGTGTTACGGTGGGCTGGATCTGTCCAGTTCTATTGATATCACGGCTTTTATGTTGGTGTTTCCGCCCAGGGACGATACGGAGAAGTATGTGTTCCTGCCGTATTTCTGGATACCGGAGGAAAACATGATGCGTAGGGTGCGGCGTGACCATGTGCCGTATGACGTGTGGGAGAAGCAGGGGGTTCTGGAGACTACGGAAGGGGATGTGATCCATTATGGGTTCATTGAGAATTTCATAGACAATCTGGGGAAGAAATTTCGCATAAAGGAGATTGCCTTTGACCGGTGGGGAGCGGTGCAGATGGTACAGAACCTGGAGGGGCTTGGTTTTACGGTGGTTCCGTTCGGTCAGGGCTTCAAGGATATGTCGCCGCCGTCCAAGAGGCTGATGGAGCTGGTGCTGGAGAAGAATATCGCGCACGGAGGGCATCCGGTCCTTAGGTGGATGATGGATAATATTTTTATCCGGACGGACCCGGCAGGGAACATCAAGCCGGATAAGGAGAAGTCCACGGAGAAGATTGACGGTGCGGTGGCGGCAATCATGGCGCTTGACCGGGCGATTAGGCATGGCGGAAGTACGGGAAGCGTGTATGACGAGAGGGGAATTTTGAGCTTTTAGCCTGATGGGACTGAAAAATTAAAAAATCTTTTGATTATGGGGTTGACTCTCACACTATGGTATACTCTAAAGTATGATTGAGCTCAGGAAGACACATATATGTGAGGTGGAACGAATGTTAAGGATAGGAGATTTTTCAAAACTGTCAAGGATTAGTATCCGTATGCTCCGGCATTATGATGAAATAGGAATCCTTCACCCGGAATGCGTGGACGATTTTACAGGATACCGCTATTACAGCGAGTCCCAGCTTCCTCTGGCCGGAAAGATACAGGCATTAAAAAGCCTGGGCTTCGGGCTTTCCATGATAAAAGAAATACTGGGCAAATATGAGGATGTACAGGAAATGGAGCGGTTCCTGATTTTGAAACGGAAGGAGCTGGAAGGGGAAGCCAGAGAGATACGGCAGAAGCTGCAGTTTCTTGACAGTACATTGAAATGGATGAGAAAGGATGGTAACCTTATGGATTATAATGTGACATTAAAAACATTACCGGAGCGGTACGTTGCAAGTGTGCGGCAGGTGATCCCTGCTTATGACCAGGAAGGGCTGTTATGGGAGATTATGTGCCGAGAACTGGAAGGACAGAATGTGCAGCAGGCAGCGCCGTGTTATGGGATGGCGATTTTCCACGATGAAGGGCATAAGGAGCATGACCCGGATGTGGAGATTCAGAGTACGGTTGTGGGAACATATCAGGATACGGAGCATGTGAAATTTAAGACCGTGCCGCCTATTCAGATTGCGTCTGCCACATATAAGGGCGGTTATGACCAGATTTCGAGGGTGAATGCGGCTGTTGCAAACTGGGTGGTTGAGAATGGGTATGATTTTAACGGGAAGTCATTCTGTATCTACCATGTAAGCCCCAGTGACACATCTGACCCGGAGGAAATGGTCACGGAAGTCTGTTTTCCGGTAAAAAAGAAATAGCAGTGTGTTGATTTGGACATATAGGGGGGCGTCTCTTCGGAGGCGCTTCTTTTTTGCTGATTTTTAGGAGGCGTGTATGAAACTGGCATCTATTTTAGGTATCCGGGGTGCGAGGGATAAGCCGAGGGACAGTTACGGGGGTACGGCTTATTCCTTTTTGTTTGGGCGGAGCAGCAGCGGGAAGGTCGTGAATGAGCGGACGGCCATGCAGACCACGGCGGTCTATTCCTGTGTGCGGATTCTGTCGGAGGCGATTGCTTCCCTGCCGGTGCATTTGTACCGGTATGCGGGGAGGGGGAAGGTGCGGGTGTATGACCATCCTTTGTATTATCTCCTGCATGACGAGCCGAACCCGGAGATGACTTCTTTTGTGTTCCGGGAGACGCTTATGAGCCATCTTTTGATCTGGGGGAATGCCTATGCGCAGATCATACGGGACGGCAGGGGCCGGGTGCTTGGGCTGTACCCGCTGCTGCCGGACAAGGTGGAGGTTGACCGGGACGGTAAGGGGGAGCTTTATTATGTCTATAACCGGTACAGTGACGAGAACCCGAACTTTGGGGAGTACGGCAGGGTGTATCTTGCACCGGAGGATGTGCTGCATATCCCCGGGCTTGGGTTTGACGGGCTGGTGGGGTATTCTCCCATTGCCATGGCGAAGAATGCGGTGGGGATGACGCTGGCCTGTGAGGAATACGGGGCGGGGTTCTTTGAGAACGGGGCCACGCCTGGCGGTGTATTGGAGCATCCGGGGGTGTTGAAGGACCCGGCGAAGGTGCGGGAGAGCTGGCACGCTGTCTACGGGGGCTCTAAGAATGCGGGGAAGGTTGCCGTTCTGGAAGAGGGCATGAAGTACCAGCAGATCGGGATTCCGCCGGAGGAAGCGCAGTTTCTGGAGACCAGGAAGTTCCAGGTGGACGAGATTGCCAGGCTGTACCGGATTCCGCCGC
Source organism: Clostridia bacterium (assembly GCA_910574835.1). GTDB lineage: Bacteria > Bacillota > Clostridia > Lachnospirales > Lachnospiraceae > Laedolimicola. Next base: position 125,367 of record CAJTDE010000004.1, on the reverse strand, counting down.
ATATGGTTGGGGATCTGGATAAGAGCAGTTTTTCCAACATTGAGCAGCAGTCGCTGGAGTTTGTGAAGTATACGCTGGACCCATGGGTGATCCGGTGGGAGCAGTCTTTACAGAAAGCCTTATTGCTGCCCCAGGAGAAGCGGGAGTATTTTGTGAAGCTGAACGTGGACGGGCTTCTGCGGGGGGATTACCAGAGCCGTATGACCGGGTATTCTGTGGGGCGGCAGAATGGGTGGCTGTCTGCGAATGATATCAGGGAGATGGAGGACATGAACCCGATCCCTGCGGAGGAAGGAGGGGACTTGTACCTGGTGAACGGGAATCTGTGCAAGCTGGAAGATGCAGGGCTGTTTGCGGGAAAGAACCTGCAGGAGCCAGAGACGACGGACGGGAGGATGTCCCGGCAGGGCTATCCCGGACAGGGGCAGTGAGGCATGGGAACATGAAAGCATAAAGGTATAAAGGCATAAAAGCAGAATAAAGGCGTTTTGGAAGCTGACAGGCGGAGATATCTGACGGCTTTTTTTGTGCGCTGATTTATGGGGATTGGCGGGAAGTATTGGAAGAATCGGAAAGTGAGGTGCAGGGATGAAGCGGAAGTTTTGGAACTGGATACGGAATGAGACAGACGGGGAGAGGACCCTGGTTTTAAACGGGGAGATTTCGGATGAGACCTGGTACGGGGACGAGGTGACGCCGGCGCTGTTCCGGAAGGAGCTGAATGCAGGGACGGGAGATATTACGGTCTGGATTAATTCTCCGGGCGGGGATGTGTTTGCGGCGGCGCGGATTTATAACATGCTGATGGAGTATAAGGGGGATGTGCGGGTGAAGGTGGACGCTCTGGCGGCTTCGGCGGCGTCTGTGATCGCCATGGCGGGGACGGAGGTTCTGATGTCTCCGGTGGGCATGATGATGATCCACAATCCCATGACGATTGCCATTGGGGACAGTAAGGAGATGCAGAGGGCGGGGGAGATGCTGGACGAGGTGAAGGAGAGTATCATGAACGCCTATGAGATCAAGACGGGCATGAGCCGGGCCAGGATTTCCCATCTGATGGATGCGGAGAGCTGGTTTAACGCAAGGAAGGCGGTGGAGCTTGGGTTTGCGGACGGGGTTCTGCGTGGGGACGGTACGGAGGATAAAGCTAGGGGCGGGGAGCCGGAGGGCGTGATGTTTTCGCGCATGGCGGTGACTAATTCGCTGCTGTCTAAGCTGATACCGGAGCATAAGGAAACGGAGAAGAAAGTTCCGGTGGAGCAGTTGGAGAAGCGGTTACAGTTGTTATCACATTAAATTTATGGAGGTATGAAGATGAAGAAGATTTTGGAGTTGAGGGAGAAACGTGCGAAGGCATGGGAGGCGGCGAAGGCTTTTCTGGACAGTAAGAGGGGCGAGGACGGCCTTTTGTCGGCGGAGGATACGGCTGCTTATGAGAGGATGGAGCAGGAGGTTATGGATCTGGGGAAGGAGATTGAGAGGCTGGAACGGCAGGCGGCGATTGATGCGGAGCTGAACAGGCCTACTTCGGAGCCGATTGTGAATAAGCCGAACAATGACCCGGAGGGGGACGGGAAGAAGGGGAGGGCTTCGGATAAGTACCGGAGGACTTTCTGGAATGCCATGCGGCGGAAGAGTTTTTATGATGTGGAGAATGCCCTGCAGGTGGGGACGGATTCGGAGGGCGGGTATCTGGTGCCGAACGAGTTTGAGCATACGCTGGTGGAGGCTCTGGAGGAAGAGAATTTTTTCCGGGGGATCGCTACGGTGATCCAGACTTCCAGCGGGGACCGGAAGATCCCGGTGGTTGCCACGAAGGGGACGGCTTCCTGGATTGACGAGGAGGGGGCTTACCCGGAGTCGGATGATTCTTTCGGACAGGTTTCTATTGGGGCTTATAAGGTGGCTACGATGTTGAAGGTGTCGGATGAGCTTCTGAATGACAGTGTGTTTGACCTGGAGGCGTATATCTCTAAGGAGTTCGGGCGCAGGATTGGGACGAAGGAGGAAGAGGCGTTCTTTACCGGGGACGGGAAGGGGAAGCCTACGGGGATTTTTAATGCTGCGGGCGGGGCTTCTGACGGGGTGACTACGGCAGCGGCGAGTATTACGTTTGACGATGTGATGGATCTGTTTTATGCGTTGAAGTCGCCGTACCGGAGGAAGGCGGTCTGGGTGCTGAATGATACGACGGTGAAGGCTCTGCGGAAATTGAAGGACAATAACGGGAATTATATCTGGCAGCCGTCGGTGCAGGCGGGGCAGCCGGATATGATCCTGAACCGGCCTTATTATACTTCGGCTTATGTGCCGGAGGTGGCGGCCGGGGCGAAGGTGATGGCTTTCGGGGATTTCTCTTATTATTGGATCGCGGACCGGCAGGGGAGGTCTTTTAAGAGGCTGAATGAGCTGTTTGCGGCTAACGGGCAGGTGGGTTTCCTGGCGAGCCAGAGGGTGGACGGGAAGCTGATTCTCTCCGAAGCTGTGAAGACTATGGCGATCAAGGGGAGCAGCGCCGGGGCGTAAGGTTTCGGGGTGTTTTGGTTTTAAAGGCAGGAGGGATACGGGATGGCGGTTGTGACGCTGGAAGAGGCGAAGCGGTATCTCCGGGTGGACAGCGGGGACGAGGACGGGTTTATTTCCGGGCTGTTGGAGACTGGGGAGAGTATGTGCGCGGATATGGCGCGGATGGAAGCGGAAGAGCTGGAGGGGCATCTTCCTATGGCGCGGATTGCTGTTCTGTATGTCACTGCGTATCTGTATGAGCACAGGGAGCAGGCGGACCATGAGGAACTGGTACAGACGCTGCGCTCTCTGTTGTTCGGTATCAGGAGGGAAGTGTTCTGATGGCGGAGTGGAGCGGGGGCAGCGGCAGCAGGGACGGCGGCGGCTTCCGGAAGGGGTATCCTCTGGGGGAGTGGAAGGAGCGGATCACGATCCAGAGAAGTTCCCTGGGGAATGATAAGGCCGGGAACCATGTGCTGGTCTGGGAGGATTATTTCTGCTGTTCGGCTTTTGTGAACGGTCTTTCCGGGAAGGAGTATTGGGAGGCGGCGCAGGTGAACGCGCAGAGGGATATTTATTTCATTATCCGGTATTGTTCGGAGGTGGCCGGTATGGACACGGAGCATTACCGGGTTTTGTTTCGGGGGCAGGTTTATGATCTTGTGTTTATTGACAATGTGCGGTATCAGAACAGGATGTTGAAGCTGCGGGCTTCTTTGGTGAAGAGGTGATTGGGTGTCGGAGAATCAGAGGGTGTCTGTGGACCGGATGGCGGATGTCATTATGGAGGGGCTTACGGAGTATGCGGAGCTTGCCGCGGACGTGATGAAGGACTGTGTGAGGAAGGCCGGGGATACGGTGAAGCGGGAGGCAAAGGCGGGCGCGCCGGTGAAGACCGGGAGGTATAAGAAGAGCTGGGCGGTGAGGCGGCAGAGGGAGACTTCCAATGTTTTGGAGGTGGTGGTGCATAGCAGAGACCGGTATCAGCTTACCCATCTTCTGGAGAAGGGTCATGCGAAGCGGGGAGGCGGGCGGGTGAAGGCTGTCCCGCATATTGCCCCGGCGGAGGAAAAGGGTGTCCGGGAGCTGGAAGAGGGGATAAAAAGGGGGCTGTCTAAGTGAGCCATGAGGATGTGCTGAAAATGATGGAGGAACTGGGGCTTCCTTTTGCCTATGACCATTTTGTGGAAGGGGAGGCCCCGGAGCCGCCTTTTGCGGTGTTCCTTTATCCCAGGGCGGATAATTTTTCTGCGGACGGGGTGACGTATTTTAAGAGGAATGCGCTGGATATTGAGGTGTATACGGACTTGAAGGACCCGGAGCTGGAGGAGGGCATAGAGGCGGTGCTGTTGAGGCATGGGATTTTCTATGGGAAGAGTGAGGTCTGGATTGAGTCGGAGCGGCTGTATGAGGTTTTGTATGAGATGGAGGTTTAGGGCGGATGAATAACAAGGTGAAGTTTAATATCTGTAATTGTCATTATGCGCTGCAGAGGGTGGCGGAGGACGGGGAGATGACGTTTGACGTGCCGGTGGCGATGCCTGGGGCGGTTTCGCTGGCACTGGACCCGAATGGGGAGCCGGAGTCGTTTTATGCGGACGGGATTGAGTATTATATTATTGCCAACAATATGGGGTATGACGGGGACCTGGAGCTGGCGCTGATCCCGGAGAGTTTCCGGACGGATGTGTTGAAGGAGGAAGCGGACGGGAATGAGGTGCTGGTGGAGAACGCCAATTCGGAGACGGGGGCTTTTGCGCTGCTGTTTGAGTTCGACGGGGATATCAGGAAGATCCGGCATGTGCTGTATAATTGTTCTGCCAGCAGGCCGAAGATTGAGGGAAAGACCAATGAGGAGAGCCGGGAGGTGCAGACGGAGACGCTGACGGTGAAGGCCAGGCCGCTGGCAAGCGGGTATGTGAAGGCGAAGACGGGGAATAAGACTTCGGCGGAGACTTATGAGGGGTGGTATAAGAGTGTGTATCTGCCGGTTCCGAAGACGGAGGCTGGCGGCGGTGTCGAGGAAGAGGGACAGGGTTGAAGGAGGCTGAAAGGGTATGAGTATTGTGAGGAAGGTCGGGATTGACGGGAAGGAGGTGCTGTTTAAGGCATCGGCGGCGATCCCGAGGATTTACCGGTTGAAGTTCCAGAGGGATATTTATAAGGATCTGCGGATTCTGGAGAAGAGTATTGGGGAGGGGGATGAGGAGCGTTCCAACTTGGATCTTTTTTCTTTGGAGATGTTTGAGAATATCGCTTATACGATGGCGAAACACGCAGACCCGGCTATCCCGGATGATGTGGAGGAATGGCTGGACGGGTTTAATACGTTTTCGATTTATCAGGTGCTGCCGGAGCTTATCAAGCTGTGGGGGCTGAATGTGAAGACGGATGCGGAGGCTAAAAAAAACTTCGGTCAACAGAGCGGGAGATGACTACGCCGCTGTTCCTGCTCCGGTGTGTGCAGCTTGGGATCTCTATGGCGGATATGGAGCTTTTGTCTATTGGGCTGGTGAATGATATGTTTGTGGAGAGCCGGAATGACGAGTGCAGGTATGCGGAGATTGGGACGCAGGAGGATATGGACCGGTTTTGAAATCTGATTGATATGGCGGCCTTTTTCTGCTATAATTTGGTGGTGGAAAAAGGCTGAAAAATATTAGCTGAAAAAATACAATGGTGATATATATGAATATTAAGGATTGGCATGTAAATATGCGAGAGGGATTTTCCGATAGAAACAATTTGATTTCGTTGAAAAAGACATTACAATATGACGATTTGGATTATCGGACAAGAGTAGAAATCCTAAACAAAACAGATGAAATATTTGTTGAGTATTTTAAGCAGGAGAATGTAAATTGGGGAATCATTAGAAATAGAAAAACTCATCCAGATTTCGGGTGTGATTTGCTAAAAGATGTATTCTGCATTCCCTATGTTGAAGCAGAAGAAATCAGTCAGGATGGAAGTTGGGAAGAAGTAGTAAATAATGTCATATTAAATCATCCTTATTTTGAAGTTTTTGACTTGCTGGAATATATTTCACACGAAACACAAGACATAACGCAAGGGGAATTACCATATGACAATTTGCCTTCTCCGGAGGAACGATATAATGAAGTATTCAAAAAGGAATACGTTGGATATCGTTTTATTAAAGGGAAAATAAGGAATATTACAGATGAGAATGAAATACAAGAAATAGTAAAGGCCTCTTTATCTCCATATGAAGAAGTAAATTTTCATTTAGATAAAGCAAGCGAAAGATTATCAGATAGAAAAAATCCAGATTATGAGAACTCAATTAAAGAGAGCATAAGTGCTGTTGAGGCAATGTGTGTTATTTTACTAGAAGAAAAAGGAGAATTGGGTACTCTGTTAAAAAAATTAGAAAAGGCAGGTATAAAGATACATCCGGCATTAAAAGAAGCTTTTTTAAAGCTGTACGGATATACAAGTGATGCCAAAGGCATTAGGCATGCAGGCAGTATAGGAGGTACAGAATCGACTTTTGAAGAAGCCAAGTTTATGTTAGTATCATGTAGCGCATTTATAAATTATTTAAAAGAAGTATCAATTAAAATCAAATAGTAACTTACATAGGCGTTTGTCGGAAATGGCAGACGCTTTTTTGTTGCATTTTTATGGGAGCCGGGGTGGCTCCTTTTTTCGTTGGAGAAAGGCGGGTGAGGGTTGTGGCATCCAGGATTCAGGGGATTACGGTGGAGATTGGCGGGGATACTACGAAGCTCTCCACGGCGCTTTCAAAGGTGAATAAGGAGATTCGGGACACGCAGGCGCAGTTGAAGGACGTGAACAAGCTGTTGAAGCTGGACCCAGGCAATGCGGAGCTGATGGCGCAGAAGCAGCGGCTTCTGGCCCAGGCTGTGGGGGAGACCAGGGAGAAGCTGGAGGCGTTGAGGCTGGCGGGGCAGCAGGCGAATGAGGCTCTGGCGAAGGGGGAGATTTCCCGGAGCCAGTATGATGCTTTGCAGAGGGAGATTGCGGAGACGGAGCAGGCCCTGTGGGACTTGGAGCGGCAGGCGGAGCAGGCTTCGGTGGCTTTGCAGAAGATTGGGGCCGCGGGGGAGAAGCTGCGGGATGTGGGTTCGGCGATTGAGGGGGCCGGGCGGAAGCTGATGCCGGTGACGGCGGCTGTGGGCGGGCTTTCCGCGGCTGCGGTGAAGGTGGCTTCTGATTTTGATTCTGCCATGAGCCAGGTGGCGGCGGTGTCCGGGGCGGCGGGGAAGGAGCTGGATGCCCTGCGGGACAAGGCCAGGGAGATGGGGAGTAAGACGAAGTTCTCCGCTTCGGAGGCGGCGGAGGCCATGAATTATATGGCTATGGCCGGGTGGAAGACCGGGGATATGCTGGAGGGGATTGAGGGAATCATGAACCTGGCGGCGGCTTCCGGGGAGGACCTGGCGACTACTTCGGATATTGTGACGGACGCTCTGACGGCTTTGGGGCTGTCGGCGGCGGATTCGGGGCATTTTGCGGATATTTTGGCGGCGGCGAGTTCTAATGCGAATACGAATGTTGCCATGATGGGGGAGACGTTTAAGTATTGTGCGCCGGTTGCAGGGGCTTTGGGATTCACGGCAGAGGATACGGCGGAAGCCATCGGGCTGATGGCGAATGCGGGCATCAAGTCTTCCCAGGCAGGCACAGCCATGAGGACCATGCTGACCAGCCTTACCGGGGAAGTGACCTTTGTGGGGGATGCCTTTGGGGAGCTGACGGTGCAGACGGTCAATGCGGACGGGAGTATGAGAAGCCTGGGGGATATCCTGGGAGACTGCCGGGCGGCGTTTTCGCAGATGTCGGAGGCGGAGAGGGCGGCCAATGCGGAGGCTCTGGTGGGGAAGAATGCCATGAGCGGATTCCTGGCGGTGATGAACGCGGCTCCGGGGGATATTGAGAAGCTGAACAGTGCCATTAATAACTGTGACGGTACGGCGGAGCGGATGGCCGAGACCATGCAGGACAATCTGGCGGGGCAGCTTACGATCTTGAAGAGCCAGTTGGAGGAGCTGGCAATTTCCATAGGGGAGATTTTGATGCCGTCTATCCGGCAGGTTGTCGGGTGGATTCAGGGGCTTGTGGACTGGCTGAACGGTCTGGACGAGGGGACGAAGAAGGTCATTGTGACGGTGGCTCTGGTGGCGGCGGCTCTGGGGCCGGTGCTGATTGTGGTCGGGAAAGTTGTCGGGGCTGTCGGGACGATTTTGACGGTGGTTCCGAAGGTTGCGGGGGCTGTTTCCGGGGTGATCGGGTTTGTGTCGGGGACGGTGGTTCCGGCGTTGTCGGCGGTGGTGGCGGCTATCGGGTGGGTTCCCATTGCTATTGCTGCGGTGATCGGGGCTGTGGTGCTGCTTTATAATAAGTGTGAGTGGTTCCGGGATGCGGTGGATGCGGTCTGGGCGCAGGTGAGGGACTTTTTTGTTTCTGCCTGGGAGGTTATCTGTTCGTTTTTTACGGAGACTATACCGGCGGCCTGGGAGGCGCTGGTTTCGTTTTTTGAGGGGATTCCGGCCTGGTGGTCGGGGCTTTGGCAGTCGGTGGGGGATTTCTTCGGGAGTGTCTGGACGGGCATGATGGAGAATCCGGTGCTGGCCGGGATTGTGGATATGATCCGCTCTTTGTGGGAGAATCTTTCTGTTACGTTGCAGGGGATCTGGTCTGGGATTCAGGCTGCGGCTTCGGGGGCCTGGGAGTTGATTAAGAATGTGGTGCTGGGGCCGGTTCTGCTGCTGATTGACTTGGTGACGGGGAATTTTACGAAGCTGAAAGAGGATGCGCTGCATATCTGGACGAATATCCAGCAGGCGGCTTCTGCTATCTGGACGGGGATTGGGCAGATGGTTGGCTCTGCGGTGCAGGGGCTGGTGAACCATGTGTCTATTCTGCTGTCGGGGCTTCAGGATTTTATGGGGAATTTGTGGTCTGTGGTGTCTTCGGCGGCGGTTGTTGCCTGGAACGGGTTGAAAAATCTGGTGGTTTCCGTGGCGGGGAATTTGAGGCAGTCGGCGGTGGAGGCTTTCCGGGGGATGGTGTCGGGGATTGGTTCGGCGCTGGCTTCTCTGGGGAGTGTGGTGCAGAATGGGTTCCAGTCGGCCATTGGGTTTATTACGTCTCTGCCGGGGCGGGCTTTGCAGTGGGGGATGGATTTTATCAACGGGATTGCGGAGGGTATCCGCAGTGCCATAGGGAATGTGGTGAGCGCGGTGTCTGACGTGGCGGATAAGATACGTTCTTTCCTGCATTTTTCTGTGCCGGACGAGGGGCCTTTGACGGATTATGAGAGCTGGATGCCGGATTTTATGGGCGGTCTGGCGAGAGGGATTGAGAGGAGCCGGGGGCTGGTGCGGAAAGCCGTGGAGGGTGTGGCCGGGGATATGGTGGTGAGCCCGAAGCTGGCGGATATGCAGGCGGTCCAGGCGCAGGGGGCTTCTCTGGAGGCTGTGCGGCAGATGGTTTCGGGGCTGCGGGAGATGTTTGCGGGGATGCAGAGCGGGGAGAATTTTGGGACGATCTGTATTCCAGTGTATGTGGGCGGCACGCTGCTGGATGAGGTGGTAGTGGACGCGCAGGCGAGGCAGAATCTTAGGTCGGGAGGGAGATAGGGATGGCGTTTGTACAGTATCTGGTGTTTGACGGTGTTCTGCTCCCTCTGCCGGATTCTTATGAGGTGCAGATGGTTGACGTGGAGGCGGATTCGGGCGGGGAGACGGAGGCGGGGACTACCCAGAGGGATGTGGTTAGGCTGGGGGTGGTATCTATTGCGGTGAGTTTTTCGGTTTCCCCAAAGTGGCTGAAAGTGCTGACGGGGTTTAAGCAGAGGGAGAAGATTTCTGTGGGGTATTTTGATACGGAGTTGTTGGAGATGAAGGAGGCGGAGATGTTTGTTGAGGGGTATAAGGCGGTGCTGGTGAAGGATACGTCTTTTAAGGGGCTTTGGAAGGTGAGTTTTACGTTGAGGGAATTTTAAGAAAATAGAGAGTGATTTTTAGCGGGATATCCTGTATAATGGGAAGCATGGATCAGAATTTGGTGAGGAAAAATGTATGATTAGAATAAGACCATATAAAGCTTTGGATGCAGATACGATATTATCGTGGTGCCAGGATGAAAAAGCATTTTATCAATGGACAGCAGGTATACTTGGTAATTATCCTATAACACAAAATGAATTTTGTTTTGTTGAATCTCTAATGCCGTTTACTGCATTTGATGAAACGGGAATTATTGGCTTTTTTACACTAAGGAATCCTGATGGATCACTGGATGAATTGCGCTTTGGCTTTGTTATCGTTAATCCTCAAAAGAGAGGAAAAGGCTATGGAAAAGCTATGCTCCGGTTAGGTCTGAAATTTGTATTTGAAATATATGGGGCAAAAAAAGTATCATTGGGCGTTTTTGAGAATAATCTTCCGGCTTATTATTGTTATAAAGCAGTCGGTTTTAGCGATGTAGTTCTTGATACAACAGAAAAATATTGTATTCTGGGTGAAGAATGGAAGTGCAAAGAATTGATTATGGAAAAATAGATAAATGTCCGTTTGGCTTTGAATAGACCAAACGCGGCAGTGAAAGGCAAGGGTGTTATTATGTCGATGGATACAGCAGAAGCATTTGAATTGCTGTTTGATAAAAATAATAAGACGGCATACAGGGCATTACAGGAATTGCAGAAAGAAAGCGTGGAAACGGACAAGGTCTATCCTTATATGGACAGGCTGGGTGATATGCTTGACAGTGACAATTCCTATATCCGTACCAGGGGGCTTACGCTGATTGCCTATAATGCGAGATGGGATAAGGATAATAAGATTGATGAGATTATTGACGGATATTTGAAGCATATAACAGACGTGAAGCCGATCACGGCAAGACAGTGTATAAAGCTGCTGCCCATGATCGCGAAGGATAAGCCGGAGTTGAGAAATGATATTTGTTCGGCGCTGGAGAGGGCGGATATATCTTTTTATGATGACAGTATGCAGCCGCTTGTTTATAAGGATATTCAAAAGGCGTTGAAGGAGATACAGAAGTTATAGGAAGGGATAGATTTTGGTTTTTAGCGGGAGTTTATCCTGCTGGAAATATAAACAGCAAAGATAAAAACGCAACGTGCATCTTTTGGATGTGCCAGAGCCGGTAGGTAGCCCGGCCGTCCTGATGGTATCAGGGTAAGTAACCTGCCCTCCTGGGTTGTCCGTTCTTTGTTCATAACACATTTTAAGGAGGGATTCGTTATGGACAGAGGAAAGGCAGGCTTGACGGTATTTTTTGAGGGGCCGTTCTGGGTTGGCGTGTTTGAGCGTGTCGAGGACGGGAAACTTTCGGTATGCCGGGTGGTTTTTGGGAGTGAACCCAGGGACTATGAGGTTTGGGAGTTTGTCCTTAAAAATTATTACAGCTTGAAGTTTAGTCCGGCTGCCCCGGTGGCTGTGAGGGACGGAAAAGTGAACCCGAAGCGGAGGCAGAGGGAGGCCGGGAAGCAGACCATGCAGGCAGGGATAGGCACGAAGTCCCAGCAGGCGTTACAGTTGCAGAGGGAAGAGAGGAAGACGGAGCGCAGGCAGGTCGGCAGGGAGCAGAAGGAGGCCGAGAAGCAGCGGATGTTTGAGCTGAAACAGCAGAAGCGGAAGGAGAAGCACAGGGGCAGGTAGGCTTTTGTGTTTCGGGTATGGTTGTATCAATGGGCATCAGTCGGGAGCTTTTGGTGGGATGTTCTGTATAATGGTGGCAAGGAGCCGAAAACGGTTATTATGAAAGGAGCGCATTATGGAAGAATTAAAATCTATTATGGAGAAGTTCGCTGCATCGGGGTGGGATTTGATATCTGTTCCGGCACAGCAATGGTTAGACGGGAAATTTGACAGGGAAGCATTCATATCAGCGATCAAGCAGGCGGATAGGGAATGCGGGAGCTGCGGCTGTGAGATGGACCCGCTTTATAAAAGGGCTCTGGAATTGATCTAAAGGTATTTTCGATACGTTTTTGTTGGAGATAGCGGGCCTTTGGCGGATGAGACATAGGAAAGGGGTGGCGTGTAATGAGCGATCTAATGGAATTTGGGAGCAGAGATGAGTTTAGAAAATGGCTCTGTGATAACTGTCTTTCAAGTGCCGGTATTTGGGTTTTGTTTGGCAAGGCTGGCGGACCGAAAACAATAAAGGCGGGAGAAGCGCTGGAAGAAGCACTCTGCTTTGGATGGATTGACGGCCAGATGGAAAAGATTGACGAGAAAACTTATAAAAAGTATTTTTCGATGCGCAGGGAGAATAGCAAGTGGTCGGACAAGAACAAGGAATTAGCCAAAAGGCTTGAAGAGCAGGGGCGTATGACTGATCATGGCAGAAAGAAAATAGAGGATGCCAAAAAGAATGGCCAATGGGATGCGGTAAATCCGCTGGCGGTTATTACGGAAGAGCAGATTGCGCGGCTTTCTGCGATATTGGAAAGCTATGAGCCAGCCTACACAAATTTTCAGGCGATGTCTTTATCTGTGAAGAAGACTTATACACGGGCGTTTTTTGACGCAAAGACGGATGCCGGACGGGAAAAGCGGATTGCGTGGATGGTGGATAGACTTAATAAAAATCTAAAACCTATGTAGTCGGTACATGTGCTTATTGATAGAATGTGTTTTGAAAGATTCTTATTTTTTAAGGAGATTATGATTGTTTTTAGGGAAGGCATCAGTCTGAAAGGGCTGGTGCTTTTTGCGTGGAAGGGGGTGTTTTCATGTATCCGGTGAGTGAGGCGTTCCTGCGGGCGGTGCAGGAGAATACCCGGAGGTATTACTGGACGGGGAGGATCACTACGAAGGGCGGGGCGGTCTATCCGTTCGGGTATGAGGATATTGTGAAGGGGAGCGGGTATATTTTCGCCCAGTGTTGCGGGAGCGCGGAGATTGAGCTGGGGACGGTGTATGCGGCGGAGATGGGCGTTACGTTGTTTTCACAGGTGGATCGGTATACGCTGGACGGGGCGAAGGTGGAGCTTTTCTATCATCTGCGGGTGGAGGGCGGTGGGTTTGAGGAAGTGCCGATGGGGATTTTTGAGGTGAGCGAGGCGAACCGGAGGTTGCACTGCCTGGAACTGAAAGCCTATGATTATATGCTGCGGTTTGAGAAGAGTTTTAACGGGTTTGAGTCTGTGGGGAATGCCTGGGCTTTTCTGGAGCTGTGCTGTAAGGCCTGCGGTGTGGAGATCGAGAATACGCAGGGGGAGATTGAGGGGATGCCCAACGGGAGGGAGCTGCTTTCGATCTACCCGGAGAATGATATTGGGACGTACCGGGACGTGCTGTTTTTTGTGGGGCAGGTGCTGGGCGGGTTTTTCTGTATCAACCGGCGGGGGAGGCTGGAGCTTCGGAAGTACGGGGCGGAGCCGGTGCTGGAGGTGCAGGGGAGGCACCGGTTTTCCAGCAGTTTTTCTGATTTTATTACCAGGTATACGGCGGTGAGTTCTACGAACCTGCGGACGCAGACGGCGGAGTATTATGGGCTGGAGGTGGACGACGGGCTGACCATGAATCTGGGGGTGAACCCGCTTTTGCAGTTTGGGCTGGAGGAGACCAGGAGGCAGTTGTGCGGGAATATATTGGCTGACCTGGCGGCGGTGAATTATGTGCCTTTTGATTCCAGTACCATAGGGAATCCGGCGCTGGATCTGGGGGATGTGCTGACGTTTACGGGCGGGCAGGCGGACGGGGAGCAGATGACTTGTATCACGTCTTTCCAGTGCAGGATTGGCGGGAGGCAGAGCCTGAAATGTGTGGGTAAGAATCCCAGGCTGGCCCAGGCGAAGTCTAAAAATGACAAGAATATTTCCGGGCTTTTGAACCAGATTGAGGCCGGGAAGGTGGGGATTCATACGTTTACCAATGCTTCTGCTTATGTGGTGGCGGAGGACAGGGTGCGGGTGATCAGTATTGAGTTTGCGGCGAAGGAAGAGACCCATGTGCAGTTTTTCGGGCAGGTGGTTTTGGATGTGAGGGCGGCGCAGGTGGAGCGGAGGGCTTGTGCGTCCGGGAGTGTTGTGGTCCCGGTTCCTGTGGCGGGGGCTGGCGGAGGAACGGGCGGCGGAGTGGCTGTTGGTGCGGTTTCCGGTGACGGAGAAGAGGCCGGGAGTGCCGGGGATGATGGCGGAACCGGGGAAAGTACGGAGAATGTCACGGTGGAGGTGGAGCTTCCTGTCATTTGGACGGAGGACGGGCAGGCGGCTGTTTTTGTTACTTATGAGTTGAATGATTCAGAGATTCTGGCTCACCGGCCGGTGGAGACCTGGGGGAGCGGGAGGCATATTCTGTCTTTGTATTATCCGATTGATGGTCTTGTGCCGAATATTACCAATACGTTCAATGTGTATCTGCGGATGGAGGGCGGCACGGGGAAGATTGAGACGGGCGGGTGTATTGCTTCTATCAGCGGGCAGGGGATGGCCGCGGCGGCTGCCTGGGACGGTACGGTTACGGTAGAGGAACCTATGAGGCGGTTTGCTTTGGGCGGCGGCCTGGGGATGAAGGTGTTTGCCGGGGATATGGGGATTGAGACCATGGAGCTGGTGCAAAGGAGTTATGGGGACAGTATGGGGAAGGTATTGATCGGGGCTTTTGGGAAGCCTTTTGAGATTGGTTAGGAAGGAGTGGGCGTGTATGAAACTGAAAGGGACAATGGTTCTGGAACTGACGGATGGGGCCACGGGGGAGGTGGAGACGGTCACGGAGGAAAATATGGTGACGGAGGCGGTGAATGATATTCTGGGGATGAACCCCATGGGGGTGTTTTATTCGGAGGAACGGCTGGCGGATGTGTTGTCGTGGAATGATGTTTTGCTGCCGGTCTGCCCGAATATGGTAGGGGGGATTCTGCTTTTTTCCAAGGCGCTGGAGGAGGATGCGGGGCATATTTATGAGTTGTCGGACAATCTGCCGGTGGCTTATGCTTCCAATAATGTGAATACTACGGCGAATGCGGCCAGGGGGAGTCTGAACCAGACGGAGAGCAAGGTTTTGGAGGATGGGTATAAGTTTGTGTGGGAGTTTACGCCGAGCCAGGGGAACGGGACGATTGCGGCGGTGGCGCTGACCAGCGCCCAGGGCGGGCAGAACGGGTACGGGAGTCTGGTGGGGGACGCAAGTACATTCCTGCAGATTAAGAAGCTGGATATCGGGGATCTGGGGAAGGAGAGGCAGGTTGTGTTGTTTGAGGCGGTGGAGATGGATTTTGAGAGGGATCTGCTGTATTCGATTTGTTTTGAGGATTCCAGTGTGAGGGTGCGGAAGGTGAGGCTGCCGGTTTTTAGTGTGGGGCTGAATGAGAGGCTGGATGATTCTTCTTATAGGGTGCTGGAGGACCATGCGGTTTCGGTGGAGACGTTTTTGTTTCTGGGGAGTTATACGTTGTATGGGGAGTTTCTGGACGGGAAGGACGGGTATTGGTACGGGTTTTCCAATGAGGGCAATTCTTCCGGGAGTGCCAGGGTGCTTTGGGTGAGGATTTCCAAGGCGGATTATTCGGTGACGGAAGGGGAGTGGACGCTTTCCAATGCGAAGCTGATGGCCGTTGGGGAGCGGGATATGAGCGGGAGTTATCCGGAGCGGAAGTGCCGGTGCTGTATGAGGAATGGGTATCTGTATGTGCCGGCCTATGACAAGAAGGGGATTTATAAGATTAATGTGGCGAATACGGCGGATGTGTCGCTGATTGCTTTTGGGTTTACGTCTAAGATGAAGCCGCTTTGTGAGTCGGGGACTTGTGAGTTGTTCCTGACTTTGGTTGGGGATTTGATTGTGGGCGGGGATTTTCAGGTGACGGTGGAGGATGTGGTTATCCATACCCAGGGGAGCGCGAGGCTGGGGAGCGCGGCTACGCCGCTGTTTCAGTATAAGCAGTTTCTGGTGGGGTGGGGAGGCAGTTATGGGAATGAGTACCGGCATATGTATCTGCTGACGCCTTATCTGGCTACGATCAATAATCTTTCTTCGGCGGTGGTGAAGGATGCGAATAAGACCATGAAGATTACTTATACGCTGACGGAGGCTGCGAGTGGGGAGGGGTGAGAAAGGTATGGAATGGCGGAGAATGATTGAGATAGGCGGGAACGGCATGGGACGGCAGGGATGAGCAGGGGATGGTTTGGGATATGGGAGAATGGTATGGAGTGCAGGGAAATGGGCTGAGGTGTGTGGGAATGGGATGAAATGTTAGGGAATGGTGTGCGGATATTGGGATTGGGAACAGGGCGGCGGCTTTTGGGAGCGGGCCGCTTTTTCCATAGAAAAATCAGAGAAAGCGAGGGATTTTGTATGAAGGAGTTTGTGAGTGTGATAGAGTGCGGGTTTGCGGCTATGGGCGGATACCTGGGCTGGGCCATGGGAGGGTTTGACGGTTTTCTGTATGCCCTGGTGGTGTTTGTGGCGGTGGATTATGTGACGGGGCTGATGGCCGCGGCGGTGGAGAAGAGGTTGTCTAGCGGCGTGGGGTTCCGGGGGATTTTTAAGAAGATTGTGATTTTTTGTCTGGTGGCGCTGGGGCATATTTTGGACACGCATATTATTCAGAACGGGAGCGCGGTGCGGACGGCGGTGATTTTCTTTTATCTGTCCAATGAGGGGATTTCGATTCTGGAGAATGCGGCCAGGATTGGGCTGCCGGTGCCGGAGAAGCTGAAAGGGGTTCTGGCGCAGTTGCGTGAGGAAAAGGGGAAGGAGTAGGAAAGTACGGAGGATAAGGGCGGGAAGTACAGAGGGAGATATTTTTTAGGGTTTTTGTGAGCGGGCATCAGTGTGAAAGCTGGTGCCTTTTTTCGTGCAGTGAATTGGAGAATGTTCCGGGCAGGGAACGGGAGAAGGAGAGTGATTTTGTATGAAGCTGATTCAGAAGTTTTTAACGGAGTCCGGGTGTTACCGGGCGGGGAGGAAGATTGCGGTGAAGGGGCTGATGATCCATTCGGTGGGGTGTCCACAGCCGAAGGCTTCTGTGTTTATGAAGAATTGGGATAAGGCGGATGCGGGGGCTTGTGTCCATGCTATTGTGGAACCGGGAGGGGATGTGTACCAGCTTCTGCCTTGGGATTATAGGGGATGGCACTGCGGCGGCGACGGGAACGGGACGCATATTGGGGTGGAGATGACGGAGCCTGCCACGATCCGGTATACGGGCGGTTCGGCCTGGACGGAGACCGGGGACGGGAGAGGCACGAGGGATCATGTGCTTGCCGCTTATGGGTATGCGGTGGAGCTGTTTGCTTATCTGTGCCAGATGTTTGGGCTGGACCCTCTGGCGGACGGGGTTGTGGTTTCCCATTCCGAGGGGCATAGGAGGGGGATTGCAAGCAATCACGGGGACGTGGAGCATATCTGGAAGCGGTTTGGGCTGTCTATGGGGCAGTTTCGGAAGGATATCAGGGCGGCTATGGACGGTGCGGAGACTGGGAATGACAGCGGCGGGGACGGCGGTTCTGGCGCGGGTGTTTCCGGGCTTACAAGGATTATGGGGAAGGCTGTGGCGACGGCGGAGCAGATGCGGGAGTATGTGAAGGGGAAGAATCCGGGGGTGGCGCAGTCGGTTTTGGATATGGTGCCGCTGTATCTGTCGGAAGGGGAGGCCGAGGGCGTGAGAGGGGATGTGGCTTTTGCCCAGTCGTGCCTGGAGACGGGGAATTTTACGTTTTCGGGTTCGGCGGTCTCTTTGGAGCAGAATAATTTTGCCGGGATGGGCGTGGTGAAAAACGGGGTGAAGGGGCTGTGTTTTAATACGGCGCTGCTTGGTATCCGGTGCCAGGTGCAGCATTTGAAAGCCTATGCCTGTACGGAGGATTTGGTGAATGGGAATGTGGACCCGCGCTTTAGGTATGTGGCAAGGGGGTGTGCGCCTTATGTGGAGTGGCTGGGTGTCCAGGAGAATCCCCAGGGGAAAGGCTGGGCTGCGGGAGCCGGGTATGGGGAGAAGGTCCTGGGGATTTTGAGGGAGATTACCGGGGAGGCCGGGAGCGGCGGAAGCGGTTGCGGTGTGCCGGGGAATCCGGTGGAGCCTATGGCCGGGTTTGTGAAGGTGTTCTATAAGGGCAGGGACGGGGTGAATGTGCGGACTGCTCCCTGCATGGGGGACAATGTGGACCAGGTGGTGTATGAGGGGATTTATACGGTTACGGGCATCAGCGCGGACAGGCGGTGGTACAGGCTGAAATCGGGGCTTTTTATCACGGCGGATGCGGAGTATGTGATGTTTATGGAGAGGCTGCCGGGGAAGTCTTCTTATCTGGTGCGGGTGGATATCCCGGATCTGAATATCCGTAAGGGGCCGGGGACGGATTTTGCCCGGACGGGACTGTTTACGGGTGTGGGTGTGTTTACGGTTGTGGAGGAAGCGGACGGGAAGGGAGCCGGGAAGTGGGGGCTTTTGAAGTCGTATAAGAGGGAGCGGAACGGGTGGATTTCGCTGGATTTTGTGACGAGGCTGTAAGGGCGTTTTTGTTGAGGGCAGGGATGCCTTATTTTTTTGTCTTGCTATATGCTGCCGGAGGGCTGTTGGGGTCTGAGCAGCGCGTCGGCCGGGGGATTCCCCGGCGGTACATACCATGCCGTTGGTATGAATTTTGGAAAGGTAAGGGAATTGGTTATGACGGTGATGGAGCTGGACGCGCTGAAAGACGTGGATGTGAGGACTGTGGAGAAGGAGGGGCTTGTGGATATCCGGGAGGTGGAGATTGACCGGAGCCTGCCGCTGGAGGAACGGAAGAGGGCTTATCTGGAGGCGGTGGGGAATCCTTATGCGGTGCGTGTGGGGGATATGAAGGTGAAGGTACGGTTTGCGGAGGACGGGGCCTCTTTTGAAGAGGCTTTTGAAAATATGCTGCGGAATGTTTAAAATAACAGTGGATTTTTTTAGGCGGAGGCGCTATGATTGTCTTAGGGACAAGTTAGTGCATCCGCCTTTTTGATTTTGCAGGTGATTCTGGCAGAAAACGAAAGGAGCGGGAGCACATGAAAAACAAACAATTCAAGAAGATCTATCATGCCGCCATCTATGTCCGGTTATCAAAGGAGGATGGCGATGTTGCGGGCGCGTCTAAGGCGGAGAGCAACAGCATTTCTAATCAGAGAGAGTTAATCAGAGATTTCCTGAAAGACAAAAAGGATATTGTGGTGGTGTCGGAACGGGTGGACGACGGGTACAGCGGTTCCAGTTTTGAGCGGCCTTCTTTCAAGCTGATGATGGAGGATATCAAGAAGGGCGTTGTGGACTGCGTAGTGGTCAAGGATCTGTCCAGGTTCGGGCGGGAGTATATTGATTCCGGCAGATATATTGAGCGGCTGTTTCCGGCTATGGGAGTGCGCTTTATTGCGGTGAATGACCATTACGACAGTTTGAAAGGGGACGACCAGGGTGACGAGATCCTGGTTCCTTTTAAGAACTTGATCAATGACGCTTACTGTCGGGATATTTCGGTGAAGATTCGGAGCCATCTGGAAGTGAAGCGGAAGAACGGGGAGTTTATCGGCGCTTTTGCGCCTTATGGCTATCAGAAGGACGGGGAGGACCATCACAGGCTTATGGTTGATACTTATGCGGCGGGGGTGGTGCAGGATATTTTCCGTATGAAGCTGCACGGCATGAGCCAGGATGCCATTGCCGGAAAGCTGAACAGGGACGGCATTCTTTCTCCGATGGAGTATAAGAACAGCATGGGAATCAATTTCCGGACGGTGTTTAGGGCGAAGGCGGCATCCGGGTGGAGCCCGGTGGCGGTGAGGCGTATCCTGGAAAATGAGGTCTATATCGGGAATCTAGTGCAGGGGCGGCAGTCCACGCCGAACCATAAGGTGAAGAAATCTATACGGAAGGACAAAGAGGACTGGGTGAGGGTTGAGAAGAACCATGAGCCGGTGGTCAGCGAGAGGGATTTTGCGGTTGTCCAGAAACTGCTGGGGATGGATACGAGGACGGCGCCGGACAGGGAGAGCGTGTACCTGCTGTCAGGAGTTGCCGTTTGCGGGGACTGCGGGGCCCCGATGGTGCGGAAGGTGTCTTCGGTGAATGGGAAGAGGTATTGTTATTATATCTGCTCCGGGCATAAGGCGGGCGGGAATTGCAGTCCCCACCGGATTCCGGTGCAGGCGCTGGAAGATGCGGTGTTTGTCCTGTTGAAGAGGCAGATCGGGTGTGTCCTGGACTTGGAGAGGGTTCTGGATTATGCGGGGACAGTGCCGCTTAGGAACTTGGATGTACGGAAGCTGGAGGAACGGCGGGAGAAGCTGTCGGGAGAAGCGGAGAGATGCCGGGAGCTGCGCCTGATGCTTTATGAGGATATGAAGGATGGGGTAATCACGAAGGAGGATTATGTGGAGCTCCATGCCGCGTATGAGGCCAGGGGGAAGGAGGCGCAGGAGGCGGCCGGGAAGGCGGAAAGAGAGATCAGAGCTGTCTTGGAAGGGGAAGAGGACAAGTACCGGTGGATCTCTTATTTTAAGGAGTATAAGGATATCGGGGAGCTGACCAGGAATGTGGTGGTGGCGCTGATTTCGGAAGTACGGGTGTATGACAGGGAGAATATTGAGGTTGTGTTCGATTTTGCGGACCAGTACCGTCAGGCGTTGGAATATCTGAAAGGCAGGGAGTGTCCAGGCCTGGAGGGAATGGCCACCGGAAGGGAGGCGGTCTGATATGGCAAGGAAGAGCAGGAAGAGACTGAATGGGGCTGTGCCTGTGAACGGGGCGGCCGGGAAAGCGGAGAAGGCTGTGCTGTTCCGGGCAGGGCTGTATGCGAGGCTTTCTTATGAGTCCGGGGTGAACCGGGAGCGGGGGACTATTGAGACGCAGATGGAGCTTATGAGGATCTTTGTGGAGGGTGCGGAGGATATCGTGGTGCAGGAGACGTATTCGGACGCTTCTTTTACGGGGACCACGTTTGAGCGTCCGGGCTTCGAGCGTATGATGGGGGATATCCGGGACGGGAAGATCAACTGTGTCATTGTGAAGGATCTGTCCAGGCTTGGGAGGAATTATGTGGAGGCCGGCAATTATATTGAGCGGGTGTTCCCGTTTCTGGACGTGCGGTTTATTTCGGTCAATGACGGGTTTGATTCTTTCCGGAGCGGGACGGACTTGTCCATGCCTTTGAAGAATATCGTAAAGAACACGAGTCATTGGGGAGGGGTAAACTGCTAATTTCTCTCCAATTCGACAAATCAGTGTGCAACAATCAAATATCGCTGCTGTTACAGAATGTTTCCGTCTGGCTGCTGATGCGGTCAGGCGCTTTTTTTGCCCGATCACACCAGCCCAACAAAGCGGTAGTAAATTTTAATGTCCTGGTGTCTTTGACCGTCTATGACGGTTCGTTCTCCAACTTCAATGCGGTCAATCAGTTCCTCAATGATTTCCCGGTTCAGTTCCTGCAAGTCCAGATACTGCCGGATGGTTCCGGCCCACTGGTGGATATTGGCGATGTCCTGCTGGGCTTTTCGTTCCCCGGCTAACAGACTGTCCAGGCGTTCCGATTTCTGGATGCGTTCCTGCTCGTTCTTTTGAATCAGAACCGAGAAGGAATCGCCGCTGATTGCCCCGCTTACCTTATCTTCATAAAGTTTTGCGGTGATCTGTTCCAGCTCCTCCAAACGCCGCCGCAAACGGCTGATTTCCTGTCGGCAGTCCTCTTGTTGCGCGGCGCTTGCGGATTGGATGTGCTGTTTCAGCTTATCCAGTACAGCGGCTTCATCGGCTGCAACCGCTTTGCCATGCGCCCGGATTTCACTCAGCACCAAGTTTTTCAAGCTGATCTCAAAAATCCGGTGCCAGGAGCAGATGCTGTGTCCGGTAGTGGCAAACCGGGAGCAAAAATAAGAAGTATAGTGCTTGACAGTTCCGTTTTTCCGGCGCTGTGTTTCGCGGGCGGCAACCAGAGGATGCCCGCAGTCCGCACAAACCAGCTTTCCGGTAAACAGAGATGCTTGGGGCGGCGTATTGTTAGCGGAAATCTGTTTCGCCGCCTGATTGATTTTCTGGACAGCCTCCCACAGCTCCGGCCCGATAATTGCCTCGTGCGCACCCTCATGGGAAATCCATTCCGATTCCGGTTTCCTTATCATGGTCTTGTCTTTATAGGAACGGGAACCGGTGCAGTTCTGTGTGAGCGTACCGACATAAATATCATCGTTCAGAAGGCTTCGGACGGTTGCGTAAGCCCACAGCCGGGAATACTTGCAGCTGCCATTTCCGTAATGGACCGCCCAGTACCAGCGGGGAGGGAGAATCCCTTTCTCATTCAGGGCGGCAGCGATTTTCCCATAGGCCATGCCGGACTGACGCATCTGGAATATCTGCCGCACAACAGCGGCGGATTCCCCGTCAATGACCAGTTTGTGTCTGTCCTCCTCGCTCTTGCGGTATCCGTAGGGAGCGTAGGCAGCAAGATACTGGCCACTTTTCTTCTTTGCATGAAGCACCGACTTGACCTTGCTGGACAGGTCCTTGAGATGGTAGTCATTCATCAGACTGCGGAAGTGCAGCATATCGGTGTTGTCCCCCTCGCTGTCCAGGCAGTCCAGAACCGACACGAACCGGCATCCGAGGGAAGGGAAAATGACGTCCGTATAACGGCCCACCTCCACAAAATCCCTGCCTAAACGGGAAAGGTCCTTTACCAGAATCAGGTTAATCAGGCCATGCCTTGCGTCCTCCAGCATTTCCAAAAATCCGGGTCGCTGGAAGTTGCCCCCGCTGTACCCATCGTCCTGATAGGTCTTGACCTCGATCCAGCCGTTGAGCATGACGAATTTGGAGAGGATTTCATATTGGTTCTCAATGCTCACCGATTCATCGCTGGGAATATAGCCCTTCGCTTTTGCGGAATTGGAGGCGTCATCCACACTCAGGCGGCAATAGATACCGACTTTATATTGCTTCGCCATAATCCCGCCCCCTTTCCTGTGCCAGCGCCCCGTCCACATTCCCGACATAGCGGTAGTACACCTTGACCTCACAAATCCGCTGCCCGTTGACCTTCTGGGTATCGCCAACCTCGATCCGGTCTACCAGTTCAAAGAGAATGGTTTCGTCCAGTTCCGAGATTTCGGTATAGCGCCGGATAATTTCCAGCCAGCGGTCGGTATCCACCTGGTTTTCCAGGTGCGCCCGGACTTTCCTTTCCAGTTCCGGGACTGCCTCCGCCTTTTCTGCCCGTTCCGCTTCGTATTTCTGCATCAGTGTCTGAAATACCGTCTGGGGGATGGAGCCGGTGCATTTGTCCTCGTAGAGATTCTGCATCAGGCGCTCCAAATCGGAAATACGGGCTAAGGAGGATTTTAATTCCTGCTCATAGGAGAAAAGCCGGGTGTGGGATTCCTTCTCCTTCAGCCGGAGAATCTCGCCCATCAGCCGGTCCGGGTCATATTCCGCAAAGCGGGCCTTTTCCCGGATGTCCTCCAATACCAGCTGGGTCAGCACCGTTTCATAGATGGTGTGGATGGTACACGCGCCCCTTCCGCTGCGGGAGTAGTTGCCGCAGATGAAAGAGCTGTACCGTCCCGGCCTGCCATCCTTATAGGTGAACTTTTCGATATGGTTCCGCATTTTGAAACCGCAGTCGGCACAGTACACAAGGCCGGTGAAGATGCTCTTGCAGCCATCGGACGGGGCGCTTTTCCGCACCTTCTTTTTGCCGATACTGGCTACGGTGTCCCACAATTCCCGCGAAATAATAGCTTCGTGGGTCCCCTCCACCCGAATCCACTCGTCCTCCGATTTATTGACGAGCTTGCGGGATTTATAGGAGAGTGTGCCGCTTTTGCCCTGTACCATGTTCCCGATGTAGACCTCGTTGCGGACCATGTTTTTAACCGTCTGGTCAGCCCATTTGTGGTTGACCCTGCGGGGGTCGCTCTGGCCCTTTCGCTGGTAGTACAGCACACCGGGCGGCTGAATCCCTTCTTCATTGAGCGCCACCGCGATAGCGTGAAATCCCATGCCTGATGCCCGCATTTCAAAGATACGGCTCACAACCGGCGCGGTTTCCTCGTCAATCACCAGATGATGCTTATCCAGCGGGTCGCGCCGGTAGCCATAGGCGGGGTAGGTTCCCATGAATTTTCCGTTTTCGGCACAGGCTCTTTTGACCGCCTTGACCTTCTTGCTGGTGTCCCGGCTGTAAAATTCATTAAATAAGTTCAAAAAGCACATGACATCGGTGCTTCCGTTGTCGCTCATGGTGTCAATGCCGTTGTTCAGTGCGATAAACCGGCAGCCAAGGGAAGGGAACAGGTAATCCGTATATTGCCCAAATTCGATGTAGTTGCGGCCAAAACGGGAAAGGTCCTTCACCAGAATCACATTGATCCGCTTTGCCTTTGCGTCCTCGATTAACCGCCTGACGCCTGGGCGGTTGAAGTTCGTGCCGGAGTATCCGTCGTCGATATAGACATCGACCTCATTCCAGCCGCGCTGCCTGACATAGTTTTGAAGCAGCAGCTTCTGGTTCTCAATGCTGACCGATTCCCCGTCACGTTCATCGTCGTTGCTTAACCGGCAGTAGATGCCCACGTTGTATGTTGTATCCATCATCTTTCTTTTACCTCCCGACCATCTCAGAATCCATACCTCGTGCGGCAAAATGGCTCCGCAGGTTTTACCCTGCATGAATATCTTACCGGAGAATCCACCGCCGCGCAATGATACGGCAGGCCGCGAGGCTTTCTGTTATTTGGAACCGCTGGCAGCTGGAATGGCTTCCGACATGGCGCGTCTGACTGCCAGCTGTTCCAGCGTCTTTCCCAGGTCCTTTTCTCCCGAAAAAAAGCTGGTGACACGATAAATGGTTTTCCCGATCCGCACCTCTTTGTAGGAGCTTGTCGGGGTTGTCTGTTTGGTCATAAAGACGCACCTCCGTTCAAAAATTGTTTTTACTCTATGGTTAAAAAGCAGCCGTATCGAAAGATAAGGGCGGCGGTTGCCGCTGGATACCGTCCGGTACGGCTGCTGCAATTCTGTTTGGATGGTTCGTCATATTTGCCACGCCCCCTGACGATGGGGACATAACAGGCCGCTCCCGGCAGAGCTGTCATAACTCCGCAGCGCCGTTTTTCTCGCGCGCCGCAGGGTTCCCCCCAAGTCTTTGGCGGGCCGTGAGGAAGTATCTTTAAGCCCCCGCACCATCATCGCGCCCGGAACGCCATCTCCGGGTTTAAGGCTGGACGTAGATCGCTCGGATTGCCTGTCTGTCATCACCTCCTGCAAGCAACCGTCCTGGCGGCGCGCCTTTTCCGCTTCGATACGGGTTATGTACCTGTTATGCCGTATATTCAGTTGTCAAGCTGCAATGAGGGGCAAGAGGACTTGTCCCTTCAATGTGTAGGCATTGGGAAAGGCGATTTGTTAAGCCTTTTTCAAAAAAATCTTGATTTTATTTATTCGCTGTGTGATTGCACTCCGGGAACAGTTCCACAGCCTTGCGACATCGGCCTGCCGGTATCCGTCCACAATGAGCAGGGTCAGCAGTTCCAGATCGTCCTCCGGCAATTTGCAGAGCCGCCGGTACAGCAGTTCATCCTCCAGGGAGGACAGCCAGCCAAACCGCCGGGAATCCACATCGCCGGTGTCCCAGGTGCAGGACAGGGATTCAAATTTTCGGAACAGGCAGGACTGCTCGCTCTCGTCCTCACACTGTTCGCTGGGAAGAGCCTGTACGCGGTTCTGATAGGTCCGCTGGCTGCAAAACCAGGACCAGTCATATTCCTTCATCGCTGCGATCTGCCTATCGTCCATACCGGCCGCGCGGTATTCCTGTTCCAGCCGGGTCCATTCTGCATCAAACTTCCTTTTCTCATATCCATAGTGAAAGCCCATAGTTTTCCTCCATTTCGATTCAGGCGTGGTTGACGGGTGAATCGAATGGAGGCGGGGATCGGCAGCGGTACACATCGGGAGGTTTCCCTAAAAATCGACAATAAGAAACGCCAGCTTCTCGCAATGAGAAACTGGCGCAACAAAAAACACCATGATTATGCTGATTTATATGGATTGATAATACTGATAGATAACTATAATATCCCGGAGGAGGGCCTATGCTTTTTTTAATTGATATATGTCATAGCTATTACAAATGAATATTGCAGACATGGCGGTATCCTCCTATATACCGCCCCTGCTGATTGCTGAGGGTCATCTGGAGGTCTGCTTTTTAGCAAAAAGAAATGGCGGCCTTGATTACTCAAAACCGCCGAAGAAATCAGCTGTGCAGGAAAGCGCGCGAAATCCTCTGCCCGTCAGCGGTTTTTTTCTTTCCCCGCTGTGGAGGCAGATGTTTTATATTGATTTACCACAAGCATAACCTACAAATGTTATACAAACTTCCTACTGCCAAGAGGATTGCTTCAAGGATAGATGGAACAGGGATTACAACAATCCGAATGACGCCACTCTTGGCCGCCTCAATGAATGTGCCAAAGACACCCCGGTCTACTCCCTCATTTAGTGTAGGCAGATTGTTCAAAGTCACCGCTGGTCGTATGGACGTGTCAAAAGGGCTGCTGTACGATGGTTTTTTTCTTTTGCCGCCATTCAACAAATCAATCCATATATAGAGTTTATCTCTTATAGAATAGGCGTTTTCAATCCAACATAACCATTTAGAGCGGCCATAACCGCAATCACGATGGTGATTATTACAAAAGCACCTAAGAACCTTGCCTTTACCAACCCCGCAACTTCCCGCAGAAACAGTACATAGAGGATGATTTTCCAAATCAAAACACCCACAAAAATGATGCTCAATAGCATTCCCCATAGGGGACTGTTCCAAAACAAATAGAAATATACTTCTGTAATGGCAACTGTGATTGAACAGATGATATTGGGGAAAAAAGAAATTCCCCATGTTTGGATATAAGATTGAAGGTTGGTTTTACTGCCAAAGCATTTGCAAACCAGCCACATTACCGTACAAATGAGCAAATAGCTTGCAACGCCCAACACAATAGTTTTTAAGAGTTGGGGGCCATCGATTTGGAAGTTAGTATCGGATGCCTTTCGCAAGACCGAATCCAATACAGTAACCATCAGTATCGTTATAGCCACAAGCAGCCATGCAATGCCTTTATATCGCTTATGATAAGCATTACCCGGCCTGTTGAGGGCTTCAAAAAAAAGCGACATAGTTCTATTAACCTCCAAAGAAACTAAGAAATATATTGGTGTAACGGGTTCCGAAAATCAAAGTAAAAGCTACTGCCTGCAAAGAAGAAATACCAAATGCAACCCTCCACGGATATAGCGAAACAAACCTGCCAATTTTTTCTCTTAAAGTAGTTTCGTTCTGGTGGGCTTGGGCAAGCACGATATGAAGCATTTTTTCTTTCTGCTGTTCAGATGGAACTTCGACGTCCCTAATAGTTTCAAATGCCTTTTGCAAAGGATCATGGTTGATGGGCATTACTTTTCCTCCTTTCCATATAGGTTGATAAATGCACCTCTGGCCCGCTGCAACATACTTTCTACGGATTTCGGTGATTTATCAAGAATTTGAGCAATCTCTTTTACACGCTTTTCTTCGATGTATTTGAGAAGCAAAACAATTTTATATTGCTGCGGTAACTGACGTAGACATTCTCTAACACGTTGACTTTCATAGGTCGTTTGCAGGTATTCTTCTAAGTCTTGGTTGTAATCACTGATCTGCTCGATCAAATTGCCATCAATGGGGATGGTATCGGACGGCTGACTATATTGCTTTCTGTAAAAGTCAAACAACCTATTTTTCGCTATCTTAAATACCCATGTTCTTTCCGAACAAAGTCCTCGGAATCCATTTATGCCCTTGTAAACCTCAAGAAAGATGTCCTGTGTTAAATCCTCGGCAAGAGAAACATCATAGCCAGTTCGCAGAAAAATATATTGGTATATTTCATCTACATAAGCCTTGTAGATGGAAATAAACTTCTGCTCTCCGTTTCCAGCCATACTCATACCTCATTCGACGATAAGTTCCAGTGAACAAAGAATATCATCGTTGTATGTGATTTCAAATTTTAAGGTTCCGACGGCCACTTGATCTGCCTCTAAAGAGTAGACAATCACTCCGGCCATGTCCGTTGTGGTTTCCTGTACATCTGTCTTTATTTCTGTGCCATCCAAGTACCAGTTTGCTGTGTATTCCATGCCTTTCGGGGACTCAATGAAATATACACTGGCATACACCGGTTCATTTTCAAACACCTTTTCCGGCTGCGTTGCGTCCTCAATGTCGGCTTTTTCCTCAAAGGGAGAGTTCGACACAACGAAACTCTCTACTGTATTTTGTTGTCCGCATCCAGTCATAAGCATCATAAGCAATGCTGCGATCAATAAGAAAGCAGAAAAATTCTTAAAAACTTTCATTGTATTACCTCCTACTCGCCGTAATTGTATTCATCCTGATTTTTGAAAGCTATATAAGCAATTCCAAACAACACAACAATACCTATTGTAAATCCAACTACGGCTGTTGTCCAACTTGAAGTGTTATTTGGATTAGAAAGTGCTTCCATCATAATTCCCGGCGAAATCATGCTGATTTTTTCTACTGTTTGTGTGGAAAGGTTCAGCACTTTTCCAATGCCCTCCGGGATAAGGACAAAGAAACGAGGCATAAGCACAAGCCCGCTTGCCAAACTCCAAATCATAGCCACCTTGGAAGATCGGGCAAACACGGAAATCATCAGCCCTAAAGCTGCAAATACCATGATAAAGCCCCAAAGCGGCAAGAGATATTTCCCAATCATTGCTGCCCTTTGTGCGCTGCTTAAACAGGTAACAATGATCGCAATTGGCGCAAGATAGATAAAAGACAAGGCGAGAGAAACAATGGCTGTGGCAATAATCTTGGCTATGAAAACATGCTTTTTAGTCGTTCCAGAACACAAAATGCAATCCAGCACATTCCGTTCACGGTCGGCGGATATAAGGTCAAAGAATACCGCCATAACTGCCCATGCGCCAAAAATAATTAAAGGCAGAAAGAGGGACATATATTCAAGCCGGTTATTCTCTACCAATTCCCGGCGGCCATTAGAGAAGAAAAAGAAATAGATGGTAAAGAGTGCCATAACCACCCAAATCCCCAATGTTCGCAAACCAAAAGCCCGCCTTAAGTCACGGCATATCAATTTTGTAACAGACTTCATATCGACTCCTCCTAATTGTTCATGTGTAACTGTTCCTGAACCACATCCTTCACATTAGAATGTACTGCTTCATAAACCAAAACCGAATTTGCAGTAAGCGCCCCAATGAGAGCGGCAACACCCTCTCGATCTGTTTTTGCATGAATCAAAGTTCGTTCCTGATTGCTGCTAAGAGAGAATTTTTGTGCCAACTGGGTAAACAGTTTATCCGGCACTATACTGGTTTCGATAATGTAGCTGCTTTCAAGCTGACGATCATATATCAGTCGTCCACTTTCCATAATAGCAACATTGGTACAAATATCATCCATATCTTGCAAAATGTGTGACGAAATCAAAATGCTTTTCCCTTGTTGATGCAGCTCTTGGATCAGTTTATTCATTTCGTGGCTTGCATTGGGGTCTAATCCCGCAGTTGGTTCATCTAAGATATAAAAATCGGGATCGCCGGTCATTGCAATCACCATTTGGAGTTTTTTCTGCTGGCCGGGAGAAAGATGCTTAACTCGTTTAGCTGTGTCCAACTCCAACTTTTGGCACAGCCGCAGACCGTTTTGCATATCAGCATTTCTCAAAGCCGAGAAAAATTGAATGGTACTGGCAACCGTTTGTGCCCCATCAAAGCGGCAGCTTTGGGGCATGTAGCCGATATAGTCCTTTTCCATATAACAGAGAATATTGCCCTTCGTGGGTTTCATCAGGCCCGCAATTAAGCGCAACAGTGTAGTTTTGCCAGCGCCATTCTGTCCGACAAGGCCGTACACATCACCTCTTGAAACTGAAAAATCCACATCATGCAATATCTCGGCTTGACCGAAACATTTATTCAAATGTTCTACGGCAAGAATTTGTGTGTCCAAATTTACATCTCCTTTCCGAAGCCGACTATCAGCTTCTGAAAAGGTAGTCGTATGACAGAACAAAATCCTTCGTAAATTTCAAAAAAATTTTTGTTCAAAACCGCCGTAAAATCAGAACATGGGATAATACCTACCCCTCAACGGTTTTTCCTTTCCCGTTAGGAGGTGCAGGATGGCTTTAGGATTAGTATGCAGAAATATCTCTCTCAAAAAATCAGCATAATCAGACCTATTAAACGGCATAATAAGGTTATTCATTTGTGTGAATCAGCACGATACAATATATTTGAGGTGAATGATTATGCCGATTGATGATTTGACTGCTTTAGGGCAAAAAATGCGGGAAGCCCGAAAGAAAAAAGACCTGACACAGCAGGAACTTTCTGATCTGAGCCATGTATCTGTAAAACAAATTGCCAACATCGAAAAAGGAAAGATGAATCCATCTTACTTGATTTTGAAAGCATTGGCAAAGGTGCTACCGATTTCTCTGGACTCTCTAATCAACCCAGATGTTTCTCCCGAAGATGATGGAAGCAATCAGATGAAAATGCTGTATTGCAGCTGTCCGTCAGAAATGCGTGAAACCCTCTTGCACCACACACAGGAGACCGCAAAAGAGCTAACAGAACTATCCGAGAAATTTGAAACGAATTGAGCCGGTGAGTGAAATTTGACTGTTTCCTCACTGGCTCCTTTCATTTCCGAGCAAAAAGAGGCAAGCAATGCCCCAGGATAGCCATCTGGCTCCTGGCGCTGCTTGTTGGGGATTCCCCAAGCCCCTTTGAACACAGAATTTCATTCTGTGGCTGCGCGTTCCTGCGGAACGCTTTTTACCGGCCTGCGGCGGTGAGAAAATGCGAAAAAACAGGCGCGTCAGCGATCCTGCCCCTGTTCCTTTTCCCGGTCATTCTGGCGTTCCTCCCCGTATCCCATCAGCCGGTCTACGTTGGCTTTTGCGGCCAGCAGTTCCCGCATTTCCTCGCGGGATTGCCGGTACTCGGCATAGTCTTTTTTCTTTTCTTCCAACAATGTTGCGTACTCGGCCTGCAAGCTCTTGACGGTGGGCAGCTTCTTGATACCCAAATCGTCAAATGCCTGCTTTGCCGCCTTGTGG
The DNA here is from genome assembly GCA_910574835.1 of Clostridia bacterium. Classification (GTDB taxonomy): domain Bacteria; phylum Bacillota; class Clostridia; order Lachnospirales; family Lachnospiraceae; genus Laedolimicola. The sequence goes on along the minus strand of CAJTDE010000004.1, from coordinate 94,708 downwards.
AGCAAAATATCCGCTTCATGTTCCGCTAAAAATTTCTTGGAATATCCCGCCTTGCGGTAGGCCGCATAGACCTCGCGGGTTTTCACATAATTGATGATGTGGGTCCGCAGTGTGGCAATCTCCGCCATGCGGTTTTCCGCCGCCTTGATCTGCGCCGACAGCTCATTATGACGGGCGGTAGCAGCAGCCGCTTTTTCTTCCAAGACTGCGTATTCCAGCAGGCCATGCTCAGTGAGATAGTTCATTGTCTGCGCCATCTGTTTCAGATTGAATACCTTTGCCCAGCGCGCGTAGCCAGCGCCTTTTCCGGCCTGCAATTTTGCCTGAATATCCACCAGAAGATTGACCTTGAGAGTGGGAGTTGAAACCGCGTCTTTTCTGCGGGGCGTATGCTGCTTTTCTCCGGCAAGGACCGCCCGTATTTCATCTTCACTATATCCCTCGCCCAGTTTTTCATCCATGCGGGCAACATTCTTCCAGCCGGGGGCTTTGAGCCGGATTGCCTGTCCCCGGCGCGACACTTCACAGCCCATTTCTGTAAGCAGTTTTAACAGCCCGTCAAAGTCTGCCGGTTTCTGTTCTAATGCCTGGTCAATCATCATGCGGAGCTGTTCCCGGTGGGAGGGCTTCGCCTGATCCCCCAGCCATTTGTTGTAGCTTTTTCCATGCGGTTTTGGGTCCTCTACAATGGAATAGCCATTCTCAACGCAGATGGTATCATTCAGCCGCCGGACCGCGCGGGTGCTGCCCCAGAAGTTTCGGAATTTCCGGTCACAGTTCACATTGACTGCGTTCCAGATGATGTGGTTATGGATATGGGATTTGTCGATATGGGTGCAGACCACAAAGGCATGATTGCCCTTGGTGAACCGCTTTGCAAACTCCACGCCCAGCCGGTTGGCTTCTTCCGGGGTAATCTCGCCGGGGACAAAGGATTGCCGGACATGGTAGGCAAGTACATCGTCCGCGCCGCGTACCCGGCCAGTGGTGGAAATGTACTCCCGTTTTGCCAACAGAAACTCGGCATCGGCTACCCGGCTGTCACACGCAAAGCCGGTGACGAGCCTGCCGTTATCTGTCTTTTGCGGGTTGGATACATAGTCGATAATGTCACTGACCGCCTGACTTTCGGTGCGGCCTTTGCCAATGTGCAGCGGCATGATGCGTGTGGTTGCCATGATGGAATCCTCCCTTCATAACAAAACGGCCTGCATACGCAGACCGCTTGTTTCTTTTATTCACCGTTTTTATATCGGATTATCCTGTTTCATGCCAAAAGTAAATCAGCCAAAGCTATCTGGCGTTTCCTTTTTCCCACTTCTCCAAACGGGATTGGCACAGTGCGGCAATTTCGTTTTTATCTTCCTCCGTCACATTCCTGCATCCCTTTGTCCGCTGGATTTCCAGATAGCTTTCATAATCGGAAAGCAGAAGGTCAAAAAGCTCCTTTGGGGTATGGCAGACCATGCCGCTGCAATAGCCGGGTAATTCCCCTGTCCCATGAAACTCCACCCGGATATACCCATACCGGCTTTTGCAGACTTCCATTTCTGTATCCAATGCCAGATAGTCCCCAAAAATGTCTATCACCTGTTCAAATGACATCATAGCAGTCCACTCCTTTCGTAAAACCCTGTTCTGCCGCTATTATCCATGATTCCGGCACATCCGGCAAGTTTACCGTCAAAAAGAAAAAGCGGAGGAAGGCGCGGCGAAGAACGCCGTTCCTCCCTCCGCAGATGGAGCAAACTATCCGGTCAGGAGAGCTTGGAAAGCTGGGCCAGTATCTTCTGCACACCCTCCCAAAGCTGTTCCTGCCGCTGGGATATATCCTCCAGGTCAGCGTCATAAACCCGCCCGGTTTCATGCACTTTACGGGTCAGCTGGTTTAAGTTGTTGCTGGAATAGCGCATCAGGGACACCAGCTCCTTCAGCTCCGGCAAATCCAGCTTTACCACATACCCGTCCAGCGCCATTTTCCGCAGGTAGGCTTCCCGGTTGACGGTTCCAAGCTGGGACATTTTCTGCTCAATCAGGGCCAGCTCCTCCGGGGAAACCCGGAAATTCACCTGTACCTCCCGTTTCCGCTTTGCCGCGCTCATCGTTCCGGTTCCCGTTTCTTAGGGGCGGCGGGTCTGCGTTCCGGCGGCTCCTGTTTGAGTTTTTCCAGGACGGAGCCTTTCTCCGGGGCTTGAAGGACTTTCCGCGCCTGCTTCAAGAACAGGTCGGTCAGGCCGGGGTTGACCTTATCCACCACCAGGGCATAGCTGTGGCGGGGATCGCCGCCATCCTCCGGCATGGGGATTGTTTTCGCCCAGGCTTTGTTATCGCGGGAGATACGCCCGTCATGCTCCTTTTTCAGCACCGTATTGGCAAGGATAACCTGCATACGCTCCGGCCCGAACTGTTCCAGCACTTCTTTGACAGCGGCCTCGGTATTCAAGCGGTTATCCCCATAGTGGGCGCTGATGGCCTGCTCAATGGCTTCTTTGCAGGCAAGACTGGCTTGCAGGGAGGCGCGGTACTGCGCCATCTCCCCATGCTCGGACGCATAGGCGGCGGAGTGGGGATAGATCGGGACGGCTCTCTGTTCCTCTTTTGCCCTGTGCATCTCATTTGCCCGTTCCTCAATGCTGTCCCGGATCACATCCATATAGCCGGTTTCCAGCTTTTCAAAATGGCGGTACACATCAGCCAGCGGGGAGGGGGAATCCAGAAGCGCCTGTGCCTGGTTATCGGAAAGTTCCAGTTCCTCCATCGCCATCACAATGTCCTCCCGGACGGTGTACTCATAGGCATGGTTTAGGACCTCCTCCGGGGACTGGCTTTTCAGCCAATCCCGGAAGGTATCCTGTTCAGCGGCCATCTTCTCATAAAGGGCCGTATTCTTTTCGTTGCTGTTCATATTATCTTGCCTCCTGTTCCTGTTGTTTGGGTTTCTTTTCCATGCTGCGGGGCGGGATGGGGCGTTTCAGCCCTTCCAGCACCGAGGGCCTTTCGCGCTTGGCAATCGCCGCTTCTGGACGGGACTGCCCCTTGCTGTCCATGTTCAGCTCCATATCCAGCTCCACCAGACGGGCGTTCTTGACCCGCAATTCCTCCTCATAGGGGAAGGCTTTGCCCACTTCCTCCTTCGCGGCGGCCTGCTGCTGGTAAAGGTTATCCAGCTGGACTTTGACGCTTTCCAACCGCTGGGGCATCTGGGAAAGCGCGTTGTCAATCCGGGTCAGGTTGCCGCGCGGGTCCGCGCCCAGGGCGGTACGGTGGGTCATGCGGCCTTTCAGTTGGAGCATATATTCCTTCTGAAAAGCGTCAAAGGTTACAAACATAGCAAATCCCCGGTAGCTGCCGACCTGCACCGGCTCGGAGCCTTTAACCTCCTTGCAGGCGTCCAGAAGGGCGGCTCCGGCGTTCTCTTTGTCGGTGAGCGTATCGCCCCGGACTTCCATGCCGGTAAATCCGTCTGTCGGGTGGGGGTGTGCCGCCAGGGTTTCCATATCCGTTTCCAAGCCCTGGATAAAGCCCTTGTGTTTTTCAATCTCCTCTGGGAAGTGCTTTAACAGCTGATCTTCCAGCCGGTACTGCTTGCTCTGGTGGTCGGCCTTCATCAGCTTTAAGCGGGATACCTCCACATCCAGGTCCATACGCTCCTTGATGCGGGGGTCCCCGGCACACAGGGCCTTGATCTCCGCAAAGGACAGGGCGGTTTCGTCCACATCGTCACAGCTGCGGACCGGAGATTTTGAGGTCATGATCTGGGAGATGAATTTCTGCTTGTTCTCCACCGTCTGCCAGAGGTATGCGTCGAAGGTCCCCTCGGTCACATAGCGGTAAACATGGACCAGCGGGTTCTGGTTGCCCTGGCGCTCGATCCGCCCTTTTCGCTGTGCCAGATCTCCGGGCCTCCAGGGGCAGTCCAGATCGTGAAGTGCCACCAGCAAATCCTGCACGTTGGTCCCGGCCCCCATCTTCTGGGTGGAGCCTAACAGGACGCGCACCTGGCCGGAGCGGACTTTGGAGAACAGCTCCTTTTTGCGGACTTCGGTATTGGCCTCATGGATAAACGCGATCTGGCTGGCGGGCATACCCTGTGCGATGAGTTTCTGCCGGATGTCCTCATAGACCGTAAAGGCCAGCGGTTTCTCCGGCTCTGGAATTGCTTGTTCCAGCGCGTGAAGCATCGGGTTATCCAGCGTTTTAGCCACCTTTTTGGAGCCAGCAGCCTGGGGTGTGGAAATATCGCAAAACACCAGCTGGGTCAGCTTTTCCGGCTGTCCGTCCCGCCAGATTTGCAGGATATTGTCCACGCACTGGTTGACTTTTGTGCCGGGTTCGTCCGGCAGCATGGGGTTGATGATGCGCTGGTCCAGCCCCAGCTTGCGGCCATCCGAGGTGATTTTCAGCATATTGTCGGTTGATGGGTCAACGGTTCCCGAATGGACTTTGGCGGCGCGCTCGGAGAGGGCCTTCACCATATCCTGCTGGTGTTCGGTGGGCTTTGCTACGATGTTGTGGTATTCCACCTCCGGGGTGGGCAGGTCCAGCTGGTCAGCGGTCTTGATGTCCGCCACCTCTTTGAACAGGTTCATCAGCTCCGGCAGGTTAAAGAATTTAGAAAATCTTGTCCGCGCCCGGTAGCCGGTCCCCTCTGGGGCCAGTTCCAGGGCTGTCACTGTTTCCCCGAACCGGCTGGCCCAGCAGTCGAAATGGGTCATGTTCAATTCCTGGAGCCGCTCATACTGGAGGTAGCGTTGGATGGTATAAAGTTCGGTCATACTGTTGCTGACCGGCGTTCCGGTGGCGAACACAACGCCCCTGCTGCCGGTGATCTCGTCCATGTAGCGGCATTTGGCAAACATATCGGAGGATTTCTGCGCGTCTGTGGTGGAAAGCCCCGCCACATTCCGCATTTTGGTGTATAAAAAGAGGTTCTTATAATTGTGGCTCTCGTCCACAAACAGCCGGTCCACGCCCAGCTGCTCAAAGGTAATCACATCGTCCTTGCGGCCCTCGGCCTGCAATTTTTCCAGCCTTGCCTCCAACGATTTTTTGGTGCGTTCCAGCTGCTTGACGGTAAAGCGTTCCCCGCCGCTGGCCTCCACCTCGGCAATCCCGTCGGTGATCTCATTGATCTGCTCCCGCAGCAGGCGCTCCTGCCGTTCCCGGCTGATGGGAATACGCTCAAACTGGGAGTGTCCGATAATCACCGCGTCATAGTCCCCGGTGGCGATTCTGGCGCAGAATTTCTTGCGGTTGTGGCTTTCAAAATCCTTTTTGGTGGTGACAAGGATATTCGCGGAAGGGTAGAGCCGTAAAAACTCGGAGGCCCACTGCTCGGTCAGGTGGTTCGGCACCACAAAGAGGGATTTCTGGCACAGGCCCAGCCGCTTGGATTCCATCGCGGCGGCTACCATTTCAAAGGTCTTGCCCGCGCCCACCTCATGGGCCAGCAGGGTGTTTCCGCCGTACAGCACATGGGCGATGGCGTTTTTCTGGTGTTCCCGTAACGTAATTTCCGGGTTCATGCCCGCAAACCGGATATGCTGCCCGTCATACTCGCGGGGGCGGATGCTGTTCATTTCCTCGTTGTACTGGCGCACCAGCGTCTGCCGCCGCTGGGGGTCCTTCCAAATCCAGTCCCGGAAGGCTTCCCGGATCGCCATCTGCTTCTGGGCGGCAAGGGTGGTTTCTTTGGCGTTGAGTACCCGGCGCTCCCGGCCCTCCGCGTCCTCAACGGTGTCATAGATGCGGACATCCCGCAGGTTTAAGCTGTCCTCCAGAATCTTGTAGGCGTTGGCCCGGTCGGTTCCGTAGGTGGTATTGGCGGCTACATCGCCGTACCCAACGGCGTTTTTGCCGGTGATCTGCCACTCGGCGGTGTAGGGGACATACTTGACCTCAATCTTCCCTTGCAGATAGTACGGGGTGTGGAAGGTTTCGTACATGAATTGCTGGATGTAGTCTTTGTCAATCCAGGTAGCGCCCAGGCGCACCTCGATTTCCGATGCGTCCAAATCCTTTGGCTGGGCGGCGGTCAGTGCCTCCACATTGACAGAAAAGGCGGGGTCTTTGTCCGCCGCCCGCTGTGCCTGCCGCAGTTTCCGGCGCACGTTGCCGGAGAGGTATTCGTCCGCTGTCACATAACGGGGCGTTTCCCCCTCCGCCAGTGGTCCTGGCAGGCGGAAGATCACGCCCCGCAGCTCCTGCGCCAATTCCTCCTGGGTTTTGCCGCTCAGTTCGGCCATGTACGCCATATCCACCTCGGCCTTTTCCGCGATGGAAACAGCCAGGGCTTCACTGGCGGTGTCCACCGCAGTAACGGCCTGATGGGGCTTGATGGTGCGCTTGGTGAACATATCCGCCTTTTGCTTCAGATGTCCGTCATCGTCAATGACTTCCAGCGCACAGAGCAGATAATAGCTGGAATCATCGGCAAAGGCCAGCCGGTTCCCCCGGTCATTGATCAGCCCGTACTTTGCGGAAAATGCGTCATAGAGCCTGTTCAATTCGGCCTGGGTTTCACGGATTGCCGTATCCGAAACAAAGCTGTCCATCTGCTGTGCGATGAGTTTCTGCACACAGTCCCGCAGTTCCACCAGCCCTTTTACGCGGGCCTCGGCGGTGGTGTTTAAGTCGGGGCGCACCATGCGGCTGTTTTCCCGATAGTACACCGCACCGTCCACAACGGTATAGGAATAGTTTTTTACATCAGGGTCAGCGGGGATAGAAGTATCAATTTCTTCCCCCTCGCCCAGCTCCGGCAGTTCGGCCTCCTGATAGGTCCCGCGAATATATTTTATGGCGTCGTGCAGCTGGTCGGAAAGTTCCAATCCCTCAATGGGGGCCACTGTGTAATCCTGTTTTCCGTATTGGGTGCTTTCTGAAACAGTGCGGCCCAGCACCATTTCCGGGTGGTCCAGGAAATAGCGGTTGATGGTAAAATCATCTTCGGTCTGTCCGGTCTGCGTCCAGTCCGGGGCAATGTCAATCGGGCGGTCACGTTTTTGCAGGAAAATGATGTCGGATACCACCTCTGTCCCGGCATTGGCCTTAAACGCATTGTTGGGCAGACGGATCGCGCCTAACAGCTCCGCCCGCTGCGCCAGATACCGGCGCACCGTAGAATCCTTGGAATCCATCGTGTAGCGGCTGGTGACAAAGGCTACGACACCGCCTGGACGCACCTGGTCCAGCGATTTTGCAAAAAAGTAGTTGTGGATGTTGAAGTTCAGCTTGTTATAGGCCCGGTCATTGACGGAATACTGGCCAAACGGCACGTTTCCTACGGCTAAATCATAAAAATCCCGCCGGTCGGTGGTTTGAAAGCCCGCGATGGTGATGTCTGCTTTTGGATAGAGCTGTTTTGCGATGCGTCCGGTGATGGAATCCAGTTCCACGCCGTACAGTTTGCTGCCCCGCATTTCCTCCGGCAGCATACCGAAGAAATTGCCCACGCCGCAGGAGGGTTCCAGGATGTTGCCGGTCTGGAATCCCATTTTCCCCACCGCTTCATAAATGGCCTGGATAACGGTAGGGCTGGTGTAATGGGCGTTTAAGGTGGTCCCTTTGGCGGCTTCATATTCCTCCGGGGACAGCGTTGCGTAGAGTTCCGCAAACTCCTTGGCCCAGGCGGGCTTGCTCTCGTCAAAAGCGTCTGCCAGACCGCCCCAGCCCACATACCGGGAAAGGGTTTCCTGTTCTTCCGGCGTGGCCTGCCGGTTTTCAAACTCCAATTCTTTCAGGAGATTGATTGCGTCCATATTGGCCCGGAATTTTGCTTTCGGCCCTCCTTCGCCCAGGTGAATGTCGGTGATACGGAAGTTCCCGGCTGTCGGCTGGGGTGGGGTGGGTTCCGGTTTCTCTATGTGCAGGGTATGAATCTCCACATCATAGGGCAGGTGGTTCTGTTCACCCGGATAACGGGTGACAGGGGTGGTAGTCATTCGCGGCGCTGGTTCCGGTGCGGGAGGATTCCCCAAATCCGGCTGTTTCTCTGCTGGCTGTTCCTTTAGCTGTGCCGGTTCGTGGGAGAATCCGTCCAGTTCCTGCTGGTAGAGGGCGCGGAGTGCGGCGGCAACCGGTTCCCAGCTTTCATACAGCGCCGCCAGAACCGTTTCATCCTCCCGCAAAATCTCTACTTCCATGCCTTTGTCGGTTGTTCTGTAATCTGCCGTATCCCCGGTTTCCAGCTGCATGGTTTCCACTGTACCCGAAAACCGCTGGGAAAGATGCTGGGCAACAGCCGGATTGCCTGCGCCGCTTCGGAGCAGTACCGCTATATCCTCCTTTGCCAACCCATCCAGTAAACCGCCATCCCCGGTCAGGACTTCCCGCAAATCAGGGGAAAACTGGTCCAGATCGGCGGGGAGATAGTCGGTGATGGCGCTGTTGCGCGGGTCCTGCCGGATGGCGCGTTCAAACTGTTCTTTGCTTTCCGTCCGGTAAATGGGGTAGGGCAGCGCAGGGTCATTCAGCTGGACATAGCCCCGCTGCAAATCGGTGATGCGGTACTCGGTATTTTCCAGAAAAACAAAATCCCCTACGCCATAGGCCGATGCCAGCGGGTCGTGGGTAAATGGTTCCGGTTCTTCCGCAGCGGGTGCGGCTGTTTCCTGTGCCGGTTCTTCTTGCCGGTCCGCCTTTATCTCTTGTGGTTCCAGCCCGGCCAGGAATTGCTCCGCAGCTTCTTCTCTTGAAAATGTCCGTACCGTTCCATCAGAGGCGGTATAGTAATCATTGGTCTGATTATCCCAGACAGCAAACGCATCTTCCGGGTCGGGAAACGCATCGCTGGTCATAACAACGGAAAAGCGCGGTTCTGCTTCATCGGCGGCAATCTGCTCCACATCAGCCATGACCTGCTGAATAAAGGGGTCATTGTCCAGCTTTTCCGGTTCCACTACCTGCCCGTTTACAATGCCGCGCTGGGCCAGATTTTCCCGGATTGCGATAGGGTCTATATCGTCCAGATTTTCCCGTTCAGCCTCTGTAAAAAAGCGGTCCTCTTTGATAAGCTGGGCGATCCGGCGCTGTACCTTGGGCCAGGGCAGTTCCATTTCTTCGGGGCTTCCGGCGCGGACAATAAACAGGTTTGTATGTTCAGGACCGCCGTACTCCCTGGACAGCCATGCGGCGGTATCTTTTTCCCGCCCATGCTCCTTCATATAGCGGACTACGGCCCGTTTGCTGTCCATATCGCCGTTCCATGCACAGAGGGCTTCGTCAATATCGTCCTGGGAGAGAGGGCGCAGAAGCTCATGGAGCTTTGGATAGGTTTCGGCAATCACCTCTTGATGCAGGCGGTGGCGGAACTCCGGCACATCCGAATACTGTTTGAGAAGCTGCATATTACCGGAGCCAAGAACCGCGCGGCGCACAGCGGCGTTGCCCTCAATCACAGCGTTTTCATGGTCAGTATGGCCGCAGGCGTTGCGGTATGCCGTATCCTCCATGATGGCGGCGGTCACAACCGGCTTGTACTGTTCCAGCACATCTTCCAGCGCGGGCTGGGGCGGTTCTGTTTCGGTTTCATGGACAGGAGCAGGCTGGCTCTGTGATTCTACAATGCCCGCCTCTGCCAGTTCCTTTTCTGCCTGGATTTTCTCATACTGTTCCCGTTCTGCTTCGGTCAGATAACGATCCTTTTGGATCAGGCCGGCAACCAGCTTCACGACCTTATCCCAGGTCAGGCGTACATCGTCACAGCCGTTTTTCTGGTAGCGCAGGCCCTTTCCATCGTGATCTTCGCCACTGTGCGTTGCACCGGACAGTGCGTGGGAGCGTCCGCCGGTTCCGTATTCCTGCCGGAGAAACGCGGTTTTTTCCTTGTCGGTATGGGGCTGCTGGAAAAAGGCATAAATGCGCCCTTTGCCCCCGGCAAAACCGCTGCCGCCAGAAAGGGCCGCGCCGATCTCATCCTCCGTAATAAACTGCTTAACCGCAGGAACCTCTGCCATTTCAGATGAAAAGGCTTTGCGGGGCAGTGACAGGTCTTTCAGGTTTTCCCAAATCTCCTTTGGCTTGTGGTAATGGAAACGCAGCAAGTTACGGTCTTGCGTATAGGCAGTCCAAAAGGCGGCGTATTCTTCTGTGAGGGGCTGGCGGAAAGCCGGGTCACGCAGCTGCTCAGTGAGCCATGCGGATTCTTCTGGAAACCCGTTGCCCTTGATTTCTGACAGACTGGGTAAATATCCGGCTTCTCTGGCTTCATCGCTCAAATCGTGATACAGGTTCCAGAGCTTGTTGGCAAGGAGGGAGCGTTCATAACCCTCCGCCTCGGCAAGCTCCACATTGGAAGCAAATTGACCGGATTCCAGCAGCTCGCCAATTCGTTCCGCCGCGCCCTCCCAGGAAATAACCTGCGCGGATTTATCATATCGGGCGGATTTTCCATGAGAGAGATGGATTCCGTCCTCGCCGTACCAGACTGTGATACGGCCTGTATCGGTGGTAAAACCGTTGCCGCCATGATAGAGGGATTGCAGGGCGGCAGCTATTTCCGGGACCGGCTTCTGCTTTTCAAATTCAGCTGTCACGCGCTCCCGCAGACGGTCGGTATTGCCGCCCAGCCGCAGTACATGGTCAATGTCCTTTTGGGCAAAAGAAAAAGCAGAGGACGCTTTCACATTCTCTGCTTCATCAATATTCTGAATCTGTTCCGTTTCGGAAAGAAACAGGTTTAAGGTCAGCTGTTGATAAGTTCCGCCAGCAGAATCTCCTCCGCCTGGGCCTTGCAGCTGTTCATCAGGCCCACCCACTGCATCATGTCGCGGGCTTTCAGTTCCTCGGTCACGCCCGCCGCCTGCGCCAGTTTTGGCATCAGCTGCTCCAATCGGCTGTTCGCGGTCCGGTCGATCTCCAACAGGTGCGGGTACAGCTTCTCGCTCATCAGCAGACGGTTGTAAAGGATGGGCCGGTGATCCTTCAAGTAGGTTTTCCGCATCCTGCCGTACTTGCCCAGGGGCGTTTCGGGCTGTTCTGTCAGTTGCAGGTTGGGAATCAGATAATCCCCGTTCTGAATGTAAGTTAAGGTGTTGTTCATTTTGCTGGCTCCTTTCTTTGTTGGCCTCTCGTTCCGCGTTTAGAATGGTTACGCCGATCTGCCGCAGCACCTGCTGGTTGATCTGGCTGACCGCCGTTCCCAGCGCCCCAACGGTGGCCGGTGTGTTGAAATCAAAAACCGGCATGAAATCCTCGTGGGTGAAATACTGCTCCGGGGCCAGCCCGCAGCGGGACATCAGGGAATAGGCGATGCTGACGGTGGCGGCGGCTTTGAATTGGACTTCGATGTTAAGTTCATCGTACTCCTCCAAAAAGGAATCGTCAACGATGTAAAGGAAGTCACGCCCGTTGTCCGCCCAATATTCCCCGGCCAGCCTGCGGGCGATCTCGGTCAGCTGCCCGCCTAAATCATCGCCGCCCACCCCATACCGGTTTTCCAGCATGGCGGAGATGGAATCTATATGCCGTTCCTCCATCTTCCAGAGCCAGGGTGTGCGGGAGTGCGGGCGGGTTCCGGTATCGGAGATGTCAAAGACATACCGCAGCCGGGTCCGGTCCCCGGAATCGTCCACCAGGGCGATGCCCTTGGAGCCGCGCCGGACATAGCGGCCCATCTTGTCATTCCACAGGTCATACTCCGCGCAGGCGGTAGCGTCCGGGCGCTGGGCGTAGATCATCAGCTGGTCGTGGAAGGGGTATTTGTAAAGCCTGGAGGCTGTGTCGAGAAACCGCATCCACTCATTCCAGCTGGAAGTAAGCTGCACCGCCGCATGGTCGGCCATCTGTGCGTACATCTGCGCTTTGGTTGCCATTGTTTTCGGCCCTCCTTTCGGGTTTTGGATAAAAGGAAGGGGCGGCACAGCGCCAGCCCCTCCGGTCTATTGGTTCCTATTCGTCAAAGTCCGGGTACAGTTCCAGACTGTCAAACTCCGCGTCCGTCATGGCGCGCAGCTTATGAAGGGCGCTGTCGGTCAGCTCCATCAGCTCCGTTTCCTCCGGCGAGAGATAGCCGCGCATCTCGGTCAGGCTCTCCATCAGTCCGGCGCGGGTTCCGGTGTTGTAAATGCACATCAGATTCATTTCTTCAAAGGTAAAGTGTCCCATATCAAAGCTCCCTTTCCGCGCTCTTTTTCGGCGCTGTCTTTTTGCTTTCCTGCTTCGGCTGCTGGTGGAGCTGTTCCACCACCGATTTCCGCTTGTCCCCGTCCTCCCGGTGGACAGCCGCCGCCAAATCCATCAGGGAAATCGGCTGGCCGCTTCTGGCCTGCTGTTCCAGCTGGGCTACGGTCGGCTCTTTGGGGCCGTTGTTGATGATCCCGTCAATCATGCCGTAATCGTCCTCCATAGACATTTCCGCATTTTTCAGCGGGTTCGCGTCAAGAAAACCGGTGATCTGCTGAAAGCCAAAGCTATCACAGTAATGACAGGATAACGCGCCGTCCCTGCGGATGGCAACGATGTCGCTGACGCTCATGGAGGGGCTGTGATAGTCCCTGGGGTGTTCGTTGTTGAAGCGGTAGAACAGCTGCTCCGCCACAACCTCCGGCGTATCTTTGCCGGAAAGGGGCGCGGTGTAGATCAGGTTGTAATTCTCACGCTCCACCTCGCGCCCGATGGATTGGAGCCAGTCCAGCCCCTCAAAGCGGATTTCCCGCAGGCTGTCATCATCCTTTACCTGATAGATGGCAAAGCAGTCCCCCTCATGAGAGAGAAACGCCTGCTCCCGTTCCTGCTGGCGGTTCAGCCGGTCCTGCACCAGCGCGTCAAAGGCTGGGCTTTCCTCCCATTCCTCGCGGGAAAGGGCGAACACCGTACCGGGCAGCTGGGATTCAAATTCCTCCCGGTCAAAGAGCATTTCCGCGCCGCCCCCGTCCACCACCGCGTACACCGTCAAATCCTGCTCAAACAGTTCCAGCGCCCGCTCTTTGGAGAGGGGCAGCAAGTCCCCGTCCTGATAGCCGCAGTTTTTCAGATCGTCCTCCCGCAGCAAAGGGTCCGGCATCGGGTATTCATCCAGCGCCTGCTCCGGCGCGTCGGGCAGCGGGGCGGCTTCTGCGGCATGGCCGATGGAATCCAGCGCCCGCGGGTTTTGGCTGGCGGGCAAAAGGGCGTATTCCCGTTCCTGTTCGGCGGTCAGCGGCTGGGGGTAGTCGATACAGCCAAAGGCAGTGATGGAATCCTGTTCCACCTTTACCGGCGCGGCAAGTTCAGTGATGGTTTTCCCGTCCATCAAAGGATAGGTTCCCACATCCAGCGATTCCTGGGTAATGTAATAGCGGAACATGGAGGGGTCCTGCTCCGGCAGTTCGGCGGGGATTTTCCAGGAGGATTCCGGTTCAGGGGAAACCTCTTGATTCTCCGTATCGGCCTGCGGGTTTTCCGGCTGCATGGTTTCTTTTCCGGCGTCCTGCTCCGGCCCGGATTCCAGATCAATGCCGCGCTCCTTGCAGACCTCCTGAAAATGGCGGTCAATATCGGCAATCAGAGTACCGGCGGTCTTGTTGATGGTTTCCAAGCTGGCCCGCAGTTCCTTCAGCTCCTTGCCCTGGCTCCAGTTCGCAATGTACCCAAAGCTGTTTGCGCCGGTCTGAATCCCAAAATATTGGCAGACCGCGTAAGAGATGCTCTCGGCCTCCACCTCCTCAGTGCGCCGGTCCTTTTTATGGTCCTGCAAAAACCGCTGGGCGGTCTTTTCGCCGCCGTTAAAGTCCAGGCCGGATTCATCGGTCAGGGGGAGATACCCTTGCTCCGGCAGTTCCAGCGGCTTTGCGGTTATGACGGAACCGGCGTGGTTGACGATAACCCGTTCCTCGACCGCAACCGGCGCGCCGGGGTCATCGTCGGAACCGCGCAGGTCATAACAAAACAGTCCGTCCGGCAGATCGTCTGCGGCAATCCGCTCATTGGAGAACAGGGCTGGCTGTCCAAACAGCTCCACTTCCTGATACAAGGGCGCGTCCGGGTTGTCCGGCACATCAAAGTTGTGCAGCTTGCTGTGGGCGATCTCATGGACAGCGGCGGAAACGGTCTGCACCTCGCTCATGCCCTGGCGGATGGCAATGCGCTGCTGGCTGGAAGAAAAATATCCGTCCGTATCCGCGTCCATTTCCTCAAACGCAAGGGGAACCGGGGCGGAGCGTTTCAGCGCCTCCATAAACGCCCCAAAGTGCCGGACATTCCCGAACAGGTCCGCCGCCAGGGAGGGCAGGGGCTTTCCGTCCGTCTGGCTCACATCAAAGACCTTGACCGGACGGAACAGCGGGATTTCCACCTCTTTTTCCTCCATGACCACCCTGCCGTTTGCGTCCAGCACCGGTGCATGGGTGTCCGGGTCCAGCTTCTGTTCCTCGATTTTCTTCTTATAGGGGGTGGGCGCGATGATGGTGATGCCGCGCTCGCCCTTCTTCACATGGCGCTCAAACTGGTTCTTCCACTTGTTATAGCCAGCCACAAGGGTCGCGTCCGGCTTCTGCATATAGATCAGCATGGTATTATTGACCGAGTAGCGGTGGAACCGGGACATCACCGACAGATAGCGCATATACTTTTCGCTCTCAAACAGTTCCTTGATGTTCTGCTCAATGCCCTCGGTGATTTCCCGCAATCGCTCCCGGTTGGTGGGTTTCTCTGCCATTGCCTTGTTTCTCCTTTCCAAATCCATGATTTTTGTTAGGTGTTCTGCAATCCATGTTTTTTGTTCCTCGATGCCATCCTCCATCAGAAAGTCCAGAAGATACTCCACATAGTCCTTTTGGTGCAGCGCCTCCACAAAAAGGGGGTGCGGTTCATCCTCCGGGGTCAGGGGCGCAAGGCCGGTTTCCCAGCCCCGCAGCAGATGGGCGTAGTCTGCCAGCGCGCGGAAACACCGCTGCTTGGATTCCCGGAACTTCTGCGCTTCTGATTTTTGACGGACATAGGTTTTCTTCGGGGGCGCCTGGCTGTCATAGAGCAGTCCAAAATCCTGGGCCAGTTTTTCCGCAGCCTCTTTGGGGGAGAGGTTATACAGTCTGGCGGCAAAGTCGATCACATCACCGTCCGCCCCGCAGCCGAAACAGTGAAAGCGGCGGTCTAATTTCATGCTGGGCGTCCTGTCATCGTGAAAGGGACAGCAGGCCATACCGTTCCGCTTTACCTCGATTCCATAGTGTTCCGCCGCTTCTCTGGTGGTGATGGACTGCTTTACCGTTTCAAAGACATTCCCGCCCATGCTTATTGACCGGAGGAGGATTTCAACGGCGGCTTATAGCCTGCGGCCCTGGCCCGTTCACTGGCGGCTTTGCGCCGCTTTTCGCTGTACGGCTCCCGGACCGATACGCAGCGTTTGGGGACAATGAAGTTGTGGTCGTCCTTCTTGATGATCTGCTCCGGGTATTTTTCCGCCAGCTTCTCCAGCTTCTTCATCAGCTTGGGGTCATGGGTATAGACCTCTGCCGCAGACTCGGCCTGGTTATAAAGGAGAACCGTTTCCTGTTCCAGCAGCGACAGCTTCATCACGAGCCTCCTTTCCGCTGGCCAAAGTCCAGCTTGAAGTTCACATACTCGCCGGTATCCTCCAAAAGCACATCCGCGTCATAGGTTTTTCCGGTTTTTTCCGAGTAGCAGCCGGTAAGCCTTGCCCGCCCGTCTTTTAAGAGGGCCGCGACAATGGCCTTGGTGGGCTGTTTCTTCTTGGCGCTCCACCACTTGCTGTCTTTCCAGATGGCAAATCTGCAAGTTTCACTTTGGCAGAAAAATCCCTTTTGCGATTCTGTAACCTCACCGCCGCACCGGGGGCATCTGCCTACTGCTTCGCGGGGCGGGGAGAACAGGTACTCGGTCCCCTTAACCACCTGATAGGTTGCCGCCAGCTCCCGCAGCATGGCGTAAATCCCGGACAGAAACTCCTCCGGGGAAAGCTCGCCGCGCTCAATCTCGCCCAGCCGGTACTCCCACTCGGCGGTGAGAAGCGGGGATTGCAGCTGTTCCGGCAGAACGGTAATGAGGGAACGCGCGTCGCGGGAGGGCATCAGCTGGACCGTCTTTTTGCTCTTTTTCCGTTCCAGAAACCCGGTGGAGGCCAGCTTTTCCAGAATCCCGGCGCGGGTGGCGGGCGTACCCAATCCCTTGCGCTCGGCAGTATCCGGCATATCTTCTTTACCGGCGTTCTCCATAGCCGACAGCAGGGTATCTTCGGTGAAATGTTTTGGCGGGCTGGTTTTCCCCTCCTTGACGGAGGCATTGGAAACGGACAAAGATTGTCCCTCGGAGAGTTCCGGCAGCGTCTTTTCCTCTGGTCTTTCCTCCGGCTCCGGGGCATTTTTCAGACCGGCGTGATAAGCGGAATCCAGCCTGCGCCAGCCGGGGCGCTGAATGGTTTTCCCTTTTGCGGCAAACTCCTGACCGGCGCAGACCAGCGTGGCGGCGGTTTCCTTGTAAAGATGGGGTTCCGCCACCGCGCACAGCAGCCTTGCGGCCACCAGCTCCAACACCGCTTTTTCCCCCACAGGGAGGGCAGACAAATCCGCATCCCGAAGATTGCGGGTGGGGATCACCGCATGGTGGTCGGTCACTTTCTTATCGTTGATGACCGCCTCCGGGTTGCAGGTAATGCCGATCCCTTTTCGGAACGGCATGGCATTGGCGGTGAGGTTGACCAGCACCGGCAGGCCCTCCGCCATATCCGAGGTCAGATACCGGCTGTCCGTCCGGGGATAAGTACACAGCTTTTTCTCATAGAGGTTTTGCAGATAGTCCAGCGTTTGCTGGGCGGTAAACCCCAGCAGGCGGTTGGCGTCCCGCTGTAAGGTGGTCAGGTCATAAAGGGCGGGCGGCTTTTCGGACTTCTCTTTCCGCTGCGCCTGCTTCACCACCGCAGAACCGCCCCGGCAGGCGGTTTGCAGCTCTTTCGCGGCGGTTTTGTCTTTCATCCGCGCCCCCACAGCGATAAATCCGGGCAGTTCCAGCGCCACCGTATAGAACGGCTCCGGCTGGAAGGCTTCAATCTCTGCTTCCCGCTGGACGATAAGGGCCAGTGTAGGGGACATAACCCGCCCGATGTTGAGGGTCCGGCGGTACAGCACCGAAAACAGCCGGGTGGCGTTGATGCCCACCAGCCAGTCGGCTTTGGCGCGGCAGAGCGCCGCCTGATGCAGACCGTCATAGTCCGCGCCGGGGCGGAGGTTTTCAAAGCCCTCCCGGATTGCCGAATCCTCCATGCTGGAAATCCAGAGCCGTTTCATGGGCTTTTTGCAGCCCGCCAGCTCATAGACGTTGCGGAAAATCAGTTCGCCCTCCCGTCCCGCGTCACAGGCATTTACCACCTCGGTCACATCCGGGGCGCACAGCAGCTTTTTGAGAATATCAAACTGTTTCT
Organism: Clostridia bacterium; assembly: GCA_910574835.1. Lineage (GTDB taxonomy): Bacteria > Bacillota > Clostridia > Lachnospirales > Lachnospiraceae > Laedolimicola. Next base: position 77,355 of record CAJTDE010000004.1, on the reverse strand, counting down.
TCTTGTCCCGCCCCACGCTCATTTTCCAGTCCGAGGGCAGGATCGGCAGATCGTCATAGCGCCACTTGGCGTATTTAGGGTCATAGCTGTCCGCGTCGGCAAGCCCGGCCAGATGCCCCACGCACCAGCTGACCCGCCAGCCGTTCCCTTCCAGATACCCGTCCTTGCGGGCATTGGCCCCGATCACAGCGGACAGGCTTTGGGCCACCGACGGTTTTTCAGCAATCACAAGGCGCATAATCTTCATCCTCCCATTCTTCCCGCATAGATGTACGCAGCTTTTCCTCAATGCTGTTGTCCTCTGTCAGCATCAGGTCATAGCCGAACCGGTAATCATATCGGTACAGTTTTCCTACCAGATCATTGATGAGGATACGGCAGGCCAGAATGACACGTTTTTTATCCACCTGCATCAGCTGGTAGCGTTGATAATCGCTGTAATAGGACTCCTGCCGGTGTGCGCGGCTGTTGGCGTCCTCCAGCAGCCAGTCTACCGGGTCCTGGCAGCCTTCCTCTTTTTCCCCCTCCATATATTTCAGCAGTTCCATCACCATCGGAAAACTCTGCTCGTCCATGCGGGCTTCTTCTTTCAGATAGCCGATCAGGGCGCATAAAAGCAGGCGGGCCGCTGTCTGTTCCCGTTCCGTTAAAGCCTCCATTGTCTTTGCGGCGTCCGGCAGAAGCCTTTCCCCTACAAAAGTTTCCACATCGCCGGAGTACAGCTGGCGGATGGAATCTATGGACAGCGGGGCGGCTGTGTCGCCATCCATAGAAAAGTCATAGAGGTCGTCGCTCTGTGCAGGCTTTTTCCGAAGTTTGCGTGTCAGGGCAGTCAGAATATCGCCGCCCAGATACACCGCCAGACAGCACAGGTCAAAAACAGCGATGCCTTTTATCAATAAAATAAGATACTTCATTTCCGATCTCTCCTTTCTTTCAGCTGCTTTTCCAGTTCCCGGTGGCAGAATCCCACACAGGGCCTCCCGTAGTTGCCGCAGCCATAGCAGGGGTGGCTTTTGGGTAAAGAAGGAGGGCGGGAAGTTTTCTTCCTGCCCTCCGGTTTCTGTGTCATCATGCGCTCAAAGGGGCTGTCGGTGAAGCGGGTCATTCCGGTTCTTCCTCACTTTCCTCCGGTTCCTCCTCCGCGCCCTCCTCGGATTCCCACAGCTCATCTTCCTCATCGCCGTAGTCATAATCGTCCAGATTGTCCGCGCCTTTGGTTTTCGGCTTGTTCTTCATAAACTTGAAGTAGTAGAGCGCGCCCCCGCCGCCTAACAGGGCCACAACCAAAAGCAGGACAGCCGGATTCATGCCGGACTTTTTCTCCGGTTCCGGCTCCATTGCAGGCGGCTCCTCCGGTTCCGCCGCCTTGCCGGTGCAGCTTGTCATGGTAAAGGCGCAGACCGGGCAGTTCCGGTTGATTGCGCCTGCCTGACATTTCTCGGTGCAGCTGCAAACAGCGGGAGGCTCCTCGCTGTCCCCGTCCTCCATCAGCGCCATCAGGTCGGCTTCGTCTACCTGGTTGAGAAAATGGACGGTGTTTTCCCCCTCGTCATCCCGGTCCACCAGGATGTAAAAGTAGTTGCCGTTTTTGGTGGTAACGGTAATCAGCTGCTTGTTCCCGCCGTAATCGTCCACCAGGGTGGCGTTGCCATCCGGGGTGAGGGGCGGCGTTTCCTCCGGCTGCTCCACCTGTACGTTGGAATCGTTGGTTCCATCAGCCGGTTCCTCGCCGCCGCCTGCGTAGGCGGGGACAGAAAAACCGCCCATGAGGACCAGGGCGGTACAAAATGCGGCCAGCGTCCGCAATAACTGTTTAGATTTCATCGTGAATTTCCTCCTTTTCCTGGGTGTCGGGTGCAGGCGTTCCCACGCCGGGAATCCCGCCGCCGGACAGCAGCGCGTTCAGTTCCTGCGGGGTCATGCGGACCGCCCGCACCAGCTGGACGATTTGCAGGTTCTCCGCCTCGGTTTTCTGCGCCTCCAATTCCCGCAGCTTGTTCTGGTATTCCGCCAGCTTTTCGCGGGTCTTTGCGATCTCCCGGTCAATCCGGTCGATTTTGTTCGTTGCCATCTGTAAACACTCCTTCCCATATGGTTTAGTTCCAGTTCATCAGGCCGTAGCCCTTGATGCACTGGTAATTCAGGTCATAGCTTTTGATTTTGCAGGCGTCGCCGGAATTGCCCTCCACCGTATAGACCCGGCTCCCGTCTGTGCCGATCACAATGCCGACATGGTCGGCGGAACCGTCCAAATCCCAGTCAAAGAAAATGGCGTCGCCGGGGGCGATGTTGGCATATCCGCGCCCGCCCCATTGTCCATGCGACTGGAACCAGGGTACGCCCTGGGACTGGCAGCCAGCAAAGCGCGGTTCGCTTTTCCCGGCCTGGTTATAGCACCAGCTCACGAAGCAGGCGCACCATTCCACCCGGCTGTTAAAGCCGTACCAGCTCCAATACGGATAGCCGCCCACGTTTCCCACCTGACGCTTTGCCAGATCCACCAGTCCCGGATTGCCGGGGCGGGTCCCGTTTATAAACTCCACGCCGCTCAAATCCTCGGAATTTCCCATATCCGGGGAACCGCCGCCAAACAGCAGCGGCTTGTTGCCCCTGGTGGCGATATAGACCTGGTACATCTCATATTCGTCCGGGGTGAGAAGCTCCGGCGCAAGGGCGGAAATCTGGGTGTTCACAAGCTCCACATGGAGGATGTAGTATTCATAGGGGACTTCCTCGCTGGTCGTTTCCCCGGTTTCCGGGTCGGTGCTGGTTTCGGTGCGGTAGCGGATTTCCACCTCCTCGGTCAGCGTCAGGACATATTGGAGGTCAAAGACCCGCTGTAACTGTGCCGCCGCGCTCTGGGGCGTGTACTCATGGAGCAGGGCGCTTAAATAAGCCGCCAGCTCATGGGGGTTATGGCCGATGGGGTCCAGATTGTACCGGTACTCGTCATAGCCGGGGTGCAGGCTCTCTATGTTATCCAGTTCGGCTTGCAGTTCCGCCTCCTTTGCGGCATAATCCGCTTCGGTCCCCAGCATATCCTCGTCTTTGGAGGGATAGGTGGAACCGGACACCGCCGAGCCGATGCTCTGGGCCAGCATGGAGCAGGAGGACAGGGTATTCATCAGCAGGCAGACCAGCAGAAACAGCGCCAGCGCAATCAGGAATCCCTTCTTGTGCCGCATGACAAACCGGCCTGCCTGTTCCGCTTTTTCTTTGACAGACTTTGCCGCCTTGCCGGTCTTTTGCGCGGTCTTGGTGGTATGGCCTGCGGCCTGCGCCGTATGTCCAGCCGTTTGACTGGCGCGTTTGGCGGCGGCATATTCCTTTTTGATGGCCTGCTTTTGCTGCCAGCGGGAAAGGGGATTACTGGCAAGCTGGGGATTCTCCGCCAGGGACTTTTGGTACAGGGCGTTGATGTTTGCTTTTTCCAGCTTTTGCTCCGCCCTTGCCGCTTCGCGGTAGGGTTTCAGCTTATGGCTGCGGTATCCCTCCCGCACCAGCCGCGCGCTGACTTCAACAGCCTGCTCAGTCTTGTGCGCCCCCTCCACGCCCACATTGTCCTGTTCGGACTTGCGGATTTCCTTATGCGCCCCGGCAAGCAGCGCGTTGGCCGGAGCGCCCCGTACCGCATTGGACAGCTTGGAGGGCGGCTTTGCCTGTTCCTCAAAGGTCAGTTTCGTTGTTTTCTTTCCGGTATCGGGGTCAATAACGGTCTGCCGGACCTTCTTTTTGGGTATCCTGGCCTGCGCCTTGTCTGCCCGGACAGCCGCTTTCTCCGCGCGGCGGATCGGCTTTTCCAGCGCCGGGTCGGTCCGTTCCTCCTCGGTGAAGCGCAGGCGCGGCTCCTTATTCAAACCATTCCCCCAGCATCAGCGCCTCCATCATATAGAGCAGTTCCATATAGAGGCCCATGCCAGCCGGGGTGTGTAAAGGACGGAGGATCAGGCAGGCATAGACCTGTGCCAGCACATCGGCCAGAAGCTCCGCGCCCCGGCCCTCCATAATCCTGCCGCCGGTGCCGGGGGAGAGGCAGCACCAGATTTCCGCAAGGCGGAGCAGGCCCGTTTCCCCGTCACGGTTCAGTTCTGCCGCCATGCTCTCCGCAGTACGGCACTCGCTTACCGCGTCCGCCATCGCCAGAAGCAGCTGGCGGCGCTGAATCTCCATCGCCCGCTGCAAAAACAGCCGGGGATTGTGTTTGATTTTCTGTGCAGTCATGATTGCTTTCCCTCCTTTAATTCCTGTAATTTGGTGGTCATTATGCGGTACAGCTCGGTATCCTTGGGGAACCGGTCGATAAAGGGCAGGATGATGTTGCCGTAGAACAGCAGCCCCTCGCCCTCGCCGGAGTGGGTCACATAGGACAGCTGGTGCGGAGAGATGCCCAGCTGCCTTGCCAGAATCTGCCGGTCGCCGCTTGCTTGGTTGAGCATATATACAAAGTCCGAGTTCTCAAAGATGTTCTCGATTTCCCGGCTGGCAAGCAGGTCCTTGATGTTCTGTGTGATGCCGGTGGGAATCCCGCCCCATTTCCGAAAGCGTTTCCAGATTTCAATGGTATAGGCGGCGGTCTGGTCCTCTTTGAGCAGAAGGTGCATCTCGTCAATGTAGTAACGGGTGGACTTGTGGGCGGCGCGGTTGATGGTGACGCGGTTCCATACCTGGTCCTGTACCACCAGCATACCGATTTTTTTCAGCTGCTTGCCTAACTCCTTGATGTCATAGCAGACAATGCGGTTGTCGATGTTTACATTGGTCCGGTGGTTGAACACATTCAGGGAGCCGGAAACATAGATTTCCAGCGCCGTAGCGATGTACTGCGCTTCTTTTTCCTCCTGGGTCAGCAGAAGGTTGTATAAATCCTCCAATACCGGCATATTCTCCGGCCTGGGGTCGTTCAGGTAATCATGGTAGACCAGCCGCACACAGCGGTCGATGATGGTTTTCTGGACTGGCTGCAAGCCCTCCTTGCCGCCCACGATCAGCTCGCACAGCGACAGAATGAAGTCGGATTTCAAAGACAGCGGGCTTTCATCGTCCGAGTAGTCCAGGTTTAGGTCCATCGGGTTAATGTAGTCCCCGGAGGTGGGCGAAATCTTAATAACCTGCCCATGCAGCCGCTCCACAAGGGGCGCGTACTCTGCCTCCGGGTCGCACACGATGATGTCATCGGTGGTGAGCAGAAAACAGTTGGCAATTTCCCGCTTGGCGGAAAAGGACTTGCCGGAGCCGGGAGTGCCTAAAATCAGGCCGTTGGGGTTTTTCAGCTTCTTGCGGTCCACCATGATAAGGTTGTTGGACAGGGCGTTGATGCCGTAGTACAGCGCCTCTTTCCCGTTCTGGAAAAGCTCCTGGGTGGTAAAGGGGATAAAGATGGCGGTGCTGGAAGTGGTCAGCCCCCGCTGGATTTCCACCTGGTTTTGTCCCAGGGGCAGGCAGCTCATCAGCCCCTCCTCCTGCTGGAAGTCCAGCCTTGCCAGCTGGCAGTTGTACTTCTGCGCGATACTGGACGCCTGAAACACGTTGTTGCCCAGCTGTCTGGCGGTGTCCGCCGTATTCAGCACCAGAAAGGTCACAAGGAACATCCGCTCGTTGCGGCTCTGTAAATCCTGCAACAGCTTTTTGGCCTCGTTCCCGTAGGTAGCCAGATCACTGGGAATGATGTCCATATCGTACCCTGCCCGGACCGCCTTTTTCTGTTCCTCGATCTTGGCCCGGTCCAGGTCGGTGATTTTGCGCTTGACCGTCTTGATGGCCTTTACCTGGTCTAAGGACTGCACATGGAGGCTGACAATCAGGGAGCTTTCCATATCCAGAAAATCCGCCAGCATCCGGTCGTTCAATTCCGGCGCGAGAATCTGCACAAAGCTGACCGCGCCGTACTTTTTCCCCATGCGGAACTGCCTGCCGGTGCGGAACTCAAAGGAAGTGGGGGCGATGAAGTCCTTGGTGGAAAGGCCGGAGGGGGCCAGCCAGTCCCACGAAAAGGAAAAGGGAACCTGTTCGTCCATGTGGAATACGCCATGCAGCTGGGACAGCCGCGCCCGCCCGTCCAGCGGCTCCGCCACTACGCCCAGCCTCTTGAAGTTGTTGAGCAGGTCGGTTTCAATCCGTTCCAGCCGGGGCTTTGCCGCCCGGATGCTGTCCGCGTCAATGCCAAAAGTCAGGTACTTTGTCTTAATCAGGCCGTTGTTCCCCTTTGCCAGCTGGTTTTGCAGCATCTGGGTGTACTCGCCGCGGATGTTGTCAAAATCATCCCCCTGGGGCGGGATGGTGATGGACCGGGCAAAGGTTTCCTGGGACGCGGCCAGGTTGAGGAAGGACAGCTGGAACCGGATGGAGCTGTCAAAGTAGTTGAGGAAATCGCACCAGCCCTCGAAGATGGCGGTCTTATCCTCGTTTTGGGACAGCTGGTAATTGATGTCCTGAAACTGAATGGTCTTGGTATAGTAGCAGCCGGTCACGCGGCAGATGCCGTCCGGCCACATCCGTTCATAGGGGATGCTGTCCTGCGCGGAAATCCCCTTCTGGTCAGTGCGGTTGGCGCGGGAAATGGCGGCTTCGATCTGCTTCCGATCCGCGCGGGAGAGCTTCTTTTTCACCGGCATTGGCCCTTCGCCCTCCGGCGCTCTGCCGTTTGTCCGGTTTTTCTTTGCCGTAAACAATGTCATACACCTCCTTGTCGAGTTTGTCCTGCCGCTCCAATACGGCATAGAAGTTGTTGGTCTGGTAGGGGCGCTGCCGGGGCCGGAGAAAGGATACCCGGATCATGTTGCCGATGATCTTTTCCAGCGGCTGGCCGTTCTTCTCGTACATCGCCAGCAGGAAAAAGGGCAGCATAACGAGCATCATGCACAGGGCGGCGGCGCTGTTTCCGGCTGGCCCCCGAAGCAGAAAGAAAAGCGGTACGCCCACGAGCGCCCCGCCGCCAAAGCAGACTAACTGCCGCTTGGTGAGGTTGAAGGCCACCTTTGTCTTGACCTTCGTTAAGTCTTTGGGTACTGGTACATAAGCCATTTTTGCACACTCCTTTCGTTAGTGGGCCTGGAAGATTGCCTTGGCCATGCTGCCGCTCTTAAAGAGGGTCAGGCAGAGCAGGACTGTATATCCCACACAGGACCAGATGGCAGCAATCGTATCCTCGTCGGTGGCGATGTTCTGCACCAGGACCGCGTAGATTGCCACGCAGACCATGATGAGGAACGCCTGAAAGCCTAACGCCATCAGGGAGCGCAGGTAATTCTGCCCCATGCCGCCCCATTCCCTGCCCATCATAGCGGCCATCGGGACCGGCGCGACCGAGGTGACGAGATATATTTCCAGCATACGGCCATAAATGACGATAAAAATACAGATGGTCAGCGCCCACATGGTAAGGCCGATAAACAGGGACTGGAACCACAGCCCGAACAGCGGCCCCAAATCCATCTCCATGAGCCTTGGCTCCAAATCCGCCATCGCGGAGGAAATGTCGATGGAAGCATCCGCGCCGATGACGCCGGAAGCCTGGGCCACGATGCCCTGGGCCACATCAAATACGCCCATCACGATATTCCAGGTGTTGGTGACAATGAGGATGGCACAGGCGGTCTTGAAAATCCACTTGAAAAACACAGCGGTTTCAATGTCGTGGAAGTTGTTCTTGTCGGTGATGATCTGAATCAGTTCCAGCGTCATCACAAAGGCCAGGATCACGCCTGCTATGGGGAGAATGACCGTTTCCGAAAGGCTTTGTACCATGCTGAAAATACCCGCGTTCCAGCCCTGGGGCGTCTGCCCAATCTGCCCCGATATGTCCGCCACCTGGTTGTTGACCGAATCGAACATACTGGAAAGGTTGCTCATAATGCCGCCCACCAGCATTTCTTTCAGCCAGGTGGTGATTGCATCCAGCAGAAAATCCATACAGTGCTACCTCCTTTCCGCCCCTCCCGCGTCTGCGGGAGGGGCAAAGGTATGGGTGTTTCTGGTGCGGGGATTAGCCGAACAGACCGGAGAGCAGGGGTACAAGCACCATGCCGATCAGGGCAACGCCGCCGCCCGCCATGAGCTGCTTCATGCCCTGGCTTTTTGCTCATGTGAGATAAAGAAGTAAAAGAAGTGTAAAAAATTTTGCCGTTCCCTGTCTGGCTGACTGCCGGACGGGTCGGGCTTTAGTCGGGCAACTCTACCTTGCCGACAAAAGAGTAATAGATTTCGATTTCCTGTCTGCGGAGCTTCCCCCGGCGTTTCCCGTCAAGGGCTTCCGATTCATGGATTACGATTTTCTCCACAAACTCCCGTAACAGGGTAGGGGTGAGTTCCTCAAAGCTGGTGTACTTGCGTACCACTTTCATAAACTTTTCAGCGTTTGCCGTGGCTTCCAGCGTCTTAGAAAGCTCGCTCTGCAAGGCGGCGGCTTTCTCTTTCAGTTCCTTTTGCTCGGCTTCGTAATCTGCCGAAAGCTCCGTGAAACGCTCGTCCGATATGCGCCCGGTCACGCTGTCCTCATACAGCCGCTTGAAGATAGCGGAGAGTTCCGCAATCCGTTTTTCTGCCGCTTCCAGCTCTTTCTTCTTTGCGGCGTTGCGGCGTTTGCTCCCGTCCTCGGTCTGGTCGGTCAACAGTTTCATAAACCGGGCTTCATGCTTGGCGGCGTAGCTGGTAACTTTCCGTAAATTCTCGGTCACTCCGGCGGTCAAAAGGTCGGTGCGGATAAAGTGCGCCGTGCAGTCTGCCGTGCGCTTCTTGTAGCTGCCGCAGATATAGCAGTCCTGTTTCCGCTTGTCCGTCTGATACCTCTGCTGGTACATGACGCTGCCGCAGTCGGCACAAAAGAGTATGCCGGAGAACAAGCCCACTTCATCATAGCGGTTGGGGCGTTTGCGCTGCTTGCGTAGTTCCTGCACACGCTCCCATGTGTCACGGTCTATGATTGGCTCGTGGTGGTTCTCAAAGATTACCTGCTTTTCTTCGGGGTTCTCCTTGCTCTGCTTTACCTTGTAGGACACTTTCTCGGTCTTGAAGTTCACAAGGCAACCGGTGTATTCCCGGTTTTCAAGGATATGCGCCACGGTGTTTGTCGCCCACCTGCACTCATAGCCGGGGTGGTAGCGGCGTGTGCTTCCCGTCCGGCGGTATTCCAGCGTTCCCGGCGTGGGTGTCTGCTGTTCCGTCAAGACACGGGCTATCTTGGTCGGTCCGTTCCCGGCAAGGCATAAACTGTATATCTGCTTCACCACGGGGGCGGCTTCTTCGTCAATGATGAAATTTTCGTCCTCGTCCATGAGGTAGCCGTACACGGGCTTGCTTGTGACAGGCTTCCCGCTCATGCCTTTTGACCTCTTGACTGCTCTGATTTTTTTGCTCGTATCTCTCACCAGCCATTCGTTAAAAATGTTACGCAAGGGCGCAAAATCATTCTCGCCCTGTGCGCTGTCAACGCCGTCATTGATTGCAATGAAACGGACGTTTTTCTGTGGGAAAATCATTTCTGTATACATTCCCACTTGTAAGTAGTTTCGCCCTAACCGTGACATATCCTTTACGATAACCGTTCCCACAAGCCCCGCTTCAATGTCGGCAAGCATGGACTGGAAGCCGGGTCTTTGGAAATTTGCCCCGGAATAACCGTCGTCCGTGTACCATTTCAGATTGCCGAAGCCGTTCTGTTTGGCGTAGTTTTCAAGGATTCGCTTCTGGTTGCTTATGGAATTGCTCTCGCCTTGCAGCTCGTCCTCTGACGACCAGACGAATAGACGTAGAGGAAAACGCCGAGAAAAACAGGGAAAATGCCCGATTATCTGTCAAAACTCCGACAAAAAATGTAGAAAAAGTGGCCTACTCTGGCACACACCACAAAAAAACCGAATATCGAAACCACAAGCCGCGCAGTAACTGACGAACAATCAGCTACTGTGCGGCTTTTTTGTTTATAGATAACTCTGCCCTGGTGACGTAGATCGCCGGGGCTTTTTTCATTTAGACAGGAGGCTTTGAAAATGCCGGAAACTTTGAATCTGAATTACTACTACGGGAATGAAGCCGACCAGTACAGCTTCTACCGCATCCCGAAAATCCTTTTGACCGACCGCCGCTACAAGGGCGTATCGCTGGAAGCAAAGGTGCTGTATGGCCTGCTGCTTGACCGCATGGGGCTGTCTGCCCGCAATGGCTGGCTGGACGATAACGGGCGCGTGTTCCTCTACTTCACCCAGGAGGAAGTCATGACCATGCTGGACTGCGGCAAGGACAAGGCGACGAAGCTGTTCCGCGAATTGGAGGGCATCGGCCTTGTGGAACGGAAAAAGCAGGGCCAGGGACACCCCGCCCGGATTTACGTTAAGAACTTCATTCTGGAACCGGAACCCGCCGCACCGGTTCAGACTGCGGAAAACCAGCAGTCAAGACCGCTTGACAGTGCCGCAGTCAAGACTGCTGAAAAACCGCAGTCTGCACGACGGAAAACCAGCGGTCAAGAGTGCGGTTTTTCCGCCCCTAATAATACTGATATAAATAAAACTGAAAAAAGCGATACTGATCTATCCATCACACCCCCTGCCCCCTCAGCGGTTTCTTCCCCTGCTGGTAAACGCGCTCCGCGCAGGATGGGATTGGATGAGATGGAAAGCTACCGCGAACTGATTTTAGAAAATATTGACTATGACATTCTTCTGGAACGGAACCCCTGGGACAAGGACTTGCTGGACGGCTATGTGGAGTTAATGCTTGAAATCTGCTGCTCCACACGGCAATCTGTCCGTATCTGCGGGCAGGAAGTACCCACCGAAGTTGTCAAAAGCCGGTTCCTGAAGCTGAACAGCGAACATATTGGCTACGTCATGGACAGCCTGAAAAGCAATACTGCCAAGATTGGCAATATCAAGGCATACACGCTGGCAGCACTCTACAACGCCCCCGTCACGATGGGGCAGTATTACACATCCCTTGTCAGCCACGATATGGCGCACGGGCTGCTGGACGGTTAAGCCGCCCGGCGCTTTGCAATACATCAATCAAACCAAAGGAGGACTTTTGCATGGAACATGAAATCAACATTCTGGTGGTGGAACCGGGCAGACCGCCCAGACCGGCGCGGGTGGACTACTCGCTGGAAACTTTTTCACAGCTTGTCGGCGGTGAGCTGGCAATGGGCTGTTTCCTGCCCCAGCGGGTCATGCTGCTCTACAACGAGGACGCCAGCCGCCAGGGACTGCCGCCCAACCGCTGCAATCCCTTTGTGAACGAGTGCATCAGCGGTACATTCCTGCTGTGCGGGCTTTCAGACGGGGAGGGCTTCTGCTCCCTTTCCCCTGCCCGGCAAGCCGAGTTTCAGCGCCTTTTTGCCAGCCCCGGCGAGTTTATGATGCTGGGGGCAGACCACATCTGCGCTTCGCCTGCCGAGTTTGCTGAAACCGCTGGCAGGCTTTGGGGCGGCATGGCAAGCGGCGAATCCGTGGTGCTGACCAAATGGGGCGGCATGGAGGCCGGCGCATGAAATACCTGCTCCGCCGCCTGCTGGTTCCGCCTTAGCGCACACCAATTTAGTCCCAGCCTGCAAAGAGAGGAGGTTTTACCATGCAGGATGAAGTACGCGAAAAATCGGTGGCTCTCACCATCAAGGTCGGCAAAGCAGGCGGCAGGCTGACCGCCGGCCTGCTGAAATGGGCCATTCGGAAGTATCTGGCGCAGGCCCAAAACCCCAAAATCCACCACGGCAAGCAGACCGTGAAGCAGCTTGTAAGCCAAGGCGCAGGCGTTCAAAACATTGAGATTACCGGCAAAAATATCAAGTCCTTTGAGCGTGTGGCGCGGAAATACGGGGTGGACTTTGCACTGAAAAAAGACCCGGCGCAAGGGAAATACCTTGTCTTTTTCAAGGCACGGGACGCGGACGCGCTGAATGCCGCCTTTGCCGAGTATGCCGGGAAAAGCCTGAACCGCTCCGCGCAGAAGAAGCCGTCACTGTTAGGCCAGCTTTCCCATTTCAAGGAGATTGCAAAGAACCTGACGCGGGATACCGCCAAAAACCGGGAGAAAGGGGGCGTTGAGCTGTGAAACTGGATGTAAAGAAAATCCTGCTCCCTAACCTGCCTTATGTGTTCATCTTCTGGTTTTTTAACCGTGTGGCGGAGGGCTGCCGGCTGGCAGAGGGCGCGGATATGGTGACAAAGGCAATGGGCGCGGTATCGGGCCTGGGGACGCTGATTTCCAAAAACCCGCTGCCCAGCTTCCACCCCCGCGACCTGCTGTTTGGCGCTGCCGGCGCAGTCATTATCCGGGCTGTGGTTTATTTCAAGGCGAAAAACGCCAAGAAATACCGCCACGGAGTTGAGTATGGTTCGGCGCGTTGAGGTGCATAATCTTAACTGTAAGCAACACCTATATTGACGCAGGAGGGTATGCACATGAATGATTACAGCAAAATCACAGCCCTTTACTCCCGCTTATCCGTGGGGGACGAGGACAGGGACGGCGGCGAAAGCAACTCCATACAGAACCAGAAGAAATTTCTGGAAAGCTATGCCAGACAGCTAAAATTGACCAATATCCGGCACTACATTGACGATGACGAAAGCGGCAGGTTTTTTGACCGCTCCGCTTACTCCCGCATGATTGAGGACGTGGAAAACGGAAAAATCGGTGTCTGCATTATGAAAGACATGACCCGCTGGGGGCGCGACTATCTCCAAGTGGGAAACGCTATGGAGATTTTCAGACGGAACAACGTGCGCTTTATCGCGGTAAACAACGGGATAGACAGCGAAAAGCCCGACACGTTGGAGTTTGCGCCGTTCATCAATATCATGTCGGAGTGGTACGCCCGCGACATCAGCAAGAAAGTAAAAACGGGTATCCGCACAAAGGGGACAAGCGGCAAGCCAATCGCTACCGAAGCCCCATACGGATATGTAAAAGACCCCGACAACAAGGATTTTTGGTTGATTGACGAAGAAGCCGCGAAAGTTGTCCGTTTGATTTTCCGCCTGTTTCTGGACGGGAAGAACCGAAACCAAATCGCCGTATATCTGAAAAACGAACAAATTCCAACGCCCACTTTCTACATGAAAGACCGGGGGCGGGGAACTTGTAAAAACAAGACGCTGAACGAGGAAAACCGCTACAAATGGAATAAGGCGACCCTGACCCGTATCCTCACACGGCAGGAGTATTGCGGAGATGTGGTCAACTTCAAGACCACAAAGCATTTCCGCGACAAACGAAACCACTATGTAGACCGAAGCCAGTGGCATATTACGGAAAACGTGCATGAGCCGATTGTTGACCGCACCGATTTTGAGAACGTACAGCGGATTTTGGAAAATGCCCCCGTCAAGCGACCAAACGGGGACGGGGAAATCCACCCCTTGTCGGGCTTGCTTTTCTGTAAGGACTGCGGCGCAAAAATGCACATACGGATAGATTACAGGAACGGCGGCAGGCGGCATATCGCCTATTGCAGTGAGTACCACAAGGGAAAAGCCAGAAACCCGAAGTGCCATTCCCCGCACATCATGGACGCGGATTTACTCATGCAGACCGTTTCGGACGTGCTGAAAAAAATCGCGGAATACTCCATCAGCAACCGGGCAGACTTTGAAGCCTTAGTGAAAAAGAGCCTTGACGTACAGCAGACCGACCGGACGAAGAAACAGCAGAAGCGCGTACCGCAAATCACAACGCGGCTTGAACAAATCGAAAAGGTTCTGGATAAGCTGTACGAGGACAACGCACTGGGAGTAATTGAGCAAGACCGTTATGAGCAGATGTCGCGGAAGTATTCGGAAGAATATTATATGCTGAAAGAGGAACTTGCGGAAATCAAAGAGCAGTTATCCGCTTTTGAGAACGCAGGAGGGCGGGCGCAGAGGTTTGTAAAACTGACAGAACGATACGCCGACTTTGCCGAACTCACCCCCGCCATTCTCAACGAGTTTATCAGCAGGATTGAAGTGCATGAGCGCGACCAGAAACGGGCGAGATACGCCATACAGCATATCGGGATATACTTCAACCATATCGGCAAATTTGAGAACGAACTGACACAGCTTGCCGAGCCGACAGAGCAGGAAATCAAAAAAATGCGGGAGGAAATCGAAGAAGCGAAAAAGGAAAAGAGCCGCGCTTACCACCGTGAATATTCCAGAGCCTACCGCGCCAGAAACCGCGAAAAGCAACGGGAGTATGACCGTATCAAGGCGCGGGAATACCGGGCAAGGAAAAAGGCGCAAGCCGCCGCCATGTCCGCACAATAAAACCGAACAGCCGACAGCAGAGAGGGATTTTCCAAATACGGGAAATTCCTTTTTTGCGCCCACAGAAAGGAGCGACCCATTGACAGAATTGACAGAAAAGAAAGAAACGCCCGCCCCACCCCGAAAGCCCGACGGTATCATCACGACACACAGGGACGGGCAGACCATTGTTGCGGAGTTGTTTTTCAACCACAGCGGCACAGAAACATTCCGCGACAAGCTGCTGAAAATGATACTTGCCGATAAGCAGGAATAAAACGGGAAGCCGATTGTCTGTAAAAATCCATTCCTATCCTATCCATTCCATACAAAAATCGAAAGGAGCGATTGACGCATGGCAAAGACCAAAGCCGAAAAAATCACGAGCATTGAGGAAGAAATCCGACAGCTTGAAAACAGGCGCAGACAGCTTGTGCAGGAGCAAAAGGCGCAGGAGCGCAGGGACAGAACGAAACGCCTATGCCGCCGCATGGGGCTTTTTGAAAGCCTTGTCCCCGACACGATACCGCTGACAGAGGAACAATTCAAGACCTTTCTTGAAAAGACTGTAATGACCGACCACGCCCGCCGCATACTGGACGGACTGACCGCCCAGAACGCCCCCACAGCCCCCGCACAGGGCGCAGAAACGGCGGCACAGGGTAACACGCCACCCGCCGCTAAAACCGCCCATACAGCCCGCGAGGGCGGCGCAGGCGGGAGTATGAACGGGGGGCGGCTTGCAAGGGTAACGGGCTTATGCCCCTACCCTTGCTTAAAAGCAAGGGCGCACTTATATACCACAATGAATTGTGGTATGTGCGGTCTTGCAGACGGCGTTTTGTGCCTGCCGGCACAAAAGAAAACGGCGGGAGTTGCCCGCAGAAAGGAGCGCGGCGCGTGGCAATCTATCATTGCAGTATCAAAGTCATATCCCGCGGCAAGGGCAAGTCCGCTGTTGCCGCCGCCGCTTACCGGGCGGGGGAGAAAATCAAAAACCAGTTTGACGGAATGACCCACGACTACACCCACAAGGGCGGCGTAGTCCACACCGAGATTTTACTCCCCGACCATGCCCCCGCCGCTTTTTCAGACAGGGCGGTTTTGTGGAACGAAGTGGAAAAAATCGAGAAAGCGAAAAACGCCCAGCTTGCGCGGGAGATTGAAATTGCCCTGCCCCGCGAACTGACGAGGGAGCAAAGCATTTCCCTTGTCCGCGAGTATGTGAAACGGCATTTTGTGGCGGCGGGAATGTGCGCCGATTTTGCCATACATGATACGGGCGGCGGCAATCCCCACGCCCATATCATGCTGACTATGCGCCCTTTTGACGAGCGCGGTGCATGGGGAGCGAAGCAGAAAAAGGAGTACATTCTTGACAGGGACGGGAATAAAATCTATGACCCGAAAAAGCGGCAGTACAAATGCAAGTCCATTCCCGCTACTGACTGGAACGAGCAGACCAAAGCGGAGGAATGGAGGGCGGCATGGGCGAGGCTTTGCAATCAGGCGTTGGAGCAGAACGGACACGCGGAGCGCGTAGACCACCGCAGTTATGAACGGCAGGGAATAGACCAAATCCCCACCGTCCATTTAGGCGTTGCCGCGTCTGCTATGGAAAAGCGCGGCATCCGCACCGGGCGCGGCGACCTCAACCGCGAAATCGAAGTGACAAATAAGCGTTTGCGGCAGTTAAAGGCGCGTATTTCCAAACTGCAAGACTGGTTGAAAGAGGAACAGGAGAACACCGAGCCGCCCACCCTTGCCGACTATATCCAAGGCATACTGTCACGCAAGGCACAGGCGGGGAAAGCGGGATATTCACAATCGCTGTATAACCTCAAAGACGCGGCAAAAATGCTGAATTTCCTGCAAACCAATAACATCATGGATATGGCGGGGCTTGATGAAAAATTCAAGTCCATGATAGGGGAACAACTGGATATTCAAGGGAAACTGAAACCCGTTGAACGGCGGCTTGCCACTCTGAAAAAGCACTTAGAGCAAGCCGACATTTATTTCAAGTGTAAGGGAAAGAAGCCGCTGACCGAAGCCGAGCAAATCCTATTCACAACGGCGAAAAATTATCTCAAAGGCGTGATGAACGGCAAGACCACAATCCCGACAAAGACATGGAAAGAAGAATACACCAAGCTGACCGCCGAGAGAAAAACGCTTAATCAGCGGTATCTTGTATTGAAAGAGGAAGTGAAAGAAGCGGAGAAAATCAGAAAGAGCGTTTACAGTATCTTACGGCAGGAGCAGCGGGAACAGCAACCCCGCAGAAAACAGGATATGGAGCGATAAAATAAAGGGCGGCGGGATAGTCAACGCTTCTGCCCCGCCGCCCTGTTTTGGATTTTTATTAGACCGATAAACTGGAATTTACGTTGCTGTTACTTTTTCAAAAAATCACTAAATTCTTTCAATTCTTTTTTTGTATCTTCGGAAAGCCTGTTATATTCTGTATCATGAATCGCCCCCTCTAACGTATATAAATGTACCAGACAAACATTTGGATATTTCTGCTTTAACCTAAGAAATGCGTCTTTTGCACCTACCTCAATTAGTTTCTCGGAAGATTCAATACCAACAGATATTAGCTTTTTTTCCATTTCGTTACCAATATTCATCATAGATGTTAATTCTGACATATTTATTTTCAACTCTCCTTGTTCTACTCATTTTTTAAACTGGAAGTTTCTTCTCTATTAGCGGTTATATTTTGCTCCTGCATAAATCAGCAACGCCAATCCCACAACAAATCCCAATGAAAAAGCGATAAAACTTAATGCCGAATCTGTTATACCGATTATTATAGCAGTCGCCAAAAGACCAATTCCAATAAAAATAACACCCCAACCTGATATTTTACAAAAAACCTTTTTATCACTTGGAGACACTTTGTCATAATGATAACTATGAAGCAAAGTGATTTTTTCCTTTTTCCACATCAAGCAACCAAGATATATAAAAACAAGTGCAAGTACACCTATTCCAATCGCAACACCTATCGTTTCTGTCATAACAAGCCCCTCCAAATCCCGATTTATCGGTTTGTACTAGGAGAAATTATACCATACCCAATTACGAAAAGCAATCCCCCGTTCTACGTCCGTTCCGACTATCCAGACCGTCAAGGGACGAGTAGTATTTTTTCGCAAAGAGCGCGAAAAAATCTCCACTCTTAAACCCTTGACCGTCTGGATTTTTGCCGTTGTCATTTCGCCGCCGAAAACGGGGAACAGGATAAAAAAATCCTGCCCCCGTTTTCGTCTGCTCCATTCTAACGGCAAAACCGTCTGCACTACTGCGGCGGCAGTCGTTAGGTTTTGCGGTGGCTCTGCCCCCGCGCCCCCGACCTCTCCCAAAGAACAGAATGGAGTGTTACGCAATAGAGCTTGAAAAGGCTTGATTTTTAAGGCGTTGCAGACGCGAAAATCCACAGGGTAAGGGTTTTATACTACCTACCCACGAAAACGGCTTCTAACCGTTCACAGGCGCGTTTTGCGCCCCTTTTCCTGCCCGTTTCCCGCCGCGCTGAAAAGTTTTGCGTCAATAACTCAAAAAAGCACTTGACAAAACGCTTCATGGGGAAATTCCGACGATATTAAGCCTTTCATCAATCCCCAATTCGACCAGAACATTCTCCTGACGCAGACAGAGCGCGTCATGGTGGGGAGAAACAAAATCCCCAAGTACAATATCAACAAAAATGTGCTGGTGATCGGCGGTTCCGGCTCCGGCAAGACCCGCTTCCACATTAAGCCCAACCTCATGCAGATGAACGCCAGCTATATCGTGACTGACCCAAAAGGCACGGTCGTTCTGGAATGTGGGAAAATGCTTCAGCGCGGCGGGTATGAGATAAAAATACTCAATACGATTGATTTTAAGCAGTCCATGAAGTACAACCCATTCCGCTATATCTACTGCGAGAACGACATTTTGAAGCTGGTCAACTGCATCATGGAGAACACCAAGGGCGAGGACAGCAAATGGCTGGAACAGGCCGGTTTCTCTGCCGGGGACAAAATCACTGTGAAATGCCAGGAGGGGCAACTTACTATCACAAAGGACGGAACAAGGAAAGATTCAGAGGAATAATATTTTCTGCCAGTCACGGAAACCTCCTGACGGCGCATTTTGCGCCGCCCCTCTCCTGCGCGGATGTGCAGGAGCAAGCGACCGCAGGGAGCGCAAAGCCACGCCGAAAGGCGTGTTCGACCGGACGCGCAAGCGGTAGGTCTGGGGCTTGGGGGAACCCCAACAAGCGAGCCGGAATATCCCAAAAGGATATTCCGGCTCATTGCTTGCCTACGTTATCGGAAATTTCAGATATTGCCGGATTTTCCGCTTTCCCCTCCACGCTGTCTTGAAAACAATGAATACAGAACAGATTCTAATCTTTATTGTTTACATCCTGGGTGTTGATTTATTCGCCGTATCTTCGTAAAATTAGACTGTGTATTGCAGTACGAAAACTGTTGTGAGGTTTCTGTAACATTTTCATGTTACCCTAATAAGGGAAAGGAAGTGAAGCCATGAGGCTTTTAGTCGTTGAAGATGACCGTCTTTTGAACAATACCCTTTGCTACAATCTTTCGGCGGCGGGCTACACCGTGGACGCTGCCATGTCAAAATCAGCGGCGGTCAATTTCTGTGAAGCGCAGGACTATGATTTGATCGTGCTGGATGTCAATTTGCCTGATGGAAACGGATTTGACTTCTGTACGGAAATCAAAGAACGCCGTCCAGATACCGCCGTGATTTTCCTGACCGCAAACGATATGGAAAGCGATATGCTGAAAGGCTTTGAGTTGGGAGCAGACGATTATGTGACAAAGCCGTTTCCGATCAGCGTATTCCGAAAAAAGGTTTCGGCCTTGCTGGGCCGCATCGAGAAGCAGACAGGCGGTGATTGCTACACAGACGGCACACTATCCGTCAATTTCTCGGAATTGACCGCCACTCTCGCAGGAGAGCCGGTTATCTTCACACCGATGGAATACCGCTTGCTAAAGGTGCTGGTAAGAAATCCGCAAATTGTTCTGACCCGACAGATGCTTCTTGAAAAGCTGTGGGACGCAGATGAAAATTTTGTGGATGAACACGCGCTGACGGTAGCAATTAGCCGTATTCGGGGAAAAATCGAAATAGACGGTTTGCAATATATCAAGACCGTCTACGGCATGGGCTATATGTGGATTGGGGGGATAAAAAAGTGAATGAAAGCAAACTTTCCATCAACCGCGCCTGTGCTGTGGGAGCAGTATTTTTAGGTTTGCTCTCCGCTGTGACCGTGACTGCGGCTTTTCTCCTTACCGGAAAACAGGCAATCGCTTGGTTGGGCCTCTTGTTTATCCTGCTGGTGTTCATCTGTGTAGCTCTTTTCGTGGCCTTTCTGCGCCGAAAGCTAGTGCTGTTTTCGGACAGGCTGTGCGAAACAATAGACAATATGCTGGACGGGGCATCGGCCCCACCGCAGGTCTATGAGGAAGAAAACCTGTTTTATAAAATCAATCACCGGCTTGTCCGCCTATATGAAGTTATGCGAGAAAATCGAGAATGTGTAGCGAAAGAGCGGGCTGATTTGCAGGAATTGATTTCTGACATCTCCCATCAGGTGAAAACGCCGATTGCAAATCTTCAAATGGTAAACGCCACTTTGCTTGAACAGCCTGTGACAGAAGAAAAGCGTCAGGAATTTTTGCAGGCATCCAGCGGCCAGCTTGAAAAACTGGACTTTCTTATGCAGGCCATGATAAAGACCTCACGGCTGGAAACCGGCGTGATCTCGCTGGACAGAAAGACGCAGCCGATTTATAATACCTTGGCGTCGGCGCTGGGCGGTATTCTGTTGAACGCTGAAAAGAAAAACATTCATGTCAACGTAGATTGTCCATCCGATATACTGCTGGCCCATGATAAGAAATGGACAAGTGAGGCCCTGTTTAACATTTTGGATAATGCTGTGAAGTACACACCAACGGGCGGCACTATTCAGGTGTCCGTCCAAAGCTGGGAGCTGTATGTGAAAATTGACATTACAGACAGCGGCAAGGGCATCGCGGAGAACAGACAGGGGATGATCTTCAAACGCTTCTATCGTGAGGAAGAAGTACACGATGTTGAGGGCATTGGCATAGGATTGTACCTTGCCCGCGAGATCATCACCATGCAGGGCGGCTATATCAAAGTAACTTCAGCAGTAGGCAGCGGCTCTACATTTTCTGTATTTCTTCCTCGCGGATCATAATTTGTAATCCGATCAGGATTGGGGGGAGTTTGAACATGATTGAAACAGAAAGCCTTATTC
Source organism: Clostridia bacterium (assembly GCA_910574835.1). GTDB lineage: Bacteria > Bacillota > Clostridia > Lachnospirales > Lachnospiraceae > Laedolimicola. Next base: position 56,817 of record CAJTDE010000004.1, on the reverse strand, counting down.
TAGATAAAGCAAAGTTTTCGGATTGGACGGAAATGTACCACAATGTCTGGTCACAGCCGGAAAGCGCGAGATATATGGAGTGGACGATTACCACAAGCGAAGAAGCCGCTAAAATAAGAATCACGAAAACCATCGCATTTCAGAAGGAGCATGACACTTATTTGGTTTATGAAAAAACAAGCGGTAAGGCGATTGGGTTTGCGGGTGTAGAGAAAATCGAACCTTTCATATATCAGGAGGCCGGAATATGTTTGGGGCCGAACTATGTGGGGAAAGGATTTGGTAGGCAGATTCTTCAAGGTCTGATTCAATATTGCAGGGAGAAATTTGACGCAAAAGAGTTTATCTATTCAGCGAGGGATGAAAACACAGCTTCTAACCGATTGGCAAAGTCATTCGGCTTTTCACTGATTTCTTCGGCAGCTAAAACAGACAGCAAAGACGGCCATCAATACAATCTTTTGCGATATAGTTTGAAACTATAAGTTTGGGTGGTTATTTTGCATCAAAAACCTTATTTGCTTTCAAGTGTGGCCATTAAAAAAGGAGAATACCAAAATGTCAGAATTACACAACATTCCACTCATTTACAAAGCAGGCGCGTACAGCCTCGCCGGTTTCAGCAGAGACATTGACGATGACGACGCAATTTCCTTTGACTATGACGCGCAATATCAAATGCTCACCTATGACATTCCTGTCGGGGAGGACTGGCGTGGGATGACGCTGTATAACGTGTCGGAGGACGACCTCATCCGGACGCTCCGCGCCGTCTATGGCAAAGATGGAGCACTCCAGAACGTCACCGCTATATTGGGCGGCCATGAGACGCTCTTGTACATCCGCTATGAAAACAAGGAGCACGCCAGACAGGAGATTCGGAGCTTTGCTGTTCGGAACGCGGACGCCATTATTGAACAGATCCGGCAATGTACGGATGTTGTGGCAAGGCTTTTCATCGAGTATTATTGCGACTCCGATAACATGGATTACCATGCCGTGATTGGCACAGCGGATCAGGTGGAAGCAGTAAGGCAGAAATACCATGACGAGGATTCCTGCGACTGTGCCGGCAACTATCCGTCTGAAAACATCGAAGGCGATAACAGGATGCTGATTACAATGGTGCGCTGTGCTCCAGGTCATCCAGGCGAGAATTTCCGATATGCAGAGGAGATCATGTCAAAATATATTGAGGAACACGCCTTGTCAGCGATAAACAGGACGGTGGATTTCAAGTATATCTGCGCGGAATATGATTAAGAAAAAAACTGCGGCTTGTGACATTTCTGTGACAATTGGCTGTTATGATAGCGGCATCACAGAAAGGATGGTGCAACCCATGAGCATTTTGCAAACAACTGACCTTAAAAAATACTACGGAACGGAGCCGAACATCACAAAGGCGCTGGACGGCGTGACCCTCTCCATTGAGCAGGGGGAATTTGTCGCCATTGTGGGGACCTCCGGCAGCGGCAAGTCCACTCTGCTGAACATGATGGGCGGTCTGGACGTGCCCACCTCCGGCAGCGTTCAGATCAAGGGCAAGGAGCTGTCCGAGCTGAACGATGAGCAGCTTACCATCTTCCGCAGGCGCAACATCGGCTTTATCTTCCAGAACTACAACCTTGTCCCTGTCCTGAATGTCTATGAAAACATTGTCCTGCCCGTGGAGCTGGACGGCGATACAGTGGACGAAAAATTCATGGATGAGGTGGTGCGCCTGCTGGCCCTGGGGGACAAGCTGAACAATATGCCCAACAACCTGTCCGGCGGACAGCAGCAGCGCGTCGCTATCGCCCGCGCCCTCGTTTCCAAGCCCGCCATCGTTCTGGCAGACGAACCGACCGGCAATCTGGACAGCCGGACGAGCAGCGATGTGCTGGGACTTTTGAAAGCGACCAGCAGCAAATTCCATCAGACGCTGGTGATGATTACCCACAACAACGAGATCGCCCAGCTTGCCGACCGTATTATCCGCATTGAGGACGGCAGGATTTTTGAGTAAAGGGGGCGCAGACAATGAATGATATTTTATTCGGCAACAACAATGGTGCGGTCATCAAAAAGCTGTCGGGCCGCTATTTTAAGGCCAGCAAAAGCAGGAACATCATTGCGATTATCGCAATCGTTCTGACAACCATACTCTTTACCACGATCTTCACCCTTGGGTCTGGCCTGATGGACACCGTTCACGATCAGAATATCCGCAAGGCTGGTGGTGATGGGCAGGCGGTCTTAAATTATATCAGCGATGAAGTTTACAACGATATAGCGGGAAGCTCCCTGATTGACCGTATCGCCTATACAAAAGCGGTGTCCTACCGGCTGCAAAATCCGGGCCTGGAGCGTTGGCGCTCTGACCTGTGGTATATGGACGACACCGCATTGGAATTTGCCCGCTACACGCCCACAACAGGCCGCCGGCCCGAAGCGGAACATGAGATCATCGCGGACACAAAGACGCTGGACGCCCTGGGTGTACCGGCGCAGATCGGGGAAACCGTTTCTCTGACCTATGAAGTAAAGGGAAAGCTATATACCACCGATTTTACCCTCTGCGGCTTTTGGGAAACGGACAGCTTGAGCAACATCGGGAGGCTGGTCGTGTCGAAAGCCTTTGTGGACGCCCATTCGGATATTTTGACCTATACCTATCCCGTGGACAATGATTATTCCGGCGTTGTCTCCGCCTATGTGATGTTCAGAGGGAACGGCGACATAGAAGCCCAGCTCCACCAGCTTCTTTCCGAAACCGGCTATACCTGTGACACGATGGGCGGCAGCAAGGAGAACGGCAATTATGTGATTGCCCGTGTCAGTCCGGCCTATCAGAGCGGCGCGTTAATGGGCAATCCCGCCATGCTGATTTCCGGTCTTGTTGGCGTCGCGTTGATTGTCGTAACAGGGTATTTGATTATCTACAACATTTTCCAGATTTCTGTCATTCAGGATATTCAGTCCTATGGACAGCTGAAAACGCTGGGGACAACCAAACGGCAGATCAAGCGTCTAATCAACCGGCAGGCGCTCCGCCTTTCCTGGATTGGTATTCCCATCGGCCTGCTGATTGGATTTTTGATTGGCCGGGCCTTGGTTCCGTTCCTGATGAACGGAACGAGTTATACCGCAGACGCCGGTGTTAAAGTAACAATAAATCCTCTGATTTTCATCGGTTCCGCCGCTTTCGCCCTTTTTACTGTCTTTGTCAGCGTCCGCAAGCCTGCTAAAATTGCGGGTACAGTCTCCGCAATCGAGGCCATCCGCTACACGGAAAATGATACGGCAGCGTTTGGAAAGCGCAGGGCCAAGGACAAAAAATCGACCCACGGCGCGAAGCTCCATTTTATGGCGCTGGCCAACCTGGGCCGCAACTGCAAGCGTACTGTGCTGGTGATCGTGTCCATGACATTGAGTTTGGTGCTGTTCAACACGGTATTCACCCTGTCCAGCGGCTTTGATATTGACAAGTATATTGCAAAATTTATGGATACGGACTTTGTAATTTCCAACGCAGAGTTTTTCCAGTACCAGGTTGAAAAAGGCGAACATGATCTGTCCGATACCTTCATTGAGGCCGTCAGACAAAACAGCAGTTTTGAGGACGGCGGCAGGCTCTATTCCTCCTGGATGCTGGAAGAACCGTTTTCAACGGAACACAATGCTTTTTTCAGCTATAACAAAGATCTGAACGGAAATCCTTTTGTAAGACTGTATGGCGCGGACGATTTTCTGTTGAATGGCATGGAAGTCATAGAGGGAACCATTGACCTGGAAAAGCTGAAAACGGGAGAGTATATTCTTCTGAGCGTGGAGTGCAACGACGATGGAACGATCATAGAGAACCCCAATATCAGCGTGGGGGATACAGTACGGATCAACCATCTGAAAGCGGAGGAACTTTCCACCACCATTACAGATAGCTATGACTTTATCATCATGGCAAAGGTTCGGGCCAACGAGAACACGGCCACCACCCGCAACACAGGTGAAGCCCGGTTCTATCTCCCGACAGAAATTTTCCTGCCGCTGTGCGAGAACCCCCATCTGGTCAATTTCCCCTTTGATGTGAAAGCGGGAACGGAAGCGGAAATGGCAGAGTTTTTGAACAGCTATATCGACAGTGTGGAGCCAAGTATGGATTTTGAATCCAAGGCGACCTATACCAGCTCCTTTGACGACCTCACTTCCCTTATCATCACCATCGGCGGAGCGTTAAGCATCATCATCGGCATTATCGGTATCGCAAACTTTGTCAACTCCATTCTGACGAGTGTTATCACCCGCAAAAAGGAATTTGCCATGCTGCAAAGCATCGGCATGACCGGCAAGCAGCTAAAGCGTATGCTCTCCTTTGAGGGGCTGTATTATGCTGTGGGAACGATCATCACATCGGTTGTCCTTGGAGTGTTGTTTTCTGTGGTAGTCGTGCAAGGTATTTCCAGCGGGATTTGGTTCTTCACTTATCAATTTGTCATGTGGCCCATGCTGGTGATCTATCCATTTCTTATCCTCCTGACCGTGGCAATACCGGCGCTTTTGTACCGGCAAATTGCTAAAGTCAGCATCATAGAGCGGCTGCGGCAAAATTGAGATTTTATCCATGAAAACAGGTTGCGGAACTGATATACTGTAAAATCAATTAAAACGGGAAACGGAGAACGCAGACAAAGCGCTCTCCGTTTCCCTTAAATTTCATTGTCTGGAAAAATCAACACTGTTTTATAGCCTCTTTGCGGCTCACTGAGAATTTCCACTGTACCATGATGCGCCTCAACAATTTGACGGACCAACAGAACACCTAAACCGTGTCTTAGCTTTAATCTTTCATCTGTGCTTTCCAAATGATTTGTTGTCGCTCTTAATTTGTCCAGCTTCTCAGCGGACACGCCAATGCCGTTGTCCGATACCGTTATGACCGTATTGTTTCCGTTCCACGCTACGGAAACAGAAATCACGCACCCTTTTGGATTATGAATGACGCTGTTCTGAATCAAATTGTACAGCGCACGTTTTAGCAGGGCCTCGTCCCCCATGATGGACGCTGTTTCGCTCTCTTGGCTGGAATCAAACACAATTTGATACCGCGCCTCTAACCCGCCGTCCAAAAACTCACAGACGACTTGCCGTGCCAGCTCCACGAAATAGACCTTCTCCATCCGAAGGGGCTGCATGGAATACTCCAGCCTGGACGTGAGGTTCAAATCGGAGATCAGGCTCCGCAGCTTCTCCCCCTGCCTGCGGATATGGGACGCCTGTTCACGGGCGGAGATTGGAAGTGTTTGGTCCTCCTCCAACTGCCCGACAAAGCCCAGGATCACGGACAGGGGTGTCCGCACATCATGGGAGACGCCGCTGATCCAGTCGGCGCGGGCGCTGTCCTTTTTGGCAATAAAAGCCCCCGCCTTGTTAAGCTGGCGGTTGATCTCCGCCAATTCTCCCTTCTCCGGGAGGCTGACCGGCTGACCGGAGGAAACCGTTTCGATCCCCCGTAAAATGGGCGTGACCGCCTTTTCAACGTGCCGGGTGTTCTTCCAGATCAGCAGGACCACCACAATGATATTGGTCAGAAAGACGGCAGCCAGCCCGACAAGCAGTTTTCTCGCATAGCTCTCACTGACAGAAAAGTAATACTTCGCCTGACTGCCCTTTTCACCGCCTACTACCAGCAGCCCTTGGGGATGCTCCCGCACATAGACTGGATAATCCCCCAGATACCACCGGCTGAATTTTGCCACATCCGCTGCCGTGTACTGCCGGGGCAGCTCCTCCGGCAGTTTGCTCTGAAAAATGACCGTTCCGGTATCGTCCAAAATCATCGCCCAGGCGTGATGTTCTTCCAGAATTTCGTCCAGCACCCCAGCCGCCGTCAAATGTCCGGTTTCATCCAGAGTAATGCTGTCACAGATTTTGCTTATAGAGATTTCCGGTGTCTCCGAGGTCTGCCAGGCCCAAAGCAGCACAGAGAAAAACAGAACAACATTGAGTAGCAGGAACAGCGCAATAATGCCCACCATAGATAAAAAGTATTTCCGAAAGAAGCGTTCCACAGGTTTCATTTCTCTGGCTCCTTTACCACCAGCTTATACCCCAATCCCTTCACCGTCAGGAGCGACACGGGCTTCGACGGATTTTCCTCTATCTTCTCCCGCAGGTGCCGGATATGGGTCATCAGCGTTGTTTCATAGCCCTGCCAAATCTCTCCGCACAGTGTTTGACAGAGAACGCCGATGGTAACGATCCGGCCCGCATTCTCCGCCAGCTTTTCAAAAATGCTGTACTCCTTCGCGGTCAGTGGCGTCCGCTGGCCTTCTCTGATAACCTCCGCCTGGTCTAAATCCACCTCAGCCGCATTCAGTGTAACAATCCGCTCTTTTTCAGGATAAGCCCGTTTCAAAATCGCCTGGACCCGCAACAGCAATTCCTTCGGCAGAAAAGGCTTGACCAGATAATCATCCGCCCCCAGTTCAAACCCGGCAAAGCGGTCCTCGGCTTCCCCCTTGGCCGTGAGCATAAGAACGGGAACTTTACTGACAGCCCGAATCTCCTGGAGCAGTTCAAACCCGTCCATGTCCGGCATCATCACATCCAGAATGATAATGCCGGGGATTTTTTTCGCCATCAGCGCCAACGCATCCTCCCCGGAGGCCACCGTTGTAACCTGCGTATACCCGGCGCTCTCAAAAATGGAGCGGATCATCGTTCGTAAATCTTTTTCATCGTCTACGACAAGAATTTCTCTATCCAGCATATTAGCCCCTCCCGTCCAGCTCATTATAGCGCAGAAACTAAAAATTGTATATGCCGTCAGCGCAATCTCAAGGTTATCTCAAGGTTCCCTCAATGATAGCTCAAGGATGGTGTTGTATACTGACCCCGCAAAGGAGGTAATCGCTATGGGCGAAATAGTCATTGAAACGAAACAACTGACCAAACAGTACGGGACACAAAAGAGCGTAGCGGAGCTGAACATCCATGTTCAGCGGGGCCGCATCTACGGTCTGCTGGGCCGGAACGGAGCCGGAAAGACCACCACTATGAAAATGCTGCTGGGCCTGACCCAGCCCACTTCCGGGAACGTGACCATCTGGGGGAAGTCTTTGATGGGTAACGAGAAGAAACTGCTGCCCCGCATCGGCAGTCTGATCGAGTCCCCCGGCTTTTATCCCAATCTGACCGCAACGGAGAATCTCCGTATCTTCGCCGCTTTGCGGGGGTTGAAAAATCAGAGCGCCATCAAAAGCGCCCTGGAGCTGGTGGGCCTGCCGTATCGGGATAAGAAGCTCTTTTCCCAATACTCCCTGGGCATGAAACAGCGTCTGGCCATTGCCCTGGCTGTGATGCACGACCCGGAGCTGCTGATTTTGGACGAGCCCATCAACGGCCTGGACCCCATCGGCATCGCGGAGGTGCGCTCCTTCATCCGGGCGTTGTGTGACGAACGGGGCAAGACCATCCTGATCTCCAGCCACATCCTCTCCGAGGTGGCCCTGCTGGCGGACGACATCGGCATCATCGACCACGGTGTGCTGCTGGAGGAGGAGAGCCTTTCGGACCTGGAGGCCAAGAGCGAACGGTATATCCGCTTCACCATCTCCGACACGGAACGGGCGGCGGAGGTCTTGAACGGCGTTTTCCACGAAAATCAGTTTGCCGTACAGGACGGCCATCATCTGCGGCTGGATTCTGCCAAGGTCCCCGTATCAAAGATCGTCTCTGCCTTTGTGCAGCATGGCCTGGAGGTATCGGAGGCCGCAATCGTGGAGGAAAGCCTGGAGGATTACTTCAAGCGGGTGACTGGGGGTGAGGGGATTGCTTAAACTGATTTCCTGTGAGCTTCAGAAGCTAAAACGGAAGAAGTTCATTCCTTTTGTAATCCTCTCTGCGTTCATGTTCCCGCTCCCGCTGGCACTGATGATGTTGACGCCCCGCATGATGGAGCGGTACGACACGAAAGCCGAGCTTTTTGACGACTTTTACCAGTTTGTCCTGGGCTATGGGGTGGAACTGCTTTTGCCCTGTATCATCGGTGTCATAGCCGCTATGCTGTTCTTTATGGAACGGGACAATGACACCTTCAAAAACCTGCGGACCATCCCGGTGACCAGTACCCAGATGATTTTCGCTAAAATTATCGTTCTGTTTCTGTTCGGGCTGATTTTCTGCCTGTCCACAGCCGCCGTCACCATTGTCTGCGGGAGCCTGATTGCCGAGGTCGGCGGGCTGGGCTACAAGCTATGGCTGTCGGTGGAGATGGGGATTTTCATTACGGCTGGCACCCTGCCGCTGGTGGTGCTGGTGGTCTTTTTCAGCAAGACCTATATCTTCTCCGTCCTGCTGTGCATCTTTTACAGTGTATTAAGCCTGACCGCCGAAAGCAGCTTCGGTGTCCTGCCGAAGTTTCTGTGCTGGCTGATGCCGATTCCCCTCACAAACCTCTGGTGCGCGGGGGATATGGTTCGGCATGGTGCCAAAGGCGGCTTGGGGGAACTGGAATACCTGATTCCCTCAACAATGCAGACCGTCTTGATTTTGGGCGCAATGGCTGTCCTGTCCATTCTGCTCATTGACCGGCTGTATAAAAAGAGAGGGGGAGATTGAGATGCTGGTACTGCTGAAAACCGAGTTTTGGAAGCTGAAACGGTATCACATGGTCTGGGCAGGGGTTTTCCTGATGCTGCTGTCCGTCCTGCTTACGGTTTTCTCCACCACCGCCCAGGATGGAAGTGTATGGACCTTCTCCTTTTTCGTGGAGCAGGTCCTGAAGAACAACATCACAACAATTTTCCCCATGTGCATTGCCTTGATTACCGGATATATCATCAGTCGGGAAGGGACGGACGACACGCTGAAAAACATTCTGACGGTCCCCCTGTCCTTTCCCGCTCTGCTGGCGGGCAAGCTGGCTGTCTGCGGGCTGCTCTCCTTGTTCCTAGGGATCGTCAGCACCGTGTTCACTGTGACGGCATCCTTCCTTTTGGGCTTCCCCGGCGGAGATTTTCCGGCAGTCATGCAGGCCGGGTTGCAGATCACGTTCAACTGTCTGTTCCTCTATATCGCGGTTCTGCCAATCATCGCCATCGCCGCCCGGATTCCAAACGGGCACTTGATTGGAGCGGTGATAGCCTTTGTCTACGGCTACGGCGGGATGTTTGCGGCGGGGAGCATGACCTTGGCGAATTTGTATCCCGTGACCGCAAGCATGGGGCTGATTGGATACCGCAGCTATGATGCGGCCGTCCATTGGAATCCGCTGCTTTGTATGTTCAGTTTGCTGGCCGCTCTGCTGATTGCCGCCGCTTTTGTTGCGACAGCGAAAAAAGGCGCAGCTCCAAAGACGGCAAAAAAGCCCAAACGGGTCATCACAAAAAAAGGTTGGTAAGGGGGTCAAACAACATGAAGAAAAAATTGAAAATCATAATAGGCGTCGTTGCTGTCCTGCTCATTGGTCTGGTCGGCTTTTGCGCATGGTTCCTCTCCGGCTCCGGCAGCGCCGAGTATTACGCCCAGATCGACAACACCAAGGTGGAACAGGTGGATTCTAACGGAGGTGTCGTCAACTTCAAAGGCAACCTGCCCTATTCCTACACGCTGCTGTCCTATGACGAAAATGGGAGCGAGAAGGAGATCACTTTTGGAACATCCAGAGAACTGCGGGATGGGGCCTTTATCCGTCTGACCGTCATGCCGGTCCGGGGCGTCCTGGATTGGAGCGAGGTACAGTATGGCGAGCTTCCGGCAGCAGTACAGAATCACTATTCTGCTCCATCAGATGATTCCGGGAATTGAGCCATTCAACTACAAGGAGCAATGTAGAATGAAGAAAACATTAGAACAGGCGGCGTTATTGGCTGTGCTGCTGGTACTTGCAGGCTGTGCTGGAAATGAACCGGCGGAGCCTAAGTGGGAAGAACACCTTTACCGCACAGTGGTTTATAACAGCGGAGAAGATGAAAGCGATGCAAAATATTTGGAAATCGCACAGCGCAGCCAGAAACTATTGTCTCTGCTGGAGGAAAAAACAGGTGCGTTTGTCATGGACGCATACAATTATCAGACGGTGGATGATGAGGGTACGCCCCTATATACCATGAATACGCCAGAAGTCCCAATCGAAATCGCTCCCGCTGGAATGTCTATACAGGTGAGCCGGGAATATTTCAAGTGGAATCCTATTGAAACAGAAGATGGTTTGGAATTGGAAAAACAGCTTGTACTGGATGATTTGACACTGAATCTGTTAGTGCCGAACCAGTACCGTGATATGGAACAGGAGATATTGGCTGCCTGGAGGAAATACTTTTATTTTGAAAAAGTGGAAGCCGAGAACAATTACAATGAAATGGCCGGTAGAGAAGAACGTCTGGACATCACAGAAGATCAACTGACTGTAAATATAATATTTGTAAAGGATGGACAGCGGTACTTTACTTATCGGAGTGACTGTGCATCTGCTGACGGAAGCTGGATCACCGATCCTCTGGTACAGATTTATACCGGGAATATTCACTGCAACTATGCTCACAGCTTTCTGACGCAGTGGACATATATTCCTTCGGAAGCAGGTTCGCCAGAAAGGGCTTACGAAGAAATTGCCCCCTATATTTGGGAATGTGGCGCTCAAGAGAGTTTGAAGGAAGTACGTCCTCTGCGGAATTAGTAAGATGAACCAGCGATTTGAGGGCAAAATAATGATAGTGCTATTTGTTGCACCATTTAATAAATCAAAATGACATCGTAGCGGGTACACAAAAACAAGTTGGCAAAAATATTATACATTTGAAAAGCCGAAGGAATTTTCCTCCGACTTTTCAAATGTCACTGCTTTGTGACATTTCTGCTTGTTATTTTGCCGAAACATGGTGATGCGGTGACGTTTCTGTGATATTTGCAGTTTAGAATAGAAGTCAATAAAGCCAAGTCTGCCACATTGGGAATTATAGGAACAGAAAGGTATATCAGGCACAACTAATCTGGCAGATAGAACTTTAACCTTATTCGGCTGTTTTATGCTCGACTTCTTTTTCATGTCGGCTAAGCATCTGCTCTGCCATGCAATCTAAGGTTTTCAGCAGAAACACCCTTTCATCTTCCGTGCAGACCGCGAACTTGCACAGTAGCTGCTTTGTCTGCTGTTCCAATAGCGGCATATCCGGGTAGAACAAAACATCGGCCGATAATCCAAGCCGGTAGATTACATCAGCAAGGACTTCAATAGATGCATTGACCCGCCCCTTTTCTATGTTTTGGATATGTCGGAGTCCTCTGCCGGTCTGCTGGGCAAGCTGCTGTTGTGTCAGGTGTTCTTCATTCCGCCTGCCGCTGACTATTGCCCCTATGTGCTGTAAGATATTTTTACGCATTTTTAATCACCTCTACTATATTCTATCGTGCGTGTCTGTTTCTATAAATTCCCTAATAGAACGCACGAATATATACTTATAATGCGTTTTGCAAAAAATCGTTCTGACTGTGTAGCCAATAAAAAACGGCTTTTCACATCAGGGCTTACTTTTCATGCCATCTGTGTCTGTCCGTAGAAAGGGACAGGTTATGGATGGTTTTGTTTTTAGATATGCGGTGGGAATATCGTCAAAAAAAGCGAGGCTCATTTCTCGCCGCTCCAGCATCTTTTAACCGCATTATCAGACGTATCTAAGTATGTCAATCAAACATTGAATACCACTGCGCAAAAAAACGCCAGACAGTCATTTCCGCTGTCTGGCGTTTTTTGTCTGCGCTGCTGGTTTGACCGCCGGATACGCGCACCGCCGCCATCCCGAAAATCTGAAACCCATTTTCAAATTTTCGGAGGTAGCAATATGCATAATCAGGCCACAAAAATTTTTTTGAACTTTTTTCTTAAAGGGCAAGGTTCACCTGCCCTTTACCCTATACCCTTTATTCCAGAGAGCAAAGGAAAGGGGGTGGACGCATGAGTTATGCAGAACGTCGGGAAGCGATTCTGGAAGTGCTGTGCATAAGGCGGCACGATACATACCGCAACCTGGCATTTGAATTTCAGGTTTCGAGAGAAACCATCCGGCAGGATATAGCCGTCCTCATGTGTTCCTACCCCATCGAAACGGTACGCGGCCGGTATGGCGGCGGTGTCAAGATTGCGGACGGGTTTTACCTTTACCGCAAAAAACTGACAGCACGGCAGGCTGCGCTGCTTGTGAAATTAAGCGCGCAGCTTACCGGGGATGACCTCGCCACGATTGACAGTATTCTCCGCCAGTTTGCTCCCTGAGCATTGAAGCATTGTACTTTGAAAAACAGCAGGATAGGCTCCTGTTCATAGTCAGTATGTAAGTGATTGCATCCTGCATCAGCCATCCCGCGCCACGACTGCCTGCGGCCAGGGACAGCGAAAGGAGGTGAAAGCCTCTGTTCCTGCCCGTCAAACCGATAGCATCAAAGGCACGAGCGATACCGGCATGGCTGTCCGGCGCATGGCAGCGCCGCAGACGCGGGATGCGCCGCAAACACCCGTATCGCAGGGTAAAAGGGAGGTACTGGGGGATTGGTATGGGCAGCTTCGTCAACTGTCGCCGCCGTCTGTTGGTATCGCGCCAACGTGCCGTGTTGGGCTTACATACTCCCGTGCCGGGGGTGAGCAGTAAGGCGGTCATGCCGCCTGATAATACGGCACAGATTTTTGAGAAAGGCATAAAAGAGAAACCCGCGCCGGTCACATTTCCTCACAGAATGAGGGTGCAAAACAGACTGGCGCGGGCTTTCCCCTTTGCCTGCGGGATGCAAGACCTTACGCCACCGGGAAAACCGGCGGCGCAACGTGTTCCATCCGGCAGGATAGCAACAAATAAAGCGGCTGGGGCCGAAAGAGGTGATAAAAATGCAGGTAAACATTGAGAGTATCCAGGTCAATTCAGGACGGCGGGAAGCCCTCCCGGATGCCGTGCGCGAACTGGCGGACAGCATTTCGGCGGTGGGGCTGTTAAACCCCATCACGGTTGACAGGGACTATACCCTGATTGCCGGACTGCACCGGCTGGAAGCGGCAAAGTTACTGGGCTGGGCGGAAATTGAGTGCAACGTCAGCAGCTTAGAGGGATTGCAGGCAGAACTTGCCGAGATTGACGAGAACTTTGTGCGGGCCGACCTGGAAACCCTGGAGTTTGGAAAGCTGCTCCTGCGGCGCAAGGAAATCTATGAAATGCTGCATCCGCAGGTGAAAAACGGCGGCGACCGAAAGAGTGAAAAAATCAGAACGCGCCGGGCGCGTTCTGATTCTGACAAATCTTTTGTACGCGACACAGCAGACAAGCTGGGCATTTCAACCCGTTCCGTGGAGGAAAAAATCCAGATTGCAAGGGATATGACCCCAAGGGCGCAGGAAATCGTTCAGGATGCCGGCCGCAAAATCAAGAAAAAGGACTTGGTAAAGCTGTCCCGCATGGAGCCGGAACAGCAGGAACAAGCCGCCGCGCAGTTGGCGGCTGGGGAAATCAAGTCAGCGGATGAATTCCGGCAGGAGGAACCGCCAAAACCATCCAAACCGCCGGAACCGGCACATGAGCCGGAACGGTCCGCAGAGCCGGTTACAGAACCGCTGGCATTGCCCACGGTTCCCTATTCGCTGGGCGACAGGCACTATGACACCCTGGAGGAATCCATAGCCGACCTGAAAAATCCCGATAAGGATTGCAGCTACACGCCGGATACGCTTCTGGCGGACATTGACGGCTTTGTGCAGACCTTTCATAAAGGCTTCGCGTGGTATCACGACCCATTCTGTACCGTCGTGTTCCCCCACATCTCCAAAGTGCAGTTTGAGTTTGTCCGGCAGCGTTTTGAAAGCATTTCTTCCGCAATGGCAGACTTATTAAATCAAATGGAAAGGACTATAAAAACATGAGCAATCGAAAAAAACGCCGTCCGCCCGGTTCGGAGCGCACGGAACAGCAGAACCTTTTAACAGAAACACAGTATACCAATCCCGGCGTACAGCGCGACTTATCCAGCAACCAGCTTACTTCCGGCCTGCCCTATCAGCGGCCCGTGGAGCCGGAGGACGTTGACCGCCTGATTGCCAAGTGGGACGACCGCTTATTGACCCCTCTGGTGGTCAGCTTCCGGGACGGCAAATTTAACGTGGTGGACGGACAGCACCGGATCGCCGCCATGCGGAAAATGGCAGACGGCGGCAACGTTACCGTCCCCTGCCTGATTTATACCGGTTTGAGTTATGAGCAGGAAGCCGAACTGTATTTCAAGCTGGATCAGTCCAAGGGCCGGCTGCGGCTCTCCCACGCCACAAAAGCCCTGCTGGAGTCCGGCACGGATGCCGAGGTGCTGGAAATCAAGCGTCTGGTGGAATCGGCTGGCTTTGTGTGGGTGCTGGATAAGAAAAGCGGCGATGCTTACGAAATCCTCTCTACCCGCGCGATCATCAACGCCTACCGTCTGCTTGGCGGATCGGCTTTTTCCCGCCTGCTGGTACTCCTGGACGGCACATGGCACGGCGCGTCCATCTCCCTCCGTGCGTCTATGCTCTCCGGCATGGCGCTGTTTCTGAAAACCTATGAAACCGAACTGGACGACCGTACTTTCATCAAGCGGCTGTCTGCGGTTGACCCGGAGGAAATCATCCGGCGCGGCAAGATGGACTTTTCCACCAATAAAGCAGCACTCCGCTTTGCCCGCGTCATTCTGGAAAAGTATAACAGCCAGCAGCGCGGCGGCCATAAGCTGCCCTACCGCTTTAAGGGATGATGGCAAATCATACATAGGAGCCGCAGACACTTCCCGTCTGCGGCCCTTTTCATTGCAAGGGAGGTTTTGTATGGACACAGTAACGAAAGAGCAAAAATCCCCCGTTATGGAGCCGTCCGAACAGGGCTACCAGCTTACCATCGGGCGTGACACCATCCGGGTGGTCAGCGTTTTCAGCGGCACAAGGACGGCAAGTGAAGCTATCCACGAAGCCGCCGTAAAGAAAATCCTTTACGATACAGGCAGTTGAAATTTGTGCGCAATATCGTCAGAAGCAGCAGGCTGTCAGCTTGACTTTAACGCTTTAATGTGGTATAGTATAGATGACAGACGAGCATAAACCCTGTTGTTTCTCGGACTGATAAGGAGGCAGTTTTATGAGGGAACAACAGAATTACAGAGCCGCTATCTATTGCCGGCTTTCTTCCGAAGATGGAGCCGACCACGAATCTATGAGCATTGGGAACCAGCGGGCATTACTGACCGAGTATGTGCAGAAACAGGGCTGGGAGGTTGTCGATACCTATATCGACGACGGATTCTCAGGTACGAATTTTGACCGTCCCGGCTTCCAGCGGATGATTGCCGACATTGAAAAAGGGCGCATCAATCTGGTCATTACCAAAGACCTCTCCCGCCTTGGCCGTAACTACATCATGTGCGGGCAGTACACAGAGATTTATTTCCCGGAGCGTCATGTGCGCTACATCGCCCTGAACGACGGAGTTGACACGCTGAACCAGACCAGCAGCATGGACATTACGCCGTTCAAGCACATCCTGAACGATATGTACGCCAAGGATATTTCCACCAAAATCAAGTCCACCCTCCATACCAAAGCAAAGCGCGGCGAATACCTCGGCGCACTCGACCCCTATGGCTACCTGCGGCATCCTGACGATAAGCACAAGCTGATCATCAACGAGGAAACCGCGCCGGTTGTCCGGCGGATGTTTGAAATGTGTGCGGCAGGGATTGGGGCAAGGAGCATTGCTTCTACCCTGAACAACGAGGGCATCTTATCCCCCAAGGAATACACCCGCTTCCGCAAGCACAACCCTGAACGGGATGGCGAGTTTGAACGCCGCCACTTCTGGACGCGGACTTATGTGCAGTTTATGTTGAAAAACGAAATCTATGTGGGGAGCATGGTGCAGGGACGGGAATACACGCCATCCTACCGCAGCAAGAAGCGGGAACCCATCCCCAAAGAGGACTGGATCGTGGTTCCCAATACGCACGAACCCATTGTATCGCGGGAATTATTTGATGAAGCGCAGAAACGCATGGGAGCGCGGAAAAAGACCATTCAGGCGAAAGACGAACCCGATTTATTTGCAGGGCTGTTCTTCTGTGAAGCCTGCGGAACCTCCATGCTTCCCAAGGTAAGCCAGCAGAAATACTTCTACTACAACTGCGGGCGCAGCCACGCGATTGGGAAATTAGCCTGCTCCAGCCACTACATCAACCGTGACACCTTTCACCAGGCAGTGCTTGAGGACATCCGCCGCAACGCGAAACTGTTCAGCGAGGACGCTGAAAAAGCCGCACAGCGGCTCATGGAACTGAAATGCGCCGACCAGCAGAAACAGACCGCAACAATGAAGCGTGACATTGCATCGGCAAAGAATCGGCTGGCCGATCTGGACGTGAAGCTGAAACGCACCTATGAGGACAACATGAGCGGCAAGCTGCCCGACCATATCTTTACCATGTTTATCGCAGACTACGATACGGAACGGGCAACGCTGAAAGCGAACATTGCGGAGATGGAAAAGGCGCTGGAAAAGATACGGGATACCAAAGCTGATATTGACCGCTTCGCTGACCTTATCCAGAAATACACCAGCTTTGAAAAACTCGACCGCTTCATGCTTCACGAACTGATTGACCGGATTACGATTTACGAAACGCCGGGTATGGGACGCTGCCGCAAGGGTAAAGAAAAGCGCATTACCATCTACTACAAATTTGTCGGGGCTATCCAATAATGCAAAAACGGCATCCCCTATGGATGCCGAAAAAAATCACTTGGCTTTACGTCCTTTTGTCATATCATCATCATGGGATAACCTCGGATAAAGGGCGGTGATTTTTTGGGTGGTCTGTCTTAACATGGTTTCCTCCGTTTCCGACAGCCAGCCCCACTATTCCGTATGTCTATTATACCATAGGGCGGGGCTGGCTGTACAGTCCTTTTTGCTACTTTATGACACATAATGTCGAATAAATTTCAGTAAGGAATGTCACTTTACATGGCATGGGCGGCAGTTCCCCCGGCTGCGCTTTCCGCTTCCAGCACTTTCATCATCTTGTCGGCGGCGGTGGCGGTGGTGTCCTGTTTGAAGTAGCCGGAAACTACAAGAACGGTGTTCCCCCGGCGTACCTCGGTCACGCAATCCGGGCGGCGGGCAGTAGTGGCGGTGCTTCTGTTGGGGGTGTCGGTCATAGGCTCTCCTTTCTGTTCAGCAGCGTTTTAAGGCGTTCCATTTTCGCCTGTGCTTTGGCTTTTCTGAAATTCTCCCCGGTAATGCAGACGGGGCAGCACATTTCCGTAAGGCGGTCATAAATGCGGGCGTGGGCGGTGTCCTCCGGGTTCTGCAATTCTTCCAGCGTGAGGTTCGTTGTCACGATTAACGGCTTGCCGCTGCGGTATCGGCTGTCAATCACGTTGTAAACCTGTTCAAGCCCGTATTCCGTGCCACGCTCCATGCCGAAATCGTCAAGGATAAGCAAGGGGAAGCTGCAAAGGTGGGAGATATATTCGTTGCGGTCTTTGAAGCTGGCGGCAAGGTCGTTGAGTATCGCCGCAAAGTTTGTCATGCACACGGAAATCTCTTTCTCCATGAGGGCATTGGCGATACACCCGGCAAAATAGCTTTTCCCTGTGCCGACACTTCCCCACAAAATCAATCCGTGGTTTTCATCTTTCATCTGCTCCCATAGCTCCACATATTCACGGGCATAGCACATTTGCGGGCATTTCCCGTTGTCGTTCCCGAAAGTCCATTCCCTCATAGCCGGGTCGGTGAAGCCCTTTCTTTTCAGCCGTTCCACTTCCTCCCGGTGCTTCTGCTCCCGGTCTGCGGCTTCCAGCGTTTCCCGGCGTTTCCGCTGGCAGTCACATTCTTTGGGGTGGCGGTCACGTCCGAAAAAGGTCTTTCCCTCTGCAAAATAGGCTTCTTTGGGCTGGCGGCAGCTCCCGCAATACAAAAGCCCGTCCTCGCCCGTGTAGTCCTCCGGCTCTGCTTCCTGTGCTGTGGCAAGCCGGAAAATGGCGTTATCATAATCACACATAAAATCGTCCTCCTTGTTCATGGTCTTTTACGCCCTGTTTACGGGGCGTTGTGTCTATGCGGTCAAAGGCTCTCGCCCTCTTTGTAGGAATAATCGGGGATTCCCTTTTTCGGCTTCCCCTTTGCCTTGTCATCAGCCGCCCAACGCCGGATAGTGGCGGCATGGTTCTTGTAGTTCTTCCCGCTGGAAGCGATATAGCCGGATAGACGGTCAATGTAATACTCCCATTTGCCGGGAAGCTCCTCTTGCAGCTCCGCAAGCTCTTTTTCTGACAAAAAGACGTTTTTGTATCTGCCAAAAGGGGCGGGGGCGGTCTGTCCTTTCTTTAGCTCTCCCTCTCTCTTTATCTCTAACTCTATATCTATCTCTTTCTCTATCTCTATCTCTGGTGGACAAATGTCCGCCCCGTCTGGTGGACGTTTGTCCGCCACGGCTTCCGGCAATGCCTTTTGTTCCTGCAAAGCCAGCCTTGCACGGCGTTTCCGCTCCCCCTCGGTAGAGGACTGACCGATTAAAAGTTCAATGTTGCTCATGTACAAAGCCCCGTTCTGCAAGGGTTCTACAAGCCCCAGTTTCATAAAAATCTGCAAAGCCCTTTCCACTGTGCCGACTTGCTGGCGGGTGATGGTGGCTATCATCTGTGCGGTGTAGGGGATATTCTCGGCAAGCTGGAGCTTTCCCCCGTTTTTCAGCGATTTTAAGTACATCTTCAAGAGAATGTTTGAGTAGAGCATACCGTCCTGCATACTTTCCAGCAGCACGATAGCGTCCTCGTCAAAATAGCTCTCTTTCAGCTTTAGGTAGTAATATTTGCGGTTGTCTGCCATTCGTTCCTCCTTTGGTCTGTTTTGGGCTTCTGTTACGCTTTAGAACGCCGTTTTTGGGGGTAAAGGATATAAATATCGCCCACCCGCCCGGGGCGGTCAAAAAAGCCTTGATTTACGGGGGTTTGGAATATCCTAAAGCGTGACATTTATCCCTCTGTTTCCGCTTGCGCTGTGCGGCTTTGATTCTTTTCATGCGTCCGGCGCAATCCGGGCAGTATTTCCCCCGGTTTGACTTGGGGAGAAAATACCCGCCGCACTCGGTACAGTGTTTCCTGTCTGCCCGGTGGAGTAGGGCGGCTTCCAGTTTCCCGTCCAGCGGCAGCACGGCTATCCTAAACCAGCGGCATATAAGCGAATAGCTGATACTCTGGACGCATACGCAAGGCTCGCCGTTATCCAGCAAGATACAGTTGCCGTTATCGTAGTTGCAGCACTCATGCACAAGGCGGCGGGCGGCTCTGTGTTGTTGGTAGTCCATGTAGGGGCGTTTACCGTTCATTTTCCCGCCCCTTTCCCCGTTCCGGCTCACGGCGCAAGATTCGGTCAAGATTGCCCTTTACGGTCTGCAATTCCCGGACGCTTGCTTTCTTCTCCCGGTACTCGTTGTAAAGCGTGTTCTTCTCCCTTGTAAGCTGTTCAATCTCTGCTTGTAGGGCTTTGGACGCTGGCAGCTTGGAGATTCCCTGTGCCTTGAAATACCGGGCGGCAGATTCGGAAATGATAAATTCGCTTTCGTGCTGCTCCCGGTAGGCTTTTCGGGCTTTCTCCGTTTTCTGCGCCCGCAGTCCGTCACGGGCTGGCTTGGTCTTGATATACGCCAATAGCTGTTTCTGCAAGTCCTTTTTCTCCCGCAAAGTGCTTTCCACGGCTTTCAGTTTCCCGGTGGTTTCATGCAGTTCTGTATTGGCGGCAGCAAGGGCGGTTTCCAGTTCCTCCGGGGAAGTAAAGCCGGATTCCTCGTAAACGCTCATGGTAGCCGCCATTTGCTTCAAGTTGTGCAAGGTCGCCCATTTCTCATAGCCTTTCCCCTTGCCCTCGGCTTTCTTGGCAGCTATGTCTACCATGCGCTGTACAACTTCCCGTTGGGAAGCGTCATTTTTCGGGGCGTTTATGGCGGCTTTATTCCGCTGTAAACGGTCTTTTATGCTGTGGGGGTATTCCTGTTGGGGTAGGAGCGTTTCGGTGGCTCTGGCGGCGTTCTGTGCGTTTTGGGTGAGTGTTTCCAGTACGGCGGCACGGTCAAAATCATCACCCAGTTTCCGGGCGGTGATGGGCTTCGTCCTGTCCGGCGTGAGATACGATAATCTCCCCCGGCTCTCCTTGACGGTCACGCCCTGTTGCAACAGCTTCCCGGAAAAATCCTCAAAGGAAACGGCAGAGGACAGGGCGGCTCGGATTGTGCGCCGTAGCTTCTCCTTGTCGGTTTCAAATTTTGTGACTTTGGGCGGCTCTCCTGCGGCGGCATGGGAAGCGTTCTCTTTATCCAGTGCGGCTTGTCCTTTCCGCTTCGCCCAATACTCACGCTCGGTAATGCGGTTCTTGCTCCCGTTCAGCAAGTCAATCTGATAGAGGTTTTCCCGGTAGCACATCTCCATGACTTCCGCTTTGAAATATTCCATAGCTGCGTCCGTACAGCGGTGCTTGCAGCCCTCTCTTGTGTCGGCTGGTCTTTCCATGTAGGGCAGCAAGGGTACTTCCTCAATCCGTAGGGAATTGATTACGATATGTACATGGATATTTCCGCTGTGGTTATGCCCGTCCGGGTGGGTGCATACAAGGGCTTGGTGTCCGGGGAAATGTTCTTTACAGAACTGCTCGCCTAACTGTTGCGCCCGGTCTACGGTCAAGCCGTTGTCTGGTGCGTCACGGGGGTCAAAGGAAATAATATAGTGGTGGCTCTTTACGTCCTCCCGCTTCTGGTTCTTGCCGTATTTCAGATTGGAACGCATACACGCTATGGCGAAATCTTCATCACCGCAATTCAGAGAGGAAATGCGGTAATCGTCACGGAGAACAAGCCTCCCGTTTCCGTCCAGTGTGGGTTTCATGGTAAACTCGTCATGCTCAAAGGTTAGGTACTGTTCAGCCGCCCCGTAATCGGCATTTTTAGAGCTGATATGTTTGAATGTTGCCAACGGCTTCACCTACTTTCTGCAAGACTTCAAACTTCAAGGCGGCAAGCCCCGCTGTGGCGGCTCGTACCTCTTGGGAGAGGGCGTTATAAGGTGCGCCGTACTCATTCAGACAGCGGGCAATCTGGTTCAAGTTGCCGCCTATCTTTCCATATTCGGCTGTGAGTTTTCCCACGGCAGAGAGTAATTCATCATTGACCGGGGAAACGGTAATGACCGGGTGTATGCTTGACTTGATAAGTGCTTGCCGGATAAACTCGGCTTGGCTCATTTTGCAGAGGGTGACACGCTCGGAAAACTCGGCGTATTCTTCCTCGGTCAAGCGTGTTTTGATTACCCGGTGGCGGTGGGGTGTGTTGTATTTCTTCATGGCTGTAAACCTCCTTTCGTGGGTGGATTTTTTCAAGCGGCGCAAGCCGCAAAAAGGCGGGCTTGGGGTGGCAACCCCAACAAGATTCCCGCAGGACAAAATGAGCCGAAAGGCGAAATTTGGTACTGTGGTAGAATCTTGCTCTAAGAAACTGCGCTGTGTGGTCTGTTTGCTTACTATCCGGCTATTAGTGGCTGGTTTGTTGCGTTCCGGCGAAAATATCTCATGGAATTTTCTGATACCCTCGACGGACGGGGCGGGAATTTTGCCAACTCTGCGGCGGTATTTCTCCCCCTACTACCTACAACACCACGCAAAGCAAAAATGACGGTGATTTGCGGAAATTTCCCCTCATTCCTTACAAAACCGCACAAGCCCGGATAGGCGGGAATTTTGAAAAATTTCTTCATTTTCCTTTCATTCCCCACACCACCGAAAATTGAAAACTGCCAAACAAAGAGTATGTCATGTTTCCCTTTTCGTGTGGCAATACGGCGGTTTTTCAAAAACGCCAAAAATAAACGCAAAAAAACAGGAAACCTTTTTATGATTTCCTGTCTTGGTGTGCCGTTCTATGTGGCGGCGGTTATTCAGTTTTGGGGTATGGCTGTTCATCAAAGCGGAACTGGAACAGGGCAGCGATAAGCCGCCGTTTAATGTTGTCCTCTGTGTCCTTGTTGACCTGTCCGTTTTCAAGGGAAGCAAGCCGGATTCTTTTGCCATAATGCCGTAAAACCTCGTCAATGGCTTCCGGTTCTCCGCTGGTTGCTCGGATAATCGTTTCATATGGCACAAGTTTAGGATTCCTCACGGAAAAGCACCTCCATTTCTTCATGCAGCATTTGCAAGGCACTGTGTATGTGATGCCACGCCGTACTCCGGCAGCGTCCATACAGTTCCCCAATTTCCTGTTGTGTGTAACGCCCGAAAAAGTAAAGGTAAATGATTTCCCTCTTTTTCTCCGGCAGAGAGGACAGGGCTTCAGCAAGCTCCCCGTTTGTGAGGATAACCCTCTGACCGCATATCATAACCGGATATTGCTTGTAGGGGTCTATGAAATATGTGTCTGACGTACAGAATGGATAAAACTTTTCTTCTGTGAGGTATTCAAAAGATATTTCCCTTTGCCGCCGCTTATCCCTGTTACGCCATGCGTTGATAGCGGCATAGCGTATGACTACTCTGCAAAAGGCATTAAATGTGTATTCGATATGCTCCTTGTATGCTTCTGTGCAAGGCATAGAAATTCCCCCTTTCTCCCACATAATACATTTAGTTAGTATTCTTTTTTGTGATAAATACCCACGGTCAACGGATAGGATAAAGCGAACATTAACAAAGAACTTAAAAGCAAAATAGCCGCACTTAATAGAATTGTAGTTACGCCAGGGGCTAAATAAAGATTAAGCACACTAATAATTCCTAACACAACGCCAATTCCACAAAGCAAGCTGATTACTAAAAATACATCACTTCTTTCTTCGCCGCCCAGATAAAGCAATGGAAAGAAAAATGCACCTGTAAAAATACTTACACTGATTCCCAATGCAAATATTGAAACTACGTCAATGCTATTATCATAAGGGCAACCATGCAATGCCCATGATAAACTTATAACGATTCCTGCATATAGTATTCCAACAAGCAGCCATATTAGTTGACTGATAAAATAGCTTTTAACAATAGCAGCTCTCTTTACAGGCAAAGTTAATTTGTATTTTCCCCATTTTGAAATAAACTCTTTTTTTATGCTTGTAATTGCATTTACGGAAAAGCCAACCATGCTTAACAGAACGTAACCAATAAGAAGCGGCTGGCTGATAACTGCAACAACAAAAAGCCCCAATATAAGCATAAAAATCGAAAAAACTTTCGCATTAGAATAAACGGTTAAAAAATTATTTTTAAGCAATCCTTTCATACTCGTTCCCCCTTTACCAATAACAACATGATTTCATCAACTGAAACATGGTCTACAACAGAACCTTTATATTTTCGTTGTGCTTCTTTTCCGTTATTAACTAATACATCAATCTGAAAATCCCGTTTTCGGTAAGCGATAATATCACCAGGGTCTAATGCAAGGAACTGACTTTCCTTGCAACGCATAACGGCGTAATTATATACCAAATCATTTTTTGATGCGGTCATAATCAATTTCCCATTATGAATAAATGTAATATAATCTGCAACTTTTTCTAAATCGCTTGTAATATGAGAAGATAAAAGAATAGAATGGCTTTCCTCCTGCACAAATTCAAGAAAAACGTCCAGCATTTCATCACGCATAATGGGGTCTAAACCACTGGTTGCTTCGTCCAAAATCAATAATTGCGGGTGATGCGACAAGGCAACTGCAATAGCCAGCTTCATTGTCATTCCTCTGGAATAATTTTTGATTTTCTGTTTAACAGGTAAATGAAAATCCTCTAAATATTTTTGAAATAAGGCATTATCCCATTGTGTATAAATTCCCTCCATGACTTGAGATAATTGTTTCGCCGTCCAAAAACCCGGAAAATTATCTCCGTCATAAACCACACCAATTTTTTCTCGAATGTCTGTGTCAATATCCCGCATTTCTTTTCCAAATAGTTTTACCATACCGCTGTCTTTTCTGACAGTGTTTAAAATACAGCCAATCGTGGTAGTTTTACCTGCGCCGTTTTCACCAACAAAGCCCAGAATAGCCCCATACGGTAATGAAAAAGAGAGTTTATCCAATATAAAGTTTGACTTTGGAAAAGACTTACATATTTGTTGCAATTCTAAAATGTTTTCCATGTTATTCGTCCTCCTGATAAAATAAAGTTAATAATTCCGTCAATTTTTTAAGAGAAATATTACTCATTCTCCCTATTTCGGCGGCTGCTTGTAAATGTTCTTCGGCTATACGCTGTTGTTCCTCTTGATAAAATTCTTTGTTCTGCGCCGACACAAAACTTCCTCTGCCAACTGTAGTTTCGATAAATCCGTCCCTTTGTAAATCCTCATAGGCTTTTTGGACTGTAATGACGCTTACATGGATTGATTTTGCCAAAGCCCGCATAGAAGGGATTGCGTCACCTGCCTGTAATTCTCCGCTCATTATCATTGCCTTGATTTGTGATGTGATTTGTTCATAAATCGGTTTATTGGCATTGTTGCTGATAATAATTTCCACTATTCACCACCTCTACTTTCTGAATGTACTTAATGTACAAGTACATTATATCACCTTTGCTATTATAGTCAATCCCCCAAATAAAAATAACAACAACTTAATCTGGTTGTTGTGTATCAAAAATATAGGTCAGTGTAAGGTGGGATTCCGTAGTAGTCGGCATTGTGGGAATGTGTATAACTGGCTGTCTTATGGAGTTGTGGGTAACTCTGTTTGCAGGATGTGGGAAAGCGGCTCTTTCGCTTTTCCATGTCCTGTGAATAGAGTTATCCATGACGGAATAGCCTGTTATGCACATTTCCACAATGCTTGTCTTTTGGTCTTTGGTTTCTTTGGTTCGGAATAGTGTGGTGCTGGCAGTCTATCTCTTGTTTTCGGTTACTTGCTTCTTTACCGTACATGAGCATTCGCGCCTGGGTTATCATTGCCGTAACCTTCCAGCAGGTTGATGACGCCCCAGATTCCAAGGCCGGCTCCCAGTGCGATAACGAGGGTCTGCAAAACGTCGATTGCGCTGTTGAAAAATTCCATACTTTAATTTAGCCGGAATCGCTTTGTGGTTAGTGTTGGTTCATAGGCATACAAAAGCCGGACAACAAAACCGCCCTGCGTTTTGGGCGGCTCGATTCCGGCTATCCTCCTTCTTCATTTTTTTGTTGAGCTGTCCGCTTTGTACGCCAATGGCCTCAACCGAGGCAGGTTTCAGGGACCCTGGCGGGTAGATAAAATCACTCCTTTCTTGCGGAACGGGATTATTCGCCCTCGGTGTCTACGTCAACTTCAAACACATCGTAGACCTCGTTGGGTTTTGGTTTGAGCCGGGTGGACAAAAACGCTTCAATGTCAAAGGCGTTCTTATCGTCCGCGTCGGCAGTGTACTGGAAATTGGGGTGCCTGGTGATGTCATATTTATCCGACAAAAACGGGCGGACGCCCCGCAGCTGGAGGATACATTTTCCACCGTCCATAACCGCAAGCTCATCCTGGCTCATCAGTTCTTTGCCCAATTTCTGATAGTTGAGAGAGTGGGAGGTTTCCCGCCCCCGGCTCTCCCCGGTGTTGTAGGTGTCAATGGTTTCTTTTCCCAGGGCGGCGGCTAACTCCTTTAAGGTGGTAGGTTCCTTGCCGCCCAGAAAGATGGAAGTGTCCATATTTCCGATAATGGTGTCGGCGTTGTCCTTGTAGATGGCCTTTAACTGGGACTGCGCCTGCAATACCAGACAGGCGGAAATCTCCCTGCTTCGGATGGTGGCGACCAGCTTTTCCAGCTTTGGAATCTGCCCGATGTTGGCGCACTCGTCAATCAGGCAGCGCACATGGACCGGGAGCCTGCCGCCGTACACATCGTCCGCTTTTTCACAGAGCAGATTAAACAGCTGGGTGTAGCACATGGAAATCAGGAAGTTAAAGCTGTCATCGGTATCGCTCATAATGAGAAATAAGGCGGTTTTCCGGTCCCCCAGGGTGTCCAGTTCCAGCTCATCATAGGCTGTGACCTCCCGCAGCTCGGCAATATCGAATACCGCCAGCCGCGCACCGCAGGAAATCAGTATAGATTTTGCGGTTTTGCCCGCCGCCAGCTTGTATTTTTTGTACTGCCGCACCGCGAAATGGTTGGGCTTCTCGGATTCCAGCGCGTCAAACATCAGGTCAACAGGGTTTTTGTATTCCTCATCGTCCTCCCGGACCTCCATCGCGTTAATAAACTCAATCAGGGTGGAGAAGTTCTGTTCCTCCACCGGGGCCTCGTAGTGGATATATCCAATCAGGGCGCAGTACAGCAGCGTTTCCGCTTTGACCCAGAAATCGTCACTGGCTTTCCCCTCGCCCTTGGTGTTGGCGATTAAGGTTGTCACCAGCTTCAAGATGTCCTTTTCGCTGTGGATATAGGCGAAAGGATTGTATTTCATGGATTTTTTGAAGTTGATGGTATTCAGCACCTTGATCCGGTACGGCTCATAGATGGTTTTGCCGTTCTTGTCCTTCATGGGCTTTCCGTCCTTATCCAGCTTCGGCGCGCCCCGTTGGAGCAGCTTTCCACATTCGACCAGGATTGTGCCTTTTGGTAATGTCAAGTAGGGAATAAGAAAAAGTGTATCTTCTTTTCAGTTGGTTACACTGTCCTTATCATTCTCAATAAGCCGCACTACCTTGTCCGTAAAGGTTTCCCGGCTGGTTTCGCTGAAATGGATATGAATGTCAAAGGTGGTGTTCCCTATCCGCTTCACAAGGTCGGGCTTCACGTCCAGAGGGGCGGCGGTGCTGGTCTTGCTGGTGTCATTGTTCATAGGCTCTCCTTTCCGTTCATCAGTCCTTTTAACCGTTCCATTTTCCCCTGTGCCGTGGCTTTTCTGATATTCTCCCCGGTGAAGAAAACGGGGCAGCACATTTCAAGCAGACGGTCATAAATCCGGGAATGGGCGGTGTCCTCCGGGTGCTGCAATTCCTCCAGCGTCAAATTCGTTGTGACTATCAGCGGCTTCCGGCTTCGATATCGGCTGTCAACCACGTTGTAAATCTGCTCTAAGCCGTATTCCGTGCCGCGCTCCATGCCGAAATCATCAAGGATTAGCAAGGGGAAGCTGCAAAGGCGGGCTATGTATTCGTTCCTGCCCTTGTAGCTGGCGGCAAGGTCATTGAGGATAAGGGCAAAGTTCGTCATGCACACGGAAATCTCACGCTCCATAAGGGCGTTGGCGATACACCCGGCAAAATAGCTCTTGCCTGTGCCTACCTTGCCCCATAGCAGATAGCCGATATTTTCCGCTTTCATTTCCTCCCAGTTCGCCGCATAGAAGTGCGCCTTATCCATTTGGGGGCATTTGCCGTTGTCATTTTCAAAAGTCCACTGGCGCATGGCGGCGTTGGAAAATCCCCGGCGTTTCAATTCCTCCACGGTGTCACGGTGTTTTCGCTCCTTGTCGGCGGCTTCCTGCTTTTCCCGGCGTTTGCGCTGGCAGTCACATTCTTTCGGGTGTCGGTCACGTCCGAAAAGCCCCCTTCCCTCGGTGAAATAGGCTTCTTTGGGCTGGCGGCAGCTCCCGCAATATAAAAGCCCGTCCTCGCCTGTGTAGTCCTCCGGCTCTGGCTCTGTTTCTGTGGCAAGCCGGAAAATGGCGTTATCATAATCACACATAAAATCGTCCTCCTTGTTCATGGTCTTATTCACGCCCTGTTTACGGGGCGTTTTATCTCCGCTGTCAAAGGCTCTCGCCCTCTTTGAAAGAATAATCGGGGATTCCCTTTTTCGGGTTCTCCTTTTTCTCCCTGTCCGCCCAACTGTAAAGCGCGGCGGCATGGTTTATATAATCGTTTCCACTGGAAGCAATATACCGGCTCATTTCCTCGATAAGCCGTTCAAGGCTGTCCGGGTATTCCTGCTTCAGCTCCGCATATTCGGATTCAGTGAGGAAAACATTCTGGTATTTGCCATAGGGCGCGGGCAGCTCCCCACTCGCTCCCTTTGTTTGGCTCTCTTTTAGTTTGTTTATATTATAGTTGTTAGGGTACGGTTTTTCGGACATCATAAGTCCGGTTTCCCGGCTGTCATAAGTCCGATTTTCCGGGCTTATGGTGTCCGGTTTTCCGGCTGTCATAGGTACGGAAACCTGTACTACTGGCGGCACTTTCACATAGATGTGGTTGGCGGCGGCAAAACGTGTCCTTTTCCGTTCCATAAGTCCGGCGGCGGCAAGCTCATTCAGCGTGTCCTGAATCGTTGTCCTGCCTTTGTCCAGTATTTCCGCTATCTCCGTAACCGGGTAGACAATATAAATCCTGCCCTCGCTGTCCTGCCAGCCGTTTTTCTGTGAGAGGGTGGAACGGTCTAACAGCAGCGCATAGAGCAGTTTTGCTGTCTGTGACAAGTCCATTTTCAGCAGGAAACGGGGATAGGGCAGATACGGCGGTATGATTGTTTCGGCTGTGATGTATTCAGCTATGGTTTTCACCTCCTGTCTGTGGCTTCTGTTACGCATTTAAAACGGCTTTTCCGGGGGTAAAGGATAAATGTACCGCATACCTGTTGAGCAGTAGCCGGGAAGCCTTGATTTACGGGGGTTCTGTATTTTCTAAAGCGTGACATTTCCCCCTCTGTTTCCGCTTGCGCTGTGCGGCTCTGGTTCTTTTCATGCGTCCGGCGCAATCCGGGCAGTATTTCCCCCTGTTGGATTTTGGGAGAAACTGACCGCCGCACTCGGTACAGCGTTTCAGTTCTGCCCGGTGCAAAAGGGCGGCTTCCAGTTTCCAGTCAAGGGGAAGTACGGCAGAGATAAACCAGCGGCAGAGAAGCGAATAGCTGATACTCTGCACACATACGCAGTCGCCCCCGTCCAGTACAATACAGTTGCCGTTATCGTAGTTGCAGCACTCATGCACAAGGCGGCGGGCGGCTCTGTGCTGTGGGTAGTCCATGTATGGGCGTTTACCGTTCATTATCCCGCCCCTTTCTGCGCTCCGGCTCTCGCCTTAAAATCTGCTCAATGTTGCCCTTTACGGTCTGCAATTCCTTTGTGCGCTCCCTCTTTTCCCGGTACTCGTTGTAAAGGGCGTTTTTCTCTTTGGTAAGCTGCTCAATCTCGGTCTGTAATGCTTTGGACGCTGGCAGCTTGGAGATTCCCTGTGCCTTAAAAAACCGGGTGGCAGCTTCGGCTATGATAAAATCGCTTTCGTGCTGCTCCCGGTAGTTCCTGCGGGCTTTCTCTGTTTTCTGTGCTTTCAGCCCGTCACGGGCTGGCTTGGTCTTGATGTACGCCAATAGCTGTTTCTGTAAGTCCTTTTTCTCCCGCAAAGTGCTTTCCACGGCTTTCAGTTTGGCATGGACGCTGTTCAGTTCCGCACTGGCGGCGGCAAGGGCGGCTTCCAGTTCTTCCGGGGAAGAAAAGCCGGATTCCTCGTAAACGCTCATGGTAGCCGCCATTTGCTTTAGATTGTGGACAGCCGCCCAGCGGTCATATCCTATGCCCTTGCCCTCGGCTCGCTTGGCTTCCCGGTCTACCATGTGCTGTACGCTGTCCTGTTTCGGTGCGTTTATAGCGGCTTTGCCACGCTGTAAGCGGTCTTTTATGCTGCGGGGGTATTCCTGTTTGGGTGCGGACGTTTCGGCAGCTCTGGCGGCGTTCTGTGCGTTTTGGGTGAGTGTTTCCAGTACGGCGGCACGGTCAAAATCATCACCCAGTTTCCGGGCGGTGATGGGCTTCGTCCTGTCCGGCGTGAGGTAGCTTAATCTCCCCCGGCTCTCCTTTACGGTCACGCCCTGTTGCAGCAGCTTCCCGGAAAAGTC
Source organism: Clostridia bacterium (assembly GCA_910574835.1). GTDB lineage: Bacteria > Bacillota > Clostridia > Lachnospirales > Lachnospiraceae > Laedolimicola. The sequence continues at coordinate 27,008 of CAJTDE010000004.1, read as the reverse complement.
CTCAAAGGAAACGGTAGAGGACAGGGCGGCTCTGATTGTGCGCCGCAGCTTTTCCTTGTCTGTTTCAAACTTGGTCTGCTTGGGCGGCTCTCCTGCGGCGGCTTGGGAAGCGTTCTCTTTATCCAGTGCGGCTTGTCCTTTCCGCTTCGCCCAATACTCACGCTCGGTAACTCGGTTCTTGCTCCCGTTCAGCAAGTCAATCTGATAGAGGTTTTCCCGGTGGCACATCTCCATGACTTCCGCTTTGAAATATTCCATAGCTGCGTCTGTACAGCGGTGCTTGCAGCCCTCCCTTGTGTCGGCTGGTCTTTCCATGTAGGGCAGTAACGGAACTTCCGCAATCCTTAAAGAATTGATTACGATATGCACATGGATATTTTCGCTGTGGTTATGCCCGTCCGGGTGGGTGCATACCAACGCTTGGTGTCCGGGGAAATGCGTCTTGCAAAATTCCTCGCCCAATGCCTGCGCCCGGTCTACGGTCAAGCCGTTGTCGGGTGCGTCACGGGGGTCAAAGCTGATAATGTAATGGTGGCTCTTTACGTCCTCCCTTTTCTGGTTCTTGCCGTATTTCAGATTGGAGCGCATACACGCTATGGCGAAATCCTCCCCGCCGCAATTCAGAGAGGAAATGAGATAGCCTGTCCTCGGAATTATCTGCCCACTTTCGTCCAGTGTGGGCTTCATGGTAAACTCGTCATGCTCAAAGGTTAGGTACTGCTCGGTTGCTCCATAATCGGCATTTTTAGAGCTGATATGTTTGAACGTTGCCAACGGCTTCACCTACTTTCTGCAAGACTTCAAACTTCAAGGCGGCAAGCTCCGTTATGGCGGCTCGCACTTCTTGGGAGAGTGCGTTATAAGGTGCGCCGTACTCGTTCAGACAGCGGGCAATCTGGTTTAAGTTGCCGCCGATTTTTCCATACTCGGCGGTTAACTTCCCAACGGCAGATAACAATTCATCATTGACCGGGGAAACAGTGATAACCGGGCGTATGCTTGACTTGGTTAGGGCTTGCCGGATATATTCAGACTGGCTCATTTTGTAGAGGGAAATGCGCTCGGAAAACTCTGTATATTCTTCCTCGGTCAAGCGTGTCTTGATTACCCGGCGGCGGTGGGGCGTATTGTACTTTTTCATGGCTGTGAACCTCCTTTCTTGGGTGGATTTTTCAAGCGGCGCAAGCCGCAAAAAGGCGGGCTTGGGGTGGCAACCCCAACAAGATTCCCGCAGGACAAAATGAGCCGGTAGGCGAAATTTGGCACTGTGGTAGAATCTTGCTCTTAGTAACTGACGGATTCCGCTGTGCTGGCTTTTGCCGTTTTCCCCCGGCTTGCATGGCGTGGATTCTACCAATTTTGCGGCGGTATTTTCCCATACAGTAAAGCCGGAACTAAGCAAAATGGGCGCAAAAAAACAGGAAACCTTTTTTCTTTGATTTCCTGTTTCGTATCTTCGCCAATAGCGGCGGTTATCCTGTTGTTATTCCCCGGAAGTAAACTTGTAGCCTATGCCTAAAACGGTCTTTATGTAGGTGGGGCGGCGGCTGTCCGGCTCTATCTTTTTCCGTAGATTGCATATCACATTTGTCACGTTTGACTGGCAGCTTTCACTCTCCATGCTCCACACGGCTTCAAAGATTTGCGCCTTTGTGAACACCCTCCCCGGACTGGCAGCAAGATAGCAGAGTGCGCCGTATTCCAGACGGGTGAGAGAAACATCAATTCCGTTTTTCAGTACCCGGCGTTGATGTAATCTGATTTCCAATCCCGGAAAAATAAGTGCCGGAGAATGGGGCGGCTGTATGGCTTCCAGCGGTATCATATCCGCAAGGGCGGCTATGGCTTTCTCAACCGCTTTTTCCTCGGTATCATTGAATATCAGCATGGCTATTTTCCCGACAAACCTCACCTCCTGTCATGCCGCCTTTTTCAGTCAAAGCGGAACTGGAACAGGGCAGTAATGAGCCGCCGTTTTATGCTGTCCTCGGTGTCTGTGTTGACGTGCCCGTTTTCAAGGGCGGCAAAGCGGATTCGTTTGCTGTAATGCCGTAAAACCTCGTCCACGGCTTCCGGCTCGCCGTTTGTCGCCCGGACAATGGTTTCATATGGCACAAGGTTAGTATTCCCCATGTGAAAATCCCTCCATTTCTCTCTGCAACATCTGTAATGCGCTGTGTATGTAATGCCATGCCGTACTCTTACAATGCCCGTATAAATCCGCGATTTCCTGCTGTGTGTAATTCCCGAAAAAGTAAAGGTAAATGATTTCCCTCTTTTTCTCCGACAGGGATAGCAGGGCGGCGGCAAGCTCCCCATTGGTGAGGATGATTGTCTGACCGCATATCGTAACGGGGTATTGTTCGTAAGGTGATTTGAGAAATTCGTCTGATGTGCTTAGAGGGTAGAACTTTTCTTCTGTGAGGTATTCAAAGGATATTTCTTTTTGCCGCCGCCTGTTCCTGTCGCGCCATGCGTTGATAGCGGCATAGCGTATGACGACTTTGCAAAAGCCATTGAAAGAATACATGATGTGTTCCTTGTATGCTTCTGTGCAATCCATAGAAATTTCCCCCTTTCTCCCACATGGGGCGGTGCATGGTTTACAGTTGCTTTTTATAATTCAGAGGGGCGGCAGCGTTTGCGGCTGTCGCCCCTTGATTATCTATCTGTAAAACTACGTGGGCTATTAACGGCAATATAAAACAGTATTTATTTTGCCATTAGCTCCCCGACTGATTTATAAAACATTATTTTTCCTGTGCAGGTGCGACTTTTGCATATCCTTCCCATGCAAACAAGGCTTCTTTTGATTCATCTGCAACCATTTTCTCAATATTGCAGAGATATAAGTAATGGTCGCCGGATTCTATTGTCTGTGCAAGTGACACCACAAAGGCAATTCGTGAATCCTCCGGGATTTGAATATCGCTTCCCTCTACTTTCTGTAATGCAATCGGAGTTTCTTTCAGCTTATCCTTTTGACCGCCGTTAGAAGAACCAAATGCCATTACTGCGCCATTCAGACTTATTCCCGGAGCTGCAAGAACCGCTTTTCCTGTTCTACGGATATTCTCGCCGGAATTAGCTGCTTTACCCATTGCAAATGCAAGCATGGGTGGATTGAAAGAGGAATACATAAAGAACGATACCGGAGCCATATTGAGGCTTCCGTCCTCCTTTGTTGTGCAAACCAACATAAGCGGGTCGGGAGAAGTGATTGCTGTTGCTTGACCAATGTTAATTTCTTTCATGTTAATTTTCCTTTCTGTACAGTGTTTTGATTTACAGTGTAGCCTTTATTGACTTTTGCTGATAAGATTATTATACTTAGTTTGCAAACTTCTTCAAGTACGCAGAATATTCTTACATAGTATGGTAGACCGTACTATCCTAATATCTGTGTTTGTTATCTATTACTCAAAGAAAGGACTGTGACGATATGGCAAAAAATTTGACATATGAGGAATGGACGCAAAAGGTAAAAGATGGTATTTTTACCGAAGCAGGAAATTGTCCTGTAACATCATTGCTTCTCATGTTGCAAGGCAAATGGAAATTCCTAATAATTTACGAAATGTGTATTAAATCTCCTATACGTTTTGGTGAGTTAAGGAAAAATATTGACGGAATCACAAATACAATGCTTACTTCTTCCTTGCGTGAATTAGAGAAAGACGGGCTAGTATTACGAATACAGTTTAATGAAATTCCCCCTCATGTAGAATATTCATTAACTGAAAAAGGAATCGCTTTACTCCCTGTTTTTTATGCTATGACCGAATGGGGGTTAGCATATATTCCATAAGGCTTTAAAACTTAATATTACTTGAAAAATATATTGAATGAGAGAGATTCCGTAGTAGTCGGCATTGTGCCGTAATGTGTATAACTGGCTGTCTTATGGAATTGTGGGTAACTCTGTTTGCAGGACGTGGGAAAGCGGCTCTTTCGCTTTTCCATGTGCTGTGAATAGAGTTATCCATGATTCCATAGCCAGTTATGCACATTTCCACAATGCGCCCTTGCTTTTCAGCCCTTATGCGGTTCGTTCCGCTTCCTGCTTTTTCTTGTGGTATGCTTCCCTTCTTGCGGCAAGATAATTCTCATAGCGTTCTACCGCTTCGGGGTTTCCTGTGGCGGCTTCCTCATACATTTTCTGCCGGGATTTCTTGGTGGCTTCGGAAGCATACGCCCGCTTCTTTGCCAGTTCTGCCGCCGCTGCCGGGTCGGTTTCGGCTTGCCGTACCAGCTTTTCCCTTGCGATTTTCTTCCGGCTTCTGTGGGCTTCCAGACGTTCCGATTCCTCCGGCGTTAAGGCTTCCCCCTCTTTCTGGGCGGCGGCAAGCTCTTTCAGCGTCCTTGCCTTTGTCTGTCCGGCTTTCTGCCTTTCGCGCCACGCCTTATGCTGTGTGGCTTTTTTCTGGCGGTGTTCTGCAAGCCGTTCCGTTTCCTCCGGCGTAAGCTCTGCCCCGGTCTTTTCCAGTTCCATAAGCTCCTTTATGGATTTTTTCTTAGGCGGCTTGGGCGGTTCTGTGGCTTTGCGTTTCTCCCGCCATTCCTTTTGCCACTCTCGGTTATGTGCAAGCCGTTTTTCCTCGGCTTCCAGTTCTTCCGACGTAAGAAGCCCCGCTTTCTTCCTTGCGGTAAACTCCCGTTTCTCTGCCTTGCGCTTCTCATACCGCGCCTTTGCAAGCTCCTTTGACCGGGCTTCCTTTGCCGCCTGTTCCTCCTGCTGGCGGCGTTGTTCCTCCACTTCTGCCGGGGTGACGATATGGGCGGGTACTTCAAAAGCCCCGATAAAGTTTAGGTATATGTCTATGCGCTGGCGGCGGTCATTCCCCCGCCCCTCGCCCTCATGCACAATCACTTTCTCGATAAACTCATTGAGCATGGGCGTTGTAAGCTCGGAGAAATCCGTGTAGCGTTTCACAAGCTGGATAAACTGGTCTGTTTTCAGCTTATCGGCGTTCCAGCTTTCTATCTGCCTTTGCCATTCCGCTATGGACGTTTCAAGCCCGGTCTGTTCCTCGTCATATTCGGCAAGAAGCCGGGTAAAATGCTTGTCGGGTATCTTGCCCGTGGCGTTGCCCTCGTACAGCTTTTTTACAAGCCCGTCAAGCTCTTTGTGCCGCTTCTGAGCCTTGCTGATTTTCTGCTTACATTCCTTGACGGTTTTCTCTTGGTTCTGGTCGGACGCTTCCCGGACACGCTCGGCAAACTCTTTTTCATTGTGCCGCACATACCAGCTCACCCGCTGGATAACGGCAAGGATAGCGGCTTCAATTTTTGCCGTGGGGATATGGTGCATGGTGCAGTCATGGATTAAATGGCGGTAGCCGGAGCAGATAAAAGCGTCCTCAATCCATTTCCCTTGTACAAGGTTGTAGCGGTGTGTGAGTTTTGAACCGCAGTCGGCGCAGTATAAAAGCCCGGTCAAGCGGTTCGGGGCGTTCTGCCGTTTAGGTGCGCGGCGTACCGTTTCCCGTATCTTCTGTACGGTCTGCCACGTTTCCACGTCCACAATAGCGGGGATTGCGCCCTCAAAAATATACTGTTCCTCCGGCGTGGTCTTGCGGCTGCTCTTGGTCTTGTAGTTCTCGCATACGGTTTTCCCTAATACTTTGCGCCCTGTGTATTCCGGGCGTTTCAGTATGTAGCCGATAGTGGTCGCTGACCATGCGTAGGGGTCGGTGTATTTTGCCGCCCGGACTGGCTCGCCTGCCCGTTTCCAATGCTCGGACGGGATAGGGATTCTCTCGGTGCGGAGTGCTTTTGCTATGCTGGCTACGGTTTCCCCGGCAAGGACGCTCTGGAAGATACGGCGCACAACGGCGGCGGCTTCCTCGTCAATTATCCACTCGCCTTTTTCTTCTTTGGAAGCGCGGTAGCCATAGCAGACACTGCCAGAACAGCGCAAGCCTTTTTCCATTCTGGACTTGAAAACAGCCTTGATTTTGCGGCTGGTGTCGGCAACATACCACTCGTTTATCACGTCACGGAAGATAGACATAATATCAAAGCCGTTGGCGGTGTCAAGGTTGTCATTGGCGGCGATAAAACGCACATGGTACTCGTCAAAGGTGCGCTTTAAAAGCCCCACTTCAACCACGTCACGCCCGATTCGGCTCTGGTCTTTGATGATAACCGTTGCCACGTTCCCCGCCCGGATTTCGTCTAACATAGCGTCCAGCCCCGGACGCTTGAAAGTAGTTCCCCGGATTCCGTCATCGGTAAAATGCCGGATATTGGTAAAACCGTTTTTCCTTGCGTAGTCCTCTAAAATCCGTTTTTGGTTCTCAATGCTCACGGATTCCCCTGCCCGTTCATCGTCATGTGAGAGTCTTTCGTATAGGGCGGTGAGTTTGTCTTTCTCTGCCTGCTTCTTCATGGTGTGTAACCTCCTTTCTTTGAGGGTGCGCGCTTCCCTATAACCTTATTATACTTATCTGTTCGGATCAGTAACCACATACGAGCTATGGAGCTGCATCAGGTTGGGCTTGAGCCAGAACCGGGTCTTGCCGGAGCCGGAACCGCCGATTACCAGCACATTTTTGTTGCGGGCGGTCTTGGGGTCCTTGGGGCGGCTGCTCATGGTAAGGCGTTCCGTCTGGGTGAGGATTACATTGTTCTGGAATACCGGATCAACATAAGGGGCGATGTCCTGGGAATTTCCCCATCTCGCAGAACCGTACTCGATATTTGGGCGGTACTTCTTGGCGTTTTTGCCTTTCAGGTAAACAGCCAGCCGGAGCGCCGCGCCGCAGCACAGCCCGACCAGCAGGTCCAGCGGGTGAAAGCTGGGCCAGAAACTTCCAAGCGCCGCCGGAAGGACGGAGATTAGCGACAGCGCCTTTTCCGATGCGTCCGCGCCCTGGGCCATCCGCCACGCCTCCCCGAAGTTGGTGGCGAACAGCCCCATCAGGATATAGGGCAGGTTCAGCAAAACGAGCTTCTTGATGTTCAGGGGCTTTTTCATCGTTCCAGCTCCTTTCGCTTTGTGCGGTCCACCACCGCGTTTTTCACCAGCTCTTTGAACTGGTTCAGCTTCGCCAGCACAGACGGGCGGGACGCCTTGCGGACCTTCTTCTGGGTGTACTCGGTAAATGCCGAGGTCAGCGCGTCCGCGTCGCGGGCCTTAAAAAAGACCAGATACTTGGGCGGGGAACAGCTGCGGTCCTTCTTTACCGCGTAATCCACGCCGTACTTCCGGGCAACCCGCTCAAACGCCTTGATGGAGGGGTCTGTGATCTCAAGATTGGACACGCCCTGGTTCTGCCCGATGAGCTGCTTCACCGTCTGCTTTCCCTGGGGCTTGACCTCCGCGCCCTTTTCCCGCTGTTTCTGCATCTTTTGCTCTTTCAGGTGCGCCAGATACTTCATAATCGCCGCTTTGAACAGCCTGCCGGTGAACTTTGTGCCGCTGACAATGAGCGTCAGGGTTTTGCTTTCCACTTCGTCCTGCATGGGTGTTTCGCCTCCTCTCTATGGATTTTCTGCATGGTTTCTCTATCGGAGCTGGTCTTGCCGGTCATAGTGCAGATGTCCGTTTCGGACCTTCGCGTGGCTCACAATCTTGATATGCCCCTGTTCCTGGCGTTCCAGGGACTTTTTATATCCTTCCTCGGTGAGAAAGGCGCGGCTGCGTTCCCCTTTCCAGCCAACAGGGGAATCAGCGGTCAGGGTATCAAAAATAATCATGTGCCGGGTGTCCTCCGCGAACCGGTTTAAGTCCATGTAACTATGGCCGGAATACTCCCGCGCCCCGTCTTTAAGCCGCATTTCCTCCATCAGCTGGCCGATGGTCTTTTGCTCAGGCATGGTGTGCGCCCCCTTTCTCCCGGCCCTGGCCTTTCACCGTCAGAATCCCGTCCAGCGTGGTGGCGGTGATCCGCAGGCGTTCAGCGGTGGCAATATCGTTTTTGACCGTTTCATCGGTCGAGTGTCCGCAGACCACCAGCACATGGGAGCGGCGCAGGTAATCTCTGGCGATGTCGATTCCGTCCTTGTGTTCCTGGGGGATTTCATCTTTCAAAAACAGCGGCAGGAACAAAACAGGGCAGACCGGGGAATATCCGGCGTCATACACCTGGCGGCAGTAGCTGGCGGCGTTTGCCGCGTTTTCATGGGGGTTCTTGCTCCAGGGAGCGGTGATATACGCAAGCGGTCGTTTCATAACAGATTCCTTTCTCCCGGCAGTTCCGGGCAGACAAAAACGGCCAGCTTTCAGAAGCCGCCGTACATATCGTGGTTGACCTGTGAGGTGTAATGGTTGCTCATGGTGGTGGGCGCGTTGAACAGCACCGTCAAAAGGTACTGTTTCATGTTCCGTACCTCGGTGGTGTTCTTTTGCAGGCAGTCCATGACAAACTCGATGTGGGAGCTGTCCAGCTTCAGGAAGCGGGAACGCACCACCTCATGGGGGAAGTCCGCCCCGGCAATCCGGGTGGTCTTACGCTTCGCGCAGACGGTTTCCACCAGAAGCTCCACGATCTCGTCCAAGTCCTCCCGATAGGTCCCAAGCCGCTGTTTGAGGCAGTCATACTCGATATTCTCCAAAATCAGCTCCCGATAACTTTCCATCTCTGTCAGTGACATCGTTTCCCTTCGCTTCGGTTCCGGTGGCTTTGCCGCCGTTCCCCGGAAGGGAAGGGAATCGGTAATTGATCCGTCAGTAATTGATTTTTGGGTATTTAATTTCTCTATATTTATTTGCGTTGGATTTTCCGTTGACGGTTTTCCCGTTGACGGATTATCCGTTGTCGGAAAACCCGACAACGGTTTTTCCAACAACGGTTTTGGGGGCAACGGTTGGGCGGGCGGTTCCTCTGTTACCGGACGCTCATAAATCACATACTCGTTGGCGCTGAACTTGCCGCCCGCGTCGGTGGTCTGGCGGCGCTTGATGTACCCCGCCTTTTCCAGCTCATTGACTGCGGAGCGGATCGCGTCCTTGCTTTCCCGGTTGATAACGGCCAGACCGGAAAGGGTGTAGTCCCAATCCTCCGGCAGCGAAAGCATCTGGGACAGCAGGCCCTTTGCTTTCAGGCTCAGGCTCTTGTCCCGCAGATGATAGTTGCTCATGACGGTGTATCCCTGTGTGCGTTCTACTCGAAAAACGGCCATTTTCTGCACTCCTTTCGTTTCCCAGGGCATGAAAAAAGCCACAATCCCGTAAAAAGAATTGCGGCGTTCATTTGCTGGCTGACTTCTGCCTGTACCGGTGAAAAAACGGCGGCATGGGCGGTTTGTCAAACAGGCTCTCTAACTGCGGAAACGTCAGGGTTTGAAAAATCCGGTCGATCTCAATGGTTTCCATGTTTCGCTGGGAGCGGCAGTCCTCCCGGATGGCTTCTCTGATTTCCTTAACGGTACACATATTCATTCCTTCCTCTCAATTTGTCGGGTTTACGGGTGGCGTTTCTTTTTGGGCTTGAAGTCCAGGATATGCCCCTCAATGACGCGGGCATACCGTTTGATTTTGATGTCCCGGCGTTTCTGGCTGGCGAGAACGGCCTGGTAGCCGTCCTCGTCCAGAAACAGGCGCGTTTCATCGCCGGGTGCGCCGTAGGCGGTGCGGGGCCGCAGGACGGAAAACTCCACCATCCAGCGGGTCTTATCCTGAAACCGTTCCACAGCCAGTATGTTGTGGCCCTTTAACTCCCTGGCAACGTGATCTCTCATAGGCGCTCCTTTCAGCGTTCCTGATCTCTCTGACGCTTTTTCTGCCACTGTTCCAGCAGTTTGATGATGGTTTCCTGCATCCGGGCAGGGGTGTAGCTTTTGGGAAAATACTTCCGCAGGGTGTCGGAGGTAAACGTCACCTTGTCCAGATCGCTTTTCTTTTCCTCGCCCATAATCGCCCGCATTACATCTATGGACAGATGCCCCTCCTGGCTGAATTTCTTGAGCCGCTGGGCTTGGGAAAGGGAGGGGGTGGCCTGTTCGCTGTCCATCGCGTCCAAAAGCTGTGTCTGTTCTTCTTTTTTGAGAAAGGACAGCTCATAGGCTGGGTTCAGGGCAATTTTCTTTTCGTCCACCATATTCAGCAGTTCAGGGATTAACTCGGTCAGGCGGATATAGCGTTGCACCTGCCTTTGACTTTCACCAGCTTGATTTGCGACAAGCTGAATAGAAGTGCTGGACTTCTCGCCAACTTGGCGAGAAGTTAAATCCGACCGTTCTCCTTGATGCTTGATGGCCTCCAATTTCATCTTGTAGGCAAAAGCCCTCTCGCTGGGGAGAAGGCTTTCCCTTTGCAAATTGCTGTCAACCATGATAATCGTGGCGGCGTCATCGTCCAAATCCCGGACAATCACCGGCATGGTTTCTTTCTCTGCCAGTTCACTGGCCCTATGCCGCCTGTGTCCGGCTACCAGCTCATAGCCGCCGCTGGGGTCAGGACGGGCGATAGCAGGAACAAGAACGCCGTACTGCCGGATGCTGTCCGCTGTTTCCATCATGGCATCATCATCTTTGACCTTGAAAGGGTGGCCCTTGAACGAGTGCAGCTCGCTTAAAGGGATTTCTACCACCTTTTCCCGCCCCGCGTCGGCGCGGCTTTCCTCGGTGGTAAACAGATCATCGACCGATGCCAGCTCTACTTTTTTCGCGCTGCTTTTCAAGTTTCAACACCTCCTTGGTCAGATTTGCGTAGCCTTCCGCTACTTTGCCGCCTGGGTCATGGGCGAAAATGCTCCTGCCCTCCGCGCTGGTTTCCTTTGCCCGGACAGAATGGGGAATCTCGGTTCCGAACACCTTGATTTTACTGCCGTAGGTTTCCCGTAGCAGGGCGGCAATCTCTTTGGCGAAGTTAGTGCGGTTGTCCACCATTGTCAGCAGAATACCGTCTATTTGCAGTTTCGGGTTGATCTGCCGCTTGACCTTGTTCACCGTAGAGAGCAGCTGTTCCAGCCCTTTGGCGGGCAGGTACTCCGCCTGGACGGGGATTATGATCCGGTTGGCGGCGGCCAGCGCGTTGACGGTGAGCATACCCAGGGAGGGCTGGCAGTCTATGAGGATATGGGAATACTGCCCCTTTACACTGTCCAGATATTGCCGCAGAATCGTTTCCCGGCTCATAGCGTTTACCAGCGACACCTCCATGCCGGACAGCTGAATATCCGCCGGCATCAGGTCCACGCCCTCCGGGTGGCGCAGAATCCCCTCGCCGGGGCGGACCGGCTGATCGGTCAGGATGCGGCCCATTGCGTCAGAGAGGGTAAAGGGCAGCTTATCCGGCTGGGGATTGCCCAGGCTGATGGTCAGGCTCCCCTGCGGGTCCCCGTCAATGAGAAGCACTTTCTTTCCGGCCTGTGCCAGTCCAATCCCTAAGTTGGCACAGGTTGTGGTCTTGCCCACACCTCCCTTTTGGTTGGCGATGGCGATGATTTGCGTGTTCAAGATAATCACCTCGTTTCTTGGTATGAAAAAAGGGAGAATGTGACCGGAATCAACATTCTCCCTTAGAAACGATATGTGATTGTGCAATAATCTGTCTTTTGTGAGGTTAGCTTTTGAGAGCCATCTCGCCGCAAACCTGCATGAATACTGGATTTTTGCCTGTTTGCTTTCCCTTTCCCCAATAACCTGTGTTCAATGAGTATTATGCGAAGGATATTTCCCGGAAGGTGACTTCTGCCTTGAATACGGCGCGGGCGGAGGGGAAGTTTGTGATTAAGCTGGCTCCTTACGGTTATTTGAAATTTCCGGAGGATAAGCAGAGCCTGGTGGTGGACGGGGAGACGGCGGGGGTTGTGAAGCGTATCTTCCGGCTGTTCCTGGAGGGGAACGGCTATGGGAGGATCGCGGGAATCCTGAACGGGGAGGGCATCCCATGCCCGGAGGTTTACCGGAAGTCAAAGGGGCTTCCGGTGACGGGGCATAAGGGGTGTGTGGAATGGACCGGGATCGTGGTGAAGCGGCTGCTGTCGAATGAGTATTATACGGGGGATTCTGTCCATGGGAAGACCGGCGGGAAGCTGTTTGCGGGCGGTTCCGGCGGGGCGGAGGATTCTGCCGGATATGTGGTCAGGGATACCCATGAGGCGCTGGTCTCCAGGGCTGATTTTGACAGGGTGCAGGAGATGAAGGCGGAGCAGGCGCGGGTTTACAACGGGAAACGTGCGGAGGGCAGGCGCTGTGCGGCAGGGAGGAATAAGTTTAAAAAGAAGGTGGTGTGCAGTGATTGTGGGAAGACCATGTATCTGTTCCGGGCGGTATCGCAGGAGGGGGATAGGTTTTTTTATGGCTGCAGTTCCCATAACAGGAGCCGGAAGGTGTGCCCGTACCGGCATAAGGTCATGCTGGAGGATCTGGAGGCTGCGGTGTTCGGGGTTATCAGGAGCCATATGGATGCCTGCCTGGATACGGAGCGGCTGGTCCGGAAGCTGAATGCCGGGAGGCAGGGGACGGAGCGATACAGGCTGATGTCCAGGCAGGCGGACCGTATCAGGGAGCGGATTCGGCAGGACGCAGGGAAGAAGGCGGGGCTGTATGCGGATTTTGCGGAGCGGCTGATCGACGGGGAGGAATATGCGGCGCTATCGGAGCGGTATACGAAGGAGGCGGAGGCGCTTTCTGCGGAGCTGGAGAAACTGCTGGAAGAGCGGGAGAGGTACGCACGGGATTTCCATATAGAGGAAGGCTGGGAGAAGACGGTGCGTGGGTTCCTGGGGGAGAGGGAGCTGACCCAGGGGATGGTGGACGCATTTGTGACGAGGGTTTCGGTGGATAAGGACGGGGACTGTGAGGTGGTCCTGGCCTATGATGACATGCTTGCGGAGCTTTTGGAGGCCGTGAGGGAAAGGGAGGCGGAGAACGGTGAAGGTTGATGTGGTGGCTAAATATATTCGGTTGTCGGATGAGGATGTGGATACTGGCAGGGGCGTGAAGCAGGAGAGCGACAGTGTTGTGTCCCAGAGGCGACTTCTGGACGGGTTTATTGATGGGGATGGGGAGCTTAGGAAGTGCCGGATCATTGAATTTTGTGATGACGGGTTCAGCGGGACTGATTTCCGGCGTCCCGGTTTTGCGGGTATGATGGAGGCGGTGAAGCAGGGCGAGGTGGGCTGTATCATTGTGAAGGACTTTTCCAGGCTGGGGAGGGATTATATTGAGGTTGGGAGTTATCTGGAACAGATATTTCCGTTGATGGAGGTGCGGTGTATTTCTGTGAATGACCGTTATGACAGTGAGGGTGTGCTGGGGACTGCGGGCGGACTGAATGTGGCTTTTAAAAATCTGATCAATATGCTGTACAGCAGGGACCTGTCTAAGAAGATACGGTCTGCGCAGATGGCGAGGGCGCGGAAAGGGGAGTATCTGGGCGGCTTTGCAAGGTATGGGTATGAGAAGTCCCTGGAGGACAAGCACCGGCTGGTGGTTGACCCGGAAGCGGCGGAGGTGGTACGGAAGATATTTACCATGGCGGCGGAAGGGATTACGATTTCCGGGATTGTGCGGTATCTGAATGATAATGGTGTGCTTACCTGTGTGGAGTATAAGCAGAGGAAGGACAGCAGGTATCAGCATCCGGGCGGCGGGGTGAAGAAGCTGTGGGGGACCCAGTCGGTGCGTTCCATACTGTCGGATGAGACTTATATCGGGAAGGTGGTGTGGAACCGTTCGGAGAAGTCTATTACTACGGGGAAGAAGATGCTGTGGCATGACCGTTCGGAGTGGGTGGTTGTGGACGGGCAGCATGAGCCGCTGGTGTCGGAGGAACTGTTTGCCCTAGCGAATGAGAGGGCGAAGCCGAAGAAGCGGGACAGGAGCGGCGTGGATATGAGCGGCTTTAAGCGGGAGGTGCTGTTTGTATGCGGGTATTGCGGGCGGTCCATGGTGAAGAAGAACCATAAGTATTGCTGCCGTTACCGGACATGCGGCTCTGATACGGAGTGCAGGAGGGCGGTGGAGGATATGGAAACGCTGGAAGGGAGCGTTATGGAGTATGTGCGGAAGACGGCGGAGGTGATGCTGGGCAATTCCGGGAGGAAGGACGTGGAAGCGGAGCGGGAGACGCTGGAGAAGAAGTTGGATGCTTTGCGGAAGGAGAAGGAGCGGCTTTCGGCGGAGAAGATGTTTTTGTATGATAAGTATCGGTCCGGGGGTATGACACGGGAGCAGTTTAAGGCAAGGACGGGGAGTATGGGTGTGCGGGTTGAGGAAATTGGGAAGGAGATGGGAGAAGCAGAGGATGGGATTGAGAGACTGAAAGGGTGCGGTTCCCGGGACGGGGAGACTGTGCTGGAAGGGATAGCGGCTCTGCGGGAGTTTGATAAGGGGGTGCTGCGGAAGGGGATTGAGAGGATCAGGGTGTTTGGAGAAGGGCGGATTGAGGTGGTTTGGAAGGGTGGGGATATGTTTGGCGGGGGAGATTTGTAAAAATTGTTAGGAAGATTGACGGAGCCATGAGCGGGGTGCTTGTGGCTTTGTTGGTTTTGGGGTATAATAGCTGTGGATGCGAAAAATGTAATTGTTTTTGTCTGAAAAGAAGCTGGATTAAGGAGAGAGGTGAGACAGTGACAAAAACAGAATTGATAGATATGCTGGACGAATATAAGATGGGGTTATTGTCAAAAGCGACAGATGGGACGATTGACGATAAATATTATATCCAGACGAGAAACGCTTTGCTGGAAAACGTAAGTATTAAAGAACAGATTCCTAAATTTATAAGAAGCTGCAGGACAGCAGATGAATTTAGAAGATATATGCAGAATGAGTCCGGCAATTATGCGGGAAGAAGGACGTTGATTACGGATTCCATAAATCGTCTGATTGAATATATAGAGGAACATTCTGATGAAGAAGCAGATCCGTTTTCACAGATAAAGCAGTATAAAAGAGTTGAACAGATAGGATATGGGGGCTTTGGCTCTGTTTTTAAATATCACAATGCTTGTTTGGATATGGATTTTGCTGTGAAGGTATATTCGCCTATTTTTGTATCATCGGATGAGCAGAGAGAGGGGGAGAGGCGCTTTTTCAGAGAGGCTAAAATGCTGTTTCAGTTAAATCATATGAATATTGTTAAAATATATGATGCGGGGAGGATTTCAGAAGGACCGTTTATAAGAATGGAGTATATTGAGGGGTATGATTTGAATGGACTGCAGAAAAAGTATGGTATGTTAAGTTTTGAATATAGTGTAAAAGTAATAAAGCCTATTTTGAACGGATTAAGATATGCCCATGGAAAGGGGATTATACATAGGGACTTAAAACCGAGCAATGTGGTGTTTTCAACGAGGGAGAAGATATTTAAGATTATTGATTTTGGAGTTAGCGCTTTTTTAGATACGGAAAATAATACAAAACTAACCAAGACGGGCGAAGCTGTGGCGGGCGGTGCTTTTATTGATCCCTTATTGCAGGAAAATCCGAAATTGAGAGATTGCAGGAGTGATATATATTCCATAGGTGCAATCTGGTACTGGCTACTTTGTGGGAGAGCGCCCCATGGGAGCGACATGAGGACATATTTGAGCAATGCCGCTCCGGATTTATTAGATAAGCAGATTAATATTGTGATGAAGTGTCTGGCGGGAAATTTGGAGGACCGGTATGGGGATTGTGGAGAGTTGTTAGCAATAATTAGTTAATGAAAAATATTAGAAAGAGGGTTGGAATATGCAGCAATATTTTATCACAGGAAATCAGTTTCAAAGACATATGTGGACGAAGTTTGACCTTGACATCACTTCGGCATCAGTAAATATGTCAAATGTCAGAGGTAAAGAAAAGTTGGTATATGAATATGTAAGGGATATAGCGTCTCTTTTTCAGCCGATGCGATATGGCCTGCAAGATAATCCAATGGGGCTTTATTCGGACTATGAATCTTTTAAGAAACATTTTGTTAGGTATTGGAAAAATGCATTAGATATTTCCAGAGCAGATTTGGATGAGGTTAGGAATATTTTTGATGATGTTTTATCCACTCAGGAGAGTTGCAAAAATCGGGCTGTCACATCAGTGTTTTTTGAAAACGGTAAAGCACTTACAATAGAAGATTGTTTAGAAGCAATCTATGAAGTATTGAAAATTGCATAAGGTAGTTTTGATGTAAAGAAAAAAGTTGAAAAATTTTTTGTCCTTTACTTGACACGGGCAGAGCCGATGAACATGTGAGAAATCACAGTTTGTCGGCTTTTCTTTTTACAGAACCATAGGTAGATACGTCCACCAAATTAAAAAAAACAGCAATTTGGTGGGCGGTATTGCTATGCCCGAAAGACTTAACAAACACTCTCCAAACCTGTTTCAAGTTTGGGGGGATTTTTATTGCCTGCAAATAGCAATTTCTATTTTCATATACGATATAAAGGGACGGATAACCCGTTAAAAAAATCCTTGCCAATACAAGGGGGCTTTCTACCCCGCAAGTAGAGGTCAAATTTCTACATAATAGAAATAAATTCTCCATAGACCGTAAAGGTGTGACAGCCTTTGCGGTTTTTCTTTTGTCGTTTTTTGCCGGATTACGCCGCAGGGCGTTATTCATCATCGGTTGCCGCTCACCGCCTTCCAACCTGAATTTTCAACAAAAAAATTCAGATTGGAGGAAAAGATATGGAGGGTAATCGCCCAAAAAGAAGAAAGGATAAGTATAATCCTTATACGATATTTGAGAAAGACGGTCAATATTACGTTTCATTCAAAGATGGACAAGGTGTATCACATAAACTTGAAATCAGCAAGGCTTTGTATGACACGTTTGATGCCTTTGAATTAAACGATTTGGTGTATCTGAATGTGGTGGACAGGCATATCGAGCAGTCGGAGGTGTGGGAAAACACTTTGAATATGAGAGCAATGAAAAAGTCGGACAGTATGGAGGAAATCGTGTTCCGCAAGCTTCAGACAGAAAAGCTACATAAAGCAATCAGCGAACTGCCTGAAAAACAGAAGAAAAGGCTGATACTGCATTATTTTCAGGCGTTGACCTATGTGGAAATCGCAGAGCGGGAGAAATGCTCAACCAGAGCAGTAGAGTACAGTATCCACGGGGCAATGCAAAGCCTGAAAAAGTTTTTTGAAAAAAATTAAAAAAGGACTTTCGGGTTTTGCCTGATTAGTGAGGAAACAGGTGAGGGAGATAAAAATTCCTTCACCTGTTTTCTGCATTTATGTGGTGAATGGGTTCGTACCATGAAAATTTCATACCCATTCATCAAATACATTCCTGTTGTTATCGTGATGAGCGTAAGCCACGTTAGCAGGTACGCCATGAGCTAAATGGAGATAAAGGCATCGAAATCGCACAGATAAAAAGACAATGGTTTGCGGCTGTCCTATCCCCATTTAAGGAGCGGAAAATATCGGGCTATAATTATCAGTTTGCTACTGGTAAGGCGATAACAGGCAGCAGGGACAATGATACTCCCGTCCAGTCACAGGTCGAGCGTAAATACCCATCAGGTATAAAAACGCCGCAACCAATGAGGGCGGCTCCGGGCGATCCCCGGAGGGGTTCTATTCCCGTGGAACTGGCCAGCAGCCAGTCGTTTGGTGACTTCCCTATGTTTGCCGTAAAAGCGGTAATTTATAAGCCGGGGTGTCGAGGACAAATAGGCTTATCAGGCTAAAAGTGGTAGCCGGACACAAAACATGAAAATATTCTTAAAGAATAATCAAAAAGCCATGCTTTTGTGTTCGGCTGATACATACCTGAAATGCAGGTTTTTTCGGCAGGCAAGATGTATTCTGTAAATTTATATTTTCCGCCATGAAAGAAAAATCAGACTGCATTTAGGAAGTAAAGATTATGGAGGATATTTTTAATATGGAAGAAAGAAAAATCAGACGTGGAGATATTTACCATGCAGACTTAAATCCCGTTTTCGGAAGTGAGCAGGGCGGATACCGTCCGGTATTAGTGATTCAGAATAACAGAGGGAATCAATACAGCCCAACCGTAATTGTGGCAGCAATTACAAGCAGGCCAAAGTCAAAAATGCCCACGCATGTCCCGGTTCCGGCAGATATGCAAGGTCTGGAAAAAGATTCTGTTGTGTTGTTAGAGCAAGTCCGAACACTGGACAAAAAGAGACTGGGAGATTATATCGGGACATTGGACAGGCGGCAAATGATGAAGGTTGATAAAGCGTTATGCTCCAGCACAGGAATGAGAAAACGGGATAAACCGATTTTAATGTGCTTATGCCCAATATGTGCAAAACCCTTTTATGATTCCAAAGAGCATTTTATCCAGAGGGCAGATAAGAATCAAAATTTAAAAGATACCTGTATGTTTTGCAACAGCAGGCAAGGGTACGATTATTTAATAAGGAAAAGGTATTGCGGTGAGAACAAGGATAATTGAAAAGTCAAGGATGCGATTTGAAAAATCGCACATTAGACGGGAAGGGATTGTAAAGCTATGATAATAGCCAAGCAGTCCCTTTTGTATTTCGGGAGGTGACTGATATAGATACCATGAATTTGCAAAAACAGGTTTATGACGCTGATGACATTCAAAAGTTATTGGGTATTGGCAGAAGTAAGGCATACGCATTTCTGGATGAAGCCTATGAGAGTCAGAAACCGTTCAGGGTAATAAAAATAGGAAAGCTGTACCGTGTTCCCAAAGAGGGATTCGATCAATGGTTAAATGGAGCGAGCTAAATGTGCGGAGGTGATAGGAATGGGAAAGAAAACACAGGAAAAGAGTGTTGCTTTTTTTGAACGAAATTCATGGTATCACCGTACAAAGGCACTGCAAGATAATGGCATTGTTAAATATGGAAAGAAAGGCGGATTTTCCAGTCAGGCAGAGGCGGAGGCCAGTTATCGGAAGTGCGAGGAAGAATTTAATACGCTGTTGCGGAAACAGCAGCTTTCAGGCAAATCTAATAAAGACGTTCTCTTTAAAGATTATCTTATCTACTGGTTTGAGGAAGTGTTTTCAAAAAGAATCGAGACGACAACAAGAATGGTTGGGGCATACACCTTATATGACTTGATTATCCCAAACATTGATTATGATATAAAGATGAGGTTTGTCAGCGTGGAATACCTGGACGGACTTCTGGAGAGGGCGTCAAAGGCTTGTGTTTCAGCAGGAAACAAAGGACGGGAAATTTTGAATCTTGCCATGAAAGAGGCAGTCATAGAGGGCTATATCAATGTGAATCCCGTGCCGGAAACAAAGCCGTATAAGCGAAAGAAACCCAATATCGTGATTCTCAGCAGGGAGAAAATAAAAATACTCCTTCAGGCGGCTTCAAAGGATAACTGGTATCTGGAAATTCTGCTGGGACTGTTTTGCGGACTGCGGAAAGGTGAAATCTATGGACTGAAATTTTCCGACTTTGATTTAGAACATCGTAGTGTGAAAATCAGCAGGCAGATTGTTGCAAACCCCATCATAAAAGAGAGGAGCAGGATTGAAGAAAATATTTCAATCGAACGTGATCCCAAAACGCCCAACAGTTTCCGGGTATTGCGTGTGCCGGAGGTCATTATTACGGAGTTGGAGAAAAGAAAATGTCAGATAGATATGTATAAAGAGAAGATGCAGGAGGCTTTTATTGATAACGATTATATCAGTTGTCAGGCAAATGGAAAGGTACATAGCCTGTCCGCCATGAACAATGCTTTGACAAAGCTGTGTGTGCGGAATGGGCTTCCTGCCGTAACCGTGCATGGACTCCGCCATATGTTTGCCACCATTTTGGTGGAGCAGGGTGTTCCGCTTGCGAAAATATCAGGGTTATTGGGACATAGTTCTGTCAATACAACCTTTGAATATTATTGCGACGTCATGGATGAGAAAGAAAAGATTATTGCCTTTATGAATGATGCTTTTGCTCCTGAAGGCAGGGAAGGAACAGGATAATATGGAATTTGATTTAAAATTACAGCAGTTTGTGGACTGGAAGGTTTATAACGTCACGCCGATTAAGAATAAGTTTGGCTATCGTGTGGTTCTGATTTATGCGGACGGGACAAAAATACCACAGCAGAAATCCGGATTTGCGACAAAGAAAGCGGCGAACACGGACAGGGACAAGACGCTGGGCGAATTATATTCTGGCACATATGTGGTATATACCAGTGTAAAAGTGAAAGACTTTATGCTGTTCTGGCTTGAAAAAGAAATGCGTCCACGTATTACAAGCGGTTCCTATGAAACCTATTCCAATATTGTGAATAACCATGTGATTCCAGCGATGGGCAACATCAGAATGACGGAAATCAAACGGAGCCATATCCAGAGCCTTTATTATGAAGAAGCGGCTGCTTCGACTTCTATTGCAAGGCTGGTAAAAACGGTGATGAACACGTCCATGCAGTATGCTGTGAATAAGAAAATCATTTCCATAAATCCGACGATTGATGTTGCTTTGCCAAAACAGGTAGAGAAGAAAGCTTATCACACCCGGAACATTGATTCACAAAAGACGCTGAATATGGAGCAGGTTTTAAGGCTCATTGAAGCGAGCAGGGAAACGCCAATCCATATGCAGGTACTTTTTGCAGTACTGTTGGGATTGAGGCGGTGTGAAATCAATGGGGTAAAATATTCGGATATAGATTATATCAACCGGACATTAAAGGTACAGCGGCAGTTAGGCAAGAAGCCAAACACGACTGCCGAGGACTTCCCGGCTAAGATGTTTACAAAACAGGAAATTGGATTGAAAACGCCGTCCAGCTACCGAACCATCCCCATACCGGATTATGTGTTTGAAGCCATTCTGGAAGAAAGAAAAGTGTATGAGAAAAACCGCAGAAGGCGGTCAGGCACATTTCAGGACTTGGATTATATCTGCTGTTCCACCTATGGGCGTCCGAGAAGCAAGGATTTTCACTGGAGGCATTATAAGAAGCTGTTGGAGGACAATGGACTGCCTGATATAAGATGGCATGATCTGCGAAGCACCTTCTGCACTATCTTATTAAAGAACAATTTTAATCCTAAAGCGGTATCACAGCTCATGGGACATGCGAAAGAAATTATCACCATAGATGTTTATGGAGACACTGCCGAAATCATTGAGGACTGCTTAGACGATCTCCAGCCGTTTATTGATGAAGTAATCCCGAAAGAAGAAAGTGAAAGCGGTACAGATTTTTCACAAGATAATTATATAGAACAAATCAGTGAATTTCTTGCATGAAACTAAGATACTGGCATAACTGAATCGTATAAAAAGACATAAAAAAGTACAGAACAAAAGTTCGGTTTTGGTCTGTACTTTTTTTGACTTATATGTTATAATGAAAAACCAAATGACTGGATAATACTATCTGTACTGGTTGGTGTTATTCAGTGTTGTTTCGTTTCAAAAATACGGTTTTGTGACCTGCATTCGTGTAATTGCTATTTTAACGCTTATTCGCCAGCTTTGCAAGCCCATTTTACACGAATCGAAAATCAAATTACACGAATTTCAGGCGAATAGGCAAACTTTTTTCGGTCACAAATTGGAGGTTTTCATATGCCAGAGTTCAAATTACAAGCCCCCTACAAGCCCACAGGCGACCAGCCGCAGGCCATCGCAGAGCTGGTCAAAGGCTTCAAGGAGGGCAATCAATTCCAGACTTTACTAGGGGTTACGGGTTCCGGCAAGACATTTACGATGGCGAATGTCATTCAGGAATTGCAGAAGCCGACGCTGGTCATCGCCCACAACAAGACGCTTGCGGCGCAGCTATACGGAGAATTCAAGGAGATGTTCCCTGAGAATGCGGTGGAGTATTTTGTCTCCTACTACGACTACTACCAACCCGAAGCCTACGTCCCTTCCAGCGACACCTACATCGCCAAAGACTCTTCCGTCAACGACGAAATAGACAAGCTGCGCCTCTCCGCCACAGCTGCGCTGATAGAGAGGCGAGACGTAATCATTGTATCCTCCGTCTCCTGCATCTACGGCCTGGGAGAGCCGGAGAACTTCGAAAAAATGATGGTCTCCCTCCGCCCAGGCATGCAAAAAGATCGGGACGAAGTCCTGCGTCAGCTGGTAGACATTCAGTATGACCGAAACGACATGGATTTCAAACGTGGAACCTTCCGGGTAAGAGGGGACGTTCTGGAGATCATACCGGCCAGCGAGATGGAGACCGCCTTCCGCGTGGAATTTTTCGGGGACGAGATTGACCGCATTTCAGAGATTGACGTACTAACCGGAGAGATCAAAGGCTCACGTGAGCACGTAGCAATCTTCCCGGCTTCCCATTACGTCGTTCCGGCAGAGCAGATCCGCAGAGCCGCCAAGGATATAGAGGAAGAGCTGGAAGAGCGCATCCGCTACTTCAAAGGAGAAGACAAGCTCCTAGAGGCACAGCGAATCTCCGAGCGAACCAACTTTGACATCGAGATGCTCAAAGAAACCGGCTTTTGTTCCGGCATAGAAAACTATTCCCGGCATCTGTCGGGCCTGGAGCCGGGCGTGCCCCCAAGCACGCTGATAGACTATTTCCCCGATGATTATTTGATCATCATTGATGAGTCCCACAAGACCGTTCCTCAGATTCGGGGCATGCACGCAGGAGACCAGTCCAGAAAATCAACCCTGGTAGACTACGGCTTCCGCCTCCCCTCAGCCAAGGACAACCGGCCCTTGAATTTCGGAGAGTTTGAAAGTAAAATAGATCAAATGCTCTTTGTGTCCGCCACCCCCGGAATCTATGAGGAGGATCACGAGCTACTCCGCGCAGAGCAGATTATCCGCCCCACAGGACTTCTGGACCCCAAGATCGAGGTACGCCCCGTGGAAGGACAGATTGATGATCTGGTAGGCGAGGTAAACAAAGAGACGGCTGCCGGGCATAAGATATTGATTACCACACTGACAAAACGGATGGCCGAGGACTTAACCGATTATATGCGCGAGCTGGGTATCCGCGTAAAATACCTTCACTCCGATATCGACACGCTGGAGCGAACCCAGATTATCCGTGATATGCGCCTGGACGTCTTCGACGTACTGGTAGGAATCAACCTGCTCCGCGAGGGCTTGGACATCCCGGAAATCACGCTGGTGGCCATTCTGGATGCGGACAAGGAAGGCTTCCTGCGTTCGGAGGTTTCTCTGATTCAGACCATCGGGCGTGCGGCCCGAAATTCCGAGGGCCGTGTAATCATGTATGCAGATACCATCACCGACTCCATGCGCCTTGCCATTGAAGAGACGGAGCGCCGCCGGGAGATTCAGGAAAAGTACAATCAGGAACACGGAATCACACCTCAGACCATCCAAAAATCTGTCCGGGACCTGATCAGCATTTCCAAAGAAATTGCACAGAAGGATCTGCAGTTCGAAAAGGACCCGGAGTCCATGAGCAAAAAAGAGCTGGAAAAGCTGGTGGCGGATATCGAGAAGAAGATGAAGAAGGCTGCCGCGGAGCTGGATTTCGAGACGGCGGCAGAGCTGCGTGACCGCATGATAGAACTGAAAAAGCAGGTTCACGACATATGATTATAAAAAGAACATCCCTCTGCAATTGCGTTACAATTCACGCCCACGCCAGTTTTTGCAAAGTTTTTATTTGATAAGGGTGCAAATTGTAACAGGGACTGCCCATTTAAAGTCGCCTTCGGCGAGGGGCAGTCCCTTTGGCCCCATAACTGTACTGGCTCCACGCCAATCAGCGGAGTGATTGGCGTGGGTGTGAAAAGTAACGCAATTGCAGCTGTGAAAACGGATGTTAGTATACTGTCCGGAAACCGGATAAAAGAGCTGCCGGACAGCTTCCCTTGATTTAAAACAAACAGAGTATCAGAAAACAAAAGATAAGTCATACTGAACTATATACGAAAAAAGTAAAAGAGGAGCAATATGAAAAATTACATTCGAATACGAGGCGCAAACGAGCATAACCTGCAGGATCTGAGCATTGATATCCCCAGAGAAGAATTTGTAGTGCTGACAGGCTTAAGCGGATCGGGAAAATCCTCTCTGGCCTTTGACACCATCTATGCCGAGGGACAGCGCCGGTATATGGAGTCATTGTCCTCCTATGCCAGACAGTTCTTAGGACAGATGGAGAAACCCGACGTGGAAAGCATTGAGGGCTTGTCCCCGGCCATTTCCATCGACCAGAAGTCCACAAACCGCAACCCGCGTTCCACGGTGGGAACCGTGACAGAGATATACGACTATTTCCGTCTGCTGTTTGCAAGAGTGGGAATCCCGCATTGCCCGAAATGCGGCAAGGAGATTAAAAAGCAGAGCGTGGATCAGATGGTGGATCAGATTATGGCCCTGCCGGAGCGGACCCGGATTCAGCTTCTGGCCCCGGTGGTCAAGGGACGAAAAGGCGAGCATGTAAAAGTTCTGGAACAGGCCCGGAAAAGCGGCTTTGTCCGGGTGAAAATTGACGGAAATCTCTACGAGCTTTCAGAAGAAATCAAGCTGGACAAAAATATCAAGCATCTCATCGAGATTGTAGTGGACCGCCTGGTGGTAAAAGAGGGCATTGAGCGCCGCCTGGCAGACTCCATTGAGACAGTAATGAATCTCTCCGACGGTCTTCTGGTGGTGGATGTGGTAGACGGGGAGGTTTTAACCTTCAGTTCGAGCTACGCCTGCCCGGACTGCGGCATCAGTATGGAAGAGGTAGAGACGAGAAGCTTTTCCTTCAACAATCCCTTCGGCGCCTGCCCGGACTGCTTCGGACTGGGTTATAAAATGGAATTTGACGAGGATCTCATGATACCGGATAAGTCTCTCAGCATTGCCGGGGGCGCTATTGCAGTCACCGGATGGCAGTCCTGTACGGACCCTTCCAGCTTTACTTATGCCATTTTAAAGGGACTGACGGAGGAATATCATTTTGATCTGAATACCCCTTATGAAGATTTGGACCCGAAGATTCAGCAGGTGCTTATACACGGCATGGGCGGAAAACATATGAAGGTCCGTTACAAGGGACAGCGCGGCGAGGGCGTCTATGATGTGACCTTTGAGGGCCTTGTTAAAAATGTGGAGCGCCGTTACCGGGAAACCGGCTCGGAGATCATGCGGCAGGAGTATGAGAGCTTTATGCGCATCACCCCCTGTAAAAGCTGCGGCGGGCAGAGACTGAAAAAGACATCCCTGGCCGTAACCATCGCAGACAGGAATATCTATGAACTGACGGCCATGTCTATTTTGAAGCTTCATGAATTTTTGCAGGATTTAAAACTGACGCCTCAGCAGGAACTGATCGGCGCGCAGATTTTGAAAGAGATTCGGGCGCGCATCGGCTTTCTCATTGATGTGGGCCTGGAATATCTGACGCTTGCAAGAGCTACCGGAAGCCTTTCCGGAGGCGAGGCGCAGCGGATTCGGCTGGCAACTCAGATTGGCTCCGGGCTGGTAGGCGTGGCTTATATTCTGGACGAGCCGAGTATCGGTCTTCACCAACGGGACAACGATAAGCTTCTGGCAACACTGAAACGCCTTCGGGATCTGGGCAATACCCTGGTGGTAGTGGAGCACGACGAGGACACCATGTATGCGGCGGATTACATTGTGGATATCGGCCCGGGAGCCGGAGAACACGGTGGAAAAGTGGTGGCGGCCGGAACAGCGGAGGAGATTATGGCATGCCCGGAATCCGTTACGGGAGCCTACTTAAGCGGCAGGCTGCGGATTCCTGTACCCGAAAAGCGGCGTACTCCGACCGGCTGGCTTACGGTGAAGGCCGCTCAGGAAAATAATCTGAAAAAGATTGATGTGGAAATTCCTCTTGGAATTATGACCTGCGTCACCGGTGTATCCGGTTCGGGCAAAAGCTCTCTGGTAAATGAGATTTTGTATAAAACACTGGCAAAGAAGCTGAACCGTGCCAGAACCATTCCCGGCAGAAATAAGGGGATACTGGGCGTTGAGCAGCTGGATAAGGTCATTGCCATTGATCAGTCTCCCATCGGGCGGACGCCCCGTTCCAATCCGGCTACCTATACAGGAGTATTTGACCAGATTCGCGATCTCTTTGCAGCCACGGCAGACGCCAAGAGCAAAGGGTATAAGAAAGGCCGTTTCAGCTTCAATGTGAAGGGCGGCCGCTGTGAGGCATGCTCAGGAGACGGCATTATCAAGATCGAGATGCATTTCCTGCCTGATGTATATGTGCCCTGTGAGGTCTGTCAGGGAAAGCGCTATAACCGGGAAACTCTGGATGTAAAATATAAGGAAAAGAGTATCTTTGATGTACTGGATATGACGGTAGAGGAAGCCTTAGGCTTTTTTGAGCATGTGCCTTCTATTAAACGGAAAATAGAGACGCTTTATGATGTAGGTCTGTCCTATATCAAACTGGGACAGCCCTCAACCACCCTTTCCGGCGGAGAAGCACAGCGCATTAAGCTGGCAACGGAGCTGAGCCGCCGCAGTACGGGAAAGACAATATATATTTTAGATGAGCCGACTACAGGGCTACATTTTGCGGATGTGCATAAGCTGACGGAGATTTTGCAGCGTCTGGCAGAGGGCGGCAATACGGTGGTGGTGATTGAGCATAATCTGGATGTGATTAAGACGGCCGATTATATCATTGATATGGGACCCGAAGGCGGAGATCGCGGCGGAACGGTTATTGCTTCCGGGACGCCGGAGGAAGTAGCGAAGCAGCCCGTTTCCTATACAGGGCAGTATTTAAAAAAATATCTGAGCGAAAATTAGAAATAATTTACCACCAACTCCGTGACCGTCCATCGGCATAAAGTCAATAACTGGCTCAGAGTATAATTAACATTTGCAAACAAAAGAGGAAAGGCAAAGCAGCCGTTCGCTTCATGACCGCCCATCAGAATAAAATCAATAACCGTTTTAGAGTATAATTAACATTTGCAAACAAAAGGGGAAGGGTCAAAGCAGCCGTTCACTCCGTGACCGGTAACGGGTCAAAGCCTCTTCCCCGGCAGAGCATCGGAAAGGGGTTGTACTTTCCGATGTTTTGGCATATACTCTCGTTTTTGACACTTTAAGAATCAAGTAAGTGCCACAATCCCTTATAAATACTGGGACGGTGGCACTTTATGCTGTATGCATGAAATATAGTAATGTTTT
>CAJTDE010000003.1 GCA_910574835.1 Clostridia bacterium | reverse complement strand
GATATTAAGACGCCGCAGGATGCGGTAAGATGCGGAATCGGGTATCTGTCAGAGGACCGTAAGCGTTACGGAATCGTAGTGGCAAAGAGTGTGGCGGAGAACTCCACAATGGCGTCGCTGGAGCAGTTTATGAAGGGAATCTTCATAAATAAGAAGAAAGAGAATGACACGGCGCAGGAGTATGTGGAAGCATTAAAGACCAAGACACCGGGAGTAGATCAGCTGGTAGTGAATCTGTCAGGAGGAAACCAGCAGAAGGTGGTAATAGCAAAATGGCTGGTAAGGAACTGCGACATTCTGATATTCGACGAACCGACCCGGGGAATCGATGTGGGAGCGAAGAGTGAGATATATCACCTGATGAACCAGTTGGTAGCACAAGGAAAGTCCATCATTATGATATCGTCGGAGATGACGGAGATCTTACGAATGAGTGATCGAATCGTAGTGATGTGCGAGGGAAAGAAGACCGGAGAGCTGGGGATAGAGGAAGCTACGCAGGAGCGTATTATGCACGCTGCAACGCTTAGAAATTAGGAGGGAGTAAGACGATGACAGACAAGAAAAAAGGAAATGCTTTTACAGACAATCCACTTGTGAGAGCTATTGGAGTTCAGAAAATTGTTGTTGTGTTAGTGCTTATTCTTTTGGTTTTGTTTTTTAGCGCGGCAAGCCCTGCATTCCGGCAGTATGCAACAATTCTGAGTATTATGGATTATACATATTATCTGGCGCTTCTGGGAATCGGAGTAACTTTTTGTCTGATTACCGGAGGTGTGGACCTTTCCATTGGCGCAGGTATGGTCTGCTATGGATTGATCGGCGGTTATCTGATTGTACAGAAAGGTATGCCTGTAGGGGTAGGGCTTCTGTTTACGGTTCTTTGCGGGATTTTGATGGGAATTATCAATGGAATCCTTGTAGCAAAAGGAGAGATTCCGCCCTTTTTGGCAACGCTGTGTACCATGATGATTGCAAGAGGCATGGGGTCCGTGGCAACCAAGAATATGAGTGTGACCTGGCCGGCTGCCGCAACTGCTCAGGGATGGGTAAGAAGCATCTTTAAGATTGATATAGGCGGTACAAAGATACCCATTGGATTTATTTGGGTCTTGATTTTAGCAATCTTAATGAGTATTGTATTGAATAAGACAAAGATAGGCCGCTACATTATTGCGATTGGAAGCAATAAGGAAGCGACACGTTTGTCCGGTGTGAATGTGGTAAAGTATCAGATGGCAGCGTATATCATTTCGGGACTTTTCACCGGACTGGGAGGAATTGCCTATGCAACCACATTCCAGGCTCTGGCTCCGGGTGCAGGTGCAGGAATTGAGCTGAATGCGATTGGCGGAGCCATTATAGGAGGGACCTCCATGAGCGGCGGTTCCGGTTCTATAGCAGGAACGATTTTGGGAGTGTTTATTATGTCTGTGCTTCAGACAGGACTTCCCTACATCGGACTTCAGGCAAATAACCAGCAGATTATTATTGGTTTGGTATTGATTGTAGCAGTATTCTTTGATGTATGGAAGAACCGCAAGCTGGCCTAGAGACGGTTCCTGTAAACTTAATTACTTTCTACGCTGTTTACCGTACTCCTATGGATGCGGTTAACATAAAAAACTTTATAATATTAAAGGAGGATTTGAAATGAAAAAGAAACTTTTAGCAGCATTGCTCAGTGCAGCAATGGTAGCAACCCTGTTGGCAGGCTGCGGCAGCAAGGAAGCAGAAGCTCCCGTTGAGGCACCGGCTGAGGAAGAAACAGAAGCACCTGCTGAGGCACCGGCAGAGGGAGATGACGCAGAAGCTCCCGCAGGCGCAGAAGGTATGCATTTTGAGATCGTTTCCAAGGGATTCCAGCATCAGTACTGGCAGGCAGTATTGAAGGGCGCTCAGGACAGAGCGGATGAGCTGGGTGTTACCATTAACTTTGTTGGACCGGCTACCGAGTCTGATATTGCAGACCAGGTTAACATGCTGAGCAATGCAATCAATCAGAAACCGAAGGCAATCGGCCTGGCAGCTCTGGATACCAAGTCCGTAACTGATCTGCTTCAGCAGTCTCTCGATGCAGGTATTCCGATTATCGGATTCGACTCCGGTGTTCCGGAAGCTCCGGAAGGTTCCGTATTAGCAAACTGTGCAACTGACAACTATGCAGCTGGTGAGATGGCGGCAGAGAAGGTTTATGAGGCTATTAAGGATCGTGTTGCCAATGCAACCGGAACAGTACGTATCGGCGTTCTGAGCCAGGATGCTACTTCTGAATCCGTTGTAAACCGTGGCTTGGGCTTTGTTGACAAGATTGCTGAGCTGGTTGTAGCAGACGGCAAGACTGCAACTGTAGTTGGAAACCAGAGATTTATTGATGATTCCAAGTGTGAGAAGACTGACGGCGCTGATGTAGAGATCGAAGTTCTTGTTCCTGCAAGCGTTGACTCCGCTCTTTCCGCAACTGACTGCCAGACTCTGCTTAACAAGGCTGATACCATTGCTGTTTATGGTTCCAATCAGCACTCCGCAGAGGGTATGATTACCGGTAATGAGAACCTGAACAAGTTCGGTACAGGCGAGGATCAGGTTATTGCAGCAGGCTTTGACTCCGGTGCAGCTATTAAGGCAGCCGTTGCAGACGGAACTTTCTTAGGCGCTATTACTCAGGCTCCTGTAGCTATGGGCGCAGCACTTATCGACGCTCTGGTAGCAGCAGCAAACGGCGAGACCGTATCTGATGTTGACACCGGATGCCAGTGGTACACCGCTGAAAATATGAACGATCCGGAGATCGCACAGAACCTTTACGACTAAGCTTTTGGGAATTTGGGGCACACCTTGCGGTGTGCCCTTTTTTCGGATATACTATCTGCAAGACGGAATATGGAAGCGGAGGAACCGGAATGAAGGAACCATTTAAAAGAGTGAAAGGACTATTGTTCCTGTTAAGCGCTCTCTGTCTTTGCAGTAGAATAAAAGTTTTTGCGCGTCAAAATGGAGAGGCCGCATTTCCTTTTTATGAGGACGGCGATGTGGTTGGTGTGATTGGAGACAGCATTACCCATGTGCAATACGGGCCGATCAGCTATATAGAGGCTTTATATGACTATTATCTAAGCCGGTTTCCGGAGCGAAAGATAGAGTTTCGCAATTTGGGCACTGCCGGCTATACGGCCGAAGATGTTTTGAACATTTACGATCCGGACCCGGCCTTTCAAGGCATTAACAAAGCAATCGTTATGCTTGGAATGAATGAGGCCCTTAATAAAGTCCCGGCAGAGGAATACCTGCGAGGGATGGAAGCGCTTATTGACAAACTGAAGGCGGAAGGGCTGAAAGGGGAGGACATCTTGGTACTGTCTCCTACTCCCTATGATGATACGTGCGCCTTGAACTATGACAGAAGGGGCAATCCCTATCAGTTGATCGATGATTTACTTGCAGCGTATGCGAATCAGCTTGCGGAGAAAACAGAGGAGTGGGGTACCCGTTACATTGACCTGCATACCCCTATGGTGGAGCTGACAAAGGAGATTCAAAAAGAGAATCCAAATAATACGCTGACAAGGGGAGACTGTATTCACCCCAGTGCGGCAGGCCAAATGCTTATATCATATTATATTTTACAGGCCCAGGGAGGATTGGACCTGGAGGCAGGGATCTTGGTGCCGGAAGAAGGAGAAGCTTGGACGGCCAGGGGAGAGATTGCGGATCTTTACAGAGGAGAAAAAGGAATCAGCTGGGTGATGAAGGCTGATACTCTGCCGACAGCTTTGACAGAAGAGCTTCGGGAATATCCGGAGCTTTATCCTCAGGCGGAGGCTTTATATCAGGAACCGCTTATGGTGGAAGGGCTTGTGAGCGACACTTTTTATAAGGTTTATATAGGAGAGAACGAGCTTGGAACTTATACGGGCAGCGAGCTGGCAGAAGGAGTGAACCTTGCATTTTCAGAGACGCATCCGTTGCAGGAGATCTCCCAAGAGTTAAAAGACATCAACCGCAGGCTTCATCAAAAGCTTGCGGAACATCGCGCAATGTGGATTGAGTTCGGGCAGGCCGGCTATACAAAGGAAGAGATTCAGGCCGCATATGAAAGCTGGAGAGCAAATGATACGAAGCTGCGGGAGGAAATGTATGCATTGGCGCAGGAAGCCGCAGGAAGAATACTCCCGATGTCCGTAGTTCGGGAAGGCTGTACGGTTCAGGAGCTGGAGCAGGAGAGAGCGGAGGCGAAAAAAGCCGCAGCAGAAAAGAGTGCAAAGGAAGTCCGGAAAAAAATACAAAAAGCTTCGCTGGCAGGGGAGAAAGAGCAAGAGCTGAACAGAATCAAGTGGTTCGCAGTCTCAGTTGGTTTTACTCTGATCGCAGCTATCAGTCTGAGCAGATATCTGGGTAAGAAAAAGAGAAGTAAAAAAGTAAGAAAACGGAAAAGAAAGAATAAGAAAAAATTATATTGAACCCAAACCGCAGCCTAGAACTGCAGTTTGAAAATAAAATAAAGATATGGAGGTAGCAGCATATGTTAAAAGGTATTCCGCAAATTTTGTCACCGGAGCTTTTGATGGTTTTGTGCGAGATGGGACATGGAGATCGATTGGTGATTTCAGACGGTAATTTCCCGGCAGAGTCAATGGGAAAGGACGCGATAGTGATCCGCTGTGACGGACACGGAGTCCCCGAGCTTTTGGACGCGATCTTAAAGCTGTTCCCGCTGGACACCTATGTAGAACATCCTGTGAATCTGATGGAAGTAGTACCGGGCGATCAGGTGGAAACGCCTATTTGGGACACTTATAAGGAGATTATAGCAAAGTATGATAAACGGGGAGCGGACTGTGTAGGCAATATTGAGCGTTTCGCATTCTATGACGAGGCAAAGAAGGTTTATGCCATTATCGCTACAGGCGAGAAGGCTCTGTATGCAAATATTATGCTTCAAAAGGGTGTTGTTGTAGAATAATCTTAACAAAAACGAATTAGATTCTTAATAATTCTTAGCTTTTAGGGATATGCCTTGTTGCATATCCCTTTTCTGGATATACTAGAAGCTATTAGAAATGATAAGAGAAGGAGGAGGATGTAAGAAGAAGCTTGTGGACAGCTGCAGAGGAAAAGAGGAGTTTTATGAAAAGAAAAAAATGGATGGCGTTTGGATTAGCGATTTTTTGGATGCTTATTTTGTCTTCGGGAAAAGAGGTTTCGGCATCTGAGCAGGAATCGGAGACAGAAGCAGAAGTCGGAGAATTGGAGCTGCCCAAGGAGGAGTTTCTTTTTGAAGATGGAGACGTTGTAGGATTTATCGGAGACAGTATCACACATGTGGAGTATTCCGGCGTCAGTTATCAGGAATTTTTATATAATTATTATATTACCCGCTATCCTCAATGGGAGCTGGAATTTCGCAATCTCGGCGTAGGCTCTTACACAGCGGCAGACGCCTTAAAGCTCTATCGGGGAGAATGGGGCATCTATGATGCCGAGCTGGAGGGAATTACAAAAGCGGTTATTATGTTTGGCATGAATGAAGCTCTGACAGGAACCGCAACAGAGGAATATATTGAAAATATTCAGGAATTGACAGAGCTTTTGAAAGAACATGGATTGAAGAGTGAGGATATTATTTTGGCTGCGCCTACCCCATTTGATCAGACCAGAAGTTCTAATTACTTGGAGGATGGCCAGATGTATCTGCGTGTTGATGACAGTATTCGTGAATATATAGTGAAGCTGGAGAATTTGGCTGACACGTTAGGCACCCATTATATTGATTTGCACACACCCATGCTTTGGGTTACTTCCTTATTGCAGAAGGAGGATCAAGACGCCACTCTGACAATGGATGACAATATTCATCCAAACGGAGTCGGAAATGCCTTGGCAGGTTATTTTTTTCTATATCAGCAGGGCGCAGACAATGATGTGGCGTCTGTCCGCATTTTGAAAAACGGCGATGCATTGGCGGAAAATGCACAGGTAAGAGGGCTTAAGCGAAAAGGAGACAGCTACATGGAATTTTCTTATCAGCCTCAGAGCCTTCCGTTGGCAGTTCCGCTGGAGGTAAAGGAAGCAAATGAATACATTGGAATGTTGGAAGGAATAAGCCGCGAAACACTGCAGATCGAAGGGCTTCGGCCGGAGCTGCGTTATACGGTTTATATGAATCGCGTAAAGATAGATGTCTTTACGGGCGCCCAGCTTGCACAGGGAGTCAATCTGGCCAGCTACGACTGGAATCCCGGACAGATGGCGGCAAAGGATATTGAGGTTTTAAATCAGAAATGGCATAGAAGCTCTGCGGAGTATCGTTCCGTTTTACATAGGGCGGCCCGGGAGGAGAGCACAGCCAGTCAGGAGGATGTGGATGCAGCCTATAAAGAATGGTATAAGACCACAAAGGAGCAGAGAAGCCAGATGTACGAGACAGCGAGAAGCAGTGTGGAAAGAGCCTGTACCGTAGAGATTGTCAGCGAGAACTGCCATATGTGGATGGGGCAGGAACTGTGGAAATGGGCAGTGGAAGGAGCAGCGCTTCTTGTGGCTGTACTGGCAGTAGGGTTCCATTACAAAAAACAAAAGAAATTTAATTGATCCATTTTTTGCGAAAGTCAGAAGCGCGGATGCCTTCTGACTTTTTAAATTGTCGGTTAAGGTAGCTGGCATCATAAAAGCCGCAGCTTTCCGCAATCTCTTCAAGGGTGTAATCGGAAAAACGAAGAAGCTTTTTGGCCAGGGTAATGCGCTTGGCAATGACGTAATGATTCAGGGTAATCCCAAAAAGGGAGCGAAACTCTCTGGAGAGGTGAAACTTGCTGATAAAAAACTGATCCGAAAGAGCATCCAGAGAAAACTTCTCCGTATAATGCTCATCCAGATAATGGCGCACCTGAGCCATTTTCTGCTGGCCGGGGCGCTTTTTGGCCCGGTGCTCCGTGATATCCAGGAGGAGCAGGGAAAGAATCTCTACTATCAGTCCGGAGGAAGAAATCTCGGCGGAGAGATCGGAATCCGCGTTGACCTCCAGCAAATGTTCTAAGGACTCTTGAAGCTCCGGAAAAGCCTGAGGATAAAAAGCAGGTGCGCTTTTGGAAGAAAAGTATTTGTAATACTGCGAAGAGCTGGAACCATTGAAGTGAACCCAGATAAGTTCCCAGGGATCGGAGCTGCTGCTCTGATGATAGTAGGGAGCCATGCAGTCAATAAAAAAGCAGGAGCCTTTGCTTAAGGGGTAGGAGGCGTCCCGGTACATCAGTGTTCCGCTGCCGGAAAGGACAAGAACCACGAGAAAAGACTCCAGGTTTTTGCGCCGGGCAAGATGGCTTTCACGCAGCTTCAGATAACCTGTTTCCTGCACATAAAAGAGTGCGGAACGGGCAAAAGAGCTGGGGGTCTGAATCATGCGCCGAGAGCTTTCCATATAAGAATCCGGAAATTTGTCAAAATAATTTTTCAAGAATGTACGGCTCCTTTCGAATGTGATACATGCAGCGGACAGCAATATAATACCTATTTTGAGCAACATCTTCACTTGTTAACTCTAATATACAGGTTTATACTGACAAAAGCAACGAAAAGATAGCGAGGAAAAAATGATGATGTATTATGGTCTGTTATCCGGCGGAACGGGCAGACGCCTTTGGCCGCTGTCCAACGAAACGAGGCCCAAGCAGTATCTGAAGCTGGTGAATCGTGAGACAAATTCTATGGAGCGGTGTTCCATGCTTCAAAGGGTATGGGAACAGCTCACGGAAGCTAAAATAGCTGATTATACCGTAATTACGGCGGGAGAAAGCCAGGCGGAACTGATACGAAGCCAGGTTCCGGGAGCGAGGATTGCCGCAGAGCCTTCAAGAAGAGATACCTTTGGAGCCGTATTGCTGTCCTGCGCTTACATCCATAGCCGTATGGGGGCAGGGCGGGGCGATTATGCGGTCCTGATGCCGGTAGATCCCTATACGGAGGGCGCATATTTTGAGGCGGTGAAGAAGCTGGGGGATGTGGTAAAACGCTCCGGCATGGAAATCGGATTGCTGGGAGCGGCGCCTTCTTATCCAGCAACAAAATACGGGTATATACTGCCCGGGGAGAGGAAGGACGGTTATTTTAAAGTGCAGGGATTTGTGGAGAAGCCCAAGGCGGATGAGGCTGAGAAGCTTGTGTGTAAGGGTGCTCTTTGGAACTGCGGCGTATTCTGCGTCCGGATTGGCGATATACTGGACCGCGGGGCAGCCTATGGAGTGCCGGAAGATTATGAGGGCTTATGCCGGTCCTATGAGAAACTTCCTCAAATCAGCTTTGACTATGAAGTGCTGGAAAAGGCGGAACAGTTGGCAGTTGTGGAATTTCAGGGCTTTTGGAAGGATCTTGGCACCTGGGAGGCTATGGCAGATCAGATGAGCACCGATACGGTCGGAAGGGCAGTGGTGTCCGACACCTGCAGAAACACCCAGATTATCAATGAATTAAAAGCTCCGGTAGTAGCAGTGGGGACAAGAGATTTGGTGATTGCGGCGGGTCCGGACGGAATCTTGGTGGCTGATAAAAGTGAGGCTTCGAAGGTAAAGGAGCTGACAGCGGATTTTCATATGCGGCCCATGTTTGAGGAACGCAGATGGGGAACGCTTGAAACCCTGGATGATACGGAGGCGCCGCAGACGTCTACACTGACGAGGAAGATACGGATCTACGACGGTATGAACTCCAGCTATCATTATCATGAGAACAGAGATGAGATCTGGACGGTTCTCAAGGGAAGGGCAGAATTGCTCCTGGAGGGCAATAAGATTTCCCTGTCTCCGGGGAAAGCGGTCTGTATCCGGAGGAATCAGCGTCATGCGGTAAAAGCATTTCAGGACTTTGAATATATAGAGATTCATGTGGGGACCAGCGTGGGAAATGAGGACATTCACCGGATAACCTTTGAATGGGATGAGATAGAGCTGACCCATATCTTATGACAGAAGGCACTGACAGAAAAACAAAGCAAAGAGGAAAAGGAAAATGGAAAATATGAATAAAAGGGCAATCATTACAGGAATCACAGGTCAGGACGGATCTTATCTGGCAGAGCTTCTTCTGGAAAAAGGTTATGAGGTTTACGGCCTGTTTCGCAGAGGTTCCACTGATACGAACGTCAGGATTGCACATCTTTTAAAAAAAGAGGGGGGCGAGGAGCGGCGGCTTCATCTCATTTATGGTGATATGACAGACTCGCTGAATCTGGTACGCCTGATGCTTGAGATAGGGCCGGACGAGATATACAATCTGGCAGCCCAGTCCCATGTGGCAGTGTCTTTTGAAGTACCGGAATACACAGCCGATACCGACGGAATCGGAGTCCTGCGGATACTGGAAGCCGTACGCGCGGCGGGATTGGCAAAGACAACCCGGATCTATCAGGCGTCTACTTCGGAACTGTATGGAAAGGCGGAGGAGATTCCCCAGAGAGAAACCACGCCCTTTCACCCCCGGTCTCCCTATGCGGTGGCAAAGCTGTACGGCTACTGGATCATTCGGCACTACCGGGAGGCATACGGCATGTATGCGGTGAACGGGATCTTATTTAACCACGAATCTCCGCGAAGAGGGGAAAACTTTGTCACAAGAAAAATCACGCTGGCAGTGGCAGATATTTTGGCAGGCAGACAGGAAAAACTTTATCTGGGAAACCTGAATGCCAAGCGTGATTGGGGATATGCCGGGGATTATGTGGAATGTATGTGGAGAATGCTTCAGCAGAATACGCCGGAGGACTTTGTGATTGCCACGGGAGAGACTCACACGGTAAGAGAATTTACGGAGGAAGCCTTTCGGCAGGGAGGGATAGAACTGCGGTGGAAAGGCGGGGGTGCGGAAGAGCAGGGCATTGACCGAAGAACCGGAAAGATACTGGTGGAGGTGTCGCCGGAATTTTTCCGCCCGGCGGAGGTAGATTTGCTTTTGGGAGATCCTTCTAAGGCCAAAGAACTTCTGGGGTGGAATCCTACGAAAACGGCCTTTAAGGAATTGGTAAGGATGATGGTGGAGCATGATATAAAAAAAGCAGGGATGCATTAGAAAGGAGCGCCGCAATATGAACTGTGAACCGTTGGACAGAGAAAAAAAGATATATGTAGCCGGACATCGGGGCCTGGTTGGTTCTGCGCTGGTGCGCCGCCTTGAGAGGGACGGTTTTACCCGGATAATTGTCAGAACTCATGAAGAGCTGGACTTGACAAGGCAGGCGGAGGTGGAAGCCTTTTTTGCGGAGGAGAAGCCGGCTTATGTGATTCTGGCGGCAGCTAAGGTAGGCGGAATCCACGCCAACGATACTTGTCCGGCAGACTTTATTATGAAAAATCTCCAGATAGAATGTAATGTGATTGACAGCGCTTACCGCAGTCAAGCGGAGAAGCTTTTGTTCCTGGGAAGCTCCTGCATTTATCCAAGAGAATGTTCTCAGCCAATTCGGGAAGAATATCTGTTAAGCGGATATTTGGAAAAGACCAACGAAGCCTATGCCCTGGCGAAGATTGCGGGTCTTAAAATGTGCGCATTTTACAATCAGCAGTATCACACCCGTTATATCAGCGTGATGCCCTGCAATCTCTACGGGATAAACGATAATTTTTCTCTGGAAAGCTCCCATGTGCTTCCGGCCCTTATAAGGAAGTTTCATGAAGCCAAGAAAAAAGGCGAGCCTGCCGTATCTATATGGGGAAGCGGAACGCCTTTGAGAGAATTTCTGAATGTGGATGATCTGGCGGATGCCTGTCTGTACCTGTTGGATCATTACGAAGGAAACGAATTTTTTAATATAGGTTCCGGGCAGGAGATCAGTATCCTGGAACTGGCAGAGCTTGTGAAACGGATAACCGGCTATCAGGGACATCTGGTGTTTGATACCACGAAGCCGGACGGAACACCGAGAAAGCTTACGGATATCAGCCGCATCCTGGCAGCAGGATGGAGTCCGAAGATTGACTTGGAGACGGGAATCAGGAGGACTTATGAGTGGTTTTGCAAAAAATATGAGATGGGAGCATTTACGGAGCGGTGAGAGGAAGAGAGCCGGTAAAGCTAAAGCCGGTGCGCAAAAACTATATATGGGGAACAGAGGACTGGATGCTTTCAAAGCTTCATAAAGGATTGGAGGAAGTCCCCCTTTTAATCAAAATTATTACGGCCAGGGAGGCTTTGTCTGTCCAGGTCCATCCGGAGGATGCATTGGCATGGAAGCTGGAGCGGACAAGGGGAAAAACGGAAATGTGGTATGTGATAGACTGCGAGCCGGGAGCACACCTGTATTACGGCTTAAAGCACAGGATTTCCGTAAATGAATTTCAAAAGAGGATTCGAAGCCAGACCTTTCCGGAGGTATGCCGAAAGGCTGCGGTGAAAAAGGGAGACGTCTTTTTTATTCCGGCAGGCCAGATTCATGCCATAGGAAAAGGTATAACCGTAGCGGAAGTGCAGCAAAGCTCGGATATCACCTACCGGATATACGATTACAACCGAGAGGACGGGAATCATCAGAGGCGGGAGCTGCATGTAGATAAGGCGCTTTTGGCGGCAAATTTCATGCCGCCTCTGAACGGATGTCATCCGATGGGGCCTCGTGTGCAGAAAAATGGATATTCCGGAACTTTATTAGTGCAATGTCCGCATTTTGTGGTACAATTATACGAGATAGAGAAATATATGGAGGAAAATGTCAAAAGAGAGTTTTGCTCCCTTCTTATTCTGGAGGGGGAGGGAAGCTTAAGAAGCGCTTACGGAAGCATAGAGCTTTCGAGAGGAGACAGCATATTTCTTCCAAAGGAAACAGGAGCCTTTCGGATAACAGGGAGGCTGCAAATACTTTTAAGCGAGGTATAGACGGATGAATTTAAAGTTTGGAACAGGAGGCATTCGTGCCATGATGGGGCAGGGACCGGACCATTTAAACCTAGAAACCATACAGGAGGCAGCCCTGGGGGTAGCGGCTTATGTAAAAAGCCGCAGCGAAGAGCCTTCCGTAGCAGTGGCCTATGACAGCCGGAATCA
This sequence comes from Clostridia bacterium, assembly GCA_910574835.1. Taxonomy (GTDB): domain Bacteria; phylum Bacillota; class Clostridia; order Lachnospirales; family Lachnospiraceae; genus Laedolimicola. The sequence goes on along the minus strand of CAJTDE010000003.1, from coordinate 202,994 downwards.
TTCGGAGGAATTTGCAAAAGAGACAGCCCGGGTACTGGCGCTTAAGGGCTGCAAGGCATATATTTATCCCAAGCTGATGCCCACACCGGTTCTTTCCTTTGCGGTGCGCCATTTAAAGTGTGATGCGGGCGTGTGCATTACGGCCAGTCACAATCCCAAGGATTACAATGGATTCAAGGTATATGGCGCCGATGGATGTCAGGTAACCAGCGGGGCTGCCGCCGCAATTCAGATGTATATTGAGAAAGCGGAAGGAAAAGAGGCGCAGGAGGATCTGCCCTTTGAATATTTTCTGGAATCCGGGGAGATTGAAGAGATTAGTGACAAGGTGCTCAAAGCATTTTTGGCAGTGGTGATTAAGAAGCGCACCCAAAAGGAGCTTACCTCCAATTTGAAGGTGGTTTATACGCCGCTTCACGGGGCAGGCTTAAGCTGTGTGAGTAGTATTTTGAAATATATCGGGGTAAAGAACCTTCAGCTTGTAAAAGAACAGGCCAAACCGGACGGCAATTTTCCCACCTGTCCCTATCCGAATCCGGAGGAGAAAGACGCGCTGAAGCTGGGACTGGACTATTGTAAGAAACTGGAATCCGATCTTCTGATTGCCACAGATCCGGACAGTGATCGCATCGGCGTAGCCGTCAGGCATGGGGAAGAATACCGGCAGCTGACCGGAAACCAGGTGGGGGTTCTTCTGCTGGATTACATTTTGAAATGCCGGAAGGAGGCAGGAACCCTTCCTGAAAGGCCGGTGATTATCAAGACTATAGTGACGACTTCCCTGGCGGATAAAATTGCGGAGCACTACGGTGCGGAGGTGATCAATACCCTCACGGGCTTTAAATACATTGGAGAGCAGATTGGACTTCTGGAGCAGGCAGGCGAGGCGAAGCGTTTTGTGTTCGGCTTTGAGGAAAGCTGCGGCTATCTGATTGGAAGCTATGTCCGCGATAAAGATGCCGTGGGGGCCGCTATGGTTGTCTGTGAGATGGCCGACGCATACAAGTCCATCGGCAAGACTCTTGTGGATGTGCTGGAGGAGTTGTATAAGACCTATGGCCGCTACGAGACAGAACTGAAAAGCTATACCTTTGAGGGAACGGAAGCAGACCGGCGCATGAGCCTGATCCGCAAAGGGCTGACGGAAAAACCGGGTATGAAGATGAGCGGCTCCAGGGTCGTTCGTTATCAGGACTACCGGGAGGGCGTTGACGGCTTTCCCAATGCAGATGTGATAAAGCTTTGGATGGAGAATGGATCGGAGGTTGTTATCCGTCCCTCAGGAACGGAGCCGAAGATTAAGGTATATACGGAGAGAAGAGAAGCTTAACAACAAGGTTTTTATATATCTGTGCTTCGGGGAGGCCCGCAGCTTTCCCTTACGGCAAGGTAAAAGGGCATGGAGATCCGCATGGGAAGGTGATGGCCTCCCTGGATGCGGTCAATCAAGGTTTTGGCGGCCATTCGCCCCATCTCGTCCAGGGGGACATGGAGGGTGGTGAGCATGGGTGAGAGATATTGCGCCATGTCAATATCGTCAATGCTGATCACCGATATATCCTCCGGAATTTTTAACCCGGCCTCCTGGATGGCCCGCATAACCCCGATGGCTGTCAAATCGTTGGGAGCAAATATAGCCGTCATCTCACGTGTCTTTGCAAGCAGCGCCTTCGTGCCCCGATAACCGCCCTCGGAGCAAAGCATCACATTGGAGACAAATTCGTTTTGAACAGGAATTTTATGCTTGCGCAGTGTGGAGCAGTAGCCGACATAACGCTCCTCATTCTGTGTCTCACCGACATAGGCAATTTTGGTGTGTCCAAGTCCGATCAGGTATTCAATAACATGCTCGCTTGCCAGGGTGCTTTCGCAGAGAACTTGGTCATACTTGGCATTGAGGCTGTTGAGCCCTGTGTAGATCACATAGTTAAAGTGCTTTTTCAGAAAGCTTAAAAGCTGCTTGTTGCAGCGCCCCAGAATAGCTACCCCATCTACATGATTGTCAGCAATAAGGTGAAAGGTGCTGGGATGCTGAATGTCAATAGCAGTAAAGGAATACTTCAAAATGTAATTCTGTTTAAAGGCTTCTTTTTCAATACTGCGTGCCAACTGGGAAAAGAAGGGATCGGTGATGGCCTCCGGTTCGCGGGCAAACAGACAGGCGATGGAGTGGGAAGATGCCTGGCCGGACGGAGTTTTTCCGGCTTTTAGATTCCGCGCACTGGTGTTGGGTGTGTAATTCGTCCGGCGCACAATCTCCCAGATGCGATCCTGAACCTCCTTGCTCGCAGCTCCGGAGTTGCTTTGATTAATCACTCTTGAAACGGTGGAAATGGACACGCCGGCTTCTTGCGCAATTTCTTTCAGCGTCATATGAAAATTCCCTTTCTTTTTTTGCTCAAAGTGTACTCGAATCTGTGTTTATCATAGAAAAAAATAGGAAATGTGTCAATAAAATTGGATAAATTAGCAGAGAAAAAATAAAGCAAACGTTTGAGTAAAATTTGAGGAAATAAGGGCGGATTTATGATATAGTGACATTGACAGCCTTGTGAAATAAATGCCTTTTTCTTGCGGTTTTGCAGCCTGCGTGCTAGAATTTGATTAAATGTCAAAAGAAAGGAGCCGGGAAAACCGATGGATGCTTTATATAAAAAATTGCACTTTCTGGAGCAGTATTTGGGAGAACAAAAGAGTGCCGCGATTGCTTTTTCAGGAGGTGTGGATTCTGCTTTTTTGATGACGGCCGCCCATCGCGTACTGGGAGAACAGGCGCTTGCCGTGACGGCGCGCTCCGCCGCTTTTCCAAAAAGGGAACTTGCGGAGGCAAGAGAGCTGGCAAAAGCTGAGGGAATCCGCCATATAGAATTTGATTTTCCGGCTTTTGAGGTAGACGGCTTTGCCAAGAATCCGCCGGATCGCTGCTATTATTGCAAGACTGCCATTTTAAAGCAGCTGCGGGCAATCGCAGAAGCAGAAGGAATACACTGCGTAATCGAAGGCTCCAATGTGGATGACGCCGATGATTACCGTCCCGGAGCCAGGGCAGTTGCGGAGCAGGGGGTCTTAAGCCCGCTAAAGGAGGCGGGGCTTACAAAAGCAGAGATTCGCCGGCTATCCAAAGAATGGGGGCTACCCACCTGGAATAAGCAATCGGCGGCCTGCCTGGCTTCCCGCTTTGCATATGGAGAGCCTATTACGGAAGAAAGGCTTTTTATGGTGGAGCAGGCAGAGGAGTATCTTAAGGGCTTGGGCTTTGGGCAGTTCCGTGTTCGCATACATGGGACATTGGCCCGGATTGAGCTGACGGATTCTGATTTTTCAAAGGCAGCAGAAACAGAGCTTCGCAGAGAGATCAGCGAAACGCTGCGGAAGCAAGGATTTTCTTATGTAACACTGGATCTGCAGGGGTATCGTATGGGAAGTATGAATGAAGTATTAAAAAGAGAGCGGGAACGAATATGAATGTGACAGAATTATTGCAGCAGGTAAAGGAAGGGAGCGTCACCATAGAAGAGGCGGAAAAGCAATTAAAGAATCTGCCTTATGAGGATTTGGGTTTTGCCAAGCTGGATCATCACAGAAAGCTGCGCCAGGGATTTGAGGAGGTCATTTACTGCAGCGGCAAGGCAACGGAACATTTGGTACGGATCTATCAGACCCTTGCAGGGAAAGGCATTGACGTGCTTGGAACAAGAGCCGGCGAGGAACAATATGCGGCGGTAAAGGAGGCGGTTCCGGAAGCAGTATACGATCCCGTCTCCGGAATATTGAAGGTAGAAAAACGGGAAAAAAAGAGAGTAGGGAAAATTGTCGTATGTACAGGCGGGACAGCAGATGTTCCGGTAGCGGAAGAAGCGGCTCAGACGGCGGAATTTTTCGGCACACAGGTAGAACGGCTTTATGATGTGGGAGTGGCAGGGATTCACCGGCTGCTTTCCAATATGAAAGCCTTTGAAGGGGCCAGCTGTGTGATTGCGGTTGCAGGAATGGAGGGCGCCCTGGCAGGCGTGGTGGCAGGGCTTGTGGAGGTGCCGGTGATTGCGGTGCCGACCTCCGTGGGGTATGGAGCAAGCTTTCATGGGCTTTCGGCATTGCTGACCATGCTCAATTCCTGTGCGAATGGAATTACCACAGTGAATATCGACAATGGCTACGGCGCAGCCTATGTAGCAACGCAGATTAACCGGCTTGCGGTGCGGGAGAGATTGGAATAGGAGAAGAAATATGGAAAAGAAGAGGACCTTATATCTGGAATGTCGTTCCGGGATCAGCGGTGATATGACTGTGGCGGCGCTACTGGATCTGGGGGCTACGGAAGAAAATTTGAGAAATACATTGGCGCAGCTTCATCTGGAAGGCTATAAAATCCGAATTGGGCGGGTACAAAAGTCCGGAGTGGATGCCTGTGATTTTCATGTAATCCTGGAGGAGGAACAGCCCCATACTCATCACCATCATACCCATGAGCACCGAACCTGGAAAGATATTGAGCACATGCTGGACAATGCCGGTCTGAAACCGAGGGTTCTGGAGCTGTCAAAGGAGATGTTCCGAATAGTAGCGGATGCGGAAGGAAAGGTTCATGGCCGCCCCCGGGAGGAGGTTCATTTTCATGAGGTGGGAGCTGTGGATTCCATTGTGGATATTGTGTCTGCTGCGGCCTGTATGGAAGAGCTTGGAATAGACCGGGTTGTAGTCTCCGATCTGTGGGAGGGGCAGGGCCATGTACATTGCCAGCACGGCATATTGCCGGTTCCTGTTCCGGCGGTTGTGCAGATTGCGGCCGGTCATGGACTGCATATCAGACAGACCGAGCAGCAGGGAGAGATGGTGACCCCCACCGGAGCTGCAATTGCGGCCTTGTCCAAGGGAAAGAAGCCGGAAAAATTCACCATCGTGAAGGTGGGCCTGGGAGCCGGAAAGAAAGAGCTTCCCAAGGCTAATATACTGCGCGCCATGCTGATCGAGGAGGAGACGGAGGGCGAACTCTGGATGCTGGAAACCAATCTGGACGACTGTTCCGGGGAGATAATGGGTTATTGCATGGAATGTCTTTTGGAGGCAGGGGCGCGGGACGTATTCTTTACGCCCATTTACATGAAGAAAAACCGGCCGGCGTATCGGCTCTCCATACTTTGTGACGAGGAGCAGATAGGAGAGATGGATACGATCCTGTTTCGGGAGACGACAACCATCGGAGTGCGCCGCTGCCGGGTGGAAAGGGATATTCTTAAGCGCAGAATAGAGGAGATTTCCACATCCTATGGGACAGCCCGGGTAAAGGTGTGTGAGTTTCAGGGGGAAAAGATATGTTATCCGGAATATGAGAGTGTAAAAGAGCTTGCCGGGAAGCATGGGAAGTCCTATAGAGAAATGTATCGAATCCTGAAAGAAAATCTTCCGGAATCGCTTTGAAAAGCAAATGGATACAGGGGAATAACCGCCTGATGGATAGAAAAAAGTGAAATAAGTATGTAAAAAAGACTGCCGAAATGAAATCTGCGGATTTGATTTCCGGCAGTCTTTTTTATTCCCACGGGCAAAGAACCAAGCGGCATACGGGTTGCATCTATAGGCAAGTATACAAACGTTTGGGTAAATTTGTGTTGAAATTGTGGTATTTATAAACTATGCTTAAGTTGCAAATGGAGTTTATTTATAAAAAACTCACAAAAAACACACAATAAAAATGTATTAGGAGGGTACAAAATGAAAAGGATGAAAAAATTAGTTGCTTTACTGTTGGCGGTTGCGATGGTAACCAGCATGGCGGCCTGCGGTAAAAAGGAAGAGCCGGCCCAGGACAATGCCCCTGCGGCAGAGGATACGGCAGATGCGCCCCAGGAGACAGGCGGGGATGCGGAGACGCCGGCAGATGATACGGTATATGATATTAAGGTCAGCGGACATCCATACATTCATGCGCTTGCCAGCGTGTATGCAATTGACCAGGGATATTTCAAGTGTGAGGATACGACAGTTGATATGTATTCCGGCGGTCCGGTTCAGAACGAAGCCATCGCATCCGGTGCATGGGATGTAGGTACAACAGGTACCGGCGGTATTGTTCTCGGAGCAGTCGGATACAATCTGAAAGCGATTGCTTACACTTCACCGGATGAGAATACGGTAGATCTCTGGGTTCGGCCGGACAGTCCTCTGGCAGGCTGCACACCGGATGAAAAGGGCGTCTATGGAACTGCTGAGGATTGGAAAGGCTTAACCGTACTTTGCGCAACCGGTACTTCCTGCCATATGATGCTGATTGGCCTTTTGGAGCATCTGGGTCTGACAGAGGATGACATTAATCTGGTAGATACTTCCGTTGCGGATTCCTATGCGGCGTTTAAGGCAGGCACCGGCGATGTTGTAGCGCTCTGGTCACCCTTTGGATTCCAGGCAGAGGAGGACACGGATTGGGTAAAGGTTGCAAATGCGGTAAATCTTGGAATTATCCAGCCCTGTGTAGTAGTTGCGACAGAAGAGGCAATCAAAAATGACTGGGACGGCGTTTATGCTTATCTGAAAGCTTATTTACAGGCAGCTACGGAGCTGAACGCAGATCCGGAAGGTACGGCTACAATGCTGTATGATTTTGAGGAGGAGCAGGGAATCAGCTTAAGCGAGACCGCAGCGATCAAAGAGGTTGAGAGCCGTCCCTATGCATCCGTTGAACGCAACCAGGAGCTTTTCACCGTAAGAGATGACGGCGGCTGTGAGGCGAATGATATTCTCCTTGTGTTTGCGGAGTTCTTTGAAGGACAGGGCAAGATTTCCGAGGAAGATTTAAATACGCTCCGTGAGAACGGTATGGTGGACACAAGCTTTATGGAAGCATACATGAACGGACAGTAGAATAAAAACTGTCCGCGGCAAAGCAGAAGCATGACGTTACGCATCACAGAGTGAACAGTAACATTATAACAGGGGGAGGGGAACCCTCCCCCTGTTATGTAATTGCAATGGAGAGATGAATATGAGTGATAATTCAAAACAGATTTCCACTGAGACAGCAAATTCCATTCAGATAGAAGCGAAGGCCAAGAGAAGGGAAGCAAGGCAGCTTTTACTTATCTCGACAGTCAGCGTACTGGTATTTTTATGTCTCTGGGAACTGGCTGTCCGTGCCGGCTGGATTGACAGCAAATATCTTTGTGCGCCTACTATGGTAGTTGAGACATTTTTACAGAAGCTGACAGATCCGAAGCCGGACGGAGCCGTGCTTGGCGTCCATATTATTACAAGCCTGCGCCTGGTGCTTGTGGGGTACTTAACAGCCGTGATTATTGGTGTGCCGTTGGGACTTATCATGGGGTATTACCATACCTTTGACAAATTGGTATCTCCTATTTTTGAGATTGTCCGCCCGATTCCGCCGATTGCCTGGATTCCCCTTTCTATTATCTGGCTGGGAGTGGGTACGACAGCGAAGGCATTTATTATCTTTTTGGCGGCCTTTGTTCCCTGCGTTATCAATTCCTATACGGGGGTAAAGCTGACGCCGGTAGTTTATCTGAATGTGGCCAAGACCTCGGGCGCTTCCAACTGGGAAGTATTCTGGACGGTCAGCAGAAATTACGCGATGCCGCTGGCCTTTACAGGCATACAGGTGGCGCTTGGAAATGCATGGTCTACATTAGTTGCTTCCGAATTGCTGGCGGCAACTGCAGGTCTGGGGTATATGATACAGCAGGGGCGTTCTCTGGTAAGGCCGGATGTCATTATTGTGGGTATGCTGACAATCGGTGTAATTGGAGCCATCCTTACAACACTGCTGTCTAAATTAGAAAATCACGTTGTGAAATGGAGGAGCAGAGCATGAAAAAGAATCAGATAAAAACGCGGGATATGCTGCTGTCTGCTCTGTCCATTCTTGGGCTGATTGCAGTCTGGTTTCTGGTGTCGAACAGCAAGCCGGATTTCTTTCCGACACCTATGGCAACAATTGAGCGGCTCATTCGGCTGATTGAGAAGCCGGTTATGAAGATTTCTATTCTCGGCCATGTTCTGGCCAGCTTGAAGAGGGTTGTGCTGGCGCTGATTGCAGCCATCATCTTAGGAGTGGGGATTGGGCTTTTTATGGGATGGAATAAAAAGGTGCGTGCGGCAATTAATCCGATTCTGATGGCTCTTAGGCCGATACCGCCCATTGCCTGGATACCATTGATTATCTTATTGTTCGGAATCGGAGAGTTTCCAAAAGTACTGCTGGTGTTTATCGGGGCGTTTTTCCCAATTGTTATGAATACCATGTCCGGCGTCGCGCTGGTGGAAGATATGTATCTGAAAGTGGGAAAGATTTATAAAGCCAATACGGCACAGATGCTTCGCCATGTTGTGTTTCCGGCGGCAATGCCGGCCATACTTGCCGGTATTAAGATTGCAATCAGTTCCGGATGGATGGTTGTCGTGGCGGCAGAAATGCTTTCAAGTAAATCGGGACTTGGATTCCTGATTAACAGAGGCCGGGACAGCTATGACGTTGCGTTGATTATGGTTGCTATGATTTTGATTGGCGTTGTGGGTGCGCTGTTAAGTGCGGTATTTACATTGATCGAAAGGAAGTTGTGCGGATGGATGAGCAAAGAGTAGTAAAGGTTCACCTGGAAAATATATCGAAATCCTTTGCATCCCGGAAGATGATTTTTGAAGCAGTGAATCATGTGACAATCGATGTTTATAAGAACGAGTTTCTTGTACTCCTCGGCCCGGGACAGTGCGGCAAGACCGTCCTTCTGAATATGGTGAGCGGCTTAGAGACGCCTACGGAGGGTAAGGTAGAATTTATCGACAGCGACGCCACAGATCTTGGCTTTGTATTTCAGAAAACCGCGGTTTTTCCGTGGAAAACAGTAATGGAAAATGTGGAAATGCCCCTGGAGCTTAAGGGAGTGCCCAAAGCAGAGCGAAGAGAGCGGGCACAGTATTTGATTGATCTTGTAGGGCTTAACGGATTTGAAAATTCCCTTCCAAAGCAACTGTCCGGCGGTATGAAGCAGCGCGTGGGAATTGCCCGGGCTTACTGCAACAATCCGCAGGTGCTGCTGATGGACGAGCCTTTCGGAGCCTTGGATGCTCAGACGCGCTACCAGATGGAAGAGGAGATTTTGCGTATCTGGGAACAGGAGAAGAGAACCGTTATATTTGTAACCAATAACATTGAGGAGGCCGTATATCTGGCGGATCGAATTATCGTGCTGAGCGCATGCCCGGCGACGGTGAAGGAGGTCTATGATATCGCGCTTCCCAGGCCGCGTGATTATGTGGACACGGAATTTTTGCGTATCCGCGAAGCGATAGAGGCAAATACCGATTTAGCGTTGTAGGCAGGAGGAATATCATGGAAAATCAGGAAATTAAGGTCCAGGTAAATCATCTGACAAAACGTTTCGGTGATTTGCTGGTATTGAACGACATTTCATTTAACATCAAAAAGGGTGAGTTTGTCTGCATCGTGGGACCTACCGGCTGTGGAAAAACTACCTTTTTAAATCTTTTGACCCGGCTGATTGATCCTACGGAGGGAGAAATTCTCATTGACGGAGAACCGGCAGACCCGAAGAAGCACAGCATTTCCTTTGTATTCCAGGAGCCTTCGGCCTTTCCCTGGCTGACGGCGCAGCAGAATATTGAATATGGCTTGCGCATTAAGAAGAAATCAAGCGAAGAGATTGCCGCCCAAAGCGAGAAGATTATCGGGCTTCTGGGGCTTGAAAAATACCGCAATGCATATCCTCATGAGATGTCTGTGAGCATGGAGCAAAGAGTTGTAATCGGCCGGGCTTTCGCCCTGAATCCGGATTTGCTTTTGATGGATGAGCCTTATGGGCAGATGGACATAAAGATGCGCTATTACCTGGAGGATGAGGTAATCCGTCTGTGGCAGGCCACGGGAAGTACGGTTCTGTTTATCACTCACAATCTGGAGGAAGCAACTTACCTTGCGGAGAGAGTATTGATTTTGTCAAACAAGCCGGCCAATATCAAGGCAAATATTAATGTGGATCTGCCGAGACCCAGAAAGGTTTCCGATCCGGAGTTTATTAAAATAAGAAAAGAAATTACGGACATGATTAAATGGTGGTAAGTAATGCTGTCGCGCAGCGACTAAGTAAAGTCGCAAAGGCGCACGAGAGGAACTTTTATGAGAACCCTTTCGAATAAAAGTTTCTCTCATTACAGGTGTGTCGAAACGGCTTTACCCTTTAGTGCTGTCGCGCAGCGACTTTTGATAGGAGAAGGATATGAAAAATTTAAAGAATAAGGTTGTATTTATTACAGGCGGTGCAAGGGGACTTGGCTATGCTATGGCTGAAAAATTTGCGGCAGAGGGTTCAAAAATTGTAATCGGGGATATCCGGGAAGAGCTTGCGCAGGAATCCGCAAAGAAGCTGGAAGAGGAATTTGGCGTTGAAACCTATGCCTTTTCTATGGATGTAACAAGCGTAGACAATATTAAAGAAGCTTTTGCAAAGGTAAAAGAGCGCTTTGGCAGGCTTGATGTGCAGGTGAACAATGCGGGAATCCAGATCCGCTGCCCCTCAAAGGAATTTACGGAAGAAAACTGGGACAAGCTGATGAATGTAAATCTGAAAGGCGTATTCTTCTGCTGTCAGCAGGCGGCGCTTCTGATGGGAGGCAACGGCGGAGCGATTATCAACATATCTTCCGGCACCTCTACCCAGACAACACCGGGGCGCGCCCCCTATGTTATCTCCAAGGGCGGAGTCAATGCCATGACAGCTGTTCTTGCTTCTGAGTGGGCGGAGGATCGGGGAGAAAAGAAGGCAATCCGTGTCAATGCCGTAGCTCCGGGATGGATTCTTACAAATATGGTACAGGACGGCTACCGGCTGGGTGTTGTTTCTGAAAATCAGATTCATGCGGCAGTTCCCTTTAAACGCCTTGCGGCGCCGTCAGAGATTGCGGATGCAGTTGCATTTCTTGGCTCGGATGAATCCAGCTACATTACGGGCCAGACTTTATTTGTGGACGGCGGCTGGAGCGCCCTGGGTATGCCGTCTATGGATATGATTAAAAAGTAGGAGGGCTTGATGTATGAGACTGAAGTATTCGGTGGAACAATTGGAGGCTATGGCGCATAACATCCGGGTGGATGTGGTGGAGAGTCTGCACTGTGCAGGCTCGGGGCATCCTGGCGGATCGCTGTCCATAGCAGAAATGCTGAGTGTTCTTTATTTTCATGAGATGAATGTGGAACCGTCCGATCCCAATGAAGCGGGAAGAGATCGCTTTGTTCTTTCCAAGGGACATGCAGCTCCGGCCTATTATGCGGCATTGGCGGAGAGAGGATATTTTTCAAAGGATCTGCTTCGTACCCTTCGGGGGATTGACAGTCCGCTACAGGGACATCCGGACAGAAAGAAGGTGCCCGGTGTGGATATGTCTACCGGATCGCTGGGACAGGGAATCTCTGCGGCGGCCGGAATGGCCTGCTATGCAAAGAGAAGCGGAAAGGACTTTCGCGTTTTCTGCATCCTTGGAGACGGAGAAATGCAGGAAGGCGAGGTGTGGGAAGCGCTGATGGCGGCGGCCCACTATAAGCTTTCCAACTTTACGGTCCTTCTGGATAATAACAATCTGCAGATTGACGGCCAGGTGGATCAGGTAATGTCCGTGTATCCGATTCGGGAAAAGGTGGAAGCCTTCGGATGGAAGGTTCTGGAAGCCGACGGTCATGATGTAAAGGATCTCTGTGACGCCTTAGAGCAGGCAGGAAAGAATACGGAGACGCCAACCTTTGTTATCTGTAAAACGGTAAAGGGGAAGGGTGTATCCTTTATGGAAAATCAGGCGGGATGGCATGGCGCCCCGGTGACAGATGAAGATTATGAGACAGCCATGAAAGAGCTGAATGCATAAGGAGGTGCAAAAAGAATGTTATCAACCAGAGAGGCTTACGGCCAGGCATTGGCTGATATCGGAGAAACCTGTGATTTTTTTGTACTGGACGCAGATTTGTCGAAAGCCACCCAGACAGTACATTTTGCAAAAAAATTTCCGGAACGGTTTCTGAATATGGGGATTGCAGAGGGGAATATGATGGATTTTGCAGCAGGCATTTCAACCTGCGGGGTTCCGGTGTTCGCAAGCACCTTTGCGGCTTTTGCGGCCGGGCGTGCCTACGATCAGATCCGCAATGGCATTGCCTATCCCAATTGCAATGTAAAAATCGGAGCCACACACGGAGGCGTGCTGATTGGCGCCGACGGAGGAAGTCATCAATGTATTGAGGATATAGCTCTGATGCGTGCCATTCCCAATATGACGGTTCTGTGCCCCTGTGACAAGGAGGAGACTTACGCCTGTGTGAAAGCGGCCCTTGCGTATGAGGGACCGGTCTATCTGCGCTTCGGCAGACTGGGAAGTCCCGAGGTCTACAAAGAGGGAACGCTTGACTTTGCCATAGGAAAAGGCCAGGTAATCTGCGACGGCACAGATGTAACACTCATTGCCATTGGAGATATGGTATCCAGGTGCTGTGAGGCGCAAAAGCTTCTTGAGGCGGAGGGAATCCATGCGGCGGTTCTTGATATGGCCTCCATCAAGCCCATAGACGCGGAATTGATTTGTAAGTTTGCAGAGAAAACAGGCTGTATCGTGACGGTAGAGGATCACAATGTAATGGGCGGAATGGGAAGCGCCGTGGCGGAGGTGCTGGCGAAAAACTGTCCCACGCCCGTAGAATTTGTTGGAATCCAGGATCAGTTCGGACGCTCCGGCACGCCGGAGGATCTGGCGGAGCGCTATGGTTTAACAGCCGGGAAGATTGCCGAAGCTTCAAAGAAAATAATTGAGAAGAAGGGATAACTGTGAAAAAAATCATTTTTGATTCTCCACAATGTGCAAAAATCAGAGAGTGTGAGGCTCCCTCCTGCAAAGCGGATGAAGTGCTGCTTCGGATGGAGCGGATCGGCGTCTGCGGAACAGATATCCAAGTGTTCATGGGAAGAAACCGGTATATGCGGTTTCCCGTTACGCCGTTCCATGAAGGAGTTGCCAGAGTTGCAGAGACGGGCAGCGGTGTAGATCACGTAAAAGCAGGAGACCGGGTAACCATCCGGCCGATTATAAACTGCGGGCGCTGCTATGCATGTGAAAGAGGACATGAGAATGCATGCGAGGATTTTAACTGCCTTGGAGTGCAGTCGGATGGCCTTGGGGCGGAATTGTTTTCCATTGACAAGCGTTTTGTGTATCCCATTGCGGAAGAATGTTCGCCGGATGAGGCTGTTTTGATAGAACCCTTTGCAGTGGGCGTCCATGCGGCCGTGCGCGGAAAGGCGGAAGGCAGACGTGTATTGGTAGCGGGAGCCGGTACCATTGGAAACTTTACGGCTCAGGCTTGTATGCTCCTTGGCGCAGAATCCGTGTGTATCTGTGATCTGAGTGAGGATAAGGTGGAAATGGCAAAGCGTTCGGGGATTTCCGTTTGCCTGAACAGCAGCGGGCGCACCTTGACAGAAGTGGCGCAGGAGGCATTCGGCACATTTCCCGATGTGATTATTGATTGTGTCGGAGCGAAGGCCGTATTGCCGCAGATTCTTGAGCTGGCAGGAAAAACGACGGATATCGTGATTGTAGGAAACTATTCGGAGCCAGTGTTGATTGACGTAGCAACGATACAGCGCAATGAGCTGAATGTGTATGGAAATATTACATATACGGAAAAAGATTTCTTAAAGGCCGCAGAGCTTATTACGGCCGGGAAGGTCTATACCCAGGGCTTTATCTCGGCCAGATTTTCCTTTGATCAGGCACAGGAAATGATGGACTTTGCGGTTGCAAACCGCGGGGTCAATATGAAGGTTGTGATGGATTTTGGATAACCGGCAGCAGCCGGGGGTACGGCATAAAGCGCTGGAAAACTAGAATGGAGGAGCAAGTAGGATGTATCATATTTCACCCTCTCTGCTTTGCGCAGATCAGATTGAGCTGAAACAGACCATTATGGATTTGGATAAGATGGGAATTGACTGGTTTCATATAGACGTGATGGATGGCTGCTTTGTTCCGAACTTTGCATTTGGAACAGACATTATACGCGCAGTTCGGGGGATTGCCGAGGCGCCCCTCTATGCGCATATGATGAGTGTGCATCCGATGGATTTTGTAAAGCCTTTTGCGGAATTGGGCGCGGATTATTACTGCTTTCATTATGAGACGACAGCGAATCCGTTTCGGCTGTGCCAGCAGATTCAAGACAACGGTATGAAAGCGGCGGCAGCGTTAAATCCGTCAACGCCGGTGGAGGTTCTTGGGGATCTGCTTCCGTATCTTTCATGCGTAACGCTGATGGCAATAGAGCCGGGCTTTTCGGGACAGCGCTTTCTGCCGCATACTTATGAAAAGATCCGCCGGCTGCGCAGCCTTATAGGAGAGAAGCCGGTACGGATTGAAGTGGACGGCGGAGCGGATATCCCTATTTCTATGAAGTGCATGGAGTGCGGAGCCGATGTGATTGTGGGCGGATATTTTACACTGTTTGATAAAAACGAGAGTTTAAGGAACAATTACCGGGCATATAGGAAGGCGCAAAGAGAGGTATAAGCATATGACAATACAGGAATTGAAAGAAATGGTGGTGGAGTCCAATAAGGAGCTTCCCAGGCGCCATGTGGTTTTGTACTCATGGGGGAATGTAAGCGCTATTGACAGAGAGCGCGCGCTGATTGTGATTAAGCCTGTGGGAATCCCTTATGATGAACTGACTGTGGAAAATGTCAGTGTCGTAGATTTGGAGGGCGGCAAGGTTCCGGGAGAGAAGAATCCGCTGAATCCTTCGGTAGATCTGGATATTCACAGGGCATTATATGAGAACTTCCCCGCCTGCAATGCAATTGTCCACACACATTCCACCTACGCAACGGTTATGGCGCAGCTTCACCGGGAGGTGCCCTGCTTCGGTACAACCCATGCCGATTATTTTGCAGGGGCGGTGCCCTGTGTTGAAGCTCTGACCGAGGAGGAGATTATTCATAATTATGAGTGGAATACGGGAATGGCTATTGTGAAGTATTTCCGGGAACATAACATAGATCCGGCTGAAGTGCCCGCAGCTCTCTCCATTAATCATGGTCCTTTCACCTGGGGAGCGGACTGCTGGGATGCGGTTCATAAGGCTGTGGTGCTTGAAGAAATCTGTAAGATGGCGGTTCATATGCTGGCGATTGAACCGGATTGGAAGCCCATCCCCAAGGCTATGAGCGATAAGCATTTCTATCGCAAGCATGGAGCGAATGCCTATTTTACAAATGATGATCATGGTCACGGAATGGTTCGCAATAAATAATAAGGATAGGTGTATGTGATGAAACATTTATATTTGAATTTGAAACGTTTTGATGTTCCGGCGGAACTGGGGGGCGTGAACCGGATTGCTCCCATTGCGGATTGGGGCCGCTATATTGTAACCAATACCCAGGAGGCTTTGAAACAATATGCTTCGGAGGAGGCGGAGTTTGTACAATTCTTTCCGGAGGCTCATTTAATACCGGCAATAGCTGCCAAAAGTGAAGGCAGCCCTGTACGCATCGGCTGCCAGGGAGTTTACCGTCTGGATACGGGAGCAAATGGTTTCGGCGCTTTTACGACAAACTGTCCGGCGGCGGCAGCAGCGGCTATGGGAGCGGAGGCGGTTCTGATCGGTCACTGTGAGGAGCGGAACGATAAGATGGGGATTCTGGCGGAAGCCGGAGTCTGTGATACAAAGGCAGTCAACCGTATTTTGAATGAGGAAATCAAGCTGGCAATTTCCAGAGGTTTAAAGGTTCTTTACTGTATTGGGGAGAAGAGCGAGGAGCAAGAGCGCTGGCAGGAAGTTCTGGGCGAGCAGCTTCGCATTGGCCTTGAGGGAGTTGACAAGTCCAAGGTGGTGATCGGCTATGAACCAATCTGGTCCATCGGGCCGGGCAAGACGCCGGCGGATAAGCCTTATATTACAAAAATTGCCCGATTTATTAAAGAGACAGCAGAGGGAATTGATGTGGTGTATGGAGGAGGACTTAAGACGGATAATGCAAAAATGCTGGCTTCCATTCCGGAGATCGACGGAGGGCTGATTGCACTGACGCGCTTTTGCGGTGAGATTGGCTTTTATCCGGACGAATATCTGGAAATCATACATACCTATTTAGGAAAGTGAGGAAAAATTGATGAAACTTGATTTTGAATATGGAAACGGTTTAATGTCCGCAACGCTTCCGGACACTACGGATGTATTTATTCCAGGGGAAACAGTTCCCGATCCGCCGTACATTCCGGAGGATCAGATTGTGGAAAAGACAAGGGAATCCATTTGCAATCCGATGGGAATGAAGCCTTTGTCCGAGCTGGCTCACAAGGGCAGCACGGCCGTGATTGTGATTCCCGATATTGTGAAGGGCGGCTGTCAGCCGACCTCCCACCGGAAGGTTTCCATCCGCCTGATTGTAGATGAACTGTATGCGGCCGGTGTGGAGAAGAAGGATATTCTTCTTTTGTTTTCCAATGGGCTTCATCCGAGGACAACGGTAACGGAAGCAAAGCAGATTTTAGGAGAAGAGCTTTTCAATGAATTTTACTGGTCCCATCAGATTACAAGCCATGATTCGGAGGATTATGAGCATCTGGTGGATTTGGGATGTACGGCCCGGGGAGATCGGGTGCTGATGAACAAGTATGTGTTTGACTGCGACATCCCGATTCTGATTGGCCATACCCAGGGGAATCCCTACGGCGGCTATTCGGGAGGCTACAAGCACTGCGCAACAGGAATTACCCATTGGCGTTCCATTGCCAGCCATCATGTGCCGGATGTGATGCACCGTGCGGACTTTACACCGGTGTCCGGGCACAGCCTGATGCGCACGAAGTTTGACGAGATCGGTATGCTCATGGAAGAAAAAATGGGGCATCCATTCTTCTGCTGCGATGCGGTACTGGACACATATTCCCGTCAGATAGAAGTTAATTCTGGCTATGCGGCCGTTATGCAGCCCAAGTCCTGGGTTATGGCAAATAAGCGTACTTATGTACCCTTTGCTGAGAAAAAATATGATGTGATGGTATTTGGAATGCCGCAGAACTTTCATTACGGCGATGGAATGGGGACAAACCCCATCCAATTGATGCAGGCGCTTTCGGCCCAGGTGATTCGTCACAAGAGAGTAATGAGCGATCGGTGTGTCATTATCTGCTCTTCTGTCTGCAACGGGTACTTCCATGATGAGCGCTGGCCTTATCTGCGTGAGCTGTATGAGATGTTCCAGCACGATTATATGAACGTTCTGCCGGATTTGAACCGTTATGGGGAATATTTTGCTACGAATGAAGAATATATCCGTAAGTATCGCTTTGCGAATGCGTTCCATCCCTTTCATGGTTTCTCTATGATGTCCTGCGGCCACATTGCGGAGATGGATACGAGTGCGATCTATATTGTAGGCGCCCAGGAACCGGGGATTGCAAGGGGGATGGGGCTTAAGACCCGCGGAACCTTTGAGGAAGCTCTGGAGGATGCGAAGAGAAAGTATGTTGGCGAGAATCCGAATATTCTTGCCTTGCCGCAGACGTTTAAGCTAAGCGCAGTGCATCTTTGTATGAAAGATGATGATTTGACGAATGTTTAGACGCGGTATAAGGAGCTGTCGTGCTGTAGCGGCAGCTTCTTTGGATCTTATTTATAAATGACTGTTAAAAGAAGTGAGGGCTTGCTGTCTGAGTTGCGCAGCGGCTCCTTTTTTATGCCATAAAAGAATATTACACAAAATAAAAGTTTTTTTCATTTCCTTAAGACCTTATTTCCATTATTTTATATCCAAGGGCACATCATAATACATATTCCTGCAGGATAACGGCCTGGCCGTTTGTGTATTGTTGCGATATCGTAATACCAAAGAAAGAAGAGAGGTGAAGCTGATTGAGATTGCAAGGGCATTTTACATGGCTCCGAAGCTTCTCATTGTGGATGAGACTACCACGGCGCTGTCAAGGCAGGGAAGAGATCTTCTCTATTCTCTGATGGAACGGCTCTGTCAGGAGGGCGGTTCCGTACTGTTTATATCACATGATATTGATGAGGTTATGGAGAAAAGTGACGCCGTTACCGTATTGAAGGACGGGAATTTAACGGCGACTCTTGATAAAGCGGAGTTTTGATAGAAAAGGAGTATCCTTCCTGGATGTATCAGGTCACACAGGGGGCGACTACTGTCTGGGAGCATTTGGACGGAATCCGCCGGACGGAACTCTGTGGAATCCCTGAATGAATTCTTTTAACCACTATGCATATGGTTCTGTGGCGGAATGGAGTTATCGTGATATTACCGGTCTGAAGCTGTGTGAGGAAGAGCCGGGGTATGGAAGATTCCGAATTTGTCCGAAACAGGGAAAGAAACTGGATATGGCGGAATTTACCTATGAAAGTATGCATGGGAGAATTGTGAGCGGATGGAAACGTGAGGGGGATACGGTAGAATATCATATGACAATTCCTGTGAATACAAAAGCAGAGGTAAGGCTAAAGGGAAGTGAGCTTGTGAAAAACCAGGCGCCTTGCCGAAAATTAGATGGCGAATATATATGCGAGCTTGGCTCCGGAGATTATGTGTTTGCTGTTCGGGAGTAGTGCAATTATTTTGGGTGATTTATATGATAGAAGCAAGAAATCCACAGAGTCTAAACGTCTGCGGATTTCCTATGGTATATGGAAGCAATGGGGCTCGAACCCATGACCTCTCGCGTGTGAGGCGAACGCTCATCCCGGCTGAGCTATGCTTCCAAATGTATACAAAAAATGGACCCGAAGGGATTCGAACCCTCGGCCTCCGCGTTGCGAACGCGGCGCTCTCCCAACTGAGCCACGAGCCCATATGCTTTTGTTTCCTGTAAATTCTATTTTACTACTTTATAGAAGAAAATCAAGTTCTTTTTTGTCTTAAAATATATCTCTTTAAATATTTTTTGGGGGAATGGACGGGGAAGAGGGGCGACTCTTGTTCTTTTATGCGGTTCGGAAAATGATTTTTTGTATTTGATTAGGATGGTTTCGAACACACGGGTTTGCTGCTTTTTTCTCCTTCGTATGGCTTTTGTCTGTCATACGGAGGAGGCCGTGAACAGCGAACGGGGTTACTCTATTTTTGCTCCGCAGTTGTTGCAGAATCTGGAGCCTGGGGTTAGCTGGGCGCCGCAGCTTTGACAGTATGCCTGGATCCGGCTTGGCCTTACTACGTTTTCTACGTTCATGCCGCAGCTTGTACAGCGCTGTACGTCGCCGTCCAGTTCCGCGCCGCAGTTGGGGCATATCTTTTTTCCTTTCAGATAGGCCAGTTCTTCCCGATCCTGCTGAAGCGCGGCGTAAAGCTGACGGATGTTTTCCGACTGCTGAGGGAAAAGCTGCTTTGACTCTTCGTTGTACTGGTTGAACAGGAGGGTTCCCAGTTCTTTTAAGGACTGGTCAAGCTGTTTTTCCTCCTCTTTGATTTTCATGGTTACTTTTGCCAGTCCGGATACGTCGCTGGCCTTCTGGGTGAAGCCCTTTCCGGCTGCGCTCAGGGATTCCTTTGCTTTATTAAATATGTCCATTTGTTTCTCCCATTCGGGGGGCCGTCTGCTTTTCGCGGATATTTACTTTTGAGACGGACCCCTGTTTTATTTTTATTTCCTGTGCGGTATTCGGCTTAATGCAGTACGAATGTGGCATCACAATAGCTGCAGGTTACGGTGCTTCCCTTTGGTCCCGTATATTTTGCTCCGCATCCGGGGCATGCGCCTTCTACGGTTTCCGCGGCTCCGGATGCGGCTGCGGTGGAAGCGCCTCCCAAGAGGGCGTCCGTGACGGAACTTACCATGCCGGTGATCTCTCCCGCCGCGTTCTGAACGTTTGTAATGGATACGCTGCGGGTCTGTTCGTCTATATTGGCCCCCTTCAGGATACCAAGAGACTTCATGGTTTTTATCTCCTTCAGGGCTATATCATACCTTACATTCAGCATGTTAGCAACCTTGTCGATACTGGTTTCTCCCTGATTTACAAGAAGATCGATGTAGCTCTTATTTCTGGAGGCTTTTTTTGCCAGTGTATTCGCATAATAAATCATCGCGGCGCCGCCCACAATCAGAAACAGTGCCATTGGAACGGAGTTTTTGAAGCGCAGCAGGCCGAATACTATCAGGACGCCGCCCAGAATCATATAAATTTTTTTGTTGGACGCCGCCGCAAACGCGCCTCCCTTTGTGCTCTGGGTTCTCAGATAAATTAAAACGATGGCCGCCGGCCAGAAAAAGATGAAAACGACAATAATTGCCGGCCATGATAAGTACCAGGGATAAGATGTATTGTTCATTTGTATATTCTCCTTTTGTATATTTCTCTCTGTCGGAAACTATCTTCTTTAGCGCTCCAACCGGAGACGGCGGTTTCTCTCTGCCGTCTGATTCTCGATGTCGCGGCAAAGGGCGTTTATGCGCTCCTCATTTTCCGCTGCGACTTCTTTTTTTAACTGGCCGATCAGGTCCCAGATGTTTTTTTCCACCTCATATACGGCGGGGGAGGATTTTACCTGGGAGCCGCTGATGGCGTCGTAGGCGTGCTGTATGGTTTTTTTATAGGGAGCGCTGTAGTCTACCTGACTCTGCACATCCTTCATAAATTCCAGTATGGCCTGGAACTGACGCAGATCAGCCTTTGCCGCGTCTTCCTTCCGGTCTATGTCGCGGTTCATTCCTTTCAGCATAAAGAAGGCGATCAAAAATACCGCAAGAATCACCGTCTGTATCACAAAAGATATCACGGGCATAAATACAAAATATGTCAGCAGCACATAGCCTGCGATCAGCTCTATAATGAAATAATAGGCCGCTACCGCCGTCTCGGAATAGGCAAACTTAAGCTTTCTCTGCTCCGGCGCGCTGAAGATCAGGATTCCGGCAAATATGAGAAATGCAATATGTATAAAGATCCAGCTTATCCAAAAAGATGTAAGCTTTATGGCGGCCAAGGAAAACAGGCCTATATTAATCAGAATCAGGAACACGACGGCCCCTGCCAGCTTTGTCATTTTTTTATTCATTCCGGATTCCTCCTACTAATTTACCTTTGTTCCGCAGTTTCCGCAGAACTTTACATCAGGAGCAAGCTCGGTCCCGCAGTTGGTACAGTGCTTTACTACAGGCGCTACAGGTGTTCCGCACTGTCCGCAGAATTTCATGCCGGGCGCCACCTCAGCTCCGCAGTTGGCGCAGATGTTGGCTTTCGGCGCCAGGGATTCGCCGCAGTTTCCGCAGAACTTGGTGCCCTCGGGATTCGCCGCATTGCAGGCAGGACAAATGATGGTTTTCTGTCCGCCTGTTCCTCCCGGCGCATTCAGGTTGGCAAACATATCCTCGGCCGCGTTGCCGATGGCCCGTCCCATTCCCAGGCCCATTCCAATCTCTGCCATAATGTTGCTGCTGCCGTCCGGATTCTCCGCCATTGTTTTCATAATCTCCGCGGCCTCCTGCCTTGCCCAGCCGTTGTTGCCGTCCTGATCCCGAATCTTCATCCGCTCGTAATCGGACTGCGCCTTCTGGCCGGATACAAAACGGTCCGCCACCGCGCTCTCCTGGCGCATGCCAAATTCCAGGCGCTGATCCGCCATCGTCTGCTCACGCTCGAACTGCCGCTCCTGCCGCTGAATACGCATCTCGCGGATACGCTGCATGGAATCATCCTTTTCCGGAATCTCCAGATTCTCAATATAGAAGTTCACCAACTCCAGGCCATACTCATCCAGAACATGGTTCAGGATCGGGGTCAGGGTCTGAGCCAGGGCGTTCTTCCGGTTGCAGGTAACGATGACCTCTGTCTCCGCTCCGTTTAAGTATTCAAAGAGCTGATCTGTTATATTCTGCAGAAATGCTGTCTTAAACTGCTTGATGATATCCGATTCCGCTGCCGCCTCATTGGCGCCCACCATTTTTACAAAGAACTTCTTGCCGTCTTTCACGACTACGGAATAGGCTCCCCGCCCCTGGACGTGCGTTTCAATTCCCCATACGGGGTCAATGCAGCGGATGGGCATGGGCGTTCCCCATTTTAATTCCAGGTGATGAGACTTGTTGATATAATATACCTTGCAGCTGTAGGCGCTTACGCCTCCTGTCAGAAGCTTTGACACGAGCTTTGTAAGAAACGGGTAGTTCTCTGTGTTCAGCGTGTACTTTCCCGGCCCGAAGATCTCCTCGATTACACCGTCCTTTACAAACAATGCCTCTTCATACTCCGCCACAATGAGCTGAGAACCGATATTAAAGTCCTCGCATGGAATCTTGGCACAAAGCATATTGCCGTATGCCTCATTCTTGATTACATTCATAACCGGCATGGCTTTTTCCTCCTACTATTTAAAATCGCTGCGCAATAGCGCCAAAAGGTAAAGTCGCTTTGACGCGCATATTAAAAAAAGAAACTTTCTATACCGCCGTTTACTCCCTCGCCGACAGCATATTTTTTAATACATGAACAGTAATATTATAATACGCAGAAATGGGAAAAACAAGAAAAAACAACAGAAATAATTTGATGCTCTTTAAATTTATTTAAATATATTTCAGCAAAGAAGCGACTCACAATACCGACATCCTGGCACAGTCAAATGAACATGCCGGCACAAGATGAACACTTAGGCCTGCGAGGGCAGCCCGGGCCATGTCCGTCTGACCCGCAGCCCCCAGGCATATACAAACACAAATAAAAAGCCGCAGCATTCCAAAAAACACCGCGGCTATCCAACTATCCAAACTCTTCAAATATAAATATCCACCCATCTTCAAAACAACACAATCCTGAAAGCAGCCTTGCCTTACTTCCCATCCGTCCCTTTCACAAGCTTCGCAATAGTCCCGCCAAGCAGGAACAAAGCAACCAGGTTGGGAATCGACATCAATCCGTTAAAAGTATCCGCAATACTCCACAGCAGCCCCAGATTCACGGTAGCCCCCACAATCGCGACTGCCGAATACACCAGCATAAAGGGCTTATTCGCCTTAGACCCGAACAGGAACTCAATACACCGCGTCCCATAAAGCCCCCATCCAAGTATCGTAGAAAAAGCAAAGCAGCAGAGAGCCACCGCCGTAAAGATAGACACCCAATTCCCGTAAGTAGCCGTAAATCCGCTGATAGTCAGCTCCGCGCCCGCCGCAGACCCGTAGCCCACCGGCACGCCGCTGCACAGAATAACCAAAGCCGTAGTGGTACAGATAATAATCGTATCCATAAACACTTCAAAAACACCGAAATACCCCTGCTTCACCGGATCATCCGTATCCGCCGCCGCATGAGCAATCGATCCCGTACCAAGACCGGCCTCATTGGAAAAAATACCCCGGGAAACGCCCTTTTGCATACTTAAAAACATAGTTCCCACAACACCGCCCGTAACGGCAGAAGGAGCAAAGGCCCCCTGAAAAATAGCGGCAAAAACACCGGGAACATTCTCAATATGTACCGCAATCACGCCGATAGCCAGGATAATATAGAACACAGCCATAAAAGGAACCAGACGTTCCGTAACCCGGCCGATCCGCTTGATGCCGCCTAAGAGAATCATAGCAACCAGAACCATAATCACAATTCCGATCACCAGATTAACCGTATGAACGGAATCGGAAGAAATAACATTATAATTCAAAAGAGCCGTATTAATCGCCGTGGTAATCGTATTCACCTGAGTCGCATTTCCCGTACCGAAAACCGTCAGAATACCAAGGACGGAAAACACCACGGCCAGCCATCTCCACTTAGGCCCCAAGCCGTTCTTAATATAGTACATCGGACCGCCTACCCAGTCGCCGTGCTGATTCTTCTCCCTGAAATGCACGGCCAGAGTAACCTCGGAAAACTTCGTACACATACCAAGCAATGCAGAAACCCACATCCAGAACACCGCTCCCGGACCTCCGATGGCAATAGCGCCGGCAACACCGGCAATATTCCCCGTGCCTACCGTAGCGGCAAGAGCCGTACATACGGCCTGGAAGGGTGTAACCGCGCCCTCGGCTGCGCCGGATTTGGCAAAAATCTTTCCGATAGTTACCCGGAACGTATGGCCGAACTTGCGGAACTGGATAAAACGGGTGCGTAAGCTAAGATAAAGTCCCACACCAATAATGCAGACCATAGCCGGGATTCCCCACACAAGGTTATTGACCGCAGTATTGATGTCCGTAATTATTTGCAGCATCGTATTCACTCCTCACATCTTTCCCATAAATTGCCGGATAACCGGCTGGTTTTAATCATAGCATACTTTTTTGATGAAATACAAGAAAATATGAAATTTTTAGGTATGATACGGATACAAGGGGCATTTATAGAAACGTAGACAATACCGCGGCAGATAACAAAAAAGGATGTAAAATAATAGAAAATTATATAAATTCTTACAATTAATAAATTATAGTAAACCAATTGACGCTTAATATAAAAAACTATCGCATAAATTGGGCGGATATCAGGCAAAATTACGGATTTGCACATTGACTATCAATTGAGAAAATGCTAATATTTAAGGGATGTGTAAAGAAATAATTTACATGAATTGAGAAAGAACAGGTGGTGATTGAGTGGTTCAGGAAGCAGTTCATGCTGTGAAAGAAGCGGAAGCCCAGGCAGAGGCGATTCTGAGGGAAGCCCAGGAGCAGAGCGAAGAGCTTGTTGCCAAGGCAAAAGAAGAAGCCCGTGAGATTCGGGAAAAGGCTGCTGTCCAGGCAAAAGAGCAGGAAGCTCTGCGCATGCAGACAGCAAAAGATTCAGGAGGTAAGATCCTGGAGGAAGCCGCCGCGGAAGCACAGAAGGAAGCCGACGCATTGAAAGCTCTTGCGGCACAGGAGGAAGCCAAAGCAGTAAAAGCCGTAACTTCTGAACTCATATAAAAGAGCTTGCGCAGGCAAATTTAGGAGAATAACAGAGAGGAGGGATGTATATGGCAGTATTGGAGATGCAGCGGATCGGCATCTGTGCAATGAAAAAGGACAGAAAAAAGCTTCTGGAGCTTCTTCAGCAAAAAGGCGTGGTAGAGATTGACGCCCATGTGGAAGAAGACGAAGTTTTTAAGAAAATGGATACGTCTAGCTCCAGAAATATTTTCGAAAAGAATGCACAGGCTGCGGAACGCGCCTTAGAGATACTGCAGGAATATGTTCCGGAAAAGAAAGGCATGCTGGCCTCACTGGAAGGAAAAGCCCTGGTAGACGCCCGGAGCTACGACAGTGTGATCAAACGTCAGGATGCAATTATGTCAAAGGCACGCCAACTGGTGTCCCTTTCCAGACAGATAGCAGAAAACAAAGCAAATATTCAGAAACGGGAAAACCAGATAGAGGCCCTTGAGCCCTGGAAAAACCTGGATGTCCCCATGAACTTCATGGGAACCAGAAAAACAGAAGGGTTTGTGGGTACCGTTTCGGAGCTAATGAACACCGAGCAGCTTTACGCAGCAGTAACCCAGGCCGTCCCCGATGTGGACGCTTTTTTTGCGGAGGTTATCTCCACAGATCGGGATCAGACGTATCTCTGTGTAATCTGCGGGAAAAAGGACGCGCCTGTCATGGAAGAAGGACTGCGGAGCATCGGCTTTGCAAGACCGTCCCAGATAGGAAGCCTCTTACCGGCAGACCGGCAGGAGCAGCTTCGGGGCAAACGTGAAGCCCTCATTCAGAAAAATGAGGAAATCATTTCCCAGATTGCCGCTTTCGCAGAGGCAAGACGTGATCTGGAGCTGGTAGCGGATTACTACCGGGTAAGACTGGATAAGTATGAGGTGCTGGGAGGACTGATACAGTCTAAGAGTACCTTCCTGATAACCGGCTATGTGCCCAAGCGCGATGGGGAGAGCTTAAAGCAGGAGCTTGACAGGAACTTTACCTTAAGCGTAGAGGTAACGGATGTGGAAGAAGAGGATATTCCCCCCATTCTTCTCAAGAACGGCAAGCTGGCCGCTTCCTTTGAGGGCGTTGTGGAGTCCTTCGGACTTCCGGGCAAGGGCGAGATTGATCCCACCGCGATTATGGCGTGGTGCTACATTTTCCTGTTCGGACTGATGCTTTCCGACGCGGCCTACGGACTGATGGTCTTTCTGGCCTGCGCCATCGTACTTAAGAAATTCCCGCGCATGGGCGAGGGTATGCAAAAGTCCCTTCGGCTGTTCATGTACTGCGGCATTTCCACATTAGTATGGGGCGTGCTTTTCGGCGGCTATTTCGGCGATGTGGTGGATGTTGTATCACGGACCTTCTTCGGACAGCAGGTGACTATAAAAGCGCTTTGGTTTGTTCCGCTGAATGATCCTATGAAGATGCTTGTTTATTCCATGCTGTTCGGACTGATTCATATGTTCCTGGGACTTGGCCTCAAAGCATATATGTTGATAAGGGACAAAAAATACCTGGATTGCTTCTGCGATGTGGGACTTTGGGTTATTTTCCTGATGGGATTGATACTGATGTTCCTGCCAAGCAGCATGTTTGCATCCATATCTCAGATGTATTTCACCTTCCCGCCGGCAGTGAATACGCTGGCAAAGGCTATGGCAATCGGCGGAGCGGCAGGAATCTGCCTGATGTCCGGCCGCGACAACAAGAACTTTGCATTGCGTATCGCCCTGGGCGCATACGATCTCTACAATGTAACAGGCTGGTTAAGCGACGTGCTTTCCTACTCCAGACTTCTTGCTCTGGGACTGGCAACCGGCGTTATCGCTTCCGTTATCAACTCTATGGGAAGCATGGCGGGAAGCGGCGTTGTGGGAGCAATCGTATTTATCCTGGTATTTGTGGTAGGCCATGTGCTCAACCTGGCTATCAACATTCTGGGAGCATATGTGCATACCAACCGTCTGCAGTACGTAGAGTTTTTCGGAAAGTTTTACGAGGGTGGAGGAAGACCCTTCAACCCATTTAATATGAAAACAAAATATGTAGATATTAAGGAGGAAAATTAATTATGTTAGGTCAATTAGGAGGCGTTTACGCATTATTAGGAGCAGCAGTTGCAGCACTTCTGGCAGGCATCGGTTCTGCAGTGGGCGTTGCAATCGCAGGTCAGGCAGCAGCAGGCGTTGTAACAGAGGACCCGGCAAAGTTCTCTAAAGTTTTGATTCTGCAGCTTCTGCCCGGTACACAGGGTATCTACGGACTTTTGGTAGCTTTCGTTACACTGTCCAAGACAGGTCTTCTTGGTGGCAGCATGGCAGCAATTGATGTTCCTACCGGCCTTATGATTCTGGCAGCCTGCCTTCCGATTGGTATTGTAGGTCTGATTTCCGCAGTAAACCAGGGCAAGACCTCCGTTGCATCCATCGGCATCGTAGCAAAGAAGCCGGAGCAGTTTGGTAAGGCTATGCTGTTCCCTGCTATGGTTGAGACCTATGCGATCCTTGCACTTCTGGTTTCCATCCTGGCCGTAAACTCTATCCCGGTTTAAGCAACAGATGGAAAAATCCCAGAAAAGGAGAGCTGATTGATGACTGGATTAGAGAAAATGGTAAGCCAAATTGTGGACGAGGCAAAGGCAGAAGCTGAGAGCCGTTTGAATACGGCCAGAGAAGAAGCGGAAAAAATTGTCTCGGAAGCAAAGGCGGAAGCGGATAAGCTCTTAGAGCAGAAGTCCGAACAGTCAGAGACAAGCGCCGCTAATTACCTGGAGCGTATTAAATCCTCCGCAGACCTGCAGCGCAGAACCTTAATTTTGCAGGCAAAGCAGGAAGTGATTGCCTCCGTTCTGGAAAAAGCATACGCATCTCTGAATACAATGGACGAGGAAGCATATTTCGCAATGATACGAAAGATGCTTGAGAAGTTTGCATTATCGGAAAGCGGAGAGATTTATTTTTCCGCGGCAGATTTAAAGCGTCTTCCTGCCGGGTTTGAGAAAGAAATTTCTGCAATTGCCGCAAAGAAAGGCGGCAGTCTGACCCTTCAGAAAGAAAGCAAAGGAATAGAAAACGGATTTATTCTGGTATACGGAGGCATCGAGGAGAACTGTACCTTTAGGGCGCTGTTCAATACTCAGAGAGATGCCCTGCAGGATAAGATCCATCAGGAGCTGTTCGCATAACACGCATAAGGAGGTTACAACATGTCTGATTTACAATATACCTATGCGGTTGCGCGAATCCGTTCCAAGGAGTTATCCCTCTTTTCGGCAGCTACCATTGAACAGCTGCTTGCCCGTAAAACCTACGAAAACTGCCTTCAGTTTCTGCAGGAAAAGGGCTGGGGAGATTCGGATACTCCAATGGACGCAGAGAAGATACTGACCCGGGAGAGGGAAAAAACATGGGAGGATATTCGCGAGCTTGTGCCTGACATGTCCGTGTTCGGCATCCTGGATTATCCCAATGTGTTTCACAATCTGAAAGCGGCTATCAAGGAAGTATGCACGGAGGGGAACACCTCTAACATCTTTTACAAGGATACGAACCCTTCCGCGGAAGAGATTCTGGAAGCAGTAAAAAGCCGGGATTTCGGAAGCCTTCCGGAGTATATGGCAGGCGCCGCGGCAGAAGCCTTCGAGACGCTGCTTCATACAAGGGACGGTCAGCTCTGCGATGTGATTGTGGACCGGGCGGCTCTTGACGCCATTTACCAGGCAGGCAGGGCGGCAAAGGATGAAGTCATCCGCCATTATGCGGAATCCGCCGTGGCCGTGGCCGATATCAAGATTGCAGTTCGTTCACAGAAAACCGCAAAATCTTTGGAGTTTATGAAAAGAGCGCTTGCACCCTGCGACAGCCTCAGCGTAGATGCCCTGGCTCATGCGGCCCTTGGCGGCCCGGAAGCCATTCGGGACTATCTGGCAGGCACGGACTATGCAGAGGGTGCGGAGGCATTGGCCGTATCGCCTTCCGCCTTTGAGCGCTGGTGCGACAACCGGATTATCTACACCATCCGTCCGCAGAAATACAACTCATTTTCCGTGGGACCGATTGTGGCCTACGCCCTGGCCCGGGAAAATGAGATTAAAACGGTAAGAATTATCCTGTCCGGGAAGCTCAACGGCCTGTCGGATGATTCCATCCGGGAAAGGGTAAGGGAGATGTATGTATAGGATTGCAGTTCTGGGAGATTATGACAGCATATACGGCTTTGCGACACTGGGACTTGATACATTTCCTGTGACAGAACCCGTGGAGGCCACAAAAAAGCTGCACCAACTGGCCGGCGGCGAGTATGCCGTGATCTACGTTACGGAAAGTCTGGCAGCCCAGATTGAGCACGAGATTGGAAAGCTCAGGGAGCACGTGCTTCCGGCTGTGATTTTGATTCCCGGCGTGTCCGGCAATACGGGCAAGGGAATCGAGAGCGTCCGCAAATCCGTGGAGCAGGCCGTTGGATCGGATATTTTATTCAGTAATAATTAAACAGAAAGTGGGTGATTCGTCCAAATGAGTATAGGAACAATAAAGAAAGTAGCAGGACCGCTGGTCATTGCAAGCGGAATGCGCGATGCGAACATGTTCGACGTGGTTCGTGTCAGCAATCAGCGTTTGATCGGCGAAATCATAGAGATGCACGGGGACGAGGCGTCCGTTCAGGTATATGAGGAAACCTCCGGACTTGGACCTGGCGAACCCGTTGAATCCATGAATGTACCCATGTCCGTAGAATTGGGACCGGGACTTATCAGCAGTATTTACGATGGTATTCAGCGTCCGCTGGATGACATTATGAAGCTGTCTGGCAATAACTTGAAGCGCGGTGTGGAGGTTCCCTCCCTGAAGCGCGATCTGAAATGGAATTTCGTACCCGTTGCCAAGGTGGGCGACGAGGTAGAGCCGGGCGATGTACTGGGTACCGTACAGGAGACGGCTTCCGTAGTACAGAAGATTATGATGCCTGTGGGAACTGCAGGCACGGTAAAAGAGATCAAAGCAGGCGAATTTACGGTAGAAGAGGTAGTAGCTGTTGTTGCTACGGCAGACGGCGACAAAGAGCTGACCATGATGCAGCGCTGGCCTGTTCGTAAGGGCCGTCCTTACCTGGAAAAGCTGCCGCCGGAGATGCCTCTGATTACCGGTCAGCGTGTTGTAGACGGACTCTTCCCCATAGCCAAGGGCGGTGTGGCAGCCGTACCCGGACCCTTCGGTTCCGGTAAGACGGTTATCCAGCATCAGCTTGCAAAGTGGGCGGAGGCAGACATCGTAGTTTACATCGGCTGCGGTGAGCGTGGAAATGAGATGACGGACGTTTTGAACGAGTTCCCGGAACTTAAGGACCCGAAGACCGGCCGTTCTCTGATGGAGCGTACCGTACTGATTGCCAATACCTCCGACATGCCCGTTGCGGCTCGTGAGGCGTCTATTTATACAGGTATCACCATTGCGGAGTATTTCCGTGATATGGGTTACTCCGTAGCATTGATGGCAGACTCCACCTCCCGTTGGGCCGAGGCTCTCCGTGAGATGTCAGGACGTCTGGAGGAGATGCCCGGTGAGGAGGGATACCCGGCATACTTAGGCTCTCGTCTGGCACAGTTCTATGAGCGTGCAGGACGTGTGGTTTCTCTTG
The DNA here is from genome assembly GCA_910574835.1 of Clostridia bacterium. Lineage (GTDB taxonomy): Bacteria > Bacillota > Clostridia > Lachnospirales > Lachnospiraceae > Laedolimicola. The sequence goes on along the minus strand of CAJTDE010000003.1, from coordinate 172,439 downwards.
GGAAGGATGAGCGCATTGGAGCGCTGTCCGTAATCGGAGCCGTTTCACCGCCTGGCGGAGATATTTCCGAGCCGGTATCCCAGGCAACCTTACGTATCGTAAAGGTATACTGGGGATTGGATTCCGCTCTGGCCTACAAGCGTCACTTCCCGGCTATCAACTGGCTGACCAGCTATTCCCTGTATGTGGATGATATGGCTGACTGGTTCAACAAGAATGTGGCCGAGGACTGGATGGAGCTGCGTCAGAGCCTGATGTCACTTCTCCAGGAAGAGGCGGAGTTAAATGAAATCGTGCAGATGGTAGGTATGGATGCACTTTCCGCACCGGACCGTCTGAAGATGGAAGCAGCCCGGTCTATCCGTGAGGACTTCCTGCATCAGAACTCCTTCCATGAGGTAGATACTTACACCTCACTTGAGAAGCAGTATTTAATGATGAAGCTGGTGCTCAAGTTCTATGAGGAAGGCGTTGAGGCGCTTAATAAGGGCGCTGATGTGAACGGACTTATTAAGATGGAGGTTCGCGAGCGTATCGGACGTTTCAAATATACCCTGAATGACGACATTCAGAAGGAATATGATGCAATCACCAAGGAGCTTGCGGCAGAGATTGCCAATTTACTCGGGAAGGAGGACTTCTAAATGCCAAAGGAATATAGAACAATACAAGAAGTTGCCGGCCCGTTGATGCTGGTCCAGGGTGTTGAAAATGTAACCTATGATGAGATCGGTGAAATTGAGCTGGCGAACGGGGAAACCCGTCGGTGCAAGGTTCTGGAGATTGACGGAACAAACGCACTGGTACAGCTTTACGAGAGTGCAACCGGTATCAATCTGTCCAACAGTAAGGTGCGCTTCCTGGGAAGAACCCTGGAGCTTGGCGTGTCTGCGGATATGCTTGGCCGCGTGTTTGACGGTATGGGACGCCCCATTGACAAGGGACCCGAGATTTTGCCGGACGAGCGCCGTGACATCAATGGCCTGCCCATGAATCCGGCAGCCCGTGACTACCCCAACGAGTTTATCCAGACCGGTATTTCCGCTATTGACGGACTGAATACTCTGGTACGTGGACAGAAGCTGCCCATTTTCTCCGCTTCCGGTCTGCCCCATGCACAGCTTGGAGCGCAGATTGCAAGACAGGCAAAGGTTCGGGGCAAGGATGAGTCTTTCGCCGTAGTATTTGCCGCTATGGGTATTACCTTCGAGGAGTCCAACTTCTTTATCAACAGCTTTAAGGAGACGGGCGCCATTGACCGTACCGTTCTCTTCGTCAACCTGGCAAATGACCCGGCCGTTGAGCGTATTGCTACACCGCGTATGGCTCTGACGGCAGCGGAATACCTTGCATTTGAACAGGGTATGCACGTACTGGTTATTCTGACCGATATTACCAACTATGCGGACGCTCTCCGTGAGGTATCCGCAGCCCGTAAGGAAGTTCCGGGCCGCCGCGGTTATCCGGGATATCTGTATACCGACCTGGCTACGCTGTATGAGCGTGCCGGACGTCAGAAGGGCAAGGACGGAAGTATCACCATGATTCCTATCTTAACCATGCCCGAGGGCGATAAGACCCACCCGATTCCCGACTTGACCGGTTACATCACTGAGGGTCAGGTGATCTTAAGCCGTGAGCTTTACAGTAAGGGTGTAACGCCTCCTATCGACGTACTGCCCTCTCTGTCCCGTCTGAAGGATAAGGGTATCGGCGACGGAAAGACACGTGCCGACCACTCCAATACCATGAACCAGCTGTTTGCCGCTTACTCCCGCGGTAAGGAGGCGAAGGAGCTGATGGTAATCTTGGGAGAGGCCGCTCTTTCCGATATTGACCTGATTTATGCGAAGTTTGCGGATGCATTTGAGAAGGAATATGTATCTCAGGGCTATCTGGCAAACCGTGATATTGAGGAAACTCTGAACATTGGATGGAAGCTTCTTTCCATTCTGCCGAGGTCCGAGCTGAAACGTATCGACGATAAGTATCTGGATGAATACTACGGAAAGTTCTAGGGAGGTGATTTGATTGGCATCTACCCAGGTAACTCCAACCCGAATGGAGCTGACCAAGCAGAAGAAAAAGCTGGTTACGGCTACCCGGGGGCACAAGCTTCTGAAGGATAAGCGAGACGAGCTGATGCGTCAGTTCCTTGAGATGGTCCGTGAAAACATGGCTCTTCGTGAGAAAGTGGAGGCAGGCATCAAATCTGCCAACAAGAATTTTGTCATTGCCAAGGCAGGAATGTCGGAGGAAATTCTGCGTGTTGCGCTGATGGCGCCCAAGCAGGAGGTATATCTGGAAACCTCTACCAAGAACGTAATGAGCGTGGATATTCCGGTGTTTGAGTACAAGACCCGGACTGCGGATACGAATGATATTTATTCTTACGGCTTTGCGTTTACATCCAGCGATCTGGATGACGCGGTAAAGTCTCTGGCGGATATTCTGCCGGATATGCTGCTGCTGGCGGAACGTGAGAAGGCTTGCCAGTTGATGGCCAGCGAGATTGAGAAAACCCGCCGCCGTGTAAACGCGCTGGAGCACGTAATCATTCCTCAGGCCCAGAGCAACATCAAGTATATTACCATGAAATTGGATGAAAATGAGAGAAGTACGCAGATTCGTCTGATGAAGGTAAAGGATATGATGTTGGAGGAGAAGCATCATTACAAGGAGAAACAACAGCAGAGAGCGCAGGCCTAAATGAATTTATGCAGGGTAAAGTTGACTTTTGGTTGACTTTGCCCTGTTTTATTTTTGTCAACTTTTAGAAATGATTGCAAAACATATATATTTGTTGTAAACTAAAATAAGATGTAAAGAAAAGATCTTCAAAACAGATATGAAGTACAAAGACAGCCGTATAAGAAAGAGGGGAAAAGGCATTGGCTATTATAAATGTAGTAAGATTTGACGGATTAAAAAGCCGTGACTGGCTGACATACAAGCATCCAAGCGAAAAGCTGGTATTGGGCACGCAGCTGATTGTGCAGGAGGGGCAGGCCGCCATTTTTGTAAAGGGCGGAGCCGTGGCGGATGTATTTTATCCCGGTACATATACGCTGTCCACAGCCAATCTGCCGATATTAAATTCCATTGTAAATCTGCCCTTCGGAGGAGAAACGCCCTTCAGCGCGGAAGTTTATTTTATAAACACAATTTTAAAACTGGACATTAACTGGGGAACCACCGATCCCATACAGCTGATCGACCCCAAGTATTATGTAAAACTGAGAGTTCGCGCCTTCGGCCAGATGGGACTTCGCGTTACGGATGTGTCCACACTGTTTAAAGAACTGATTGGCGGTATGCAGAAGGATGAGCTTGTAAAGTTTGATAAGATCAAAGAATACTACCGAGGCATCCTGGCAATTAAGGCAAAGTCTGTCATAGCAGATGCCATTATAACGAATAAAATATCGGCTCTGGAGATTGCCGCCCGGCTGGAGGGCCTGTCAGATAAGGTAAAAGAAAAGATCACGCCGGAATTTGAGAAATACGGCTTCAAGGTTGTGAATTTCTTTATAGAATCCATTAATTTTCCGGATGAGGACTTTGAGAAAATCAATGAGATCCTTGAGGATAAGGCCGCCTTTGAGATTATGGGAGACGGGCGCTATACAACAAAGCGTTCCTTCGATGTCTATGAAGGCGCGGCCAATAACAAGAGCGGCATAGCGGGAGCATTTGTAGCAGGCGGCATGGGCCTGGGGGCGGCTATGGGGGTAGGCGCATCCATGAGCCAGACCGTAGGCAATCCCCTGCACAAGGAAGACACAAAGGAATGTGTTTCGTGCAAGGCGCGTATTCCCGTGAATGCAAAATTCTGTCCCGAATGCGGGTTTAATAACAGTGAGATGGTTTGCGAATGTGGAAGCAAACTGACTCCGGGCATGAAGTTCTGTCCCGAATGCGGAAAGAAAGTAGAGCGCTGAGAAAAGAAGCCCGTATATTGATGGGCAAACGATAAATGATAATTGTTTAGGAGGAAGATGTTATGGCAGGATATGTATGTCCACAGTGTGGAGCACCGATTGATCCCACAGCAACCGAATGTGAATATTGCGGAGAAAAGCTGAGTGTCCGGCAGGCAGCGCAGCAGCTGCAGTCCCAGCAGCCGCAGCCGATATATGTTCAGCAGCCGCAGACAGTATACGTTCAGCAGCAACAGCCTGTGAATTACCAGGGAATGCAGCCGCCGGTTTATGCATCCGAAGCGAATGCCGGATGGCCGGTAAAGAGTAAGGTGACAGCCGGAGTGCTTGCGCTTCTGTTAGGAGGATTCGGCGTACATAAGTTTTATCTGGGGAAGATTGGTATGGGGATTCTGTACCTGGTTTTTTGCTGGACCTATATACCGGCACTCGTATCCTTTGTTGAAGGCATAATTTACTTGTGTTCAAGCGACGAGAACTTTTCCCGTAAAAACCATGTAAGAGTCGGGTGATAATTTGAAAAAAGTGATCAAATTTTTGTACTGGGCGGCAATGTCGCTGCTGTTTCTTGCGCTCTGGTTTCGGGACAGACACATAAGCACATTGAACAGGTATGATATAACAGATAAGCGGAAATGAACTGTTTTTTGTATACTTTTTTACGCTTAAGAAGGTGTAAATGTTTGTTTTAATAAGATTTGCCGCCTGAATTTAGAATTAATTTAGAATGTAAAAAAATTCTTGACAAATCTTTCCACAAATGCTATTTTAATTCCAGTGATATAGTATGTAACTGTTAGGCAGGCATTAACTATGCATGAATATTTTGGATGTTTATGCACGTTAATGCTTTTTTTGCGTAAAAAATGGGGAAAAGTGGGCATAGTAAGGAAGCAAGATGTGGATAAATCGTCCGGAACTAAAATCAGTAATATTCCTTACAATCTGCAAACATTGGAAGGAATGTTGCGCAACGAATAAGTAGGAGGGTTTCAGTATGAAAGACAAGATTTTTGGAGTACTGCAGCGAGTGGGACGTTCCTTTATGCTTCCAATCGCAATCCTGCCGGTGGCAGGTCTGCTGCTTGGTGTAGGAGGTTCCTTCACCAACGAAACAATGCTCGAGGCTTACGGCCTCATGGGGATTATGGGTCCCGGAACCTTTTTAAACGCAATTCTTAAGGTAATGAGTGCAGCCGGCGATATCGTATTCGCCAATCTTCCCATTATCTTTGCTATGGGCGTCGCTATCGGTATGGCAAAGAAGGAAAAGGAAGTGGCGGCTTTGGCAGCGGCGATTGCATTTTTCATTATGCACGCATCTATCGGAGCCATGATCGGAAACCACGGGGGAGCGGAGGCCATGCTGGAAGGCGCTACCGCCTCCGTTGTGGGAATCACCTCTTTGCAGATGGGCGTGTTCGGCGGTATCATCGTAGGACTGGGCGTTGCGGCCCTTCACAATCGTTTCTACAAGATTGAACTGCCTCAGGTATTGTCCTTCTTCGGCGGCACCCGGTTTGTACCCATTGTCAGCGGCCTTACTTATACCATTGTAGGTATTCTGATGTTTTATATCTGGCCGGTGATTCAGCAGGGCATCTATGCGGTAGGCGGCGTGGTGCTGGAATCCGGCTATGCCGGAACCTGGGTGTATGGTCTGATGGAGCGCGCGCTGATTCCCTTTGGCCTTCATCACGTATTTTCTCTCCCCTTCTGGCAGACAGCCCTTGGCGGAACGATGGAGGTTGCCGGCCGGATGGTAGAGGGCGCCCAGAATATCTTCTTCGCGCAGCTTGCAGATCCGACAGTCGAGCATTTTGCCGTATCCGCAACACGGTTTATGGCCGGCAAATTCCCGCTGATGATCTTCGGCCTTCCGGGAGCGGCCCTTGCCATGTACAAGGTAGCGAAGCCGGAGAAAAAAGAAGCCGTCGCCGGTCTTCTGTTATCCGCGGCTCTGACCTCTATGCTGACCGGTATTACGGAGCCTTTGGAGTTTACTTTCCTCTTTGTAGCGCCGCTTTTGTATGCCATCCACTGTATATTTGCAGGATTGGCTTATATGCTGATGCATGTGTTCGGCGTAGGCGTGGGAATGACCTTCTCCGGCGGTCTTATTGATATGTTCCTGTTTGGTATTCTTCAGGGAAATGCAAAGACAAGCTGGGTATGGATTGTGGTGGTAGGTGCGGCTTACTTTGTTGTTTACTATTTGCTGTTTTCCTTCCTGATCCGCAAAATGGATCTGAAGACTCCCGGCCGTGACGACAATGAGGAAGTGAAGCTTTACCGAAGAAGTGATGTGGACGCCAGGAAAAAAGGCACACAGGGAGCGCAGGAGGGCGGCGCTTCCGAGGAGGACGCTCTGTCAGAGGCTATCTGCCGGGGACTTGGCGGTAAGAAGAATATTTCCGATGTGGACTGCTGCGCTACAAGACTGCGCTGCACGGTTCACAAGTCCGACCTGGTGGACGATGCGCTGCTGAAGTCCACAGGCGCTTCCGGTGTGGTTCACAAAGGAAACGGCGTACAGGTAATCTACGGCCCCCGTGTAACGGTGATTAAGTCCAACCTGGAAGACTATCTGGAATACGCGCCGGATGAAGAGTATTCCCCGGCGCAGGCAAAGAAAACTGAGGCAGAGCCGGAGCAGGAGGCGGAAAAAGCAGCGGGCAGGGTTGTGGAGAGCGTTACCATTTACAGCCCGGTTACAGGTACGGCGGCCGATATATCCGAGACGCCGGATGAAGCATTTGCCGGCCGGATGATGGGCGACGGAGCTATGGTCATTCCCGAAGAGCCTGTTGTATGCGCGCCGGATGACGGAGAGGTTTGTTTTGTATTTGAGACAAAGCACGCCGTCGGCTTCCAAACCGCGTCAGGAATTGCCATGCTTCTTCATATGGGAATTGACACGGTAAATTTAAACGGAGAGGGCTTTGAGGTTCTGGTGAAGGATGGAGATCAGGTGAAAAAGGGCGACGTGCTGATGAAGCTTGATCTGGAATATTTAAAGAGCCATGCGCCGTCCCTGGCGTCTCCGGTGCTTTGCACGGAGCTTGGGGAGAACCAGAAGATTCGATTGCTCTCAACGGGAGCGGTAAAGGCCGGGGAAGCCCTGTATGCCGTAGATACCTATGAGGGATAAAAAATATTTTTTATAAATGATACAAGGAATGATTTTCTGTTCGGCGTATCAGACAGAAAGCCTGGCGTATGATAAAAATGGGGGACAAAGAAGATGTTCAGAGTAAAAAAAGCGCTGAATCACAATACAATCATTGCGATCAACATGGCGGACAACCGGGAATATCTGCTTATCGGAAAGGGACTTGGCTTCGGGCGAAAGGTCAGCGAGCGCATAGAGGCTCCCGCAGACTGCACCGTATATTCCCTGCGTGAGCACACGGAGCGCGGCGACGCTATAGATTTGGTCAAGGATATGGATCCGATCTTTCTGGAGATTGCCGAACAGGTGCTGAAAGAGAGTGAGCGGACCTTCGGGCGCATTGACTGGAGCATCTTGTTCCCTATGGCGGATCACATTGCCTTTGCGGTCCGCCGGATTCAGAATAACGATCAGATCAGCAATCCTCTGACCGGGGATATCCGGGCGCTGTTTCATATGGAGTATAAGACGGCGGAATGTATCCGGCCGATTTTAAAGGAACGCCTGCATGTGGAGATTGACGAGCACGAGGTGGGATACATTGCCCTGCATATTCATTCGGCCATTGAGGATGAAAATGTGGCTCTTTCCATGCAGATTGCCCAGACGGTCCGGGAGTGTATCCGCATGGTGGAGGAGGCAACGGGTCAGACGATTGACATTATGTCCCTCTCCTACAACCGGCTGATGAACCATGTGCGTTATATGGCGGCCCGGGCGGTGAAAGGGGAAAAGCTGAAGCTGAATATGAATGATTATATGTCCACAAAATTCCCGGAAGCCTATGAGCTGGCGGCGCAGGTGTGCAAATACCTGGAATCCTATCTGCGCAAACCTTTGGACGAGGTAGAAATCGGCTATCTGGCTATGCATATTGAGCGGGTAGCGGCCCAGGAGGAGTAGCACAGGAAAAAGATTTTGGCATATACTATCCAAAAAGGATTTTTTTATGAACCCCTATTATGAGCAATATGTACCGGGACAAAACCCCACGCCCTTTTACCAAGCGTATGGACGATACCCTTTTTGCCCTTTCTGCCCTTGGGAAGATGAAAAAGCGCGAGATCAAAGAAAATTTAGGGAACTCTATCCGGCTCTTGCAAGACAAATTCAACCGCTGGTAGAGGAAGAATGTGACCGTATGGAGTATGACGGAAGCTTTATGTTCGACGAATATCCGGATCAGCTCCAAATCCGCCGGGTCAGCCGCCGGGTCTATGATCGGCTGAATAAAAAAGAATATGAGGACGATCTGATGATGCAGGAGACAAACGGGCGGAATTGGATGGAGGATTTCGTCACGATGATGCTTCTCAATGAGATGTACCAGCGCCGCTGCCGCCGAAGGGACCGGCGGTGCAATTGGATGTATTGAAAATCAGAAAACCGGAAATGTGTGAAATAGAGACGCATTTCCGGTTTTTCATTTGCCGAGGTTTATTGTCCGGTTATTTGTGCAATGCTGTACTGGTAATTTGGAAAAGTTTGTGCTATAGTAGACGAAAATGAAAGATGGATATTAAAGGAAGAAAAATAAGGATAGTGAATGGAAGAATTAAAGAAATTATTAGAGCGTTATTTAAATGGGAATCTAATTCGGATAGTAATAAGCGGTGCAAAGGGAACGACTGATGTAACAAAGATTTATATTCGGCCGGTTCTGATAAAAGAGAAGTTATTGTTTCAGGCGGAGCTGTTCCGGGGAACAAAAGCCTTTCATGAAAATGCGGGCAAAGAGGAAACAGTCCTCCGGATTTTGGAATGGATGAAGGGTTCCTTCCGCCAGCTTCAGATTACAGGCCGTTTTGGCACAGCGAATGTTCTGGTGAGTAAAAAAGGCAAAGTTACGATAAAAGAAAGGAGACAGGAAGCAGGCGTAAAAGCGCCGGAACTTGCACATAATAAAAAGAAGCGGTATCTGCTGGAGGAAGGAAAGCCGGTGGATTTTTTGGTGGACCTGGGTGTTATGACCGCAGAGGGAAGGGTGGTTCATGCCAGGTATGATAAGTTCAGGCAGATCAACCGGTTCCTGGAATTTATTGATGATGTTTTTCCCTTTTTGCCAGGAGATCAAGAAGTGACGATTCTTGATTTTGGCTGCGGTAAATCTTATTTAACCTTTGCGATGTATTATTATCTGAGAGTGTGCCGGGGGCTGGATATCCGCATTACGGGCCTGGATCTGAAAGAGGATGTGATCCGCCGCTGCAATGCTCTGGCTGAGAAATACGGCTATGAAAAACTGGAATTTTTAAAGGGCGATATTGCAGAATATGAGGGAAGAGAGCAGATAGATATGGTGGTGACGCTTCACGCCTGCGATACGGCCACCGATTATGCTATTTATAAGGCTGTGCGGTGGAAGGCGAAGGTGATTCTGTCCGTACCCTGCTGTCAGCATGAATTAAACAGGCAGATAAAAAGCGAACTGCTGGACCCGGTTTTAAAATATGGACTTTTAAAAGAACGGATTGCGGCTTTGGTGACAGACGGCCTTCGTGCGGAGATTTTGGAGCAGCAGGGATATGATACGCAGGTTCTGGAATTTATTGATATGGAGCATACGCCGAAAAATATTCTGATACGGGCAGTAAAGCGTACAGGCGACCGCAAAGCGGATCACAGGGCTTATGAAAGATGTACACAAGGCCTGCAGGTGCAGCCGACACTGGAACGCCTGTTTGCGGCCGAACATTTACCATCAGAGGCGTATAAGAATCGTCTGCGGAAACATTCCGGGGAGAAAGGAGCTGTCGGATGAAAAAGCTGATATTAAAGATTCTTTCGATTTTGGCAGCATTCTTTTTGGGGATTATCTGTATGAGCCGTATTTTATCTGCCGGGAATCAGGATCTGACAGATTCGATGGCGCCTGCTACACTTCCGATGATTTACCTGGAACAGAATGGGCGTCAGATGAATCTGATGCATGGCTATACCCAGCCTATGAACGGCAGTCTTTTAAGGGAGGCGGTACTTCCGATCCCGGAAGACAGAAGGGTTCGGATATCTGTTCAATGTCCCGATTTAGAGGTAGAACAGATTTTTTATGAGGTTCGAAGTCTCGATACGGAGCGTTTGATAGAAGATGCTCAAATCGAAGACTACGACAGAGAAGACGAGTGGATACGGGCCGAGTTTCAGATGAAGGATCTTTTAGATCCACAGGAAGAATATCTCTTAGTGCTTCATGTGGTATTGGAAAGAGGGCAGGAGGCATTTTACTATACCCGCCTTTTGAACTTGCCGGAAAATCACCTGGAAGAATGTATGGAGTTTGTAACACTGCTTCACGAGGCTTTTTTTGACAAAGAGAATACGGTTAATATTACTTCCTATCTGGAGCCGGATAATACCGTAGATAACGGGACCTTAGCTTATGTAAATATTCATTCCCGCTACCGCCAGCTGATTTGGGATGAAATGGAGGTACAGCTGTCCGGCCCAGTACAAACGTATCTTACGGAATTGGAAAACTCCATTGCTTCCGTTCGGCTGGAATATGAAGTAAGTCATGTGAATGAGAAAAAGGAAACGGAGCGGTACCACGTTCAGGAATCCTACCGGGTACGGTATACGGAGCAGAGAATGTACCTGCTGAATTATGAGCGAAAGACTGACCGCATATTTGATCCGACACTGGATGTATTCTCCTCAAATTCGGTTGAGCTGGGAATCTTGAATACTGAGGTAGAGTATCATAAAAATGAAGAGGAAAATGTGGTTGCGTTTGTTCAGAACGGTGATCTTTGGTGTTATGATGTAGCACAGAATAAGCTGTCCTATGTGTTCGGCTTTCAGGACGGCGATGATTTAAGGTGCAATTACCAGGAGCATGAGATTAAGATTATCAATGTAGAAGAGTCAGGAAGCATGAACTTTCTGGTTTATGGCTATATGAATCGGGGACAGCATGAAGGAAAAACGGGAGTTGCCGTCTATACCTACAATGCTATGACAAATTCTGTGGAGGAGCGCATTTTTATTGAGAGCGGAAAACCCTTCCGTATCTTAAAGTCCGAAGTGGGAAAGCTGGCTTATGTAAATAAGAAAGAGATACTTTATCTGTATCTTCATGGCAATATCTGCCGAATTGATTTGGATACCAGAAGCTATGAAGAGATTGTGACAGGGATTGGGGAGGAAAGCTGCCAGATCTCCAAAGACGGTCACTTGATAGCATGGCAAAAAGAAAAGACATTAAACGGCTCCGAAGGGATAGAAATTATGAATCTGGAAACAGGCGTCAGGCGGACGGTACAGGCCGAAGAGGGCTTCTATATTCAGGCGCTTGGATTTATGGGAACGGATTTTATCTATGGAGGGGCAAGAAAAGAAGATATTGTAAAGGATATTACAGGAAATTATATTTTTCCAATGGGATATGTGACGATACAGGGGGAGAACGGAAATGTAGTACGGGAGTTTCCCTATGAAGATCAGAATAAATATATCGTATCTATTGCCATTGAGAACAACCGTATTTCTCTGGAATGTATACAAAAGACAGAGGGCGGCGGATATACGGAAGCAGTTCCCGAGCCTATCACGTATAATAATGTGGAGGCAGTGGAAAAGATAGCATTGGAGACGAAAAGTTCAGGAGTAAAGAAACGCATTTTTTATTTGAATCTGACAGAAAATCACGGAGAGGCACAGATGCAGCAGCTGGCTCCAAGGCAGGTTTTATTTGAAGGGAGCCGGAATCTTAAGCTGGAGGAAAACGAGCCGGATCCCCGGTACTTTGTATATGCTTATGACGGAAGCTTTGAGGGAGCTTATATAGCGGTCAATGAGTCCATAAAGAGCGCTTATGAACAGATGGGTGTGGTTGTGGACAGCAGGCAGGCGTATATCTGGAGACGGGGCGGAAGGCGGACGCGCGCAGAGCTTGCCGCACTGGAGAATCCGCAGCAGCAGCCAGGGGAGTCAAGTATGCAGGCGGCGATTGAGATTCTCTTGAGCAGCGAGAACAATTATGCAGATATCACACAGGATCTGGAAGCAGGGCGTACGGCATATGAAATATTGTCAGAGAATCTCAGCGGGAGAGTTATGAACTTATCGGGCTGTTCCGTAAATATGGTGCTGTATTATGTGAGTCAGGGTTATCCGGTCTTAGCGCTGGAGGGAGCGGATCAGGCGGAGCTGATTGTAGGATATGACCCTCAGAATATCATTCTTCTGGATCCGCTGACAGGAGAAAGCTATCGAAAAGGAATGAATGACAGCAATCAAATGTTTGAAGAGCTTGGCAACCGATTTATCGTTTGCTTACCGGCACATGCATCTGCAACCGGAAGTTGATTTTATACAGGTGCGTTGGAAGAGATATTACAGAACTATAATTTAAAAAAGGAGAAATAAATAGTGGATGAGAGAATTAAAACATTGGCGAGAAATCTGGTAAATTATTCCTGTAAGGTGGGAAAGGGAGATAAGGTCTATATCAACTATACGGGCATGGCCACGGAAGATCTGGCACGGCAGCTTGTAAAAGAGGTGTATGAGGCAGGCGGAATCCCCTTCGTGCATTATATCAATCCGAAGCTTCAAAGAGAAGTGCTTATGAACTGCACGGAGGAGCAGTTAAAGTTCATGGCGGATCTGGCGTGCCGCGAGATGGAGCAGATGAACTGCTACATCGGCGTCCGGGGAAGTGATAATGTTTCGGAGCTTTCGGATGTTCCGCCCGAAAAGATGCATTTATACGACACACTGTATTCCACGCCCGTGCATCACAATATCCGAGTGCCTAAGACCCGCTGGGTGGTTCTGCGCTACCCGAATATGTCTATGGCACAGCTTTCGGGGACAAGCACAGAGGCGTTTGAGGATTTTTACTTCCAGGTATGCAATCTGGATTATTCTAAAATGGCAAAGGCTATGGAGCCTTTGGTAGAGCTTATGAACCGCACGGATAAGGTTCGTTTGACCGGAAAGGGGACGGATTTGACTTTCTCGATTAAGGATATCCCGGCTATTGCATGTGCGGGAGAATTGAACATTCCTGACGGAGAGGTCTATACGGCGCCGGTAAAGGATTCCATTAACGGAAAGATTACGTACAATACGCCGTCGCTTTATCAGGGAGTTACCTTTGAGGATATCTGCCTGGAGTTTAAGGACGGCAAGATCATAAATGCTGTGTCCAATCATACGGAACGCCTGAATCAAGTGCTGGATACGGATGAAGGCGCCCGCTATGTAGGCGAGTTTGCGATTGGGGTCAACCCCTATATCCTGTATCCCATGAAGGATACCCTGTTTGATGAAAAGATTATGGGGTCCATTCATTTTACGCCGGGGAATTGCTACGATGATGCACCCAACGGCAATTCCAGCGCCGTTCACTGGGATCTGGTAATGATTCAAAGAGAAGATTTCGGCGGCGGAGAAATTTATTTTGATGATAAATTAATACGAAAGGACGGCCGCTTTGTGATTCCGGAGCTTACTTGCCTGAATCCGGAGAATTTGGTTTAATGATAGAAGTATTAGAGATTGTCGGAACCATTGCATTTGCCGTATCAGGCGCGATGGTCGGCGTGAAAAAGAAGCATGATTTATTTGGAGTTCTCTTCCTGGGGATAATAACCTCCCTGGGAGGAGGTACGCTCCGTGATGTGCTGATTGGCAACATTCCGCCTATTATGTTTCGGGACTATCGGTATGTGGGAATAGCAGCCCTGGTCTCTCTTTTTACATTTGGGGCGGCTTACTTTATAAAAAAAGATCCGGTAAAGTATAAAGAAGCCTTTAATAACCTGCTGAATGTGATGGACGCCTTGGGCTTAGGAGTATTTACGATAGGCGGAATGAATACGGCATTGGGGATGGGATATGCGGATAACGGATTTTTGGTGATCTTTGTAGGTGTTCTGACAGGAATCGGCGGAGGAATGCTTCGTGATGTGCTGGCAGGAGAAGTGCCCTTTGTGCTCTATAAACAGGTGTATGCCCTGGCCTGTGTCTGCGGGGGGATTCTTTATTATGTACTGCTGTATATGGAAACACCCCGGAAACTGGCGGTGACCTGCGGGGTTTGCTGTATTTTGCTGATTCGCCTGCTTGCCGCAAAGCTGCGGTGGGACTTGCCTCGAATTACATAATTGGTTCGTCGTCCTCTTCCAGCATCTGAATCTCCAAAAAATCAAAGTCTATTTGTTCAATAAAACTGTCGCTGTAAAATCTGGCTTTGGAATGTTTTTGAAATTCACGGATATTGGTGTCGAGCCATATGGGCCGGCCAAGATCAAACTGACCGCAAACTTCATCCAGGGCATGAAAAACCTTGTGGGTGCGCGTGTCCGCACTGCTGTCGCAGATGACAGTATCCTGAAGCATATGATTATTTTTAAAGGTTTTAGCCCAGAGACGAAACATAATGACACTCCTTTTTATAAATGAAAGATGTATTTAAGTATAGCGGAGTTTGTACGGAAAGTAAAGAGGCGGAATTTGGAGGCCGGAGCAAGGCTTGTCAAATCATATATTCCAGGTTATGATGTAGAAAATACTTGTCGAAAAGGGGGATACAAAGGAAAATGGAAGCAAAAGACAATATAGAGGAAAAGTCAGGCGAATTTGAGCCGTTGGAAATGCCGGAGGCAGTGGCGGGAGTAGTTACCGTGGACTATCCGGAGATTAATGAATTTTTACAGAAAATGAAGATAAAGACGGGGCTGTTTGGTTATCAGAAGGAGGATGTGCTGGAAAAGATGCAGCAATTAAACAGCCTCTATCAAAGCCGTGCTCAGCAAATGCGGGATCAGGCAAGAGGACAGCTAAAGCAGATGAAGAAGCAGCAGCAGGAGGATGTAATTGAGATTCGAAGCCATCTGCAGAAGGTACAGGATGAATATAAAGAAAAATGTCTGAAAGAAATGGAAGAGCTAAAGAGCGAGCATGAAGCAAGCTTAGAAGCCATAAAGGCTGTGCAGGTACAGGAGCTGGAAGCCCAAAAAGCCTTGCATGAAAGAGCGCTTGAAGAAGAAAGGGCGAGATCCCGGAAGAAGCTGGAGGAAGAAAAGGCCAGGTGCGATAAGGCATTAGAAGAAATGAAGAGTCAACATGCCAGGGAATTAGAAGAAGAGAGGGCGAACTGTGCCGGAAAGATAGAGGAAGAAAAGTCAAGGATTGAAAAAGAGCTGGAGGAACAGAAAGCTCGATACGAGGAAGGCCGGGAAGAACAGAGAAGGCAGCTGAAGATGCTGGAGGAAGAGCTGGAAAGGCTGGTTATGCGCCTTACCACATTGAAGGATAAGGTTAATTCGGCCGTAGAGGAATAAAGTGAGACAGGCATATGGATAAAGAGGTAAAAGAAAGTCCGAAGGAAATTCTGGAGGGAAGATTAGAACGGATTCAGCGCAGGAGAGAATGGAGGCATTTTTTGCTGGAAGCCGCTGTGCTGGTGGCAGCGGTTTATATTATATTTCATTATGTAATCGGCGTTGCTTTTGTCAGCGGACATTCTATGGCTCCGACTTTAGAAGACGGGGAATTGGTGTTGTTTTATCGGTTGGATCAGGAATATCAGAAGAATGATATTGTGATTGTCAAAAGGGAAAATGAGGTATTTTATATTAAACGGATTATGGCTTCCACAGGATCAAAGGTGACGCTGGATGAAGAAGGAATGATTGCGATTGACAAAGAGCGGCAGGAGGCGACGCTGCCGCTGGAGGACGGGATAGCGCTTCCTTATGAAGTGCCGGAGGGGGCCTATTTTTTGCTGGGTGATAACAGAGAGAACTCAAAGGATTCACGGCGGTTTGGCGCTGTTTCGAAAGATGAGATTGTGGGGAGGGTGTTTTTGCATCTGGGATTGGTGCGGTGATCAGGCTCCCCATTGAAGCTTTATATTTTTGCCGTTCTGTTTATTGGCTGCCCGTAAATGAGGAGTGCCCCGGTGTACAAAAGTACACCGAGGCTATTATGAAAAAATTTATCTATATGTGTAATGAAAGCTATTTTATATGGGAAGGAAGCCCTTCCTTTAGCGTAAATTCAGTATATCAGCCAATTGTGAATAAAGTATGAATAAATCATGAACTTATTGTGAAAGTGTACAAAAGAATAAATAACAAGACGAAATAATAGGGCAAATTATATAAAGCGCGGCGAGCAAGGGCTTTGGAAAAGTGGTTGTAATGACTACGGGGAAATGATAAAATAGAAAAAATATGTAATGTCCATACGGCAGTGTACGGGTTTTAAACAGCCGTATTGCCGTACCGGATATTTGAAAGATGAGGGATAGATATGAAAAAGGATAGCACAAGGCCAGTGTATATTATCGGACACAAGAATCCGGATACGGATTCGATTTGTTCCGCCCTTGCCTATGCATATTTGAAAAATCAGACAGAGGGCGGCGGTTATATTGCGGCAAGGGCAGGGCAGCTGAACCAGGAGACGCAGTATGTATTGAACTTCTTTCAGGCGGAAGCTCCCGTATATGTGGCGGATGTTATGACGCAGGTAAAAGATATAGAGATTCGAAAGACGGAGGGCGTACATGGAAATCTTTCTCTAAAGCAGGCGTGGAACCTTATGCGCCGCTTGGGTGTTGTGACGCTTCCGATTACAAAGGATCGGAAGATAGAGGGATTGATTACCATTGGCGATATTGCCACCTCTTATATGGATGTATATGACAGCAAGATTCTTTCCACCGCCAATACGCAATACAGGAATATTGTGGAAACCTTAGAAGGACAAATGCTTATTGGCTCGGAGGAGGAGTATTACAATAAGGGTAAGGTTCTGATTGCGGCAGCCAATCCCGACTTAATGGAGGATTACATTGAAGAGGGAGATTTGGTGATTCTGGGAAACAGGTATGAGTCTCAGCTCTGCGCCATTGAAATGCATGCGGGCTGTATCATCGTATGTGAAGGGGCTAAGGTCTCTATCACGATACGTAAGCTGGCGGAGGAGCATAACTGCGTGGTTATCAGCACGCCGCATGATACCTTTACGGCGGCAAGGCTGATCAATCAAAGTATGCCCATTCAGTACTTTATGAAGTCGGAGAATCTTACGATTTTCAATGTCAGTGAGAAAACGGAAGACATTAAAGAAATTATGGGACAAAAGCGTTATCGTGATTTTCCCATTATTGATAAAGATGAGAATTATGTGGGTATGATTTCCAGACGGAATCTGCTGAATCTGAAGCGGAAGCGTCTGATTCTGGTGGATCACAACGAGGAATCCCAGGCGGTGGACGGCATTGAGTTTGCGGAGATCTTAGAGATTATTGATCATCATAGAATCGGTTCTCTGGAAACCATGTCCCCGGTCTTTTTCCGAAACCAGCCCTTGGGCTGCACGGCTACCATTATGTATCAGATGTACCAGGAGCGAGGGGTGGAGATTCCCAAGAAAATTGCGGGACTGCTCTGCTCGGCGATTATCTCCGATACGTTAATGTTCCGCTCGCCCACCTGTACGGCGGTGGACAGGGCTGCCGCCGAGGCGTTGGCAGATATAGCGGGGATTGAGATTGAAGAGCTGGCTATTGACATGTTCTCTGCGGGCAGCAACCTGGGTTCCCGGACGGCAAAAGAGATCTTTTATCAGGATTTCAAGCGATTCAGCGTAAATGGAGTAGAGTTCGCAGTAGGTCAGATCAATTCCATGAATGCGATAGAGCTGGGAGAGATCCGCGAAAAGCTGATGCCCTATCTGGAGGAAGCATATCAGGAAATCGGCTTGAATATGATCTTCTTTATGCTTACAAATATTGTAAAAGAGACGACGGAGCTTCTCTGCTACGGACCCAATTCCGACAGTATTGTCCGCGAGGCATTTCAATTGCCGGAGGACTCTGACAGCTATGAACTGAAGGGATTGGTTTCCAGAAAGAAGCAGCTGATTCCTGCGCTGGTAAGTATTATTCAGCAGTAAGATTACGGAACCGGAAGAAAGGCGTTGACATGAAAAAACAACAGTGGAAACCGGGAAATATGCTTTATCCTCTTCCGGCAGTTATGGTAAGCTGCAAAAGAGAGGGAGAAAAACCAAATATTATTACATTAGCCTGGGTGGGAACAATCTGTTCCGACCCGGCGATGGTATCAATCTCTGTCCGGCCCGAGCGATATTCCTATGATATCATTCGGGAGACCGGAGAATTTGTGATTAACTTGACCACCAAGGCGCTGGCCTATGCAACAGATTATTGCGGGGTAAAATCAGGCCGCAATGCAGATAAGTTTGCCGAGCTTCAGCTGCATCCGGGAAAAGCGTGCAAGCTGAATCTGGCGCCCTTGATCCAAGAGAGCCCGGTTAACATCGAATGCAGGGTGACAGAGGTGAAAGAGCTTGGCAGCCACCATATGTTCCTGGCGGAAGTGCTTGCGGTAGATGTGGACGAATCCTATCTGGATGATAAGGGAAAGTTCCGGTTAAATGACACCGGCCTGTTAGCATATTCTCATGGTGCATATTTTACCCTGGGAAAGCAATGCGGGAGTTTTGGGTATAGCGTGCGAAAGAAGCGGAAAAATAAATGAAGAATAATATTGTATTGATTGGAATGCCAGGAGCGGGAAAAAGCACTCTTGGCGTTATTTTAGCGAAAGTACTGGGAAAGGATTTTGTAGATGCGGATCTGGAGATCCAAAAGAAAGAAGGCCGCCTGCTCCATCAGATTATTGAGGAGGAGGGAACGGAAGAGTTTTTGCGCATTGAGGAGCGGATCAATCAGAGCTTACATCCGAAGGAAGCCGTCATAGCCACGGGCGGCAGTGTAGTCTACGGCAAAGCCGCGATGGAGCATCTTGGAAAAATCGGGACAATCGTATATCTGAAGCTTTCCTACGAGACAATTGCAGGGCGTCTTCAGGATATCCGCGGGCGGGGCGTTGTGCTTCGGGAAGGTCAGACGCTTTATGATTTGTATGAAGAGCGCAGGTCGCTTTATGAAAAATATGCCCATGTGACGGTGGAGGAGGATGGATTTACCGTAGAAGAAACATTAGAAAAAACTTTACAAGCCCTTGATTTGCTGATAGAATAGAATTTGTTACGAAATTATTACAGAAAAAGCAGTGTTGGAAAACGAATGAATAGAAAAAAACTTATACTAGGCAAAAAATCAAAACTTGTATTTATTCAGGCTATGGCGGCCACCTGCGGCTGCATGTTCATAGGGATACCGCTTTTGGGAGCCGGCTTCGGCAGCGGGGACAGCTATTATGAAGTGACATTGGAGGGAAACCTGGTTGGTTCCGTAAAGAATCCGGATGTGGTAGAGGATGCATTCTTGGATGCCAGAGCAAAGATATCCAGAGAGACGGAAGGTCTGGTCCTGGCCGATGTGGAATACAGTATGGAAAAGATTCCGAAGGTATTCGGAAGCACTATGGATACGGAGGCGCTGACGGAAGCTATTTATCAGGAGCTTGAGAAGGTGGTAGCGACAGCCAAGCACAAAGCGTATCTCATGAAGATTAATGAGTTTACGGTGACGCTCGGCAGCTATCAGGATGTAATGGATGTCCTTTACGCCACCAAGAACCGCTATGATGCGGAGAATGAATTTCAGATTAATGTGGTATCTGACGCGGACAGAGAGCTGAACGTCTATACCGTAGAGATTTCCAAGCAGGAGCAGGAGGTTGTGGAAAAGCTTCCCGCTATGAGCGACAGTCTTTCACGGGTAGGAAAGGCTACGGCGGGAGTTGGGGAATATGACGTTACCCAGGCGGTGGAAAATGTAATCACCATGACGGTAACAGAGGAAGAGCTTCTCAATGGTACGGATCAGGAGGATGATATCCGCCAAGTGACCGGAGACGGCTTAAAGGATGTTAAGTTCACAGATCGGGTGGAAATTGTGGAAGCCTATGTGTCAAATGATATGATTACGCCTACGGAGGAAGCCATTGATATGGTGACCAAGGATACGGAAAAGAATCAGGTGTATGAGGTTCAGTCAGGAGATACCCTTTCTGTCATAGCAAATAGTAACGGACTCTTGGTAAAAGAGGTATTGGCGCTCAATGAAGGCTTGGAGGAAACGACAACTCTGCATCCCGGAGATGAGATTATTATCACGGTTCCGGAGCCGGAGCTTTCTGTGACATATGTGGAGGAATCCACTTATGAGGAGGACTACTTTGCGGAGACGCAGTATATAGACAATGACGATTGGTTTACAACGGAGACCGTAGAACGCCAGGCGGCTGCTCCGGGACATCATGAAGTGACGGTTCTGATTACGAAAAAGAACGGAACGGAGGAAGGACGGGAGATGATTGCGGAGACGGTGACGGTAGAGCCGGTGCCGCAGATCATTGAGCGGGGGACAAAGACGCCGCCCACTTATATCAAACCTCTTTCCGGAGGCCGATTTACCTCCGGCTTCAAATGGAGATGGGGAAGGCAGCACAAGGGAATCGACTGGGCCTGCCCGGTTGGAACCTCCATTATGGCTTCCTGCGGCGGAACTGTGGTACAGGCCGGCTGGTTCGGCGGCTATGGAAACTGCATTACCCTTCGTCATCCGGACGGACGGCAGACACGCTACGGCCATCTGAGCAGGATTCTGGTGAAGACGGGACAGAGCGTAAAGCAGGGAGAGAAGATAGGACTGAGCGGCAATACGGGACGAAGTACAGGACCCCATGTGCATTTTGAGATTATCATCAATGGAAGCCAGGTAAATCCTCTGAACTATCTGGATTAAAGAGAAATAAGCCTGCTGTCTGAATTGTTGTATAAAAAAACAAAATTTTCAGTAAAAGAGCCTGTGGAATGAAAAAATTCTGCAGGCTTTTTTGCCTCTTTTCTCTCTCGAAAGATAAGGTATTTACAAATGGGCAGATTGTGCTATACTATATTGAGGATATTTCCTGCATTTTCGGGAATAAATAAAGTAAACCAACGACAGTATTTTTTGTAATAGATATATTGCTCGGTTAAATATAGATAGATTGGGAGCAGTCAATAATGGATCAATATGTGATAAAAGGCGGAAACCCATTGGTAGGCGAAGTTGAGATTGGTGGAGCTAAGAATGCGGCTCTGGCCATTCTTGCGGCGGCGATTATGACGGATGAAACGGTAGTTGTGGAGAATCTCCCGAATGTGCGGGATACCAATGTCCTTTTGCAGGCTATGGAGGAGATTGGGGCGCAGGTTGAGCGGATAGATTGCCATACCGTGAAAATAAACAGCTCCGGAATTGGAAGATACAGCGTAGATTACGAGTACATTAAGCGGATTCGCGCATCTTATTATCTGCTGGGAGCTATGCTGGGCAAGTATAAAAGGGCGGAAGTACCCCTGCCCGGAGGCTGCAATATCGGCAGCCGTCCCATCGATCAGCATTTGAAGGGCTTTAAGGCCCTCGGCGCCGATGTGAAGATAGAGTACGGCTTTATTGTTGCGGAGGCAGAGCATCTTCGGGGAAGTCACATTTATTTGGACGTAGTGTCCGTAGGAGCTACCATCAATATTATGATGGCGGCGTCTATGGCAGAGGGGAATACGGTCATTGAGAATGCGGCCAAAGAACCCCACGTGGTAGACGTGGCCAACTTTTTGAACAGTATGGGTGCGAATATCAAGGGCGCCGGTACGGATGTGATTCGTATCAAGGGTGTGGAGCGGCTTCATGCCACGGAGTACTCCATTATTCCGGATCAGATAGAAGCAGGAACCTTTATGTTTGCCGCAGCGGTAACAATGGGAGATGTTACGGTAAAGAATGTGATACCGAAGCACCTGGAGGCTACTACCTCCAAGCTTTTGGAGATTGGCTGCGAGATTGAAGAGCTTGACGACGCCGTGCGTGTGGTTTGCGCGAAGGGACTGAAGCCGACCAATGTAAAGACGCTGCCCTATCCGGGATTCCCTACGGATATGCAGCCTCAGATTACCGTAGCGCTTGCTTTGGCCAAAGGGACCAGCATTGTCACGGAGAGCATTTTCGAGAACCGTTTTAAATATGTGGATGAACTGGCCCGTATGGGCGCTAACATCAAGGTAGAGGGTAATACGGCCATTATTGACGGAGTTGGGCAGTATACAGGCGCCCAGATCTCCAGCCCAGATCTCCGCGCGGGAGCGGCTCTTGTCCTTGCGGGGCTTGCGGCGGACGGATTTACGGTTGTGGAGGATGTGCACTTTATTGAGCGCGGGTACGAGTGTTTTGAGGAAAAGCTGAGAAGCCTGGGCGCTATGATTGAGAGAGTGCGGGATGAAAAGGAGATACGCAAGTTCCGCTTAAAAGTAGGTTGACAAATAAGAACAATCGGTGTATTTTAGAATAGATGGTAAGCAAATTGAATATTGTTAAATTTTCTCTTATTCAGAGTGATGGAGATACAAAGGATCTATGAAGTCACGGCAACCCCAGAGATGGAAGGTGCCAACCTGAGCGAGTAATCGAACAATAAGGGGATTTGGTTATCAGAATATATCCGGTCCGCCTTTGGCGGACCTTTTTTGCACCGGAGATAGGTGCACAGCAGACTGTTATAAGAAAAATATCACAACAAAGGAGAGATTCATCATGGAAAAATTACTGTTTACCTCAGAATCCGTAACCGAAGGCCATCCGGATAAAATCTGCGATCAGATTTCCGATGCCATTTTAGACGCACTTTTAGAGCAGGACCCCATGAGCCGCGTGGCATGTGAGACAGCCACCACCACCGGCCTGGTGCTCGTTATGGGTGAGATCACCACCAAAGGCTATGTGGATATTCAGAAGATTGTCCGGGAAACCGTCCGTGAGATCGGCTACACCCGTGGAAAATACGGCTTTGATGCGGACAACTGTGCGGTGCTTACGGCCATTGACGAGCAGTCCACAGACATTGCGATGGGCGTAAATAAGGCTCTGGAGGCAAAAGAGAATCAGATGTCCGATACGGAGCTGGAGGCTATCGGAGCAGGAGATCAGGGTATGATGTTCGGCTATGCCACCAACGAGACGCCGGAGCTGATGCCGTATCCCATTTCCCTGGCTCATAAGCTGGTTCTTAAGCTCACTCAGGTACGTAAGGACGGCACTCTGCCCTATCTGCGGCCTGACGGAAAGAGCCAGGTAACCGTAGAATATGACGAAGCAGGAAAGCCCTTACGTCTTGATGCGGTAGTACTTTCCACCCAGCACAGCGAAGATGTGACCCAGGAGCAGATTCACGCAGACATAAAGAAATATGTCTTTGACGAGGTGCTTCCTCAAGATATGGTAGATCAGGATACCAAGTTCTATATCAATCCTACCGGACGCTTTGTAATCGGCGGACCAAATGGAGACAGCGGTGTGACAGGACGGAAGATTATTGTGGATACATATGGCGGAATGGCACGCCACGGCGGCGGTGCATTTTCTGGTAAGGACTGTACCAAGGTAGACCGTTCCGCAGCCTATGCGGCCCGTTACGTGGCAAAGAATATCGTAGCGGCAGGCTTGGCAGAGAAGTGTGAGATTCAGCTTTCCTACGCCATCGGCGTGGCGCAGCCCACCTCTGTTATGGTAGATACCTTCGGTACCGGAAAGCTTTCGGACCAAGAGCTGGTCGATCTGATTCGCGAGAACTTCGATCTGCGTCCGGCAGGAATCATCAAGATGCTGGATCTGCGCCGGCCCATTTACAAGCAAACGGCGGCTTACGGACATTTTGGACGCACGGACCTGGATTTGCCGTGGGAGAAAACAGACAAAGTAGAAGTGCTTAAAAAGTATTTATAAACGTTCAAAAAGAAAACATCCCAAATGAGGTTTCATTCGGGATGTTTTCTTTTATTGACAGCAAAAGTAAAAGTTATTTAGCCATTTCATAGATTTTCATGATATCTTCTTTGTATAAGGTCTTGAAGAATCCGACATGTCCGTTCCCGGCTGCCGCGCATTTTTCCGCCATTTCTTCTATCTGTGCATCCGTAGGAGTGATGCCCAGCTCCCGCAGATTTACAGGCATTCCAATAGAGCGGCACCAATCTTCCCATGCTTCAATTCCCTTTAGGGCAGTAGCCTCCACATCATGGAAGTTCTCCGCCACATCAAAGACGCGAACAGCAAATTGTGCAAAGCGGGCCGGATTTTCCCTGTACACATAGCGCGCCCAGCTTCCCCAGACAGCGCACAGACCGGCGCCGTGGGCTACGTCAAACATGCCGCCCAATTCATGTTCGATCTTGTGAGAGGCGAAGTCGCCTACCCGTCCGGTCCCGGTCAGCCCATTGTGAGACAAGCTTCCCGCCCACATCAGAGTGGCGCGCGCTTCATAGTTGTCCGGTTCTTTTACCGCAGTTTTGGCAGCCTCGCGAACGGCCACCAGAAGCCCTTCTCCCATACGGTCGATGAGATCCACATCCGTTGTATTGGTAAAATAGCGTTCCATAGTATGCATCATAATATCCGACGCGCCGCTTGCGGTTTGATAAACGGGTAGCGTGCAGGTAAGCTCCGGATTCATAATAGCAAATTTGGGACGGGCGCAATCATGGTTATAGGCTCTTTTGAGCATCCCGTCTTCAATGGTAATTACCATTGAATTGCTTGTCTCCGATCCTGCGGCGGCAATTGTGGAGATGCAGCCAAGAGGGGCGATCTTGTCCGTGGCAGCCTTTCCAAGAAGCAGATCCTCCAAAGGAAAATCATTTGCCAGGCCGTAGGCGATTCCTTTTGCAGAATCAATTACGCTGCCGCCGCCCACAGGAAGAAGAAAGTCCACCTTCTCCTCTTTACAGAGGCGGATTCCCTCTTTCACCAGACCGAGCCGGGGATTGGGGACAACACCGCCCAAATCTACATATTCCAAACCGGCATCGGCAAGGCTTGCGTGAATACGATCCAAGACGCCACTTTTTTTCAAGTGGCTGCCGCCGAAATGAACGAGAACCTTGTGCCCTCCCAGCGCCTTGATCTCCTTTCCCGCCTGGGCTTCCGCGCCTTTGCCGAAGATTACCTTGGTGGGACTGTAAAATTCAAAATTAATCAATCGAAAAACCTCCTTTATAGATTTGATTGCTGTGATGAGTAATTTTTTCAAAAAGTATTATAGAAAAAAAACAGCGGAAAGAATAATTATAAAATTGCATCTACTTAGTGCAATGAAATCCGTAAAGGAAAAGATAAGTTAGAAATCCGACAAGTTGCACAAAAGAGGGAGAGGAAAAATGTGCAGTTTTCCAAGAGAAGTGTCGTCAATATACACAAAAAATCAGAGAACAGGGGAAATTACAGGAAATATTAAATAAAAGTTGCACTAAGTTTCTTGTGCAAAGTGAAATTAACTGTTTTGATAAAACAAGTGCTTGTTCGCTATAATGAACTCAAACAGCAGGGAAAGGCGGTCCAATGTTTTTACTGAGAGAAAAGAATATTCTAAGGCTTCTATGGAAAAGTGAGAAAAAATTAACCACATCTCAAATTGCAGCGGAGCTGAAGGTCAGCCCCAGGACGATTAAAGCAGACATCAAAAGGATCAACGATATATTGAAAAAACATTCCTGCCGTATCCAAACAAAGCAGGGGGTAGGTCTGTGGCTGAATTATGATGAGAGCGGAGGGCGTTACCTGGAGCTTATCATATATGGAGACGGGGAATCCTATGTTTCCGTGGAAAACCGAAAGTACTATGTTGCAGCGGAGCTTTTGCTGCATCGGGGTTATACCTCTATGGAAGCAGTCGCAAATAAGCTCTATGTCAGCAAAGGAACGGTTGTAAATGATGTGGCGGAGCTTGAGACATTCTGGAATCGGTTTGGAATTACCTTTATTAAAAAGGTAAAGTACGGAATCAAGGTAGAGGCCCCGGAGCTTAAGCTTCGTCTGGCATTGATAGAAGCTTTAAAACAGGTGATAAAGCGGGAAGGAAGGATTTCCGAAAATACGGCGCTTCAGATTTTTTTGGAAAAAACGGATCTAAATGCCGTAAGGGAAGCTATTCTGCAAAGTGAAAGCCGTTTTCATTTTATACTTTCCGATCTTTCCTTTGATGAGTTTGTCATACAGTTAGCTGTTTTGACAGAGCGGCTTCAAAGAGGCTGTTCAATAGAAATGGATGCAAAGAGCAATCAGGAAGAAAGGCAGCTGTCCGACAGCCGGGAGCGAAAAGAGTGGTTTGTTATTCAATACTTGAAAAGTCAGCTGACGGACAGAATGGGAATTGTCATTCCGGAAGCAGAGGAGCGGTATCTTCGTATCTGCCTCCAGGCTCTGCGCTATCAGGTTCCCATGTTTCAGGAGACTGACAGAGAAAAGCTGCGGAGCCGTTCGCCGGAGCTGTTTGACTATATGATGTCAGTTATCCGGGAGGTTGACGAGCTATACCAGCTTAAGCTGGAGGGAGATTCGGAATTATACTGCGCCATGTTTAATCACTTGGAATGTATGATTCACCGCATACAAAGCAAATTGTTCCTGGAAAATCCGATCCTGGGTTCGCTGAAGAAGGAAATGTTTTATGAATATGAGATAGCCTCCTACTTTATGTCAAAATTCAGTGCCAGGTACGAAATAGAACCCACAGAGGATGAAATTGGTTATGTCACCTTTTATATAGGGGCGGCCATAGAGCGGATGAAGGACAATAGCCGGAAGGCATTGCAGGCAGTTCTTATCTGTTCTACCGGAGCCGGAACCTCGCAGTTTCTTTCTGTGAAGCTGAAAAGGCTGTTCAAAGAGCTGGAGATACGGGAGATTCTTCCAAGCAAACAGGCAGAACAGTTAAAAGCGGGAGAACAGGATTTGGTCATCTCCACCGTGCCGTTAAAGAGAGAGGATTTGCATGTGATACAGGTTTCCTCTGTGCTCAATGAAGCGGATGTGCAGAGAATCGGGCGGTATATACAGAAAGGGAGCTTTTCTCAGAATACAGGTAAGTACATGTATTTAAAGCGTTTCCTTCATGAGAAAATTTCAATATTAAATTGTGATTTGCGGTCAAAGGAGGAGGTGCTTCGTCTTCTTGGAAACAGGATGTGCATGGAGGGGTATGTGGATGAAGGCTATCTTGCATCTGTATTTCAAAGAGAAGAGGTTTCGGAAACAGCCATAGGCAATCGGCTGGCAATACCACATGCCTTTGAAGGACATATCATACGGCAGGGAATCGGACTTCTAACCCTGCAAAAGCCTGTTGAATGGGGGATGGAGCGGGTGCAGATCGTATTTATGCTTGCATTGGAGGCATCCAAAGAAACGGACTTTCAGAAGATTTTTGAAGATGTTCTTTCTCTTACCCAGAATGGAAAGGATCTGGAGCATCTTTTAAGGGCAAAAAAATTCAGGGAAATTAATATTTGGAAATGAGAAAGGAAGAAACGAATGAATATTGCGGAAATGGTTGACGAGAAGCTTATCAGCTTCGGATTTGATGCCGGTACCAAGGATGACGTACTAAAAGGAATCGGCAGAATGATGTATGATGCAGGGAAGGTAAATGACCTGAACCAATATATAGACGGACTTTATGAAAGAGAGTCCGAATTTTCTACAGGGATAGGAAATGGAATTGCAATTCCCCATTGCAAATCCGACTGCGTCAGAGAGGCGGCATTTACATTGGTGAAACTAAATAATCCGGTGGAGTGGGAAACATTGGATGGACGTCCGGTTGACTATGTAATTATGCTCGCAGCGCCAAACACATCAGATAATGTACACTTGAAAATGCTTTCCAGGCTTGCAGCAAATCTGATGGATGATGATTTCCGCGAAGGGCTGAAAAATGCGTCCAGCGTGAAGGAAATCACAAAGCTTTTTTTAAAGTATCAAAATCAGGAGTAATGAAAGGGTAAAACGAAAGGAGGAAGCAGAGTGTTTATTGTAGCAGTAGCGAGCTGTCCGGTAGGGATTGCGCATACGTACATGGCGGCAGCGAATTTAAAGAAGGCCGCACAGGCGAAAGGAATTGAGATTAAAGTGGAAACCCAAGGGGCCACCGGAATTGAGGATGAGCTTACGGCGGAGGATATTGCCAGAGCGGACGGCGCCATCATAGCAAGTGATGTGCGTATTAAAAATCCGGGACGTCTGGAGCCGGTTCCGACCTTAACGGTTGGAGTGAGTGAAGCTGTAAAGGATGCAAAAAGCGTAATAGAAGAATTAGTGGAGGCAATAGGATAATGGCAGAGATACAAAGGAAGAAAAAGAAAAATGTAGGCGGTGTTATCAGAGATGCAATCATGACGGGAATTTCCTATATGATTCCTGTTATTGTAGGCGGCGGCGTAATTACGGCAGTTGCAAAGATGTTGGGCGGATACAATATCGGAGCCGACGCGGCGAGCATGGAGACCTTGGCTCAGGTTATCTTTACAATCGGCAACAACCTGTTTGCTTTTGCAGTGCCCTGTCTTTCCGCATTTATTGCATATGCAATCGCGGATAAGCCGGGTATTGCACCGGGATATGCAATGGGTGTTCTTGCGGGAACTATGAATACCGGCTTCGTGGGCGGTCTTGTAGGCGCGCTTTTAGTAGGCTGGTTTGTCCTTCAGATGAAGAAGCTCAACGTTCCCAAGGCCCTTCAGGGTGTCATGCCGATTATGTTCATTCCGGTGGTGACGACTCTTGTCTGCGGCTTGCTGATGTGGTATATCATCGGTGTTCCCATTAGCTGGTTTATGGCATGGCTTACCGGACTTCTGGCATCCTTAAGTACGGTTTCCAAGTTCGGCCTTGGCGCCGTAATCGGAGCCATGATGTGCTTTGACAACGGGGGTCCCATCGGCAAGACGGCGGCGCTTTTTACAAATGGACTGAATGCGGACGGATTCTTTATTCCCACCTCTGCAAAAATGTGTTCCGGTATGACGGCTCCTCTCGGCATGGCGATTGCCATTCTGCTTGGCGGCAAAAAGAAGTTCTCCGAAGGTGAGAGAAAGCAGGCCGTTACCTGTCTTTTGCTGTCCTGCTGCTACATTCAGGAGTGCGTTATTCCCTTCCAGTTAAAGGACCCTGTCCGGCTGACAGCCAGCATTATGATTGGCGGCGCTATCACAGGCGGTCTGTGTATGGTATTCGGTTTGGAATCTCCTGCCGTACACGGCGGAGCATTCGTTATTGCAATGACTTCAAACCCGCTGCTGTACATCGGCCTGTGGCTTTTGGGAGGCTGTATCTCCGGTGTGCTTTATGCAATTTTGAGAAGGCCGCTGCCGGAAGACTATGTGGATGAAGATATGGACAATCCAATGCTTGGTTAAGTTTAAGCAGTCCCGGTTGGCATAGAGGCTTCCGAGACTGCGCTATTTAAAAAAGGAACCGGGATATTACGGAACCGGAATCAGTAATATCCCGGACAATGCACAAATTGATTTACAGACACATGATTTTGTGGCTGGAAATTGATTTCATACAGGTGTATTGGCCGGGATATTACGGAACTGGAATGGAGAATAGGATATGTATGCATCAATGAAGGAAATGCTTCTTCACGCTCACAAAAACAATTATGCCGTTATGGCCATCAACTGTGTGAATATGGAACAGGCAAAGGCGATTATACAGTCGGCGGAGGAAGAAAGATCAGCGGTGATTATCAATATTTCACCGAGACAGATGAAAGCTCATGGACATGGAGATATTCTTGCTCCCATGATTCGAAATATGGCAGAGAAGGTAAGCGTGCCGGTAGCGTTTAACCTGGATCACGGAACGGCGATGGAAGACATTGTGAAGGCTATGCAGTATGGCTTTTCCAGTGTTATGATCGATGCTTCCGGCTGCGACTTTGAAGAAAATGTCAGAAGAACTGCGCTGGTTGCGTCGCTTGCCCATAGTCAGGGGCGTTCCTGTGAGGCGGAGCTTGGGCACGTAGGCTTGGCCAGCCAGTCGGACAATGACAAGGTTGATCTGTTTACCAACGTGGCGCAGGCAAAGGAATTTGTGGAAAAAACAGGCTGTGACTGTCTGGCTGTTGCTATAGGCACAGCACATGGAAAATATCCGGAGGGCTTTGTGCCGAAGCTGGATTTTGAACGCTTGAGGGAATTAAAGGAAGAACTGAAAATGCCCCTGGTGCTTCACGGGGGAAGCGGCGCCGGGGAGGAAAATATCCGCAGAGTAGTGGCATGCGGAATCAATAAGATCAATGTCTGCACCGACCTTTTCCGCCACGCCACAAATACGGCGATTCAGGTGTTGGAGAAAACGCCGTCCATTGATTACATGGATCTGTGTATAGAGATTCAGAACGCAATGAAGGACTTTATCAAAAGCTATATGCGGGTGATCGGATCAAGCGGAAGATATGGATTCGAAAAACCGGAAGGTCAGGATTTGGACTAATAAGGAGAGAAGATGTCTGTTTGGAGCGACGTTTTAATCGGGATAGCAGTTGTAGCCGGAAGCATTTTGCTTGTGAAGAACGCCTACATGTGGAGCATATACGGAAGAAGCATACAGACGGAGATTTATTCTAATTTTTTGGAATATCAGCTTCGGCGCAAAAGCCTCACCAAGCTGTCGGAGAGCTATTATCTGAACTCCGTATTCGGAAAGCATCGGATTGTCTATCAGATGGCTCAGGCAAAGAACGAAAAGGCGCCTCAGGCATATGTGATCCTGATACTGGCAAGCGGTCTTTACATATTGAATGTTAAGAATCAGAGCGGGAGGGTGCTGGCTAAGAGGAAGGGAGATTTCAAGCAGTATTTTAAGGACAGAGGGAAGGAAGAAAAATTGTTTTTATTCCGCAATCCTCTAGATGAAGTCCGCTTCTTTGAGAAGAGACTTAGGGAAAAGCTCCCTTCCGCAGAATGTCCCGTTACGAATATGGTGGTATTTCCAAAGCGGTGCCGGCTTTCCTGGGACGGGCAGGAAGACGGGGAGATACGGGTGCTGCAGCGAAAGCAGCTGTTTGGTGTTATAAAGGAACATTTTGAGAAGAATCCGGCAGTTCTTACGGAAGGGCAGATAGATGATATCTTCCATGCCCTGGCGGATGAGGCGATTAAGCTGGAAAAAGCAAATTAATAGATGATTTTCATACGGTGACAGGAAGCGGAGGCTTTATGGAAGGAATATTAAAAGGGATTCGAATTTTAGATTTAGGGCGTTTCATTTCCGCTCCCTTTTGCGGGATGCTTTTGGCAGATATGGGAGCAGAGGTTATCAAAATAGAGCGGGTCGGCGCAGGGGAAGACGGACGCCGACTGGGTCCTTATAAGGATGGAATCAGTGTATATGTGACAGCCTTTAACAGAAATAAAAAGGGGATCACACTGAATTTTCGGACGGATGAGGGAAAAGAGATTTTTCGGAAGCTGATAGAAAAGTCAGATGTTATCATTGAAAACTTCCGTCCGGGAACGATGGCGAAGATGGGATTTGACTATGAGACCTGCAAGGCTGTCAATCCGCGCATTATCATGTCGTCTATCTCTGGCTTTGGACAGGAGGGCAGATACAGCCATAAGGCGGCGTTTGATGGAATTGCGGCGGCTATGAGCGGAATGTATGCCATTAATTTTACGGAATCCGGGCCAAGACCTACAGGGATTCCCCTTGGAGATCACATTTCCGGAATATACAATGCACTTGCGATTATGATGGCGCTGTATGATCGTGAGCGGACGGGACAGGGGCAGCTCATTGATACTGCGATGGTAGACTGCCTGTTTTCCGTATTTGAGACACGTCTGCCGGGCTTTGCCTTAAATGGCGTGGACATCGGAGTTGTACCGAAATATGGAACTGGCGATCCGCTGGCCTGCCCCTCCAATGTATATCGCTGCAAGGACGGCTATGTATGCCTCCATGCGGGAACGGACCCCAACTACAAGCGGTTTGCGGAGGTGACCGGGGATGAAGGGCTGATGCAGGAGAAGTATTTAAAAATCGAGGAGCGGATGGCGGATTATTTTACCGTGGATAAGCTGACGGCCGACTGGTTTGCCGGGCAGACGGTGGAGGATGCGGACCGCCTGCTGACAGAGGCGGGAGTGCCCTGCGGAATCGTGTTCAACTTGAAGCGGATTTTGGAGGACCCCAACTCGAAGGAGCGGGAGATGGTTGTCTACACAGAGGTTCCGGGGTTGGGAGCCGTTCCCTTTGTGGGAAATCCCCTGAAACTGAAAACACGTCCCATCGAGAATCGGGAGCGGGCGCCGCTGATCGGGGAGCATACGGATGAGATTTTAAAGACCCTGGCCGGAATCCGGGAGGAAGAGCTTGCCGTTTTCAGAGAGAAAGGCGTTATTTAGCCGTAACAGTACGGAACCGGAATTAGGAGGAGAGGAATATGGTATATACCTATAGCCAGCTTCGGGTTGGCGACAGCAATGAATTTGAAAAGACAATCACCGCGGCGGATGTGCTGCTTTTCTCGGCAGTTTCCGGAGATTGCAACCCCATGCATGTGAGCGATGAGTTTGCGGCGAAATCAAAATTCGGAGCAAGAATTGCCCACGGCGCATTAACATCAAGCTTGATTTCCACTGCCCTTACCAATGCATTTCCCACGTCTATTTATATTTCTCAGTATTCGGAGTTTAAAGCGCCCGTTTACCTGGGAGATACCATAAAGGCGGTGGTGACTTGTAAGGAAAAGCTGGAAAAGGGCAGAGTAAAGATGCAGACAAACTGCTATAACCAAAGGGGAGAGCTTGTCCTGGAGGGAGAGGCTATTACCCGGCTTGCAAGGGAGGAAGCGGCAGATGGAATATAAGAATATCAGATTGGAAGTGAAAGACAGAATCTGCGCCATAACAGTGAATCGTCCGCCTGTCAATGCCATTAACGCGGAAACCTATCAGGAGCTTACGGATGCATTTACGGGAATCAACTTTCGGGATGACATCAGCGTCGTAGTGTTTCAGGGAGAGGGAAGAGGCTTTATCGCAGGAAATGATATCAATGATATTAAGCTGATGACCAAGGAAAATCACCACGCGTATCAGGATGTATTGTGCGGCTGTGCGCTGAGTGTAATGAAGTGCAGATATCCGGTAATCGGTGCAATTCACAGATTTGCGCTGGGAGCAGGGCTTGTATTTGCGGCGGCCTGTGATATTGTCATTGCGTCAGAGGGAACAAAGTTTGGCATACCGGAGGTCACCTTAAGCATCGTGTCCGGTTCAAGCTTCTTAAGCCTGATGGTACCTGATAAGGTGGTAAGGTATATGGCGCTGACCGGCAAGCCTCTGACGGCAGAGGAAATGTTTGGCTTTGGCGGAATCAACCGGGTGGTAAAGGAAGAAGATTTACAGAAGGAGGCATTTGCGCTTGCAAAGGATATGACAGGCAATCCGCCCATCGCCATGCAGTTTTCCAAGGAGGCGATCAATATCAACCGAAGCGCACAGATAGAGAAGAAATTCTTAACAGAGACCCTTTATACGGACAGGATGCTTGGAACACCGGAAAAAACAGAGTGCACCAATGCATTTTTTGAAAAAAGAAAACCCAACTTTGGGTTCTGAAAAACTGTTGAAGCGACTTTTAATAGGAGGACATTATGAGATTAGAGAACAAGGTAGCAATTGTAACAGGAGCAGGCAGAGGTTTGGGAAGAGGAATTGCCTTAAGACTGGCGGCGGAGGGAGCGAAGGTTGTCGCGGCAGATATGGAGCCTGCAGCGGAGACCGTATCCCTTATTGAAGCGGCAGGAGGAACGGCAAGCGCATTTAAGGTAAATGTGACCAACCAGGAAGAAGTAAAGAGTATGGTGCGGTTTGCCATCGACACTTATGGCACACTGGACATTATGGTGAACAATGCCGGAATTAACCGGGACGGGATGCTGCACAAGATGCCGGTGGAGAACTGGAACCTTGTAATTGACGTGGACCTTACCGGAACCTTCTACGGTACCCAGGAGGCAATCAAATATATGAGGGAAAAGGGCTATGGCCGCGTGATCAATATTTCTTCCGGAAGCTGGCTTGGAAATATCGGCCAGGCCAACTATGCGGCGGCAAAGGCCGGCGTAGTGGGATTGACAAAGACAGCAGCCAGAGAAAACGCCCGAAAGGGAATCACTTGTAATGCCATCTGCCCGGGCTTTATTGAGACAGATATGACCCTGAAGCTTAAAGAGGTCAATGACGGAGCGGCATGGGACAGTATGATGAAGAGAATCCCGGCAGGTTATGCCGGTAAGCCGTCGGATGTGGGAAATATGGTTGCATTTCTGGCGTCGGACGAGGCTTCTTATATTACCTCGGAAGTAATCAACGTAGGCGGAGGAATGATTGTCTAGGAGAAGTATGTCATGTTAGAAGGAAAAAATGTATGGAACAAATGGTTCCAAAGGGGTATGGAGGACCGGCGGATTGGAAGCCGTACCGTATATACATTTTCCGATATGAAAAAAAGCTTTTATCACATACTGAAGGAGACAGCAGAGGCTTATCCGGAAAAGATTGGGCTATGCGACAATTGGGACCGCAGCTATACATACCGAAGGTTTCTGCAGATGGTAGATAATCTGGCGGCGTTCCTGAAGCGGGAAATGCAGGTGAAAAAAGGCGATCATGCGGGCCTGCTTTTGAATAATGGAATGGAATTTGCGGTATCGTTCTATGCGGTATGCAAGCTGGGGGCCGTGGCAGTGCCTTTTCCCACAAAGTACCGGGAGCCGGAAGTCAGAGCCTTGGCAGATAAAGCGGATCTGAAATGTATCCTGGTCAGCGAAGATTACAAGGGGTGGACATCGGTCTGTGAGGAAGCCGGGATTCCGGTTTTATTTACCCGTGATGAGGAGCAGGAGTATGGATTTTCCTATTTGAAGCTGCCGGACGCCCCGAAGGAGGAGGGAGTCGGCGAGCTGACGGATGAGATGATTCTGATGTTTACATCCGGAACTACTTCTGCCAGCAAAGGCGTTGTGCTGAAGAATTATAACATCAACCATGCGGTTATGATTTATCAGAGGCTTCTTGAGCTGGGGCCTGAGGACAAGACAATTATTCCTGTGCCGATTTATCATATCACCGGACTGGTTGCACTGCTTGGATTGTTTGTTTACTTGGGCGGTACGGCTTACCTTTACAAGCGCTACGATGCAAAGCGGATTCTGGAGAGTGTGTGCAGGCACGAGATTACTTTTATGCATGGCTCCCCTACGGTATTTGGGATGCTTCTTGACTACCAAAAGGATTTTCCGAGGCTTTCAAGTATACGGACGCTGGCTTGCGGAAGCAGCTACCTTCCGGTAGAGACCTTGAAAAAGCTTCACAGATGGATGCCGAAGATGAAGCTTCAAACTGTTTATGGCATGACAGAGACCGCTTCCCCGGGAACCGTATTTCCCTACGACGCGGCCACCAGCATTTATCCGGGGTCCCAGGGGAAGCCGGTGCCGGGAATGGAACTTAAGATTGTGGATGAAGAAGGAAAGGAAGTGCCTGACGGGACTGTTGGGGTGGTATTCTTACGGGGCGCCAATATCTGCGAATATTATTATCGTCCCGACACGCCTCTTATTACGGAGGATGGCTGGCTGGACACCGGAGATCTGGGCTATATCAATGAGGATTCCTATGTATTTATTGTGGATAGGAAAAAGGATATGATCAACCGGGGAGGGGAAAAAATCTGGTGTACCGATGTGGAAGATGAGCTGATAGCCATTGAAGAGGTGCGGGATGCTGCGGTGGTGGGAATCCCGGACACTGTCTATGGGGAGGTGGCGGCTGCGGTTGTCGTTCCGAAGGAACCGGGGCATGTTACCCAAGAAGATTTAAAGGAACGGTTGAAAACCAGGTTAGCCCGCTATAAGATACCGGAACAGATTCTGTTTGTAGAGGCTGTGCCTAAGACGCCGGGATTAAAGACAGATAAAAGACGGATAAAAGAACTATTTGCAGAAAAGCAGATGGATAAAAGAGAGGAATAATAAATATGCTGAAAGCAAATTTTATTACGGCAAAGGAAGCGGCGGCCAAAGTGAAGGACGGCAGTACCATATGTACCATCGCCATGACCCTTGTCAGTGCCAGCGAATCCATTTTAAAGGAGCTAGAGAAGCGTTTTTTGGAAACAGGCCATCCGGCCAATCTGACCCTTTTACATTCCTGCGGGCAGAGCGATCGAAAAGATGGGATTCAGCACCTGGCCCATGAAGGAATGGTCAGGCGGATCATTGGCTCCCACTGGGGGCTTCAGCCTAAGTGGATGGAGATGATAGCGAACAGTCAGGTGGAGGCATACTGTCTGCCCCAGGGGCAGATTGCGCAGCTCTACCGCAGCATGGCCTGCGGCCTGCCGGGAAAGATGTCAAAGGTAGGGCTTGGAACCTTTATCGATCCCAGGATTGAGGGCGGCAAGATGAATGAGCGCACAAAGCCGCTGCCGGATATTGTGGATATTCTCACATATGACAATGAAGAATATATGTTTTACCGTCAGATTCCCATTGATGTATGTGTGATCCGCGGAACGGTCTGTGATGAAATGGGGAACCTGACTACAACAGAGGAGGCCATGAAGCTTGAGGTACTTCCGGCGGTGCTGGCAGCGAAACGTTATGGCGGACGGGTGATTGCCCAGGTGAAGCAGGTAGTACAGACAGGCACTGTCAATCCCAAAGAGGTTACGGTACCGGGAGTGTTTATTGATGACATTGTAGTATGTGAAAATCCTGCGGAGGATCACCGTCAGACATCATCCTGGTATTTTGATCCTTCCTACTGCGGACAGGCGCGGGTTCCCCAGGGAAATATTTCTCCGGCGCCTTTTAATGAGCGGAAATTTATTGCGCGCCGGGGAAGCCAGGAGCTGTACCGGGGAGCGGTGGTGAATCTTGGAACAGGAATCCCGAACGATATGGTCGGCAAGATCTGCAATGAGGAAGGAGTATCGGACGATATCATGATTACGGTGGAATCCGGTATCTATGGCGGCGTTCAGGCAGGCGGCATTGATTTTGGTATCGGGCAGAATCTGTATGCTATGATTGGCCATCATGAGCAGATGGACTATTACAATGGCGCGGGCGTAGACATTACCTTTATGGGACTTGGAGAGCTGGGAGAGGACGGAAGTGTCAACTCTACAAAGATGGGGCCAAGATGCACCGGGGCCGGGGGCTTTATTGACATCACACAGAATGCCAAAAAAGTTGTATTTCTTGGAACCTTTACCGCAAGCGGAGCCAAATACGAATTTTCCGATGGAAGGCTTACGATTGTTCAGGAGGGAAAGATCCGCAAAATGGTGAAAAAGGTAGCACAGCTTTCCTTCAACGGGCCTCTTGCAAGAGAGAAAGGCCAGGAGGTTTTGATTGTAACGGAGCGCGCCGTATTCCGGCTGTGCAGGGACGGCGTAGAGCTGATAGAGATTGCTCCCGGTATCGAACTGCAGACTCAGGTATTGGATCAGATGGATTTTGCGCCTGTGATCAGCAAGGATTTGAAGCTGATGGATGAACGGCTGTTTGTTCCGGACGGGCCGTTTGGTCTGAAGCTTAAAGAGAAGTAGGATGCGGAGGTAACGGAAGGGATATTACGGAACTACAATGGAGGATTAGTGATGAAAGTAGCAGTGATTGGAGCAGGACTTATGGGAAGCGGGATCGCACAGGCGTGTGCCCAGGCAGGGCTTGAGGTCGTGAACATTGACGCCTTCCCGTCAGCCATCGAAAAGGCAAAGGCAAATTTGGAGGCGCTTTTTACAAAGAAGGTAGCAAAGGGGTCCATGACAGCGGAGAAAAAGGCGGAGATTTTAGGCAGATTAACCTATAGCGGAAGCTTTGATGATGTAAAGGAAGCAGCCATTGTCATTGAGGCTGTTCCGGAGAAAATTGAGATTAAAAAGGATACCTTCAAGAAGGTGGACGAGGCGGCAAAACCCGACACCCTGATTGTTTCAAATACTTCCGGGCTTAGTATTTCTGAGATTGCATCGGTTACCAACCGCCCGGATAAGGTGATGGGAGTTCATTTCTTCTATCCGGCGCCGGTGATGAAGCTGGTGGAGCTGGTGCGCGGGCTGGCAACCTCGGATGACACCTATAGAAAGGTAAAGGAGTTTGCAGGTCAGATCGGCAAGACTACGGTAGATGCGCCGGAATATCCGGGCTTTATGGTCAATCGGATTCTTGTTCCCATGCAGAATGAGGCGGCTTTTATGGTGATGGAGGGAAGCTCTCCGGAGGATGTGGACAATGCCATGAAGCTTGGCTGCAACCACCCTATGGGTCCCATTGAGCTGACGGACTTTGTGGGAATTGACACAATGCTTGCCACTATGACGGGACTTTACAACGGTTTCCATGACAGCAAGTACAGACCCTGCCCTCTGCTGGAGACGATGGTAAAGGCAGGACATCTGGGCAGGAAAACAGGGCAGGGCTTCTATAAATATGATGAAAAAGGAAATAAGATAGGTTAAGAAGGGAGAAAAAGAAGAGATGAAAGAGGTAGTAATTGTAAGCGGCGTCCGCCTTCCGGTGGGAAGCTATGGCGGAAGCTTAAAGGATGTATCCGCGATTGATATGGGAGCTATGGTAGTAAAAGAGGCTGTAAAGCGTGCCGGGATTCAGCCCTCCGATGTGGATGAGGTAGTCATCGGACAGGTAGGAGAGGTGGCGGAAAACGGATTTATCGCGAGAGCTATCAGTTTAAAGGCCGGCATGCCCAAAGGGTCCACAGCCTACTCGGTAAACCGTCAGTGCGGTTCCGGACTCCAGTCTGTTGCGGAGGCTGTGATGGAGATTCAAACAGGCCAGGCAGAGGTGGTCGTTGCCGGCGGCGCCGAGAATATCTCCCAGCTTCCTTACTATGTAAAGGACGCCCGCTGGGGGGCGCGCATGGGGCATAAGAGCTTTGAGGATGGGGTGATTGATATCTTGACCTGGCCGCTGGACGGCAACCACAATGGGGTTACGGCAGAAAATGTGGCGGAAAAGTATCACGTGACAAGAGAAGAGCAGGATCAATTTGCCTTGGAAAGCCATCAGAAAGCATGTGCGGCAATTAAGGCGGGAAAGTTCAGGGATGAGATTCTTCCGGTAGAGTTAAAGGATCGGAAGGGGAATGTCACGGTCTTTGACACAGATGAAGGCCCCAGGGATGGGCAGACAATAGAAAAGCTGGCAAAGCTTCGTCCCTGTTTTGTAAAGGACGGCACCGTAACGGCCGGAAATTCCTCCAGCTTAAACGACGGAGCGGCGGCCGTTGTGGTAATGTCCGCAGAAAAGGCAAAGGAGCTGGGCGTAACTCCCAAGCTTAAGATAGAAGGCTTTGCCGTGGCAGGCTTTGATGCGGAGCTTATGGGCTACTCTCCCAAGTTTTCCAGTGAAAAGCTGGCTGCAAAATTGGGATTGAATCTAAAGGACATTGATATGTTTGAGATCAACGAGGCTTTTGCAAGTCAGGCCTATGCGGTAAGCCGTGATCTGGGGCTTGACAAAGATAAGGTGAATATATATGGAGGCGGAATCTCCATCGGACATCCCATTGGAGCGACCGGAGCCATACTGACAGTAAAAGTTTTGTATGAATTATTGCGGACCGATAAGAAAGATGCTATGATTAGCATGTGCATCGGAGGCGGGCAGGGAATCTCCATGTACTTTAAAAAATGTTAATAAAATTGCTGTCAAGATTACAAAAAGGTCAGATGGACATGCAGGCGCGCTTGTGTGTCCATTTGCCATATGGAGAAAAAGATGAGAATAATTATTGCAATTGATTCATTAAAGGGAAGCCTTGCTTCAACGGAGGCGGGCGGCATAATCGCGGAGGGGATCAAAAGAGTGTATCCGGAGGCAGAGGTCCGGGTTTGTCCTTTGGCAGACGGCGGAGAGGGGACGGCGGAGGCATTGACCGCAGGTCTGAAAGGGAGCTGGCAGAGCTTAACGGCGACAGGTCCTTTGGGAGAGCCGGTAACTGCGTCCTATGGTATTCTTCCCGATGGAAAAACCGCAGTGTTGGAGATGGCGGCGGCAGCAGGAATCACATTGACAGAGCCGGAGAAACGCAACCCCATGAAAACCACAACCTATGGTGTGGGCGAGATGATTCGGGATGCCGTCAAAAAAGGATGCCGTCATTTTATAGTGGGGATCGGAGGCAGCGCTACGAACGACGGCGGAATCGGTATGCTTCAGGCATTGGGCTTTGAGATGCTTGATCAGGAAGGGAATCAGGTGCCTTTCGGGGGAGAGGGGCTTTCTGCCCTTTACAAAATTACGGCAAAGAATGTTATGGAGGAGTTAAAGGAATGTACTTTCCGGATTGCCTGTGATGTGACCAATCCTCTCTGCGGTCCTTCCGGCGCCAGCGCTGTTTATGGACCGCAAAAGGGGGCGGACCCGGAAATGGTTACCAGATTGGACAGTTATCTGGGGCGCTTTGCATTTCTGGCAAAGGCTCTGAATCCGTCGGCCGATTCGGAAGCGCCGGGAACCGGGGCGGCCGGAGGCTTAGGCTATGCATTTTTGACCTTTACCAATGCGGTACTGGAATCCGGTATTCAGATCGTGATGGAAGAAACGCGGCTGGAGGAGCTTATAAAGGATGCGGATCTTGTTGTAACCGGTGAGGGCTGCCTGGATGGGCAGACAGTTCAGGGGAAGGCGCCGATTGGGGTGGCCGGACTTGCGAAGAAGTATGGGAAGCCGGTAATTGCCTTTTCCGGTATCGTCAAAAAGGATGCGGCGGCCTGCAATGAAGCCGGGATTGACGCATTCTTTCCCATATTGCGGAGAGTGGGGACGCTTGAGGAAGCCATGAATCCGGAAAATGCAAGGGAAAACCTTCTGGAGACCAGTGAGCAGGTGTTCAGGCTCTGGAGAACCGCCCGGGAAAGCCTATCCTGTTAAATGATCTAAGAACATACATCCTGTAAACCCTTATTTTTTGACAATTCCTATCCGAAAGAGGTAAGATATCTTCGAAATTTTTTATATTTTTCAACTTGACACGTCCGGTCGGAGACTTTTATAATAGAGCAGAACCGACTGGTCGGTCGGAAAATGAGGAGACAGGAGACGTGACAAAATGATATCCGGATACAGTGTAAAGAGACCATATACCGTATTTGTGGCAGTTGTGCTTGTGATTGTATTGGGCGTGGTATCCTTTACAAAGATGACCACAGATTTACTGCCAAGTATGAATCTGCCCTATGCGATTGTTATGACTACATATGCAGGCGCAAGCCCGGAGACGGTAGAGAGCATTGTGACGCGGCCGGTGGAACAGTCTATGGCCACGGTGAGCAATATTGAAAATGTAAGCTCTCTTTCCGCCGAGAACTATTCTCTGGTGATCCTGGAATTTGCCCAGACCGCCAATATGGATTCCGTAACCATTGAGATGCGTGAGAATTTGGATCAGCTCAAAGCCATGTGGGATGATGATTCCATCGGAAGTCCCATTATTATGAAGCTGAACCCGGACATGATGCCGGTTATGGTAGCCGCTGTGGGAAAAGAGGGATTATCTCACACGGAAGTGACGAAGCTTACGGAGGATTTGATTATACCGGAGCTTGAGAGCTTGGAAGGCGTGGCTTCCGTGAACGCATCCGGCTTGATTGAGGAAAACGTCCAAGTGGTGATCCGCCAGGAAAAAATAGACGCCATCAATGAGCAGGTATTCGGATATGTTGAGAGCGAATTTGAGGATGCGCAGAAAGAGATTGAAGACGGCAAGAAAGAGCTTGCAGACGGTCAGAAGGAACTGAACGACGGCCAGATTGAGCTAAATGACAGCATTGCCGAGCTGCAGGAGAATCAGGCGGATCTGGCGGAGAATAAGCAGGATCTGGAAGAAGGGCTGGATGAGGTTCAAGGCGGGATCGATGCCTTGAATAGCAAGAAAACCGAGACAGCGGCACAATTGGCTGCCGCGCAGACGGCGATTAATAACGGCAAGGCTGAGATTACGAAGAATCTGGCTATGATAGAACCGCAGATAGCACAACGTGCAGAAGAATATAAACAGGCAAAGCAGATGCTTCCGGGACTGCAAGAAGTCGTAAATCTTTTGAAAGTGCTGAAAACAAATGCCGAAGCGGCGAACGATGCTGATCCGACTGGGGCAGCAGGGGACGCTGTTGTTAATAATGGAATACAAGAAATTATAAAAAATCTTGATGATGATACATTAAAAGCTATGCTGGGCGGTATTTCTAATTTAGCTGCCTTGGATACAAAAATAGAAGAAATGAACAGTAATATTTCTGAAGTGGAGGCAGGAATAAAGCAGTATGAAGAACTATTAAAATCTAGGGACGCACTCAAAGCAACCGATGCCCAACTAAGCCAGCAGCTTACGGAAGCAAACATGGGCGAAATGATAGCGGCAATCGAGATGGGCAGCGCTTCCGCCACCTTAAGCATAACCAAATCCCAGCTTAAATCCGCTAAGGAACAGTTAGAATCCGCCGAGGAGCAGCTAACAGACGCCTGGGATCAGATAAGCGATGCCCAGGAACAGTTAAACGATGCCAGAAAGCAGCTCAGCGAAGGCTGGGATTCCATCAAGGAAGGCGAGGAAGAGCTGGCGGAGGCTAAAGAGGAT
Source organism: Clostridia bacterium (assembly GCA_910574835.1). GTDB lineage: Bacteria > Bacillota > Clostridia > Lachnospirales > Lachnospiraceae > Laedolimicola. The sequence continues at coordinate 129,875 of CAJTDE010000003.1, read as the reverse complement.
GCTCTGGCAAATGCAGATATGACAGATATCCTCACGGTAGAGATGGTCGAGAACCTTCTGGCGGCTCAGAACTTCTCCATGCCTGCCGGCTATGTGACAGAAGAGGGCATTGACTACCTGGTTCGTGTAGGCGAAAAAGTGGATGATGTGGAAAGCCTTCAAAATATGGTCCTTATCGATATGGAAATGGATGGTGTGGACACCATACACTTAAGCGATGTTGCGGATGTATTTATGACAGATAACTCCGACAAGGTGTATGCCAGCATCAACGGTCAGGCAGGCGTGATGCTGACCATCCAGAAGCAGACGGGGTATTCGACAGGTGATGTATCCGATCGGATTAACAAACGGATAGGAGAGCTTCAGGAGGAAGATCCGGAGCTTCTGCTGCTCCCCCTGATGGATCAGGGCGTTTATATCGAGCTGGTAACAGACTCCGTATTTAACAATATGATCTCCGGAGCATTTCTGGCAATTTTAATCCTCTTAGTATTTCTCAAGGACTTAAGGCCAACTCTGGTTATTGCCTGCTCCATTCCGATCAGCGTAGTAGCGGCCGTGGTATGCATGTATTTCAGCGGTGTTACCCTGAACATCATATCCCTGTCCGGTCTGGCTCTTGGAATCGGTATGCTGGTGGATAACTCCATCGTCGTGATTGAGAACATTTACCGTCTCAGAAATGAGGGTATGAGTGCGGCAAAAGCAGCTATGGAAGGAGCAAAAGAGGTGGCGGGAGCCATTGCGGCCTCCACGCTGACTACCGTCTGTGTATTCCTGCCTATTGTATTTACCGAGGGAATTACCAGGCAGCTCTTTGTGGATATGGGCCTTACGATTGCATACTCCCTGGGAGCAAGCCTTGCCGTTGCCCTGACCTTGGTACCGGCTATGGGAGCGGGACTTCTGAAAAATACAAAGGAAAAGAAGCCGTCCCGGCTGTTTGAGCGCATGATGGAAACTTACGAAGGAATGATACGTTTTGCGCTGCGAAGAAGAGCCGTTGTACTTATCCTTGCCGTAGGGCTTCTGGTGCTGAGTGCAGTCCTGGAATTTGCAAAGGGAACCGCATTTATGCCGGAGATGGACAGTACGGAAATCAGCATGACTTTAACCATGCCGGAGGGAACGCCTCTCAAAGAAACCGCAGAACAGGCGGATGAGCTGGAGCGCCGGCTGCTGACCCTAGATGATGTGTTGGAAGTTGGAGCGATGTCAGCCTCCGGAAACAGTATGGGCCTGGTAAGCGGCGATACCTCCACCAATGAGGTTTCCCTTTATGGCCTGCTTAAAGAGGATAAGAAGCTGACAAACCAGGAACTGAAAAATGAGATTTTAAAACTGACAGAGGACATGGAGGCTGAGATTGATGTGGCCACCTCCAGTATGGATATGAGCGCCCTGGGCGGAAGCGGCATCAGCGTTATGATAAAAGGCCGAGATCTGGACCGCCTGCAGGAGATTGCAAAAGACATTGCAAAGCTTGTGGAAGAGGTGGAAGGAACTATTGATGTGTCTGACGGCGTGGAGGAAACCACAGGGGAGCTTCGCATTAAGGTGGATAAGGAAAGGGCTGCTCAGCAGGGGCTTACCACAGCAGGCGTATTTTCACAGATTATGGAGAAACTGTCGGACCCTGCAAGTGCGACGACTCTGTCCACCGATACGGAGGACTTTGATGTTCTGGTAGTAAATGGCAACGATGTGGAGCTGACCAGAGAAACCATAAAGGATCTGGTGCTGACCGTGACGAAGAAGGATAATACCAAGGAACACGTTCCGCTGGCGGATATTGCAGAATTTTCTCAGGCAGAGGGCTTGGAGACGATTCAGAGGGATGCACAGTCCAGGTATATCACCGTGACGGCTGCCATAGATGATACACACAATGTCGGCTTGGTTTCAAATGAGGTAGAAAAGAAGCTTCAGAGCTATCAGGCGCCCGAGGGTTATACCATTGAGATGCAGGGAGAAAATGAAGCCATTATGGAATCCATGATTGAGCTGGTGAAGATGCTTCTGCTGGCGCTGTTGTTTATGTATCTTATCATGGTAGCCCAGTTCCAGTCACTGCTGTCGCCTTTTATCATTATGTTTACCGTGCCTTTGGCCTTTACGGGCGGCCTTTTCGGGCTGTTTTTTGCAGGAAGCGAATTTAGCGTCATTGCCATGATAGGCTTTGTTATGCTGTCCGGTATCATTGTAAACAATGGCATTGTGCTGATCGATTACACAAATCAGCTTATAGACAGGGGAATGAGCAAGACGGAAGCCTTAGTGGAGGCGGGAAAAACACGTATGCGGCCTATTTTGATGACAGCTTTGACCACAGTGCTTGGTTTGTCTACGATGGGAATCGGCGTAGGCATGGGCGCAGATATGGTTCAGCCTATGGCAATCGTGACCATTGGCGGCCTGCTGTACGGTACATTGCTGACCTTGTTTGTCATTCCCTGTATTTACTCGCTGCTGATCCGCAGGAAAACACGTGGGGAGGTGGAGTAGTATGAGGGAGACAAGGCCGAAGGTCCTGGCATTGTACCGGGGAGTCCTGGAGCTTTTGGATGAAGGGGCGGATGTAAATTCCATCAAAGTGTCCGATATCACCGTAAAAGCAGGCATCGGAAAGGGAACGGCCTATGATTATTTTAAAAGCCGGGAGGAAATCATTGCCTGCGCGCTCCTCTACGACGTAGATCGGAAGATAGAAGAAGAAAAGGGAGAATTAGATCGGCATGAAGGCTTTTCCCGGAAGGTGATATATGCCTTTGATTGGATGGAGAGGAGATTTCGGGAACAGAAGGTGTTTGTGCGGATTCTCCGCCTGACTACGGAAGGGAGCGGACTGAGCAGTACGATTCTGGAAGAGCTTCAGAAGCGTAAAAAGGCAGGCTGCGGACCCTTAAGGGTGCTTATGGAAATGTGTCAGGAGGGAAAAGATCGGGGAGAGATTAGAAAAGATATACCCGTTTCCGCAGCCTGCATCACAACCCTGGCAAATATGGCAGCCTTTATCATGTATTTGGAGAAGAGCGAGCAGATGCCGGAGATTGATACGGGATGGATGAAGGAATTTCTCTGTAAGGGCCTGCTGAATCAGTTAACGGCTTGACAAACAGAAAAAAGCCTGCTATGTTAGAAAATATCAAAAAGAAAAGGCTTGGAAAAAGAGGGTACACAGAGAGCACATCTGTCAGAGAGAGGGAGCCGCAGGCTGAAAGCTCCTTTCGGAATAGTGGCTGTGGAGGTAGCTTTGGAGCCGGAGCGGTGAAAGAGGAGTAGCCGTTCACGCATGACCGGCGTTATCGGGTTTTGGAGATGTATGCGGACAGCCGCATATAAGACAGGTGGTACCGCGTTTGTTGACGCCCTTTCGGATAATGAAAGGGCGTTTGCTTATTTCCGCATTGCGACTTTACTCTTTCGAGCTGTCGCGCAGCGACTTATAATAGGAGGGATTTCACAAATGAAAGAATTGGCAAAAACCTACGACCCGAAAGGAATGGAGGATCGTATCTATGAAAAATGGCTGGAAAAGAAGTATTTCCATGCGGAGGTGGACAGGAGCAAAAAGCCCTTCACCATCGTTATTCCGCCCCCAAATGTAACAGGGCGGCTTCATATGGGACATGCCCTGGATGAAACCCTGCAGGATATTCTAATCCGCTACAAGAGGATGCAGGGCTACAATGCTCTCTGGGTTCCGGGAACGGATCACGCCTCCATTTCCACAGAGGTGAAGGTTACCAACCAGCTGAAGGAGGAGGGCATTGACAAGAAAGAGCTTGGAAGAGAGGGCTTTCTTAAGAGAGCATGGCAGTGGAAGGAAGAGTACGGCGGAGCCATCATCAATCAGCTGAAGAAGCTGGGGTCCTCCTGCGATTGGGATCGGGAGCGCTTTACTATGGATGAGGGCTGCTCTGAGGCCGTGCTGGAGGTATTTATCCGTCTTTATGAAAAGGGCTATATTTACAAAGGCTCCCGGATTATCAACTGGTGCCCCATATGTAAGACGTCTATCTCCGACGCAGAAGTACTGCACGAGGAGCAGGCAGGCCATTTCTGGCATATTAACTATCCTATCAAGGACAGCGATCGCTTTGTGGAGATAGCCACCACACGTCCGGAAACCATGCTCGGCGATACGGCGCTGGCCGTGAATCCGGAGGATGAGCGTTATCAGGATATCATCGGAAAGACGGTGGTACTGCCCCTGGTTGGCCGGGAGATACCCGTAATTGCCGACGCCTACGTGGACAAGGAATTTGGAACCGGTGTAGTAAAGATTACCCCAGCCCATGACCCCAATGACTTTGAGGTGGGAAGACGCCATAATCTGCCGGAGATCAATATATTGAATGACGACGCCACCATCAATGAAAACGGCGGAAAGTATGCAGGGATGGACCGCTATGAAGCCCGGAAGCTGATTGTGGAGGAATTAAAGGAGCAGGGGCTTCTGGTAAAGGTTGCGGATCACTCTCATAACGTGGGGACCCATGATCGCTGCGGAACGACTGTGGAGCCTCTTATCAAGCAGCAGTGGTTTGTTAAAATGGAAGAGCTGGCGAAGCCTGCCATCGAGGCGGTGAAAAACGGTGAGCTGACGTTTGTGCCGGAGCGCTTTGACAAGACTTACCTTCACTGGCTGGAGAATATCCGCGACTGGTGCATCTCCCGGCAGCTTTGGTGGGGACACCGGATACCGGCGTACTACTGCGATGACTGCGGCGAGCTGGTAGTAGCAAGAGAAGAGCCTTCTGCCTGCCCGAAGTGCGGCGGTAAGCACTTTACACAGGACCCGGATACTCTGGACACCTGGTTCTCCTCCGCTCTGTGGCCTTTCTCTACCCTGGGATGGCCGAAGCAGACAGAGGATCTGGATTACTTCTATCCTACGGATGTATTGGTGACAGGCTACGACATTATTTTCTTCTGGGTAATCCGGATGGTATTCTCCGGATATGAGCAGACGGGAAAATCCCCCTTCCATCATGTGCTGATTCACGGACTTGTGCGGGATTCCCTGGGAAGAAAGATGAGCAAATCTTTGGGGAACGGCATCGATCCCCTGGAGATTATCGAGAAATACGGCGCCGACGCCCTTCGCTTTACCCTGGTAACAGGCAATGCGCCGGGAAATGATATGCGTTTCTACATGGAGCGCGTGGAGGCAAGCCGAAACTTTGCAAATAAGGTGTGGAACGCCTCCCGGTTCATTATGATGAATATGGAGAAGGCCGAGATTCCAAAGACTATGGACCTGGCGCAGCTTACCGGCGCGGACAAATGGATACTCTCCAAGGTAAATACGCTGGCTAAGGATGTTACTGCCAATATGGACAGGTTTGAGCTTGGAATTGCCGTTCAAAAGCTTTACGACTTTATCTGGGAAGAATTTTGCGACTGGTATATTGAGATGGTGAAACCCAGGCTTTACCAGGAAGGGGATGAGACGAAGGCGGCGGCCCTGTGGACGCTGCGGACAGTTCTTGCCAATGCGCTTAAGCTGCTGCATCCTTATATGCCCTTTATTACGGAGGAGATATTCTGCAATCTGACAGGGGAAGAATCTATCATGATTTCATCCTGGCCGGAGTATAAAGAGGAGTGGGCCTTTGAGGCGGATGAATGGTTCGTAGAGCGTATCAAGGAGGCTGTCCGCGGAATCCGGAATGTGCGATCCGAGATGAATGTGCCCCCAAGCAAAAAAGCTACGGTGATTGTGGTTTCCGACAAGGAAGAGGTTCGGAGCATCTTTGAAAAGGGCCGGATTTTCTTTGCGACTCTTGCGTATGCGGGAGAGGTAACGATTCAGGCAGATAAGGCAGGAATCAGCGAGGATGCCGTTTCCGCTCTGATTATGGACGGAGCTGTCTACATGCCGTTTGCCGAACTGGTGGATATGGACAAAGAGCTGGAACGCTTAAAGAAAGAGGAGGAGCGTCTTATAAAGGAGCTGGCCCGCGTAAACGGAATGTTGGGAAATGAGAAGTTTTTAAGCCACGCGCCTCAGAGCAAAATTGACGAGGAGAAGGAAAAGCTCCGGAAATACAACCAGATGATGGAACAGGTGAAGGAACGCCTTGCCGCACTGTCTAAGTAGCAAAAAGGATGGAAACAAGAATGAGATACAATAGCATGACCTATGAGGAAGCGGCCGCATATATCGAGGAGACACCCAAATTTACAAAAAAGAATACGCCGGAAAATACAAAAGCGATTCTGTGCCGCCTAGGGAATCCCCAGGATCGTATGAAGATTCTGCATGTGGCAGGCACGAACGGGAAAGGCTCTGTCTGCTCTTTCCTCGCGTCCATGCTTCACGTGGCAGGAAAGCACACGGGACTGTTTATCTCGCCCCATCTGGTGGATGTGAATGAGCGCTTTGTGATAGATGAGGTTCAGGTTGACAATGGTAAGTTTCTGGAAGCATTCCGGATTGTAATGGGATGCGTGGAACAGATGCGGAAGGAGGGCTATGCTCATCCGACTTATTTTGAATTGCTTTTCCTCATAGGAATGGTGCTTTTTGATAAGGCAAGGGTAGAATATCTGGTGCTGGAAACGGGATTGGGGGGCCGCTTGGACGCAACAAATTCCGTGGCCCGTCCGTCGGTGACCGTGATCACCTCCATCAGCTTAGACCATACGGAATATCTGGGAGATACCGTAGCGGCTATCGCAGGAGAAAAGGCGGGAATTATCAAAGAGGGAGTGCCCGTTATCTATGACGGAGACTGTATAGAGGCGGCAGAGGTAATCAGCTCGCGGGCAGGCGAGCTTCGGTCGCCCGCTTTTGAAATTCGGAAGGAAATGTATAAAATTTCCTCCATGACGAATAAACGTATTGATTTTTCCATAAATTGTGGGTATTATGATTATATTGAGCTATCTATATCCAGCGTAGCGGAATATCAGGCAAAAAATGCGGCGCTTGCGGTGACGGCTCTTAAGACAATTGATGAGAAACACGAATTTACGGATCAGATTATAAAGCAAGGGATTGCCGAAATGAGGTGGCAGGGGAGAATGGAAACCGTGCTGCCCCAGGTAATCATTGACGGTGCACATAATGAGGCAGGTGTAGAGGAGTTTGTAAAGACGGCAAAGCGCCTGGAAGCAGATTATCCCGTAACGGTGCTTTTTGCGGCGGTTGGGGATAAAGATTACCGCCATATGATAGAGACAATTTGCCGGGAGCTGCGTATCGAGAGGGTGATTGTTACGGAGGTGGGAGGCTACCGCTCGGTGCCGGTAAAGGAACCGTCAGAGCTCTTTGAGCAATATGGAAGCGCCAAGGTGTGGGCATGCCCGGATGTGGAAGAAGCTTTTTCTATGGCACTTGAGAAAAAAGGGAATGGGATTTTATTCTGCGTAGGCTCGCTATACTTGGTAGGAAGTATTAAGAGCATATTAAGGAGGACGGCGCATGATTGATTTTGAAGAGGAATTGAAGAGATTTCATCCGAGCTTGGAAGTAGAGCAAGTGGAAGAAAACGTTTATAACAATAAGCCGAAGGATATGGCCGATCTTCTCCAGGAGATGATTCGGGAAATGAAAAGCAGCAATCGATACTAGAAAGTAGGAGTTAGAGAATGCTTTGTATAAAATGTGGAGCTACACTGAATGATCTCGAGTACTGCAGCGCCTGCGGAACGGATATTAGGATATACAAGAGGCTTTTGAAGCTGTCCAACACCTACTACAACATGGGATTGGAAAAGGCCAGGGTGAGAAATCTTTCCGGAGCCGTTCAAGATCTGCGGTCCAGTTTAAAATTAAATAAAGAGAATATTCAGGCAAGGAATCTTCTGGGCTTGGTTTATTTTGAGACCGGAGAAGTAGTATCGGCGCTTACCGAGTGGATTATCAGTAAAAACCTGGAACCAAATAAAAATATAGCGGATGAATATATCCGCGCCATTCAGAATAATCCGGCCCGCTTAGAGACGATCAATCAGACGATCAAGAAGTATAACCAGTCCTTGCTGTACTGCCAGCAGGGAAGCGAGGATTTGGCGGTGATCCAGCTGAAAAAGGTTCTTTCCCTGAATCCGAAGCTGGTAAAGGCTCATCAATTGCTGGCTCTTCTTTATATTCAAACGGAAGAATATGATCGGGCAGGCAGGGAACTGACCAGGGCGCTTGCCATTGATCATACGGATAATATGTCTCTTCGTTATCTGGAAGAATTGGAGCAGCTTACGGGGAAGCCGGTAAGCAGAAGCAAGAAACCGGAAAAGGAAGGAAAAGAGCGTGGGAAAACGCCGGATGTGATTTCCTATACCAGCGGAAATGAGACAATTATTATGCCTTCTACCTACAAGGACAGCACAGGTGTGAACGTAGTGCTGAATCTTTTGATTGGTCTTGTGGTTGGCGTTGCACTTATGTGGTTTCTGGTAGTTCCGGCGAAGATTCGTTCTGTCCGCAGTGAGACAAATCAGGAGATCGCCGAGTACGGGGAGCAGATCTCTGCCAAGCAGGCTGAGATTAACAGCCTCCAAAAGCAGCTGGATACCTTGAAGGAGGAGCAGGAGGGAAAAGAGGAAGAGCCGGATGCAAGCGTTAACTATGTAAAGCTGATAGAGGCATATACGGCATTCCAGGCAGAGGATACGGAAGGCGCTTTGGCAGCCCTGAATGAGGTGGATGCCGAAAGTCTGTCAGAGGAAGCCAAGGCTATATACAATCAAGTTTACGGTCCTCTTCATATGGAAGAGGTAAAGGGATGGTTTGACGCCGGATCTGCGGCTTATACATCCGGTAATTATGATGAAACAATAGAAAAGCTTCAGCAGGTGGTAGCGGTGACCGAAGATTATGAGGACGGCTATGCCTTGTACTATTTGGCCCGGGCTTATGAGGCGAAACAGGAAAATGACAAAGCATTGCCTTTATTCCAAAGATTTATAGAACTGCATCCAGGAACAGAGCGGGCAAGGTATTCTACGCAAGCAGTCAATCGTATACAGCCGGGGACATCGCAGACGCCCCAGCAACCGCAACAGCCCCAGCAGCCGGAGCAGCCAGAGGATCAACAGCAGCCGGAGCAGCCGCCGCAGTAAGAAAGCAAAAGGTTACGCTTTGTTTGGCGGCACACAGCAGCAAAAGAGAAACCCTGAAGAAAGGGACATACCAATTGGTATGTCCCTTTTTGAATAAAAAAATCAGTATAAAACAAAGAGACCAGCGCCCGGCTTAAAGCTTAAGGGCGTCTCAAAAATAAACCAGGAGGGGATAGCATGAGTAAACATGCGGAAACACAGCAGGAACAAAAGATAACAGGTAAAACCTTATGGATACGGATGCCGGGAGAATTGGATCATCACAGTGCCCGGCAGATCTGCCAAAGAGCGGACAAGCTGGTGAAGGAAAGAGATATCCGGGAAATCGTGTTTGATTTTTCAAAGACTGTTTTTTGCGACAGTTCCGGAATCGGGATGCTGATGGGGCGCTATAAGATCATGAAGGCTTTAGGTGGAAGCGTTCGGGTAGTGGAGGCGCAGGAAAGGGTTCGGAGGATCTTGATGCTTTCCGGAATTATGAAAATTATTTCAGTGGAATCAAAGGCAGGGGGAATGCACAATGAATAAGAATGAAATGAAATTGGAGTTTGACAGTCTTTCGGCGAATGAAGCGTTTGCAAGGGTAACGGTGGCGGCTTTTATGGCACAGATGAATCCAAGTATGGAGGAGGTTGCGGATGTAAAGACAGCAGTCTCGGAGGCCGTAACCAATGCGGTGATTCATGGTTATGGGGAAGAGGTACATAAGATTACAATCACAGGAAGCATAGAAGGACAGCAGCTTTTGCTGGAGATTGCGGATCAGGGAGTGGGGATTGCAGATGTGAAAAAGGCTATGGAGCCGCTATATACCTCCAGGCCGGAGCTGGAGCGTTCCGGAATGGGATTTCTTTTTATGGAAGCCTTTATGGATGAGATACAAGTGTTTTCCAAGCCGGGAGACGGAACAACCGTAGTTATGAAAAAAATGATTGGACAACATGGAGCATGACCTATGGATCGTACAGAGGAATTGATTCGCCGGTCACAGGAAGGAGATAAAGAAGCAAGAGAGATACTAATCGAAGAGAATATGGGATTGATTCATCATGTAGTGAAGCGTTTTTTAGGGCGGGGGGTAGAAGCGGAGGATTTGTTCCAAATAGGAGCAATTGGACTGGTAAAAGCCGTAGATCGCTTTGACTTAAGCTTTCAAGTGCGCTTCTCTACTTATGCGGTTCCTATGATAGCAGGCGAGATTAAGCGTTTTCTCCGGGATGACAGCATGATCAAGCTGAGCCGTTCTTTAAAGGAGCTGGCGATCCGGGCTTCCAGGCTGCGGGAGCAGATTTTGATGGAACGGGGAGAGGAGCCGGGGATAGAAGAGCTGGCAGGATGTCTCGGAGTGGAGCCGGAGGATTTGGTACAGGCTATGGATGGGAGCGCAGAGGTGGAGTCGCTTCAAAAAATTGTATATCAGGGCGATGGAGAGGGCTTAAGTCTGATGGACAAGGTAGAACAGGGAAAGGACGAGGAGGAGACATTGCTGCGTCAGCTTCTTCTGGAGCAGCTCTTAAGCTCGCTGGAGCCGAAGGAACGGCGCTTGATTGTTCTGCGCTTTTTTCATGATCGCACCCAGACCCAGGTAGCCGAAGAGCTTGGCATGTCCCAGGTGCAGGTGTCAAGGCTGGAAAAGAAGATTCTTTTGTCTTTAAAAAAGAAAATTTAATGTAAATGAAAGCAGCTGCCGGATGAATGTATAGATTGGAGATTTTAAGACATAATAAAATATCATTATGGATTTTATAAAGGTGTACGGTGAGGAATCTTACGGAACCACGGAACTGGAATAGGAGGTTGAGTTTATGGATCGCACGAAGTATAGAGTGTGGCTGATCTCTATTGTCCTTGCGGCGACTATTTTTGGTATTTTTTATTATGTCTATACAGGGAATCAGGAGAAAACCATCACAGACGGAACATTGGTTTATCAAGAGGATTGGACGCCTAAGGGGGAAGCCGCCGCATGAGCGAAATCCTATACTTGAAGTTTGAGAAAAATACGAAAACCTATAATAAGACCATATCGCTGGGGGAAGCCGGAGAGATGCAGTGTGCCGACTCGGCCATTTTAAACCGCTTAAAGACAGAAAAACTGCATACCTTTCAGAATGTAAGGAAAGGGAAGCATGTCTGTGCGGATCGGAAGGTGTTTTCCATTATGGAGGTAGTGGAGAAGATTCACAAGGTTTATCCTAATCTGGAGATCCGGAATATGGGAGAACAGGATTTTATTGTGGAATACTCCACAAAGCCCAAGGAGCGGCCGGCTGTAACCTTTCTTAAGGTGGCCTCAGTGTGCCTGATTTGTTTTTTTGGTTCGGCTTTTTCCATTATGGCTTTTAACAATGACGTCTCTACGGTGGATATGTTCGGCCAGTTTTATACACTGATGACCGGGCAGGAGTCGGATGGATTTACGATTCTGGAGCTGACTTATTCACTGGGACTTTCCGCAGGCATCATTGCTTTTTTTAACCATATAGGAGGGAGACGTCTCAGCAAGGAGCCTACGCCTATTGAAGTGGAAATGCGGCTCTATGAGGATGATGTGAACACTACTTTGATCAATACGTCCAGCCGCAACGGGACTCACAAAAAGGATCGGTAAGGGGGAGGCGGCATGTGGTTAAAACAGGTTATTATGGCCGCAGCGGGACTCAGCTGCGGTTTGGCTGTGGCAGGGGGGCTGTTTGCTCTGATTATTGCGCTTGGACTGGTGGCGGAGTTCGCAGATCAGACCCATACGGCGAAATATATTTTCTGGTATGAGGATGCGGTGGCGGCAGGCGGGATACTGGGGAATCTTGTGAGCGTATATCAGTTTATTGTTCCGGTAGGGCCGGCAGGCGTGGGGATTTTCGGAATCTTCAGCGGTATTTTTGTGGGAGCCTGGGCTATGGCTTTGACGGAGATTGTGAATATTGTGCCTATTTTTACCCGGCGTATTGATATGCGGAGAGGACTGGCCCTTGTAATCGCAATTATGGCTCTGGGACGCACTGTGGGTTCTCTGATTTTTTATTACTTCCGCTGGTAGGAGAGGGTGGCAGGCAGAGGAACATACGGAGAAAGGAATTGATATTACTATGAAGGAATTTATTGAGGAAGAACAAAAACAGCAGTACAACGAATATGTGAAGCAGGTTACGCCAACCCACAGCCTGCCGATGCAGATGATAAAGGCATTTGTGACAGGGGGGATCATCTGCTGTCTGGGACAGGCTATTTTAAACTATGCGGGAAATCTGGGATTGGAGAAGGACATTGCCGGGGCGTGGTGCTCCATGCTTTTAGTGCTTTTGAGCGTGGTTTTAACAGGATTTAATATATTTCCGGGAATTGCAAAGTGGGGCGGAGCCGGGGCCTTGGTTCCGATTACGGGATTTGCGAACAGCGTGGCTGCTCCGGCTATTGAGTATCAGAAGGAAGGGCAGGTATTCGGTATTGGGTGTAAGATTTTCACCATTGCCGGACCGGTAATTTTGTATGGTGTATTTACAAGCTGGCTGCTGGGGCTCATTTATTGGCTGCTGATGATGACAGGCGTAGTATGATGCGGCGGATGATTTGATTGTGGCTCAAGAAGCGAACAGTAACTGCTTTGGAGGAGAAGAATGGAAACAATAGTAGGAAAACAGAGTATTCAGTTTCAGAAGGCTCCATATATTGTGAGCGCGGCTTCGGTTGTGGGAAAGAAGGAAGGCGAAGGGCCGCTCGGCTCTCAGTTTGACGTCATTGAGGAAGAGCCGATGGCGGGTCAGAACACCTGGGAGGAGGCGGAGAGCGCCTTGCAGAAAAGGGCGGCTTTGATGGCTATGGAAAAGATGCCAAAAGGACTTTCGCCGGTACGTTATCTTTTTTCGGGAGATTTGCTTGGACAGTTAATTGCCACATCCTTTGGAGTGATGGATTTACAGCTTCCGCTTTTCGGACTTTATGGCGCATGTTCCACCATTGGGGAGGCTTTGATGCTGGCGGCGATGACGGTTCAGGGAGGGTACTCGGAGACTGTGCTGGCTTTGACATCCAGCCATTTCGGAAGTGCGGAGAAGCAGTTTCGGTTTCCCCTGGAATACGGCGGACAGCGGCCCCTTGCAGCTACCTGGACAGTTACGGGAAGCGGCGCCTTTGTACTTTCCCCCCGGGGAGGAAAGGCCCGTATATCAGGCGCAACCCCGGGAAAGGTAGTTGACTTTGGCCTGAAGGATTCCCTGAATATGGGGGCGTGTATGGCGCCGGCAGCCTGTGATACCATTTGTCAGCATTTGGAGGATTTTGGGAGACAGCCGTCGGACTATGATTATATTATAACAGGAGATTTGGGAAGCGTGGGACAGACGATTTTACTGGATCTTGCAAAAGAGAGAGGGTACGATCTGTCGGGGCGTCACTTAGACTGCGGAATGTTGATTTATGACAGCGAGAAGCAGGATACCCATGCAGGAGGTAGCGGCTGCGCCTGCTCTGCCGTGACCCTGGCAGCGCATATTCTGCCGAAGATCGAGAAGAATCAATGGAAGCGGGTGCTTTTTGTACCGACGGGAGCCTTGCTTTCTACGGTCAGCTACAATGAAGGGCAGAGTGTGCCGGGGATTGCGCATGGAGTAGTGATTGAGCATGCTTAAAAATGTATGGAACTGAAAACGGTAATATTCCCTGCGATGCCGAATTGATTTTATAAAGATGTATTGCGAGGGATACTGCGGGACTGAAATAAGACTGGGATAGGAGCGTAAAATGGATTATATCAATGCGTTTTGGGTGGGGGGACTGATCTGTGCGCTGGTACAGATTCTGATGGAAAAGACAAAGATGATGCCGGGAAGGATCATGGTGCTTTTGGTCTGTACCGGTGCTGTGCTTGGAGCCATAGGAATCTATGCACCTTTTCAGGAGTACGCGGGCGCCGGAGCCTCCGTGCCGCTTCTGGGCTTTGGGAATACGCTTTGGAAAGGGGTTAAGGAAGCGGTAGAAACGGACGGCTTTTTAGGAATCTTCAAAGGCGGCTTCCAGGCCAGTGCGGTAGGAATCTGTGCGGCTTTGGTTTTTGCTTATCTGGCAAGCCTGATCTTCCAGCCAAAGATGAAGAAATAAGCTTGTGTTTTGAAACTCAAACTGTTATACTGGTAATGTTTGCAGAAATTGCGGATCAGGAAAACAGTTGAGGAGGAACAGCATTGAGCAGAGTAGCGATTGTAACGGACAGCAACAGCGGTATTACACAGGAGACTGCCTGTGAGATGGGAATCCGAGTGCTGCCCATGCCATTTACCATTGATGGAAAGGAATATTTTGAGGGAATCAGCCTGACCCAGAAGGAGTTCTATGAGAGGCTCGGTCAGGATGCGGATATTGCAACCTCACAGCCGTCGCCGGAATCTGTTTTGAAGCTTTGGAACGAGCTTCTTGAGGACTATGATGAGGTGGTGCATATTCCCATGTCAAGCGGTTTGTCCGGCTCCTGCCAGACGGCGATTGCTTTGGCGGATGACTTTGACGGGAAGGTTCAGGTGGTGAACAATCAGCGGATATCCATTACACAGCGTCAGTCAGTTGCAGATGCGATTCGCCTGGCAGAGAAGGGAAAGAGTGCCGAAGAAATTAAGGAGATTCTGGAGCGGGTTAAGCTGGAATCCAGCATTTATATCACAGTGGCTACGCTGAAATATCTGAAAAAGGGAGGCCGTCTGACGCCGGCGGTAGCGGCTATCGGAACCTTACTGCGCATTAAGCCGGTTTTGCAGATTCAGGGCGAACGCCTGGATACATTTTCTAAGGCGCGGACGATGCAGCAGGCGAAAAAGACCATGATTGATGCCATCCGCAGTGATATCGAGACCCGGTTCGGCGGCCTGGATGCCAAGGACGTGTATTTGGACATTGCTCATACCAACAATGAGGAGGAGGCAGTGAAGTTCAAGGCAGAGGTGGAAGCAGCGTTGCCGGGGTATTCCGTGGGATTTGTAGATCCTCTGTCGCTGAGTGTTTCCTGTCATATTGGGGACGGATCTCTGGCGATTGCGGCTACCAGGATTTTGCATGATTAACAGTTGAAAAATATATAAAACAGGCGTCAGCATTTATGGGTCATATTCTTAATAAATGTTGACGCTTTTTTTCATAAACCGGCTTGCAGCATCAAATTCTCACATCAAATTCTTAATAGAAAAAATTTTGACAAGGCATGTGCCCTGTGATAAACTAAGGTTAATTACGGCATATTTTGACATTTGTTCCGGATATGGGACAAGATGTGGTGTTTTTGGTACAGGATGCCTGTGCGGAGAAGGCGGTTTGCCTGTGATCCGCAGAAATTGACTGAGGTGGAATTGTTGGATAAATATGAATTTCAGATAAAAACAGAACAGATGGAAAAGCTGCTTAAAAAGAAGGAGTATAAAGCGGCTGCGAAGATTGCTGACTCCATAGATTGGCGGAGAGTCCGCAATGTGGGACTTTTGATGAACGTCAGCGAGATCTATGAGAATATGGAGCGATATGAGGATTGCAATGAGATCCTCAATATGGCTTATGATTGTTCTCCCATTGGACGTATGATTGTCTACCGGATGGTGGAGGTGGCTGTTAAGCTTCAGAACTTTGAAGAAGCCATTGAGCTGTATAAGGAATTTACCAAGATTGCCCCTCATGATTTGGGGCGTTATGTGCTGAAATATAAGATTTATCAGGGAAGAGGCTCTTCTATAGAGGATCAGATTGCGATTTTGGAGGAATACAAAAGCCGGGAGTATCAAGAGCAGTGGGCTTATGAACTGGCAACTCTGTATTATAAGGAAGGTATGGTCTCCAAGTGTGTGGAGGAGTGCGATGATCTGATTCTGTGGTTCAGCGAAGGCGAGTATGTGGTGAAGGCTATGGAGCTGAAGATGCGGATTCAGCCGTTAACTGCTTCCCAGGAAGAAAAGTATCGTCAGATGGTCACCGATCCAAAAGCTGAAGAGATAGAAGTAAAGCCTGTTAATATGGATGAGTTTAATACGGGCAATCTTCAGGCGGCTCTGGCGGAGAGCCTCCGGGACTTTATTCGGGAGGAACAGGAAGAGAAGCATACGGAGCCTGTGCCGGCGCCGTGGGAACAGGACGATTCCGAAGAGGATTTGCAGGAGGCAGAGATACGGCAGGAGATAAAAGGACTTGCAAAGACTCTCGAGGAAGAGACCCCGGTAGAGAAGACAGTGCAAAAAGAGCCGAGGGAAGAGCCGGTGAAAGAGCCTGCTAAAGAGAGTCCGGCAGCCAGAGAGGAAAAAAAAGCGGTTTCAAAGAACTCTCCGGCAGTGAAAGAACCGGAAACTGCGCCGGAGATGCCCACCCCGGTATCCCTGCTCCGGGATACTTTAAAACTGCCGAAATTTTTGGGACAGGATGAAAGCGGCCAATTAACCTTTGATATGCAGGAAAATGTGCTGGAGAGACAGATTACCGGCCAAATGACCATAGAAGACATTCTGAATGGGTGGGAAGAAAAAAAGAAGGTAACAGAAGCGGCGATTGCGGAAGCGGCAAAACGGGATGAGGAAAAACGCAGGGAACGAGAGCGCCTCAGGGCTACGGGAGAGCTGCCGGAACTGAATACGGAGGTTGTTCCGACCCTGCCGGAAGAGATTCAGCGGCTGATTGACGAGATAGAAGGAAAGCTCCCGGTTCGCGTACATGTAGAGCCGATAGAGAGAGAGACAGGTGAAGAAAAAGACAAAGCAGCACCGGAGCATGAAGAAAAATCAGAAGGCAACCGCTTGGAGGAGACACAAGATATCGCCACTATTTTAGAGTATACTCCAATGGAGCAGGAACCGGCGCCGGCAGGTGAAGGGGAGCTTTGGGAAAGCTTTGACGATATTTTGGATATTTTGGAGGCAAAAGGTTTCGAAGAGCCTTTGGAAGAACCCGAGCAGAAGGCCGATATAGAAGCAGAAGAGACGGAGGAGGAAGAAGCAGCAGCCTCCCCATCTCCTATGATGGAACAATTGGAGAAAGCGTTAGAGGAAGAGCTTGGAGATATTCCTCCCGGCCAGCTTTCCGAGGAGCAGAAGAAGCTCTTTGCTTATTTTACATCTGTCCGCGGCATGAATCAGCAGCTTGCGGAGCTGTTGGAGGAGGACCGGATGCGAAAGGTCCAAAGAGAGGACTCTTTGGTCGGCAATATTGTGATTACGGGAGAGGGCGGAACCGGCAAGAGTACTCTGGCGTCAGACATTGTAAAGGCTCTGCAGAAGCAGCGGAAAGCGCCGGGGGCCAAGATGGCAAAGGTGGAAGCCGAAAGCCTGAATGGCAAAAATGTATCTGCCGTGATCAAGAAGCTGGACGGAGGGGCGCTGCTGATTGAAAAGGCAGGGCGCCTAAAGACTCAGACAGCGATTCAATTATCTCATGCTATGACTCGAAAGACGGGCGGTCTTTTGGTGATTCTTGAGGATGAGAAGGATGAGATTCGGGAGCTTTTTATCCGATGCGAAAGTCTGGGAGCCAAGTTTACCCGAACGATTGAGATCCCGACCTTTACCAACAAAGAATTGGTGGCCTTTGGAGAATCCTACGCAAGAGAGCAGGAGTGTGTTTTGGACGAGATGGCAGTGCTGGCCCTTTACAATCAGATTGGCAACCGTCAGACAAGCGATCATCTTGTCAATGTGGCGGAGGTAAAGGAGCTTATTGATGAAGCTATGGAGCGGGGAGAGAAAAAGGGACTCTTCGGGAAGCGGCGCAAAGGGCGCACGGATGAATTTGGCAATTTGATTTTGCTGGAAAAAGACTTTGAATAGCGCAAGTGAGAGATAAAGCAGGTTTTTCCCCAGCCTAAGATAAAGGCAAGGAAAGAGCCTGCTGTTTGTATAAAAATATTTATTGAAGGGTGTCAATCTGAACCAGGGGAAGAAGCTCTTCGATATCCTGCCGTCTGGCAAGAAGAGTGCCTTCCTGCCGAATGGAACCGCCTGCGCAGGCCATAGCGTAGCGTAGCATATCCCTGCCGTCAAGTCCGTTTTGCATGGCATAGCACAGACCGGCCGCCATAGAGTCACCGGCGCCGGTGAGACCCTTGGGGATCAGGGAAAGCGGTTTTGCCTGATAAGCATGTTCCCGGTCTACCAGCATAGCCCCGTCCGCACCCATAGTGAGACAGACATAGGGGATTCCGCTGCTGACAGCCTGGGCGGCGATCTCCGGAGCGCTCATTCCGCTTTCGATTTCCTTTTGGAAAGCCTGTTCAAATTCCAGCGTATTGGGCTTAATAAGGAAAGGCTTTTCCTTAAGCCCCAGAAGAAGCGGCTCTCCTGCGGCGTCCAGCACAGTCCTGACATGCTTTTTATTGGCTGTTCTAATGATGCTTTGATAGATATCTGTCGGCACTCCGGGCGGAATACTGCCGCTTAAGACCAGAATATCGGCGTGATTAAGAGCCGATTCCAGATCCGCCAAAAGCTGGTCCACAAAGGCTTTGGGGACAAGCGGCCCTGCCTCGTTGATCTCTGTCATTACCTGGCAGGAGGAGTCGAAAAGCTTAATATTTGTACGGATAGCTCCGTCTGCGGTTATAAAATCATATTTTACATGATGACTGTCTAAATAAGATTCAAGTAAATGACCATTATTTTTAAAATTAAATCCCATACACAGCGTGTCTTCACTCAGATTGGTTAAGACAATACTGACATTCAGCCCTTTGCCGGACAAATCCTCCCGCGTGCTTTTTACCCGATTGTAGGAACCGACCTCTAATTCGTCCAGGTAAATCGTTTTGTCAATACAGGGATTGAGGGTAAGCGTTAAGATCATATCAAAACCTCCTGTTGCAGTTCCATAATATGAGAACAGTACACCCTGAACAGTGCAATGCTTAGAAGCTGCTGATTCTATTTGAGTAGATTATAAAACCTGCACAAAAAAATGTCAAACGGAAACAGGAACTTGACACAATATAACGAAAAGTATAAAATGTCTTTATAGTATGCTTAGAGCGAGTTATCCAATTCCCGTTATCCGGATTTTGGGGAACAGCTCTTAGAAAAAAGGAGGACAATACCGTGTCAAAATGGTACGAGGAGGCGGTTTTTTACCATATATATCCGTTGGGTCTCACGGGTGCGCCGAAATATAACACAGAAGAAGAGACCGTTCACCGCTTAAGGGATTTGGAACCCTGGATTGCACATATGAAGGAGTACGGGGTGACTGCCCTCTATATAGGCCCCCTGTTTGAGTCCACAAGCCACGGCTATGACACCAGAGATTATAAGCTGGTAGACCGCAGACTTGGAGACAACGAGGATTTTAAGCATTTTGTAAAGCTCTGCCATGAAAGCGGAATCCGGGTAGTGGTGGACGGCGTATTCAACCATACGGGGCGGGAGTTTTTCGCCTTTCAGGATCTGAAGGAAAAGAGAGAGCAGTCTCAGTACCGCTGGTGGTATCAGGATGTGAGCTTTGAGGGCAATACCCACTACAATGACGGCTTTTACTATAAGGCGTGGAGAAATTGCTTTGAGCTGGCCAATCTGAATCTGTACGATGAGGGCGTGCGTCAGTACCTCTTTGATGTGGTGCGGTTCTGGATTGATGAATTTGACATTGACGGCATCCGCCTGGACTGTGCGGACTGCCTGGAATTTAACTTTATGAAGGATCTGCGGAAGGTGACGGAAGCGAAGAAGGAAGACTTCTGGCTGATGGGCGAGGTGATCCACGGAGATTACGCCCGGTGGACCGGGGAGGATATGCTTCACTCCGTAACCAACTATGAGCTTCACAAGGGTCTCTATTCCGGCCACAATGATCACAATTATTTTGAGATAGCCCACACCATCCGCAGGCAGTTTGATGCCAACGGCGGCATTTACCGGGGACGCAGGCTGTATTCCTTTGTGGAAAATCATGATGTGGATCGTCTGGTGAATAAGCTGAAGGAAAAGGCTCATCTGGCGCCTGTGTATACCCTTCTCTATACCCTTCCGGGTATTCCCTCCATCTATTACGGCGGCGAGTGGGGCGTGGAGGGAAAAAAGGAAGGACCCAATGATGATTTTCTGCGGCCCTGCCTGGATCTTGAGAAGATGGAGGCACAGCCGCCCCATCCGGAACTAAAGGAGCTTTTGATTAAGCTTGCCGGGCTTCGTAAAGAGGCGCCGGCTCTGGTGGACGGCGTGTACAAAGAGCTGTGCCTTACCAACCGCCAGTACGCATTTGCCCGGATTCTGGGAGAGAATGCCGTAGTAGTTGCGGTGAATAACGATGAGGCGCCGGCCCGGATGGAGATTCCCTGCCCGGTGACAGGAAGCAGCGCCCTTGAGGTTCTCATGGGTGAGACCTTCCCCGTAGAGAACGGAAAAATTCAATTGGAAATATCCGCAGGCGGAAGCGCGGTATTTAAAATATTACAGGAGTGAGCATTATGGGAGAGACAAAGAAACAAAAAAAGAAAACACAGCCGAGAAGAAAGCAGAAGCCGGAGATGCCCTCCTGCTTTGTGACAGATATGGATCAATATCTGTTCGGACAGGGAAATCACTATGATATTTTCCGAAAGCTGGGAGCGCATACCGTCAAGCATGAGGGAAAAAAAGGCGTTCATTTTGCAGTCTGGGCGCCTCATGCCCATCGGGTGCATGTGATCGGAGAGTTTAACGGATGGGACCAGGAAAGCCATGAGATGAAGCGCCTGGAGCCTCTGGGAATTTACGAGCTGTTTGTCCCCGGTGTGGAGATGGGGACTCTCTACAAGTTCCTTATTGAGACGGAGGATCACCGTCTGCTTTACAAGGCGGACCCCTATGCTCTGGAGGCAGAGCAGCGTCCCGGAACTGCCTCAAGGATTGCGGATATCAGCAGCTTCCGCTGGAGCGACAGCGTTTGGATGGAGAAGCGCAAAAGCCGGAATACCAAGGAAGAACCCATGTCCATCTATGAGGTGCATCCGGGTTCCTGGAAGAAGCATCCCCACGGACCTGACGAGGACGGCTTTTACAGCTATCGGGAGCTGGCTCACAGTCTGACAGACTATGTGAAGGAGATGGGGTACACCCATGTGGAGCTGATGGGGATTGCGGAGCATCCTTTTGACGGCTCCTGGGGATATCAGGTAACAGGCTATTATGCGCCTACCTCCCGTTACGGAAGTCCTGAGGATTTTATGTATTTGATTAACTATCTTCATAAGAATAAAATCGGCGTGATTCTCGATTGGGTTCCGGCTCATTTTCCAAGGGATGCACACGGCCTTGCGGATTTCGACGGCCAGGCCCTCTATGAATATCCGGACCCCAGAAAGGGAGAGCATCCGGATTGGGGCACGAAGATCTTTAACTATGAAATGAACGAGGTAAAGAACTTCCTCATTGCAAATGCCCTTTTCTGGGTGGAACAGTATCACGTGGACGGCCTTCGTGTAGACGCGGTGGCATCCATGCTGTATCTGGATTACGGCAAGCAGGACGGTCAGTGGGTAGCCAACAAGTACGGCGGCAATAAGAATCTGGAGGCCATTGAATTTTTCAAGCATCTTAATTCCTGCCTGCTGGGAAGAAATCCGGGCGTGATGATGATTGCGGAGGAATCCACCGCATGGCCCAAGGTAACGGACATTGCGGAAAATGACGGACTGGGCTTTTCTTTCAAGTGGAATATGGGATGGATGAATGACTTCCTGGAGTATATGAAGCTGGACCCCTATTTCCGCAACGGGGCGCACAATCTTATGACCTTTGCCATGACCTACGCCTACAGTGAGAATTACATTTTGGTGCTGTCCCACGATGAGGTGGTGCATCTGAAATGCTCCATGATAAGTAAGATGCCGGGCCTGTATGACGATAAGTTTGCCAATCTCAAGGTGGGATATTCCTTTATGATGGGGCATCCGGGTAAGAAGCTGCTCTTTATGGGACAGGATTTTGCTCAGTTCCAGGAGTGGAGCGAGGCCAGAGAGCTTGACTGGTATCTGCTGGGAGAGGAGAAGCATCAGCAGCTTCAGAACTATGTCAAGGCGCTGCTTCATCTGTACCGAAAGACGCCGGCCCTCTACGAGCAGGATACGGTTCCGGCAGGCTTTCAGTGGGTGAATGCCAATGACAATTTCCGCAGCATTTTCTCCTTTATGCGTTTCAGCAAAAAGGGAACGAAGAATCTGCTCTTTGTGTGCAACTTTACGCCTATGGAGCGTGAGGATTACCGCGTGGGCGTGCCCAGGAGGAAGCAGTATAAGCTGGTTCTTGACAGTGATGCGGCGGAATTTGGCGGAAGCGGACAGGAGAAGCCTCTTGTGTATAAGGCGGAGAAGAGCGAGTGCGACGGCCTTCCTTATTCCTTTGCTTATCCGCTGCCGGCTTACGGAGTTGCGGTGTTTGAGTTTTAAATATAGGCGGTACAGGATATGTACGGCTGCGATTAAGGGATGATGCATAGGGATAAATAGAAAATATTCTGGGATAGGATGAGACAGGATGGAACTGAAAAAAGCATATGAAGTAATTCGCGGCAGTAAGCCGAAGCTGCGATTTTGCGAATGGTTTGACGAGAACAGCAGTATGTGGAATTTTGAGCTTCACTCCCATCCCTACCATGAACTGATCTATTATATGGATGGAAAGGGAAATGCAGATGTGTCGGGAACAAATTTAAAGTTTTCCCTCTATGATACGACGGTTTATCCGGCGCATCAGCAACACTTAGATAAACGGATTCCGGAGCGTCCAAGGGAGATTATCTGCCTTTGGATCGATATACCGGAGCTTGAGATTGAAGAACCGATACGGCTTCATGAGAGAGACAGTATTCTGGGCAATGCGTTCCGTCTTGTTTATCAGGAGGGAAAGAGAGATAAGCAGGACCCTTTGCTTTTGGAATATGCGATGAAGGCCTTAATGCTTGTTGTGCTGCGAGAGGAAAAGGAATCGGTAGAAGGAAGCCGTATGCTGGATTGCGTGATAGAGTATATCAAGAATCATTATGCGGAAAAGATTTCTTTGGATGAGCTGGCGGAGCTTGAGCACATTAGTAAATCATATCTTTCCCGTAAGTTTAAGGAACGGACAGGGTTATCGGTGATATCTTACATCAACCGGCTTCGGATTGAGCGATCCAGGCAGTTTTTGATGATGTCCGGCCTTAGCATAGATGAGATTGCTTACCAGGTTGGTTTTGATTCTCCTAAGTATTTTCATCGGGTATTTAAAGAGATTACCGGAGAGTCTCCGGCGGGTTTCCGCCGGCAGTTTAAGTCCCTTTGATAATAGAAAAGCGTTTTAAGATTGAAGATAAGGCGAGTTTAGGAAACCCGCCTTATTTTTTTGTCCAGCTGTAAGGCCATAGCGTCGGCAATGACTTGGTGATCCTCAAAATGCTTCATTCCTGACACAAGAACATAGGCCCAGGGTGTACTGCCGTCCGCCGGAAGGATGGGGAAGCATCCGCCGCAGACTGCATAATTGTTTGGCCGCTCCTGCCACTGGGGAGCGGGATTCCCCATTTCCGTCTCCACGCAGGAGTAAAGGGAGCTTTTTCCGGTTAGACGTGATACGGCCAGCTTCCGGTTCATCCACCAGTCATTTTCAGAGGAAGTGCCGGCCATCTTGTGGGCAAAGATAATGGTTCCGTCCTCTACAATCTGAACAGCCAGAGGCTTCTGATAAGTATTCTCAGCCAGCTTAAGAATGTTAAGACCCAGCTCTAGCGCCATGCTTCTGGTAAAAGTGTCATAGCGCAGGAGTTCTTCCTGTTCCTTTAAGATTTCAAGCCAGCTTTCCTGATAATAAAAATTACTCATAATGTATCTCCTTTGCATCCGGAAAAATGTTTTACTGTGATTTGCTCATTGTAAACGGAAGAACAGCGCTTGTCAAATAGCGTTTATCGTAGAAAAACATAAATTTTGTGCAGAATAGTATACCTTTCGTGCAGGTTTAAGGGTTATTTCATAGATTATATTTGTCTATAATCTATAAATGAAAAGGGACAAGAAAGACATAAATTTATAGAATATTACAATGATGGTTAACAGGAGGGCCTGTTAATTATAAAAAATAACAAATTCAAGGAGGAACAGAAATGAAAAAGCGCATTGCGTTGCTGCTTGCAACAGTTATGGTACTTGGCATGACTGCATGCGGCGGCAAAACAGAACAGCCGGCGGCGTCAGGTGATACGATCAAGGTTGCTTTTATCTGTGAGTCTTTGCAGAATGCTTCACTGTGGCGGTTATCTGCGGCGACTGTGACCTGTCCTGCGGCGGAACCCTGTGCCTTGGCGGAATCCTTGCCGTAATGCTGGTGAACAATGGAACGCCAATCTGGGCGGCGTTTGTGATCAGCGGCGTGGTATCCACTCTGGCAGGCGTGCTTCTTGCCTCCCGAATGAATACAGGCTCTTCCGTATATGGAGATACAACCGGTATGCTTGTAAACTGCGGCGTAGTAATCGTCGGAACCTCCTTTGCCGGAGGCGTCGGCGGTATGGTGGAAAGCTTTATTGGTCTCTTCGTCATTCAGCTTTTAACCAACTGCATGAATCAGCTTGGGGTAGACAGCTATTACCAGAAGCTGTGTGAGGGAATTTTGATAGTTATTATTATAGCAAGCGACTGCTTTGGCCGGAAGCTGAAGCAGGAGAGAGTTTAAAAGACCAAATAAATACGGAAAAGAAGTTGACATATGAAGGAACAAAATTATCTCGATCATCATGCGGCCCTGAATATTGAGATGTGGACGGGGCAAAAACCGGACAAAAACGTGATGTATAAGGCTTTGGAAGAAGCTTTATCATAAACTAATACTGTTTCCCGGAGGGGCTGCCGCTGTTGCTGCAGCCCCTCCATGCAGTAAGAGAAAAGTATAGGATCGTATACTTTTTGGGTGTAACTGTGAGTGGGTATCGAGTGGTGTGTGTGCTATATTTAGGTTAGAAACAAGAGGACCTGGAATGGAGGTAGAGTATGGAAATAAGAAAGATATTGGAGCTTGGATGCTCACAGCGTATTGCGAAATTAAAGGAAGAAATGCTGGAAGAACCAAGGTATGCAAGCATTGAACAGGCCGGCATAGTGACGGAAAGCTATAAAAGGACAGAGGAAGAACCGCGCTGTATTCAGAGAGCGAAAGCATTGAAGGCGTCTCTTAAGGAGATTCGGATTCGAATTGAGCCGGAGGAGAGGATTGTGGGAAACAGGACCTCCGGGGTTCGTGGAGGCGTTGTATTTCCGGAGACAGGAGCTTCCTGGGTGGATCGAGAGTTTGAAACCCTTCCTACCAGACCGCAGGATAAGTTCCAGGTGCACCAGGAGGATATAGATACCTTCCGAAGAGAGATTATGCCTTACTGGAAGGGGCGTTCTCTGGAGGATCAGGTGAGAGCGGCCGTAGGTACACAGGTAGACGCCATTGCCAAGGTGGTGAAGATTAATCAGAAGGATCACTCTCAGGGTCATATCTGCCCCAACACCAAAAAGTGGCTGGAGCTTGGACCCGCAGGAATCCGCAGGGAAGCAGAGGCCCATCTGGAGAAGGCGGATGAAGTACAGAAAGACTTTTACCGTAGTGTGATTATCAGCATGGAGGGAGCAAGCGCTTTTATTGAGCGTTACGGTGTGCTGGCAGATAAGCTGTATCAGGAGACAGGAAAAGAAAATCTGCATGTGACAGCTCAGATTTGCCATAAGCTGGCGAAAGAACCGGCGGAAACCTATCAGGAGGCAGTTCAGGCAACTTGGTTCCTGTATGTGATTTTACAGATGGAAGGGAATGCCTCATCCTTCTCACCGGGACGTATGGATCAGTATTTGTATCCTTACTATGAGAACAGCCGCAGGCAGGGAATGATCTTGGAGGATGCTCTGGAGATCACAGAATGTTTATGGCTGAAATTCAATCAATTGGTATATCTTCGTAATTCCAACAGCGCAAAATATTTTGCAGGCTTCCCGATTGGATTTAATGTGGCTATCGGCGGCCAGAGGGAAGACGGAAGCGATGCTTCCAATGAACTGAGCTATCTCTTTTTGCAGGCCCAGGCCCATCTGCTTCTGCCTCAGCCCAATCTGTCCCTGCGTATTTATAAGGATTCGCCAAAAGAGCTTTTGGAGGCTGCGAGCCGGGTGATCGGACTTGGAAGCGGGATGCCCCAGGTATTCAATGACGAGGCGGTCGTTCCGTCTTTGGAAGGACACGGAATCAGCCATGAGGATGCCATGAATTATGCTATCGTGGGCTGTGTGGAGCTGACTACTCATGGAAATAACCTGGCGTGGAGCGACGCGGCTATGTTCAATCTTCTGAAAGCCCTGGAGCTTACCTTGAACCACGGCGTGGATATGTTAACAGGAGAAAAGACAGGGCTTGATCTGGGAGATTTGACTACTTATGAGACTTTTGAGGACTTGGAAACGGCTTATGCCAAGGAGATTGATTATTTCTCGGATAAAATGGTAGAGTGCGTAAGCCAGGTGGAAAAGATGCATGAAAAGCTTCTGCCGACACCGTTCCTTTCCGCAGTCATTGATGATTGTCTGGCCAAGGGTCAGGATGTAACGCAGGGAGGAGCACACTATAATTTTGCCGGCGTGCAGGCAATCCAGGCGGCAAACCTGGCGGATTCGCTGGCGGCAATTAAGGAACTTGTGTATGATAAGAAAAAGATTTCCCAGGCAGATTTGCTTCATGCCCTTCAGACGAATTATGAGGACGCGCCTCTTATTCGTGCGATGCTGCTCAATAAAGCGCCCAAGTATGGCAATGACGTGGATTGGGTGGATGAACTGGGGGCAAAATGGGTGAATTACTTTGCCGACGGTTTGAAGAAGTATCGAAACGGCAGGGGAGGCATCTATCAGATGGGACTCTATACGGTATCCGCTCATGTGCCTATGGGCCAGAATGTGGGAGCCTCGGCAGACGGCCGCTGTGCAAAAGATCCGCTGGCAGACGGAGGGGTATCTGCCATGTACGGCCGTGATATCAATGGGCCTACGGCGCTTTTGCAGTCTGTTGCAAAGCTTCCATTCGGAAAGGCCAGCAATGGAACCCTCTTGAATATGAAATTCTTACCTCAGTTTTTCAAAACAGATACAGGAATCGAAAAGTTTGTGGAGCTTTTGAGATCCGTATGCCGTCTGGGTATCAGCCATATTCAGTTTAATGTGCTGAATGAGGCGGACTTGAGAGCGGCTCAAAAGACCCCGGAGCAGTACCGCAGTCTTACTGTACGGGTGGCCGGCTATACGGCATATTTTACGGAGCTTGCTCCTGATTTGCAGGAGGAAATCATCGCCCGTACTACTTATGAATCCATATGATGGGGATAGTATTTGACCTGAAGCGGTTTGCAGTCCATGACGGGGGCGGTTTAAGGAGCACTCTGTTTTTGAAAGGGTGCCCTCTGCACTGTCCCTGGTGCCAGAATCCTGAGGGAATGGAAAGATCTCCGGCTCTATGGTACGGTCCGGGCGACTGCCTGGGCTGCGGCGCCTGTGTGGCGGCTTGTCCGAATCAGGCGCTTAGACTGGAGCAGCGAATCCATATAGACGCTTCTAAGTGCCGTCTCTGCGGGATCTGCGAGGAAGTGTGTCCGGGGGCTGCGCTGAAACGCATCGGGGAGCAGATGACTGCAAAGGAAGCGGCGGAAGCGCTTCTTCGGGATCGTGTATTTTTTGGAGAGGCCGGGGGAGTAACCCTCTCCGGAGGAGAAGCTCTTTCCCAGTGGAGATTTGGGGCGGAGGTTTTAAGGCTTTGTAAGGAAGCGGGTGTGAATACGGCCATTGAGACTTGTCTTTTTGCGCCCAGGGAGGCTTTGGAAGCCATGCTTCCTGTGACGGATCAATTTATAATTGATATTAAAATTCTTGATTTGGAGCTGCATAGAAAGTATCTGGGCGCAGGAAATGAATTGATTTTGGAAAATTATGAATTTCTTGTGGCAAATCAGGCGAAGGTGCTGGTGCGGACGCCTCTGATTCCCGGGTATACGGCTGCGGAAGAGAATATTCGGGGGATCGCACGCTATATCCTGAGTGTGGACCCGGATGCGTCCTATGAGCTTTTGAACTTTAATCCTCTTTGCCGTAGTAAGTATGCCGCAATGGAAAGGGACTATCCTGTGGGCGGAAAGGCGTTTACAGCGAAAGAGATGGATCGGTTTTATGAGATATTGGAGCAGGAAGGAATATTGCACATTATAAAGGAGTAAGGTATGCTGAATCAATTTTTGGAGCAGGCTAAAATGGATGAGACTGTCTATATTACAGATGTAAGGAATGCTTTTCAAAGAGAAGGAACGAGAACATTTCATTTACAGGCAACGCTTTATGACGGGAGTAAAAAGAGCTTTCCGCTCTTGCTTCCCGAGACAGCGGGGCAGGAGGAAGAGGAGTTTGTGGCTTCTTATGTCTATGGGATTGTATACAATATTCTTTCATCCCTGGGAGCTGTGAAGATCGAGGTTTATGTAGAGTCCTTGGATGAGAAGGCGGCGGCGCTGGCAGACAGCTTGGACGAGGTATTTCAGACAGGACTTGCAAAAGCGGAAAGAACGGGTTACGGAAAGAGCCTGAATGTAAATGAGCGGGTGCTGGCCGTGCTTTTGAAGGGAAAATATCAGTTCTGCTTTGAGCGGAAGGATGTTTCAGAGGAGAAGCCGGTCGAGGAGAAAAAGCAGGCGGCAGAGGCGGAGCCTGTGTTTGCCGCATTGCCGAAGCTTGCCGAGGATAAGATGCTGCTGGGCATTGACATCGGAGGAACGGATATTAAGCTGACTGCAAGTGTAAATGGAAATCTGACGGTATACAAGGAATTTGACTGGTTTCCGGCAGGCTTTGAGACGGCGGAACAGCTCATTGATCCGGTGCTGATGCTTGTGAGGCTGATGCGCGGGGCGGCCAGCCTCCAGGCGGCGGGCAGAGGCGCAGAGGTGGAAGAGGCGGCTTTTGATAAGGACGCATCCTTTGAGACAATGGAGAACGGAATCAAACGCATGGAAGAGGCGGCAGGAGGGCAGCTTCGCGGCTTTGACGCTATTGGTTTAAGCTTTCCGGATGTGGTGATACGGAATTTGATCGTAGGCGGTGAAACCTTTAAGACAAAGGGGATGAGGGAGAATCAAAACCTGAATTACGAGGAACAGTTTGCAAAGATTTCCACTCTCTGCGAGGATTTGAGAGCGTTTGTCGTGGAAGGCGGAGCTGTTTTGAATACCAATGACGGCCCAATGGCAGCCTTTACTGCGGCGGTTGAGCAGGCTGTGGCCGGGGAGGATGTGTCAAAGGGATTCTTTGCCCATACTCTGGGAACCGAGCTGGGAACCGGCTGGGTGCTGCCGGACGGGTCGATTCCGGAGATTCCGCTGGAGGTCTATAATTTTATTATTGATTTGGGAAGCTTTGGACAAAAAGCGTATGCTTCCAATGATGTGCGGAGCATCAATAATTTCAATACCGGTTTGGCGGGCACGCTGCAGAAGTATACGTGTCAGTCCGGGGTATTCCGTCTGGCTGTGAAGTATCTGCCAAAGCAGGAGCCGAACATTTATCAGGAGGCTCTTGAAAAAGGCTTATTTGTATGGAATAATGAGGAAGTAGTGGTTCCTACGGAGCCTAAGGATATGCGTAAGCCGTGCCTGGAGTTCTTTATGAAGAAAGCGGAGGAGTCGGAATGCTGTGCGGAGATCTTCCGCAAAGTGGGGGAATATCTGGCCGTAACCTGGGAAGAAACGGACTATATTCTGGACCCGGAGGCAAAGGAGCGCTCCTTGTTCGGCCGCTTGGTTAAAAGTCCGGTCTGCTTTAGCCTTATGTGTGAAGGGGCAAAAAGGAGAAAGCCGGATCTTAAGCAATATGCGGCGGACGGTGGCCTTGCCAATACGATCTTGATGAAGCAGCTTGAGGCTCATCCCAATTATACGGTGGCGCAGTTTGCGCAGGCAGTTGGGGCTATTTATTTTGGATGTTTGGGATTACGGAACTAGAAACAGCAGAACTGGAATGGAGGTTTTAGGGTATGAAAAGATCAGAAATTAACGCGGTAATTCGGGAGTTTGAAGGCTTGCTTGAGAAGCATCAATTTATGCTTCCTCCGTACTTAAGCTTTACACCGGAAGAATGGAAGGAAAAGGGGCAGGAGTATCAGGAGATTCGGGACAACGCTTTGGGTTGGGATGTAACAGACTATGGCCTGGGAGATTTCTATAAGACGGGCCTGGCTCTTATTACACTGCGCAATGGCAATACCGGCAATCCTGTTTATACCAAAACCTATGCGGAGAAAATTATGATGCTCAAGGAAGGTCAGTTGTCCCCCAATCATTTTCATTGGAATAAGATGGAAGATATTATCAACAGGGGCGGAGGAAATGTAGTATTTCATCTGTGGAATGCGGATGAGAAGGAAGAACTGGCGGATACGGATGTGAATGTGTTCCGGGACGGCCGCAAATATACGGTTCCGGCCGGCAGCGAGATTATTTTGAAGCCGGGAGAATCTCTGACGCTTTATCCCTATACATATCATGACTTTTCCGTAGAACCCGGAACAGGGTATGCGCTTATTGGTGAGGTGTCTATGTGCAATGATGATAATACGGATAATCGCTTCTATGAGCCGATTGGACGTTTCCCGACAATCGAGGAGGATGAGCCGGCGTATCGGCTGCTTTGTAATGAGTATCCGGATGTGAAATAAGAATGGCAAAGCTTGTGTGATAAAGCCGGAGAACCATTGAAATAGTAGGTGCATGGACTGTAAAGAATGTTTACTTTCCATGCATCTTTCAGTTATTATTTAATTATGCTTAGAGCAAACGTAACAATTGTACAAGTTCATGCGGCTCATTCATGTCTGATGTGGTCTGTCTGGTGTCAAACTGTGAAAAACGGTTGTTCCGATAGAAAGATAACAGCTTTTCCTCATTTTCCGCTTCTAAGAATGTTACCATGCCGCCGCCCATATACTGAATTTCCTCAACTACTGTCCAGGCCAGTTCGACAAGCTCTTTTCCCGTAATCTCCTTATCTCTGCCATCCGTATAATTCTTGCCAAGCTGAGCAATCAGATATGCTGACATGGTATAAGTGTCTGACCTTTCGTCCAGCTCACTGATACGCAGCAGCTTTCGCTTGACAGTATTGCTTACCGTTTCGCCTCTTACGGTCAATGGTTTCAATGCTATGGTAAAATACCCCGCTAACTTCATGCTGCTTAAAGAAAATACAAGATATGTAACTGACTGGCTCTTTTTGGTAAACTCTATGGCGTTGTTCTTCAAGAAATGTTCAACATCCGGATTCTTTGGACAGGAAAACTCGGAGATTTGCTGAATAAGCTTATCTTCTCCGAGTTTTGGGTTATCACTGTCCAGATAACGGCGAATGTTAGTAACTAAAAATTTATCCTCTGTCCGCATCCGCCTTCTCCTTTTTTTCTAAAAATTCTATCAATTCCGCGTCATCTCTGACAAATCTTGCAGCTACCGGGATACGCACAGGACGGTTTTTGGCAGATTCTTCAATCGCATTGACAAACATCTCCACCTGGTCCTTGCCGGAAATGACAAAATTTTTCGTGATGCTTGAAGTTGCCATAAAAAACACCTCCTTTGTTAGTGTGGCTTATTTTACATCATACATACTTCCCTGTCTACATTGTACGGTTTTATCATTGCCTTTGCAACAAAATTTTTATGAATTTTTTGTGCCCTGAATATCAAGGCTTTTGTATAAAAATTTATCAAATTGAAATAAATTATTTTTATAAGAAAGAAAAAATATATTGAAAGAAATAAAATAATTGACAAAAGAAAAATCTCGTGATAGCTTTATATAAAAGAGAAATCATTATTGAATCTGCGGAATTGGCCGAAGACATGCATACCATACGATAGGGCGGATACAGGAGGCGCGATGGAAAAGAAGTATCTATTTGGAATTGACGCAGGCGGCACAAAGGTAGCTTATGGCCTGTTTGACCGGAAAGGAAACCTGCTGGATAAGTATCAGCATCCCACGAATATTGAAGCGGACGGCCCTGCCTTTTCGGACGGGATTGTTGAGATGATTCATAAGATCCTGGCAGAACACCAGGCATCTTTGGACGAGGTGGCGGGCGTTGGAATCTGTATGCCCTCTTACATACGCTTTGAAAGCGGATATATTCATATGACCTCCGCAATGGTCAATATTAAGGACTTTGCCATGCGTGATTATCTGGAGGAACGGCTGGGCGTCAAGGTGGTCCTGGACAATGACAGCAATGCGGCGGCCCTTGCGGAATCCAGGCGGGGAGCAGGCAGAGGGTTAAAGGATATGGTATATATGGCAGTCAGCACCGGGATCGGAAGCGGAATCATCATCAATGGAGACTTGTTCCGGGGAAGTTACGGCTGGGCCGGTGAGAGCGGGCATATGCTGGATACGCCGGACGAGGGAATCCTCTGCGGCTGCGGCAACTATGGATGCTATATGTCACAAATCAGCGGCCGGAATCTGCCGAAGCGTCTAGGGATGCGGCTTCTGCGGGGAAAGAAGAGTGTACTTGAGAATGCAAAAAAGCGCAATGGAGAGGCATTGTTAAAGGCAGTCCGGGAGGGGGACGAACTGGCAGAAGAAGAGCTGACACATATGGCTCACCACTTGGCAGTATGTGTCTACAACATTTATCAGCTCTTGAATATCAATACCTTTGTGTTCGGCGGTGGTCTGACGAATTTCGGTGAAAGCCTTTTCGGGCCTATGCGAGAGGAATTTGACCGTTACGATCACATTAAGATGCCGGTGGAGTTTCGGTTTGCGGAGCTTAAGAAGGATTTTGGAATTATTGGGGCGGCGGAGCTGCTTCTTTGATGATCGGTTACCTAGAAGGAATGGTTGCATCCGGAGCTGATTTTCACAGCTGATATGTAACAGAAAAGAGAAACAAGCCACAGAATGACATGAAAAAATGTCAGCCTGCGGCTTGTTTTATTTTGGAGGATACCCTTGAAAAATATGGCAAAATGCACAAAAAAACTGAAATAAACAAGAAAAATTAAAACATTTTATGAAAAAATTTACGGAAGTATGTAACAAGAATCATTTTGAACCCGATTCGTTGACTTCTAATTTTCTATGGGATAACATCGGATCAGATACAGGGAGTGATACATTTTTCAGAAATCAGAATTGGGGGTTGCATATGAACTATGGGTATCATGGAAAATTGCTGCATGTGGATCTGACAAGCCAAAGATTTTCCGAGGAGGTTTTGGGGGAAGCATTTTACAGAAAGTATACGGGCGGTTCCATTATGGCGGCGGTAAAGCTTTTGGAGGAGACAAAGCCGGGTCTTGATCCCTATGCGGAAGAAAGTCCGCTGATGTTTTTTACAGGAATTGTTTCAGGCTTTGACGCACCGGGACTGGCGCGTTTCAGCATATGCGGAAAGTCACCGGTAACAGGAGGCATCGGAGAAGCCAGGTGTGAGGGGCCATTCTCCGCAGCATTGAAAAAGACAGGCTATGACGGAATTATAATCAAGGGAATCTGCAAAAAACCATCCATCCTGATAATTGAAAACGGAACAGCACGCCTGGAGGAGACAGAAGAGCTTTGGGGACAGACAGTCAGCGCCTGCCACAGAGCGCTTCGAGAAAAATATCCGGGTATCTCGACAGCAGTGATTGGCCCGGCCGGTGAGCAAAGAGTCCGATTTGCTAATGTGATCTGTGACGAAAGTCATCAGGCATCCCGGGCAGGCATGGGCGCGGTAATGGGATCTAAGAAATTAAAGGCAGTTGTTCTCCGGGGAGGAGAACTTCCGCAAGTATTCGGACCTGAGAAGCTTTCGGAAATAGGCGGATGGTTTAAAGAGAAGATGAACCGGAATGTGCTTTCTATGTGGCAGTATAATGAACCGGGATTTGGAGCATGGATACATACGCATGGAATAGACGCGGCTCTGTGTGTCAACAATTATCAAACCTCTCAGTGTGATTATGTGGATGAGTACACGCCGGAAAAATTTGCACCGTTTTACCGGGGCGATGCAGGCTGCCCCTCCTGCCCCAATAACTGTATCAAACGATATGCAGGAGACGACGATGATGAAGAGCTGGGCGGGCTGCATCAGGAAGCATTGGGAGCGCTTGGGCCGAATCTGGGAAACGGAGATCTTGGAAAGATTATTAAGGCAAATGTGCTGTGCAACGACTATGGAATGGACCCGGATTCTCTTGGCTTTACCATTTCTTTTGCACAGGAATGTGTTCAGAATCACATTCTGGAGGACGATGGACTGAATCTCTCCTTCAGTTCTCAGGTAGATTTGGAAAAAATTATAAAAAAGATTGCCGCTAGAGAAGGGATTGGAAATTTGCTGGCGGAAGGCTCCTGGCGTGCGGCGCAGAAGCTTGGAAAGGACGCGCAGAAGTATGCCATGACAGTTAAGAAAAATGAGCTGACTCCCATCGAAGGGCGTTCGCAGACAAACCTGGCCCTTGGTTTTGCTACGGCGGCTGTGGGACCCCGATATGAAATCTGTGAACATGACTGGGACTTTGACACCCATGTTGGCTGGAGCCATACGCTTGACTACAGCAGGACTGTGGGAATCCTGGAGCGGGTGCCTATGCAGTATCTGGGAAAAGATAAGGTGAAAAATTATAAGGCGCTGAATACACTCTGGGCGGCAGCGGAGGCTCTTGGAATCTGTATCTTCTCGGCCGCACCCACAAGAGTGTACAGCTTAGAAAAGATGTCAGAGCTATATCACTGGGTTACAGGCTTCGAGACCTCGTCTTATGAGGTGATGCGGTTAGGCGAGATGAAGATACAGCTCTTCCGGGTATACAACTGCAGAGAAGGCTTCGGCCCGGAAGACGACATGCTTCCGGAGCGCTTCTTTGAGCAGGAGATTGACGCCGGGGCATTAAAAGGAAATAAACTGGATAAAGAGACCTTTGGGGAAGTCATCCGGTTTTATTATAGCATGATGGGCTGGGACGAGAATGGGAGACCGACAGAAGCAGCTTTATCAAACCTGGGGCTTGGCGCATTTTGCGATTTGATGTAGCTTTTACAAAAACAGAAGAAAGGAGGCGGCAGGAGAAGCCCTGATTGTTGGAAACTTTTGATGAAGAAACAAAAAATGCATTGGGAGGTAAAAGAGATGAAGAAAAAATTAGCAGCTATAGTATTGACGACTGCAATGATTATGGGAAGTATCGCAGGATGCAGCTCCAAGAAAGCAGAGCCGGAGGCGCCGCAGACTGCCGGGGAAACGCCGGCAGAGGAAGAGACGGAGGAGGCCGCAGGCACAGAAGCAGATGCAGGAACAGATTCGGGGGAGAAGTTGGTTGTGGGCTTCTCGAACTGGAGCCGAAGCTTTGAGTTCTATGTTTCAATTGAAGAGGGCTTGCAGAAGATCGCAGATGAGAAAGGAATTGAACTGATTACGCAGGACCCGGACGGCGACTTAACAAAGCAGACGCAGCAGCTTGAGAATTTTATTACCCGCAAGGTAGACGGAATTATTATTGTTCCCATTGACTCCGAGGCTTCCGGCGATGAGGTTAAGATGGTAAATGAGGCCGGGATTCCGATTATTACACTTGACATTGCAGCCTTAGGAGGCGGAGAAACTTTAAGCCACATTGAGTCCAATAATTACATGGGCGGAGAAAAATCCGCAGAGTACATCGCAGAGCAGATTGGCGGAAAAGGAAAGGTAGCCGTAATTGACAATCCGACAATTACTTCTCTGATTGCCCGCACCGACGGATTTAAGGACACAATGGAAGAGAAATATCCGGACATCGAGATTGTATCGATTCAGAGCGGCGATTCCCAGAGAGAGAAGGGGATGGAGGTAGCCGAGAACATTCTTCAGAAGAATCCGGATTTGGATGCGTTTTACTGTACAAACGATATGATGGGGCTTGGCGCGCTGCAGGCCGTACAGGCCAAAGGACTTGACACCATTATCATAGGCTTCGGAGCCGAGAAAGAGGCGCTGACGGAGATTAAGAACGATACCAATTACAAAGCAAGCTTTTCTCAGGAACCGGTGTCTATGGGTGAGACGGGAATGAGTATTATGGCGCAGATTCTGAATGGAGAAGAGGTAGAAGACTTTATTGCGGTCGATGTGGGGCTGATCACCATTGACAATGTGGATGAATATTTAAAATAAGAAGAAAAGGGGCTGCCTTATTTGCGGCAGTCCCTGCTTTTAAAAGCCTGAAAATGTTCACAGAGAGGGGCAGGTATGGATTCAAAACTTGAGAATACAATTTTGGAATTTAGAGGTATTGAGAAAGCATTTCCGGGAGTTCTGGCCTTGGACAATATTTCTTTTCAGGTGCGGCGGGGTGAAGTCCAGGGGCTGGTAGGGGAGAACGGAGCGGGAAAGTCTACGCTGATCAAAATCTTATGCGGGGTGTATGCTTCGGATAGAGGGGAGATTTGGGTGGATGGGGAACGGACTTCCATTCAAAGCCCTGCCGATGCACAGAAAGCCGGGATTCAGGTAATGCATCAGGAAATCAGTGTGATTCCGGAGATGACGGTTGCGGAAAATATCTGGATGTATCGTCTGCCGCGGAGAGGAAGGCTGTGGGTAGACGATAAAAAGATGAATCGGGAAACGGATGAATTGCTGGAATCTCTGGGAATGACGCATATCCACGCTAAGCAGCGCATGAGTGAGCTGAGCCTTGCGGACCAGCAGATGACAAATCTTGCCCGCATCATGTCCACGAAACCCAAGGTGGTATTATTGGATGAACCGACAGCAACGCTGACGATGGATGAGGCAGAAAAGCTTTTTGAGGTTATACACACTTTGAAGTCAACGGGTGTGGCAATCCTCTATATCTCTCATTACATTGATGAGGTTATGAACATCTGCGACAGAATCACAGTCCTGCGTGACGGTAAATATATAACCACAGTTCATTCCGCACAAGTAACTAACGAAGAAATTGTAACCTATATGGTGGGAAAAAAGGTAAGTAATGCACAGCGCAGTCCCGAGCAAACAGGTGAGGAAGTCTTGCGGCTGGAACAGGTCTCCACAGCCAGGAAGATCAAATATTTAAATCTGAGCCTCAGACGCAGGGAGGTATTGGGCCTGTACGGACTCAATGGAGCCGGAAAGACGGAAACTCTTCGGGCGATTGCCGGCGTAGACCCGCTGCTGACCGGAAAGGTGTATTTATTTGGGGCGGACGTAAGCGGGGAGAACAGCATCCGCAGGCTTGAGAAGGGACTTGTGTATGCGCCGGAGGACAGAAGGAGGCTCGGCCTTGTGATGCAGATGTCCGTACAACAGAATGTTTCCCTTGGAAATGAAAGTAAATATGCCGAAGGAATGTTTATTCAGGAAAAGCGGGAGGTATCAGGGGTAGAGCAGGCGGTAGACAGGATGCTTGTGAGGACAGCGTCTTTGGAAACCCCGGTGAGCGTGCTTTCGGGCGGAAACCAGCAGAAGGTGATTTTGGCTCGGTGCCTGGAGCGGGAGGCAAAAATATTTCTGATGGACGAGCCTACGGTGGGGATTGATGTGGGGGCAAGAGCG
Source organism: Clostridia bacterium (assembly GCA_910574835.1). Taxonomy (GTDB): domain Bacteria; phylum Bacillota; class Clostridia; order Lachnospirales; family Lachnospiraceae; genus Laedolimicola. Next base: position 92,262 of record CAJTDE010000003.1, on the reverse strand, counting down.
GAAATTTATCAGTTGATATCAAACATCGTAAAGGAAGACGCAGCAGTATTGATAGCCTCGTCAGATTTAAATGAGATTTTGGAGGTATGCGACAGGGCGGCCATTATAGCCAATGGAAGAATTGCAGCCGTTATGGACAGGGAAGAAATGATACAGGAAAAAATGCTGCTGTATGCAATGGGGGATAAAGAATGAAGCAGAAAAATAGCATGAGGAAAAGAATAACAGGAGCCAGAGAGACGGGAGTACTTTTCGCACTGATTTTATTGTTCGTTATATTTTCTATGTCGTCCCCGTTTTTTCTTACCAGGGAGAATATATTAAATATCACAAGGCAGGTATCCGTGGTTTCACTCCTTTCTGTTGCCATGACTCTCGTTATCATTACCGGCGGAATTGATTTGTCCGTAAGCTCTGTCGTGGCTTTTGCGGGTATCATTACGGCCAGCGGCATGAAGGATATGGGGCTGTCCATTCCTGCGGCCATTTTACTGGGGCTTATGGTAGGGGCGGTTACAGGAGTGGTAAACGGTATCTTGATTGCTGTGCTGAATATGCCGGCGTTTATTACGACGATGGGCACCATGACCATGCTGCGCGGGCTTGGGTACATTTACACAGGGGCGCATCCCATTTACGATCTGCCAAAGGAATTTAAAGCGCTTGGCCAGGGATACATAGGGATCATTCCTGTACCGACTATTATTTTTATCATTGCAGCCATTATCATTCACATTCTTTTGAGCAAAACCGTATACGGAAGGCATCTGTACGCTGTGGGCGGCAACCCTGACGCAGCCAGATTTGCGGGGGTCCGGGTTACGGCGGTAAAAATATCCGTGTATGTGATCAGCGGCTTTGTTGCCGGAATCGCAGCGGTGGTTCAGGCGGCGCGGGTGGGCGCAGGTATGCCTACGATTGGAGAAGGCTTCGAATTGGAAGCAGTAGCGGCAGTTGTAATCGGCGGCGCGGCAATGTCAGGAGGAACAGGGACCATTTTGGGAACTATCTTAGGGTCTCTGGTGTTGGGAGTGCTGAGCAATGGTCTGAGCCTTCTGGATGTGGATTCCTATGTTATGCAGGTTATCCGCGGCCTGGTTGTTATTTTGGCCGTATTGATTGATCAGATTCGGATAATGATGGCGGACAGAGCCAAAGTAAAACGCACAATGACGCAGTTAAAGGAAGAAAAAAGCGGGGAGTAACGAGATGACAGAAGCGGATAAGGCTTATGCAAAAGCACTTTTAAAGGAACTGATTGCCTGTGATACCACGGATTATCATGAGGAAAACGGGCAGCGGGTCGTGGAGCGGGAGCTATTGAAACTGCACTGTATCGTCAGGCGCATTAATCCAAAGCCGGAGCTTTTGGCAGAAAAATATCCGGAATTTAACATAGGACATACTTATGAGAACAGGGACTGCCTTGCTGCGGATTTTATTGGTACAGGCGGAGGGAAAAGCTTGATTTTAAACGCTCATGTGGACACCGTATATCCGGCACAGCCGTCTATGTGGAAAACAGACCCGTTTTGTCCGGCGGAAAAGGAAGGAAAAGTGTATGGATTGGGGAGCTGCGACACAAAAGCAGGATTGACGGCTATGATAACGGCTCTGAGGATGATTGAAAAGGAGGGACGCCAATTAAAAGGGGATGTGTATTTTCACTGCGTAGTGGATGAAGAATTCGGAGGCGGAAACGGGACTCTGGCCTGTCTGAATGAGAGCTGTCATGCAGATGCGGTTTTGGTTGCGGAACCTACGGAGCTGAAACCGGCAGGGGCGCACATGGGTTCCTATGCGGTTCACATTACGGCGGAAGGAAAAAGTGTTCATGGAAATCTGAAGCAGTCGGGGGTAAATGCCGTTGAAAAGATGCTTCCCGTTATAAATGCATGCTATAAGCTTGGGGAAAAATGGGAGCAAAGACGCTTCGGGCTTCTGCCGGCTCCGGTATTCAGCATAGTATCTCTGAATGCGGGGGACGGTTCTATTACGCTTCCGGGAAGCTGTACGGCGGTGATCAATTATACATATCTTCCGGACGGGTATGAGTACGAGGAAGAATTTTTAGGAATACTACATAGTTGTGAGGAAGCAGATGACTGGTTTGAGGAGCATCCCTTGAAGATAGAGAAGCTGCATGATGTAAAGCCCTATCATATGGCGGAAAACAGCAGGTGGGGAACTTGCGTGGTCAGGAACGTATCCGAAGTAATGGGAAAACAGACAGATTTGTTCGGATTTGGCTGCGGTGCGGATGCAAGATTTTATGCAAATACGGGAAAGATGGATACTATTATTTTAGGGCCGGGAAATATTTTAAATGCGCACAGTCCCAATGAATATGTAGAGCTGGAGCAGTTATATGATGCGGCTAGGATTTATTATAAGCTATTGTGCGACTGGTGCGGATAAAATAGTCCGGACGGTAAAGTCGCAAAGACGCACGAGAGGAACTTTCATGAGTGCCCTTTCGAATGAAAGTTTCTCTCATTACAGGTGCGTCGAAGTGACTTTACCCTTTAGTGCCGTCGCGCAGCGACTTTTATAGGAGGAAATTTATGGATAAACTATGGAGAGAGCTTATTGATTGCGGAATTAAATCGGTAGGGACGCCGGAGAAGGAGAAGGCGGAGGAATTGTTGTTCCGGGAATTTCAGAAGATTTCACCGGATGCATATAAGCTGGAATTTACATTTGAAGGGTGGGGCGTGACAAACATCCCTTCCTGGCTTAAGATTACGGCTCCAAAAGAGATGGAACTGGAGACATTCCTGTTTTTGGGGAGCGGAAACGGGGCATTTTCCGGAGAGCTTCGTTTGATTGGTTATAATATCGTTTGGAATATGTATTATTGGGACCGTTACGGCGTGTTCCGTGACGGAAAGCTTGTAGCATATGTGTCAGGAAGACCCAAGGGCAGGCTCATATCACAGACCTTGATCGAGGGCAACAGCGAGCTTCCCCACCTGATTGTAGACGAGAAAACGAACCGCATGATAAAGGAGCTTTTGGAAAAAGGCGAGAAGGTCATGGTGGAGGGAGAGACGGGCACTTATACCAAGAAGGATATGAGAGGGTGTGATCTGGTGCTCCCCCTTCGAGCAGAAGCGCCTGAAGCCGGAAAAATCATTATTTGTGCACACTATGATACGATGTACAATACAAAGGGAGCTTTTGACAATGGCTCCGGAGCGGTGATTATTACGGAAATTGCAAAGATATTGTCGAAAGGAAAGCTACGGAAGGATATAGACTTTATTCTTATGGATGCGGAGGAGTGCCGTTTGGAGGGCGCGAAAGCATATGCTTCCTGTAAGGATATAAGTGATGTGGACTATCTGATTAATGTAGACGGAGCGGGGCGCGGAGACGTACTTGAGGTATGGTGCGGCTATGAACCGTTTGAGCGGGAGCTTATCGAGTATCTTCAGGAGGATGAGATATTTTTGCAAAAGGTATATAAGAATCCGCCTCCTCCCGGGAGCGATCATGTTCCGTTTTATGAAAGAGGAATCGACTGCTGTGAACTGACTGTGAATGATCAGGATCTGCTTCATATGCCGGAGGATGATTATCAGGAGGAGGTGCTTGAAAATATGAAGCGATTGCTTCCCCTGGTGCTAAAGGTAATTGATCTGCACTAGTCAATAAAGAATTTGCAAAATGCGGAAATCACAGGCAGGAGAGAATGACAATGAAAAAAGTGACGATGCGTGATGTTGCGAAAAAGGCAAATGTATCCCTGGCCACGGTGTCGAGAGCTTTAAGCGGGACGGGGTATATTAAGCAGGATACAATGGAATTGGTGATCAATGCCTGTAAGGAATTGGGCTATACATCAATTTTAAGAAATATGAACTGCGGGACAAGCGCAAATCTGATCGGCGTCATTACGGCTGACCTGAAAAATGAGTTTAATATTTTTCTAATAGAAGGAATCACAAAGATTGCGCGTCAGCACAATTATGAGGTAGTGGTATATGATCAGCAGGAGGATCCCAAACGGAGCTTTCAAGCTTTGGATGTTTTTTCGAAAATACCGCTGAATGGAATTATTCTTACGCCGGTTATGGATACGACCACCTTAAAATTTGAATATTTGGGAATGTTGGAAAAGCTTAAAGTTCCGTTGGTGCTTGTGGACCGTGACCTGCAGTATTCCCATTTTGACGGGGTGTTTTTGGATAATGTCTATGGCGGCTTTGATGCTACTATGGCTTTGATTAAAGCGGGACATACAAAGATTGCGACGATAACAGGAACACATTCTTCTCTGACCGGACATGATCGATTGACCGGATACAAAAAGGCCATGCAGATTCAAAAGCTGAATTTGCGGAAAGAATATATCAAATCAGGGGAATTTACGATAGATGGAGGGTATCGGGGAATCCGGGAGCTTATGGATATGCCCGATCCGCCCACGGCAATTTTTGTGGCAAATTCTGTTATGATGAAAGGAGTTCTCAGGCTGATTCAGGAACGGAATATGAGGATTCCGGAGGATATCGCTATGCTGACCTTTGATGATCTGCTGAACCATATCTCGGTTCCTAATCTCAGTGTTGTTTCACAGCCGATGAAGGAGATGGGAGAGAAGGCGATGGAGCTTTTGCTGGATCGGATTTGCGAGCCTTCCCATTATACTCATCATACGGTACGCATTGTTTTGAATCCGACGATAATTTTGAGGGGATCGGAAAGAAAGGTTAAAAAGCATAGTCATTAAAATATGCGGTATATATGCCGGGCGAAAAGGTCCGGGGCATATATGCCGCATATTTTTATGATTTCGTCTTTTATCTCAAGCTTATGCAAGCTCCACCCGAATCTGATGAGAACGCAGGATATCCGCATATTCAGGCGCCAGCAGGGAATCAGTCACAATGGTATGCACTTCGTTGGATGAGAACATCTTCGCCACGCTTCGCTTTCCGAACTTATCTGAGGTAGTCAGAACAATGACCTTATCAGCCTGCTTCGCCAAGGCCCGTACCGTACTGCAGCGAGTGTGGTTGATATTGGAAAAACCGTTTTCCTCCGTATAGCCGTCGATTCCCACAAAAATTTTATCCACATAATATTCCCGTGCGCAAAGCTCCGTCACCGGCCCGGTGGTAACCTCGGCTACCATATCATAATCGCCGCCCAGTAAAATTACCTTTGCGCCGGGTGCCGTTCCCAGAGATCGGGCAATGTAGGTGGAATTTGTAATAATAGTCACATCCTTGACGGCCGCCAGCTCGGCGGCAAAAAGCGCGCAGGTAGAGCCGGATTCAATCATAATGGTTTCCATAGGCTCCACTAAGGAAACGGCCCTCTGAGCAATCTTCTTCTTCTCCAAATAGCGAAAGGACATCCGTGAATTGATGGCATCCGGTGACGCCTTGGCGGCATAGCCGTGCTGACGGCGCAGAAGCCCTTCTGTCTCTAACTCCTCCAAGTCTTTTCGTATGGTAACAACGGAAAGACCGAGCTTTTCGGAAAGCTCCTGTACACTGATGCGTTCTTTTTCGTTTACAATGTCTAATATTTTAAGATGGCGTTCTTTCATAGAATATCCCTTTCTTTTTGGCGGAATATACGGTCCTGTTTCTAAATCAAATGGAATAATGTCCGTATCTGCTTTTATCCAAACTTGAAATCATATGTTTTCCAAACGAATTATATCATAGCCCTAACGCTTGATACAATAGATTTTTTCAAATGAAATAAAAGTACATTTCGAATAAAAATTCATTGACATGCGCACAAAAGAATGATAGTATAATTTTACAAACGAAAATAAATTAGTTACGAACGAAATAAATATGGAGGGCAATATGGAAAATAAAAATCATTTCGGCGCATTGACGGAGCGGATGCAGGCTTTCCGGGAAGAAGTCCTGGATGAGAAGCCGTATGTGGATGCGGAGCGCGCCATTTTGGCCACGGAAGCCTACAAGGCAAGCTTAAACCAGCCCCGTGTGATGGCAAGGGCGCTGATGCTGAAAAATATTCTGGAGAAGATGACAATCTATCTGGAGGACAAATCCCTGCTTGCCGGCAATCAGGCAACCAAGAACAGGAACGCTCCCGTTTTCCCGGAATACACCCTGGAGTTTGTCTTAAACGAACTGGACCTGTTTGAAAAGCGGGACGGCGACGTATTCTATATTACGGAGGACACAAAGGAGCAGATCCGCGCAATCGCGCCCTTCTGGGAAAATAACAATCTCCGTGCAAGAGGAGAGGCCCTTCTTCCAAAAGAAGTCAGCGTATTTATGGAGACCGGCGTGTTCGGCATGGAGGGCAAATTAAATGCCGGAGACGCACACTTAGCCGTTAATTACAAGCGTCTTCTGTCAGACGGTTTAAAGGGATATGAAAAGAGAACAAGAGAATGTCAGGCAGCCCTGGATCTGACAGACCCGGACAGCATTGATAAAAACGTATTCTACAATGCGGTTTTGATTGTGATTGAAGCAGTCCGCGCATTTGCCCTGCGTTACAGCACACTGATCGAAGAATTGGCGGCAAAGGAAGCAGATGCCGGCAGGAAAAAGGAGCTTCTGGAAATCGGCCGGATCTGCGGAAAGGTTCCCTATGAGCCTGCCGAATCCTTCCGGGAGGCCGTACAGTCCGTTTGGTTTATTCAATTGATTCTGCAGATTGAATCCAACGGTCATTCTCTAAGCTACGGACGTTTTGACCAGTACATGTATTCCTATTACATGAATGACATCAAAGAAGGCAAAATTACCAGGGAGGAAGCGCTGGAGCTTCTCACCTGCCTGTGGATCAAGACGCTGACAATCAATAAGGTGCGCTCTCAGGCCCACACCTTAAGCTCTGCCGGCTCTCCTATGTACCAGAACGTTACCATAGGCGGCCAGACTGCGGACAAAAAAGACGCCGTGAATGAATTGAGCTTCCTTGTGCTGCAATCCGTGGCTCAGACAAGGCTGACCCAGCCGAATCTGACAGTCCGCTATCATGCAAACCTGGATCAGCATTTCTTTGATGAATGTATAGAAGTCATGAAGCTTGGCTTTGGTATGCCGGCTCTGAACAACGATGAAATCATCATTCCTTCCTTTATGGGCTGGGGTGTAAAGGAAGAGGACGCATACAATTACAGCGCCATTGGATGCGTGGAAACAGCAGTTCCCGGAAAATGGGGCTACCGCTGTACCGGCATGTCCTACATCAATTTTCCCAGGCTGCTTCTGTGCGTAATGAACAACGGTGTGGATCTCACAAGCGGAAAGCGCTTTACAAAGGGATACGGTTATTTCAAGGATATGGAAACTTATGAAGACCTGATGGCGGCTTGGGACAAAACACTCCGGGAGATGACACGCTACAGCGTCATTGTGGAAAATGCCATTGACAAGGCTTCCGAGCGCGATGTGCCGGATATCCTCTGCTCGGCCCTGACGGACGACTGCATCGGCCGGGGAAAGACCATCAAAGAGGGCGGCGCAGTTTACGACTTTATCTCCGGCCTCCAGGTGGGTATTGCAAATATGGCGGATTCTCTGGCAGCCATCAAAAAGCTTGTCTATGAGGAAAAGAAACTTACAAAAGAACAGCTTTGGAACGCGATCCTTGATGATTTCCAATCGCCGGAAAACAAGAAGATTCAGGAAATGCTGATTAACGACGCGCCGAAGTACGGCAATGATGAGGATGCGGCTGACCTTCTGGTGGTGGAAGCATACGACACCTACCTGGATGAGATAGCGAAATATCCCAGCACCCGTTACAGGAGAGGACCTATCGGCGGAATCCGCTATGCCGGAACCTCCTCCATCAGCGCCAATGTGGGACAGGGAATGGGAACGATGGCCACGCCGGACGGGAGAAACGCCTGTGAACCTCTGGCAGAAGGCTGCAGCCCTGCCCACAATGCCGATAAGAGCGGCCCCACTGCCGTATTCAAGTCTATTTCCAAGCTTCGGACGGAAAAGATTACCGGAGGCGTGCTTCTGAACCAGAAGATGACGCCCCAGATGCTGTCCAAGGAAGAAAATAAGCAGAAGCTGAAAATGCTGCTTCGGACTTTCTTCAACCGGCTGCACGGGTATCATGTGCAGTACAATATCGTATCCAGGGATACGCTGCTGGATGCGCAGGAGCATCCGGAGAAGCATAAGGATCTCATTGTCCGCGTGGCAGGCTACAGTGCATTCTTCAATGTGCTGTCAAGAAAGACTCAGGATGACATCATTGAACGGACGGAGCAGAGCTTATAGAGAAACTTTGCCTGTTCCATATAAAATGATGATAAGCATGTTTGTCTGCAAAGGCGTGTATCGTACTTAAGAGGCACACTTTCTGATTTTCAGCAGGATAAGAATCATGCTGACACCCATGAAAATATGACCTATCCCCGCAATGCCGGAGATGGAAGCGTCAAGACCTTTGCTCAGATTGGTTTCCCATACTTGCGTCAAACCGCGCATAAGGAAACCAAGACCGGTAATATTCAAGCCGATCTGATAAGTGATCAAGACTCTGTTTATATGCTGGCCGGAGAAGTGAAAAGCTTTTTCGGTCAGCATTAATATTAGGAAAAAGAACATTCCCAGTACAAAGTAATGCGTGTGCATAAAGGACAGATTTGTCTGCCCGGAAAAGTCACAGAACTTTGTAAACTCTCTGTAAAATACTCCGAAAATCATAGCGATGACTGCATAAGCCAAAGCCAAATTTGCGTATCGTTTGCTCATGGTATTTTTCTCCTTTATATGTTTTGAATTTACTTCTACGCGGGATTTGATTTCTGCGATTCCCTGTAAAGCTGCCAGCCCATGAAGATTATCCACACATAGGCCATTGTTTTCGGAATCATAAGAACGCCTACGATTGGGACGATTCCGCTGAACAGGACTACCGGCAGATAAAATCCGAAGGATAAGGCAACGGCCAGAGGCATAAACCGGAATATGGCATCCTCCGCCTTTTTTGCTTCATGTGCAAATATCACAATTATGATAACGCCTATTATTGCAAAAGGTATATTGCGGAGTACGCCGAACAAAAGCGGCTGACGGTATGCAAGCCATTGATTTTGCGGAAGCATACAAAGGGCGACGCGCAATACGGCCAATGTCCACATTGTGACGGTAAGCTTTTTACCATCTTTGATTTTATAGCGTTCACGCCAAATGTAGAATAAAATTAAGTAGAAAATAGTCATAGTAACGGAAGTAATCAGCTTGCCGATTCCAAGTGCCGCCGCGTTTGCTTCCAGTCCGGCTGTCCAGAGAGCATAGGAGCGGGGGACTAAATGAAAGGAATCCCCGGCGCCGAGCAGCACGGCCATCAGGCCGAATTTTTTTACCAGGGGCTGATTTCCTTTTATCAGCATAATAAGGCCGGCTGTTATTGCAAAGCCAAGATACAATACATCAAAAATAGTTTCACCAATTGTTTGCGGCATAAATATTCCTCCTGAAATGTTCTGTAATATTCCTCAAAGCACATGTGTATAAAATCAACTCTCGGTCAGTTTGAGCTGGCTGTAAAGTATTCTGCATATGGCAGAGAATATGGTTTTAATAAATGGAACGCTTAATCAGTGTGATAAGAAAAGTGATATCGGATGCCTGTGCTTTTAGCAGCATCATCAGGTTCATCATAAGGAAGCGGACAAATTGCTCCTTGGTAAATGCTTCATTCCAAATATCTCTGCGTATAGCTTTGTCCTGCTCCATGCGCTGAATCAAGGAGGCTTCCAGCTCTGACTGCATGGATGTCATGCGGGCGTGCCCTTCGGTTTCTATATTTCCAAGGCTGCCCATAAGCTTTCCGGCAGAGGTTTGTATTCGCGCCTGTAGAAAGATAAAAATTTCCTCTAGTTGTTCACAGAAGGAATCGGAAGTAATTATGGTTCGCATTTCTATTAATGTCTGCTGCCAATATTCTTCTGTTAGGGCAAGAAGAATCTCGTCCTTGCTTGTGAAGTAATTGTATACGGTTCCGGTTGCAACATTGGCCTTCTTTGCCAGAGCGCGGATATTGATTGCCTCTATCCCTTCCGTATCCGCAATTTCACGGGCGAAGTCCAGGAGCGTTCCGCGCAGGGTATTATCTTTTTTCCGCATTGCAGTCCTCGTCTCTTTTGAATTGTGAACGTGTTCATTTATATAGTATACCAGGAGATTGGTTTTGTCAATCTAAAATGAACACGTTCGGAATAAATATTTGCAATAAATACTTACAGAAATACTTACAGAAATACTTACAAGGCTCTCGATAAGCAAGGCGGTATCCATGTTCTGTCTGCTGAGGGGATAGATTCGCAATAAAAAAGAGATGGCCTCTTTTGCCGTCTCTTTTTGGCTGTATAATGAAATTTATCGAAAGGAAGCTTCAAGTCCTTCCTTTAGAAAGATATCCAGATAGGCTTGCAGATTCTCGGGATGGAGCTGCTTTACATCCGCCATTTCATAGGGGATACCCAATTGTTCGTACTTTTTTTCGCCAAACTGATGAAAAGGAAGCAGATGAACCTCCGTAATTCCCATATCCTTTAGAAGCGCAGCCATTCCTGCGGCAGCTTTTTTGTTGGCATTAAAGCCGGGAATGACGGGAATCCGGGCAATAATCGGGACCTTTTGGGCAACGGCATAGCGCATATTTTCCAAAATAACATCATTATAGACGCCGGTTTTCTCACGGTGTATTTCCCGAGCACAATGCTTCATATCAAAAAGCAGCAGATCAATATTCCGAATAAATTCTGAAAATACCTCATGTGCCGCAAAGCCTGTTGTCTCTGCCGCACAGTGGAGGCCGCGTTTATGGGCTTCCTTTAAAAGCGCTGCGGCAAAGTCGTGCTGTTGGAGGACTTCTCCGCCGGAAAGCGTAATGCCGCCCCCGGATTCCTCATAGAAGCAGCGGTCTTTTTCCGCCTCCGCAAGTACTTCTTCGATGGTCCAGGATCTTCCGGTAAGCTTCGGATCGCCGCAGGCGAGAGCCGCATCTCGGTTGCGGTTTTGAGATTCCGGGTTGGAGCACCACCGGCAGCTTAAGGGGCAGCCGGCAAAGAAAATCGTAGAGCGGATACCGGGGCCGTCGTTGATGCTGAATTTCTGTATGTTAAAAATAAGACCTGTTAATGTATTATCAGTAGTCTGCATAAGAATCTCCTATTTAAAGCTCCCTAATATTGGATAACTGCTGATAGTTTATCATGAAATGCAGTGTTTGTAAACAAAAAGAAAGATATTTATATTTCTAAAGAAATAAAAATATATAACTTTAGAAAGCAAAATGCTGGAGAAAATTGCTTTTAACAACTGGCCGTACTGGATTTGAATATATTTATTGCAAAAATTCATTCAATAGAAAACAACAGTGGTTCCCCTTGCGAAAACATGTGAGAACAGATAAAATAAAAGAATAGTTATATAAATTAAGTTAAACAGGGAGCTTTATGGGCAGGCAATTATCTCAAGGCAGGGAGGAACGGCATGGGAATTTATTTAAATCCGGACAATGAGGGGTTCCGGGAAGCGATCGATTCGGAGATTTATGTGGATAAGAGCGAATTGCTGACCTATACAAATAAAGTACTTGGCACAGAACAAAAGAATATATGCGTCAGCCGTCCAAGACGTTTTGGAAAGTCAATGGCGGCAAAGATGCTGAGTGCGTATTACAGCAAGGGCTGTGATTCAAAAGCACTTTTTGAAAATAAAAAGATAGCTGCGTCTGCTTCTTATCGGGAGCATTTAAATAAATACAATGTAATTTTTCTAAATATACAGAATTTTTTAAGCGGCACATACGACATACATGATATGATAGGAAATATCAGCTTAAAAGTTATAACAGAGCTTTTAGAGGAATACGGAGAGTTTGCAGGAGAAAAAGAAGAATTTCTTCCGGAGATTCTGAGTCAAATTTATAGTAAAAAGAAAGAAAAATTCGTATTTATCATTGATGAATGGGACTGCATTTTCCGAGAAAAAAAGGTGACAGAAGAGGGATACGCAGAATACCTGGATTTTCTTCGTAATCTTTTGAAAGACAGAACTTATGTGGCTCTTGCATATATGACAGGGATTCTTCCTATTAAAAAATATGGAAGCCACTTCGCTTTGAATATGTTTACGGAATTTTCTATGACCAATCCCCGAATCTTGGCAGATTATGTGGGATTCACTGAAGAAGAGGTCAGGGACTTGTGCGGACAGTACGGAATGGACTTTGACGAAGCAGCCCGATGGTATGACGGATATACCTTTAAAAGAAACGCACATATTTACAGCCCCAAGTCTGTAGTAGATGCCATGCTGAACGAGGAATATGACAGCTATTGGTCCCAGACAGAGACATATGAGGCCCTAAAGATCTATATAGAGATGAATTTTGACGGACTAAAAGACTCCGTGATTGAGATGCTTTCCGGCGGCAGAGTTCGGGTAAATACGGCAACTTTTCACAATGACATGACAACCTTTCACAGTAAGGATGACGTGCTGACACTTTTGATCCATTTGGGCTATCTTGCATATGATTTTGCCAGTCAGGAGGTATTTATTCCCAATTATGAGATTTCCGGAGAGTTTAAAACAGCACTCCAGGGAGCAGGCTGGGATGCAGTCGTGAAAGCAGTAGATAAGTCGGAACAATTGCTGAGAAACACCTGGAATAAAAAAGAGGATCTGGTGGCAGCGGCGTTGGAGCAGATGCACATAGAAACCTCTATTTTATGATTAAAGTACAATGGTAAAGGTACTTCCTCCCCCCGGCGTATCGCCCACCAGGATCTTCCCCTGGTGGGCTTTTATAATCTCAGAAGCAATAGACAGTCCAAGTCCAAAGTGCCCTTTTTGACTGCGGGCCTGATCCGCACGGTAAAAGCGGTTAAAGATATGAGCTTTTTCCGCATCCGGAATACCGATGCCGTTGTCCGTCACCTGGATGCGGTAAGCTTTGCCATCAAAAGTAAGAGACAGACGAATCTGCCCGTGGCTTGGAGTGTAGCTGATACCATTGTGAATCAGAATGGAAAGCACTTGTCGGATTCGCTCCGGATCACAGGAACAGGCAGGAAGAGAACGATCCGGTAGATCAATGAAAAGACGGATTGATTTTTCCGCTGCTACAGGCTCGAAGGCTTCAAAGGTCTCCAGCAAAAGAGTATCCAACTCCGTGCGGCGTTTTTCTATGGTCCAAGAGTGGCTTTTCATATTGGTTAAAAGAAGCATATCTTCAATCAGCCCGGACATACGAGTCCCCTCCGACTGAATAGAATCCAGAAAATGTGCCCGCTCTTCTTCATTACCGTATCGCGAAGCGGATGCACAGGAGAGAATCACAGCGAGAGGTGTACGAAGCTCATGGGAGGCTGCGGCAATGAACTGGGTCTGTCTCTTCTGGTTCTCTTCCAGGGGGCGAAGAAGCCTCTTGGTAAAATACCAGGAGAAGAGAAAAAGGGCGGCGGCAGCCAGTGCGGTCAAAAGAGCAAACAGCAGTCTCTGAGTGTGAATTTGCTGCTGCAGCGCCGTAAGGGGCATCAAAATCATAATTTCCAGATTTCCGCCGTTTCGATTTGCGGCAATTGCACATCCATAGTAGTCGGAGGAGCCAAGCCCCCTGGAGGAAAAATCAAACTCCGTGCAGGAAAAGGGGGCAGGTTCCAAAGAAAAAATCTCAAAATGCTTATGATAATAATTCCAGGCTGTTTCAAAAAGTACTTTCTGCTCAGAAGAAGGCTTCTGGTTAAAGAGAAGAGGCGCGCCGTTATCCAGGATTTGAAAGAAATAGGTCCCCTGACTTTCGATTTTGGAAAGCTGATCCCAGGTAAGGACGCTGCTGGCAGTAAGGCTGTCCGCAATCTCTTTCATTTCATTTTGGAAAGCGGTGAAGCTGCTGCTTTTCAAGCTTTTTTCTGAAATATAGAGATAACCGCAGGACATAATGGCCAGAATAAAAAATGTGATGCCGGCACAAAGAGCCGCCAGACGTAGATGTACTTTACGAAACATAAGCACTCCTTTTAAGCTTCTATTCGGTATCCGATACCCCGGACGGTTGTTAGACGGACGGAACTCTCCACTGCTTTTAACCGACGCCTTAGAAAATGAATGTAATTATCCAGATTACCCTCCTCCACGTCGCTGTCCATGCCCCAGACCCGGGTAAGCAAAAGGGAGCGGGAAAGCGTCTGGCCTGAATTGCGCATAAAAGTTTCCAAAAGAGTGCCTTCCCGTTTTGACATACTACAGGAACCGCCTGGGCCGGTAAGGGTATTTCCTCCCGGAGAATAGGTTAGATCTCCCAGAACAAGCTGATCATCCTGTGTCATATGCCGGGGACGGCGGGTAATGCAGCGGATTCGTGCCATCAATTCCTCAAAAGCAAAGGGCTTTACCAGATAATCATCCGCACCGGAATCCAGCCCGGTTACCTTGTCGTCCAGAGAACCGAGGGCAGTGATAAGAATCACAGGCGTTTCATTATGGGCCTGCCGCATCCGATCAAGTATTTGCGTGCCGCTGATAAAGGGGAGCATTCGGTCCAACAGAATCAAATCAGGAACATTTTCTTCAATATAATAGAGAGCTTCTTCTCCGTCCTGGCAGGTGTCAACCAGGAATCCATTTTTCTCTAACTGAAAAGCCAGGGATTCATTAAGCTTTTTGTCATCTTCTACTAATAAAATACGCATAAGAACTCCTTTGAATAAAATTGATGGAATATATCTATATTATAGTCCAGTTTAACAAAGAAATCTTTAAAATTTCTCTAATTTTATTAATGCAAATGTGGATGGAAATATCAATGTATAAACCGGATATAATTTGGAAATGGTACTCTTATGATTAATATATTTGACAATAAACTAATTATTGTTTATTATATTTAATATAAGGAGTGAAAAGATGAGCAAAAGATCAACAGCAATTATGCCGGATACACAAAGAATATTGGAAATAATGGGTGAGCAGATCAAGAAGGCCAGACTGCGCCGCAATCTGGCCGCAGAATTAGTCGCTGAAAGAGCCGGAATCAGTCGGGCTACCTTGTGGGCTGTGGAAAAAGGGACTCCGACCGTAGCAATCGGAACCTATGCGGCAGTATTGCATGCGTTGGGCGGGATGGATAAGGATTTGGAACAGATTGCCAGAGATGATGAGTTCGGAAGGAAACTTCAGGAATTGAACATCCCTACCCGAGCGCGAGCAAAAAGGAGCAGATAACGTATGTCGAATATGAAAAAAGTCTATGTATATGAAAACTGGTCAGGACCGGATCCGGAAAAAATCGGAGTTTTATATATGGATGGAGGAAAAGGAAGAGAAGTTATTTCTTTTGAATATAATGAAGAATGGCTTGCAAATAAAACGGATAATTTTGTTTTTGATCCGGATTTATCATTTTATATAGGGAGACAGTATGCTCCATTGGATAAAACAATGTTTGGAGTATTTGCAGATTCCTGCCCGGACAGGTGGGGGCGTCTGCTTATGAAACGCCGTGAAGCGATTCTTGCGAAAAAGGAAGAAAGAAAACCAAAACGTTTAACAGACTTAGATTTCTTGCTGGGAGTTTATGATGAGACAAGAATGGGCGCCCTCCGGTTTGCCTTATCTGAAAAAGGACCCTTTGTATCAAATGATAAAGACTTGGCAACACCTCCGTGGACCACACTTCGCAAGCTGGAATCAGCTTCGCTGGCGTTCGAAAAAAACGAGGATGGTATGGAGGAAAAGTGGCTTAAGCAGTTACTGGCGCCTGGTTCGTCCCTGGGAGGTGCGAGGCCGAAAGCTTCTGTGAGTGCCCCTGACGGTTCCCTGTGGATTGCAAAGTTTCCTTCAAAAAATGATGATGTAAATGTCGGGGCTTGGGAAATGGTAGTTCATGATCTTGCAGTATTGTGCGGACTTAATGTCCCGGAAGCGAAATTAGAAAACTTTTCGAAGATTGGAAGTACCTTTTTGGTAAAAAGATTTGACAGAGAAGGAGCGAAGAGAATCCATTTTGCATCAGCAATGACTTTGTTGGGGAAAAATGATGGAGCAAATGCTGCAGATGGGTCGGGCTATCTTGATTTGGCGTCCCTAATAAGAAAATACGGAGCTGTACCGAAAAAAGATCTACAAGAGCTTTGGCACAGAATTGTTTTCAATATGGCGGTGTCTAATACGGATGACCATTTGAGAAATCACGGTTTTATATTATCGAAAGAAGGATGGAAGCTGTCTCCGGCGTATGATATGAATCCAACTACGGATGGTGATGTTTTGTCTTTGAATGTTGATACGGATAACAATCTGATAGACTTTGAACTGGCTCTGTCAGTGGCGAAACTATACGAGATACCGCAAAAACAGGCTTTGGAGAATTTAGAAGAAATCAAGAATACGGTTGAAACTTCCTGGAGAAAATTGGCGCAATACTACGGTTTGAACAGAGGCGAGATAGAAGCTATGGCTCCGGCCTTTGATATGACATTTAAATAACACAAAAGACATGTGCCGCAAAAGCGTTTGGTACAACCTTGTACCAAAATACTTTTGCGGCATAATGGATATCTCAGGTAAATGAGCCAAGGAGATGGACATTTCTCTGTATCTGGTACGAAAATAGAGGGTGAAGGGTACACGAAGTAGAACGTCTTGGTTTTCGCTCTACATGGCCTTGTATATGCCCATCCTTCTATGGCAGCTTCTCCGGGTCATACTCTACACCTTTTGTGAGAATCGTATAAAATATTCTTAACATCTTGCAGGCTACCGCCACTGCCGACTGCATCTTTTTGAGCGGGTTCTCTTTCCTTGTTCGGTAATACTCGTGTATCTCCCGAAACTCTGCATTCTTCCCCACCAGCGATATCGCGGCTTCATTCCGGTATCCTACAGGAATTTCCTCAGGGCAAACCAGTAATGGCCTGTTGGCTCCATGCCGGGGATTACGGCAGTTTTGCCGTATTTCTCCGCTATGTCCTCCATCCATGCTTTGAATGTCCGGAATCCGGTCTCTGTGTTGCTGAACTCCAGCGGTTTCTTTGTATACTCGTCAGGAAGCTCCTAAGTTATTTCCCTATTTTACTATAATATTTTTACCAAAAGCAAGTGATAATCCACATCTTCTAACCGTAGGCGACTGCCGCAAGTGACAAGCCTTTACGGACTCAAAAATTTCTGAAGTTTTAATGTCTTTTTAATTTTCTGTAACTTTGTAACAAAATTTTATGAAAATTTTTAGTAAATTGTAATATTTACAAAATACCTTTCCAACGCTATAATGTTCCTATAAAGAAATGAAGTTCTTATATAAGAACAAATGAAGAGACAGAATAAAAAATATGTAAGGAGGCACTATGAACATTGAAAAAACCATTTTACAGGACAAAATACCGGGCCTCTATGCAGTAGGAGATGTTTGGTTGGAGGGCGGCCTTTTTTATGGGGCGGCATCGGAAGATCCCGGCGGGCCTCTGTATCTGATTAATTCAAAGACGAAAGAATCCTTTCCCATAAAAGGCGGTCCCGGAGGCGTGATGGCCATTGTAAACGCTGCAGAAGAAAACGCCATGTTCTGCATTGAAGAATTTTATCCCGTCTTTCAATCTGCCACAGCCAAAATTACTCGTGTGGAGCTGGGGAAATGTGCAGACGGTTACCAGATGGCGGCGCGCAGAATTGTGGCAGAAGTTCCCTATGTCCACCGGATTGCACAGTTAAGAGAACCGGACGGAACTTATATTGCCGCAGGCAGGCTCTGTAAGTCCAAAACGGAGCCTGAGGACTGGTCCGCCTCAGGCACTATGGAAATAGGAGCTTATCACAGGGGAGAAACCCAGATTCTTATGGAGCAGATCCAGGACGGCGTCAACAAGCATCATGCTATGTTTGTGAAAGAAAATCCGGACGGATATGACGATCTGTATTTTGGCGGCGCCGAAGGTGTTTTCCGTTCGTATCGTCAGAACGGCGCCTGGAGGACAGAACAACTGATAGATGTTCCCGCAAGCGATATCGTGGTATGGGATTTGGACGGAGACGGCCAGGAGGAACTGGCTGTAATTGAAGGATTTCATGGAAATAAAGCCGTGCTGTTCAAAGATCTGGGACATGGATATGAACGGATGCTGGAATACGAGCTGAACTTTGGCCATGTGCTGTGGGGCGGAAGCTTCCTTGGCCGCCCGGCCCTTATCACCGGAAGCCGGGGAGGAGAAAAAGAATTGATTCTGCGCCGTTTCCGCACCACAGAAAACGGCAGGATACAACTGTTCGAAAAAACCATTATTGATGCCGGACAGGCTCCGGCACAGATTCTCGTTCATGACTACAACAGCCATGCAGATATCATAGCGGCCAACCACGGAGCAAGGCAGTTGGTGTTCTACCACTGCCAGGAGTAAGAATCTTATTTGCGTATGCAAAAGATTATAAAAAGAAAAAGGAGAAAAAGTATGAAAAAGAGATTGGCAAAGATTATTTCCCTCACATGTGCGGCGTCCCTGACCCTGGCTTTGACTGCATGCAGTTCTTCCTCACCGGAGACGCCGTCAGCTTCGGCTGAGCAGGAAACCGAAGCTCCCGCCGAACAGGGAGCAGAAACTCCGGCTTCTGACGCCAGCTTTCCGGAAGATACCGTAAATATCATCTGTCACGCTAAGGAAGGCGGCGGAAGCGATGCGCTTGCAAGACAGGTCGCACAGGTACTGCAGGATCAGCAGGGCTGGTCCGTAACCGTAGAGAATAAAACCGGCGGTTCCGGTTCCGTAGGTATGCAGTTTGTGCAGAACTCCAAGCCTGACGGCTACACCATCGGTACTGCTCCGGTAGAGCTTTCCATGATCGAAGCTCTTGGCTATGCGGAATTGAATCCGGAGGATGTTTCTCTTCTGGGATGCGGAATGTCTTGGCCAGCAGCGCTCTATGTTCCCGCAGACGCTCCTTACGACACTCTGGAGGATTTCGTAAATTACTGTAAGGAGAATCCGGGCAAGGTTCAGGTTGCCAACTCTGGTATCGGCTCCATCTGGCACATCGGCGCATGTGTGCTTGCGGACAAAGCTGACATTGAGATTACACACGTTCCTTATGACGGAGCAACCGGCGCTATGACCGCTCTTCTGGGAAAAGAGATTGACGCGGCTGTTGTAGGTACCTGCGAAGGCTTTTCCTATGTAGAATCCGGCGATCTGAAATGCCTCGCTTCTTTCAGTGAGGAAAGAAGTTCCGTACTTCCGGATTCCCCCACAGCTGCAGAGCAGGGCTATGACGCAAATGTAATCTGCTGGGTTGGCTTCCTTGCTCCCCAGGGTGTAGATGAAGCTTCTCTCACCATTCTTCAGGACGCTTTAAAAGCAACCTTTGAAAACGAAGATTACATTGCGTTCTGCGAAGGCCGCGGCTGTGACAGCACTTATTTCAGCCCGGAGGAGTTTTATGAGATGGCTGCTGCCGACTATACTTACTATTCTCAGCTGATTTCAGATCTTGGTATTGTTGCGGAATAATTGATTTATCAGAGGGCCGCCGCAAACTCTTTTGCGGCACCCTCTCCCAAAAGAAAGGCATCCTATGAAAAAAGCAAATGGAAACACTGTCATTGGTTTGATTTTCTTAATTGCGGCAGGCATTATCATGTACATTGCCAACACCACCCTGAAAGCAACAGCCCCTGCCGGAGATCCGGGTTCCAGACTTTTTCCAAACCTTGCCTGCGGAGCTATTATGCTTCTGGCTGTTATCATTATCATTCAGTCCTTCAAAAAACCCTCAAAAGCCTTTGCAGGGATCCTTGCAGACGGGGACCGCAGGCAGAGCTGTATCCGGACCCTGCTTATTCTGACAGATCTGGCGCTGTTTCTCGTCCTGTGGAACTTTATTCCGTTCCTGGCAGCAGGTTTTATCTTTATGTTCCTGCAGTGTATGATTTTCAGAGAGAAACTGTTATTTTCGGTTTTCTACTCGGCAGGTGTCACTGGTGTGCTTTATGTGATGTTCGCAATTTTCCTGAAAGTACGACTGAATATTTATTAAATTTCCCATAAAACCAAAATGAGATTGAGAAGGGTTTATAAGGTGATTCTATGAGTTATTTAACAGCAATACAAAGCGTGTTTACACCTGGCTGTCTGCTTTGTGTACTTCTTGGCGTACTGGTGGGCATGGTGGTGGGAACTCTGCCTGGACTAACCTCTGTTATGGCTATCTCCCTCATTACGCCCCTTACCTTCAAGCTGGATTCCACTTATGGCTTTGCCATGCTGCTGGGCGTTTACAATTCCGCTATTTTTTCCGGAGGTATTTCTGCCATTGCAATCAACACTCCGGGAACGCCGGCTTCCATTGCTACAACCTTTGACGGATACAAAATTTCCAGACGGGGAAAAACCGGCTTTGCCCTAGGTATCAACACCCTGTACTCCGTATTCGGCGGCCTGTTCTCCACCATAGTTCTGATGATTGCCTGTGCACCTCTGGCCCGTCTGGCGCTGAACTTTGGATCTCCGGAGTATTTCTGGCTGGCCCTCTTCGGACTCTGCATGATGATCAGCATCTCTCACGCATCCCTGGCAAAAGGACTGATCGTAGGCATCCTTGGGATGCTTCTAAGCACGGTAGGCCTAGATCCGCTGCTGGGAAGCAAGCGTTTCATCGGAAATAATACAGCTCTTCTGGACGGTATTGCCTTTATCCCCGTCATGATCGGGCTATTTGGCGTAGGAGAAATGCTGTTTCAGATTTTTGAGCACAAAAAAGAAGATGACGCTCCCAGAGATATCGCGGAACTGAAGGAGCGGGAGCGAGTGCTCCCTACCAAAGCAGAGCACAGACGGATGGCGGTTCCGGGCATCATTGGATCCATTATCGGCGTAATTGTAGGTATTATTCCTGGTACGGGTGGAGATATTTCAGCCCTCATCTCCTGGGATGTGTCAAAGCGTGTCTCCCGGCATCCTGAAGAATTCGGCGATGGTTCCGTGGAAGGCCTTGCCACTACCTGTGCCTCCAATAATGCTTCCATCGGCGGAGCTCTCACCACTGCGCTGGCCCTTGGCATCCCGGGAGACGGCAACACGGCTGTTCTCCTTGGCGCTCTTACGATGTATGGTATGGTTACCGGACCGACACTCCTTAACAACAGCGCCGACTTTGTGTGCAGACTTTACATCATTATGATTGTGGCTAATCTCCTGATTCTGCCTGTCGGCCTCTTGTCGGCCAAGGCATGCATTAAGCTTCTGAGTATCAAAAATCAGTATATTCAGATGGCGGTCCTTATGATCTGCAGCATTGGCGCTTATTCCATGAACCGGAACTTTATGGATGTAATTATCATGTTTATCGCCGGAATCGCAGGGTTCTTCTTCCGCAAATACGATTATCCCTTAGGTCCCCTGATTCTGGGACTTCTATTGGGGAAAATGTGCGAAACCAATCTGCGCAGAACCCTGATGCTTTCCGGCAGCTCTGTGAAAATGCTGTTTTCCACTCCGATTTCCATTCTTTTGATCATCTTGTGCCTGTTTGCCACTTTATGGCCTTTTATCAGTGATTGGATATCTAAGAAAAAAACTGCAGAATCATAAACCGAGCACCCCCGGAAACTTCCCCTGTGCCCATCTTTGCAGCCGGCTTTCCGATGGTGTTCAAATACATACTAGGAGGAACGTCTATGCAGACTATATTACCATCCCTGCATTTACTGGAAGTTTTTATGCCTGTGGTAAGTAACGAAGACTTCTTCATACAAAATATCCTGCAGGATGTAAGTAAAATCAATTTTTATAAAGGAATTGAGATGCCCGTAATCTTTGACCGGAAAAATCAGAAGACCTTGCGGGAAACGGTCAGTGCCAGAAATTATCAGCTGACTGTCTGGGCTTCTCCAAATCTCAATGAAAAGGGATACAATCTCTCCTCTCTCGATCCAAAACTGCGCAAAGAATCTGTGGCATTTGCCAAAGAAATGCTGGCAATTTCTGCAGAAATGGGCGGATATCACATAGGGCTTCCCTCAGGGCCGGACGTAGAACCAGATAGAAGGGAGGAGGCCAAAAAGGCCCTCTTTGACTCCTTCTGTCAGATAGGCATGGAAGCTGCGAAATATTCGGGCCTGCATCTGACTTTCGAACCCCTGGACCGCTATGCTCACAAAAAACAGCTGATGGGGCCTATCCACGAGGTAATTGACTGGTTCCGGGAGCTTAAAAAGGAATGTCCTGCCTTTTATATCCACTGGGACAGCGCCCATGAAGCTTTGGCGGGAATTAACCTTACAGAGTCTCTGGAAGCCGCCCTGCCCTTCCTGGCTCAGTTACACCTCTGTAATTGTATTATAGATCCATCTCATCCCTGCTATGGCGACCACCACATGGAGCTGGGCGCCCCGCCGGAATACATAAATGAAGGCTATCTCCTCCCTGGCATCAGTGCGGAAATATTACAACGTGTGGCTGCGCAGGACCCTGTACCCGGTATCCGGCACACTCATATAGCGGTAGAGGTCCGGACCCATATGGGAAATGATATGTGGAAACTAGAGCGGGAAATCCGGGAATATCTGATGTACGTCTTTGAACTGGCAGGTATTCCCTACGACAAATAAGGAGAAATCAAATATGATCTTAGATTATTACAAAAACTACCGCACCTATGTAAACGCTGTTCCCGGTCTGGAAGAAGGAATGGCTTTTGTGCAGACGCTGCTTGGCAAACCGACAGGCACCTACCGCACTGAAACAGAGATGTACGCAATGGTTCAGGAAGGAGATACCTATGATATTTCAAGTGATCTCATGGAAACCCACCGGAAGTTTCTGGATGTGCAATTTGTTTTTTCCGGTCAGGAATTTTTTGAATGGGAAGAGGCGGAACAGCTAGAAATCGAAACTCCCTACGAAGAAGAAACAGATTTTGTATTCTATAAAGGAAGCGGCAAGTCCTATCGGGCCACGCCTGGTATGTTTTATATTCTCTTTCCTCACGATGCCCACAAATGCCGTGGTGCGGTAAATGGACAAAGCGAACGCTATCGGAAGATTGTACTCAAATTGCCGGTATCCTAATTTTATCAGAAAGGACGGACAGCCATGTATTTATATGAAGGAATTGAAAAAGCCGAAAAACGCATACGTGCCGTATTGGTAGGCTGTGGAGAACAGGCGACAAATATGATTCACAATGCCATCTCCTATCTGGACGAAGTGGAAATTGTCGCTGTGTGTGATAGGAACCCGGAGCGGGCGGAATATGCACAAAAACGTCTGGGCTGCGCCGGATGCTATCTCGATCTGGGGCAGATGCTCTCAGAAGTGGAAGCAGACTGCGCTTTTGTGGTAACCATTGCTGCGCTGCAGGCAAAGCTGGCCAGACAATGTGTGGAGGCCGGACTGCATGTATACACAGAGAAACCTCTGGGCACAGAGTTAGATGACTTGCAGGCCCTCTATGAGACGGCTAGGAGCAAAGGCCGAAAAATCGGCGTCTCTTTTAATAAACGTTTCAATCCGGCATACTATGATATGAAAAAAGCTATTATATCTGAAACATTCGGCCGCCCCAATGCCTTTATTGCTAAATTCATTGGCGGTTATCGCTCTAATGAGACTGATCTTCTGCGGGTAGGCTCCTGTCATTTCTTTGATCTAGCCCGGTATCTTGTAGGGGAGGTGGAAGAAGTATTTGCCTACTGCTATGAAGAGCAGCCTGGGCGCCATACCTTCGCTGTCTCTGCCAGATTCGAAAACGGCTGTGTTGGAAGCATGACCTTTGGTTCTCTTGGCTCCTGGGTCTGCGGTTATGGTATGGAATATGTGGAAGTCCGGGGAGATCGGAATATGGTTTCTGCGGAAAACGGCCGTGACTTCACTTGGCAGAAGCCCTCCCTTATCGCCCAGTCAGACACCGGACTTGCAGACAAGGGCACCCAGGCTGTGACAGAGCGTTCTGTTCCGGTAGAAATTCTGCGCCCCAACTATTCCAATCTTGGGAAACTGGCTCTTAAGGACTTCTATATCAATGGAAATTACCAGTCTGTCAAAGCCTTTGTGTCCTCCGTACTAAACGACACAGAACCTCCGGTTGGTTATCGGGACGGTCTTTTGGCTTTAAAGCTAGCGCTGGCTGTGGAAAAGAGTGTTTCCGAAAACAGAGCTGTAAAACTGGCAGAAATTTAAAGAGAGGACAGGCATTCGTATGAAAGCGATTCGTTATCTTGGCACAGACAGAATCGGAGTAGAAGAAGTAGAAAAACCACAGGTTCCTGAAGGCTGGGGACTCATAAAGACTGCCTATGCCGGCATCTGTGGTTCCGATATGACCATTTATCATGGCAGACACCCCCGGGCCAAAGCTCCGCTTACTCTCGGACATGAATTTTCCGGATACATATGCTCTTCCGGTCGTTTCCCTGTGGGAACTCTTGTAACCGTATACCCCTACCTGAACTGTGGAACTTGTGAATGCTGCCAAAGGGGAGATATCCATATCTGCGAGCAACTAAAGCTCATCGGGATCGATCTGGACGGCGGCATGGCAGAGTATGTGGCAGTTCCTGAGGACAAGATCTACCCGGTTCCCGCAGGAATCTCCCCTAAAACCGCCGCTTTCATTGAGCCTGTAGGAATCACAGTTCATGCAGTCCGCAAGGGAGGCTGGCAGAAAGGCTCTGATGTGGTCATCTTTGGAGCCGGTGCTATCGGTCTATCCACCGGACTTACCCTGAAAAAATTCGGAGCAGAAAGAATACTCCTTGCCGATCCAATTCCGGAGCGTAACCGGTTGGCTGAAGAGCTTGGATTTGATACCATTCTCTGCAAAACTGACAGTGCACAGGCTGTCATGGACTGGACCAAGGGACGAGGGGCAGACTTTGTTTACGACTGCGCTGGTCACCAGACCGTGGCAGACATCCTTCCGGATATTGTACGCATCGGCGGCAGTATTGTCATTGTCGCAGGCTATAAGATCCCGCCTGTTATGGATTTTCAAAAAGGAATGTTCCGGGAATTCAGCATCCGGTTTGTGCGCAACTGCACAGCAGATGATTTTGAGACTGCAAGCCGGATCATAGACAAAGATTATGAGAGAATCTTAAATTGCTTTCTTCCTCTCGAAGACGCCCAGAAAGGATTTGATGTCCCCAAGGGTGCCTATAAAGTAATCTTTCAGATCGGAGAAGAGGACTGATCTATGAATAAACAAATTGTAATGGAAAAGATCACAGCTTCCAAAGTTGTTGCCATCTGCCGCGGCATAGAGCCGGAACATATGCTCCTTGTCGCTCATGCCGCCGCCTTGGGCGGTATCCGCCTGCTGGAAATCACCTTCGATCAGCGGGAAGAAGCGTTTTATTATAAAACAGCAAAAGCAATCCGGTTGATACGTGAAAGAGGACCCAAAAATCTGTGTATCGGAGCCGGAACTGTCATGAATCTTCGGCAGCTGGAAATGGCTTATGAAGCCGGTGCCGAATTTATTCTCGCACCCAATATAAACCGGCAGATTCTGGCGCGCGCTTCTCAGCTGGGAATCCTGTCTGTTCCAGGTGCTCTTACACCCACAGAGATTGCGGCTGCTTATGACATGGGGGCAGATATTGTAAAAGTATTTCCCGCAGGGCTTTTGGGAAACGCCTATATAAAAGCTATCCGCAGCCCTATAAGCCACATTCCTCTCATGGCTGTCGGCAATATCGATCAGCACAATTTCCGGGAATTTCTGGACAGTGGATGCATAAGCATAGGCGTGGGCTCCTGCTTGATGAATAAAAAGCTGATCGAGGAAGAGCGTTTTGAGGAGCTGACTGCGCTGGCCCGTGAATTTACCATAGAAGAGAGGTGAATCCTTATGAAACCAGACTGCCGCATTATCATAGACTGTGGCACTACCAATACAAGAGCTTTTCTCGTGGACGGACAGAATCAGATTCTTACAAAAGAAAGCCGGGAAATCGGTGTGCGGAATACTGCTATAACAGGAAGCAGAGAAGACCTTAAAGAGGCCATCCGGCAATGTATCGCCGGGCTTCTGGCCCAATGCGGGCTAACCTTTGGGGAGATCCGGGATATTCTCGCCAGTGGAATGATTACATCCAATGTAGGATTGGTTGAAATCCCACATCTTCCTGCTCCGGCAGGTAAAAAAGAGCTGGCACAGGGTATGCGGAAGATCCTTCTTTCCGAGATCGCCCCCATTCCCATCTGTTTTGTACCCGGTGTCAAAAATATCCCCATCTCTGTGGATGAAAGAAATTTTGAAGAAATGGACATTATGCGTGGAGAAGAGGTTGAGGCTGTTGCTATTCTGGAGCATCGCAGAAGCTCCGGTCCGGCTCTGATCATTCTTCCGGGTTCTCACACGAAATTTGTTCAGGCAGATGAGAGGAACCGCATCACCGGACTTCTGACCACGCTCAGCGGAGAACTGCTGTCCTGCGTAACAAACCATACCATCTTAGCGGATGCCGTACAGCGTCAATATGTCACGGAAGAGGGGTGTGACAAAGCCTATCTGCTGAAGGGTTTCCGGACTGCCAGACAATGTGGTATCGGCAGGGCCTGTTTCTCCGGGCGTATCCTGAATCAGTTCGTTACCCAGGAGCCTCAGAAGATTGCCAGCTACCTTATGGGAGCTGTACTTCAGAATGATCTACTGGCCCTGAAGGGCTCCAAAGCTGTCAGCGTCTCTCCTGATACCCATGTCATTGTAGCAGGTAAAAATCCTCTCCGAAAAGCGCTTACAGCTATGCTGGAAGAGGATGGTTACTTTGACAACATCGAAGAATATGAGAAGCCCTCGCCGCTCCCCCTTTCCGCACAGGGCATCCTGCTGACAGCAGATCTTTATCAATCACAGAAAGGATAATCATATGCAGAATGTATTAATTACTGATTATGAATATGAAAATGTAGATATTGAACAGCGTCTGTTTGACAATGCCGGAATCCATCTTACTGCCGCCCACTGCCAGACAACAGAAGAACTCCTTAAGATAGTGCCGGATATGGACGGTGTTATCACTCAGTACTGCGATATCAACCGGGAAGTAATAACTGCTATGAAGCATTGCAGAATCATCATTAAATATGGAATCGGCATTAATAATATCGATGTGGAAGCTGCTACTGAAAAGGGTATCTATGTATGCAATATTCCTGACTATGGAATAGATGAAGTATCCAATCAGGCTATTGCCTTCCTTTTTGCTCTGGCCAGGAAGCTCTATGTCACGAATCAGGATCTGCGTAAAGGTATATGGGATTATAAGAAACTTGTACCGGTTTACCGGCTTTCCGAAGCCTGTGTGGGCATTGTGGGATTTGGACGCATGGGACAGGCTGTTGCCAGAAAACTGCAGCCTTTTGGCGTGCGCCTCTTAGCTTTCGACACCTGCTTCTGTGAAAACGCTGCCAAAGAGCTTCATGTAGAAAAAGCTTCCTTGGAACAGCTTGTAAGTGAAAGCGACTACATCACCCTTCACTGCCCGGCCACGAAAGAAAATACCGGTTTCTTTAACGACGCTCTCTTTGAACGGATGAAACCTTCCGCATATCTTATCAACACTGCCAGGGGAGCCCTTGTCAGCCAGGATGCTCTAGTACGGGCATTGGAGCAGAAGAAAATCGCCGGCGCCGGGCTCGATGTATTTGAGCAGGAACCCATCGCGGCAGATAACCCGCTCCTGGCCTTTCCTAATGTAATTGTCTCCGGGCATACCTCTTGGTACAGTGAAACGGCCATCACAAACCTTCACACCAAAGCGGCAGAAGAGGTTATCCGGGTATTGAGAAATGAAGCTCCGCTGAACCTGTGCAACAAAGAGGTTCTGAAGTAAATAACGGCAGAAAGGACAGCCATTATGGGAAATAGCAAGGATTTATTTGATATTAGGGGAAAGAAAGCCATTGTCACTGGCGGCACAAGGGGATTGGGCGGCGCAATGGCTAGGGCTCTGCTGGAAGCCGGGGCCAGCGTGGTAATATTCGGCACCACAGAAAAAGTATATGCTGCTGCAGAAACTTTCCAAAAGGAAAACCTGGATTGTTATGGACTGATCGTAGATCTGTCCATGACGGAAGAACGGGATACCGGATTCTACAAAGCCGTAACCTTACTGGGAGGACTGGATATTCTTGTGAATGCCGCAGGCATTCAGCGCCGTTTTCCCTGTGAAGAGTTCCCGGAGGAAGACTGGCGGGACGTAATTGAAGTAAATATGACAGCTCCCTTCGTGCTCTGCCAGCTTGCTGCCAGAGAATTTCTAAAAAAAGAACGGACGGCGGGGAAGATCATCAATGTGGCCTCCATGCTGTCCTTCTTTGGAGGAATGACGGTTCCTGCCTATGCCGCTTCCAAAGGCGGTGTGGCGCAGTTTACAAAAGCGCTTAGTAATGAACTGGCTGGAAAGGGAATTCAGGTAAATGCCATTGCCCCCGGTTATATGGACACAGACTTAAACACAGCCCTCACAGACCCGTCCAATCCCCGTTTCCAGGAAATTACCGAGCGGATTCCCGCACATCGGTGGGGCACTCCTGCAGATATGGCTGGCATTACGGTATTTCTGGCAAGCCGTGCATCGGATTATATCACCGGAGCCATTATTCCTGTAGATGGAGGGTATTTGTCAAAATAGAAAAATATGGTATACTCTACTATGATAGTATTTTAAATAGAATGAGGAAAAACCATTGGAAAAAAATCATCAAACAACATCAAGAGTGCTGGATATCTTGGAGCTGTTATCCAACAACAATTTTCAGGGACTTCGGTTTTCCGAAATTTCCAGGGCACTGAATATGCCAAAAAGCAGTCTCCATCCGCTGCTGCAGACCCTGGCAGAACGAAAATATGTCCGTTTCAGCGAAAATACCCAGAAGTATTATTTTGGAGAAATGCTCTTCCATCTGGGCCATACCTATGTGGAGAATTCCTCTCTCCTGGAACAAATCGAACAGATTATGACGCGGTTAGTGAACCAGTGTGGTGTCAGCTCCTTTTTCGGCGTCCTTTCCGGCAGCAAGGTCCTCTACCTTCTGGCAAAAACTGCTCCCGGAAACATTCATATTGTGGCGACACCGGGCCGCAAGGTCTATGCCAACGGTACAGGTCTGGGCAAAAGTCTTCTCTCCGGACATACCAGAGCGGAGTTGGAGCAGCTCTTCCCGGAAGGACTGCCTTCCATTACAGAAAAAACCATAACCGATATGGATATCCTGTACGCCCAGCTGGAAGCTGTCAGGCGTACAGGTTTCAGTTATGAGCGGGAGGAATCCTCCGCCTATACCCGGTGTATTGCCGCGCCCATTACCTATCACGGCAAAGTTGTAGCTTCCATAAGCGCCTCCTTTTTGGACGTGGAGCGGAGCAGGGAAGAGCTGAACGAAATTCAGGAAAGTCTGAAAACAGCCAGAGAAGAGATAGAGAAGGTTATCTGCAATAATATCTCAAGCTGGATTTACAGTGAAATCTGAATACTCCTGGAGAAGAACAGGAGCGGTGGAGTCATAAATGAAAAGTCCTTGCGGGGCAACCCTGTGGGCTGAGCAAAAAGGAGCAGATAATAAATGGCAGGCTTCCTCCAGGGCCATTTTAACGCCTCCCCCACCTCGTCGCGGCGGGTGATTCCGCCGAAGATATTGATAAGCAGAGCCTTGGCTCCCGGCGTGGAAAGCAGAATCCGGATGGCCTCCTTGATCCGCTCGGAGGTTGCGCCCCGCCCAGATCCAGGACGGCGCTGACCTTCATTCCTTCTCTGAAAATCAGATCAATACAGCTCATCAGCATACCGGAGTCGTTGGAGACAACGGTGATGGTGCCTTCTTCGTCCACCGGAATGTAAAGAAAGTTATATGCGTTCGCTTCCTTTGGGGTGTCGGCAAAGCGGACACCGCCGGTCTTGCCTCTGCCTCCGATGGGAACCTGTGCCTTTACAACCACAGGATAGGAGAGTCCGGCTTAAGCTTTCGCTGATAGTATTGCTGCCGCAGCCAGGGGTGCTGCGAACCAATCTCAAAGAATAGAAGGCGGTCCAAATGGACGGTAAAAACAGGGCACTCAAATCCTCTTTGGATCCGAGACAGGGGACGAACGGGGTGTAGGCGCTGCTGCTATCTGCGCTACCCCGGAACAAATATGATTTATGAAATTGCGGAGCCGCCGAAGGTTTTCACATGCATAATCCATATGAGCTTGCATCAATGCCTCGGCTTGGGGTTGTCTTGTGCATGAACCGCATCCGGATTCACCGTTTTTGATATATTGCTTACAATTTCATCAAAAGAAAGCTGACGCACATAGCTGCATCCATCCTGAAGCTCCAGCACATTATTATCTACCATAATGCGGATAGCCTCCCGGATCACGATTCTGCTTACCCCCATGCTTTCCGCCAATGCGCGTTTGGTAGGAAGCCGTTCTCCGTACTTTTATATAAATAATCATTATAATAGAAAATCTCTTTACGTCAAGATGAGGGCGCCGGCCACACGAATTAATTCATTATTTCATCATTTATCTCATATCAGCCTGACAAAAAATAGAGGAATCCCTCAAACTGCATCCGCCAAAATCCCCAAAATTACCTATAATAATTTACACCCCCAAATGAATCTCAAAATTTTAGAGATAATTTAGAGACACCTCTGTTACCATACGGTTACAATACAAAAGAAAGACGAGGAGAAAAAACATGAAAAAAACCGTAAAAAAGAACATACAAAAAAAGAACATACAAAAAAAGATAACGCTACTCACTTTAGCAAGCGTCATGGGTCTGACACTTTTAGGCTGCGGCGGAACGGACAGCGCAGATGCAAAGCCTGCCACACAGGAGGAACAGCAAGAGAACCCGGACTCCAAAGAAAGCGAAGCGCCTGTAAATGAGGATGAACAATCCGGGAACGCACAGGAAAATACGGATTCGCAGAAGCAGGCAGACAGCACGGGAACGCAGGATACGGAAAGCCCGACAGGCGAAATCACAGAACTGAGAGACGGGCAGTTCACAATCAAAAAGTTTTACCAAGAGACGGCAGATGACGGAAGCGAGATTTTGGTTTCTCCGGCGGAAGGAGCTGAGGGAGACGGCGGAACAGATTTTGACAGTATGACCGTACTCTGCGATGAGAACACCCGCATCTATAAGCGCACCATTCGAGACGGAGGCGCCAGCTATGAGGATTCGGAAAGCTCCTTTGAAAATCTGAAAAAAGGTATGGAGGTGAACCTTAAGGGAAGCTACGAAGGAGACGCATACCGGGCGTCCGAAGTCCAGATTGTGGACGTTATTCTGTAAAGAAAAGTATAGAACCCTACCCTTTAAAGCTGCTGCGCAGCGACTGCAAACAGAAAGGAGAAACAGAATATATGAATAAGAAAAGATTCCGACAAATAACGGCCTGGCTCCTGCTTCTGCTGCTGGCATTTGCCGGCGGATGCGGCAAAGGAAAAGCCCCCGCCTCCGAATCAGCCTCCCCCTCAGACAATCCGGGGGAAGTAAATACAGAAGGAGAAAAAGAGCAAAGCATGGGCCGCTATCTGGAATACCAGATCGAGCTTCCCGAGGAATTTGAGTATGCCGATTCCTGGGGGGCGTCGGCTATACAGACATTGGAAAGCGGAGAAATAGCCTTGCTGGAGGAAAGCATGGGATTGTATGTATCCGCAGACAAAGGAAAGACATGGGAGCAGCGCTCTGCTTCCTGGCTGACAGAACTGTCGGCAAAAGAAGCCTATATCCCTCATCTTGCCTTAGCGCCGGACGGTTCGGCGGCAGCCATTTACTCCGGAGGCGAGGACGAGGCGGAGGAAGAGGAAGGCTACCATCCCCGATATCTTTATGTAGACCCGGAAGGCACACAGCACCCAATTCAATATACGGATGAAAATGATACGCTGCATGGGCTTTGGTTTGGAAAAGACAGCAGTCTCTATGGATTCAGCATGCAGGGAACCGTGTATGAGATCAGCCGGGAGGACGGTTCCGTACAGGAGCTTTGCAAGGTAGACGGTCTCACAGATTATGTAGGTTTCACCAAAAGCTATATGGTAATCCTCACAAGCAGAACCATAGAGCTGTATGATCTGGAGGCAAAGACCCTGGCTGCCCGGGACGAAGTGCTTGAAAACTTCATCTCCGAGGAAACAGGCGAAGCAATCGGCTCCAATGCCGGCAGCCACTGTGTAGTAATGGCTTCCGCAGATGAAGATGTGCTTTACCTTGCTATGAGCAAAGGACTTTACCGCCATGTAGTGGGCGGTACCGTCGTGGAACAGATAGCGGATGGAAACATGAATTCTCTTGGAGATCCCCAGATGTACCTTAAGGGTATGATTGCCATGCCCGAGGATGAATTTATGATCCTGTATAACGGGGCAAAACTCTGCCATTATATATACGACGCCACCGTGCCGGCAGTTCCGGAGGAGCAGCTTACCATCTACAGCCTGGAGGACGATTATACCATCCGGCAGGCCGTAAGCCTGTATCAGAAAAAGAATCCGGGCATTTATATCCGCTATGAGGTGGGGATGACCGGTGACGACGGAGTAGTCCGTGAGGACGCCATCAAGAATCTGAATACAAAGATCATGTCAGGAAGCGCCCCGGATCTCATAGTTCTGAACGGTCTTCCGGAGCAGTCCTACAAGGAAAAAGGCATTCTTGCGGATCTGACAGAACTGGAAAAGGGCCTGACGGGAGAAAATGCACTGTTCCCCAATCTGGTAGATGCATTTCGTGAGGACGGAAAAATCTACTCCCTTCCTGTACGCTTCCGGATACCGCTGGTAATCGGAGATCCGGACACAGTAAAAGGAATCACCGATCTTGCGTCCGTAGCAGATGCCGTGGAAAAGCTGCGGCAGGAACATCCGCAAGGCTCGATTATACGGCAGATCACGGAAGAACAGGTATTATACACCCTGGGACTCTCCTGCTCCGGCGCATGGATCGGCGGGGACGGAAAGCTGGATGAGGCAAAGCTTACGGAATTTCTTACACAGGCAAAACGTGTCTATGAAGCGGAAACCGCAGGCTGGGACAGTGTGGAATTGAAGGAAATGCAGCAGCGGATGATGAGTCTGTGGAGCGAACTGGACGGCCTTGTGTGGGAGGATTTCAGTGCAAGCGCCTCCGGCGTATCTATGGATATTGCTATGGAGGAAAGCTATCTGGGAATCGGCACAACCAAAGGCATGAATGCGGACTTTAATATGATATCCACACTGACGGATCAGGAGAGTGATATTGATTATGCAGCCTACTCGGGACAGGTGCCGGACAGCTTCGTACCAGATACCTGCGTTGGAATCTATGCCAATTCCATAGAAAATGAACTGGCTCTGGACTTTTTTGGTTTCCTGTTCGGAACCGAGCTGCAGGATTTGGATTTACCGGGAGGGCTGCCTATGAATATGGCGTCCTTTGAAAAACAAAAAATCAACCCTAATGAGGGAGAGGCGAACTCCAGCATTTCCATAGGAGGCCAAGACGGAACATCTTTCCATCTGGAAATCCTGTGGGTGACAGAAGAGCATTATCAACGTCTCCGCGGCATCGTAGACGCCGCAAAGACAGCCAGCCGCAGCGACACCATTGTCGAACAGACCGTTCTGGAGATCGGACCCAAGGCATTGAACGGAAGCCTCAGCGTGGAAGATACGGTGAAGGAAATCGTGAAAAAGGCGGCTATTTATCTGGCAGAGTAGATATACGGAACTAAACAGTATATCTTCATGCAGTACCCGGATGGATTTACGGACGCATGTATTTTGCGACCGGAAATTCATCTCCGATACCTGCGTACTGCATGGAGATATACGGAACTACAAATAGGAGGTGAGGGCGACGAAGAAAAGGCAAAAGATTTTCGGAAGCAAAAACGCCTGGATATGGTTTCTGCTTCCGAGCGGAATCGGGGTTCTGATCTTTGTTTGCCTTCCGTTTCTGGATGTGGTCCGGCGGTCGTTTTTGACCGTCGTGACCCAAGAATGGGTAGGGATTCATAATTATCAGCTCATATTTAACAACCAGGCATTTCTTTTGGCAGTAAAAAACACCTTGCGCTTCACGGTCATCTGCCTTCCAATCCTCATCGGCCTGGGCTTGTTTCTGGCTGTACAGCTAAGCAGACTCCGGAAAATCCAATTTCTAAAATCCTGCTTCCTGTTCCCTATGGCCATGCCGGCAGCTGCAATCGTACTGGTCTGGCGCATGGTATTTTCCAAACAAGGCTTTTTAAACTTATTATTAGATAGTCTCCGTCTGGTGCCTGAAAGCGGCCCGGTGGATTACATGAGCACGGAAGCGGCCTTCTGGGTCCTGGTATTCAGTTATGTGTGGAAAAATCTCGGCTATACCATTGTGCTCTGGCTGGCCGGAATCTTCTCCATCCCCGCCGACATTCTGGATGCGGCCCGGGTGGACGGAGCAAACGAGCGGCAATGCTTTTGGCAGGTGATATTTCCTAACCTGAAAGGAACTCTCTACACCATCACGGTGCTCTCCTTTCTGAACTCTTTCAAGGTATTTCGGGAGGCATATCTGGTGGCAGGTTCCTATCCCCACGAGAGCATGTACCTGCTGCAGCACCTTTTCAACAACTGGTTTGTAAATCTGGAGCTGGACAAAATGGCTGCCGCGGCAGTCTGCGTGGGAGTCGTACTGTTTTTATTCATATTATTACTGCAAAAATTCTGGGATAAAGCGGTATAAGCCCAAGAACATTCTATTTTTCTTAAGCAGACACAAACGAATGATTTCATGGAGCAGATAGAAGGGAGGCGAAGCAAATGCGGATAAGAATAAACGCTCAAAAAGCACATTGTAATAGAACCCCTTCCAGGGGACGCGGATACGGTGCGGTAAAGTATGCACAGGCAAACATAAGAAAAATCATGCTCTTTTCGCTGGCCGTTTTCTGTCTTATTCCGGCAGTCCTGGTACTGTCCGGCACCATCATCAGCCGCTACGAGCTGGGGCAGTGTCTGGAACCTCTGAGCAGCGGAGCCGAAGGATTTATAACCTGGAAATTCCTGCCCGTATATCCGACCTTTGAGCACTATGCCCGTGTGCTCTTCTATACGCCCCAATTTTTTGTAGTATTCTGGAACTCCATAAAAATCGCAGTTCTCATACTGCTAGGCCAGCTCCTGCTGGCAGTACCGGCGGCCTGGGCTTTTGCGGTATACAGGTTCCGCTTCCGAAACGTACTGTTCACCCTGTACGTGGTCCTGATGCTGATGCCCTTCCAGGTTACCATGCTATCCAACTACTTAGTACTGGACGGCCTGCACCTGATCAATACACATGGGGCCATCATCCTTCCGGCCGTATTTTCCACCTTCCCGGTTTTCCTCATTTACCGCGGATTCTGCGCCCTGCCAGAGAGCATCATTGATGCGGCCCGGGTAGACGGAGCCGGAGAATGGACCATATTTTGGCGGATTGGACTGCCCCTGGCCTCCAACGGCATCCTCTCGGCAATGGTGCTGGGTTTCCTGGAATACTGGAATCTTATGGAACAGCCTCTGGCATTTCTGGAAGACAAAAGCCTCTGGCCCCTGTCCCTGTATCTGCCCGAAATCCATCTGGATCAGGCCGGCTATTCCTTCGTAGCGTCCGTTATCACACTGATCCCGCCCGTATTCGTATTTCTAATTGGGCAGGAATACCTGGAACGCGGAATCGTGGCGTCAGCCCTAAAGGAGTGAGTTCAAAATGGAAATGTGGAAAAAGCAGAAAAAAATCGGCGTCGCCTTTTGCATCTTTCTAAGCCTGATGCTCCTGTGCACCCTGATATCCCGCGCAGTCTACGCCGCTAAGCTTCCCCAGATAACCACAAAGAAGCCGGAGCGCACCTTCCTGATGCATACGGTAGAAGCAGAGGGTCTTGTTCAGCAGGGCATGGAATACGCAGTCAACGCCTTAAGCGGCCTGCGCTGCCGAACGGTCCACGCCCACGTTGGCGATCGCATTACAACAGAAACCCTCTTATTTGAAATAGATATGAGCGACTTAGAAGAACAAATCAGGGAACAGGAAATGACCATAAAAAAGCTGTCCCTGACCATTCAGGAGCAGGAACAGAATAAGGGGTTGGCGGCAAACGAGAAAAAAACCGAGCAGGATCGCGCAAAAGAAGACTATGATCGCTCGGCAGAAAACGCCCAGGACAACGTAGATCGGGCAAAAGAAGACTTAAAAGGAGCCAAAGACGCCCTGGAAGATCTAAAACAAAATCCGGCAGCTGCAACACCGGAGGAAGAACGCAAAAAAGCTCAGGCAGAGTACGACGCATGGGCCCAAAAAGAACAAGAGCTTACCAAAGCGAAAAACAAAGCAAAAGAAGAAAAAGAAGCGGCAGAAGAAAAAGTACGGGAACTGGAAGCGCCGGGAGCAACCCCCGATCCCTCGGATCTTGATGCGGCCAAGGCAAAGCTGGAAGAAGCCAAGAAAACATTAGAAAACATAGAAGCCGAATATAACAGTCACACATCCGCCCCGGTCACAAAACCCGATTACAGCAAAGAAGACACAGCAAAAGCAGCCTGGGAAGAAAAAAAGAGCGCTCTGGAAAACAGCATAGGAGCCGCCGAACGAAGCCTTTCCGACGCCAGAAAAAGCCGGGACGACACACTATTGGATGCAAAGCGGCGCTTGGACGATGCAGAGAAAGCCTCCCCCGCCGACAACAGCCTGGCCATCAACCGTCTGGAGCTGTCCGTCCTCAAAGAAAAACTGGAAAAATACCAGGAAATCCAGCGCACAGGCGGCCGTGTTTACCCGGAATCCGAAGGAATCGTCACCCGAATCCAGGTAAGTCCGGGCGAACGAATCCCCGACG
This sequence comes from Clostridia bacterium, assembly GCA_910574835.1. GTDB lineage: Bacteria > Bacillota > Clostridia > Lachnospirales > Lachnospiraceae > Laedolimicola. Next base: position 55,442 of record CAJTDE010000003.1, on the reverse strand, counting down.
GCGCATCAATCGTCTACGCAGACCTGGAAAGCCCTCTGGAATACCACACCACCCTGACAAAAGACCAGAAAAAATACGTCAACCAGGGCGATACGGCCGCCCTCACCCTTGGAAAAAGCCATGAAACCGTAACTGTAGACTACGTAGCCGCAAGCGAAGCCAGCCCGGATCTGTTCGAAGCCATCATCTTTCTCCCCCAGGGCGTAGGAACCTTAGGCCAAAGCGGGGTATTCACTACCGAAACCCAGACCGAAACCTTCAACTGCTGCATCCCCCTGGAAGCCCTCTACACCGATCAAAACGGAAGAAGCTACGTCTACACCCTAAAACAAAAATCCGGAATCCTAGGCCCCGAGCTGGCCGCCGAGCTTGTCTACGTAAACGTCCTGGACAAAAACAACAAATATGCCGCCATCGAAGAAGGCGTCATAGACAGCGAAACCGAAGTAATAGTAAGCACCACAGAACCCCTGGAGGATCGAACCATAGTCCGCTACAAAGAATAAGAGCAAACATCAACCGCCCCCCAGGGAGAGACCGGGAAGAAGCCGGATGAATTTTCCGATATCAGGTGTCCGCCTGTTCTCGAACGCTCCGTCTGATCGGAGCGAACATTACTCAAAACATAAAACAGCACACAACATGCAAGAGTAATGTTCGAGCCGAGCAGACGGAGTGTACGAGAACCGTGCGAACACAGATATGGAAAATTCATCCGGCTTCTTCCCGGTCTCTCCCGTCCGTCCCCAAACTATTCAACCACTTCCTTCTCCTCCTTTTTCGTTCCGGAAGGTTCCCCCGCCCCTTCCGTTTCAGACTCAGAAGCCGCCGCCTTATCAAGCGCCCTCTCCACCGCATCCAAAATCACAAGAGAAGTATATTGATTTTCCTCCGGATATGTAATATGATCAAGAGACTGAGAAGCAATAATCTGCTCCGCCAGGTTATCAAGAGCCGGTTCCATAAGCGGATACATCGTAGTAACCGTCTCGCTGACATTCACCATCTGAATAGAAGCAATCGCATCCTTATCCACCGTAACGGCAATATCCACAGCATTGCCGTTCAGCATAATCGACGAAGTGTACACACCAGGCACATATTTATCAGAAGTATCAGTGGAAGCCGGTTTGCTGTTCTTAGGAGCAAACATAAACACCAGAAGAAGGATCAGAATAATACCCAGGGCAACAAAGATGCCGGTATAAATCAATTCCTTCATGCGGAGGACCACAATTTTAGTTTTTGAGCTCAAGAGAAGCCCCTCCCATACAATTCGATTGCTATAACCTATGCGGAAAAAGACAGGAATATGCCATATGAAATGATGCGGGGACATATTGCACAAAAGCATACGGTGAACAGGGATAGAACTGCAAAACCAGTAAAAACTAAAGAAAAATAAGATATGGACAATGAAATAGTATCTCTAAACGAAAGGAATAAAAGCAGCAATGGAAAATAAAAGCCGGACAGTTATAAAAGAATATCTGCTGATAGCGGCAGGGACCGCCCTCATAGCCTTTGCCGTAGCCTCCATCTACGACCCTTCCGGCTTCGTTACGGGCGGATTTTCCGGTCTGGCCATCATTGTAAAGCAGCTCACCGAAGATCTTGTTCCGGGCGGCGTTCCCCTGGCCGTGACCAACCTGGTTCTCAACATTCCCGTATTTCTCATAGCAATCCGCTTAAAAGGTTGGAAATACATTGTAAAAACCTTATTTGCAACCGTTATGCTGTCCGTCTGGCTGGGCGTTCTGCCTGTAATACCTTTGGCAGTTGGAGACCTCCTGCTCACCGCCCTTTACGGAGGCGTCGTAATGGGTGTGGGAATCGGCCTTGTATTCTTAAGCCAGGCCACCACGGGCGGTACGGATCTCATAGCGGCCATCATACAGCATTTCTGGCGGCATTACAGCATAGCCGACATTATGCAGGTCATAGACGCCGTTATCGTTCTGGCCGGAGCCTACCTTTTTGGAATCCAGATGGCGCTTTACGCCGTAATATCAATTTATCTGGTATCCAAAGTATCCGACGGCATCATAGAAGGCCTGAAATTTTCCAAAGCCGCATTTATTATTACCCAAAAACCTGACGAGCTGTCCCGGATACTGATGGACGATCTGAGCCGCGGCGTCACCGGACTGTCTGCAAAAGGCATGTACTCCGGCGAAGAAAAGAACATGCTCTTCTGCGTGGTATCCAGAAAAGAAATTGTACATCTCAAAGAGCTGACTCTTGCCCTGGACCCGGATGCCTTCGTCATTGTAACCGATGTTCGGGAGGTTTTGGGGGAAGGGTTTATTGAGACAAAATAGGAAATAATTTCTTTTGTGAACAATGTATAGGAAAAAAATTTGAAATAAATACCAAATCGTCGAGGAAATGCATAAATTTTTTTACATTTCCTCTTTTCTTTTTTGTGATTTTGCATTAGTATATAAATTAGGTATTTTTATTTTTACATAATAAGGGGTAATTCTATAGGTGATATTGCCAGAGAATCCAAAAATAAAAATCTGGCGATGTGCACAAAAAGACGAGCAAAAAGGAGTGGGCAAGACTATGATTTCAAATCAGATACTGCAAAATACCATTGAGGGGTTGAAGGGGATCACCCGGATAGACCTCTGCATTATTGATACGGAGGGGAAGGTGCTGGCCTCCACATTTCCCGAGGCGGATACTTATACGGGATCGGTCCTTGCGTTTATTGATTCCCCGGCGGATAGCCAGGTGATACAGGGCTTTCAGTTTTTTAAGGTGTTTGACGAGAACCAGTTGGAATATATCCTTCTGATCAACGGAGGCAGCGAGGATGCCTACATGATCGGCAAGATTGCCGTGTTCCAGATTCAAAATCTTCTGATTGCCTATAAGGAGCGCTTTGATAAGGATAACTTTATCAAAAACCTGCTTCTTGATAATCTGCTTTTGGTAGATATCTATAACAGAGCAAAGAAGCTTCATATTCAGGCGGAGGTTCGCCGTGCGGTTTATGTCATTGAGACGGGAAAAGAGAAGGACACGGCTTCCCTGGAAAACCTGAGGACCCTGTTCGGCACCAAATCCAGGGATTTTATAACTGCGGTAGATGAGAAAAACATAATTGTCGTCAAAGAACTCGGAGAGAATGAAGGCTATCCGGAGCTTGCTAAGACGGCTAAAGTCATTAAGGATCTGCTTGCGGGCGAGGGAGAGGAACAGGTACACATTGCTTACGGAACCATTGTGGGCGAGATCAAAGAAGTATCACGCTCCTACAAAGAAGCCAGGATGGCGTTGGACGTAGGAAAGATTTTCTTTGACGAGAGAGATATTGTGGCATACAGCACGCTGGGAATAGGGCGTCTTATCTATCAGCTGCCGATTCCGCTGTGCAAGATGTTTATCCGTGAAATATTTGACGGAAAGTCGCCGGATGACTTTGATGAAGAAACACTGACCACCATCAATAAATTTTTTGAGAATAGTCTGAATGTTTCTGAGACCTCCAGACAGCTTTATATCCATCGAAATACATTGGTATACCGTCTGGATAAGCTTCAGAAAAGTACCGGGCTTGATCTGCGCGTGTTCGAGGATGCCATTACCTTCAAGATTGCTTTGATGGTTGTGAAGTATATGAAGTACATGGAGACCATAGACTATTAAATGAGATTCCAATGGGAAAAGCACTGAGGAGAGAAAAGAAAAAATGATCGATTTGGAAAATGTGACAAAAGCCTATTCCACGGGCAATCACGCTCTGAACGGAGTCAGTCTGCACATTGACAAGGGTGAGTTTGTTTTTATCGTAGGCGACAGCGGTTCGGGTAAATCTACTTTAATCAAGCTTCTTTTAAAAGAGCTTGAACCAACATCCGGAACCATCAAGGTAAATGGAATTAATCTAAATAAAATGAAGCAGCGTTCTGTTCCGAAATATCGCCGGAAAATCGGCGTGGTATTTCAGGACTTCCGTCTCTTAAAGGACAGGAACGTGTATGAAAACATTGCATTTGCTCAGAGAGTTGTAATTACTCCCACTAAGAATATCCGTAAAAATGTACCGGCTATGCTGTCTTTGGTGGGACTGGCGGAGAAATATAAGTCCTACCCCAAGCAGCTTTCCGGCGGTGAGCAGCAGAGGGTTGCTCTTGCCAGAGCCTTGGTAAATAAGCCTAATATCCTTTTGGCGGACGAGCCTACCGGAAACCTAGATCCAAAGAACTCCAAGGAAATTATGAAGCTTCTGGAGACTATTAATGAGAGGGGAACTACCGTTGTGGTGGTAACCCATAATCAGGAGATTGTGGATCAGATGAAGAAGCGTGTGATTGCAATGCATAGAGGCGTCATTATCAGTGACGAGCGAAAAGCTGGGTACATACAACATGCGAATTAGCACGATTGGCTACTGTCTGAAGCAGGGCCTTAAAAATATTTGGAGAAATAAAATGTTCTCGCTGGCATCTATTGCTACGATGTCCATCTGTATCTTTCTGTTCGGCCTTTTCTTTTGTGTGGTACAGAACTTTCGGTATATGGTGGAGGAAGTGGAGAGCGGGGTATCCGTCAGCGTATTCTTTGATGAGGAGGTCTCCTATGATCAGGCTGCTATGGATGAGATTGGAGAGAAGATCCGAGCAAGGGAAGAGGTGGAGGAGGCGAAGTTTGTCTCTGCGGAAGAGACCTGGGAGTCCTACAAATATATCTATTTTGCAGAAGCTCCGCAGCTTGCGGATGGATTTGCCAACGACAACCCGCTTGCAAAACAAGCCCATTATGAGATATATCTGAAGGATGTGGAAGGCCAGAGCACGCTTGTGGAATATCTGGAATCTATGGAGGGAATCCGCCGGGTAAACAAATCGGTAGAAGTGGCCGAGATTCTCACAAGCTTTAATCTTCTGGTGGGATATGTGTCCGTTGCCATTATTATTTTGCTGCTCTGCGTCTCTGTGTTCCTGATCAGCAATACGGTAACCATCGGAATAGCGGTTCGTAAAGAAGAGATTGCGATAATGAAGCTGATAGGCGCAACCAATTCTTTTGTAAAAGCGCCTTTTGTGGTGGAGGGGCTTTTGATTGGAATAATCGGAGCGGCAATTCCTTTAAGCCTTCTGTATCTTCTTTATACAAAACTGGTGGGCTATATGGGAGGACAATTCGACAATCTTACCGGGCTGGTGCAATTCCTTCCCATTGATGCGATGTTTCGGACACTGCTGCCGGTGGGGCTTGCATTGGGTGTCGGGATTGGATTTTTTGGAAGCTATTTAACTATTCGTAAGCACCTGAGAGTCTGAAATCAGCAGAAAAAGGATGTTCAGAGAGATGAAAAAGAAGCGTTATATTCATGTGCTGCTTTTAGCGGTTTTATTAGCAGCTGCAATGCATTATTCGAACAGGGGGCCTGTGATGGCATCCGAAGCGGAGATTTCTACAGGCGGCTCTTCCGAAGAGTCGTCGGAAAAAAAGGATACGGAAGAGAAAAAAACGACCGGTTCCGGCAATAAAAAGATAGATACGGATGAACTGGAGAAGAAGAAAAAGGACGCATTAGATAAAATTAACGATATCAAATCAGATATCAGCGATATTAAGAAAAATATTGAGCGGCTTGAGGCAAATAAAAGTAACCTGAAAGATTACATCGCCCGTTTGGATCAGGAGGCTGCGTCTCTTGCCGGCCAGATTAAAAAACTGAATGAAGATATTGAAGCGAAAAAGGAAGAGATAGTTCAGGCGGAAGCAGAACTCGACGAGGCCCAGAGAGTGGCAGATCAGCAGTATGAGGATATGAAGCTTCGGATACAATATCTGTATGAGAACGGGAATCCTTCTTATCTGGAGATGCTTTTGACGGCCGACAGTATCGGAGATTTCCTCAACAAATCGACTTATGTAAAAGCGATGTCGGAATACGATCGAAAGAAGATGGATGAGTACATTGCCCAGAAGGAGGCGGTCGCTGCGGCAAAGGCGGTTCTGGAATCCGAGGAGGAGGAATTGGAGCTGATGGCAGATGCCGCGAAGGAGCAGAAAGAGACCGTAGACGCCTTGATTAAGAAAAAGACAGCGGAGATACAGAGCTATCAGGCGCAGATAGACAGCCAGAACAGCGATGCGGCAGAATTTAAAGAGGATCTGGAGGAGCAGGAAAAGCTGCTGAATCAGATTGAAGAGCAGATTGCGGCGGCGGCTCTTGCCAATGCCAGTATGGATGACGGCGACGGAGGAGCCTCCGGATTCGTCTGGCCCTGTCCCAGCAGCAGACGGATAACAAGCGGATTTGGGCCGAGACCTCAGCCTCTTCCGGGAGCTTCTACCAACCACAAAGGGATTGACATCGGGGCGGCTCATGGTTCAAGCATTGTTGCGGCGGCAGGAGGAAGAGTTACTACTTCAACCTACAGCAGTTCCGCAGGAAATTATGTGGTAATTTCTCATGGCAACGGGCTTTCTACGGTGTATATGCATTGTTCGGCTCTTTATGTATCGGTAGGAGATGTGGTGAGCGCAGGGCAGAGTATTGCGGCAGTCGGATCTACGGGCTTTTCTACCGGGCCGCATTTGCATTTTGGCGTGATTAAGAACGGAACTTATGTGAATCCGCGCAATTATGTGGGATAGAATAAAGAAAAATGGCGTATAGTTAAAAAAGAAACCATAGGGGATGCCGCAAAATAAGACAAAAGGAAAGGCTTGTTTTGCGGCAGCCCCTTTCGACTGTTGGAGATGAGGAACAATATGGAAGAGAAAAAGCAATTATGGAAAGGGATAGCTATCGGTTTTGCGGCTACCTTAATTGTAATTCAGGCTGTGATGTTTGCCAGCGGATTTTTGCCGGAGATCCTTGGAAATAATGGCTCGGAAAAGGCCGGGCAGATTGAACTGACAGATAAAGAGGTACAGGAAAAGCTGACGGAGATAGAGTCTCTTATGAATAATTACTACCTGGATGAGCTGGATTCGGAACAAATCGAAACCTGGCTTTATAAGGGTGCGGTGGCCGGATTGGGAGATCCATACGCTGCCTATTATACGAAGGAAGAATATCAGAGTATGATAGACAGCACCAACGGCAGTTACTGCGGCATTGGCGTGGAGATCTCTCAAAATATGTCAACGGGCATTGTTACGCTCACCCGGATCTTTGAGGACGGACCTGCCAGGGAAGCGGGGCTTCTGCCGGGAGACATTCTCTATAAGGTAGGGGATATGGAAGTGACGGGCCAAGATCTGAATATGATTGTTTCTCATATTAAGGGGGAGGAGAATACTCAGGTCCGGATCAGTGTTGTCCGGGACGGAGAGCCGGATTATCTGAATTTTGAGGTGTCCAGGAGGACGATAGAGATTCAGACGGTGGAGTCGGCCATGTTAGAGGAGCAGATAGGATATATCTCTATTTCTTCTTTTGATGATGTTACTTCCGAACAATTTATTCAGGCGCTTGACGAACTGGAGAAACAGGGGATGAAGGGACTCATTGTGGATCTGCGGGATAATGGCGGAGGACTGGTGTCCAGTGTATGTGCGATTTTGGATCGTCTGCTTCCGGAAGGGCTGATTGTTTACACAGAGGATAAATATGGCAATCGTGAAGAAGAAAGTTCGGATAAAGAGCATTACTTTGATAAGCCTCTGGCGGTTCTGGTAAATGGAAACAGCGCCAGTGCGTCGGAAATTTTTGCAGGAGCCATCAAGGATTACGGGATTGGCACATTGGTAGGAACTAAGACTTACGGAAAAGGAATTGTTCAAAAGATTTATCCGTTAAGCGACGGAACGGCTGTGAAGCTTACGGTATCCAAGTATTATACGCCAAAAGGAAATGATATTCACGGGATTGGAATTGAGCCGGATATTGAGGTGGAGCTTGAGGAGGAACTGGAAAAAGAAGTAGTGATTCCAATGGAAAAAGATAATCAGCTGCAAAAGGCGTTGGAATTGTTGCTGCAATAAAGGAATAAAAAGCAGGAAAGGCTGCTGCAAAATAAGTTAGTGGGTTATGGGCAAACCATTATATTATTTTGTGGCAGCTTTTTTGTGTGCAATAGAATAGAAAAGTTCAAAACAATCATAAAATTAATAGCTGTTTATGCTAAATATATAAAAAACAATTAAGATACCAAGAAAATTTACGGTAGATAGACGTCAAAAACGATCGAAAAATTCTAAAACATATAAAATCGAACGTAAAAACATTCAAATAATCATATAATCGGTTGAAAAGATGAATGGTTTATGTATAATATAACTATAACGAAATAAATAGTAAAAATAATTTAAGAAAGGAAGATGAAAAATGTCCAAAGTAAATGAAATCACCCGGGAAAGCTGGATCATGAGCACATTTCCGGAGTGGGGCACCTGGCTGGTGGAGGACATCGAAAGCGAGGTGGTAGCGCCGGGCAATGTTGCTATGTGGTGGCTTGGCTGTACAGGTGTCTGGTTCAAGACTCCTGATAACACAAACATCACCATTGACCTGTGGTGCGGCAATGGAAAGAGAACCCACGGAGACAATAAGATGAAGCCCGGCCATCAGATGGCAAATATGTGCGGAGGGCGGCTGATGCAGCCGAACCTTAGAAATGTCCCCTTTGTTATCGATCCTTTTGCCTTCAAGCATGTGGATGCGGTTTTGGCCACTCATTATCATCAGGATCATATGTCCGCTGAGTGGGCCGCACATGTCATTCGGAGCGGAATGACTACCACAGATGAGCAGGGCAAGGAGATTCCGGTTCCCTTTATCGGACCGAAGAAGTCCGTAGAGACCTGGATGAAGTGGGGCGTTCCGGAAGACCGCTGCATTACCGTAAAGCCCGGCGATGTGATTAAGATTAAGGATCTGGAGATTGTGGCCCTGGACAGCTTCGATCGTACCTGCATTGTAACGACCGATGACACAAGCGAGAACAGAGAAGAGCTTACCGGCGTATGTCCTACGGATATGGATGATAAGGCTGTCAACTATCTGGTAAAGACTCCGGGCGGAAACATTTACCACTCCGGTGACTCTCATTTCTCCATCTACTTTGCAAAGCATGGCAAGGATTACGATATTGATGTGGCCTTCGGTTCCTTCGGAGAGAATCCCGTTGGTATGCAGGATAAGATGACCTCCATCGACATTCTGCGCATGGCTGAGAATCTTGGCTGTAAGGTAGTTGTTCCGATTCACTGGGATGTATGGACCAACTTCCAGGCGGACTGCGAGGAGATTAAGGTTCTGTATGACTTCAAGAAGGACCGCAACGAGTACAAGTTCCATCCGTTCTTCTGGCAGGTAGGCGGCAAATATACCTATCCGCAGGACAAGGATAAGCTGTACTATCATCACAGAAGAGGTTTTGAGGACTGCTTCGAGCATCCCCAGAATATCCCGTTCCGTTCATGTCTGTAGACTGCAAAGGAGAGAAGGTATGTTAAGAGAATTTGTTGAGAAAAAGCATTACTTTTTTGCGGAGGAAGCTCCGGATTGGAAAGAAGCTATCCGCATGAGCTGCAAGAGCCTTGAGGCGGACGGAACCATAGAAGCCAACTACAAAGAGGACATCATTGCCTGCGTGGAAAAGCATGGTCCCTACATTGTCATTATGCCGAATGTTGCCATGCCCCATTCCCAGGAAAATGCCATCGGCGTCAATAAGACAGCTATCGGCTTTATGAAGCTTGATAAGCCGGTAAGCTTTGAACCGGGAGACCCGGAGAAAGATGCACAGCTGTTCTTTACCTTAGCCTCCTGCAATCCTGAACAGCATCTGGATAACATGATGAAGCTGTCCGAGATGCTCATGAATGAGGATGTGGTAAAAGCCCTGGCAGATGCCAAGACTCCGGAAGATTTGCTGAAGATACAGGAGCAGTATCTGGATTAACAATAGAAAATTTTGGAAAGCGTATATTATATAGGGCATGGAAGGATTTATGACCGGTAACTACGGGAACCGAAAATGCTTTTGTGTTAATATATAAATTAGAATAAGGAGAAAGTGTATGGATATTTTGATGAAAGCGTGGTCGTATTTTGCTACAAATATTTTACAGCAGCCGGCATGGATGATCGGACTGATTGTTTTGTTGGGTTATATTCTGCTTAAGAAACCCTGGTATGACGTACTGGGAGGCACAATCAAAGCTGTAGTAGGATATATGATTCTGGCTGTCGGTTCCGGCGGACTGGTAAGCAACTTCCGCCCGGTACTGGTAGGCTTAAAGGAACGTTTTAATTTGGACGCAATGGTAATTGACCCTTACTTTGGACAGAATGCGGTTACGGCCGGTGTAGAAGAGGTATTCGGAAAGTCCTTTTCTCAGGTAATGATGCTTCTTCTGATTGCGTTTATTGTAAATATTATTTTGGTTCGCCTGCGTAAGCTTACAAAGCTTCGTTCTCTGTTCACCACCGGACATGTGCAGGTACAGCAGGCATCTACCGCTTACTGGCTGATTCTCTTTGCACTTCCGGCGCTGGCTTCCAACAATACGGCGCTTCTGATTGTAATGGCTATTGTACTCGGACTTTACTGGGCGGTAGGTTCCAACCTGACCATCGAGCCGACCCAGGAGCTGACGGACGGCGCAGGCTTCTGTCTTGGACATCAGCAGATTATGGGTGTAGCCCTGTTCTCCTGGATTGCAGGCAAGATGCATGAAAGCGATGAGAAGAAAGGCAAGAAGGCTTCCAGAAGAATTGAGGATATTGAACTTCCGGGCTTTATGTCCATTTTTAACGAGAACATGGTATGTACGGCACTTCTGATGACCGTTTTCTTTGGAGCGATCCTGTTGATTCTGGGCCGTGATTATCTGATTGAGGCCGGATTCTTAGGAGAAAATGCAAGCTTTTTGTTCTACATCTTAACCCTCTGCCTGAACTTTGCCGTATATCTGGCAATCCTGCAGTTGGGAGTAAGAACCTTTGTTACGGAGCTGACCCAGTCCTTCCAGGGTATTGCCAATAAGCTTCTCCCGGGTTCCGTACCGGCGGTAGACTGTGCCGTAACCTACGGCTTTGGTTCCCCTAATGCAGTTCCAATCGGATTCCTCTGCGGCGCTGTCGGACAGTTCCTTGCAATCGGAGTTTTGATTCTCCTGAAGAGTCCTGTACTTGTAATTGCCGGATTCGTACCTGTATTCTTTGATAATGCAACGATTGCGGTTTATGCAAATAATAAGGGCGGAATGAAAGCAGCTATGATTCTGCCGTTTATCTCCGGACTGTGCCAGGTATTCGGTTCCGCATTGATTGCAGGCTGGGTAGGCATGGCAGCATACGGCGGATACTTAGGTATGTGGGACTGGGCGGTTGTATGGCCGGTATTCACCGTGCTGATGAGATTCTTAAGCTATGCGGGTCTTGCGATTGTAATAGTTGCGCTTCTGGCAATTCCGCAGCTTCAGTACCGTGCTAATAAGGAAGGCTACTTCCTGATTACCGAGGACTATGAAGCATACAAGGAGCTGAAGGCAAAGAAGGCAAAATAGAAGGAATAGATTTCCATAGTAACATTGACTTTTATGAAATATTTTATTATCATGGTGATAGAATAATCTTAAAACCCTTCCGGAGAGGAAAATGAAAAGGAGAATGTAGTTATGGCGAAGGATAACATGAGCTTTATGGTGTGCTGTGCAAACGGAGCAGGTTCCAGTCTGATGATGAAGATGACATTGGAGAAGACCTTGAAGAAGATGAACATTAAGCCGGGAAAGATTCATCACTGTGCTCTTTCTGAGGGAAAGAGTGCGGCGTCTCAGTATGATGTAGTGCTCTGTGCTCAGAATTTCCTTAACATGTTCGCAGATGCCCAGAAAAAGGGAACTACCGTAGTAGGACTGCGCAACATTATGTCTATGCAGGAGATGGAAGAGAAGATGACGGAGGCCGGAATTACGGCAAACTAAATTTGATGGACATACCTGTTTGGGGTAAGAATGATTTAGAAATATGAAACTGGTATGAAGACAGCCGAGAAGAGAGCGTCTTCCGGATAAAATCAGCCGGAAGGCGCTCTCTTTTTCCGCTCACAGGAGAATGCATGGGTTTCTATATGGACTAAGGTTTGTATGGTGAAGTCACAGGTGTGCCGAGGCGACTTTACCCTTTGGCGCCGTCGCTCAGCGACTATAATAGGAGGGAAAGCATTATGAAAATGAGCCGCAGCATTGTAAATAGCCGAAGAGAAAAAGTATTAGAACTTGTGCGTGAGAATGGCGATGTAACAGTGAATCATTTGGCGGAGCAGTTTCAAGTGTCTCCTTTAACTATTCGGAGAGATCTGCAGTATCTCGAGGATCATAAGCTGCTGGAACGTTTTTATGGAGGCGCCAGAAACAGCGGAGAGCCGGGAGCGGATTTTGGAGAAAACAAAAAGCAGTTCCGAAGAGAACGGATTGCCCGATATGCGGCAAGTCTTGTGGAGGACGGCGACAGTATTTTTATCAATACCAGTTCTACGGCTCTGGCTATGCTTAAATACATTACCAGTAGAAATGTAACCGTAATTACAAATAATGGAAATATAATCAATGAAAAAAATCCTTCCCATGCTACGATCATTCTTCTTGGAGGAGAGCTGCGTTATGTAAAAGGTGCAATGGTAGGGGATTTTGCTATGAATAACTTGACGCAGGTAACGGCGAAAAAAAGCTTTATGGGCTGCGGGGGAATCTGTCCGGATACGGGAATGACGACAGAGCTTTTAAATGAAGTAAATCTCAATCAGGCAATGTTTGAACGTGTAAGCAAAGGCTCCTATATTCTGGCTGACAGCACAAAGTTTGGAAAAAAGAGCGGGTTTGTGAGCTGTCCGGCGGAGCAGATTGAGAATATTATCACGGACGCGGACGCGCCCACAGAGCTTATACGGGAATTTAGGGAGAAAGGAACCTGGGTTCATCAAGTGGATTAAGCAGATAACAACAGCAATATCGGCTAACTGCGCTTGGATAAGGATATTGCAAGGCTGCAATCAAAAAGGAGTATGGAAATGAAGATTCATAAAATAAAAACACATGAACTGGAAAAGTGCTATTCTATCTGCCCCTTGACCTACAACGGGAAGGAGCATATGTTAGTTGCGGCGGAAAAGGTGAACAAGTGTCTTTTGTTTGACTTAGACGGCAATTTGGAGGAGACGGTATGGGAAGGGCCGGGCGGAACGATGACGATGGTTCAGCTTCCGGGAAGCAATGGAGAATTTCTTGCAACCCACAAATTCTACTCCCCCAATGACTCCAAAGAAGCAAAAATTATCCTTGCCGCGCCAAAGGGAAAGGATAACTGGGAGATTAAGACATTGGTGGATCTGCCCTTTGTACACCGCTTTGACATTCTTACAAGCGGCGGAGTAAACTATTTGATTGCCTGCGCCTTAAAGTCCGGCCATGAATACAAGGAGGATTGGAGCAGCCCGGGAAAGATCTGGGTATGCGAGCTTCCGGAGGATTTGAGCGCAGTGAATGAAGACAACCAGCTTCCCATAACGGTTTTAAAGGAGGGCCTTCTGAAAAATCACGGATATTGCCGGGTGGAAGAGGCAGACGGCGTGTGGGCTGCCGTGGCGGCAGATAACGGAATCTTCAAAGTAGTTCCACCGGCTGGGCGCGGCGGCGAATGGAGCGTGGAGACATTGACAGGGGATGCGGCCAGTGATATGATTTTTGTGGATTTTGACGGAGACGGCGAGAAGGAGATGCTTGTGATGACGCCTTTCCACGGAGATACCGTCAAGATTTATAAGAAGGCAGACGGTGCTTATACCTGCATAAAAACCTTTGATGAGAAGTATGAATTTGCGCATGGTATCTGGGGTACGGAGATTGAAGGAAAGGGCGTTGCCGTAATCGGCCACAGAAAAGGACAGCGAAATCTTTTGGCCTGCAGGTACGATGGAAGTGATTATGTGATGGAGGTACTGGACGAGGACGTAGGACCGGCCAATGTACGCTGCTATGCAAAGGCTGGCAAGATGGGACTTGTGTCTACAAACCGGGAGATTGATGAGATTGCTTTCTATGAGATCGAAGGTCTGTAAAAGGAAGAATGTTTGGAGGAAAAGATGAAGGCTTATACTATCGGATTGTATGAGAAGGCTATGCCGAAGGAATTGACCTGGAAGGAAAAGCTTGAGGCAGCCAGGGAAGCAGGCTATGACTTCGTAGAGATTAGCATTGACGAGACGGACGAGAAGCTTGCACGCCTGGAGTGGACGAAGGAGGAACGGCTGGAGCTTGTGAAAACCATGTATGAGGTGGGGATTCCTGTCCGTACCATGTGTCTTTCCGGTCATCGGAAGTATCCAATCGGGAGCAGTGATCCGGATATCTGCAAAAGAGGCATGGAGATTATGGAAAAGGCGATTCAGCTTGCGGATGATTTGGGCGTGCGTATTATTCAGCTTGCAGGCTATGATGTGTATTACGATCCGTCTACTCCCGAGACAGTCGCCCGGTTTGGGGAAAACTTAAGAAAATGCACTTTGATGGCAGCCAGAGCAGGTGCTCTTATGGGCTTTGAAACAATGGAGACAGAATTTATGAATACCTGCGGAAAGTCTATGAAATATGTGGAAAAGATCAATTCCACTTACCTGAATGTCTATCCTGACTGCGGCAATATCAATAATGCCGCTATCACCTATGGTACGGATGTCCTGGAGGATTTGAAAAGCTGCAACGGACGCATTACCTCCATGCACTTAAAAGAGACGGAACCCGGGAAGTTCCGGGATATGATGTATGGAGACGGACAGGTGGACTTTCCTGCGATGATTGACACGGCCTGGTCGATGGGCGTGCGCAAATTTGTGACCGAGTTCTGGTATCTGGGCAGCGAAAATTGGAAAGAGGATTTGGCTTTTGCCAATAAGTCCATGAGGACCTTGTTGGATCAAAAAGAGAATTAAGAGATGTCTGAAAGCGGTTTGCCGCCAGATATATTTTAAATCAAGGAAGGAGAAAGAAAATGTTAGAGGCATTGAAAAAGCAGGTTTATGAAGCAAATATGGAGCTTCCGAGAAGAGGACTGATTACCTACACCTGGGGAAATGTCAGCGGAATTGATCGGGCAAGCGGATTGTTCGTAATCAAGCCCAGCGGAGTAGATTACGATGAGCTGAAGCCGGAGGATATGGTAGTTATGGACCTTGACGGCCGCAAGGTGGAGGGCGACTACAATCCTTCCTCGGATACGCCGACCCATCTGGAGCTTTATAAAGCCTTTAAAGAGGTGGGAGGCATTGTGCATACACATTCTCCTTGGGCAACCTCCTGGGCACAGGCCGGACGAAGTATTCCATGCTACGGAACTACCCATGCCGATTATTTTTACGGAGAGATTCCCTGCGCACGCAGCCTGACGGCGGAGGAGATCAACGGTGAGTATGAGAAAAATACGGGCCTTGTGATCATAGAGACTTTTGAGGGGAAGAACCCCATGCATATCCCCGGGGTGCTTTGTACCAACCACGGTCCCTTTACCTGGGGAACGGATGCGGACAATGCGGTTCACAATGCAGTTGTTCTCGAGGAAGTGGCGAAGATGGCCTGCCGCACAGAGCTTTTGATGCCGGGTGTGTCTCCGGCGCCGCAGGTAATTCAGGATAAGCATTTCCTTCGGAAGCATGGAGAGAATGCTTATTACGGGCAGATTAAAAAATAATTGAAATTGCTCATTAAAAAGGGCGCCGTAAAATTCGGATACCCCGCAGATTCTGCGGGGTATCCGGATTTTACGGCACCTTTTATTCTTGGCCTTCCTCCTCAAACAAAAGGATTTCGCCATCCGGAAGCGCATACTGACAATGATCTCCCGGTGACAATAGAGCTTGTCCGCTGGTTCCCTCCGTGATAGCGGCAATAGTGGAAGTCAGAAGAGAGACAGGTGCAAGCGCTTCCAAGAAAACAGAATCCGTATATTCGGAGCGCAGGATGGGAATTTGTGATTGGTTCAAGATATATTGAATCTTTCCGACGCCGTTGTAATCTGTGTGAATGGACAGACGAACACCTGGGCGCTTTTCCAGAATCACAGCCTTTTTAAGCCCTTCTCGAACAGCGGCAGTGTAAGCGCGCACCAAACCGCCTGTGCCCAGCAAGGTTCCCCCAAAGTATCGCGTAACAACTACGGCAGTATCGTGGAGATCTTCACCCAGAAGGACATCAAGCATGGGTCTGCCGGCTGTTCCGGAAGGCTCGCGATCATCGCTGCATCTGGTAAGCTGATGGTTTTTGCCGATGGTAAAGGCAGTGCAATTGTGAGAGGCATCCCAATATTGTCTGCGGATGCCGTCGATAAAGCTTAAAGCTTCTTCCTCGGTTTTCACCGGATGTACGGTGGCGATAAAGCGCGATTTTTTTTCAATAATCTCACCGGAGCCGCCTATGTATGTAAACTTATAGGATTCGGGCATAACAAGTTCCTTTCTTCTAGGAAGCCTGTCCGCCCTCCCCGGTCATCATATCATCAACAATTTCCAGCAGACAGACAGGCGTAACCGCATTTGTAATAAGACGCCGAAGCATTTGCCTGGCAAACATCTCCGAATGAGAAACAGGAGGCGTGCTTTCGGTTTCCTCCACACCGGGCTTCTCCGCCATTGATTTTTTGATACAAATGCGGTAAAGAGGAGCGACGGACAGAGGCTGTTCTTCCTCGATTAGATAATATTTCAGGTTCAGCAGGTTTCCTTTTTCATCTGCGACAGCACGGGTTTCGATTAAAAATTCCTTTTGCATGATACTCTCCTTTTTAAATCCATACCCAAAAGGGCGGCTTTGAAGAGTATTATACTTGAGACAAGCCGAAAAGCCTGTCGAAAGCTGTCATAGAATTAAAAAGTTACAATAAATATTTGAATGATCATATTAAGGAATATTATAAAGAAACCTTATAAAAAACGCAAGAAAATGTGAATTTTTATTTTATGCTTTATTCCCATAGAAATATTTGTTATAATAACTGAATGTAGAGGAGGCAAAGGCATGAATTATGGAAAAAAGGGGACTTCAAAAAAACAGAAGTCTATGAACTCCAAAACTGCAAAAGTCGGTAAGAAAGCAAGTGTTATATTTATAAAAGCGTTTCTCATATGCCTGCTTGCCATAGGAGTTGCAGGAATGTGCGCGGGAATCGGCGTAGTAAAAGGGGTCATTGACAATGCCCCCGATATTGACAGCGACAGTGTAATTCCCCGAGGATACAAGTCGGTTATGGTGGATGCGGAAGGCAATCAGATGGCAGAATTGGTTGCGGCCGGTTCCAATCGTATCTGGGTAGATATCGAGGACATACCCCGGCATGTGCTGGATGCTTTTGTGGCAATTGAGGACGAGCGATTTTACGAGCACAATGGAATTGATTTAAAGGGAATGATTCGTGCGGGCGTCCGCGGAGTGGCAAGCGGTTTTAAGAAGACTGAGGGAGCCAGTACGATTACACAGCAGCTTTTGAAGAACAGTGTATTTGATTTTATGAGTGAGAGTACACTGGCTGAGAAGGTAGAGCGAAAGCTTCAGGAGCAGTATTTGGCAATTGAGCTGGAAAAGAATATGACGAAGGACGAGATTCTGGAGGCATATCTTAATACCATCAATCTGGGACAGAATGCTCTGGGGATTCAGGCGGCGGCAAATCGCTATTTTAACAAGGATGTAAAGGATTTGACAATTTCCGAGGCAGCCGTAATTGCAGGTACTACTAAGAGTCCTACAGGTTATAATCCCATCAGCAACCAGGAAAAGAACAAAGGGCGCCGGGATCTCGTGCTTCAATATATGCTGGATCAGGAATACATTTCCGAGAGTGAATATGAAGAAGCGATGGCGGATGACGTTTATGCACGTATTCAAACAACCAATCAGGTGAAGAGTTCGGCAGAAGTGTTTTCCTACTATGTTGACGCAGCCATTGAGCAGGTGATCAATGATTTGCAGGAGGTGAAGGGATATACCTCCCAACAGGCGTACAACTTGGTGTATATGGGCGGTTTAACCATCGAGACGGCTCAGGACCCGACGATTCAGTCCATTATGGACGAGGAGATGGGCAATGAAGAAAATTATCCGCCGAATGTTCGGATTGGGCTGGACTATGCTCTGACGGTTGTAAAGCCGGACGGAGAACAGGAAAACTACAGCAAGGAAATGATGGAGGAATATTTTAAGGAAAATGAATATTCCGGCTTTGAACTGCTTTTTGATACAAAAGAGGATGCGCAGGCTCATATTGATGCTTACAAGGCGTCGCTGGTAGAAGAAGGGGATACGGTGTATGAGCGTGCCGAGATGACGATACAGCCCCAGATATCTATGGTAGTAATGGATCAGTATACCGGATATGTAAAGGGAATCGTCGGAGGCAGAGGTGAGAAAACCGCTAATCTGACCTTGAACCGTGCCGTAGATACGGTTCGGCAGCCGGGTTCTACCTTTAAGCCGGTGTCTACGTATGCGCCGGCATTGGATTCGGCCGGAATGACGCTTGCAACAACGCAGTTCGATGCGCCTTACAATTACCAGGATGGACGACCTGTCCGTAACTGGAACGGAGAAGCGTACCGGGGCTGGACTGCTTTGCGAAAAGGTATTGAGCAGTCTATGAATATTGTGGCCGTAAAAACATTGACAGATATCACGCCGGCTTTGGGAATTACGTACCTGGAGAATATGGGAATCACGACACTGCAAAAGGAGACTGTGAATAAAAATAACGACTATGTACAATCTCTTGCACTGGGAGGAATCACGCATGGCGTAACAAACCTGGAACTGACAGGAGCATATGCAACTATCGCCAACGGAGGCGTGTATACAAAGCCCGTATTTTATACAAGAATTTTGGACCATGATAAGAATGTGCTGATTGACAATACCGTATCCTATACAAGAACCGTGTTGAAGGACAGCACAGCCTGGCTGCTTACAAGCGCTATGAAGGATGTAGTGAATCAGGGTACCGGCGGCGCGGTAAGATTTTCAGGAATGACCATTGCAGGAAAGACCGGTACAACGTCAAAGAATAATGACGTGTGGTTTGTAGGCTATACTCCTTATTATACGGCAGGAATCTGGGCAGGCTTTGATAATAATCACAAACTGGGCAAAGGTGAGACGAGTTATCATAAGGTGATTTGGAAAAATGTGATGTCTCGGATTCATGAAAATTTGGAGAATAAGGATTTTCCGAAGCCAGACAGTGTCAGGAGTGCGGCTGTCTGTTCGGCGTCAGGAAAGCTTCCGATTCCCGGTATTTGTGACGGTATGGTGAGATCGGAATATTTTGCCGTGGGTACGGAGCCTACGGAATACTGCAATGTACATGTGACAGGGGAAGCCTGTGTAGAGAGCGGCGGTCTGGCAACAGATGCCTGTCCCCTTCATGAGTTCAGGATTATTACATTGGTGCCGGAGAATAATGATGTATCAGGTTCTCCGCTTACGGCAATGCCTTGTCCTCTTCATTTGGGTAATTTAATCGGAGGAATTGTACAGCCAAACTCAGGTGATGGAACTATGCCTCCGCAGGAGGGCATGGTACAGCCGGAGGGCGAGGTGCCTCCGGAGGGCCAGCCGGGAACGCCGGAAGGTGAGATTGTGCCGCCTCAGTAGAGACGAATGTTTGGAAATATTTACTACAAAGAATTATTTAGTGCTGCCAGGCAGAGGTTACAAATAGTCCGGCTAAGAAATGTCAAATGCTTTTGAAAAATAATTTCTGCCGGCTTTATCCTTTAGTGCTGTCGCGCAGCGAATTTAAAATAGGAGGATTGAGATGAAAGTGATAACGACAACAAAGGCCCCGGCGGCCATCGGCCCCTATTCTCAGGGAATGGAGGTAAACGGATTTGTATTTTCTTCCGGTCAGATACCGGTGAATCCGGAGACAGGCGGGATTCCGGAGGGGATTGAGGCCCAGGCCCGTCAGAGCTGTGTGAATGTAGGAGAGATTCTGAAGGCGGCAGGAATCGGTTATGAGCAGGTGATTAAGACCACATGCTTTTTGGCAGACATGGCGGATTTCGCAGCTTTTAATCAGGTGTATGAGGAGTTCTTCGTATCAAAACCGGCAAGAAGCTGTGTGGCGGTAAAGGAATTGCCCAAGGGAGTTCTCTGTGAGATAGAGGCTATTGGGGTGAAAAGCGTTTAAGAGCTGAATATCACTGACAAAGCAGTACAAAAGTATAATAAAAGGGCAGGCAGAAGTTGGGCCTGCCTGCTTTTTTTAATTTGCCACATACATCTGTTTGTACGGATTTTTACTGTCCGGCGTGATGATTGTAAAAGGTTCGGACAAAAGTTCATCCATAGAATAACCGAAGTCCAAGCAGTATTCCGACAGATACTCCCGGATTTCCTCTAACTCGTCTGCGGCTGCGCATTTTGCGGTAACTTGTTTTGGGAAATGAATATCCTCGCAGCTGCCCCGCAGGAACATTTTACCTCCATGCATTCCGGTACAGGGGAAATTGCCTACAATGCGTCTGCCGTCTTTATGAAGCCCCAGGACGATGATCACGCCTCCTGCCTGATATTCTCCAAGGAAGCTTCCGGCACATCCGCCGATGATCATAACGGGAATTTTTTCTTTGTAAGCCTTCATATGGATTCCGGCCCGGTATCCGGCGCTGCCTTGCACATAGATCTTGCCGCCGCGCATGGCATAACCGGCGGCGTCGCCGATATTGCCATGAATCAGAATCTTTCCTTCATTCATAGTATCGCCCACAGCGTCCTGTGCATTGGCATTTACCGTAATATTGGCATTGTTTAAGTATGCGCCCAGTGCATTGCCCGGTATCCCGTTAATTGTAAGATTCTTGCCGGATATACCGGCGGCAATAAACCGCTGACCGCAGCAGCCTTCGATGATGAAATCGCTTTCTGCTTCGCGCAGCGCTTCGTTTACAGCTCTGTAATCTAAATCTGCGGCATCAATAATTTGCATATTGTACCATACCTCCCCCAAATTTGTTTATCTATCTGCCGAAAATATGCGGCAGAAGCAGCCGTTTTTTCCTGTCATTCTCCGGCATGAGAGATACCAAGTATCTCAAGCTCTTTTTCCGTTAAGCCGATGCCGCGAAGCATCAGCCGGTTTCCGCGTAAAGCCTCAATGGAATTGATTCCCATACCGCCCATAAATTCTTTTATTTCGTGTTTCCATGCGGTCATCAGATGGATCAGGCGTTCACTGCCCATTGCAGGGTTAAGCCTTTTCACAAGCTCGGGACGCTGGGTTGCGATGCCCCAGTTGCATTTACCGCTTTGGCAGGTGCGGCACAGATGGCAGCCAAGAGCAAGCAGAGCGGCGGTAGCCACATAGCAGGCATCCGCACCGAGCGCAATGGCCTTTATTACATCTGCTGCGCTTCGGATACTGCCGCCCACTACAAGAGACACATTGCTGCGGATACCTTCATCCCGAAGCCTCTGATCAACGGCTGCCAGCGCCAGCTCAATGGGGATGCCTACATGGTCTCTGATTCTGGTGGGCGCAGCTCCGGTGCCGCCGCGGAACCCGTCAATGGCAATGATATCGGCTCCGCTTCGGGCAATACCGCTTGCGATTGCTGCAATGTTATGTACGGCGGCAACTTTTACAATCACGGGTTTTTTATATTCCGTAGCTTCTTTTAGAGAAAAGACGAGCTGACGCAAATCTTCGATGGAATAAATATCATGATGCGGCGCCGGAGAAATGGCGTCAGATCCTTCCGGGATCATACGGGTGCGGGATATATCTCCTACGATCTTTTCACCGGGAAGATGTCCCCCGATCCCTGGTTTTGCACCTTGCCCTATTTTGATTTCAATCGCTGCGCCGGCTTGCAGATAATCCGCATGGACACCAAAACGGCCGGAAGCTACCTGCACGACAGTATTTTCACCATAGCAGTAAAAATCTTCATGCAGACCGCCTTCTCCGGTGTTATACAAAATTCCAAGTTCTGCTGCTGCCAGCGCAAGGGACTTGTGGGCGTTGTAGCTGATAGAGCCGTAGCTCATGGCAGAGAACATAACCGGCATAGACAGTTCCAGCTGCGGAGGCAGTGTACAGTTTAATTTTCCTTCTTTAGAGCGCTGTACTTTTGACGGCTTTTTTCCGAGAAAAACTCTGGTTTCCATCGGTTCCCGCAGCGGATCAATGGACGGGTTCGTTACCTGTGAAGCATTGATCAGGATTTTGTCCCAGTAGACGGGAAGCGGTTTTGGATTCCCCATAGAGGACAAAAGAACACCGCCGCTGTTTGCCTGCTTGTATATTTCTTTCACTGTCTGGGCTGGCCAATTAGCGTTTTCGCGCAGGGTGCAGTCACTTTTTACAATCTTTAAGGCTTTTGTGGGACAAAAAGAAACGCAGCGCTGGCAGTTTACGCATTTTGAATCGTCGCACTTCATAATTTTGAGTTTTTCATCGCAGCTGTGGACTTCATTCGCACATTGCCGCTCACATACACGGCAGGAAATGCATCTGCTTTTATTTCTGATTACTTCAAATTCAGGATAAATAAATTCGATACCCATTAAAACGCACCTTCCTTCACTTTAACGATGACAGGCTCGCCGCCGGCGGGAGACCATATGTTTTCCGCATTTGGCTCTATGATCCGAATAGCGGCCTCTTCGCTGGCAATGAATACTTTATCATCTTTTTCGCCAACTACCATAGAACGAAGCTTCAGACGGTCATTTAATGCCATCAATCCGCCCTCAAATCCCAAAACAATGGAGAAAGGACCGGTAATCAAAAGGCTTGGAAACATAGTTCTAAGGTAAGTATGTTTCTTTTGGTCCTCCAAATCCGTTTTTGCCGCAATGGTACTCCAGAACGGAGCGGCGATTACACTTGCGGCTTCGCCGAGCGTAAGTCCCTGTACGCGGAGCAGGTAATCCATGATATAAGTAATGACTTCCGTATCGGTCCGGAGGGTGCATTTATAGCCGAACATTTCAATAAACCGGCGGTTGGCGTCATAGGAAGATATTTCTCCGTTATGCACGACGGAATAGTCGAGCAGTGTAAAGGGATGCGCGCCTCCCCACCAGCCGGGGGTGTTTGTCGGATAACGTCCATGTGCCGTCCAGGAGTATCCTTCATATTCTTCCAGCTTATAAAAGACGCCCACATCTTCCGGAAAACCGACCGCTTTGAAGGCACCCATGTTCTTGCCGCTGGAAAAGACGTAAACACCGGGCATTTCGGCGTTGATCTTCATAACTGTTTTGGCCACAAACTCTTTTTCTTCTAACTGTAAGGATGCAAGAACAGATTTTAAGGGAGCGGCAAAATATCTCCATATGATCGGCTCATCTGTGACTTCCGGAATCTTCCGGGTCGGAATGATTTCCGATTGGATGATTTCAAAGCGTTCTTTTAAGAAGGCTTCACATTCCTTGCGGGTGTCGCGGGAATCAAAAAACATATGGAATGCGTAAAAATCTTTATATTCAGGGTAAATGCCGTAACCGGCAAAACCGCCGCCTAATCCGTTGGAACGGTCATGCATGGGTTTCATGGAATTTATGATCATTTCACCGGACATCTTATTTCCATCTTTGGATATTACCGCTGAGATTGCACATCCGGAAGGGATTCTTACCTGGCCTTCAATTTTCATAAGTTTGTACCTTTCTTTCAGAATAAATCAAAAAAGCAAAGGCATCCGCTTTCAGGGCAGGTAATTTCTGCTCTGAAAATGAACGCCTTTGCTCATAATTTATATTTATACAGCGGATGATGCGCGTTGTCAATATTTTTTTGGCGGCAATAGAAAAAATAAAAAAAGGATTGACAAATGATTTTTAAGGGTGTATCATCCAACACGTAAAGGCAAAGGCGTCTTTGAGAGGAAATTCTCAGAGACGCTTTTTACTTTTGTAAGAAAAATGCATACAATTTGATAGAAAAGGCAAGGGAGTCTTTTGCGGCGCAGGGAAAAGCGCCATGAAAGCCATCCTTGTCTTTTTGTTTTCAAGTTGGAAGGAGTGGGATTATGAAAAATGTATCAGATTTTTTTGGATGTAAAGTATTTGATGACAGGGTGATGAAAGCAAATTTATCGGCAAAGGTTTATCAGTCTTTGAGAAAGACGATTGATGAAGGTGCAAAGCTTGATATTGGCGTAGCAAATGCAGTAGCGGCAGCTATGAAAGACTGGGCGGTGGATCATGGCGCCACACATTATACACATTGGTTCCAGCCCCTTACCGGCGTCACGGCAGAAAAGCACGACAGCTTTATTTCTCCGTCTCCCGATGGGGGTGTGATTATGGAGTTTTCCGGAAAGGAACTGATCAAAGGAGAACCGGATGCGTCGTCGTTTCCCTCCGGCGGACTTCGGGCGACTTTTGAAGCGCGGGGGTACACGGCCTGGGACCCTACTTCTTATGCATTCATTAAGGGCAATACCTTGTGTATACCTACCGCATTCTGTTCTTACGGCGGTGAAGCGCTGGATAAGAAAACGCCGCTGCTCCGTTCTATGGAAGCGCTGAATAAGCAGGCAATCCGTATTCTCCGTCTGTTTGGAAATGACAGCGTGAAATGTGTCCGCACATCCGTGGGACCGGAACAGGAATATTTCCTTATTACGGAAGAAATGTATGAACAGCGGAGGGATCTTCGATTTACGGGACGTACTCTTTTTGGTGCAAAGCCGCCGAAGGGACAGGAGATGGACGATCATTATTTCGGAGTGATCAAGCCGCGGGTTGCGGCCTATATGGAAGAGTTGAATGAAGAACTCTGGAAGCTGGGCATTCTGGCAAAGACAGAGCATAATGAAGTTGCCCCGGCGCAGCATGAACTTGCCCCTGTCTATACGACAACAAACATTGCAACAGACCATAACCAGCTGACAATGGAAATTATGCAGAAGGTTGCGGCAAAGCATGGACTTGTGTGCCTGCTTCATGAAAAACCGTTTGCCGGAGTAAACGGAAGCGGAAAGCATAACAACTGGTCCTTGACTGCGGATGGCGGCGTAAATCTGCTGTCGCCGGGGGAGACGCCGTATGAAAACGCGCAGTTTTTATTATTCCTTTGTGCGGTTATCAAGGCGGTGGACGATTATCAGGATCTGCTTCGTCTTTCTGTCGCAACAGCAGGAAATGATCACAGACTTGGGGCAAACGAAGCGCCTCCGGCAGTCATTTCTATCTTCCTTGGAGAAGAACTGAATGCAGTACTGGAAGCGATTGAAACCGGTACGCCCTATGCGGGAACTGAAAAAACACAGATGAAGCTCGGCGTGGACGTACTTCCGAAGTTTAACCGCGATACCACGGACCGCAACCGTACATCGCCCTTTGCATTTACCGGAAATAAATTTGAATTTCGTATGCTCGGCTCTTCTAACAGCATTGCCTGCGCAAATATCATGCTGAACAGCGCGGTGGCGGAAAGTCTGAAGATCTATGCGGACAGACTGGAAAAAGCAGAGAATTTTGAAGATGTGCTGCATGAAATGATTCGCAAGACCATCAAAGATCATAAACATGTTATTTTCAACGGGAATGGTTATGACGACACCTGGATTCAGGAAGCTGTGGAAAAGAGAGGGCTTCTTAACTACCGTACAACACCGGATTGTATGCCGCATCTGCTGGATGAAAAAAATGTACGGATGCTGACAAGCCACAAGGTATTTTCAGAAGCGGAGCTGAAGTCCAGATGTGAAATTATGTTGGAAAACTATTGCAAGACGGTTCTGATTGAAGCAAATACCATGATTGATATGGCAAAGACAGAAATTGCTCCGGCAGTAAGCGCATATGTACTGGAGCTTGCAAATACGGCGGCGGCAAAAAAGGCGGTCGATGATTTGATTTCATGCGGTTATGAGACGAAGCTTGTGAGAAACCTTGCAAAATTAGAAGAGCAGATTGCGATCAAGACAGATGAATTGGAAGAAGTTGTGATGAAGCTTCAGGACGCGGAAGATGTGGAAGCAGAAGCTTATTGGATTCGGGATGCTGTTTTGGGAAAAATGGGAGAATTAAGAACTGCCTGCGATGAAGCGGAAACGATGACAGCGAAGAAATACTGGCCGTTTCCGACTTATGGCGATTTGTTGTTTGGCGTAAAATAAGTGGATGACTTTACCCTTTCGTGCTGTCGCGCAGCGACTTTGAATCAGTAATATCCTTCAAAGTGCACAAATCAATTTCCAGACACATGCATTTGTGGCTGGAAATTGATTTCATACCCGTGTACTTTGAAGGATATTACGGAACTGGAATAGGAGGAAGAAGATATGGATGAAGCTATGAAAGCGCTCGTGCAGGAAGCAGTATCCGGCGAAGTGTTCGGAGTCTGGTTTTTAATTGGCGCCGCATTGGTGTTCTGGATGCAGGCAGGCTTTGCAATGGTAGAGGCAGGTTTTACCAGGGCGAAAAATACAGGAAATATCATTATGAAGAACTTAATGGATTTTTGTATTGGAACCGTAGTATTTATACTGATTGGCTTTGGATTGCTGATGGGAGAAGATCTGTTTGGATTTATCGGAAGGCCGGGATTTGATTTGTTTACTGCATATGCGGAGTTTGATTTTTCCGGCTTTGTGTTTAACCTTGTATTTTGTGCTACAACGGCAACCATTGTATCCGGTGCAATGGCGGAACGTACAAAATTTCTTTCCTATTGTATTTATTCCGGTGTAATTTCTGCGTTGATTTATCCGATTGAAGCACACTGGATATGGGGAGGAGGATGGCTGGCACAGCTTGGTTTCCATGATTTCGCCGGCTCCTGCGCGATTCATATGGCAGGCGGTATTTCCGCGTTGATTGGCGCGAAAATTCTTGGTCCCCGTATCGGAAAGTTTACCAGAGATAAGAGCGGAAACGTTGTGAAAGTAAATGCCTTTCCGGGGCACAGCATTGCCCTGGGAGCGCTTGGGGTATTTATTCTTTGGCTCGGCTGGTATGGATTTAATGGTGCGGCCGCAACTTCCATTGCACAGCTTGGTTCTATTTTCCTGACAACAACCGTTGCGCCGGCTGTTGCAACGGTTGTCTGTATGGTCTTTACGTGGATAAAATATGGAAAGCCGGATGTTTCCATGTGTCTGAACGCATCGTTAGCAGGGCTTGTGGCGATCACGGCACCGTGTGATGTGACGGATGCATTCGGTGCGGCTGTGATTGGAGCAGCTGCCGGCCTTTTGGTTGTGTTTGGCGTATGGCTTCTCGACCATGTGCTTTATATTGATGATCCGGTGGGGGCAGTTGCCGTGCATTGCATGAATGGGATCTGGGGTACACTGGCAGTTGGACTATTTGCTACGGATACAGCTCCTGGATACAGTATTGCAAATGCTTCGGGAGAAACTTTAACCGGTCTGTTTTACGGCGGTGGATTTGATTTATTAAAACTCCAGTTTATCGGCTTTGTCAGTGTGGCGGCATGGACAGCGGTTACGATAACGATTGCATTCCTTGTGATCCGAATGATCGTGGGTCTTCGCGTAGACAGAGAAGAAGAAATGACTGGTCTTGATGTGGCAGAGCATGGTCTTCCTTCCGCATATGCAGGCTTTGCAATGCTTCCGGAGTATATTGAAGAGGGAAATGACCCTGTGGCGGTATCCGGTGATATTCCGGCTGCGGAAGCGATTCCGGTTAAGAAAGTTCCTGCGTTTGAAGAAGGCACTCCGAAGTTTACAAAAATTGAGATTGTCTGCAAGGAATCCAAATTTGAAGCATTAAAGAATGCAATGATAAAGCTGGGAATTACCGGTATGACAGTATCCCATGTCCTGGGATGCGGGATTCAGAAAGGCAAACCGGAGTATTATCGCGGCGTACAGGTAGAAGCGAATCTGTTTCCAAAAGTACAGGTAGATATTGTAGTCAGTGCGGTTCCGGTCCGTAAAGTGATTGAAACAGCGAAGAAGGTACTTTACACAGGGCATATTGGAGATGGAAAGATTTTCGTCTATGATGTGGAAAATGTAGTGAAAGTAAGAACCGGAGAAGAAGGATTTGATGCCCTTCAGGATGTGGAATAAAAGCCGGGAAGATAGAAACTAAATATTGCAAAGGCGTTTGAGAAAAGAGAAGTAGTACGGGTGATCACTTACAGCGAGTGTGGAATGGTGAATTACTTAAATTTATGGAGGTACATTCCTATGTGTTCTATTATGGGTTATTGCAGCCGCAGCGCTGTTTATGATGTTTTTTTGGAAGGCTTTAACAGGACCATATCAAGAGGTCCGGATGACAGCCAGATTGTTGAAACGGGAGACGGACTGCTTGGATTTCACAGACTATCCATTATGGGGCTGGCTCCGTCGGGGATGCAGCCGTTTAAACTGGGTGACAGCTATGTGGTCTGCAACGGAGAAATCTATGGTTTTAAGAAGCTGAAAGAAAAACTGGCAGAGAAATATACATTTAAGAGTGAATCGGATTGTGAGATTCTTTTGCCGCTGTATCAGGAATATGGAACGGCAATGTTCGCCATGTTAGATGCGGAGTTTGCCTGTATTATTTATGACGGAGACACAGGAGAATTTATTGCGGCAAGAGATCCGATTGGTATCCGGCCTTTGTATTATGGATATGACAAAGAAGGGGCCGTCATATTTGCCAGCGAAGCGAAAAATCTGGCAGGGCTTACGGATAAGATTATGCCGTTTCCGCCAGGGCACTATTATAAAAGCGGTCAGTTTATCCGTTACTGCGACATTGCCAAAGCGGATCGTATCTGCCGTGATAATCTGGAGACCGTATGCAGAAATATTCATGATAAACTCACAGCCGGAGTGGAGAAACGCCTGGTAGCTGACGCAAAGGTGGGGTTTTTGCTTTCAGGCGGACTGGATTCTTCTCTGGTATGCGCGATTGCGGCAAAGAAAAGCAAAGAGCCAATCAGGACCTTTGCGATTGGCATGAGAGAAGACGCCATTGATTTAAAGTATGCGAGGCAGGCGGCGGATTATATTGGAAGCGACCATACGGAGGTTTATATGACGCCGGATGAAGTGATTTCTTCGCTGGAAACAGTTATTCAGTTACTGGGAACCTATGATATTACGACGATACGTGCATCCATAGGAATGTATCTGGTGTGCAGAGCAATCCATGAACAGACGGATATCCGTGTTCTGCTGACGGGTGAAATATCGGATGAACTCTTTGGATATAAATATACGGATTTCGCACCGGATGCAGCGGCGTTTCAGACGGAGTCGCAAAAACGAATCCGGGAGCTTCATATGTACGACGTCCTTCGTGCCGACCGCTGTATCTCCGTAAACTCACTGGAAGCAAGAGTTCCCTTCGGTGATTTGGATTTTGTGAAGTATGTAATGTCTGTTGATCCGGAATTAAAAATCAACACTTATGGAAAGGGGAAATATCTGCTGCGCCGCGCGTTTGAAGGCGGTGATTATTTGCCGGAAGATATTTTGTGGAGAGAGAAAGCAGCGTTTTCAGATGCGGTCGGGCACTCTATGGTAGATTACTTAAAGGAGTATGCAGAGCGTAAATATACGGATAAAGAGTATGAAAGCATATGCAAAAAATATGCGTATGCCAGACCATTTACAAAGGAATCATTGCTGTACAGAGAGATTTTTGAAACATATTATCCGGGGCAGGCAGAGATGATTGCCGGGTACTGGATGCCGAATAAAGAATGGGAGGGATGCGATGTGAAAGATCCTTCCGCAAGAGTGCTGTCAAACTATGGAGACAGCGGGAAATAGAATTTTTAGATGGAATGGATGTGCAGGAGGGAGTAGGGCTATGGCTGTTCATGAAGAATGCGGTGTATTCGGAGTGATAGGTACAAAAAAGGGAAATGCCGCAGGTATTGTTTATTATGGGCTGTATGCTCTGCAGCACAGAGGACAGGAGAGCTGCGGAATTGTTGTGAATGATGACGGCGCATTTTCTTCCTATAAAGATCTGGGGCTTGTCAGCGAGGTGTTTTCGAAAGACACATTGACTCATTTCCCAATGGGAAATATGGCGGTGGGACATGTAAGATACGGAACAACCGGAGGAAATACAAGAAATAACTGTCAGCCTATTGAAGTCAACCACCAGAAAGGAAAGATGGCGCTGGCACATAATGGAAATCTTACCAATGCATTAGAGCTTCGCGATAAGCTGGAATTATCGGGAGCAATTTTCCATACAACCAGTGATACGGAAACCATCGCTTATGTGATTACAAGAGAACGGCTTATGACGCCAAGCATTGAAGAAGCCGTCAGCAATACGATGAATTTACTGGAAGGCGCCTATTCGCTGGTGCTGATTTCTTCTACAAAGATGATAGCGGCAAGAGATCCATATGGGTTTCGGCCGCTTTGCTATGGAAAGACGGCGGACGGGGCATATGTGGCTGCATCCGAAAGCTGTGCATTGTCAGCGGTAGGAGCAGAATTTATCCGTGATGTGCTGCCGGGAGAGATTCTGGTGTTTACAAAAAACGGTGTGGAATCAAGAAGAGAACATTGTGAAAAACAGAAGAAAAGAACCTGCATTTTTGAGTACATCTATTTTGCAAGACCGGATTCTGTGATAGACGGCATATCCGTACATGAATCTCGTATGAAAGCCGGAGAATTACTGGCAGAGAGTTATCCCAAATCCGCGGATATTGTGATTGGCGTTCCCGACAGCGGATTGGACGCAGCATTGGGGTATGCGGGAAAATCCGGGATTCCTTATGGGATTGGACTGATAAAAAATAAATATATTGGAAGGACATTCATTTCTCCGGGACAAGATGAGCGTTTGGACAAGGTCAGAATTAAGCTGAGTCCTGTCAGGAAGGTAATCGATGGAAAAAGAGTTGTACTGATTGATGATTCCATTGTCAGAGGGACGACCAGCAAACGTATTGTAAAGCTTTTGCGTGACGCCGGAGCGAAAGAGATCCATATGAGAATTTCTGCGCCTCCGTTTTTATATCCCTGTTATTATGGAACGGATATTGATTCGGAAGAAAATCTGATTGCATGCCATCACAGCGTGGATGAGATTGCAGGGATGATTGGAGCGGACTCTTTGGGATATTTACCAATCGGGAAGCTGAATAAACTGATAGGCTGTGAGGATTACTGCGCCGCCTGTTTTCAGGGAAAATATCCGACGAAAATCCCGGCAGATCTGCGTAAGGACCGTTTTGAAAGGAAGCTGTCCGAACGGGTTTGAGCGAAAGAGGTGCATGTATGATGAGAAAATTTGACAGAAAATTGATTTTGTCCGACGGCAGCGAATACTGTGGATATGGATTTGGTTCCAAGCTTGAAAAAATGACGGAAATTGTATTCAATACTTCTCCGGTTGGATATCAGGAAATCCTTTCCGATCCCTCCTATACGTATCAGACAGTCGTGATGGCATATCCTCTGATTGGCAATTACGGAATGGCAGAAGATGATTTTGAAACAGATATTCCAAGTATCGGCGGACTGGCGGTGCGAGACTACAACGACGAACCATCCAATTTCCGAAGTAAATATACCTTATCGGAAATTATGGAGAAATATAACATACCGGGCATCTGTGGGATTGATACAAGAAAACTGGTACGTTCCATACGCGACCTTGGAAGCCGAAAGGCATTACTCACAGATATGGATACATCCTTGGAGGATGGACTTCGTAAACTGGATTTATACGATATTCCAAGGGACGCCGTATCGCGGGTAAGCCGGAAGGAAATTCAGCAATACCTTGTATCGGATGGGAAGTATCATGTGGCCGCCGTTGACTGCGGGATGAAACAGAATATTGTGAGAACTCTGAACCAAAGAGGATGCAGCGTGACAGTCTTTCCGTGGAATACTTCTGCGGGGGAGATAGAAAAGCTAAGACCGGACGGAATCTTTTTATCCAACGGACCGGGAAATCCCTCAGATGTGCAGGCGGCCGTAGAACTGGTCAAAGAATTAAAAGGCAGATATCCGATATTTGGAATCTGCCTTGGCCATCAGATCATTTCTCTTGCGTACGGAGCCGGGATTTATAAGCTGAAGTTTGGACACAGGGGAGGAAATCATCCGGTAAAAAATTTGCGGACCGGCAAGATAGAGATTACTTCCCAGAATCATTCCTATGCGGTAGACGGAGAAAGCCTTGCAAATACCCGATTGAAGGCAACGCATCTAAATCTGCTGGATCACACGGTAGAAGGTGCGGCCTGTGAGGAAGACAGGGTGTTCGGTGTGCAGTATCATCCGGAAAGCGCGCCCGGGCCGCAGGACAGCGGCTATCTGTTTGACCAATTTATAAAAATGATGGAGGGAACAAAAGATGGCGAAAAGAACTGATTTGAAGAAAATACTTGTCATTGGTTCCGGTCCGATTGTGATTGGCCAGGCGGCAGAATTTGATTATGCGGGTACGCAGGCATGTCTTGCTTTGAAAGAGGAAGGCTACGAGGTTGTGCTGTGCAATTCCAACCCGGCAACGATTATGACAGATCTGACAGTTGCAGATAAAGTATATATGGAACCGCTGACGCTGGAATATGCGGCGAAGATTGTTCGCCGTGAGCGCCCGGATGCCATTGTGCCGGGGATTGGGGGACAGACCGGGCTGAATCTGGCAATGCAGCTTGAGAAAAAAGGAGTTTTAAAAGAGTGTCAGGCGGAACTTTTGGGAACCGGCAGTAAAAGCATTGAACGGGCGGAGGACAGAGAACAGTTCAAAAAGCTTTGTGAAGAGCTGGGAGAGCCGGTACTGCCTTCTGCCATTGCGAATACGGTGGATGAAGCCATAAGAGCAGCGGAGCAAATTGGTTATCCGGTGGTGCTGCGCCCTGCATTTACTCTTGGAGGAACAGGCGGAGGCTTTGCGGATGATGAGCAGGAATTTAGAAAGCTGATTAAAAACGCCGTTGCGTTATCTCCGGTTCATCAGGTATTGATTGAGAAAAGTGTCAAAGGCTTCAAGGAAATCGAATACGAAGTGATCCGTGATGCCAATGATACGGCAATCACAGTCTGCAATATGGAAAATTTAGACCCGGTGGGAATACACACAGGAGATTCCATTGTGGTATGTCCGTCCCAGACACTGACCAATAAAGAATATCAGATGCTGCGGGACAGCGCGTTGAAAATCATTCGTGCGCTGAAAGTGGAGGGAGGATGTAATGTCCAGTTTGCACTTGATCCGGATTCGTTTCAGTATTATCTGATAGAGGTAAATCCTCGGGTTTCCCGCTCCTCAGCCCTTGCGTCGAAGGCAAGCGGGTATCCGATTGCAAGAGTTTCGGCAAAAATCAGCGTGGGGATGACGCTGGATGAGATTATGCTGGTCAATACGCCGGCGTCTTTTGAGCCGGCATTGGATTATGTAGTGACAAAAATGCCGCGTTTTCCATTTGATAAATTTACGGATGCAAACCGGAAGCTTGGTACGCAGATGAAAGCTACCGGGGAAGTTATGAGTGTAGGAAGAACTTTTGAAGAAAGCCTGTTAAAAGCAATCCGTTCTCTGGAAACAGGCGTGGATCATCTGCGCATGGAAAAATTTGAAAAAGAGGATGTTCCTGTATTGATGAATGATATAAAAATCGGTACAAATGACAGAATTTTTGCGATTGCACAGTTGTTAAGATTAGGTGTCCGCGTTTCAAAAATTTCCGACCGGACCGGAATTGACTGCTTTTTCCTTAACAAAATGAAAAAGATTATAGATATGGAAACAGAACTGAAATCATACGCAGGTGACAGGGATGCGCTATATCAGGCGAAGAAAGCAGGCTTTTCCGATAAGACTGTGGCATGGCTTTGGAATAAGACAGAAACAGAAGTTTTTGAACTGCGCAGGAAATACGGCATATTTCCGGTTTATAAGATGATCGATACCTGTGCGTCAGAATTTGAAAGTTATGTTCCGTATTTCTATTCCACCTATGAGGAAGAAAATGAATCAGTAATCGAAAACAGAAAGAAGATCGTCGTGCTTGGTTCCGGCCCAATCCGTATCGGTCAGGGTGTGGAGTTTGATTATTCCACGGTACATGCGGTTAAGACGATCAAAGAAGCCGGATATGAGGCAATCATAATCAACAACAATCCGGAGACCGTGTCTACGGACTATACCACGTCGGACAAGCTGTATTTTGAACCCTTATGTGTGGAAGATGTTATGAATGTGATCGAGATGGAAAAGCCGGATGGGATTATTGCATCTTTAGGTGGTCAAACGGCGATCAATTTGGCAAAACCGTTGGAAGAAAGAGGAGGAAAGATCATCGGCACAGATTGTGCGGCAATCGAAAGGTCTGAAAACAGAGAGGCGTTTGAAAAACTGCTGTCAGAACTTTCCATCCCGCAGCCAAAAGGGCGGGCTGTGACAAATATGGAAGAAGGTGTAAAAGCGGCAGAGGAAATCGGCTATCCGGTATTGGTACGTCCAAGCTTTGTGCTTGGCGGAAGAGCCATGCAGATTGTGGCGAAGGAAGAACATCTGCGTCATTATTTAAAAACGGCCGTAGAGATCGATGAAGATAAACCGGTACTGGTAGATCAGTATATCTGCGGCAAGGAAGTGGAAATTGATGCTGTCTGCGATGGAAAGGAGGTATTTGTTCCCGGAATTATGGAGCTGGTAGAAAGGACCGGCGTTCATTCGGGGGATTCTATCTGTGTATATCCCACGTTCAGTATATCTGAAAAAGTAAAAGAGACGATTCTGGATTATGCGAAGAAACTGGGGATTGGCATCGGCATTGTCGGTCTGTTTAATATCCAGTTTATTGTGGATAAAGAGGAGAATGTATTTATCATTGAGGTGAATCCGCGTTCTTCGCGGACAGTACCATTTTTATCAAAAGCAACCGGGTATCCGCTGGCTGATATTGCAACGAAAGTCATTCTTGGAAAGAGTCTGAGGGCACAGGGGATTGATGAGATATATCCGAAAGAAAAGCAGTGCTGGTATGTAAAAGTACCGACATTTTCCTTTTCCAAATTGAATGGCATGGATACATACCTTTCACCGGAAATGAAATCTACGGGAGAGGCCATCGGATATGACAAGAAACTTCACCGGGCAATGTATAAAGCCATGATTGCTTCCGGTATTCGTGTGCAGAATTACGGGACTGTAATCGTGACGCTTGCAGATGAGGATAAAGACGAGGCCCTTTCCTTGATTAGCCGCTTCTACGATATGGGCTTTAATATAGAAGCGACTTCTCTTACGGGAGAATATCTGAAACAGCATGGAATACGCACCCGTATACTGGGTAAACCATCGGAAGGCAGCAGTGAAATTCTGGATGCAATCCGGGCCGGATATGTCAGCTATGTCATCAATACACGTGCAATTTTTTCCGGCGTTCATTATGAAGACGGTGCGGCAATCCGAAGAGCGGCAACGCAGAATAATATTACCATGCTTACATCACTGGATACGGTGAGGGTGCTTTTGGATGTGCTGGAGGAAGTGACCATTGGTGTGTCTGCGATAGATGATGAGTGAAAATATACAGAGTGCTGGCTCATGCCCGGGTTGATGCTGCTGTCAGGGGAATGGTACACCCTGAAAAGAGCTGGATGTCCTTGCGGTTTTTATCCGTATATTGTACTGATAAGTACTAATAAAAGAACAAAAGTTTACGGCAAACGCAGTTGTGTAAGAAACATAGATTAGCCTTGAACAAAGTATTTCTTTATAGTAAACTATGCTATAAGATAAGAGACTGGTTTTTACTTTATCTCTTTGGTAAAATATTTTATAAGGGGGCATTTTTGTGAAAACACCGGCAAAGATTTGGCTTTGGATTCTGATTGTAATTAATGTTGTTGCACTGATCAATGACTTTGCAAGCGATACTGTCAATGACGACGGGTGGATAACACTTATTGAAACGTTAGTCATGTTAGCAGCAGTAGCTATGATACTGTTTTTGAAAATGAAAGCAGGATTTTATTTATTGTGTGTATATACGGTGGCGGATCTTTTCTATGTAGTTGCGCTCTTTCCTATGTTGCTCCTGTATCTTTTGATTGGAGCTATCTTAAGAATAGGTATTACTTGGCTGTGTATTCGAAGCAGTTGGAGCGAAATGAAATAATTGAAAACCCCAATCCCCCCAGCTAGGCTGTCTAAAGGGACAAACTTTGATACAAAATAAGCCTTCCATTTCGGAGGGCTGTTTTTCTGCAAGTCTTGAAAAAGCCTTATTCTGTGGGCTTTTTCGGATTCTATCTTTTTCTATATTTTGCACTGACTTCTAAAATCTCCATAGAGTAATGAAGCTTCAAATCAGAGGGATTGCATTGTACTGGCAGATGCACACCCCTCGGAGGGCAGCAGGGCAAAAATCAATATCCGCTAAAAAGTATAATTCCGGCAGTAAGCCATGAGAGAACATTTTAGCGGATATTTTTATATACAGAATTGTCTTGGGAAATTCGTATGCACCAAAAACCCCGCCGGAGCGGGGCTGGTATTTTTTCTTATGCTGCGGTGAAGCCCTGGCCTGCAAGTGCCTCTGTCAATTCTTCGTTCTTCTCGCCGCTGAGTTTGCCGTTTCGGTCAATGATATAGCTGCCGATGGCGAAGGCATATGTGGGGGCTTTCTGGTATACCGGAGCCGTTCCGATGAAGTCGCCTACTGCGGTTGCCAGCTCTTTGCGGCGGGGGCCGGTTACATTGTAGCTGATCTCCATGGTACTGGCTTCCTGATTGGCTTCGGCTTCCTCTGCCGGTTCGGGGCTTTCGGCTGCCTGCTCTGCCGTATCCTCTGCGGCTTCCGGTTCCGCTGTGGCTTCTTCCGGCTCTGCCGCCTGCATAATTGGCGTTTCTTCCGGGATGATGGCCAGTGCCGTTTCCTCCGGGGCCGGTGCTTCGGCTGCTTCTTCCTGCATGGCTTTCTTCTGCGCTTTGGCGGCTGCCTTTTCTGCGCGGGTTACTTTCGTCCTCGGCTCCGGGAATGTCTCCGGAAGTACGCCGGATGCGTAATGGATTTCAAAAGTGATCTTGCCGTCCGCAGGTACATTGAAATGGAAGTCGAGAAGTTCTACTTCTTTGATGCTGTCCGGAAGTTCGATATTCTTGTACCGTTTTACTTCCTTGCCCTCTACCATGAGGCATACCGGAACCGCGTCCCTCAATTTTGCTGTGATCCTACCTGTTTTCATACTGTTGTCCGCCTTTCTTATTTTGATATTTTTTGTATTGGCTGCTTGCCTTGTGAGTGACAGCTTACTGAAGCCAGGGAAGAAAAATAAGTAGCTATAAGATATTTTTAGGTGATCAGGCCGGATTGGAGGAAATATATGATAACATTGACTGATGATGAAAAGAGGATGGTGTTCCAGCTGGAAGGCTGCCACAGGTATGATGCGATACAGGAGATCGCTGTGCTCTGCCGGTATACCCGTGACCATGATATAAAAGCAACTGCAGAAAATTTGTTAAAGAAACTTCGTGAACTTTCGGAAGATGACTGCAGGGAGCTGATCTGCGACATTCAGAGAAATTATCACCTGCTCTGGAAAGCAAGGACCGTTGGGGAGATGATTGCTGTGGCAAGGCAGGAGTCTGGTGCCCAGAAGCTGGAAGGGCATGACATTATGGCACTGGAACGCTTTGACCCGGAAGTGAAGCATATGATTATATTTGATGTGCTTTCAGGGGAATCTCCCATAGGAGATAAAGGGCATAGGATGCGGCTGTTTCTGACAGAAGCGGGCTATAAAAAGGCGGTGGAGAGTCAGGACAGGTCTTTTATTCGGATTCTGAACCATGCAAAAGTGTCACAAGGGCATCTAAGATATGACCGGCTGGATGGAGAACGATAATTTGCGAAATGTTGTAATGTAAGAGATTATTTTTCTAATGGGGAATGAGGGTTCCGATAAGGAATGACGAGGTTGCTGCTTTTGTTTCATAGTGCATAATCAAATGGATAATCGGCATGATATATGAAAGAAAGATAGTAAATACAGATTTAGCATATCGGCACTTGATAAAAAAAATGCCGATATGCTAATTGACAAATGAAAAGGAAAGATTTAGAATATAAATAGAAAATCGGCATTTTCAAATAAAAAGTGCCGATATGCTAATGGAGATGATTTTATGATCAATGACAGCGGTATATTTCTATTAAAAAATAAGGAGCCTTTTGACAGGCAGGAGCTTTTTCGGGTTTTAGAAGAGCAGTACAAAGGGCTGAGCCTGGCGTCTTATAAATTGAAAATGCAGCGCTTGTTGGAATCAGGGATAATTGCGAGAGTTGGGAGGAATCTGTATTGTATTCCGGATAACCAGGTGCCGATATATGATTATGAGTATTCGGAGCTTGCAGTAATTATTCAAAAATTGATTTATGAAAGACATCCTTTTTTAGAATACCGGATTTTTGAACTGGTACAGATGAATGAATTTTTAAACCACCAGATTGCTCATAATACAGTCTTTGTGTCTGTTGAGGCAGATTTGGGTGATTTTGTGTTTGAAACATTGAAAGAAAAATTTCCAGGAAAGGTTTTATTAAATCCTTCTGTAAAGGAATATCATCTATATTGGCAGG
This sequence comes from Clostridia bacterium, assembly GCA_910574835.1. Taxonomy (GTDB): domain Bacteria; phylum Bacillota; class Clostridia; order Lachnospirales; family Lachnospiraceae; genus Laedolimicola. Next base: position 16,918 of record CAJTDE010000003.1, on the reverse strand, counting down.
ATGATCTTATCATTATAGGAAAGCTGCTGACAGAAGCACCAAAAGGAAAGAAGGCTGTATGGCATACCTGTCTTGAAAAAATGCTCGTTGATATGACCGCAGAGAAAGTGATAAAGACAACCTTTAGTGAGGCAGAATATCCAGGTGTACTGGAGCAGGCGTTTCAAAAATATATTATTGATGAAAGCCAGATGTTCCGTTATGCAAAGCGACGACATGTAAAAGATGATATTATGAAAATCATCCAGAGTCAGACAAGAATAAAACTCAGAACGGAGAAATAAATTTATGCTCACGAAAGAAAACTTTAATGAATCACATATCCGGATGTTACAGAAACAAAGCAAAAAAGATCCTGCGCTTTTAGAAAGGGTGGTATTTGCGTTTGGCTTGTTAGAGGCAATCAGGCGGGTAGAAATGCCGTTTATTTTTAAAGGAGGCACCTGTCTGATTCTTTTGTTAAAGCATCCTATGAGACTGTCTACGGATATAGATATTGTTGTTGAGCCGGATACTGATGTGGACACATATATTTCTAAAGCATCAACAATATTTCCATTTAAACAATGTGAGGAACAGGTGCGCATTGGTAGAAACAGCATTGAAAAGAGGCATTTTAAATTTACCTACCAGTCTCCGATCACTGGAAAAGATATCTATATTCTTTTGGATATTTTATTTGCTGAAAACCCTTATACCAGAGTGGTGGACTGTGAAATAAGGAATGATTTATTATTAACTGAGCCAGAATATCTGCTAGTAAAAACGCCGGATATCAACTGTATTCTTGGTGATAAACTGACGGCATTTGCGCCACATACAACAGGGATTCCGTTAAATGCAAAAAAAGATATGGAAGTGATGAAGCAGATGTACGATGTCGGAACATTGCTGGACGAATTTACAGATTTTAATCTGGTATATGATACATATTTTAAAGTGGCAGCGGAAGAGATTTCCTATCGGGGGAATAACATAACAGTAGGGGACGCAATTAAGGATACATATATGTCGGCAGCCTGTATTGCATCCCGCGGCACTCTTTCTTCGGAAGAGTATCCTTTATATGTACAGGGGATACGTGATCTGAGGGGACATATTTATGCAGAGAACTATTCTCCGGAAACGGCAGTGGGACGAGCTGCCAAAGTCATGTATATGGCTGCATGCCTGTTAAAGAGACAGTCTTATGAGAAAATCGAAGATCCTATGGAATTTTCCACGCAAAAGTTTTATACCGCAGATATGGCAAAATTAAAATATTTGCGTAAAGTCAATTTGGAAGCATATGGATATGCAATTAAGGCAGAACATTTGATGAACTCCTAATAATATTGGACAGGAGACTGTGAAACTACATGGTATGGAGGTGGAAGGAGTGGATGCCTGTATGCTGAAGGAATATCTGGAAAAAACTATGGTTACAACGAACCGATTTTCATTAACGAGATCCGTCTGGATGGGCTTAATGACAATGCTCTGCGCCAGTATTTCAAACGGATGCTCAAATCAGGCGACCTAGCCCGTTTTGATACGGGGATTTATTATCTCCCCAAAGCGTCAAGGCTACTGAAAAAAAGTTATTTAGATCCCATGAAAGTCATTGTACGCAAATATATCAAAAGTACAACAGAAACCTATGGATACTTTGCCGGAGCCACTTTTGCCAATCAGATTGGTCTGACAACCCAGATGCCGGCAATGTTGGAGATCATCACATCAAAAGAATCGACAAAAGGGCGTACAGTCACCGTAGGCTCCCAGGCCATCCGGCTGAAACGACCCACCACGACTATAACATCGGAAAACGCTGGACTGCTCCAGCTTTTGGATGCCGTTTCCCAGGCAGAAAAGCATTCTGAGCTTTCTGCTTTAGAAACCGGGATTCTTCTGAAAAACTATGCAAAACAGCAAAATTACAGTAAGGAGCTTCTTTTCAGCGTGCTGTCCGGCATTACGGGTCCGACTGCAAAAAAACTGATTAAATGGGGAATTATTTATGAATTTATATCATGACCGCGAGGCATTTAGCGAACTTATTGTTGCTGCTTCTAATGAACTGTGTATACCATCCGGAATCATTGAAAAAGTTTAGATAACAAGGAAAGAATTAATAAGTTGATATATTTAGTGTTGATGTGAGGAGGTCATTAAATGCAGAGTCCAATCCATGAAGGATATGAATACCAGGATTATTTTACAGTTTCAATAATTTTACAACTGATGCTTCACCAGACAGATTCTGAACTTATTATTGATCGTAAGGATTTCAGCGGAGATAAATTTGACGATTTAAAGGTGAAGACATCTAATAGTACTACTGAATTTCAGATTAAGTATTCTGATGATAAAAGTTCTCATAAACTTACTAAAGATGACCTTGCAAATGGTAATGGACACGATACTGCGTTATGCGATCTTTTTGCTTCTTGGAAAAGGAGAAAAGAATCTGAATATGATACACAGATAAAGTTGTGCCTTGCGTGGAACAGACCTACTGATGATGATCCAATTGCAGAGTTTTTGAAACCTATTCAAGAACCAACTCTGCCTTTTTCGGTTGCTGCATATTCGTTTGATGGCGAGGTGTTTTGGCCAGCAGAAAGCCTACCTCCAAAAACGTGGAGAAAGTTTAATTTAGCGATTAAGTCAGGGCTTATCGATAGAGAAGACTTTTTATCATTTTGCAATGAACTCGCGATTATTCTGGAAATGCCTAAAGCAAGTCTCGATTTAAAGAATCCTGGTACCCTGGAAAATGTAATTATTCAACAAGTTGAAAAATTAGGTGTAGGAATATACCCAAATGATGCTCTCAATGTAGAGGATATTATTTATAAACTTGCAACAGAAGTGAAGCATTCTAGAGCGATGGGGAACAGACTTTATTCAAATATATTAGTGGGGCGTCTTGGATTAATAATGGATTATGGGAAATTTGATCAAAGATTTCCAGTGGATTCAGCGCATCAGATTATACTTGGTGATGAGATTGAAAGGTTACACAGAGTGATTTGCGATTCAAAACGTGTTATTATTGTTGGCAACCCTGGATCTGGAAAGTCTTGGCTTGTCGATGAATATATAGATAAACTTGAGAATGATGACAGTAAAGTTATTCATTATAATTGCTTCCAGTCATTACAGGACACAAATAGTCTTGAGAGAATACGTGTAACTTCTTTATATGGCAATCTGGTTTCTCAGATTGTGGAGCAATGCCCAGAATTAGTTGAGCATAAGAATACAACCTTTGGCGCTGATAAAGCAGAACTTGAAAATCTGCTTCGACTCATTGGAGAGGAATTTTATTTAGTAGTAGATGGCCTTGATCATATATCCAGAGAATATGAGTTACATAAAGATCTTATTTCACGCTCTGAAACTGAAATCATTTCTGAACTGTTGGAAATACATTTTCCTGATAATTGCTATGTGATAATATCATCACAGCCAATAGATGAAATTGAAGAGTTTAAGGGAAAGAACTACAGTGTATTTGAGATTGAGCCATGGGGAATTGAACAAGTAAAATCCTTGATGGCATCTTTTCAGATTAATGATGACAATATTAAAGATGATGATATTTCATCAATAAGTGTATATCTACTTAAGAAATCTCAAGGAAATGCTTTATATCTTGGTTATATTCTGCGTCAATTACGAAACTTAGATGTAAATAAAGAATTAATAGACGAAATACCTGACTATGATATCAATCTATCTAAGTATTATTCCTATCTATATACAAAGGTTCGTAACAACCGTACGGTTAATGCACTTTGTGGGGCAGATTTTTATCTTAGTTTAGATGATTTAATGGAGATTACTGGAGATGGAGAATTTGTAGAACAAGATATATCAGTGCTTCATCCATTATTGATAGAAAATATACTAAGCGGTGGCTTTTCGGTCTATCATGAAAGTTTCCGCCGGTTTGTATTAGCTTCATTAAAAGATAAAAAGGTTGATTTAGAGAGAAATGTCTATGGTATACTTGCTGATTGGCTACAGAAGAAACCTTTTTTTGAATTTGATAAGTCCTTTTATTATCTTACTGAACTACAGTATAAAATCAAGAGGGATGTTGAAAATATAGAATTGATTGAGAAAGAATTTGTTCTTAAATCAGTCTCAGAGGGTTATTCTCGAAAACGTATAAGAATGAACCTGAATTGTATTATTCGGAGCGCGGGTAGAACCCAAAATTTGATTGCATTGGTAACAGCTGGTGAGTTGTTGGCAATGCTTGATGATATGAACGAATTCGAAAGTACTGGAGAAGAATACTTCCAAGCAATATGTGATATAAAGGGTGCTTCTAAACTAAATCAGTTAATGCAAATTGATGGAAAACAAACCTTTGATATGAATACAGGCCGAATTGCGTGCTATATTTCTTCGAAAGCTGGTATTACACCTTGGTGGGAACTGTATTTAGATACAGAGGCTAAAGAGTACAAGATTGAGGACCTTAAATACTATTATAGATATTATCTTGATGAACAGGGAGCTAGTATCATTCCTAAGCTTATGGAGGCAATAGAAAAAGAAAAGGTTTCAATAAGAAACCAATGTATTGAGATTGCGTATGATGAACTACAGGACTATATAGAATTTAATGAAATTGCTTCAATTGCGGAGGAGCAACAACTGATTCATTGGAAAAACTATCTTTCATATATTGAGACTGGATATTATTCGCAAAGTGAAGTTTCCTTTGAGATCGCAATTGGAAACTGGGAAAAAATCAAAACACTGAGGATGCCAGGAGAAGAAGATATAAGGATTTTTAAAGAATTATTTTCACAAATATATTATCTCGCTGATCAGGGGGATAGGAGAGTTATAGAGACAGTCTGTACAGATTGTGAAAATATTAACTGGTTTTATAATTGGATAATCTATTCTGTCAAGATGGCAGAATTGTGTGCACACACAGCACAAATGGATTCTAAAACAATCTGTGAATCAGCGATTACTAATTTGGAACTATTGTTGCAGGATACGGAAGTTTTCAAGGGAGAACCACGTACTTGTGATTTGTATTTTCTTCAGAATGAGTTAACAAAGTCATATGAACGGGCGGTAGAACTGATTGTCCAAAATGGGACAGTAGAGGATCTGGAGAAAGCGTTGGGTATTCTCGAACGGCTTGATGATGAAACTGGAACAAGTTTGGATCATAGCATGGGAGGTCCATTAACTGATGCAGAATTTTTGGAGTTAATATCTTGTTTCCTAACTATTGATAATTATGAAATTGTAAAACCTTATTTATTAAGGACGCAGGAGAAAATAGAAAAAAATGAGGTATATGATTGCATAGCTGCGGCAAAGCTGCGCTTTGTTAGTCTTATTTCAAAGTATAATCAGTCTGAGGCTTTAGAGCATTTTGATATGTGTACACGTTATCTTGTTGCATATGGATATCACAAGGATATTATTTTGGAGCAGATTATGGATTCTTATAACATATTTTTTGAATCTATTGTAGGAAAGCCAAAAGAGGAACGCGATACAATAACGAAAATGACAATAGCTGTCTGGAATCATACTGATGGAAGAGAAACAAAGCACTTCTTAAACAACTGGTTTGATAAATTGCTCAAAACAGACTCGAAGTATGCACTTGCATTCCTGGCCGAGTTACAGATCAAGCAGGGAAAAAGTTGGGTTGTGGAGCGTATGTTATGTTCTGCTATAGAAAAGTATTGCAATGATTCTGGCTATTTGGATATTGTAATCGGTCTGATTGAGTCGCTTCCAAATGATGCAAGTCCAAGAATAATTGATGCGGCCACATCTGTATTTAGAACACTAGAGCAGATGTACACAGGGGCGAGCGATGATGAAAAATTACTGATCAAGCATCGTATGAATGAACTTGTTATCAATGTTGTTTCAAGATTTAATATTCTTGATAGCCCTTGGCCGGACAATGATTCTTGGAAAAATGGAAGTATTAAAGAATTCTTGTTAACAGTTGAGTCAGCAGGATTAGATGTTTCACAGTATATAGAATATTTCCGTATAAAGAAAACCGATGATACGGACAATAAGGGTGGTAAGAAAACTGTTGATGTTTTAAAGCACAATCAAATGCATTTTGCAGCTTTAACCTTAGAGGAGGCAAAGAAATGGTTTGAAACACATGATTTAATTGAGCGAGATATACAAGATATCTGCGGATTTCTTGAGAATTACCAGAATGATAAAGATACTTTACTTGAGATACTGAGATTTATAATTACTAAAGTCGGTGGGTGGAGCTATAGTCAGAGGCATAAGAATACTGTTTTACAAATCATTGAGCATTTAGAATTGGATAATAAAGAAATGTCAGAAGTTCACATGTTGATGTATCTTTATTCATATGAATGGGGAAGTTCTTTAATTGATAAGGATGAATTTCTCAATAGTATACGACTGAGTTCAGATGTGGGTCGAGACACGTTTTATCGTGAATTACCTGAAGTTATTATTTCACATTCGGGTAGAATTACAAAGGGTCTTTTGGATGCACTTTTTGCGATTGGATTTGATAAGGATAGTATTATCACGATTTGGAGAAGTGTATTTGATATTATGAAGCTTCGTTTTCCAAATCTTGATCAGTATCCTATTGATAATGTTTTGGAAGAAGCAGATGAACTATTAGGATTACGTAACTGCTTATTAATGCGATTCATTGATGGAGGTAAGGAATCGTTTCTGGCAACTTATGCTTATTTGGCGAATGCTGCTGAAGAAGAGAATTTTTCTGAATTCACGGAATCAATAGTATTTTGTCTAGAGCATTATGAACAGTATAATCTTGTGACACAAATAGCAATCGCAGATTTAGTAAGATGTTATGGAAATTATTTAAAAAATTTGAATGAAGATCGAATGATAAACGCAATTAATGCAGTATATCCAACTGGAAATCTGCTTTTGGATGTCATATTTTCGAAATTTACAATATATAAAGGTTTTCTTTTAAAGTGCTCTGACAAACATACACCTGATTATATGGAACAGGAGGATATTGAGTTTTACTTAGCAGAACAACTATATGATCTTGGGAAAGTAGCGACTCGAGAAGGAGCTGATGAATATGCTAAGAATTCAGTATATCGGGATCCAATTATGCAGGTGGCCAATACCTGTGGTATTAACTATGTAGAACTCTATGAAAAACTACATGCCTCAAGGATACTGAATGATAAAATACAAGATTTTGTTGGAGGGTCGAGTAAGATTCCTGAAACAAATACCGTGTACAAATCATATGTAATTCAATATGCGCTTCATGCAATCATTGAAAAAGCTTTTTTGGACAGAAAACCCGAGTTGATTCCACAGAATTTGCTCCGATTGATGCCTGACTATCAGGGGATGTATAGATTATTTAAGTGTCGTGTAATGCAACCCGAAAATCATCTATATGATAAGAATAATTCTTGTGAGCCTTTTCTTAAAAATAATGAGGATGAATACATTCTAATCGGATGCTCTGAGACAAGAAAACGTATCGATTATAAACAAGCATCTTTGGTATTTGCATATCAAGGAATAGTAGGAGAGGGTGATGAAGAACATCAGAATCCATTCCAACAATGTTTAGCCACAGCGGTTGAAGAAGGAGAAATCTATATGGTTTCAGATAATTCGGAAGCACTGATTAATTCTATTAATACATTAGATCGAGAATTAGAAGATGAAAATTATCTGTGGCCTGGAATGTCAGTTTCTAAACTGCTTAATGTTCATATTGAATTTGATTTCTGGCATGGAAGATATATTGCCGTCAATCAGGAAAATGAGATCATCTTTATTATGAAAAAATGGTCATCGAGTTATAAAGGTGACAGTGAGTATCCTGGAAATGCAATTCCATTATATAGTGGAACTGAATTGTATATAAAAAAGGAGTATATTGGAATATTGGAGCAACGATTTGGAACACTGATGATGAAAACTTGTGTGCAATCATATACGCAGACTTATTGATTTAACGAGTTAAAGAATAAACAATAGCTATTATTTGGAGAAAAAACTGTTTTAAGTTGATGCAGTTTATGTGACTTACATAGAAGTATGCTTTATATTTTAAATTATGCAATAATACCACCTTTTCAAAAGGAAGTAAAATATTTTGCAGCTATGAGAAGACTTGTAGCTGCATTTTTTATGAAAATTTAGGTATGTTCTTATTTTTTGCTATATATAGTTTCTTCTTGTTGACTGGTTCCATATCTTGTGTTACACTTCCCTTGTAATTGATTTTTGTGCGCATCCTTTTATGGAGATATAGGCAGAAATGTCTGTATGCGGCATAGCCCCGCATTGCACACGCTGTTAAGTTTGTATGATTGTACCAGCAGTATCACTACGTCCTGTAAGTGATATACCGCTGGTTTTATTTTGGAAAATTTTATTATCTCTTTTCAGAGCAGGAATGACATGGGTTCACAGGAAACTGCGGACGCCAGGAATAAGAAAGTCATTTCTGCTTTTTTTGCTGCCTGAAAGCTGGAAGGCTTATAGGGATAGAACAACATTCATAAGGAAGAAAGGAAGGTGGAGAGCGATTGCAGAAAGTAAGATGGCTGGATCAGGACTGCAACAAATGCGGCAGACAGTTAAACAGCTGGGATGCCCGGTTATCGAAAACCCTGGCTTACAAATACCCGTGCTGTGAATCCTGTATTGCCGGGGAATATGATATGTCGGCGGAAAGGCTTCGGGACCGCATGGAAAACTATTTTGGGATGCGCCCATGCCAGGGGCTGTAAGGAGGAATGGAATGAGAGAAAAGGAACATGAGGAATACAATGCGCTGACAAAGCGGCTGCTGGAGGAAGGCTATACCGTGGACAATCATCCGGACTATGTAAGGGTTGATGTTCCCATGTGGCAGGAGAAAACCCTTGATAATTATGATGGGGGGTTTACCTATGAACGCTGGTGGATCTTTGAACAGACTTTCAGGACGCCCTGCGGCCTGCAGTGCAAAGGACTCCAGTGTCACAGCAACATGAGCTACATGGGGATTGAATGGACTTTTGAGAATGATATGGCTACCATCCGCTGTCCTTATGAAAAGAAGGAATGCAAGCTGAAACACGAATACCTTCAGGAGAATAAGGTACTCAGGTATGAGTGTGAGGTTCATATGACGAAAGAGGAATACTGCTATGAAGGAAGCGTAGAGCATATCCTGAAGCTGCATGATGATGAGATACGGAGACAGGAGGTCAGCTTCAGGCTGCAGAAAAATGGACGAGTCTGCCGTGAGCATATGAGGTTCAATCGGGATACCCTGGAATGGGAAATGAACTATGACCCTTATTATTGCGGATCAAGCAGATGTGCAGGGATGTGCCAGGTCCTGGGGCATGAGCTGGATAAGAAAAAGGGGAATGTATTTTATGATGTGAAAATATCTTATCTCAGAAATGACTTGAACGGCACACTGTTTGAAGGACAGGTGGATACCCGGATCATCAAGGGGAAAAAGCTCTTTGACCATCCGGTGAGCATGGATATCGGTAAGATATGCGCCAGGCTCTGCCAGGATCGGATAAGGGAGAAAGTTCGGAGACATTATTTTACGCAGCTGTTTTTCTCTGAATACCACGGCAGGCATTTTTCCTTTGAGATCCAGAATGTCCGTGCGGAACGCAGGGAGAGCCGGGATCTGATGCAGGACCTGGAGGATATACGGAACGGGATCCAGATCGTGCATGCTTCTGATATGGAAAAAAGGGATTCTGAGAATAAAAGGGAGAGACGGCGGCAGGCGCGGGAGTCTGCGGTCAGGCGTCTGGAAAAGAAACTGTTGGAGAACGGATATGAAAGTCTGGAAAAATTCAGTGTAGACCGGCGCCATGCGGATAAATGGCTGGGAGAGGAACGGATCGCAGAACTGGAACAGATGCGCCTGGAAAAAGAGAAAGAGAGAAGGGAGCGGCCAGTGCAATTAAGTTTGTTTGATATGGAAGTTCTGTAAGATAAAGGAAAGGCTGCCTGGAGCAGCAATAATATTTTTCATGCCAGTATTTTTATACAACCATCCATACCATTGTAATGTTAATTTGGATATTCTTGATAAAAAGCGGTTTCTTTAGTATAATAAAACCGTGACAGAAGGTAAAGATTTAATCAGATATATGTTTTCTAAATCATGTAGAAAGGTGGTGTCTGTTATGTCAACATTGCAGAATCAGATTACACAATCTCTGGAAGGACTTTCGGATGACAGCCTGCGCTTTATTCTTGATATGATACAGCGCTTTGTGCTGCCATCAGAGTCAAGGAGTGTGAGTATAAATTATGGCGTTGTCACACAGGGCAAAAAACGCAGGCTTGGAAGTATGAAAGGGCAGAAATTTATTGCGGATGGTCATGATATAGACGAGTGCAATGATGAAATAGCCAGATTATTTGAGGTGGATGGTTGATGAAGATTTTGCTGGATACACATATTGCAATATGGGCAGTACTGGATTCGGAGGAATTGTCGAATACAGCCAGGGCAATGATACTTGACGAGAACAATGAAATCTATTACAGTACCGCTTCCGTGTGGGAGATTACAATCAAGCATATGGCACATCCGGAAACATTTTTATTTAGTGGGAAATACCTGGAGAAAGGATGTGAAGAGAATGGTTTTGTCTCGCTGCCTGTATTTAATAAACATGTGGCTGAGCTGGAATCTTTGGTAAGGCCAAAGGATGCTCCACCGCATAAAGATCCTTTTGACAGGATTTTGCTTGCGCAGGCAAAATCAGAAGGAATGAAATTTATGACACATGATACTTTGATTCCGTATTATAACGAATCTTTTGTTATCAGTGTTTAACATGAGTGCAATGATTGATGTAAAGAGCCAGAAGATATTTACAATCTCGAACTGGCTAAAGGTGTGAGCGCATTTTCTTTTGTTGGTTATTTATAAAACACTATATATAGTATCAACAACTTGACTAAATCAATATCTTGTGCTAAACTGTCCTTGTAATTGATTTTTGTGCGTACCCCGTAAGGGAAATGCAGTCCGTTCAGGCTGTATGCGGAGAACTTTCCGCATTGCACACGCTGTTAAGTTTGTATTTTTGTGCCAGTAGTACCATTCAGGCCGCATTGCCCAGGCCCGCGTGATCGCCGTGGCAGAGAAGGTCATCCGGGTGGAGGTTTTCGGAGTGGAGTGCTCCATCATGGCCCGCGACCTGGCCTGGGAGTGGATCGGGGATGCCCATGAGCGTTTTTCCGTGGGCGACCAGGTGCTTGTGCGCATCCTGAACGTGCGCCGTGACAGCCTGGAGGATATGGGAATTAAGGCTGACATCAAGAGCGTGTCCCAGAACACCAACCATGACAACCTGAAAAAATGCCGCATCCAGAGCAAGTATGCCGGCAAGGTCACGGACGTACATAAAGGCGTGGTCTATATCCGGCTGTCCAACGGCGTGAACGCTGTGGCCCACTCCTGCTATGACTACCGGACTCCCGGCAAGAAGGATGATGTGAGCTTTGCCGTCACCCGGATTGATGAAGAACGGGGCGTGGCTGTGGGGATCATTACCCGGATTATCCGGCAGAATCTGTGATATTTCCATAGATATATATAAAGCATAGGGAGCCACCACCTTGAGTGTTGTGGCTCCCTATCTTATTCTGCAGCTTTATTTTTGACTTTAAATCGCCTTAACCCTGTGACCTTTACTTAACTCGGAATTGAGTTTTTACTAAACATAGATTATAATTACAGCTATAAATCGAGATTTAAAAGAGGGTAGCAATGAACAGTAAAACATATTGGAAATTAAGGAAACGAATGTTAAGTATACTCTTTAAGTTCAAAACCATCATATATGGAAGTATTAGTATAATTAGTATTCCCAAAGATTATGCCCCTTTCAGCCTTGTTATTGCCAAGAAAGCAATATTAGGACTTATTAAGGGTATTATTATTGCACTTTTTTTATTGTTTCTTGATGGAATCCTATTGGAAGCGGAATGTTTGGCCAAAATTGATGGTAGTATTTTTACAGCTGTCGTTATTGGTTGTCTGAGCATAGCAGGTGTCATATTGGGTTTATATTGTGCTAATATTTCTTCCATATATTCATCTAAATATGCAAATGCCCCTGCAGCAGTATCAAATGCATTTCAATGCGACAGATTAACCCAAAGATGCATCAGTGTAATTATTGATTATATTATCTTTGGATTTATTGTAATTGTAGAAATCCTTATAGATTGTTCTTTAAGTTTAGGAACCGTTTTCACAATCATATTGTGGTCTATTGTAGTTATTATATCTTATAGTGTGGCAGGAAATAGAGCTTATCAGTTAGCAGACGTTTATAGTGTAGCAGATGATTCTTATAGACTCCTATATAGAATTATCTCGAATAACTTAAATAAAAAAATATATTCAAATGATGCAAGTTTCCAAAACCATTTTCAAAAAATCTGTGAGAATCAATTTAAACTTTTAAATGAAATCCAGCGTTTTGGAGAGTCTTTAGCTGAAAATAATATTGCTACAATGATACAATTCATGTGTAAAAATCTTGCACTCGTGGAGGCTTATTGGGAAATAAAGAGGTATATTCCAAGAGATTCTTATTGGTTCAGAAATACTCAAAAATATCAGAAATGGCATCTTACAGACAGTATAGAGACCTCCACTGCACTAAGAACTGGAACAATTTTACCTTCTAAAGCAGAACATGATTATTGGTGGTTTGAGAATGAAATATTTTCAATAAATCGGAAATGTATTTTGTATTTGTGTAAAACCAGTAATTATTCCTCACTATATACATATTTATCATGCTTTGACACTATATGCGAAATCGCAATAAATAGTAAGGAAGTGAACTATTTTGTCAATCAAATTAACTACCTGCGGGAACTTGTAGAAAAGTTAGCAACAGACATCGAAAAACAAGATGATGAGGAAAACAAAATTTTTGCTGGAATTGTAGAACAAATCTCTTTGCTTTATTTAGGTATTGTTTTGGAATCTAAAAAATATTGTGAAAACCTCGATATAAAAAAATTTATATCAAATGCAATCAGTATAATTGACAAAGGTAAACCTCTCGATAAATGTGAACTGTTCAGAGGAAAAGAGCAACTAGATTTCTATAATAAAATCATAACAGAAATACAAGTCGAAAAAAAGCGTCTAACGCCAGATTGGTTAATTGCGCAAAATGTAGCAAAAGAAGCGCATGTATATATTAACAGCTTAATAGATGCAATCCGAGAGGGTATCGATAACTCATTCCGATTAGGTCAGTATCTTTATGAAAAGAAAATGTTATTTGAGTCCTGTATAATTTCTCTGAGATTTTATGAATATGAATCTAAACTTTCAAGACTTTTGGAAGTAATAGAGCTTAAAGAAAAAGAATTTTCTGAATACCATATTGATCAGGCACTTATTTGGGATGAACTAAAAGTCGAAATTTTAAAGCAGACAATTAAAAAATGGAAAAATACGATTCCGTCTTTATTACTTAAATGTTCAAGTGAATTTTCCATTAAAACATGGGAAAAGAGAGACGAGTATCCAGACTTCCTTGGTGAAAGCTATAACCACATTTGTGATGATGCTATAAACGCCATTACTCAAAACAATATTTCGCAGTTTCAAGTAGACTTTGAAAATCTGTCCAAGCTTATGCTTTTATATCAAGAATATATTAGAACAGATTTTATAAAGAAAAAGGATGTGTATAAAATAGAATTTGTATATTACGCATTTACTTCCCCAATAGCAGAATGGGCTCAAATAGGTGGACTGGCCATATTGTGGGGTGAGTTCAATTCAAACAAAGACTGGAAAGAAATTGTAAACACTGTTACTGCGAAAATTTTTACTGACGATTCTGAAGGAACAGAACTTGCTGAAACTTTCATCAAATACATTCAAGACAGAGATAAATCTTGGATTGGTTTTGGATATCGAGGTTTTCTTGAAACTGAATGGAAGCAAAGAGTAGCGCAGGCAATTAAAAATTCTGAAATATATCAAACAGAATATGATTTATTTGGCATGAAGTTAAAAACAGAAAGCAAATTACTAAATGCTTTTTGTCAAAACTTTGAAAGTATGGGATTTACTACAGATCCATCAGAAGTATATTGGGTACTTTGCATCAATCCGATGTTGCCAGAAGAGAAAAAATTTCGTACAAGATATTCCTGGGAGGATAAGCTGAATGCATAATCCATTTAAAACGAAAAAAAGTGTTAAAAGGCTATATCATTCATTATCAAATAATCCATATTCATACCGGTTTTTTGAAGATTTGTCAACCGGTTTTTCTTCTATTTTAGGTGAAAATGATACAACTAAGGATTTCTTCGCTTTTGAGCCAAAAGGATGTATTGCAGAAACTCTTTTATATGCTACAACTTATCACAATTTGCATTATAAACTTGAACAAACTATTAGTAGCATAATGCATAGTCTATTGAGCTATGGGCAAGCATATATTTACCTTCAGCCGCAGTATACCCAAGAAAAATCTGACGAAAATAAAAATATCCCTGTGAAACAAAATATTTCTGCTCTAGATATTGGAGAAGTCAAGGGAGTTATTAAACAAAGAATAGGAAATAAATATATTTTATATACATATGGATTTAATGGCAATATTATTGAAACAGAGCTTATGGCTGATGGACTAATTAGCTTAAATATTAAAGAGCTTGGATATAGAAAAAAACACTTTCTTCACTTATGTAAAAAAATAAAAAAATGTGATGTGACATCTGCTGGACTATTAACATCTGAAAATACCGATGGATATGATTTTAATATTCATTTAAAGAAAAAACGGCTTGAATTTTTAAAGAAAACAAAATCCATAGGCTGGCACTTTGGAAATGATGGTCTTTCAGATAGTTATATATTGTACAGAAAAATTCTTCAAGACAAATTCAGAATCAAATCCTTGAACTTCATCATGGATAAGATAAATGAAGGTTTATCCACTTGCTTGCACAATGAATCTCCTGGTAAATTAGTTGCCCACATAAGAAATCTGAATTATGATGATATCTGGGAACAATATACAAATGGAAAAATTACTGTTACAGAATTAACAAATTTATTATATAAGAATCAATAAAATATTAAGATAAATAACCTTTTAAACAATATCTAAAACAAAAATGGATTTGCTCTGGCTCAAAGCGTTTGCGGAAGGATTCGAACCTTCGGTGCGTTGCCGCACACCACCTTAGCAGGGTGACACCATAGACCTCTCGGACACGCAAACGGAAAATGGATGGGGCAGGACTCGAACCTGCGGTGTTTCTTTGTGACGGATTTACAGTCCGCTGCCCTCGCCACTAGGCATACCCATCCATGGGGTGACCAGGGGGAATCGAACCCCCATAAGCAGAGCCACAATCTGCCGGACTACCATTGTCCTATAGCCACAGTAGCTCCTGTGGGGCTTGAACCCATCATTTCCGGCTTGAGAGGCCAGCGTCCTAACCTTTAGACTAAGGAGCCATAACGATCCCCATGGGGTGCTGTGGTCCAGCGGACCACGCTTAGCACCGACCGAAGCGGAGCGTAGACCTTGAACCCAATACCTCCGGCTTGAAAGGCCGGTGTCCTGACCTTTAGACCAGGGGACCTTGCTGCAGGCATTTACAGCCTGCGAATCAACGATGTTCTTTCTTTTCTATATCATGCGCCAATCTGCATCTGGGCCGCTACATCTATGACCAGAATATCATCCAGTCGTACCTGCAGGACTGCCGCTAACACCACCAGATTATCTATGGTAGGCAGAGCTGCGCCCTGCTGCCACTTGTATATGGCCTGCGGTGTGGCAAAACCAAAAATATCCTGTAAATCCTTTACGGATAATCCTGCCTGCTTCCGCAGTCTGTTGATGTTCTGTCCTGTTCCTGTCATATCTATGGTTGGCAGATTTACCATGTCTTTCACCTCCTGTTATCAAAATTCAATATCCAGGCGGTCATGCTCCATATGGACCTCGGACCCATGACCACTCGATTAAAAGTCGAGTGCTCTCCCATCTGAGCTAATGGAGCATAAAAATACCGCCTACCTCATACAAGATAAGCGGTACACAAATCCATGTCTTGCTTCCGGCAGGCTTTTTATAGTCCTACCCGGATATCACACAGTTTTTCGCCGTTTTCTTACCTTACATGAGCGCATTTTAACCAGACTCTGTTCTTTTTCTTTGCTGAACAGTGCCTCATAATGTTCGCTATGCAGATAATATGCGAAAGCATTCGCTGCGAAATTAACTGTTGCCATGATTCTTTCCTTTCTGGACTCATCCGGTCCGCTTTGTTCTAACTGTAATCACTATAACACTAATTCTCGAAATTGTCATTATACCAGTAATATAATTTGTGGGTAAATCACTATCCAACAAAACCTATCACATGATAAGACAAAAATATATAATCATATTCCGCCGGCCGTTTTAGATTATATAATTGTATAGTACAATGTCATTAAGCTCTGACAAGTCCAAGCCACTGCTCCACTTCTTTTACAGAGGAATCAAGAATATCTGCAATATCTCCTACAGAATTTCCTTTCTTATACAGTTTTTGAGCTAATCCTATTTTTGTTTTCTCCGAGGCTTCTTTCTCTTTACTTTCCACATAAGTTTTTAAAATATATTCTTCATTAAACAATGTCATCATAATATCCACAACCTCCTTTTCACGCCCTGACAGATGCTCGCCCAGTACATTCTGAGCCTTGCAGATACGGATTGTCTCCAGAACCCCGTCTTTAGAAGTTAACACCATATTCTTTCGAAGCAAATCGTATGTCCTATCCTCTTTCAACACCTTGAAATAAGGCTTTTTTTATTTCCCAATACTCTTGCAAATTTATTTTTTCTTT
>CAJTDE010000002.1 GCA_910574835.1 Clostridia bacterium | reverse complement strand
TCTCCTTTGTCTTCTGATGTATTAAGTCGTCAAACTCATATACATCATACGGGGAGATTTTATTTTGTCAAAGTTCAAATTTCATTCTCTATAGGAATGCTTTTTGATTTTGTAGAACGCGAAAGCGGCCTGATCTCTAGATTGATGCGGCCGCTGTGCGGTTTAAAAATGGTTTGTACATTACAGCTTGCCCAAAATATGCGGAGATTATGAGCAATAAAGAGAGGCCCCGGGAGCAATCCCGGGATTTCTTTAATAGGCAAGCCTAAGAATTATAAGTTATAACTAAATTTATTCCGAATATTGTCATAAAAACAAAAAGTACCGTAAACACGGTACTTTTCATCAAGCTGCTGACGGGAATCGGACCCGTGACCTCCGCACTACCAATGCGACGCTCTACCGACTGAGCCACAGCAGCATCTACGCGCAACACGCTAGATTATAATAGCATTAGGAGAGAAGAATGTCAAGAAAAATGATAAAAAAATTTTAACCAAAAATAAATGAAAAAAATTCATATAAAATAGTCTATAATTTAAACACAGGTTGTTTTTTATACAATATCCTATAAAATGTGCCCTTTACTTTTGCCAAAATTCCACTTATAATAGTAAATCATATACCAATCAGCGCAGGAGGAGAAAGTGGATGATTTCTAATCAAATTATACAGGCAACAATAGATGATTTGCGTGGAATTACAAGGATAGATTTGTGTGTGTTGGATGTAAACGGCAGCCGGGTTGCGGCAACCTTTGACATGGGAGAGATTTCGAAGGACATACTGGGTGCATTTGCGGATTCTCCTGCTGAAAGCCAGAGTCTACAGGGCTTTCATTTTTTTAAAGTTTATGATGAAGGTCAGTTGGGATATGTGCTGTTGGTAAAGGGCACAAGCGACGACGCCTATATGATCGGTAAGATAGCGGTAAAGCAGCTGGAGGGGCTGATTGTAGCTTATAAGCAGCGCTTTGACCGGAATAATTTTATTCAGAATCTGCTCCTTGACAATCTGCTTGTGGTAGATATTAACAATCAGGCTAAGAAGCTCCATATCAATCAGGATACCCTGCGTGTTGTATATTTGATAGAGACAAAAGGGGAAGAGGATGTAATTACATTAGAGACTGCGCGCAGTACGTTTGCGCCGGAGGGACAGGATGTAATCACGGCGGTTGATGAGAACAATGTAGTAGTGGTGAAAGAGATTGGAGAAGATGCCGGCTATGAGGCGTTGGAAAAGACAGCATGTATGCTGGTGGAGATGCTGAATACGGAGTCAGCAGGCTCCGTGCGCGTGTCCTACGGAACAATTGTAAGCCAGCTCAAGGATGTGTCCCGTTCTTATAAGGAAGCCCGAATGGCTCTCGATGTGGGAGAGATATTCTATCCGGAGAAAAATGTGGTGTCTTATCATACTTTGGGCCTGGGGCGCTTGATTTATCAGCTGCCTCTGTCCCTGTGCAAGATGTTTATGGTGGAGGTTCTTGGTGACAATCTGCCCGGCACCTTTGATGAAGAAACCTTGACGACCATAGAGAAGTTCTTTGAAAATAATTTGAATGTGTCAGAGACAGCCCGCCAATTATTCGTGCACCGCAATACACTGGTATACCGTTTGGAGAAGCTTCAGAAAACAACGGGGCTGGACATTCGCATTTTCGAGGATGCACTGACCTTCCAAATTGCGCTTATGGTAGCAAGATATATGGAATATCTTGAAAAACAGGATATATAAACCGGAAGATATATGTAAAAAGCTCCGGAAATCAAGAAAGATTTTATTCCTGCGGTCAATGCCGAAGGGGCTTTAACTTTCAAAAAAGAACAAGGGCGTCACAAAATCATCCGGCAGATGATAAGTGATACCCTTATTTTTCATAAAATAGAATTACTTTACAAGCTTATGAAGACTGTGAAGCGGTATCCGCTCCCTTTTCTTTTTTCTTTCCCTTTTTGTCCGGCTCCGGAAGCTGGTCAATCAGCTTTTCAATCACCTGTTTTTTCACATAGACGTCAAAGCTGAGCATGCAGATAAAGGAAAAGAGCCGCAGGAAATCCCTGTCCTGCCCGGAAGCTCCCTCAAAGGTCTCTCCTGCAATACGGTATTTGTTGACCAAATCTTCTTTCATAGCTTCGATCTGCGACTTCTCCAGACTGAATACTTCGCTGTAAATGGAATCCAGCTTAATCGCGTGATCCGTATGGAAATACTTCTCTGTCAATGGAGAGAGAAGACTTTGGATATCGCTGATGGAGAGAATATTTTTAAAGTAATAAATGAAAATCAGCAGAAGCAAATGCTCCTTGGAGTACTTTTTCTTTTCCGGGGGAGGAAGCAGGTTGTTCTTGGCATAATTATTAATCATGGTTTTCGTCAGAATCTTGTCCTCCTCATAACGCTTGGAGGTCGCCAGCTCACGGTCCATGAAGGTGGTCACCTGATCCATATATAAATCAATTCCCGGAACATCCTCCGGACGGATATAGTCAATGCGGTTCAGACTTTCCAATATACTTTCCAGAATATTTTGAACATCAATTGTCATGTACAATCACCTCAAAATCCATTATATAGTATTAAAAACTATATGACAAGAGGTAAATATATTTAATTTTTTTTAAGAATTTTCTTTCTAATAAAAGAATGACAGAATCTTTTGAATGTATTATAATGTAAAAGGAACTCGGGGATATTACGGAACCGGAATAGTCCAGCTAAGAAATGTCAAGTGTTTATAAGAAATACTTTTGGCTGGACGGTAAAGTCGCAAAGACGCAAGAGAGGAACTTTTATAAGTGCCTTTCGAATAAAAGTTTCTCTCATTACATGTGTGCCGAAGCGACTTTACCCTTTAGTGCCGTCGCGCAGCGACTTTTAATAGGAGGATATCATGGCAAACATTTTAAAGAGATTCGGCGACATTATGTCAGCAAACATCAACGCACTTCTGGATAAGGCGGAAGATCCGGAAAAGATGATTGACAAATATATCAGAGACATTGAAGAAGACATGCGGAACGTAAAAGCAGAGACAGCAGCCGTCATGGCCACGGAAACGAAGGCAAAGCGCGAGCTGTCCGAGTGTCAGGATGAGATTGCCAAGATGCAGCGATACGCGGAAAAGGCCCTGACGGCAGGCAATGACAATGACGCCCGCAGATTTCTTGAGAAAAAGGGCGAGCTTGCGGGCAAGCAGGCCGGCTTACAGCAGGCATGTGATCTGGCGGCAGCCAATGCGGCCAAGATGAAAGAGATGCATGACAAGCTGGAAAAGGATCTGGAGAACCTTCGGAACAAGCGCGATTCCATCAAGGCCAAGGCGGCAGTTGCCAAGACCCAGGAAAAGCTCAACAAAATGGGCACAAGCGTGTCCGGAGCAGGGGAAGCTATGGCGGCCTTCGACCGCATGGAAGCAAAGGTGGATCGGATGCTGGACGAGGCAAATGCCATGTCCGAATTAAATTCCGAGACAGACAGTATCGACGATCTGGCCGCAAAATATGATGAGGACAACGCCGTTTCATCCGTAGACGATGAGCTGGCGGCGCTGAAGGCAAAGATGGGGCTGTAAAGCATGGAAGAAAGAATTTATTACTGTGAGGGCTGCGGCGGAGTCATGGAGTTCGACGTGGCCACACAGAGCCTTAAATGCCCGAATTGTGATAAGGTAGTCCCCATAGTCCGGGACCGGAGCTGTCTGGTGGAGCACAGCCTTACGCAGCATGCCATGAAGACAATTCGGGCAAGTGAAAAGACGACGCACACGATGGAGTGCAGGGGCTGCGGCGCCCGGATTGAGGTGGACGGAACCAGCAGAGCGGCAGAATGTCCATTTTGCGGATCGGATTATGTACTGGCGGATCGGGAAGCAGACGCGGTGATTCCGGACGGAGTGCTGCCTTTTCAGGTGGATAAAAACCGAGTGGGAGAATTGTTCCGTCAATGGCTCAAGGGACGTTGGCTGGCCCCCGGCGAGCTGAAGCATCTGTATCAGAAGGACCGGCTTCAGGGCATCTATGTGCCCTACTGGACCTTTGACGCCAAGGTGAATGCCCGCTATACGGCGCTTGGAGGGCGCCACCGGACCGTTACCCGGAAAGGAGCGGACGGAAAGACAGAACATCAGATTGTAACCGACTGGTATCCCACCTCAGGAAATCTCCGTCATTTTTTTGATGATATTCTGGTGCCGGCCTCCGAGAAAATAGATGCAAGGCTTCTGCGGCGGACCGGATACTACGGCACACAGCAGATAGTATCCTATGCGCCGGAGTATTTGTCCGGTTACGGTGCGGAGTGTTATACGGTAGATCTGAATGTGGCCCACAGTGAGGCGGTAGGAACTATGGAACGGGAGCTGGAAAGCATGGCCCGCAGTGAGGTGCTCTCCAAATATGACGAGGCGGCGGACATCTGCGTCCGGGCGGACTATCAGGAGGAAACCTACAAGCATGTGCTTCTTCCCATGTATTCCACGGCCTATACATATAAAGGAAAGCAATACCGCGTGCTGATCAACGGACAGAGTGGAAGGGTAGAAGGCGATTATCCCAAAAGCCCTGTGCGGATTGGAATGATTGTGTTTGCGGTTTTACTGATCCTTGCATTGGTATACTGGTACGGCAGCGGCCCGCATATGAGGGCTGATACCCTGCCTGTTTGGGAAGAAGGGCAATTATATGATTATGAGATAGAGGAGGAAGCGGCATGGGCTTATTCGGAGGACAATTTGCCAACGTAGTAGAATGGCAGGAATTTCGGGATGACATACTTTTCTGGAAATGGAGCAACAAGGAGATCAAAAAAGGAAGCCGCCTGATTATAAAGCCGGGCCAGGATGCTATTTTTTTGTACAACGGCAAAGTGGAGGGCGTGTTCCGGGACGACGGAAGCTACGACATCGAATCGCAGATCATCCCCTTCCTTTCCACATTAAAGGGCTTCAAATTCGGCTTTAACAGCGGTCTTCGTGCGGAGGTTCTGTTTATCAATACGAAGGAGGTTCTTGTCAGGTGGGGAACCAAGAATCCTGTTCTGATACCGGCGCCGGGACTTCCGGGCGGCATGCCCGTCCGATCTTTCGGAACCTTTAGCTGTAAAGTGGCGGATTATGATATATTCATTGAACGGATTGCCGGAATCCGCCAGCAGTATTCGGTGGAAGAGGTGAAAGAGCGTATTACCTCTATGCTGGATCAGCTTCTGATGAAATGGATAGCAAAAGAAGGCCGTGATATGTTCAATCTTCAGGTCAACGCCTCCGAGATCGGGAGAGGTATCCAGGAAGATCTGGATATGGAAATGCTGAAAATCGGAATCAGCATCACAAGCTTTGCCATTTCCAGCTTTAATTACCCGGAGGAAGTACAGAAAATGGCGGAAAAGGCGGCGGCCCAGAGCATGATCGGCGATGTGGGGCGCTTCCAGCAGGTAGCTATGGGAGAAGCCATTGCTTCCGGAAAAGGCGGCGGGACGGCCTCCGATATGGCAGGCATTGCTATGGGCTTGTCTATGGGGCAGCAGATGGCGGCTCAGATGCAGCAGAATCAACAGATGCAGTCCGCGGCGCCGCAGCAGACAGCAGGGGGAACAGCCCCGAATTTTTGCCCTGACTGCGGAACTAAGACAAGCGGAGCGAATTTCTGCCCTAATTGCGGGAAAAAGCTGGTATAAAAGCGCCGGCTTGCAAGCGATAACCGAAAACATACATATGGAGAGTACGACACAAGTTACCCGGAAAGCATTATTATAGATAGAAAACGCCGGTTCAGGCGGCGAAATGGAGACATACATGAGTATATATGACAGCTTAAATCCGGAGCAGAAGGAGGCGGTGCTTCACACAGAAGGACCGCTTCTGATTTTGGCGGGGGCCGGATCCGGAAAGACAAGAGTTTTGATTCACCGGATAGCCTGGCTGATGGAGCAGGGGGTAAGCCCCTGGAATATTATGGCTATCACCTTTACCAACAAGGCGGCGGGAGAAATGCGGCAGCGCGTGAACAATCTGGTAGGCCAGGGAGCGGACAGTGTCTGGGTGGCGACCTTTCATTCCACCTGCGTGCGGATTCTGCGCCGTTATATCGGCCATCTGGGCTTTGACACCACATTTTCCATCTATGACACGGACGATCAGAAGACGGTTATGAAGGATGTGTGCAAGAGGCTGAACATCGATACAAAGGTTTATAAGGAGCGGTATCTGATGAGTGTCATTTCCCGGGCGAAGGACGAGCTGGTTTCTCCTATGGAGATGGCGATTGCCGCCGGAACGGACTGGCAGAAGAAGCTTCTGGCGGAAGCCTACAAGGAGTATCAGGCACAGCTTCGCCGAAACAATGCCCTGGATTTTGACGATCTGATTGTAAAGACTGTGGAGCTGTTTCAGAATTGCCCGGAGATCCTGGAGGCGTATCAGGATCGCTTCCGCTATATGATGGTGGACGAATATCAGGATACGAACACGGCCCAGTTTAAGCTTATCAGCCTCCTTGCGGGAAAATATCGGAATCTCTGCGTGGTGGGTGACGACGATCAGTCCATCTACAAATTCCGGGGGGCCAATATTTACAATATTCTGAATTTTGAGAAGGTATTTCCCGACGCCCGGGTGATTAAGCTGGAGCAGAATTACCGTTCCACCCGGAATATTTTAAACACGGCAAATGAGGTGATCCGCAACAATTACGGGCGCAAGGAAAAGCGGCTCTGGACGGAAAACGATGAGGGGAATCCCATTGCCTTCCGCCTGCTTCCCAACGCCTTTGAGGAAGCGGAGCTGATCATCGGGGATATCAGCCGCCATGTGCGGGACCGGAAGGCGGATTACCAGGATCATGCTATCCTGTACCGGACCAATGCCCAGTCCCGTCTTTTTGAGGAAAAATTGATTCTGGCGGGGATTCCTTACAAGCTCATCGGCGGCGTGAATTTCTACGCCCGGAGGGAGATTAAGGATGTACTGGCTTATTTGAAAACCATTGATAACGGAAGGGATGAGATAGCCGTGCGCCGGGTGATCAATATGCCCAAGCGGGGAATCGGCGCCACGACGCTGAATCGGGTGGGAGATTATGCGGCAGCCTATGGAATCGGATTTTATGACGCCCTTGTCCGGGCCGAGGAGATTCCGAACCTTGGAAGAAGCGCCGGTAAGATCCGGCCCTTTACCGCCCTGATAGAGACGATGCAGGACAAGCTGGGACATACGCCGCTGGTAGAGCTGACAAAGGAGCTTTTGGAGGAAACGGGCTATATCAAAGAGCTTGAAGCGGAAGGGACGGATGAATCCAAGGGGCGGATTGAAAATATTGACGAACTGATCAGTAAGATTGCCGCTTATGAGGAATCGGCAGAGGAACCGACTTTAAGCGGATTTCTGGAGGAGGTTGCTCTGGTAGCGGATATCGACAGCCTGGAGGAGAGCAGTAATTACGTGATTCTGATGACCTTACACAGTGCGAAGGGCTTGGAATTTCCTTACATTTATATGGCAGGCATGGAGGAGGGCATTTTTCCAAGCTACATGTCGCTCAACGGCGAGAATCCGGAGGAGGAGCTTGAGGAAGAACGGCGGCTCTGCTATGTGGGCATCACCCGGGCAAAAAAGGAGCTGATGCTGACAGCGGCCCGGCAGCGGATGATCCGGGGACAGACCATGTACAATGCGGTTTCCAGATTTATCCGGGAGATTCCCGATGAATATCTGGAGCGCGGAAATAAAACCCAGGGCCGAAGCATGGAGAAGCTTTCCAACGGTGCCATGCAGGATGCATGGATTCAGTCGAAGGAGAGTTTTCGTGTGAAACCTTACGAATCACAGACCCTTACGGTGAATAAGGCGTCCGGATTGGAATATGCGGCGGGAGATCGGGTGCGCCATATTAAGTTTGGGGATGGAACGGTTCTGGATATCACGGAGGGGAAGAAGGATTATGAGGTGAAGGTGGAATTTGATACCGCCGGAATTAAGCGGCTGTTTGCTTCATTTGCCAAGTTGAAGAAATTATAAATCAATCGTATAAAGTGTTGACTGTAATTCAAATCCACGCCAATCAGTGAAGCGAAGGCTGCTTTTACACCAGGTCCGTCACTCTGCTGATTGGCGTGAAGTCTATACAAATGCATACGGTTATGAACGTTTTTCTTGCAAAAACCCATGAGATATTATAGAATAGACAGCAGCATTTAAGAGCTTATATAATTCACGTAAACTTTGTTTATGAGAGTTATACTAAGGAGAGGTTGGAAGAACCATGAAAAATGAGATGGTTCAGGCTCATGGCCTGGTATATGAATATAAAAAATATGATGAAGAAGGCCGTGAGGCAGATGTAACCCGGGCGGTGGATCAGGTTACTTTGCAGGTGCAAAAAGGCGACTTTGTAGCGATCTTAGGGCACAATGGCTCCGGAAAGTCTACTCTGGCCAAGCATATGAATGCAATCCTGACGCCTACGGGCGGTACCATGTGGGTAGACGGAAAGGATACGAGGGAGGAAGCTCATCTCTGGGAGATTCGTCAGAGCGCAGGGATGGTATTTCAGAATCCGGACAATCAGATCATCGGCACGATTGTGGAAGAGGACGTGGGTTTCGGACCCGAGAATATGGGCGTTCCCACTAAGGAAATCTGGGAGCGCGTAGAGGAGAGCTTGAAAGCAGTCAATATGTTAAAGTACCGCCATCACTCTCCCAATAAGCTGTCCGGAGGGCAAAAGCAGAGAGTTGCCATCGCAGGTGTGGTGGCCATGCATCCCAAGTGCATTGTTTTGGACGAACCTACGGCAATGCTGGACCCCAATGGACGTAAAGAAGTCATTCGGGCGGTGCGGGCTTTAAATCAGGTGGAAGAAATCACAGTGATTCTCATTACTCATTACATGGAAGAGGTTATCTATGCGGATAAAGTGGTAGTGATGGATCGGGGCAAGGTGGTGATGGAGGGCACTCCAAGAGAGATATTTTCCCGGGTGGATAAGCTGAAAGCTTATCGTCTGGATGTACCTCAGGCGACCCTCTTGGCTTATGAGCTGAAAAAGGCGGGCGTCGATCTGCCGGATGGGATTCTGACCAGGGAAGAGTTGGTGGAAGCATTATGTCAATTAAATTAGATCATGTGAATTATGTATACGGCCAGGGAACGGCATACGAGATTCATGCCTTAAAGGATATCTGCCTGGAGCTTCGGAAAGGGGAATTTGTGGGGCTGATCGGTCATACCGGTTCCGGAAAATCCACTTTGGTGCAGCACTTGAATGGTCTTGTGAAGGCTACGGAGGGCCATATTTATTTTCATGGAGAGGATATTTATGGTGCGGGCTATGATATGCGCCGTCTAAGAAGCAAGGTGGGTCTGGTATTTCAATATCCGGAGCATCAGCTTTTTGAGGTGGATGTGTTGAGCGATGTCTGCTTTGGCCCAAAGAATCAGGGACTTTCCAGGGAAGAAGCGGAAAAGAAGGCAAAGGAAGCCCTTACGATGGTGGGGCTGGGGGAGGAATTTTATTATCAGTCGCCCTTTGAGCTTTCCGGAGGTCAGAAGCGGAGGGCGGCCATAGCCGGAGTATTGGCGATGGAGCCGGAGATTCTGGTGCTGGACGAGCCTACGGCGGGACTGGACCCAAAAGGCAGGGATGAAATCCTGGATCAGATCAGTCTGCTTCATCAAGAGAAAAAAATTACAATTGTATTGGTTTCCCATAGTATGGAAGACGTGGCAAAATATGCGGAGCGGATTGTTGTGATGAATCAGGGAGAGGTTCTCTTTGACGACACTCCAAGAGAGGTGTTCTGCCATTATAAAGAGCTGGAGCAGGTGGGCTTGGCGGCGCCTCAGGTAACATATATTATGCATGCCTTACGGGAAAGGGGATTTTCCGTGGATGAGGATGCCACAACGATAGAAGAGGCGCGAGACACGATTTTGGATGCTCTGAGGTCAAAAGAGCACAATTGATTCATGAAACCAGCACTGCATAGGCGGTTTGCCGCTTTTGAAATCAGATATGCAGGCATGTAGGAGACAGGTGATGATTAGAGATATTACGCTGGGACAATACTATCCGGCAGATTCCATTCTTCATAAATTGGACCCGAGAGTAAAGCTTTCGGCAACTCTGGCATTTATTGCGGCGCTGTTTGTGGCCAAGGGCTGGCCGGGGTATCTTGCGGCAACGGTATTTCTTGCAATGGTAATTAAGCTGTCAAAGGTGCCTTTTTCCTTTATGGTCCGGGGCTTGAAGGCGATTGTCATGATTTTAATGATAACAGTGGTCTTTAATCTGTTTTTAACGCCAGGCGATCGGATTCTGGTGCAGATATGGAAGCTCAGGATCACAGATGTGGGACTTCGGACGGCAGTTTTTATGGCGATCCGGTTGATTTATCTCATAGTGGGTTCCTCGGTGATGACACTGACTACGACGCCCAATGATTTGACGGATGGTCTGGAACGTCTTATGGGACCCCTGAAAAAGATGCGGGTTCCCGTTCACGAGGTGGCTATGATGATGTCCATTGCTCTGAGGTTTATTCCGATTCTTCTGGAGGAGACAGACAAGATCATGAAGGCCCAGATTGCCAGAGGCGCAGATTTTGAAAACGGAAATCTGATGCAAAAGGCAAAAAATCTCGTACCCCTTCTTGTACCTCTGTTCATCTCAGCCTTCCGCCGGGCCAATGATTTAGCTATGGCTATGGAAGCACGGTGCTATCATGGGGGAGAGGGACGGACCAAGATGAAGCCCCTGATGTATGTGAAAAGGGATTATGCGGCCTATGGGGCGGTAGTCCTTTTTCTGGCAGTGATGATTACATTGAGAATTGTATTATGAAGCGTATTTTATTGGTAGTGGCCTATGACGGGACCAATTACTGCGGATGGCAGGTGCAGAAGAACGGAGAGACCATAGAGGGCGTGCTGAATCGGGAGCTTTCCGCGCTCTTTGGGGAGGAGATTCAGGTGATTGGGGCCAGCCGCACAGATTCCGGCGTTCATGCTCTGGGAAATGTAGCAGTTTTTGATACAAAGTCTCGGATGCCCGGAGAAAAGATTTCCTATGCGCTCAACAGCCGTATTCCGGAGGATATACGGATACAGCGGTCTGTTGAGGTGGATGCGGATTTCCATCCAAGGAAATGTGCATGTACCAAGCATTATGAGTATCGAATCCTGAACCGGGAATTTGAACTGCCCTGTGAGCGGCTCAACACTTATTTTTATCGCCGTCCTCTTGATGTGGAGCGGATGAGAGCGGCTTGCCCGTATTTTCTGGGAGAGCATGATTTTAAAAGCTTTTGTAGTATTCACACCCAGGCGGAGACGACGGTCCGGACGATTTACGGTCTGGAGGTCAGGCAGGAGGGAGACTTGATACGGATTCAGGTGTCGGGAAACGGTTTTCTCTATAATATGGTAAGAATTATTGCGGGAACACTGATTCAGATAGGAAGCGGTATACGGGAGCCGGAAGTGGTCCCGGATATAATAAAGTCCCGCGATCGCCAGGCGGCAGGTCCCACAGCCCCTGCAAAGGGATTGACTCTTCTGGGCATGGATTTTGGAAAATAATGTTTCAACATCCTTGAC
The DNA here is from genome assembly GCA_910574835.1 of Clostridia bacterium. Lineage (GTDB taxonomy): Bacteria > Bacillota > Clostridia > Lachnospirales > Lachnospiraceae > Laedolimicola. The sequence goes on along the minus strand of CAJTDE010000002.1, from coordinate 211,608 downwards.
GTGAGTTTTTATTTCATCTATAATAAATTCCAAATGAGCAGTACACAGGAGATAAACCATTATGGTAAAAAGTATGACAGGGTTCGGCCGCTGCGAGGTGTCCGAGGGCGACCGGAAGATGACGGTAGAGATGAAATCCGTGAATCACAGGTATCTGGATGTGAACATTAAGATGCCCAAAAAGCTGAATTTTTTTGAATCAGCTATCCGCAGTCTTTTGAAAGCTTATCTTCAGCGGGGAAAAGTGGATCTGTTCATTACTTGCGAAGATCTTTCAAAGCTACAGGGTTCCCTAAAGTATAACCGGGAGCTTGCGGCAGAGTATTTAAAGTATCTCAATCAGATGTCTGAGGAATTTGGCCTGGAAAATGATGTGAAGGCCGGCGCCCTTTCCCGTTATCCTGATGTGTTGGTTATGGAGGAAGCGCAGGATAATGAGGAAGAGCTGTGGAAGCTTTTGGAGCAGGCATTAAGGGGAGCTTGTGTACAGATGGTGGAGACACGTTCCAAGGAGGGCGGCAATCTAAAGAAGGATTTGACAGAGAAGCTTGACGAGATGCTGACACATGTGGCCTTTATTGAGGAGCGTTCTCCTAAGATTGTCTCAGAGTACCGGAAAAAGCTGGAGGACAAGGTTCACGAGCTGTTGGCTGATGCACAGATTGAGGAAAGCCGTCTGGCTGCGGAGGTTACTATTTTCGCAGATAAGATTTGTGTGGACGAAGAATTGGTGCGCTTAAGAAGCCACATTGAGCATACAAAGGCGGTTCTGGAGGAAAAAGACAGCGTAGGGCGCAAGCTGGACTTTATTGCGCAGGAGATGAACCGGGAGTCCAATACAATTTTGTCCAAGGCAAATGATCTGGAGGTATCCAATCGGGCAATTGAATTGAAAACGGGAATTGAAAAGATACGGGAACAGATTCAGAATATTGAGTAGAGGGAGCAGAATGGAGAAGAGAGGAATATTGCTGGTGGTATCCGGTTTTTCCGGTGCTGGAAAAGGGACTCTGATGAAGGAATTGCTTCGCCGATATGAGAATTATGCCCTTTCTGTTTCCGCGACTACGCGAAAGCCGAGAGAAGGAGAAGAAGAGGGAAGGGAATATTTCTTCAAAACCAGGGAAGAATTTGAGCAGATGATAGCAGAAGGGCAGTTGATTGAATATGCCTGCTATGTGGGAAATTATTATGGGACGCCCAAAGCCTATGTGGAGCAGCAGCTTGAACAGGGGCAGGATGTGATACTCGAGATCGAGATCCAGGGAGCCAGGAAGGTGAAGGAACGGTTTCCGGATACGGTGCTGCTTTTTGTATCACCGCCCGGCGCAGAGGAGCTTAAGCGTCGTCTGACAAAGCGGGGAACCGAAAGCCCTGAAGTGATTGAGAACCGCCTTAAAAGGGCCGTGGAGGAAGCGGAAGGAATTGAGGATTACGATTACTTTGTGATAAATGACGATTTGGAGGCATGTGCGGAGCATGTGCATCAAATTGTACGGTGTGAGCACAGCCGCACACTTCGGTGCGGGGAGCTGCTTCATGACATTCGTGAGGAATTAAAAGCATTTTCAAAATAATATTGCAGGGATATTCAGAATAACAGAAAGGATAGGGTGATTGCATGTTACATCCGTCATACACAGATTTGATGAAAGTAGTAAACAGCGGCGTGGAGGAAGGAGAAACTCCCGTGGTGAACAGCCGTTATTCGATTGTGCTGGCCACCTCCAAGCGCGCACGTCAGATTATCGCAGGAGAGCAGCCTTTGGTGCCCGGCGACGGGAAGAAACCGCTTTCTATGGCTATTCAGGAGCTTGAGAGCGGCCAGGTAAAGATAGTTTCCGAGGAAGACGAGAACCCGGACGAGGCGGCTGAGAAATCGGAAGCGATGGCGGAAGATATGGAAGAGGCAGCTGAAGAAACGGACGCTGCGGAAGAGGATGCAAAGTAGCGGGTGTGCCGCTTATCCGGAGTGAATCATAACAGAAGAGGTATGGAAAAATAAGAACTGTTCGGCAAAAAGAAGATGCCGGGCAGTTTTCCTTTTCAAAAGCGGGTAATTCGTTGACAAAGAATGGGGGGTTTGTTAAGATAGGATTAACCAATTAAGGTATAAAAAACCAGCCGGAAAACAGAGATAACAGAGCTATTACGGAACTGGAAATCAGTAATCGCTCTCATGGTGCACAAATCGATTTGCAGGCACATGCACTTGTGACTGGAAATTGATTTAGGCTAGGTGTATCGGGAAAGCTATTACGGAACTGGAATAGGAGGACAAAATGAGAATTATCGAAGCAAAAGACTATGTGGACATGAGCAGAAAGGCAGCACATATCCTGGCGGCACAGGTGACCTTAAAGCCGGAGAGCGTACTGGGACTGGCAACAGGATCCACCCCCATCGGAACCTATGACTGTCTGGCAGAGTGGTGCAAAAGCGGAGATTTGGACTTCTCCAAGGCAGCTACGGTGAATCTGGACGAGTACCGCGGACTGGATCACAGCAATGACCAGAGCTACTACTATTTTATGAACAAGCACCTTTACAGCCGGATCAACATCGATCCGTCCCGTACCCACGTACCCGACGGAACACAGCCGGACCCGGAAAAAGAGGGCCGGCGCTACGAAGAGATGATCCGTTCTCTGGGCGGTGTGGATATCCAGCTTCTGGGCATCGGACATGACGGACATATCGGCTTCAACGAGCCGGGCAGCTTCTTTGACAGTGATACCCACTGTGTGGATTTGACAGAGATGACCATCGAGGCCAACAAGCGCTTCTTTGCTTCCGCAGACGACGTACCCCGTCAGGCTTACACGATGGGAATCGGAACCATTATGCGCGCAAGAAAGCTTCTGATGATTATCAGCGGAGAGGATAAGGCGGACATTACGGCTGCGGCCCTCTGCGGAGAGGTAACGCCTCAGGTTCCCGCTTCTATCATCCAGTTCCATCCAGATGTAACTGTCATTGCAGATCCGGCAGCGCTGTCCAAAGTAAAGAGATAATTTTCCCGAGTACCGCAAAAAGGCGCTTCGCTTAAGTGACGTAAATTAAGTATAAGCCGGAGCAGGACTTGGCATCCTAAAGATGCAGGGTATGGAAAAAGTCAGAAAAAGGAGTTTTTTTGCAGAATACTGCTGTAGAGAAGCTCCTTTTTTGCAATATTACGAAGCGATCCGTAAAAAAAACCGCAGCGGTGGACATAAGTCCCAATTACCATTGACTTTTATGGTAATAACTAGTATACTATTTACAATTCAAGTGTTACCCTCATTGTGCAGGAAAGCCCGGCTTCTTCTGTATAATTGAGGGTATACTAAAGGTAAAAAGGTTTACCGGAATATTACGGAACTGGAATAGGGAGGTATGAATTCTATGGAAACACGTCAAGGCAAGAGCGTATTTGCCGGAGTGGCAATCGGAAAGCTGTTCGTGTACAAGAAGGCGGCGCAGGTGGTAGATAAGAGGGCCATTGAGGACCCGCAGGCCGAGATTGCCCGCTATATGGCAGCAAAGGAGAAGGCAGCCGGACAGCTCGCGCTTCTGAAGGAAAAAACCATGCGCGACGTGGGAGAGGCAGAAGCGGAGATTTTTGAAGCTCATCAGATGCTTTTGGAGGATTTGGATTTCGTAGAAGGCATTACGGGCATGATCGAGCAGGACAAGGTCAATGCGGAATACGCGGTATTTGTGACAGGCGAACAGTGCGCAGCCATTTTCTTAAGCATGGACGATGACTATATGCGCGGGCGCGCGGCGGATATCAATGATATTTCCAGCCGTCTGATTGCTATCTTAAGCGGCACCCAGGTAAGCGCGGAGGCAATGCCGGAGCCGGTGATTATTCTGGCGGAGGATTTGGCTCCCAGTGAGACCGTGCAGTTTGAGAAGGATAAGATTCTGGCCCTGGTAACCCAGAAGGGTTCCGCCAATTCCCACACGGCCATTCTTGCCCGTATGATGAATATTCCGTGTCTTGTGACTGCGGACATTGATCTGGATACGGAGCTGAATGGAAAGATGGGCGTTGTGGACGGCTTTACGGGTGAGATTCACATTGAGCCTGACGAAGTTACCCTGGCCGTGATGCAGGAGAAGAAGAAGCGCGAGGAAGAGAGAAAGCTTCTGCTCCAGAGCTTAAAGGGGCTGCCCACCGTGACCAAGAGCGGCAAGGTAGTGCATCTTTACGCCAACATCGGAAGCGAGGAGGATGTGGATTCCGTTCTGGAGAATGATTCCGAGGGAATCGGACTTTTCAGAAGCGAGTTCCTGTACCTGGGAAGAGACGATTATCCTACGGAGGAAGAGCAGTATACCGTATATAAGAATGTCATTTCCAAGATGAACGGCAAGAAGGTGATTATCCGTACCCTGGATATCGGAGCCGACAAGCAGGCCGATTACTTTAATATTCCCAAGGAAGAGAATCCGGCTATGGGCTTTCGTGCCATCCGTATCTGTCTGGAGCGGACGGAGGTATTTAAGACACAGCTCCGCGCCATTTTCCGGGCAAGTGCTTACGGTACGGCTTCCATTATGTTCCCAATGATTATCTCTGTGGATGAGGTAAAGAAGATTAAGGGCATTGTGGAGGAAGTGAAGGCGGAGCTTACCAAGGCGGACATTCCCTTCGGCGATGTGGAGCTTGGCATTATGATTGAGACGCCGGCGGCCGTTATGATTGCGGATATGCTGGCTGCCGAGGTGGATTTCTTCAGCATCGGAACAAACGATCTGACCCAGTATACGCTGGCCATTGACCGTCAGAACCAGTCTCTGGACAATATCTACGATCCTCACCATGAGGCGGTACTGCGGATGATTCAGCGGACCATTGAGTGTGCCCATGAGCATGGCGCATGGTGCGGAATCTGCGGCGAGCTGGGAGCGGATATGGAGCTGACACGCCGGTTCCTGCAGATGGGTATTGACGAGCTTTCCGTATCTCCCGTATTTACGCTGGAGCTGCGCAAGAAGATCCGCGAGGCGGAGTAAGGGCAGTTAGATATTTTGAAAAAGTTTCTATATAATTAGTGGATAATTGTGCGGAGCGGTTTTCGGCCTGTTGCGGCATTGCCGCGGTTATACAAAAGCAGAGGCATCCACAGCCGCGCCGGACAATTGGAAATATGAATAAACATAAAGGAGAGACAGAAAAATGAAAGAGTTTAAGTATGTAGTACAGGATGAGCTGGGACTTCACGCAAGACCCGCAGGACTTCTGGTAAAGGAAGCGGCAAAGTATAAGAGTGCGGTAACTCTGGACAGCGGCGCAAAGAAGGCGGACGCCAAGAGAATTATGGCAGTGATGTCAATGGGCGTTAAGAAGGGTGTTGAGCTGACCGTAACCATCGACGGTGAGGACGAAGATGCTGCAGCAGAGGCAATTGAGAACTTCTTCAAAGAGAATCTGTAAAAATCAGTTAAGTTAGTAAGAATAGATGCCGGGAAATCTTGTTTGTGCAGGTTTTCCGGCATTTTTGACTGAGAGCGGATGTCTTGAAAAAGTACTTTATAGGCGTTTCAAAGCTCACGTTTATATAAAATAAAGAAAGAAGGCTGTAAAAATGTCAGCAGTAGAAAAACTGGAAGTAATACCAACCAAAACAGGTTTTATAATCCGCCTTGTAGCATATTTTTTACTTATTTTTCCGCTCTATATATTTTGGATATGGATCGGATTGGAAGAAATCAAAAAGAGCGAAACAGGTTTGGGAAGTGAGATAGTCGCATGGTTTTTTATGCTTGTACTTCTTTTGGTGCTCTTTATTCTGGATTTTATTGAAAATATATGGGGATATTTTCATAAAAAACTGGTATTGACGGAAACAAAATGCTATTATATCAATTCTTTTGGGAAAAAAAGAAAATTTAAATTAGATGAGGTGAACTATTCTTTAAGGTATATCGGAAAAAACTGCCGCCTGATATTAAGAGATGGGGAAGGAAAGATTATAGCCAGGCTGATTTGTGATTACACCTTGAAAAATGTGGAAAAAATCCGTCCCTTTATAGAGGAACATCGTAAATGATGGAATTTATGAAAAGAGGGGGGCGGGAGTCCCTAATCGTTGATACTAAAAATGTGAGATAAGAAAATTTTTCCTTTTAAACAAGGCAAAAAGGTGGTATACTATACCAGATATTAAAGAGGCGCATTGCTGCGGTGCCTCTGTAACGTATGAAAGTAAATCACCCAGGAGTATAAAGATGACAATCGAACAATTAGAAGCCTACGAACTGATAGAAAAAAAAGCAATCGACGAACTGAAGTCCACCGGTTATTATTTAAAACACAGAAAGACAGGAGCCAAAGTCTGTCTCCTTTCCAACGAGGACAATAACAAGGTCTTTTACATCGGCTTTCGCACCCCGGCGCCGGATGATACGGGTGTGCCTCACATTCTGGAACATTCCGTTCTGTGCGGCTCGAAGGAATTTCCGGTGAAAGACCCCTTTGTGGAGCTGGCCAAGGGTTCGCTGAATACCTTCCTGAACGCCATGACCTACCCGGATAAGACCGTCTATCCGGTTGCAAGCTGCAACGACCGGGATTTTCAAAATCTGATTCACGTCTACATGGATGCGGTTTTCTACCCCAATATTTACGAGAAGGAGGAGATCTTCCGGCAGGAGGGCTGGCATTATGAGCTGGAATCCGAGGACGCTCCCCTGACTTTGAACGGCGTGGTATACAATGAGATGAAGGGGGCGTTTTCCTCCCCGGAGGGCGTGCTGGAGCGGGAGATCCTGAACTCCCTTTACCCGGACACCACCTATGCCAACGAATCCGGCGGCGATCCGAAGGCCATTCCAACTTTGAAGTACAGCGAATTTCTGGATTTTCACAGCCGTTACTATCATCCGTCCAACAGCTATATTTACCTCTACGGTGACTGCGATATGGCGGAAAAGCTGACATGGCTTGACGAGCATTATCTGAGCAAATACGACTGCCTTCCGGTGGATTCCCAGGTACGCACCCAGAAGCCCTTTGCCAGGACCCGGGAGGTGGTAAGGGAGTACTCCGTTTCCGCAGAAGAGGGAACCGAGGATAAAACCTACCTTTCCTACAACAAATCCGTGGGCGACACAATGGACAAAAAGCTGTATCTTGCCATGCAGGTATTGGAGTATGTGCTTCTCTCCATGCCGGGGGCGCCTTTGAAGCAGGCTCTTCTGGACGCCGGGATTGGCAGGGACATTATGAGCTCCTACGACAATGGGGTGAAGCAGCCCATCTTCTCCATTATTGCAAAGGAAGCCAATGAAGATCAGAAGGAAGCCTTTGTAGAAGTAATCGAGCAAACCCTTGGGAAGCTTTTGGAAAAGGGACTGGACGAGAAGGCTCTTCGGGCCGGAATCAATTATTTTGAATTTCGTTACCGGGAGGCGGACTTCGGCAGCTATCCGGCAGGGCTGATGTACGGACTTCAAGCCTTTGACAGCTGGCTTTACGATGAAAACAGTGTATTTCTCCACCTGGAGGCGGTGGAAACCTTCGCCTTTTTAAAGGAACAGGCGGATAAGGGATATTTTGAAGGGCTGATGCGGACATATCTCCTTGACAATCCCCATGCCTCCATTGTTATCATTCGTCCGAAAAAGGGACTGACAGCACAGCAGGACGAAGCGCTTCGAAAACAGCTTGAGGAATACAAAAACGGACTTGACAAGGCACAGATTGCGGAGCTGATCGCATTTACCAGACATCTCAAGGAGTACCAGAGCGAGCCGTCCTCCCAGGAAGATTTGGAGAAGATTCCCCTTTTGGAGCGGGAGGATATCGAAAAGAAGGCTCTTCCCTTCCAAAATGAGGTTTATCCGGTTGGAGATGTGCAGGTGGTACACCACGATCTGTACACCAATGGAATCGGTTATGTAAACCTGATGTTCCGGGCGGGCGAGATTCCGAAAAGACTGGTGCCCTATCTGGGACTTTTAAAGGCAGTTCTGGGAAATGTGGACACGGAGCATTATACCTACGGCGAATTTGCCGCGGAGCTGAACCTTCATACGGGGGGCATTTCCTGCGGGGTCAATTCTTATGAGAGCCTTAAAGAGCCGGGAACCTTCACATCTATGTTTGAGGTGCGGTGCAAGGCGCTCTACGAGGAGCTTCCCAAGGCATTTTCCATGATAGAGGAAATGCTGCTGACCTCAAAGCTTCGGGACAGGAAGCGGCTTACGGAGGTTTCGGCAGAGACGCGGTCAAGACTGCAGATGGTATTTACCACGGCGGGCCACTCGATGGCTGCCCTGCGCGCCATGTCTTATTTCTCGGAAAGCTCCTGCTTTGCGGACGAGACGGGAGGCGTGGCCTTCTATGAATTTATGGAGAGGGAGGAAGCAGCCCTTTCGGAAAACTGGGAGCAGATTGCGGGAGACCTGGAAGAACTGGTTCACGCCCTGTTCCGAAAGGAAAATCTCACGGTCAGCTATACGGCGGAGAAAAAGAGCCTGGAGGATTTGAAGAAGCAGGTAGAGAACCTTCTTTTGAAGCTTTATGATATGCCGGCCGGGAAGGAGCATTGGAGCTTAACGGCCGGCCGGAAAAATGAGGGCTTAAAGACCTCTTCCCAGATTCAGTATGTGGCAAGGGCGGGAAGCTTTGGAGAAGCAGGGCTGCCCTACACGGGGGCGCTGTCCGTGCTGCGCACCATTATGGGCTACGATTACCTCTGGAACAATGTCCGCGTGAAAGGCGGAGCATACGGCTGCATGAACAATTATACCCGGAACGGTTCAGGATATATGGTATCCTACCGTGACCCGAACCTGGAAAAGACCAACCGGATTTTTGAGGAAAGCGTGGAGTATGTGGAGCATTTCGAAGTGTCGGAGCGCGATATGACGAAATATATCATAGGAACAATGAGCAGTCTGGATACGCCGCTGAATCCCAACTCCAAGGGTATGCGGTCCATGAGCGCATGGCTGCAGGGACTAGAAGAGGAAACCGTACAGCGGGAGAGGGATCAGGTGCTGACCTGCGAGAGTAAGGATATTCGTGCCCTGGCGCCTTACCTGAAGGCGGTGCTGTCACAGAAGCATATCTGTGTAATTGGGAATGAAGCGAAACTGGAAGAGCAGAAGGAGCTGTTTGAGACGGTGCGGAACTTGTTCCATTAGGATAACGAATCATAAGTTTTGCCTTATGAGCATATCCACAAGCGTTGATAAATGAAGCTTCACTGAAAACAAATATATCAGGAACTTAATTGATGCCGTACGATAGATTTATATACAATAAATGCCTCTGCGGGCCGGACCATATATCTTCGGCTCTGGAAGGATAGATAATGAGAGGCGCTTTTTAAAATAAGCATCAGCCATTTCCACATCCGGTGTCCGGCTGTCTTGTTTTACGAAAGTACCGTGAAAGACAAAGGAGGGAGTTTGTAAATGGATACTTTACAACTGATACTGTCAATTTTACCCCCGATTATAGCAATCGGCCTGGCGCTGATTACCAAGGAGGTAATTTCTTCCCTGCTCATCGGTATTCTGACCGGAACACTGATTTACAGCCAGGGTAACGTAGTAGGCATGGTAACCTCGGCCTTTGGGCTGATGGGAAGCAAAATCGGCGACAACGTGAACATTTTGATTTTCCTGGGACTTCTGGGCGCACTGGTAGTCATTGTAACCCGTGCGGGAGGCTCCGCGGCCTACGGCGAGTGGGCTTCCGGAAAGCTCACCACCCGGAGAGGCGCGGCCCTTGCCACAAGCGCTTTGGGCTGTCTCATCTTTATCGACGACTATTTTAACTGCCTGTCCGTAGGAACGGTTATGCGTCCCGTGACAGACAAGCACCGCATTTCCAGGGCAAAACTGGCATATCTGCTGGATGCCACCGCCGCGCCCATCTGCATCATTGCGCCGGTGTCAAGCTGGGGCGCTTCCGTTGCCTCCTACATGTCGGACGCAACGGGAATGAACGGAATGATCACCTTTGTAAAGACCATTCCCTACAACTTTTACGCCATATTAACAATTATCATGATTCTGGTAGTATGCCTGACCAAGCTCAATTACGGTCCTATGGCAAAGTATGAGAAAAATGCTGTCGAAAAGGGCGATCTCTTTACCCATACGGAAAATGTAGTGACCGATGATCTCGGCGGCAGCGGCGGGAAGGCTTTGAAGGGAAAAGTATATGACCTGATAATTCCCATTCTGGCATTGATTGTGTGCACGGTACTGGCAATGGTATATACAGGCGGCGGCTTCTCAGGGACCCCGTTTTTATCCTCCTTCGGTGAGTGTGATTCTGCGTTTTCCCTGGTGCTTGGAAGCTTCCTGGGACTGGTGGTAACCTTTATCCTTTACATTCCCCGCAAGGTATTAACCTTTGTAGACTTTATGGGCGGCATCACCGAGGGAATTAAGTCAATGGTTCCGGCATTTACCATTCTGATACTGGCCTGGACCATCGGCGGAGTGTGCAGCTCCGATTATCTGAATACGGGCGAACTGGTAGGAAATGCCATCTCCAATTCCGCATTCCCCACCTTTCTGCTGCCGGCAGTCATACTGATTGTAGCGGCCTTCCTGGGCTTCTCAACAGGAACCTCCTGGGGAACAATGGCAATCCTGATTCCCATCGGCGCAGCCATAGCAGGCACGCCCCAGACACAGCATCTGCTGCTGCCCATCTTTGGCTGCACCCTGGGCGGCGCCGTATACGGAGACCACGTTTCACCCATTTCCGATACCACAATCCTCTCCTCCACAGGAGCCGGCTGTAACCATCTGGACCACGTATCATCCCAGATGTACTATGCGTCAACCGTACTGGTATGCTGCTTCGTAGGCCATATACTGATGGGACTGATGGGCGGAAGCCTGGTAGTACCCCTGATCGTATCCGTGGCATTACTGCTTGCCCTGCTGTACGTACTGAACCGAATCCAAAGCAAAAAGGAAAGCATAGATTATTCACAGGTAAAGTTTTAAACGAAAAAACAAACCATACCCTCAGCGGACAAAGAGAAACACACTGAGGGCAAGAAAAGCGGTTACCGCTTGCCAGACAACTGACAGGCGGTAACCACTGTATTTTTCGGAAATAGAAAAAAATTCTGAAAAACAATACAAAACTTCAAACAGGAGTACTTATTTTATGAAGGCAGACAACAAATCCGGCTTTGCCACCCTCATAGGCAGGCCAAACGTGGGAAAATCAACCTTAATGAACCAACTGATCGGCCAAAAAATCGCCATCACCTCCCACAAGCCCCAGACCACCCGAAACCGGATACAGACCGTATACACAAGCGAAGAGGGACAGATCGTCTTTGTAGACACCCCCGGCATCCACAAGGCCAAAAATAAACTGGGCGAATACATGGTAAACGCAGCGGAGCGCACCCTGCGGGAAGTAGACGTCATACTCTGGCTGGTAGAACCCTCCGACTTCGTAGGCCCCGGAGACCGTCACATCGCCGAGCAGCTAAAAAAAACAGACATCCCCATAATCCTGGTCATCAACAAAACAGACACCATAAAAAAAGAAGAGCTGCTCCCCTTTATAGACACCTACCGCAAAATACACGACTTCGATGAAATCGTTCCCGTATCCGCCTTAAAAGGCGACAACACAAAAGTCCTAATCGAGCAGATATTCAAATACCTGCCCTACGGACCCAACTTCTTCGATGAGGACACCATAACAGACCAGCCCATGCGCCAGATAGTAGCCGAGCTTATCCGCGAAAAAGCCCTCCGCTGTCTGGACGAAGAAATACCCCACGGAATAGCCGTATCCATCGAAAGCATGAAAACCCGCCCCAGCGGAAAAGTAACAGACATAGAAGCCACCATCATCTGCGAAAAAGGCACCCACAAAGGCATCATTATCGGAAAACAGGGCGTCATGCTGAAAAAAATAGGAAGCGCCGCCCGCTACGAAATCGAACAGCAGCTCGAGCACAAAGTAAACCTCCGGCTCTGGGTAAAAGTAAAAAAAGACTGGCGCGACAGCGACTACCTCATCAAAAACTTCGGCTACAACAAAAAAGAAACAGAGCAATAACCCACCCCGCCCCAGCCAATCTTTCATCTTATTTGTCAAGGCACAAACCCAAAAAAGATCTGGTATATTTTTAACAGCATAAGCCCCCCTTTCATGGACATTCTATTAACATACCAAACAACACACAAAACCCATCCCGCATCAATGCGGACCAATGCAGTTAGAACAGGGGCGATAAGAATGACATGGGAACAATTTGAAGAAACAGGCGCAGTAGAAGACTACCTATCCTACCGGGAATCCACAGGAAGAATCAGAACCCGGATGGAGCGGCAAGATCCGGAAAGCATCACAGCCCGAAAAGAGGCCGAACATGGGACAGACAATCACAGTAACCGGCATGGTACTGGCGGCATATCCGTACAATGATTACGATAAGCGGCTGATCGTGCTCACAAAAGAACGAGGAAAAATCACAGTATTTGCGAAGGGAGCCAGGCGTCAGAACAGCTCTCTTCTTGCTGTGTGCAATTCCTTTGTATTCGGAGAATTTTTCGTATACGAGGGCCGCAGCTCCTTCAATCTCATGCAGGCAAAAGTACTGAATTACTTTTCCGGCCTTGGGACAGACGTGGAAGGAGCCTGCTACGGCTTCTATTTCTGCGAAGTGGCGGAATACTACACCCGGGAGGCAAACGACGAGCTGCCAATGTTAAAGCTCCTGTATCAATCACTTCGCGCCCTCTTAAACAAACACATCCCCGATGAGCTGGTCCGCTACATATTTGAGCTGAAAACACTGGTCATCAACGGTGAATGTCCCGTAGAATTTGATGATCCGGGACTCAGCGATTCCGCCCGGTACGCCCTGTCCTTTATAGTATCCTCTCTGCCGGAAAAGCTGTATACCTTCACCGTATCGGAGGCGGTCTTGGGAGAGCTTCGTCTGGTACTCCATCGTTTCCGGGATCTTTATATGGAAGGAAAATTCAAATCTCTGGAGATTCTGGAGGAAATGAGTTGAAAAAAAAGGAAAAAGACGCTATACTATCATGGAATGAAAGTTCCAAAGATCAGGAGCTTTCATATTATGAGGAGGGAAGCGTATGAAAAAGTTAATGAGTCTGTGCCTGCTGGCGCTCATTCTCCTTCTGACAGGCTGCTCTGAGAAAATACCGTCGGTAAATACCATTTCCGTAGATAAAAAGGGAGTGGTGACTTACACCGTCATAGAAGAGTTTGGAAAAGACTTTTATGATGCGGAAGGACTTCGGGCAGATATAGAAAAAGAGATAGGAGATTACAACCGGAATTTCGGTTCCGATCCCCTGACGCTCAAAAGCCTGGAAGTGGAGGACGGCTCTGCCGTTATGCAGATGCAGTTTACGGAAGCCCGGTATTATGAAGATTACTACAAGGCTTATTCCGGGGGCACGCTTTTTGTGGGAACCGTAAAGGAAGCGATGGATGCAGGGTACGAACTGGCCGGTGAATTTATGGCGGCGGACGGCGCTCTTACGGATATAAGTCAGCTGTCGGGAGCGGAGAGCCTTAAGGCGCTGATTACCAGCGAGGCCCTTACCATTCAAGTGCCCGGGGACATTCAGTGCGTCAGCCCGTCGGGGAGCGTGGAGATTACAGGAAAGAAGGAGGCAGTCGTCAGTGAAGAGGCGCTGCAGGCCTGCATTATTTATAAATAAGAAACAGTAATATTATGGAAGCGGAATAAAAAGGAGATAGAATAATGGAAAAGACAATGGACAAAATTGCGGCCCTGGCAAAGGCGAGAGGCTTTATTTACCCAGGCTCTGAGATTTACGGCGGCCTTGCCAATACCTGGGACTATGGTAACCTGGGCGTAGAGCTGAAAAACAACGTAAAACGGGCCTGGTGGCAGAAGTTTGTACAGGAGAATCCCTACAACGTAGGCGTTGACTGCGCCATTCTCATGAATCCCCAGACCTGGGTGGCTTCCGGACATCTGGGAAGCTTTTCCGATCCGCTGATGGACTGCAAGAGCTGTAAGGCCCGTTTCCGCGCGGATCAGCTGATTGAAGACTATATGAAGGAAAACGGCGTCACAGCCGAAGGCTCCGTGGACGCCTGGTCCCAGGAGGAAATGAAGGCTTACATCGACGAGCACGGAATTGCCTGCCCCTCCTGCGGAAAGCATGATTTTACGGATATCCGCCAGTTCAATCTGATGTTCAAGACCTTCCAGGGCGTTACCGAGGACGCCAAGAATACCGTATACCTGCGTCCCGAGACAGCCCAGGGTATCTTTGTAAACTTTAAAAATGTTCAGAGAACCTCCAGAAAGAAGGTTCCCTTCGGCATTGCCCAGATTGGAAAGTCCTTCCGAAATGAGATTACTCCCGGAAACTTTACCTTCCGCACCAGAGAATTTGAGCAGATGGAGCTGGAGTTCTTCTGCAAGCCGGATACGGACCTTGAGTGGTTCGCTTACTGGAAGCAGTACTGCATTGACTGGCTAAAGGCTCTCGGCATGAAGGACGACGAGCTTCGGGCAAGGGATCACGAGAAGGAGGAGCTTAGCTTCTACAGCAAGGCCACCACGGACCTTGAGTTCCTGTTCCCCTTTGGCTGGGGCGAGCTGTGGGGCATTGCGGATCGTACCGACTATGACCTGACGCAGCATCAGAATGTCTCCAAGGCAGATCTGTCTTATTTTGACGACGAGACCAAGGAAAAATACATTCCTTATGTAATTGAACCCTCCCTGGGGGCTGACCGCGTGGTTCTCGCCTTCCTGTGCGCAGCTTATGACGAGGAAGAGCTTGAGGGCGGCGATATGCGTACCGTGATGCATTTCCATCCGGCGTTGGCTCCTGTGAAGATTGGCGTGCTGCCCCTGTCCAAAAAGCTGAACGAGGGAGCGGAGGCTATTTACCAGAAGCTCTGCAAGACCTGGAACTGCGAATTTGACGATCGCGGCAACATCGGAAAGCGCTACCGCCGTCAGGATGAGATTGGAACGCCCTTCTGCGTGACGTATGACTTTGAATCCGAGGAAGACGGGGCAGTGACGGTGCGCGACCGGGATACGATGGCCCAGGTGAGAGTGAAGATTGATGAGTTAGAGGCTTATTTTGCGGATAAGTTTCAGTTTTAAGCTGATATTTTGAAAATGTGAAAAACAGAGGAAGAATTATCAGAAAGAGCTGTAAAGGTTGACGAAACCGCCAAATAGTGATAGTTTAGAATAAGAGCGTTTGAAGCTCTGTAAAAAATAACAAAGGAGTACGGTTATGAATCTTTCACCACTTCAGAAAGCAAGATATGAATATGTTCCGAAGCTTCCGGCAATGCTCAGAAACGGCATCACCGAGATTGCTGTTAAAGAAGGAAGCACTACGACCAGTGCGGCGGATCAGGAGAAAATTAAAGCGCTGTTCCCGAACACTTACGGAAAGCCGGAGGTTACCTTTGAGAAGGGACAGAATACTTCTGCAGCTAAGAAGCAGGTAGTCGGCGTGATCCTTTCCGGCGGACAGGCGCCTGGCGGACATAATGTTGTGTGCGGCCTGTACGATGCGCTGAAGGCGACCAACAAAGAGAATATCCTGATTGGATTCAAGGGAGGCCCCAGCGGACTGATTGAGGATAAGTATATTGTGTTTGAGGACGCTTACATTGATCAGTACAGAAATACCGGCGGATTTGATATCATAGGTTCAGGAAGAACCAAGCTGGAGACCGAGGAGCAGTTTGCGATTGCGACAGAGGTTTGCAGGAAGCACGGCATTACTGCCATTGTGATCATTGGCGGCGACGATTCCAACACCAATGCATGCGTGCTTGCGGAGTATATGGCTGCGCACAACACCGGTGTACAGGTTATCGGATGCCCGAAGACCATCGACGGCGACTTAAAGAATGAGGACATTGAGATTTCCTTTGGTTTTGATACGGCAACTAAGACTTACAGCGAATTGATTGGAAACATTGAGAGAGACTGCAACTCTGCCAAGAAATACTGGCATTTCATTAAGGTTATGGGACGGAGCGCTTCTCATGTTGCACTGGAGTGTGCACTGGAGTGCCAGCCGAATATCTGTCTGATCTCCGAGGAGGTTAAGGAAAAGAAGCAGTCTCTGTCCGAGATCGCGGATTATATTGCGGATTCCGTGGAGAAGAGAGCGGCAAACGGCCTTAACTTTGGCGTTGTCGTGATTCCCGAGGGCGTTGTGGAATTTGTTCCCGAGTTCTCCGCTCTGATCGGCGAGATCAACGAACTTCTTGCAGGCAGCAAGGCAGATGCGTTTAATGCGCTTCCGAATTGGAGCGAAAAGTATGCGTTTATCGAGAAGGGGCTTTCGGGGGATGCTATGGAAGTATTCGCGATTCTTCCTCAGGCGATTCAGCAGCAGCTGTTCCTTGAGAGAGATCCCCACGGCAATGTACAGGTTTCCCTGATTGAGTCCGAGAAATTGTTCGCAGCTCTTGTAGGCGATAAGCTGAAAGCAAGAAAAGCGGCGGGAACTTATGCGGGCAAGTACGCAGTCCAGACGCATTTCTTTGGCTATGAAGGAAGATGTGCATTCCCGTCCAATTTTGATGCCGACTATTGCTATTCTCTCGGCTACAATGCGTTCATGCTGATCCAGTATGGCTACAATGGTTATCTTTCCAAGGTTTCCAACCTGTCCAGGCCGGCGGAAGAATGGGTTGCGGGCGGTATGCCGATTACCAAGATGATGAACATTGAGAGAAGACACGGCGAGGACAAGCCGGTTATCAAGAAGGCGCTTGTGGAATTGGATGGAAAGCCGTTCAAGTACTTTGAGGCACACAGAGATGAGTGGGCGGTAGAGACTGCTTACGTATTTCCGGGAGCTATTCAGTATTATGGGCCGACGGAGGTGTGCGATTTAACTACCAGAACCCTTGCATTGGAAAAAGCATAAGGCGGAATAAATGTTAAAAAATAAACAAAATCGGGTGCTTTGGCACCCGATTTTATTGTTAAAATATGCTAAAAACCTCTTGACAAATTTTACAGGTATGTTACACTATTCATGTGCGCAGGGTTGGGTCGTTGACCACATATCCGGCGCACATTTTGCGTGTAGGCAACGAGCCGTGCGGCCGGACGAAAGGACAAGCTCTCATGCTTATCCTCACGCAGAATGTGCACCGGTGAGACTATTTTTTAGGAGGGAAACAGATAAATGGCAAAATGGGTTTATTTATTCAAGGAAGGCAACGCCGAGATGCGGAATCTTCTGGGCGGAAAGGGCGCGAATCTGGCAGAGATGACAGGCTTGGGACTGCCGATACCCCAGGGCTTTACCGTAACCACGGAGGCATGTACCGACTACTACAACAATGGAAAGCAGATTTCCGATGAGATTAAGGAGCAGATCTTTGCTGCCCTTGCACAGTTGGAGGAGCTTCAGGGCAAGACCTTCGGAGATACGAACGATCCCCTTCTGGTATCCGTTCGTTCCGGTGCGAGAGCTTCCATGCCCGGTATGATGGACACGATTCTGAACCTGGGTCTTAATGATGAGGCGGTAGAGGGCTTTGCAAATAAAACAGGCAACCCCAGATTCGCTTACGATTCCTACCGCAGATTTATTCAGATGTTCTCCGATGTGGTTATGGAGATGAGCAAGACCTTCTTTGAGGGCATTTTGGATGAGATCAAAGAGGCGAAGGGCGCAAAGTTTGATACGGATTTAACAGCAGACGATTTGAAAGAGGTTATTGCAAGATACAAAGCCATTTACAAGGAAAAGATGGGAGAGGACTTCCCCCAGGACCCCAAGGTACAGCTTATGGAGGCTGTAAAGGCCGTGTTCCGTTCCTGGGACAACGAGCGTGCCATTGTATACCGCCGTATGAATGACATTCCCGGCGACTGGGGAACCGCTGTCAACGTACAGGCTATGGTGTTTGGAAATATGGGCGACACCTCCGGAACCGGTGTTGCATTTACGAGAAATCCGGCTACGGGCGAGAAGGGTATCTTCGGTGAGTACCTGATCAATGCCCAGGGTGAGGACGTTGTGGCAGGTATCCGTACACCGCAGCCCATCACCAAGCTTGAGGAGGACCTTCCTGAGTGCTTCAAGCAGTTTATGGAGATTGCAAACCGCCTGGAGGAACATTACCGCGATATGCAGGATATGGAGTTCACCATCCAGGAGGGCAAGCTTTATTTCCTGCAGACGAGAAACGGAAAGAGAACGGCTCCCGCAGCCATTCAGATTGCCTGCGATCTGGTAGACGAAGGAAAGATTACACCCGAAGAGGCTGTGCTTCGTATTGAGGCGAAGTCCCTGGATCAGCTTCTGCATCCCACCTTTGATCCGGAAGCGCTGAAGGCCGGCGAGGTGATTGGCGAGGCCCTTCCCGCATCTCCGGGAGCGGCGGCAGGTAAGGTATACTTTACGGCAGAGGATGCCAAGAGAGCCAGGGGTAAAGGTGAGCGTGTCATTATGGTACGTCTGGAGACTTCTCCTGAGGATATTGAGGGTATGCATGCGGCCGAAGGTATTCTGACCGTGCGCGGCGGTATGACAAGCCATGCGGCAGTTGTAGCCCGCGGAATGGGAACAGCCTGTGTATCCGGCTGCGGCGAGATTAAGATTGACGAGGAAGCAAAGTACTTTGATCTGGGCGGACATCACATTGTAGAGGGTGATTACATTTCTCTGGACGGCTCCACCGGAAAGATTTATCTTGGAGATATTAAGACCATAGAGGCATCCGTAAGCGGCAACTTCGGGCGTATTATGGCCTGGGCGGACGAGTTCCGTACTCTGGGCGTGCGCACCAACGCAGATACGCCGGCCGATACAAAGAATGCGATTAAGCTGGGCGCAGAGGGTGTTGGTCTCTGCCGTACCGAGCATATGTTCTTTGAGCCGGAGCGTATTCCGAAGATCCGGAAGATGATTCTCTCCGAGACAGAGGAGATGAGAGAGGAAGCTCTCTGGGAGCTGATTCCTTATCAGAAGGGCGATTTCAAGGCTATGTACGAGGCGCTTGAGGGCAAGCCCATGACGGTTCGTTATCTGGACCCGCCGCTTCATGAGTTCGTACCCACCGATCCGGAGGATATTGCGGCTCTGGCAAAGGATATGAACATGACTGTGGAAGAGGTTGAGGCAAGATGTGAGGAGCTTCGCGAGTTCAACCCCATGATGGGACACCGCGGCTGCCGTCTGGCCGTTACCTATCCGGAGATTGCGAGAATGCAGACCCGTGCGGTTATGGAAGCTGCTATCGAAGTGAAGGAAGAGAAGGGCTACGATATCGTTCCTGAGATTATGATTCCTCTTATCGGTGATAAGAAAGAGCTGAAGTTTGTAAAAGAGATGGTTGTCAAGATTGCGGAGCGTGTGAAGAAAGAGAAAAATTCCGATATTAAGTATCACATCGGAACCATGATCGAGATTCCCCGTGCGGCTCTTCTGGCAGGCGAGATTGCCGAGGAGGCTGAGTTCTTCTCCTTTGGTACGAACGACCTGACTCAGATGACCTTCGGCTTCTCCCGTGACGATGCCGGGAAGTTCCTGGATTCCTACTATAAGTCTAAGATCTATGAGTCTGACCCGTTTGCAAGACTGGACCAGAACGGTGTTGGCAAGCTGGTGAAGATGGCTGTTGAGGAAGGCCGGGCTACCAGACCGGATATCAAGCTTGGTATCTGCGGCGAGCATGGCGGAGATCCTTCTTCTATCGAGTTCTGCCATAAGACGGGCTTGAGCTATGTGAGCTGTTCCCCGTTCCGGGTACCTATTGCACGTTTGGCGGCGGCTCAATCTGCTATACAAAATAGGCAGGCAAAGTAATCCGTATGATTTTGCAGAACAATTTTTCCGATTTCGCAAAATTTAATTTTCGCTGAGACGGAAACCAAAAACCAATAGAATTACCAGAGGGGCCTTGAGGGATCATACCTTCAAGGTCCTCTTCTTTTCCTTTTTTCAATATTTGGAAAAAGTGTGGATGTTTTTTGGGGGTATAAGCATTTACAGCGTGTAAGGCATAATTATATTAAAGATAGTGTATGCTAATTTAAGTAAAAAACGTATAATGTTGTAAAGATAATGTATTGATATTGTCTTTATTATATGATAATCTATAGATACATGTAATTGATGAAGGAGGAACGCTATTATGGCACAGACATTGGTAAATATTCGCATGGATGAAGAACTAAAAAGGAACATGGAGCAGATCTGTCAGGAATTGGGGATGAATATGACTACTGCAATAACGATATTTGCAAAAAAAATGACAAGAGAAAAGAGGATTCCATTTGAAGTATCTGTTGATCCATTTTATAAGGAAAGTAACATGGAACATTTACGAAGAGGTGTGGAAGCACTTAACGCAGGAAAGGGTGTAGAACATGATATTATTGAGGTAGATGAATGAGAAAGATTTGGTTTGATGAGGCATGGGATGATTATCTCTATTGGCAGACACAAGATAAAAAGACATTAAAACGCATCAATATGTTGTTAAAAGATATTGAGAGAGAAAATTTTGGCGGTATTGGTAAACCAGAACCTTTGAAAGGAGATATGAGCGGATTTTGGAGTCGTAGGATTGATGATGTGAATAGGCTGGTGTATCGAATTAGTGGTAATGTGATAGAGATTGTTTCTTGCAAAGGACATTACGAAAATTGAGCCTAAAAATTGATATATTGTCAAATAGGTTACTTGGAGGTTTACAAATGAAGTTAGTGAAAATGATTATAAATAATTATAGACAATTTGAAAAAGCAGAGTTAGATTTCGATGATAATGTAACAATTATAGCTGGGGCAAACAACAGTGGAAAGACATCTTTGGTAACACTGATTAAAAATTACATTTTCCTATTTTTTCATGCGATTTAAGCAACTCTACTTAAAAAATCACCTACTGCAAGTACATCTAACCATGTAAAATTCATATAGAAACAGTTGAAAACAGCCCACCCCGAATCTTTGCAGACCTTCGGATGGGTTATTTTTGAAAATGTGGTGAAAATGCCAGAGATTGATATATGGATTCCCCTTATCAAAAGGAAAAATTATGCCGATATATTTTTGAACATGTTGTGCGGAAAATAAGAGACATGGAAAAGAAGGATGATTTTCCACAATCGGAAGCTGCGGACAACAGAGCAAAAAAGGAGACTGGAGACATGATCAACTACATAAGAAATTTAAGAATCCGATTAAAGCTTTATATCCTCATAGGAGTTGCGCTGATTGGTATGTTTATTATCGGCGGCATGTCATTCTATCTTATGGGCCGGATGAACGAGATGACAGACGATATTTCAACAAGCTGGCTTCCCAGTATTGATACGGCAAGGGACTTGACCAATACCCTTTCCAATATCCGTTTGAATGAATTAGGGTATCTTACCGCAATTTCTGATGACGCAGAAGCATCCAGCCTTCAGTATCTTCAAAAGGAGAAGGGGGAAATGGATACTCTCTTAGCCGCATATAAGGAATTGATCGACGAAGAGGAAAGCGGCTTCTATAATAATGCAATGAACCTCTGGACTCAGTACAGGGAAGCGGACGATGAAATACAGGCGTTAGCCAAGCAGGGCCGTAAAGAGGATGCCCGTGCCATTCTGGAGGGCGAATGTGTAGAGCTTTACAATTCTTTAAACGGCGCCTTTCAGGAGATTGTCACCTACAATACGGAGGGCAGCGACGCGGCAACGGAGGAAAGCTTCTCCCTTTACAGAACTGCCACCCTCCTTATGACGGTAATTATCATTGCGATTATTATTGTGGGTGTGTTCTTCTCATTTGTGATTATACGCCTTATTAAGTTCCCGATTTCCGAAATCGAGAATGCCGCTACGAAGATGGCGGAGGGTGATTTGGACGTGGAGATTTCCTATACCTCCAAGGATGAGATGGGAGTGCTCGCGGAGCAGGTACGCAGATTGATCCGCAAGCTTCAGGCTATTATAGATGATGAAAATAAATTCCTTGCTAAAATGGCAGCCGGAGATTTTACGGTGGATTCCGTCTGTGAGGAGGAATATACGGGGGGCTTCTATCCGCTGCTTGTGTCCTTCCGGGGCATTGCGGAAAAGCTCAACGACACAATGCTGCAAATCAGCCAAAGCTCTTCCCAGGTAGCAAGCGGATCGGAGCAGGTGTCCAGCGGCGCCCAGGCTCTTTCCCAGGGAGCAACCGAGCAGGCAAGCTCCGTGCAGGAGCTGGCGGCCTCCATCAATGAGATCTCCAACAAGGTAAATGAGAATGCGGAAAACGCACGGCAGGCCAATGCCACGGCAGGCAGCGTTAGCATGGAAATGAACATAAGCAACGAAAAAATGCAGCAGATGATACAGGCGATGGGCGATATCAGCAGCTGCTCCAGTGAAATCGGAAAAATCATTAAGACCATTGAAGACATTGCGTTCCAGACCAATATTCTTGCCCTGAACGCGGCTGTAGAAGCTGCCCGGGCAGGCACTGCCGGAAAAGGCTTTGCCGTAGTTGCAGACGAAGTCCGCAATCTGGCAAGCAAAAGTGCGGAAGCCTCCAATAATACCTCCGCTTTGATTGAAAATTCATTAAAGGCAGTGGAAAACGGAACCCAGATTGCCGGAGAGACAGCGCAGTCTCTGCTTCAGGCCGTAAATGCCGTAAATCAAATGACAGGCATTATCGGACAGATTTCAGAGGCCAGCAGCGAACAGGCAGATGCTATCTCCCAGATTACGATGGGAATAGATCAGATTTCCAGCGTTGTTCAGACAAACTCGGCAACCGCGGAAGAGAGCGCGGCCGCAAGCGAAGAGCTTTCCAGCCAGTCACAGCTTATGAAGGGGCTTGTGGGGAGGTTTAAGCTAAAAGGCGGTTTTTAGTACATGATGCGTTAGTGGGGGAACCCGTTGATTTAAAATAAAAGACAGGGCAATTGCAGAATGAGGCGGCTGATATTTCCATATCTGCGTCCTATTCTTCAATCGTCCTGTTTTTTCTTTCCTTTTGTTATATTCTCTGGTAATTTGGCTTTTCACCTGGTAAAAGATATTTTTATGTAAAAGACAATTTGGAGGCGGGAATCCGAAACTTGAAAATTTAGATGTGGAATTTATGGGGCAAATGCCAGCGGAAAATCGAATTTATATCTTGCAATGAATTATTTCCAGAGAATTATTGTGGAATCTTTAAATAATGTGGAAGACGGCACCAATACGGCAATAGAAGAGTATTACAATCCCTTTAAATTTGAAAAGGGCAGAGAAAATTCGGAATTTCAAATTGTTGAGATTCTCGGAGAGTTTGAATACCGTTATGGATTTGAATATAATGCGGAGTGCATTGTGGCAGAATGGCTTTACAGGAAGAATCTGGAGACAAACAGGACGGCAACTATATTTGAAAGAACAACGGATATTGTAGACTTTGGCGCGACGGTGAGAAAGGAATGTGATATATATAAAGAGCAGATTCCGGTAGAGACATTGGTTTTGTCTTTTTTTAACAAGCTAAAATTAAAAACATTATGCTGTTTATATATGCGCGTGCGGCGATACTAAGCAACAGTTCTATTTTTGTAGATGAATTAAATATTAAGCTTCATCCATTACTTTTAAAATTCATTATTGACTTGTTTTATGATGAGGATTCGACAGCTCAATTAATTTATACCACACATGACACAACACTGATGGACAGAAAATTTTTCAGGAGAGATCAGATTTGGTTTGTTCAAAAGGATGAATTTGGTTATTCGGAGCTGTCGGCTTTGTCGGATTTTAAAGTTCGTTCCGACGCTTCTTTCGAAAAAGATTATCTGGCCGGTGTATATGGCGGGATTCCGCTTCTCAAGGAATTTGTTATGAAAGAGGGTGTATAATTGGGGAGTGACGAGCTTTTTAAAAAGAGACGCGAGGACAGGAAACTCACGATGCTTAATGGCTGCCGAAAAATAGGTCGGCAGCCATTGAAGTGTTATACAAGAAACAGCTCCAGCACAAACACCACCAGGCAGGAGCACACCGATACCTGTAAGAGGCTTTTCCCCTTCCATGCCAAAACAATCCCCGTCAGGAGAGCGGCCCAGGCGGACCAGACACTTCCTGTCTCAGACAGAATCGCCGGAAAGGTCATCACAGCCAGGGTAACATAGGGCACATAGAAAAGAAACGAACGGATAAAGCGGTTGGTAATCTCCTTGCGTATAAGCACCAGCGGAAGCATACGTATGGTGTAGGTAACAGCCGCCATAACCAGAATATAGAGATAAATATTGTGCGTCATGCCTCCTCATCCTCCTTCACGGGAAATAAAACAGCCGCGCCTTCGGCAAGCAGCACCGTCAGCAGAATGGTACGCGTACCGGTGGACAGATCCGCAATCAGGGGTAGCTTCGTAAAGGCAAAGCTGGCCGCCATAGAAACAAAAATCACCCCGGCCAGAACCTTGCTTTTCCTGGCCGGCGGAATAATCACAGCCAGAAACATTCCGTAAAGTCCCACGCTCAAAGCCCGTACCACATTCACCGGCAGAAGATTCCCCATCAGCACCCCAAGATAAGTACCAGAAGCCCATCCGGGGGCGGCAATGGCAATCAGACCATAGGTGTAGAAGGGATTCAGCTTTCCCGGAACACTCATGGATACGCCGAATATCTCGTCCGTCACATCAAAGCTGATCAGCAGCCGGTGAAAAAGAGAGGTACTCGGGTGCAGCTTCTGGCTCATGGCGCAGGACATCAGAAGATACCGGGCATTTGCCACCAGCTCCATCACGGCCAGCTCCAGGTATCCGGCCCCGGCAGCCACCAATGTAAAGCCGGCAAACTGTCCGGCGGAGGCATTGTTGGTGAGGCTGGTGAGCATGGCCTGAAAAGCGGTAAAACCGGCATTTTTCGCGGCAATTCCCAGAGTAAAGGACACAGCCAGATATCCGAGCGAAATGGGGATACCGTCGCGCAGTCCCTTTAAAAACCAGTTCTTATTTTCATTGATCATAATAACAGCTCCTCTTACGTAATCGTACTCTATTTTAGCGCGCTTTGGGCAAACAGTCCAGAAGATTTTTACAAGAATAAGAGTTGCGGTAAGAAAAGCTGTGATAAGAGAAGCTATGATATGAGTTAAGCCTCATCGATATTTCCGCTTCCCATTGTGCGGTACCATTTCCCGGGAAGGAGTACCATATGTCCCTGCTCTAAAGATTGGGGAACGTCAATGATATTCTGATTGGAAGAGCCGCGGAACAAAAGCCCCGGATCTTTTAATTCCTCCACAAATT
Source organism: Clostridia bacterium (assembly GCA_910574835.1). Classification (GTDB taxonomy): domain Bacteria; phylum Bacillota; class Clostridia; order Lachnospirales; family Lachnospiraceae; genus Laedolimicola. Next base: position 186,355 of record CAJTDE010000002.1, on the reverse strand, counting down.
TTCCGTCCACCAGTACATCCAGATTTGAGAGCAGCTCCCGCGCGGTCTCGGGCGTGCCCACATGTCCGGGAAAAAGATCTTTTTCCAAAGTAAATCCCGTATAGCACCAAATCGTTTTTTCAGGAAAATGCTGCCGAACTTTCTTTACCAAACGAAGAACCGCCTCCTGATTTTCCGGCTCAAATGGTTCGCCCCCCAGCAGGGAAAGTCCCGCCACATAGTCGGGCGCAAGGGCGGTAAGGATTTCTTCAATGGTCTTATCCGTAAAAGGGGCGCCATAGGCAAAATCCCATGCTTCCGCATTAAAGCAGCTCTTACAGTGGTGACGGCAGCCGCTTACAAAGAGGGACACCCGCACACCGGGTCCGTTGGCAATATCATTTTTTTTAATTACTGCATAATTCATATTAAAAATCCTTTCCGAAAAGCCCTGTGGCCGGGCAAAAAGGAGCTGCCGCCGGGAAGATACCCTGCGGCAGCCATGATATTCGCTGATGTACGGCCTGCCTGGTAATCAGGCGTACACTGGGGCACCGGAAATTCCTGTGCTTATTTCCGGTATAAATTTACTCAAACAACAGCGGATTCCGCATGGGAGACGGCTTATAAGTGAAACATTATAAATGAAGCACCCGCTCCTTGATTTCCTGCGTCCGTCCCTGGTTCCAGAACTGAGTTCCGATATAGCCGCAGGTACGCCGGGCCACATTCATCTTATTCTGATCCACATTGCCGCAGTTGGGGCATTTCCAGATAAGCTTGCCGTGCTCGTCCTCCTGGATCTCAATCTCCCCGTCATAGCCGCAGACCTGGCAGTAGTCGCTCTTGGTGTTCAGCTCCGCATACATGATGTTGTCATAGATAAACCGCATCACGGAGAGAACGGCATCCAGGTTATTCTGCATATTGGGAACCTCCACATAGGAAATGGCTCCGCCGGGAGAAAGGGCCTGGAACTTGGCTTCTAAGGCCAGCTTTTCAAAGGCGTCTATATTCTCGGTTACATGAACGTGATAGCTGTTGGTGATGTAGCTCTTATCCGTTACATTCTTTACAATGCCGAAGCGCTTCTGCAGGCATTTGGCAAACTTGTAGGTGGTGCTTTCCAGAGGCGTCCCGTAGAGAGAGTAATCAATCTGCTCCTCCGCCTTCCATTTTGCCGTATATTCATTGAGCTTTTTCATAATCTCAAGGCCCAGCGCCTCGCCTTCCGGCTCCGTAAGCTTCTTGCCGTTTAGACTGTAGACACACTCCCACAGGCCGGCATAGCCCAGGGAAAGGGTGGAATATCCGCCGTGAAGGTACTTGTCAATGGTTTCTCCCTTTTTCAGACGAAGGAGGGCGCCGTGCTGCCAGAGGATGGGGGCCGCATCGGAAAGGGTTCCGCTCAGGCGATCATGGCGGCACTGGAGCGCTCTGTGGCAAAGCTCCATACGTTTGTCAAAAATCTCCCAGAACCGGTCGATATCGCCTTCTGCGGACAATCCGATGTCCACCAGATTGACGGTGACAACGCCCTGGTTAAAGCGGCCGTAATATTTGGGCTTTCCGTTCTCATCCACATAGGGGGTGAGGAAGCTTCTGCAGCCCATACAGGTGTAGCAATGGCCTTCGCCGTTTTTGTCAACCTTGTTCTGCAGCATGATTTTTTCGGAAATATAATCAGGAACAAGGCGCTTGGCCGTACATTTGGCCGCAAGCTGGGTCAGATAGTAGTATTTGCTGTCCTCGTGGATATTATCCTCCTCCAGAACATAAATAAGCTTTGGAAATGCCGGAGTAATCCAGGTCCCCTTTTCATTTTTCACGCCCTGGTAGCGCTGACGCAGGGTTTCCTCAATAATCAGAGCCAGATCCTTCTTTTCCTGCTCGTTCTGGGCCTCGCCCAGATACATAAAGACGGTGACAAAGGGGGCCTGTCCATTGGTGGTCATCAGGGTAACTACCTGATATTGAATCATCTGCACGCCGTTGCGCACCTCTTCCCGCAGACGCTTTTCCGTGATAAAATCAATCTCCTCCTCGGTAACGGCCTCGTGGATGGAGTGAAGCTCGTCCGCTACCTGTCGGCGGATCTTCTTGCGGCTGGTGTCTACAAAGGGAGCCAGATGGGTCAGGCTGATGCTCTGCCCGCCGTACTGACAGGAGGCTACCTGAGCAATGATCTGGGTGGCGATGTTGCAGGCAGTGGAAAAGCTGTGGGGCTTCTCAATCATGGTGCCGCTGATAACGGTTCCGTTCTGAAGCATGTCCTCCAGATTGACCAGATCGCAGTTGTGCATATGCTGTGCGAAATAGTCCGCATCATGGAAATGAATGATTCCCTGATCGTGGGCGGACACAATCTCCGCAGGAAGCAGGATACGCTTGGTGATATCCTTGCTCACCTCGCCGGCCATGTAGTCGCGCTGTACGCTGTTGACCGTAGGGTTCTTGTTGGAATTTTCCTGCTTTACTTCCTCATTGTTGCACTCAATGAGGCTTAAGATCTGCTCGTCGGTAGTGTTGGACTTACGAACCATAGCACGGCGGTAGCGGTATGTGATATAGCGTCTGGCCACATCAAAGGCCCGCTGATTCATAATCTGATCCTCTACCATGTCTTGGATCTCTTCCACGCTTAAGGAACGGCTCATATTCTCGGCAGCGCTCTCTACGTCCTCCGCAATCCGCTTAATCTGAATGGGAGTCATCCGTGCGCTGGGAACTACTTTCTCATTGGCTCTGGTTACGGCAAGAACGATTTTTTTGGCATCAAATTCGACTTCACTGCCGCTTCTTTTAATAATTTTCATCAAACTTCCCTCAATTTCTAGTATTGCTGTGATAGGTGGTGACGAAACCTATTGTAACAAGATATAGTGGTGTTGTCAACAGTGATTACAAGATATTGTTTGCCGTATTTGGAATACAATGCGAAAATGCGGGGAAAATCAAGGGTTTTTTCAAAAAAAATTTTGGAAAACGGTAATAGCTTTCATGGTGTGTAAATCAATTTGCAGGTATACGGTTTTGCGGCCTATAATTGATTTTATATAAATTTGCCTGGAAGAATATTGCGTTACGGGGATGAGGAAAAAAGTTTTGGGAAAATGAAAAATACTATGGAATAAAGCGTGATTTTTTGGTATATTCTAGTAGGATGGATCAGGAGCTTTTGCTTTGGCAGGATTCATCCGGCAGGCGTGGGAAAAAGCGGCCTGATATCGAATAATGAAAGGAGACATGACGATGAAGAAGTATGTTTGCGAGCCTTGCGGCTATGAGTATGATCCGGAGGTTGGAGATCCTGATAACGGTATTGAACCGGGAACGGCTTTTGAAGATCTGCCGGAGGATTGGGTTTGCCCGATCTGCGGCGTTGGCAAGGATGATTTTGCGGAGGCATAATGCACGAGTACCTAAGACAAATTCTGGATTACCGGCCTGTCTGTGAACAGGAGGTGCAGGATCGGAAAATGATGCTTCGATATCTGGAGCTGTTTCCGGATACGATTGGGACAAGACAGTGTGAAATTGCTCATATGACAGCTTCCTCTTTGATCTTTAATCAGGATCGGGGGAAGCTTCTTATGGTGTATCATAATATTTACCGGTCGTGGTCCTGGACCGGGGGTCATGCGGATGGGGAGACGGATCTTTTGATGACGGCTGTTCGGGAGGCGATGGAGGAAACGGGGCTTCGGACGGTGCGGCCGATTCGAAAGGAAGCGCAGAGTCTGGATATTCTGCCGGTTTGGGGGCATTTTAAGCGCGGGGTTTACGTGAGTTCGCATCAGCATTTGAATCTGACTTATTTTCTGGAGGCGGATGAAGATGAGGAGATTCGGGTGAAGGAGGATGAGAACAGCGGGGTGGAGTGGATTCCGCTTGGGGAGCTGGAGGAGAGGGTGACGGAGAGGGAGATGTTGCCTGTTTATTGGAAGATGCTTGAGAGAGGGGACGGGATCAGCCGCAAATAAAGCCCTCCCGCTTTTCCATATCCTTGTTCGGACGGTCCGCGTACACGTCGTATGCTCTGAACGGACATTACCCTTTTTGGTTGTTTAAGGCGTTTTGTCTTTGGGGTAATGTTCGTTCATTTCATACGCCGTGTACGCGGACAGCCGGACAATGGGATATAGGAAAAGCGGGAGGGCTTTATTTGCGGCTGATCCCTGGTTGTGGGGGCGATACGGTTTTATAATAGGAGGGAGCGAAGCTCCTCTTCGGTTCCGTGGAGGGTTCCTTGGACCATTTCGGGTTTGCCGCCGCCTTTTCCGTGGAAGGCTTCGTTGAGCTGTTGGCACAGGGGGCGGACGTCTTCGGCGGCGCTGCCGAGGATGTAGCGGTAGCCGGTGGCGTCGGTTCCTATGAAGACGCCGGCGATGCCGGTGCAGCGTTTGGTGAGGAGGTTGACGAGTTCGCGGGCTGTGACGGCGTCCATATCTTGTTCGAAAAATGCGGCGTTTTTCGAACGGTCGGGGATGGCGGCGGCTTTTTGGTGGATGAGGGATTTTTTCAGCTTCAGGATTTGGCCGATGAGGTCGTAGTTTTCTTGTTTTAGGCGGTCGACGGCTCTGGCTGTGTCTTTTTCTTTGACGGAGAGGAGGGCGGAGATTGCTTTTGTGTTTTGCTCTTTTTCCTCGTAGTCGGTTAAGGCTCTTGCGCCGGCCAGGAGGCAGATGCGCACGCCTCCGCGGTGGGACTGGACGCCGGTGAGCTTGATGAGGCCGATTTCTCCTGTGCGGCTTACGTGGGGGGCGCAGCAGGCGCAGATGTCGATGCCGGGGATGGTGACGATGCGTACCTGGCCTTCGATTTCGATTTTACTGCGGTATTTTAGCTTTGTAAGCGTTTTTGGGGAGGGATAGGTTATTTCTATGGGGAGGTTGTCCCAAACGGCTCTATTGGCCTCCTGCTCGATTTTTAGAAGCTCTTTTTTGGTGATGGGGCCGTCGAAGTCCAGGGTTGTTTCGGCTTCGCCCAGATGGAAGCCTACATTATTATAGTGGAAGTGTTTGTGTATCAGGCCGGAGACAATGTGCTCTGCGGAATGCTGCTGCATGCGGTCGAAGCGTTTTTGCCAGTTGATTTGTCCGGTGATGTGTGTGCCGGGGGGGATGGGGAGGGCGGTGTAGTGCCAGATCAGGCCGTTTTCTTCCTGGGTGTCCAGGACTTCACAGTTGTTCAGAAGGCCGGTGTCGCCGGCCTGACCGCCGCCTTCGGGAAAGAATGTGGTTCTGTCCAGGAGGATGCGGCAGGTGTCTGCGGTGGATTTGCAGTCTGTAACGGTGGCGGTAAATTCTTTAAGATAACTGTTTTCGTCGTATAATTTTTTTGTCATAGCAGGCTCCTTTATTGTACGCAGCGGACAGGGGAGTATCCCCTTGTTCACTGAGAGTGTGTTTGTTTTGTTTGATAAGGCTGTTATAAAATCAGCCGGCTATTTTGCTTCTTATATGATACCACCGGAATTGACTTTTGGAAAGGGAAAACGTATACTGGATGGATATGGTGGAGAAGGAGAGTGTGGGGATATGATTGATCTGCATGGACAGGCGGGATTGCCCTATGTAAACCGAAATGTTTATACCGGGAGCTATCAGGGGATGCGTTACCGGCTGCGGAAGGCTGTAAAGGAAGAGGATGAAAAGTTTTTGGAGGCGGTGGTTTACCCGGAGCCTTACGGCTTTGAGGCTACGGCGGAGGAGGAAAAGACCTTTCGGGAGTTTCCGTTTACCCAGGAGGGGTTTGAAGAGGCGATAGCGTGGCTGAATGAGGAGTATGAAAGGCAGAAGGAACGGTGGGAGCAGGCGCAACGGCTCCAATAGGTGGAGAATGGATTGCTGTGGGAAGATGATCTGAAAAGGATGGTTGTAAAAATAAGCCGGTTGTTGGTTTTTCGGTTAACCGGCTTATTTTAGTATGTTTCTTGGAGCTTTGATGAATAGTATTCGTTGTTATTTTATCGGAAGGATACTTAATAGATTTTGGATAATAGCTGCTGGTGGAGCTTTATCAGATCCGTGTCGTTTGGCAGCAAGGGCAGAAGCTGTGTGAGTACGGACATGGCTTCCGCATATTGCCCGCCTGCCAGCATGGTTTCCAGTGCGGCCTTCATTTGAACGGCAAGCTGTTCAAATTCCGGGCCGGCCGCGGGAGCGGGGTGGTCGATCTCGTTTTTTAAAAGGCGCAGGGCCTCAAGGATTACGCCTGTCATTTCCGGATAGATTCCAATAATCTGCCGGAACAGGCGGATAGTTTGGGCAAGATTTCCCTGCCGCCAGTTGTCAAGAGCTTCCAGGACGGCAGAAGCCATGCGGAAGTCTGCGGGGAGAAGGTGCCGGAAGTTGTTTTCAAACATGGATTCCTGGAATTGCTTTCTATAAAAAGAGATGATACTTAAAGCATATTTTTCCAGAGTGTCAAAAAGCTCCTTTTTCATAGGAAAGCCATAGAAAAGTATTTTTTCCCGGAGAAGCTTTTCCATCCACAATCCTTGCAGCGGATATTCTTTGGAAAGGTTTTCCTGTGCCTCCCACAGACGCGGAACTTCTTTGCAGTCGGTTTTGTTTATAATATCGCCAATACACTCCTTCCAGGCATCCAGATCCATCCGTTTTAGTAATATGGAGAAATCTTTATTTTCCCGTATCGCTTTCTCTACCAGCAGCTTTTGTAAATAAGGCAGTTCCATTTCTTTCAGACAGCGGCAGAATAAAAAATGTACGGCTTCCTGATTTTGTTTTTTTTCTTCGTAAAGCATCCTTTGGAACATGAGATAAGCGGAATCCTGTGGGAGCTTTGCCAGCAGATGGAGCAACTGGGTGTAGTTTTTTTTCCATTGCTCCAGAAGAGGATAGAACGCCTGAATCTGATATTCGTCTTCCCAGGGCAAAAGTCCCAGAAAAAATTCCGCGCTTTCGGGATTTTTCAGTTCCAGAGCGGCCCTGGCACAGTTTAACCGTATCGGAGAGAGCCAGTCCGGGCGCATTACTTTATCTTTATTGATGGTTCCTATCTGTTGGGTAATCCAAAGATCCGGGTGGTGTTCCATATGGACCAGAAGGTTTTCAAACGGAATACCATATTTTAACAGCTTTTGGAAATTCTGCCGTTCTTCATAGATTCCAAGTAGAAATTCAAACAAAAGCAGGCGCGCCAGTTCGCAGGGAGCCTCTTTTTCCAGAATTTCAATTGCTTCCTGTTCCGCTTGTTTATAATCCTTTTTTGTGTACAAGAGTTCAACAAGGACTACTTGAAGCCAGGTGCGAAAACGGGATTCTTCTTCCCTGCATACGGTGCGTCCCCTGCGACATATTTCTTCGGCCTGTTCCCAATTGCTCTGCGTATGGTATTCCTGAGTAAGCTGGACATAGTTTTTGGTATAACCGGGCTGCTTCTTGATAGCTTCCAGCAAAAGGGGAATGTTACGTGAAGCTTTGCTGCTTGTAATATCTGCTTGATTTTTAAGATAACCGTAATGATGGACATAAGAGCGGAAAACTTTACAGGGAGGAAGATACGGCCGCAGCTCTTCGTGAATGGAGCCTTCAAAACATAGCTTTGGGCTTCTCTTAGCCATTCGATAAACGATGGCGTCGGTATGGCCGGAACCTTCTTGGTTTAAATAATTGCGCTGGATATAGCCGGCAAAGCCATAATGCCGATACTCGCCGCTTCGGAAAAATTCGCAGATCTCTGTCACATCATCAAACCATTCGTCGTCGTCCAGATACAGAAACCATTCGCCGTTCGCGTGCCTGAGACCTTCATTTCGGGCGGCAGAAAAATCATTGCACCAGGAAAAGGGAAAAATTTTATCCGTGTAGCATGCCGCGGTCTGACGGACCCGCTCATCATTTCCGGTAAAAACAACAATCAGTTCCGCCGGAACCTGCAGAAGAAGAGGTTTTAAAGAGTCCAGACATCGCTCCAGTGTGGCGATTCTGTTGGAGGCCAGAAGAGAGATTGTAAGTGGCAGATTCATAAAGGCGTACTCCTTTTTCTAAGATTTTTGTGTTTGAAATCAGGTGTTGTAAAATTTCATTTCTGATAATGAAGTGTGGGGACTTTGATTTTAAGAGCGGGAATAAAAAAGTACCGGCCCAGAGGACCGGCACTTTCTTGTTGCGTATTCAGCTTACTGCAGTAACTGCAGAACTCCCTGAGGAACCTGATTCGCCTGCGCAAGCATAGCCTGAGAAGCCTGAACCAGAATGTTATTCTTGGTGTAAGCCATCATCTCTTTCGCCATGTCTACGTCGCGGATACGGCTTTCGGCAGCAGTAATGTTTTCATTCTGAACGCCCAAGTTGTTAATGGTATGCTCCAGGCGGTTCTGGAGAGCACCGAAGTCGGAACGCATGGAAGAAATCATATCAATTGCGCCGTTGGCAATATCGATTGCAGCCTTGGCACCCTCTGCCGTTTCAATATTAATATCCTTGACTGCCTTATCTGCTGTCACCTTGCCATCAGCGCCTTTTACACCGATTGAGCTGGAACTCATTCCATCAAGCGTAACGTTTAATGTGTTATGGTCAGCAGAAGTCTCGCCTACATGAAGCGCAATCTTTCCGCTCTTTGTAACAAGATCGCCGCTGAAAAGTGTCATGCCGTTGAAGTTCGCGCTCTTGCTGATACGATCGATTTCGTCCTTCAAAGCATCCACTTCCTTCTGCATCTCCTCGCGGTTGGCAGTGGAGTAGGTTCCGTTTGCGGACTGGGTAGCCAGAGCAACCATACGGTTGAGCATGGAATGAACCTCTGTCAGAGCGCCTTCAGCAGTCTGTACCAGAGCAACACCGTCCTCAGCGTTCTTCTGAGCGGTCTCAAGACCGGTAATCTGAGCTCTCATCTTCTCGGAAATAGCAAGACCTGCAGCGTCATCGCCGGCGCGGTTAATCTTGTAACCGGAGGATAATTTCTCCAAATTCTTTCCTACGGAAGAGTTGTTGTTGGTTAAGTTTCTGTGTGCGTTTAATGCAGTAATATTGTGCTGAATTCTCATAGTTTTTCCTCCTTGATCATTGCAGGGGAACATCCTTTTCCCCGTAAAGTTATTATTTGGATGCCCGGAAGTGTTGTATGGACTGCCGGCTGTTGTCCAGTGAAGTACACTTAATTGGACGGAATTGCTTAAACACAATCCAAATGAGGAATAATCATTGAATCACCCGCATGAAGTTGTTATACTGAAAGCAGCGGATAGTTTTTGAATATCTTTTATAAATGCCAGGATGCTGTAAGTAAGCATGGAAGGATGGTGCAAAAATGGCAAGAGCGGTAGGAATCGGACTTCAGAGCTTCAAAAAAATAAGACAGAACAACTGTTTTTACGTAGATAAGACAAAATTTATTAAGGAGTGGTGGGAGAATCGGGATGAGGTTACATTGATTACACGTCCCAGGCGATTTGGAAAGACACTCAACATGAGTATGACGGAACAGTTCTTTTCCATAAAATATGCCGGGCAGGAGGAAGCATTTAAAGGGCTGTTCATTTGGAAGCAGGAGAACTATAGAAAGCTGCAGGGAACCTACCCTGTGATAAGTCTTTCTTTTGCCGGTGTAAAAGAGAGGGACTACAAATCAACAATCCGGAGGATCAACCAGATTCTTAAGGAGTTATATTATGAGTATAGTTTTCTGGCGGAAAGTGATTGTCTGCTTTCGGAAGAGAAGGAAGATTTCCGCCGCGTTTCCGAGGATATGCCGGAGATTACGGCTACTATAGCTCTTCACCGGTTGTCAAAGTTTCTATATAAATATTATGGAAAAAAAGTACTTATACTTCTGGATGAGTATGACACACCCATGCAGGAGGCATATGTTCACGGCTATTGGGAGGAATTAGCGTCATTTACCAGAAACATGTTCAACTCAACATTTAAGACAAATCCGCATCTGGAGCGGGCCATTATGACGGGAATCACGCGAGTGAGCAGGGAGTCTATTTTTTCGGATGTGAATAATCTGAAAATAGTAACAACAACCTCTGACGAGTATGCGGATTGTTTTGGATTCACAGAAGAGGAGGTTTTTTCGGCCTTGGATGAATTTGGAATGTCGGACAAAAAGCAGGAGGTAAAAAGCTGGTATGATGGTTTTGCCTTTGGGACCTATACGGATATTTATAATCCCTGGTCGATTCTGAATTATCTGGATACCGGAAAGCTGGACACGTACTGGGCTAACTCCAGCTCAAACAGCCTGGTAGGAAAACTGATCCGGGAAGGCGATACGGACTTTAAGCAGACATTTGAGGCTCTTATTTCCGGCCGCTCTATTACAGCTCAAATAGATGAGCAGATTGTATACGGAGAGTTGGACGGCAGCGAAGAAGGTATCTGGAGCCTGCTGCTGGCCGGCGGCTATCTGAAAGTACTGCAATATGGAGAATACGGCGATGATGAAAATGAGGACGCCATAGACTATGAGCTGTGTCTGACCAACCGCGAAGTAAGAAAAATGTTCCGCTCCATGATAAAGAGCTGGTTCCGCAAAAGCAGAAAGGAATACAACGGATTTATCAAAGCCCTGCTGGAAAATGATCTGAAGAGCATGAATTACTATATGAATAAGGTGGCGCTGGCAACCTTCAGCAGCTTTGATGTGGGGAACAGGCCTTCGGAGGAAGCGGAGCCGGAGCGCTTTTATCACGGCTTTGTACTTGGCCTGCTGGTGGAGCTGTCCGACCGCTACACCGTAAGCTCCAACCGCGAAAGCGGCTTCGGGCGTTATGACGTAATGCTGGAGCCAAAACAGGAGGATGACGGGATAATATTGGAGTTCAAGGTACAGGATACGGAGGACGAGAAGGAACTGTCGGACACCGTGAAGTCTGCATTGCGGCAGATAGAGGAAAAGAAATATGAGGCAGTCCTTGCGGAAAAAGGAATCCCCAGGGAAAGAATACGCAAGTATGGGTTTGCTTTCTGCGGGAAAAAGGTACTGATCGGGTAAGCATTAAAAAATCAAATTAAAATATAATAGCAGCTACTCTTGTCCGGGGTGGAATATGTTTCGTGTCACAATAAAGTTTTTTCTTTGATACTATATTTCTCAGCAGCCAAAGAGAAATACGAAAGATAAAGAAGGAGAACTTTATGAAGAAAAATGTATATGGCTATGTACGTGTATCTACCCGTGAGCAAAATGTGGAGCGGCAGTTAATTGCGCTGAAAAAAATGGGGATTCCCCAGACGGGCATATTTATTGATCGGCAAAGCGGCAAGGACTTTCAGAGGCCGGCTTACCAGAGGATGATTAAAAGTCTGAAAGCCGGCGACCTGGTAGTAACAAAAAGCATCGACAGACTGGGACGGAATTATGAGGAGATTAAGGAACAGTGGCGCATACTTACCAAAGAACTTGGCGTGGATATTATGATTCAGGATATGCCCCTTCTGGATACAACCAAAAGCAGAGACTTACTAGGAAATTTTATCAGCGATGTGGTACTGCAGCTTCTTTCCTTTGTGGCGGAGAACGAGAGAAACAATATTCGAACCCGGCAGGCAGAAGGAATCGAAGCGGCAAGACGGCGGGGAGTAAGGTTTGGGAAGCCCCCGATTCCCATTCCTAAAAACTTTTCGGATTTATATGAAAGCTGGGAACAGGGAAATATCTCCATCAATGAATTTGCCCGGCTCTGCAATATGGGAAGGAGTACCATGTACAAACGAATTGGCGAGTATCGGGAGTCGGAAAAACCGCTTGTTCACCCTTGTATAAACTGGAAATAAGAAAAATTAAAAATTTTTTTGAAAAACACTTAAGTTATTTCGTAAACGCACGATAATGTAAATGAAAAGTAGTTTTCAGGGTGTCCAATTAAGTGTACTTTACTGGACAACAGCCGGCAGTCCATACAACACTTCCGGGCATCCAAATAATAACTTTACGGGGAAAAGGATGTTCCCCTGCAATGATCAAGGAGGAAAAACTATGAGAATTCAGCACAATATTACTGCATTAAACGCACACAGAAACTTAAGCAACAACAACTCTTTCGTAGGCAAGAACCTGGAGAAATTGTCCTCCGGTTACAAGATCAACCGCGCTGGTGACGACGCTGCTGGTCTGGCTATTTCCGAGAAGATGAGAGCTCAGATTACCGGTCTTGAGACTGCTCAGAAGAATGCTGAGGACGGCGTATCTCTGGTACAGACTGCTGAGGGTGCTTTGACTGAGGTTCATTCCATGTTGAACCGTATGGTTGCTCTGGCTACACAGTCTGCCAACGGAACTTACTCCAGCACCAACCGTGATGAGATGCAGAAGGAGATTGAGCAGTTAAAGGATGAGATCAACAGAATCAGTGACAGTGCAAACTTCAACGGAATGAAGCTGTTTAATGGCGAGAATACCGGTATTACGCTTCATGTAGGCGAGACTTCTGATGACTTCAATCAGTTGGGCGTAAAGTTGGATAAGATGCATTCCGAGACTATCGGAGGAACTGCTGGTATGGTTGCAGATATTGATATCAGCGATGTAGATGGAGCAAAGGAAGCAATTAACATTGCAAATCAGGCAATTGACCATATTTCTTCCATGCGTTCTACATTTGGTGCTCTTCAGAACCGTCTGGATCACACCATCAACAACTTGGGTGTTCAGACCGAGAACATCACTGCTGCTGAGAGCCGTATCCGTGACGTAGACATGGCTAAAGAGATGATGGCTTACACCAAGAATAACATTCTGGTTCAGGCTTCTCAGGCTATGCTTGCACAGGCTAATCAGGTTCCTCAGGGAGTTCTGCAGTTACTGCAGTAAGCTGAATATGCGACGAAAAGTGCCGGTCCCTTGGACCGGTACTTTTTTTGGCAAAAAAGCGGCAGAATATAAAGTGTTTCTTGTTCCTGCGAGCAATGTGCGGGCGGATGCAGAGCATCCATTTGACTAGTGCGGCCTTGCGCAGAGAGCAGTGTCTACATTGCTGTTCATGCAATGCTGTACCGGATTGATAATAGAAAAGGAGTAAACCGACTATGAAACTTCCTCTTACCATTTCACTTCTGGCGTCCAATCGAATCACCACTTTAGAAAGGTGTCTGGATTCCTTGAAGCCCCTTCTTTTGGAGATTCCGGCCGAACTGATTGTAGTATTTACCGGGACGGACGAGCGTGTCCGGCAGGTGGCAAAGCGATACACCGATCAGATAGTCCCCTTTACCTGGTGCAATGATTTTTCGGCAGCCCGAAATGCCGGACTTAAACATGCAAAAGGAGAATGGTTTCTCTACCTGGATGATGACGAATGGTTCGAGGATGTGAGGGAGATTTGTGATTTTTTCCGAAGCGGAGAATATCTCCGATATCGCTCGGCATCCTATGTAAGCCGCAATTATTCTGACTGGAACGGGACGAAATATACGGAGTTTGCAGCTTACCGTATGGCCAGACGTACCCCCGATCTGCATTTTGAAAATCCGGTTCATGAAGAGCTGCATCCCTGCCATGCGCCTTGTAAGGAGCTTCATTCCTATGTGCATCATTATGGTTATATCAAAGATACGCAGAAGGTGGATGAGAAGAAAAGAGAACGAAATATTTCTCTGCTTTTGAAAGATATGGAAGAACGACCGGAATATACGAAAAATCATGTCCAACTGACACAGGAATATGTGTCACAGGGGGAATGGGAGAAGGCGGAGGAAGCCTGTCGTCGGGGCAGAAGTGTATGTAAGGATACGGAGTTTCTTTATGAGAGCTGGCTTCAAACCTATTTGATTGAAATCCTCTATAAAAAAGAGGATTACGCCCAGGCATGGAAAGATGCCATTTCAATTTTGGAGAATGAAAAACCAAATGAATTGACAAGACTGATTCTGTATTCCCTGCTTGTAGGTATTGGAACGGAAACAAAAAAATTTGAAGAAATCATAGAATATGGGATAGCCTTTGAAAAGCTTCTAGAGGACATGGAGAAGAAGCCGGAGCTTTGGCTCAAACAGCGCTTCGGTACAATGAGCCGGGATAAGGTGATGACCCCGGAATGGCTGAATCCGGTACGGATGGGATGTATAAAAGCGGCGCTGGAGCTTAAAAAATGGGAAAAAGCGGCGTATTTTCTGGGATTGCTTCCCTGGGAAGAGGAATATCGGATACAACAGTATTATCCGCTTCTGGATCAGTGGAAGGAAACCTATGCTCCTCATATGGCAGAATTGCTTGTGAAGCAGACCTCTGATTCCCCCTATCTCTTGATTCAGAAGCTTTTTCTGCAAGAGCAGAGCGGGCAGGAAGAAGAAGCGGACCTGTTTCTCTTCCGGCGCTGTTTGAAAGAAATTGAAAATCCATATCTTCAATGTCAGCTTGTAGAAAAAGCGCTGCTGGAACAAAAAGACTTTTCCGTTTTGCTGGAACGCATGGATTTGGATAACTGGAAGGAATGTGTGGAAAAGGTTATGAGCGTCCGCTCCTATGAGGAAGCCTTAAAATTGTGGGAGGCACGTAAAACGCTGTTTCACGCTTATCCGCTTCACGGCCTTTGGCTGGAAAAGCTTCTCTGGGAAAAAGAATTGATGATGGGCTTCCAAATGAAGGACCAATTGCTTTTGTCGGCGGAGGAATATGCAAAATGTATTCAGGCTTTTTATGCAGGGCAGTATCAGGAAGCAATGTTTGAGGAGAATTGCCGAAGCCTACTTCCTGCGGATTGCCGTATGGCCCTGATTGTTTTGGAGGCTTTGAATAATTGGAGACAGGGAGAGCTGGCAAAGACGGTTCGTCTGCTTCGCCAGGGACTTCGGATTTATCCCCGGATGACGGGTGTAGTCCGGGAACTTCTCCGTCTGTTAAACATGGAGGCAGAGCATCCGGCTCCGGTGCAGAATACAGAATTTGGTGCATTGGCAGTACAGATGAAGACAGCATTGAATGCTATGATAGAAAGCGGACAGTATAGGGAAGCTATGCCCGTACTTTCCCAGCTTTTGCCTTTGATGCCGAATGATATGGAACTTTTGAAAATGCACCAGGTTTTATTGAAAGCTCTGGCGGATTCGTAATACGGATTCGTATGCCAAAAAACAGGCATTGCAATTCGCTTCGGCTTGCTCTAAAATGTAGATAGCATAAATACGGCGGTTTACAAATGGAAGCAATTCCGGAGGATGGATAAAATGAGTTCTTTGGCGATAGTCATGATAGTAAAAAATGAAGAGGAAAGTCTTTCCCGCTGCCTTAAGCAGGCGGCAGGATTGGCCGATAAAATATATATTACGGATACGGGCTCCACGGATCGTACCAGAGAGATTGCCGCTGCCTATGGGGCTTCGGTGACGGAATATGTCTGGGATCAGGATTTTGCGGCAGCCCGTAATTTTGCCTTGTCTCAGTCAGACTGTGATTGGAATCTGGTACTGGATGCGGACGAATATCTGATCAGAGGAAGCCGGAAGGATCTGGAAGAATTTTTGAAGCAAACGGATCGAATCGGCGCAATAGAACGGAAGGATTATTATATGGAAGAACTTCCGGGAGGGAGACAGGAGACGGCTTTTGCTCATTCCTATACGTCCCGTCTGCTTCCAAAAGGGGTGAAGTATAAGGGGCGGATTCACGAGCAGGTGGATGGGGAGCTGCCGATTTATCCGATTCCCCTGCTGTTTGAACATGACGGGTATCTGCGCCCGGGAAAAGCGGAGCGAAATCTAGACATTCTTTTGGAAGAATTGAGAGAAGCCCCGGAGGATTCTTATTTTCTGTATCAGACGGCAGAGACATTGCGGGGATTGAAACGGTACGAAGAGGCATGTCAATACTATGGAAAGTTTTATCGGCTGGTGCCGAAACAGGGAGCCGGATATCGTGCAAACGGCATTATTAATTATCTCTATGCCTTGATTGAGGCAAAGGCGTGGGATACGGCTCTTGGCATTGCGGATAAAGAAGAGAAGAATTTAGGTAATTATGCGGACTTTTATTTCGCCTGCGGAATCCTTTTTATGCAGGCGATTCTGGCGGACACAAGAAAGTATATTGCTTATCTGCCGCGCATTGAACAGTCTTATCTGAAATGTCTGGAAATTGGTGAAGTGCCCGAGAATCAGGGCGTAGGCGGTACGGGTTCCTTCCGGGCGGCTTATAACCTGGGCACCTGGTATGAAGTGGCAGGAGACGCGGCAAAGGCTCGGGAATATTATCAGAAGGCGGCAGAGGAGGCGTATCGCCCGGCGCTTGAACGGCTTGCCTCACTGAAGAAGTAAACCGGGAGAAATGGGAAGCATGCATAAAACAGGGAAAGGCGGAACCATATGAACATTGCATTAATTCTGGCAGGAGGCGTAGACCCGAACTTTCGGATGGACATTCCGAAACAATTTGTGATTGTAGAAAATCGTCCGGTGATTGTATATACGCTTCAGGTATTTCAGAATCATCCGGAGATTGATATGATCCTGGTGTCCTGTCTGTCCGGGTGGCAGGAGATGGTGAAGGCTTACGGAAAGCAGTTTAATATTACAAAGCTGGAGAACATAGTGGAAGGCGGAGCGGACGGACAGGAATCTATCCGAAGAGGCGTGGTATGGCTGACGGAGCATTGCAGCGGGGATGATGTGGTGGTAATTCACGATGCGATTCGCCCGCTTGTGACAGATGATTTGATTACGGACAGTATCCGTGTTTGCAGAAAAAAGGGAATGGGAGTTGCCGCGGTGCGGTCTATGGATACGGTGATGCTGACTACGGACGGGCAGAACGGAAAAGAGAGCATATCCAGATATCACATACGGAGGATTCAGACGCCTCAGGCTTATCGGCTTGACTATCTGCGGGAGATTCATGAGAGAGCGGAGCAAAAAGGCGTTAAGCGCTGTGTAGACAACAACAGTGTCCTTGCCAGACTGGGAGAGAACGTATGCTTTTCTAAGGGATCTGATTTTAACATTAAGATTAATACGGTAGAGGATGTGGAGATGTTTCGTGCTCTGTATCATATGAAGCAGCAGGATGCAAAGCGGCTGAGAGAGGACGGCTTATGAATATTGCGGTGATATTGGCAGGAGGCAGCGGAAGGCGGACAGAGCAGGATGTGCCCAAGCAGTTTATCAATGTTTATGATAAGCCGATTATTATCTATACGTTGGAGGCTTTTCAGAAGCATCCGGGGATTGACGGAATTATTGTGTCCTGTCTGGAAGGCTGGGGAGAGATTTTAAAGGCGTATGCAAGAGAGTATGGAATCACGAAACTGAAATGGGTGATCGATGGAGGAGAGAGCGGGCAGGCATCCACTAGGAAAGCGCTTTTTGAACTGAAAGGAACCTGCAAAAACGGCGATATTGTGGTGGTTCACGATGCGGTCCGTCCCTTTGTGAGCGGCGAAATTATTTCAGACTGTATTGCGGCTTGTCAGCGCTATGGAAACGGTCTCTCAGCGATTCGTTTTCAGGCGGAGACCATTGTGAGATCTCATGACGGCATCAGCGGTGATGAGATTATAGATCGGAAGGATATTATGCGAGTGATGACCCCTCAGGCTTACCGCTATGAGAAGGCTGTCTGGGCGCAGGAGGAGGCACAGAGACAGGGGATCACGGATGCGGTTTACATCAATGTGCTGATGGCAAAGCTGGGGGAGAGATTGTATTTTTCCAGGGGGTCCGCAAAAAATATTAAGCTGACAACGATGGAGGATATTGAGATATTCAAAGCGCTCTATACCGCCGAGCGCGAGGACTGGATTAAGTAAAGGGAGAGAAGAATGTCATGAGCCGTATGGTGCGAAAACAACTGCTGTCTATGACAGATACGTTGATCAAAGCAAATAGAGCATTGAAAATCAATCTGCCTAAGGCAATAAAAAGGAAGGAAGAGCTGATTCAGCTTTTATCGGATTGTCAGGAAAGCGCTGTTTCCATAGGCGAGACTGTGGAGAAGCTGTACGGCGAAGAGACCGAGACTGTGGCGGAGCTGGAGGCTTACTGTGAGAATCTGTATCAAATGACATTGGTGCTGGACAAGCCAATCCGGGCAAAGGAGCTGTCTCAGGCTTTGACAAAGCAGCTTCTTCACATTCGCCGTTTGATGGAAGCGGAAGTGCCGGATCGTATGGAAGCCGTCTTTCTGCCCTATAAAGCATCTATGTGGGATTCGCTGGAAAGTATCTGGCGGGCGGCCGGAGAGGACCCGGACTGTGATGTCTATGTGATTCCCATTCCTTACTATGACAGAAATCCCGATGGGAGCGCGCGGGAGGAGCATTATGAAGGAAAAGCATTTCCGGACGATGTGCCGATTACACGTTATGACGAATATGATTTCGGACTTCGGATGCCGGACATGATTTTTATTCACAATCCTTATGACGGGAATAATTATGTAACCTCGGTTCATCCTTATTTTTATTCGAAGAATCTGAAAAACTTTACCGAGAAACTGGTCTATGTGCCTTATTTTATACAGAATGGGGAGGGAATTGACGAAACTTTTTCAACGCCTCCGGCAGTTTTGCATGCGGATTATATCATTGCCCAGACCGAAAGAGAACGGGAGGACTATATCCGGCATTGCAGTAAGCGGTATCCTGGTGAGAATTTTGAGAAAAAGGTTCTGGCTCTTGGCTCTCCCAAGATTGATAAGGTGCGCTCCGTGAATCGTGAGAATGTGAAGGTTCCCGAAGGATGGCTTGAGCGGGCAAAGGGGAAGAAGGTAATTCTCTACAATACCAGCCTGAACGGACTGCTGAAGACAGGCGATGCATATCTGGAGAAGATGAAGGATGTGTTTGCATTTTTTCAGAACAGAGAGGATGCGATCCTTTTGTGGAGACCTCATCCCCTGATGGAGAGCACGCTTCTTTCCATGCGTCCGGAATTTTATACGCGGTATATGGAGCTGAAAGAGTGGTTTTTAAAGGAGCGTATCGGAATTTACGATGATACTGCGGATATGTATCCGGCAATTGGGCTGAGCGATGCTTACTATGGTGATATGAGTTCTCTGGTGTGGCTGTACCGGGAGACAGGGAAGCCGGTGATGGTGCAGGATGTGGAGGTAAAATAAATGCTTTACACTTCTGATATTGGTTGCTATAATAAATTTAAGCACAAATAAACAAGCACATTCGGAAAGCAGGCGATTATATGACTGAAAAAGATATGATAAAAGTATCCGTTGAAGAGTTTTCCAGACTTCAAAACTATATGCTTGCAATTGATAAGGATTCGGGTGGTTACAAGCTTATGAAAAATCGTTATATTGAATTAAAAGTAATTTTGACTTCCTTTGGCATCAACCTGACGGAGATTGATAAGATTAAAGAATAGTTCTTCGCTCAAATCATACAGCCTTAAAATGGTGTAAAGCCTTTTATGAATGATAAGGGGTTTTGCACCTTTTTAATGCGGTTAATTATGTAATAAAAGGTTACACTTATGTTTGAGACGGAAACGGTCGATATTAGAAATAGAGGATTTATAAGTAATTATATTAAAATGAAGACTGGAAGTCCATACTGGAGAGGTGAAATGATGGTTAGAAAGATGAGAAGGAATTTGAGACGATTGACAGCAATTCTGTTATCCGCAGTTATGACGATGGGTTCCTCTTTGGCAGCATATGCAAATGAACCGGATATGGCACAGACGTCAGACTCGGATGTGGCAGATAATGATGAAAAAGTCCGTGTTATTTTACCTACGGATGCGGTAGGGATTTTTGATTTTATTCTGGATCCTCAGGAGCTGATTTATAAGACAAACGCAGCAGCTTATGAAGGGAAGCTCTTTGAGGAAGGGGCTACGCTCTTCTTTAAGCGGACGGAAGGTGAAGCCTTAGTGGACTATAGCAGCACCAGCGATGCGATAACAATCACCAACAAAGGGGAAGCGCCCATAGATGTTGTTATAACGGCAGGCATTACTGTTGTGGCGAAGGATGAATTTGCTATGTCAGACGACAGGGAGTTTACGGATGATACAAGACCGGGCATCTACCTGGCGCTGACGGACGGAGAAACAGAAGTGCCGATTATGGGCGAAGGGGAAGAGGCGGCAAGCCTGACGATAACGATCCCGCCGGCTTCCGAGGAAGAAGGAGCCAATGAATGTTCTTTCCGGCTTACAGGAGCGGCAAATAAGCATGGAGACTGGTCCGGAATGGGGAATATTTCATTTGAAGTGGCCGTTACCTGGATGGTAGTTGCCGAGGAAGAAGAGGAGAACTTGGACGAAGAGGAAATGGTTCCGGAAAATGAGGAAGCAAATCTGTCCAAGGAGCAGGTGGTCCGGCAGCCGGAATCGGATCCGGGCGAAGAAATTCTACGTACAATTGTACCGGTTGTCACTGACAGCAATGCGGTATTAGATGAAGAAGAGAGAAAAATGCCCGTAATGGAGGAACCTTCCGACAGTAAGGCGGAGGAAGAGAAACTGATTACGGAGGAAAATACGAGAAGTCCGGAAGAAGCGGAAAAACAACCGGAGGGACGCTCGGGGATGAATGAACCTGTTTCGGAGGATACAAAAGAAATGAAAGATGAGAAGGATGTTTCCCCATGACGATGATGACCGAAAATCAAAACAATACGGAGCAGAGCGAAAGCACGAGCTTTGCACAAAAATGTTCTTCTGTTATGAACGACGCAGTTAGTATCGCAGTTTTAGTTTTGATAACTGTGTTCCCTTTGATATTTCATAATTCTTATTATGATATTTTGGAGACAAAGTATCGATGCTATCGTTTCTGTGTAATTGCTTTGCTTATCACCCTGCCTTTTTTGGTTTTGGGTATGGTCAGTATAGATTTAAAAAAATTTCAAGGGCGGCATACGGATATTTTTTTGTCCCGTCTGCATCCGAAAAACTGGAAAAAAACCTTCTGCGCTGTGGATGCTGCGGTTCTGTTTTTTTGGGCGGCAGTCGTTATCTCTACACTGCAATCGGATTATTTATATGAAGCTTTTTGGGGCAATGAAGGGCGGTTTTCCGGCTTAATGATGTTGACTCTTTATGTTGCTTCGTTTCTTCTGGTTTTTCATTTTTGGAAATTTAACGGGGCGTTTTTGGAACTGTTTTTAGGTGTCGGTATGCTTATGTCTGTCTTTGGCATTACGGATTATTTTCGAATGGATATTCTGCATTTTCGGAAATCAGGTGATGCTGTTACCGCAATGGCAAGCTATACTTCGACGATTGGCAATATTAATACCTATACGGCTTTTGTGGGCATTTTTGTGGGGTTGTCAGTGACTTTGTTTGCATTGGAAAAGAAACCGCTTAAACAGATATGGTATTATCTCTGCATGGTAGTATCCTTTGCCGCTATTTTAACGGGGAGAAGTGATAATGCATATTTAAGCATTGCTGCGGTCTTTATTTTGTTACCCTTTCTTCTGTTTACCAGCAGGGAAGGGATTAAACGGTATTTGATAATAGCTGCGACTTTTTTTACGGTAATTCAATTTGTTGCGGTGGTAAATGAAAGGTTTGCGGATGCAGTGCTTGCTTTGGATCATGCATTTGGGATTATAGCAGATTTCAGCAGGAATTTCTGGCTGGCGCCTTTTCTTTGGGTCACAGTGCTTGTATTTTGGATTTATGATAAAAAATTCAGAGAAAAACCTAAGTCTTTCAAAAAATTGAAATTCAGCCTTGTACATATGTGGGGAGCTTTTATACTTCTTCTTTTGGTTACGGCCTGCTTTGTTTTTGTGGACGTGAATCTTTTGGGACATGCGGAGCGGTACGGCTCTTTAAGCTCATATCTTCTTTTTAACGATAGCTGGGGCAGCAGCCGCGGATATATCTGGCGAAGATCTTTGTGGATGTATAACAGAATGCCTTTTCTTCATAAGCTTTTTGGATGCGGGCCGGATACCTTTGGCTGCTTGGTGAGCAAGACTATTATATTTGAGACAAACAGCTATTTGGGAAGCTATTTGGATAACGCGCATAATAATTTTCTGCAGTATCTGGTTACCCTTGGAATTGTAGGGCTGACTGCTTATTTAGCTTTCCTGGGAACCGTTTTTGCCCGACTCTTTAAAAACCGGGATAAAAGTCCCTATATTCCGGCAATACTGCTTGCGGCTGCCTGCTATGTGTTGCAGTCGGTTATCAATATTGATGTGCTGATTGTGACGCCTTTTCTATGGCTGCTTCTGGCTATGGGAATGGCTGCCTGCAAAAGTCAACGGAAGTATTGCCACGGTGTCATTGAAAAAGTAGCAGACGGAAAATGAAATATTAGTAGAAAGACACAAGGACTTGTAGTATAATGACAGTGCATCAACAAAAAAAGTTAAAATCAGACTAATGTTTTGAAAACAAATGCCGATATAGATAATAGCAGGTAAAAATTAAAGTATATATATTTTATTTCATATAGAGGTAAGATATTTATATTTTGCGGTTAATGTACTGCAGGATTAAATATAAAGTATTCCAGGAGGTATCAAAACGTGTCAAACACAGAGCCAAAGAACAACGAGGAGGCAAAGAAGAAAGGAGGGAAAATAGTTCTCATCATATGCATCGTGATTATCTTAGCCTTGATAGGTGTTGTAATCTATCTGCTTACGAACAAGGATAGTGAAGAGCAGGGGCGGCGCAATGTGGTAGTGAATGAAGATAATGTGGAGGAAATCGTGGAACAGATGCAGGACAGCGACAGAGTTGCTGACGGCTACTACGAGATGACGATGAATTCCACTTGGTATTTCGAAGATGGTGCTGCAGCGTCGGAGAATGCATATGTAGAGAATACGGTGACAAATACCAATGCGGTGTACTTTGATATCGTGCGTTCTGATACGGAGGAGACAATCTTCGAATCACCTGTCATTCCGGTGGGCAGCCATATGGAGGGAATTACTCTTGATAAGAATCTGGATGCCGGAACGTATGATTGTGTTCTTGTTTATCATCTGATGGATGAAGAGTATGAGAACGAGATAAGTACCGTGCGGGTGAGTTTGACGATTGTTATTGAAAATTAAAGGAATTATTTTTGATTCAAGGAGGATATAATAATGAGGAATTATAAGAAGATTTTGGCAGCTACACTGGCTATGACTATGGTAGCAGGCAGTTCCGTAATGGCTGCGGCTCCGTCAAATAAGAGTTATGTATCTGCTAATGATTTTGAGGCAACCACTAGCAGTGATGCAACGGGAACTGTCAATGGTACCGGCGGAATGGAAGGCCAGGTCAGTGAAGATGTTTTCTGTGTAGTTGTTCCTTCCAGCGTACAGGGAAGCAATGCTGCTACTTTTGACGGATTTAATTTTGTAATGGATCCTCAGAAGCTGATTACACAGACAGAGGCAGCAAAATATGTGACAGGAAGCAATATTACAGCAGATGGCTTTGTACCTGGCAAAACCTTATACTTTGTAAACAGAACCGACCGTCAGTTGGACGATACCAGTGATTATGTTAAAGTTACCAATAAGAGCAGCATTGGTGTTGATATTACATTGGATGCTAAAATGAAGAATTATACTGGTATTAAGTTGTCTGACACAAAGACTTTTGCCGATGACAGCGTAAGTATGTATATGGCAGTAATTGGAAATGGAACAGAGGCTGCAATCAAAGAAACGGATGGCGCAAAGGTAACGGGAAACATTCCCAAAGCTAAAGACGGTGCATATGATACGGTTTATGTTGATGGAACTGGGTATGAATATAAATTGGTAAGTACAGATCCGGCCGATTTCTCAACTTATGAGTTTGCACTGACTGGTGCTTGTAATGATAAGGCAGATTGGTTAGGTGTTAATTCCGCAATTGCTCCTGAAGTAGAACTTACATGGTCAGTTGAGCCTGCTACAGCTTCTTCTGGTACAGCTCCTTCTATTTCAACCACAACCTATACGGTAGTTGAAAATGTTGCAACATTGATCCCGCTTGAATTTGGTAGTGGTAGCACAGCAGCGACAGGCATTGAATCTATTACTTACAAGAATTCTTCAGGTGCAGATACTGTATTGGCAGCAGATAATTATACGATTACAGAGAATAATGAGTTAAGAATTAAACCTTCTTATACCAATGCGTTAGTTCAGCAAGGACTTACACGTCAGTTTACGGTTACGTTTAATGATACTGCGAAAACCAAAGTAGTAATTACTTTGAAATCATAATATGAGGTTATTACTATAAAGAAAACAATAGCCTTGTTGAAAGGAGGCGCTTTAAGCGTCTCCTTTCTTAATTAAAAAAGATAGCAGACGGTTAAAGCTGGAGAGGATTCTTGTTATGAAAGCAGAAGCATTATTGAATAATATAGAGCAAATGAATAAAATACTGAGTGAAAATGCATGTCTGCTCTATGGTGCTGGAAGAAATGCAAAAGCAATTGTAAGTTATGCATCAAAAGAAAATTATTCAATAGATGGAATATTAGTATCCGAGATGTATGGAAACCCTTGTGACATAATGGGAGTACCTGTCTGCAGGATGCAGGAATATAAAAAAAATATTAGTGATAAAGTTTTGATTGTTTCCGTAAGGGAAGCCCTGCATAGAGAGATAGAAGAAGAGATAACATCTTTAATCCTTAAAGATGTATTTTTTGTAACGGATAAACTTTTGAGCAAGATTATTTATAAGACGGCGGACTATGAACTGGACAGTCTGGAACAGCTTGGGAGAATAGAGAGAAAGCTGGAAGAACATGAAAATAGAATGCTGCGTTTTGTTCCAAAACCTTGTTTGGAATATATGGTTTTGAATATATTGGATCATTGTAATTTGCGTTGTAAAGGATGTGATCATTTTGCTTGTGTAGCAGATCCATATTTGGTTCCCTATGAGACAATTCATCGGGATCTGGACAGACTTTCTGAGATATTTCATGGAGATTATATCATGCAGATTGCCGTTATGGGAGGAGAGCCGCTGCTGCATCCGGATCTGTTGAAAATCCTTGCGGATGTCAGGAAGCATTTTCCTCATACAATTATTCGCCTGACAACCAATGGACTGCTTTTACTGAACCAGAATGATGAGTTCTGGAGGGCTTGCAGGGAGAACAACGTTACGATTGTAAATACAAAATATCCAATCAATCTTAAGTTTGATAAAATGAAAGAAAAGGCTGATGAAGAAAGTGTTAAATTTCAGTTTTTTGAAGGAACCGGGGACCATCTGATAAAGAAGAGTTTTAAAAAGATTATTAATTTGAAAGGGAATAGTAATCCCACCGAAAGCTTTGCAAAATGCCATATATCAAATTATGGAAACTTTCTTATGGAAGGGAAATTCTACGGATGTCCTTTTTCCTGTCAGTCCTATCGAATCTTTAATAAGAAATTTGACCAGAATCTCAGGATGACAGAGAATGATTTTCTGGATATATATAAAGTGAAAGATATGAAAGAATTTTTTGAATTTGCGGCCCGGCCTAAGTATTACTGCAGATATTGTACCGGATTATCTCCTTTGTTTGACTGGACCAGGAGCAAAAAAGAAATTAGTGAATGGATAGATGAGGAAGAATAATTATGGTAGAGAAGATAAAGTCAGATGAAGTTGTAGAGACAATTTGCAGAGGAACATCTGAGGGAATTGTTATATATGGAGCTGGGCTTTATGGAAGAACACTGTATCAATATTTGGAACAGAAATATCATGTAGATATAAAGTGTTTTGCTGTCAGTTCAAGAGAGCATCTCGATTGTGAGAGAATAGAAAGTAAGGCGGTTGTACCGATAGATGAGGTGGTGAAAGAAAATAGCCAATGTATTCTGGTTATTGCTGTCTCGGAACAAAAACAAAGAGAATTGCTGGATCTTGCATTAAAATTGGGATTTACAAAAATTTATCTGGTATTAAATGAATTTTTAAGATATATGCAATCGGAACTTAATGTGATAAGGTTAGAGCCTTTAAAGATGTTGAAGTTTGAAGTTCATATTACCGATCATTGCAATTTGAACTGTAAAGGCTGTTACCACTTTTCACCTTTGTCAGAAGAGAGTTTTCTTTCGACAGAAGAGTTTGAAAGAGATCTGAAACAGTTGTCCCAAATATGTAAGGGGGAGGCTTCCCATATTACGTTACTGGGAGGGGAGCCGCTTCTTCATCCGCAGGTGACAGATTTCTTCTATATAACAAGGAAGTATTTTGAAAAATGTGAAATTGAGCTGTTGACAAATGGCGTTTTGTTGAATCGGATGGACGAAAAGTTTTGGCAGGCATGTGTTGAGAATCGGGTCTTTGTCAACTGTACAAAATATCCGGTTAAAATAGATTATGATTCACTAGAGAAAAAGGCGGAGACATACAAGCTTCATATTGATTACCACAATGATGTAGGGGCCGGAGAGAAGATGCTGATAAAATATCCCTTTGATCTTCAGGGAAAACAGCCGATAGAGTGGAATTATGCTCATTGTACCAGAAGTAATAAATGTATTACTTTGAAGCATGGGCGTCTTTTTACATGTCCGATGGCAGCCCATGCTCATTTGGCAAAAGATTTTTTTGGTTTGAATATGGAACTTTCGGATAAAGATTCCATTGATATTTATGCGGTACGGAATTTTGAGGAGATTGCCAGATTTTTGATTACGCCAATTCCTTTTTGCAGATATTGCAATCTAAAGGTGAAACCGGAACAGCAGGAGTGGAGTGTATCGAAAAAAAGTATGGATGAATGGTTTTAAAGGCAGGTGGCGGCATGGAGTTTGTAAAAGCTTGTTTTCTGGATATGGTTTGGAAAGACGGCTATATGTGGTTTTTTGACAATCGGATACAGGCATTGTGCAAGATGGATACCACTGATTTTAAAATAGAAGTTATTTCTGTTTATAAAGGCGAGAAAAGATTCTATGTCCGGAAAATTTTCTGGTTTCAAAATAATTTTTATTTTGCTACCGGAAATTCTGCAAGTGTATTAATCTATGACGGAGAGAACTTTTTTTTGCAGGAACCGTCTTTTGAGACCGATTCAGAAGTGTACATTGCGTTTAAAGAGGATCATTGCATTTATTTCTTTCCGCTGCCTATGAATGAGAGGATGGTTTGTTTCGAGCTATATACACAAAAGTATTCGGATATGCTTTTATGGGATTTGTCTGTAAAAGAAAAAGTCGGAGATTTAAAGCCGGACATTGTTTATCCATGCTTTTATAAAGGAGACATATGGTTTCCCATACCAAAGACAGCATTTTATGGGAGATATTGCCTGGCTGAAAAAAAGATGGATTTATTCCAGGAAGCGGATCAGGGAATTCATATATCCGGAATCTGCTTTGATGGAGAGAATATCTGGCTGACCCAGGAAGAGAGCAGAGACGTTATTTGTGTTGGGAAGAAGAGGATTGAAATTTCAGCGGGACAGCCTTATACATGGCTTTATAATACAGATAATTATGTCATTGTATCTATGAGGTGTGGTGATAAAATACTTTTGATTGATAAAGAAACATTAAAAGTATCTATGATAGATCTGCCTTTAAATGAGGAGGAAAAACAAGGCAATAAGCACTATGATATCGTCAATTGCTGTGAGAGTAATGATTTCGTTTTTTTGTTTCAGCACAAAATTGGGGATTTAACTGTTCTTTATAAAAAGACATTAGAGATAAAAAGAGTAAAACTGCAATGTGAGAATTATGCAGAAAACTGTTTTTGGGGAAGAGAACGGTATACAGAAGAATATGAAGATATCAATCTTGAACGTTTGATTCAGCTTTCGGGACGGGAGATTGATTTGACAGCCGGCCAGGAGAATGAAAGAGACAGCGGAAAAACTATTTGGAAACATGTAAGAAGAGGTAGCTGAATATGAAGCGGTTAAGGTGCTGCATTTATGGGGCAGGAAGAGAATATAACAAATTATCCTCTTATCTATCTCTGTATAAAGAAAAAATCGAGGTTGTAGCAATTGTGACAACAAAAAGGCAGAAATTTTCTGTTTTGGACGGGATTCCATGTATCAGGCCGGATGAGATGCAGTTGGATATGATAGACTATATAATTATTGCAGTGGAGAAGTGGAAAGAGGTATTTGACTATCTGAAAATTTTCTTGGGGAGGGGTATAGAGGAAAAGATAATCAGGGGAAGTGTTTTTTATCTTCCCAATTTTAATCTGGAAGAATATATAAAGCTAAAAAAGAGTAATTTAAGTATTTTATCAAATTCCTGTCTTGGCGGGAGAATATATAAAGAACTGGGGTTAAAGACATTAACCCCCACAATTAACGCATTATGCAAAAAGGGAGATTATATTGAATTTTTGAGCCGTTGTAATCATTATTTAAAAGTTGATATGGCAGAGTCTTGTGATATGGAGTATGAATGTTCATTGGGAATGTATCAATATCCCAAAGGAATAATTGACGGTGAAATAACATGGTATTTTCCACATACCATAAATACAAAAACAGCCGTAGAAAAATGGAACAAAAAGAGAACAGCTGTCAACCATGATAATATTGCAGCTTTGATGGTTATTCAGTCAGATGAGGAAGCAGAGAGAGTTGAAGAGTTGCCTATAAAGAGAAAATTAGGTATTTATTATAAAGATCTGCATTTAAAGTCAGTGATTTATTGTCCGGAATGGGAAAATGAAGAATTACGTTCCCAATATGGATTCTTCTGGTATGTGTATGTACACAGGTATATTACAAATGTGGAACAATTGAGCAGGGTTGACTGGATTAAATTTTTTAATCAAGGGGAGGACTTTTTGAGATATTAGGTTTATGGGAATAGATTATAGAGGGAGACAAAGGGGTTCATGTGGAAAAAGGTTTCCAAGGCGTTAAAAAGTGAATTTGTTATATATGGAAATGGGAAAATGGCCCATTTGCTTTATGCTTTGCTTGCGGAAGAAAATAGGGAAAGATTAGTAGCGGCATTTGTGGTTTCAGAAAGTACCGGAGAAGATGGATACCTGCATGTTCCGGTTGTAACGGCCGACAGGTTAAAACAGGAATATGCGGAATATCCGGTGCTTATAGGTGTTGAGAATGGGAAAGCGAGAGAGGAGATACTTGAAAAGCTGAAAGAATTGGGGGTTTCCAACTATATCTTGCCAACCAGGGCAATGTTGGAAAAATGCCATAATTATCATAAAAAATGCAGAAAAAGAAAAGTCCGTTCTTTGTTAGGATTTTGGGGCGGTCTGTTATATCGAATTCTTTACTGGCTGCACAAACGGGTTTATATAAAAATCATAGGAAAACGGGTTGTGAGATGGAGAATTTTTAATAAATATAAGTTGTCCATGCGGCTTTTTTCAAGGGATTTGGATTTTTTTGAGAATATTTATATTGGCGATTGGAACTCAGATAATACGTTTAAAGGAGAATATGATTTTGAGATCAGGGAGTGTGATACGGTTTTTGATTTTGGTGCAAATATAGGACTTTTTACAATGAGGTTTGCACACTTTTTTCCTGAAATAAAATTTATCGCAGTAGAGCCGGAAGAAAGTAATTATAAATTGTTGGAACGGAATTTGAGTTCTTTTGAAAATGTGCGGTATGTAAAAAGCGGCGTATGGTATCGGGATGCCTATTGCAAAGTCTTTCCCGGAAGAACCCGTGTTTTTCCCAGCAACACACTCAGTGAGGGAAGCTTTTATATAGGCGAATGTGCAAGTGATGCGGAAAACGCAATCGAATCTTTTTCTGTTGGGAGTTGGATAGAAAGATATCATAGTGCCAAGTGTGTAATAAAGATGGACGTTGAGGGTGCGGAAAAAGAGATTTTTGAGTTGGGTAATCTTGAATGGCTCGATCACTGCGTACAATTGATAGTAGAGATTCACTCCAAGCACAGAGGAGATATACTCCTTGAGGATAAGATTGCAGGGGTGATGGAAAGCCGTGGATTTGACTGGTTTTTACAAGGAGAAAATATAATTTTTGTAAAAAAGATCCAGACATAAAAATAATTGTTTGAAAAGCAAAAAGGTTGTTAGATTCGCTAATTGTATGATATAATATTGCCGATAATATAGTTAGAGTGGAATATAAAGATAATATTTATAAGATATAGATGTGTTTAAGGAGGAAGCTTTTTATGAGATGGAATTATAAAAGGGGGATTGCTCTGATTTTGACGGCAACAGTGGTGTTAAGTAGTTATGTTACGCCATTAGATACCAGGGCAGCCTCGAATATTTCTAGCGGCGGTGGAAACCCATCGGGAAGTGGCTCCTTTGAAGGTACACTGGCAGATGTGTTTCAGGTAGTGGTTCCCACATTGCCAGGCAGTATAAATGAGAATCAGATTTACAATACACCATACGATTTTATCCTGGATCCAAAAGGTCTGGCTGCAAATGGCTCCCTTGCAGGTAAAACTCTGGAGCCTGATGCAACGATGTACTTTGAAAATCTTGAAGCAGGAGCACAATACAATTACAGCAGCACAAGTGACGCCCTTGCAGTCATTAATAAGAGTACGATAGATGTTGATGTCAAATTGACGGCGGCGATTACCGGTCTGGGTGGAATTAAGCTTGCAGGGGATCCGTCATTTCCCTATGATACCCGTACCAGTGTTTATCTTGCGTTAAAGGATGGAGACGGCCAGATGTCAACGGTTGATGAATATGGTGCAGCCATCAAAACAACATTAAAAGGACGAAAAGATGCTTATAAGGTAATCTGGGATGCGGCGGCTAATAAGTATCGTTATGAGTTGAAAGCTCCTGACATTTTGGCTAACGAGAATATTGAATTTGAGAAGTATACCTTTCGCTTAACGGGCGGATGTAATCCGGCCAATTCCTGGACGAAAGTAGCCGGTGAGGTGAATGCAAATATAACCGTTACATGGATTGTCACACCACGTCCTAAAAATGTGGCACCGTCTATTGAAAAGACGCAGTATGCCATGAATAAAGGGTGTGCAATCACAATGGGAGTTGATCTGGGATCCGGAGAACGGGCGGCAACTGGCATTGAGAAGATTACATACAGGAATTCTTCCGGGATTGTAACTACCCTGCCTGCCAGCAACTATACGTTCACAGGGGGCGTATTGCGGCTTCGCCCATCTTATATTAATACTTTGATTGATGGAGGTATCAGTTCCCGGGGATATACGATTGTCTTTAATGACAGAGGGGATACGAAAGCGGTGTTTACTCTAACTTCGGATGATGCAGGTCCGTCGGTTGCTCAGACGTCTTACGGTATGAACAGTGGTCAGCCTGTTTTAGTAGATGTAGATTTGGGCTCCGGAACTTTGGGAGCTACTGGCATTAAGGCAATCACATATACAAACTCTGCAGGCGTCACCACTACGCTGCCAACGGATTATTATACGCTGGAAGCCGGAACTCTTCGATTTGAAGCTTCTTATATTGATATGTTACTGAATGGAGGAATTACGGCCAGAACCCATACAATCATTTTTAATGATAAAAATTCCACATCGGTTCCGATTACTATGAAAGTCGATGGTACGGCACCGTCCATTGGAAAGACGGACTATACGGATATTGGCAGGAATGAAAATGTTGAAATTGATGTAGACTTAGGAGCTGACAGCCTGGCAGCAACGGGGATCAAATCTATTACGTATCAGAACAGAGCAGGAGTTACAACTACACTGTCAAGTGGCAATTATACATTTGCAGCAGGGATATTGACACTGAAAGCTTCGCTTATTAACAGCCTGATCGATGGAGGAATCGCTTCCCGTGCTTATACAATTACTTTTGATAATGTGGTGGAAACCAAGGAGACGATCACTTTGAGTTTTGTAGACCAGGCACCCTCAATTGCCAAGGTGGATTATGAGATGGTGAAAGATCAGCCTGTTCTGGTGGAAAACATCGATTTGGGTTCAGGCAGCAGTGGTGCCACAGGCATTGGCTCAATCACATACTTGAATTCCAAAGGTGTTGCTACAACATTGTCGGCAGATTATTATACATTTGGATCCGGAACTCTGCGATTCAGACCCTCTTATATTAATACTTTACTGAACGGGGGAATTGCGGCACGGACCTACACAATCATTTTTAATGATAAAAACGCCACCTCTGTTCCAATTACAATGAAAGTGAATGGAACGGCACCCTCAATTGCCAAGACGGACTATACGAATGTGGGTAGAAATGAAAATGTTGAAATTGATGTAAACTTGGGAACTGACAGCCTGGAGGCTACGGGGATTAAGTCCATTACGTATCAGAACAGTGCGGGAGTTACGACTACACTGTCAAGTGACAATTATACATTTGCAGCAGGGATATTGACACTGAAAGCTTCCCTGATTAACAGTCTGATTGACGGAGGCGTTGCTTCCCGTGCCTATACGATAATTTTTGATAATGTAGTAGGAACAAAAGAGACGGCTACCCTGACGTTTGTCGATAAGGAACCCTCTATAACAGGGGATACATTTACCATGTCGAAAGATAAGGCTATTTTGATAGATGTAGATCTGGGTTCGGGAAGCAAAAGAGCAACGGGAATTAAGTCAATTACGTATCCAAATTCTGCAGGAGTTACAACTACATTGCCAACGAGTTATTATACGTTTGAAGCGGGAGTATTGAGATTAAGACCTTCTTATGTCAATGGTGTACTTGATGCGGGGATTACCTCCCGGAAATATACAATTACCTTGAATGATAAGTCAGAAACAACAAAAGCCATTACATTCGAGGCAGGCGGTAATGCTCCAAGTATTGATGGGGCTGCGTCTTATACAATGGCTAAAGACAAAGCTGTGTCGATAACGGTAAACCTGGGAACAGATGCTTATGAGGCAACAGGTGTCAAGAGTATCACTTATAAGAACAAGTCGGGTGTCGTAACAACACTGCCAACAAGTAACTATACGGTAGAAAATGGGGTTATCAGACTTAGGCCCTCTTTCATTAATACACTGATAGATGGCGGTATTACATTACGTGAGTACACAATTATCTTTAATAATCCTATGAAAACGGAAGCTAAATTTACGTTGAGCAAGTAGATGTATAAGTGCAAAGTTTAAGTAAAATTATATTAAGAGGAGATGCTCTTCGGAGCATCTCTTTTGCAAATATAGGGAATTATTGAATAGGGTGATTATTATGAAATATGCAATTTTTGGTGCCGGGATTATCGGGGGAGAATTTTTAACGGAATATTGGGGAAAAATAGAGATCCAATTTGTTTTAGATAATCAAAAAGAAGGGTTTTTTCATGGAAAAAAACTTAAAAAACCTGAATATAGAGAAGATGTATTTATTATTGTTACCAGTAATAGATATTACGAGATTCGAAAGCAATTGTTAAGTTTAGGATATTCTGAGTTTTCCGACTTTGTTCCGTATCAGATATTTGATAAAAAGATGGCGATTGCATATGGAAATTGTCATATGCAGGCAGTAAGGGAATGCTTGGAGCATAAGAAAGCGTTCGTACAAGAATATGGTTTTTATCCTTTTCCTACGATTCAAACAATGAATATGTTAGATAATTATATGGATGTTTTGAAGCATTGTGAGATGTTTATTCATCAATCCATCAGAAAGGAAAATAAGTTTGGGGAGGAATATAGTTCGGAAAGTATAATGAAATATCTTTCGGGAAAATGTCAGATTATTTCGATTCCCAACCTTTACGGTATGCCAAAGTGGTGTTTCCCCCAACAGAAGCTTGATAAGGAAAGAGGGATAGCAGGCAGATGGTATTTTACTGCTGGAGAGGATGTAAATATAGAGAAATGGATAAGGGAAGGAAAAACAAAAGAAGAAATAAAAACATATATGGTAAATGGCGGGGTCTATAAAAAAGAAGAAATTTTAAATATGTGGGAATATTTTCAAGAGCGTCTTTTTGAAAGAGAGAAGCAATGGGATATAAAAATCAGTGATTACATTTTTGATAATTATAAAACCCAGAAACTTTTTTATGACAGGCTCCACATTTCTGATATTCTTGTTGGAGAGATTTCTTCCAGATTGTTAAGCTATATGGGATATGATAAAGAAATTTATCAGGAAATTTCAAGCTTAATGGATGGGCAGGAGATGTTTATTTATCAGGATGTTATCGATGCTATGGGATTGGAATTTAAACAAAAGTTTATACGGTTAAAACAAAGAAATTATGCAATCAATAAGTATGAGATGGATATAGATGAATATATTTGTTTATTATATAATTATACGAAAATGCCTAAATAGCAGCAAATGGGATGGATGAAGAGTGATGACAAAAATATCAATTATAATACCTGTATATAATTGTGAGGCGTATCTGGAGACATGTATCAGGAGTGTTTTTGAACAGTCCTTAAAGGAATTGGAGATTATTTGTATCAATGATGGTTCTACAGATGATTCGGTAAAGGTGCTTGAGGAACTTCGGAAAGAGGATGAAAGAATTATTTTACTTCAACAAGAGAATCAGGGAGCCGGTGTTGCACGCAATCGGGGATTACGGAAAGCCCGGGGAAAGTATGTGGCATTTTTGGATGCGGATGATTATTACATAGACAGGAATGCACTTGAGATAATGTTTAAGACCTGTGAAAAAGACAATGTGTGTATCTGTGGCAGTATGCATATGTGCATGAAAGGAGAAGAGGAACATACATACCAGGTATTTGCGAAAGAAACGGAAAATAGAATTTTGAATTATAAAGATTATCAGATGGACTATTTTTATCAAAACTATTTGTTTCAGAGAAAGTTATTAGTTGATAATAAGATTGTTTTTCCAAAATATCGAAGATATCAGGATCCGCCGTTTTTTGTAAGGGCTGTCTATACAGCAGAGAGATTTAGGGTAATAGATACTTGCCTATATTGTTATCGTATGCCAGAGGCTGCTACTCGTTACACGACAGAAAAGGTCTGTGATCTGTTGAGGGGACTTATAGATAATCTGATGTTTGCCAAAGAACATGATTTGGATCTTTTGTTTGAAAATACAGCACAGCGTATTGAATATGAATTTGCCTATGTAATATACGAAAATGTGTCTCAGGATAATTTGGATTTATTGAAGTTGTTAATGAAAGCAAATAGGATTATAAGTGCTGAGCATGGAAAACCAGATTTTATTATAAAGCCTCTTCGCCTTATATTATTTTCAGCAGAACAGTATGAGGAGAAGCTTGTCCAAAGAATCAAGTCAGAAGGGGAAATTGCATTATACGGTGCAGGAAAGATAACGAGAAAACTCTTGCAGTTTATAAAAGACAGAAATCTTCAGGGAAATATAAAGGCTATCGTAGTGTCAGATATGGAGGGCAATGAAACTCATATAGAAGGAATTCCGGTTGTGCCATTGGAAAACTTTTCAGAGAAAAAGGATTATTTTTTACTGGTGACAGTGGGGAAGAAAATAGCAGAAGAAATTGCTATGCATTTGAATCAAAATGGATACACGAATTATGAGGTGATTCATGAACTTTTTGGGGAAATGCTTTTGTGCCAATAGTTAATGAGAGGCGGGGAAAGATTGTGAAAATATCTGTGATAGTGCCGATTTATAATGCAGAGTCTTTTTTAGAAAAATGTATTGATTCTATATTGAAACAAACCTATATTGGTTTTGAATTAATTTTAGTGGATGATGGCTCTTGGGATCGTTCCGGAAGTATTTGTGATGAATTTTCTAAGAAAGATGACAGAATACAAGTGATTCACAAAAAGAATGAGGGATTGATTTGTGCCAGAATCACAGGGGTTGAAGCGGCAAAAGGTGAGTATGTTGCTTTTGTGGATGCAGATGATTGGGTGGAAGATTCTTTTTTAGAGCGTTTAGTAAATCCTATGGAAGATGTAGGTGCAGATATTGTTGTAAGCGGCTGTATAAGTGAAATAGATGGCCGAAGTGATAAAATAACAAACTTGATACCATCAGGTATTTATGATGAAAACCAATTGAAAACAGTTATAGTTCCCCAAATGCTTTGTTACAAAGAATTTTATCAATTTGGGATTTTGCCCTATATGTGGAATAAGCTTTTTTGCAGGGATATTTTACGAACCTGTTATGTGGATATTGATACAAAAATATACGATGGTGAAGATGTGGCAGTTGTTTACCCGTATTTGCTTCAGGTGAAAAAGGCAGTCGTCATTGAGGACTGTCTGTACCATTATCGAATTCATGAAAATTCTATGACAGCAAAGAAGAAAGACAGTTTTTATGAGAATATCTCCAGGTTATATCTTCATTTAAACCGTCAATTCGGAGCATCCGAATATTATGATTTACTGCTTCCACAGCTAAAGCAATATATGAAGTGGATGGTTTGGAATGGGTTGTCGGAGGAAGAGAGAGAAAAGGAACGGCAATATTGTTTTCCGTTTGGAAAGGTTGCCGGTGGATCGGAGATCATTTTATATGGTGCAGGCGGCGTTGGAATAAGATATTATCAGCAGTTAAAGAGGACAGATTACTGCAGGCTTATTTCCTGGGTAGACAGGGGATATTCCAGGTTGGCGGCACATGGATTGCCCGTTGAGAGTCCCGGGGCAATTCCTTTGAAAAAATATGATTATATTGTAATAGCGGTAGCGAATGCAGAGATTCGGGAAGAGATAAAGATGTATTTGCTGGATATAGGTATTAAGGAAGTTCAGATTGTTATGGGAGAAGAGTAAAGGGGGAAAGTTTATTGTCTGATAAAGGAATATCTGTAATTATGCCATCTTTAAATGTAGTGGATTGCATAGAGGAATGTATGGAAAGTATTGTGAACCAAACATTTAAAGATCTGGATATTATATGTATTGATGCCGGGTCAACAGATGGGACATGGGAGATACTGAAAGCCTTTGCAGAGCGTGACGATAGAATCCGGCTTTTTCAATCTGATGTGAGAAGCTATGGGGCACAGGTGAATCAGGGAATCCGGGTGGCGAGAGGAAAGTATATTGCTATCTTAGAAACGGATGACTATGTGAATAAGGATATGTATGGCAGCTTATATGAATTAGCTGAGAGAGAACATGTCGATTATGTAAAAGCAGATTACAAAAACTTCTATACATTGAAGAATGGCAGTCGAATCTATACAACAATTCGATTGTTTGAAAAGAATTCAGAATTATACAATAAAGTATTTTGTCCCCATGAATTAAATATATTATATCAGTCAGATGTTAATCTGTGGAAAGGGATCTATAGAAAAGCATTTCTTATAGATAACCAGATTGTTCTGAATGAAACGGGAGGAGCAGCTTATCAGGATATCGGGTTTATGGGCCAGGTGCTGGCCTATGCTAAAACAGCATATTATTCGGACAAGCTGCTTTATTTTTACAGAGTAAACCGTGAGGGTGCATCCAGTGGCTCCATAAATGCTGTAAAATATGTATGGACAGAATTTTCGGCATTGAAAGGCCGTTTTTTGCGGAGCGTAGAAAAAGTTTATAAAAAAGGTTTTTATATTTGCATGATCGGATGGTTTTGCTGTGAATACGGAAAAATACTTGAAAAAGTAAATTTTGATTGTGATGCACCTGCATGTGCAGCATACTATCCATGGTTTAAGGAAGAAATAGAAGAGGCACTTACAAAGGGTCTTATTTCAAAAGCTGATTTTGAGGAGAAATATTTTGATAGATTCATGCTTTTGCTGAAAAGTCCGAAGGAATTTTCTGCAATGTTAAAGAAAGAAAATGATGAAAGACAAAAATGCTTTGAAAGTTTGAATGCTACAGGGGAGAGACCAATTGTTATATTTGGCTCAGGCTTTTGGGGGTGTGAAGTATTAAAATTTTTGGATAAGACGGATGGAAATAGACCTGTTGCGTTTGCAGATAATGCCAAAGAAAAGGCTGGTACAAGTATTGCAGATATACCTGTTTACGGATTGGCTGAATGTCTCAAGCTTTTTCCGGAGGCGAATTATATCATAGCGAATGAAAAGTATTCCCATGAAATGAAAAAGCAATATCTTAATGAGGGTGGGAAGAAAGAGAACCTTGTCTGTTTATTTGAGAAGAAGCAGGTATTCTGGGGAACCGGAAAAATAGGAAGAATGGTTCTTGAATTTTGGAAAAGACTAGATATGGGACCTGATTTTTTCTGTGATAATGAAAAAAAACGTTGGGGAATGGAGATAGATGGTGTTAAGATTCTGGCACCTGCTGAGGTATATGATTTAAAGGGTAAAGTAACCGTTTTTATCACCTGTGGTCAATATCCGGAAATAAAAAAGCAGCTACTGGAGCATGGAATGCCGGAAGAAGACATTGTGATATCAGATGGCATCAGTGCACAGGAAATGATTTACACATTATCCGATATCTTATACAAGTCCTTTTTCCATAAAGCCCATATGGAGAATGGCATGTATCAGTGTCTGATAGATTTATCCTGCGGCATGGTTTTGGGCGGTGTTGAGAGATGGAGTTATTCTTTGGCGGAGACATTGAACGGATTGGGAATAAGTAGTGCCTATATCATGCCAGGAGGTTGTACTAAGGATGTGGCAGATAACGGGATACCGGAATTGTCCGTTAAAAGCCGGGTGGGTATTCCGATCATAGATACTGTGAAAAGCATTTTAGAGACGGGTCCTCATACCGTGATATGCAACTTCCCCTTTGACATTATGATGGGAGCCTGCATGATAAAGCGATATGTGAATCCAAAATTAAGGGTGATAGCCGTTCTGCATAATGATGAGGAAATTTATTACAGAACCTTAATGACCTGGGAGAAATATATTGATGTATGTCTTACAATAAGTACTAAGATAAAAAATACACTCTTGAACAGGGGCTTTGCATCTCATAAATTGAAAGATTTGTACTGGCGGATTCCTTTGTCGGGAGAGTGCAAGCGTCAATACAGTGCAGGGGAGATGCCACTTAAAATTGGCTATGCAGGAAGAATTTCAACTACGCAAAAAAGAATAGATCTTCTTTTGGAGGCAGGGGAAAGATTAAAAAAGAATCGTGTTAACTTTTGCCTCAATATTGCAGGCTCCGGCGATTATGAGGGGGAATTAAGAAAACAGATTACAGAAAAGGGCCTGGATAATGAAATTCATATGCTTGGAGTAGTAGATCATGAGCAGATTATGGAGTTCTGGCAGGAGCAGGATATCTGTATAAGCTGCTCGGAATGGGAGGGACACAGCATTTCCCATTCTGAGGCTATGGCGGCAGGTGCTGTGCTTGTCATTACAGATACTTCCGGTGCCAGGGATGATGTGGAAGAAGGAAAGAATGGTTTTGTGGTGAACGTTGGAGATACGGAGCAGCTTGTAAATAAGATTATTTATTTGTATGAACATAGAGAATTGCTGCCGCAAATGGGCAGTTATTCTATTCGTAAGATAAGGGAAAGAAATAAATATATGGATCCGAATCATTATTGGAGATCCCTGTTGGATTAAGATTGACATAAGTAATGGACGGTGGGAGGATCAGGGAATATGTATGATGAAACAACATATATATACCAGGAATTTCAGAAGCATTTTGCGGAAAAAAAGGAAGAACCTTTGATTCTGTATGGTATTGGAAAAAATACAGGAGAACTTTTGCCTAAAATACAGGATTATCATATCATAGGATTGATGGACAGAAAAAAGAAAGAGGGCAGCATTTGGGGGAAACCCATACTGGACTATAAAGATGTGCTGGCTTTGAACGTGAAGAATATTGTCATCATTGCCCGTCCTGCGGTGATTGGAGTGATCTACCATAGAATCGCAGAATTTTGCAGGCAAAATGGCATTCTTGTGTATGATGTAAGAGGGAATGACTTATCCCAGGTTTATGTGAATCAGGAAAACGACATTCCTTATTTTCAGCTAAGCTTTGAAGATTTAAGAAAAGAAGCCACAAAGCATGAAGTGATATCTTTCGATGTATTTGATACCCTTATTATGAGAAAGGTATTGTATCCTACGGATATTTTTTCAATTGTGGAAAGGAAGAAACCTTTCCCCGGATTTGCCCCTCTGCGAATAGAAGGGGAGAGACAGCTCTATGAAGAAAAAAGAAATCCGACTTTCCAGGAGATTTATGATCGGATTCAACAGTTAGGCCGAATCAGTGAAGCAGACAGAATAGAGCTGCAGGAACTGGAACTTGCTGTGGAAACAGAATTTATGGTTCCCAGAAAAAGGATGCTGGAACTATTCAACAGTATCAAAGGAAGAAAAAAGATCTATCTGATCTCAGATATGTATCTGCCGAAAAAAGTCATTGCAGAGCTTCTTAAGAAATGTGGCTATGAAGGCTATGATGAACTCTATGTCTCTTGCGAAAAAAGAACCTCAAAAAATGAAGCATTGTTTGAAATGTATCTGGAAGACAGAAAGCGGGACGGATATGAGGGTCATAATTGCCTGCACATTGGTGATAATGAAGTGGCGGATTTTAGAAGTGCAAGGGCAGCAGGACTGGATGCATTTCAGATTATGGGTGCACGGGAACTGCTGGAGAGCTCCAGCTACCGCAGTCTCCTGGCATCGGATTTGAACTTTATGGATCACCTGGCAATGGGCCTTCTATGTGAAAAGGCATTTCAGGATCCCTTTATTTTATCGGGGACAAAAGGCAGGATGAAAGTTGAATGCCTGCATGATTTTGCCTATATGCTGATTGCACCTATGGTTTTTTATTTTACCGTGTGGCTTATGCAGCAGGTTCAGAGATTTGGATGTGATTATGTATTATATCCCTCAAGGGATGCTTATTTAATCGAGAAACTCTGCCATGAGATTTGCAAAGAACAGAAAGAAGAGAAGTTCCCAAAGGGAGAATATTTTTACACTTCAAGACGGGCGGTACTGGCGGCTGCCGTATGGAATGAAAAAGATATATCTCATGTTGCAGGGATGGATTTCTGGGGGAGTATTCGCCAGTTGCTTCGTAAGAGATTTCATGTAGATGCAGACGGCGGGGCGGAGAAAATCAGAGCAGAAGACAGTGAGATGCTGAAACGCTATTTGAAAAGGTATCAGCAGGATATTCTGAAGCAAAGTGCAAAAGAAAGAGACAGCTACGTTCGTT
Organism: Clostridia bacterium; assembly: GCA_910574835.1. Lineage (GTDB taxonomy): Bacteria > Bacillota > Clostridia > Lachnospirales > Lachnospiraceae > Laedolimicola. Next base: position 145,451 of record CAJTDE010000002.1, on the reverse strand, counting down.
ATATTTCACAAACAGGAGTTCCGGAGCATAAAAAGATTGCATTTATTGACTTTGTCGCAGCGGGAAAGGTTCAGAACGGGTTAGAAAAGCTGGTGCCGGAAAAAGAGTTTTTAGGCTTCTATTTTTTGAGAAGAGAGCCGAATACGGGAGAAATAGACAGGGACATTAAGGTAGAGACGTATTTTCCGTCAAAAGGTGCCTTTGAGATTGATTTGAATGTTTATAAATATTATCTGTTTTTAGAAATGGTATTGACATCGCCGGAACCAACCTTTGATTTCATGGGGGATGATGGCCGGATAAATTTTATGGAGGAAACCAGGACAAAAGAGCATCGTGAGATTGTCGGCGAAATACAGGAGAGCATTCTGGAATATGCAAAGGAATTTTCAGGGTTATACCCGGATTTGCTGCATACTCCGGTGAGTCAGAATGTTCCGGATATGATATTGGGATTTTTGGATAAAGAATATACAAGCTTAGATCTGCAGGAGGTTACGTCTCTGGTATTGACAGATGAGTTCCTGAGTCAGACTTTTAATATTTTTCAGGTATGACATTGAGGAAAGGGCAAGAAAAAGTATGGAAAACTTATGTAAAGTAGTAAATACGGAATGTTATTGTATACAAGAACCGGTGGATGATGACATGTTGAAAGCCTTTTTTACATTTTATCCCAATCGGATAGCTTTTGTAAAAGATGGGGATGAAAAGGTAACAGGGATTATTTCTTATGCCGATTTTTTGCGGGGTAAGGGTGTTATAAATAGAAATTTTAAGAAAATTTTTTTGCATAAAGATTATCTCCTGGAGGTGAACCGGTTTTTTGATAAAACAAAATATAATTCAATTCCTGTTTTTGATGAAAAAGGGCGACTTGTTGAATGTTATTACAGAAACCGGCTCGATGCGGAGCCGGGCTATAAATGGCTGGATATAAGTAATATACAATTGGCAAGGTTAATGGAAGCAAAAGGATATAGAAAAATTAAAGTGTGCATGTTGGGGGCTTTAAGCGAGAAGATCTATACATATTTTAAATATTATGAAAGCTATTTTGATACAGTGGAGAAAATTTCATGGAATGATGCATTAGAAACAAAGGATGATGAGGTGCTAATTGTCAATGAAGAGACAAAGACATATTTGACAATACCATTATACTCATTTTGTCGATTACAAATAGAATTAGAATATGCTCTTCTTTTAAACAGATGTAAAGCAAAGGGAATAAAATTGTATGTTGTCAGCATACCTACTTCATATAATATCTGGAATATAACTGAGGAAGAGAAAGAGCGAGTAAATGCCAGAATTTATGGTGATAAGAAATGGAGTCATTATTTAGAAAATAGGGAGCAATACGCAGAACTTTTACAGCAAGTATTATCCATAGGAGAGGATAAAAAGGAGTTTATAGATGAATGTTTAAACATTTCCTCGGTGATTAGGAAAAATCATTTATATTATATGCAGGATATTGCAGGGAAGCATTTTAATGTGATAAATGGGAATAGAGTTACAAAGGGTGTACCGGAAAAGATTAAAAATCATATTTATTTGTCGGGCAATAGCTTTGTATATGGGCCATTGGTTGATGATGAGAATACAATAGCCAGTCTTTTGCAAGAAAAAATCAATCAATTTTTTGGAGATGTGGTTTATGAGGTGGTAAATGAAGGAATATGCGGTATGGGAATATATGAAAGTATCAAGCGGCTCAATCAAGATCCTTTGAAAGAGGGAGATATGATAATTCTGTTTATAGATGAAAAAATTGAGAAAGAGATTTTGGAACAGATAAAGATAAAAATATACCATTTGGAGGATATTTTTAATACACTGGATCGAAGCAGAATAAAGAGTTATTTTTTAGAGAGTCCAACACATCTGAATGCTTTTGGCTATCAATTGTGTGCAGATTATTTGTTAAAAATGTTTCAAGAGGATTATGATAATTCATGGAAAGAAAAATGTATAATAGATGATACTTTTATATATGAAAAAAATGTGTATGAAGACGGATTGGATAAAGAATTGGAGAATTATTTAGAAGAATTCAAAGGAATGTATCGGAAAGGGAAAGAGGGAGGCTGCAATGGAGCAATTGTTATGAATTGTAATCCCCTTACCTATGGACATAAGTACTTGATTGAGTATGCAGCAAGCCAGGTAGAGTGTTTGTATATTTTTGTGGTACAAGAAGATAAATCAGAAATTCCTTTTGAAGAACGTTTTGAGATGGTACGTGCATGTACGGCACAAAATCCTAATATTGTTGTGCTGCCAAGCGGACAATATGTAATATCTGCATTTACTTTTCCGGACTATTTCACTAAGGAGATGTTTAAACCTGAAATGACACTTGATACATCCAAGGATGTAATCATTTTTGGTAAGTATATTGCTCCGGCATTGAACATTAAGGTGCGTTTTGCAGGGGAAGAACCAACTGATATTGTGACGGCACAGTATAATGATTCTATGGGAAGAATACTCCCCCAATATGGGATTCAATTTGTCGAGATCCCAAGGTTAGAGAAACGGGGCATCGGGATTATTTCAGCAAAAAAGGTTAGAGAAGCAATAAAAAATGGCGACTGGGAGCAGGTAAAAGAGTTGGTGCCAGAGACAACCTATCGGATTTTAAAGAAGAGAGAAATTGAAATACAAAGTTGATTTTCTATCAGGAAAGGAAGCCGTAAGTGAAGATAAACAGGAAACAGTACAAGACAGTTATTGTCTATGGTATTGGGCAGTACTATGAAAAGGTTAAAAAGGACTTGTTTCAATGCATAACTCCGGATTATTTGTGTGACAGAAAATGGGATGTTCATGTGCCGGACAGTTATGACGGGATACCTGTTATCAAAAGAGAGGAACTGTATACTTTGGAGCAGGGTTTGATCATAATGACAACCGGATTTCCGTGGGTGAGTGCTTCTGTGAAAAGTGATTTGGAAAATATATCAGGGATCTCTGTAATTCATGTGGACGAAGTGATTGGAGAACGAAAAAGCATAACGGGCAAAAAGCTGAAAGAGATTTGCCTGGAGGGCTACTATCAGGATGCCTGGGAGAATCAAATCTATTTTGACAGGACAATACCGGATTCTTTGGAGATCTATTTTCATGGAAAGCAGAATATACTGCGATTTGGCAAAAATGTACTTGTAAATAAGCTGGTGATTTCCTTTGGAAATAGAGGGGTCTGTAGTGTTGGTGATGGTACAGAGGTGATAGATGGGTATTTTGTTGTGTCAGATGCAAGTCTGACGATAGGTGCAGATTGTCTGCTGGCAGCAGGCGTTATTGTACGAACCCATGATGAACATCACATTTTTGATGCGGATACCCACGAACGGATCAATTACCCAAAGGATGTTGTAATTGGTGACAATGTATGGATTGGTCTGCGTGCCTCCCTTTTGGCTGGTGCAAGAATCGGCAGAGGTTCGGTTGTAGGGGCAGGGGCGGTTACTTCCGGTCAATTTGGGGAACATCAGATTATTGCCGGTTGTCCGGCAAAAGTGCTGCGGGAACGTGTGTGCTGGAGCAGGGATAATACGTATTATTTTAATCATGATACATTGGAGGAGTGTGTATCCCAGGAGGCTTTCAGATATTTAGAATAATGGTATTGATTTTGATGTTTATGATATATGGAAGAAATCTGAAAGGACAAAGCGTATGAAAGATATACAAATAGCCATTTACGGCGCCCAAATGGTCGCCGTAAGAGTGTACTTTGCCATAAAGAAATTATACCCGTACGTCCAAGTACATTGCTTTCTTGTCAGCAGCCGGGCAGGTAATCCCTCCTCCATTGACGGAATCCCGGTTATAGAGATTGAAAATTTCAGCTGCAGAGACATGCGGATTCTGATCGCGGCCCCGGATGTACACCATGCGGAGATTATCACCGGACTGGAAAAAAGGGCCTTTACAGACTATCAATGCATTGATTCCAAGGCAGAGGCAAAGCTGTTGGAGGCTTTTTATGCGGAGGAAGGCCGTTTTCTGCCCCTGACTTCTTATCCCCCAAAATCAGCAGAGGAAACAGAGGAGGAAGAACCAAGCTCCCTCAGGGAATCGGTACAAACGTCCGCCTCTCCTAGTATCGCTGTATATATGTCAAAATTTTACAAGGACAAGCCGCTAAAGAACACCTGCAAACAACCATGCTGGGTACACCCCATCCAGGCCGGAACAGCGCTTACAGGGGAGCGGATAGCAGATCTTCAGGACAATGCAGGCGACAATATCTCCATAAAAAATCCCAATTATTCCGAGCTTACGGCCTCCTATTGGGTAGGAAAGCATGGAACGGCAGACTATCTGGGACTGTATCATTACCGAAGAATCCTGGATGTTACGGAGAAAGATTTATGCCGCCTCCGAGCCAATGACATTGATGCGGTGCTTCCGTACCCTTCCATGCATTGTCCCAATATCCAGGAGCATCACAGGCGCTATCTGAAAGAAGGGGACTGGGAAGCGATGCTTCTGGCGCTTAAGGAATTGGAGCCGTCCTATGGAGAAGCCCTTCCGAAGCTGTTTAAAGGGCCATATTTTTATAATTTCAACATGCTGATAGCCAAAAGAGAGATATATAAACAATATTGCGACTGGATGTTCCCCATTCTGGCAAGAACAGAGGAATTGAGCGTGCCAAGGGGCAGCGAGCGGAAGGACCGCTATATCGGCTATCTGGGAGAGAGCCTGACTACCTTATTCTTTTTATACCACGAAAAGGATTTTAAGATTGCGCATACCGGGTGCTTTATGTTAATCTGATACTATATATCCATAGGTATTACGCTTACATCTTTTGAGATAGCCGGCTCATATTCAATCAGGTAAATCCTACGGGTATCCCATTCATACGAAAGATGATAAAAGAGGTCTGTTTGGAATGAAAGAGCATCTCCGTTATTACGGAAATGGGCAGATTCAGGCAGCGATCCGGATTGCAGCATAAACAATATGTAGGGAACTAAGGTAGTTTGAAGGGATGGTGTAAGAATGGCAAGAACCGTAGGGATTGGGATTCAGAGCTTTGAAAAAATAAGAGAAAATAACTATTTTTATATAGATAAAACAAATTTTATAAAAGAATGGTGGGAAAACGGAGACGATGTCACTCTGATTACCCGCCCCAGGCGCTTTGGAAAGACGCTGATGATGAATACGTTGGAGCAGTTTTTTTCTGTAGAGTATAAAGACAGAGGAGACTTGTTTGAGGGGCTGTTTATATGGAGCGACGAGCGCTTTCGCAGTATTCAGGGGACTTATCCGGTGATTTTTTTGAGCTTTGCCGAGATAAAGGATACGAATTATTCGGATATGAGGAAAAACATATGCCGGCTGATTGCGGACGAGTATGCCAGAAACGTATTTCTTCTGGAGGGAGACTGCCTGACAGAGCAGCAGAAAGACACATTTCGAAGAAAAAATATGGAGATGGAGGATGTGGACGCAGTTTCCGCATTAAAACAACTATCGGAATATTTTTACCGGTATTATGGAAAAAAAGTAATTATTCTTTTAGATGAGTATGATACACCTATGCAGGAGGCATATGTAGGCGGATTCTGGGAGAAAGCGGCTGCATTTATCAGAGGACTGTTTAATTCAACTTTTAAGACAAATCCTTATCTGGAAAGAGCCATTATGACCGGAATCACCCGTGTAAGTAAGGAATCCATTTTTTCGGACTTAAACAATCTAACAGCAGTGACAACTACGTCAGATTCTTATGCGAATAGTTTCGGCTTTACGGCGCAGGAGGTCCGGGAGGCTTTAAACGAATATGGTTTATCTGAGAACAGGGAGTCGGTAAAAAGCTGGTATGATGGTTTTACTTTTGGAAGTCACAGAGATATCTACAATCCCTGGTCCATTTTAAATTATCTGAAAACAGGTAAACTCTCCGCATACTGGGCTAATACAAGCAGCAATAGTTTGGCCGGGAAGCTGATTCGAGAGGGCAGCCGGGAAGTTAAGCAGACTATGGAGGATTTACTGGAAGGAAAGATTCTTCATACAACTATTGATGAACAGATTGTTTTTAATCAATTGGATCATGGGGAAAACGCGGTTTGGAGCCTGTTTTTGGCCAGCGGTTATCTGCGGGTAGAGAAATATACTCTCATAGAAGAGTGGGGACGCGAGGAGTATGATCTGGTATTGACGAACAAAGAAGTACGAATCATGTTCGAAGGCATGATCAGAGGATGGTTTGCGAAAAGCGGTGCCGGATATAATGACTTTGTGAAGGCTCTGCTTCAAGGCGATCCGGAAGAAATGAATTACTATATGAACTGTATAACGGAAGAAACCTTTAGCGCCTTCGATACAGGAAAAAAGCCTTCTAAGACATTGCCGGAGCGCTTCTATCATGGATTTGTTCTGGGACTTTTGGCGGAGCTTCGGGGCCGTTATATCCTGACTTCCAATCGCGAAAGCGGTCTTGGCCGATATGATATAATGCTTGAGCCATTAGGAGAAGCCGACGACGCGATCATCATAGAATTTAAAGTCTTCCGCCCGGAAAAAGAAAACACCCTGGAGGACGCCGTACAATCCGCCCTCACCCAGATAGACGAAAAACATTACGCCGCCGCCCTGGAGGCCAAAGGCATCATGCCAAGCCGAATCCGCAAATACGGCTTTGCCTTTGAAGGAAAGAGAGTCTTAATCGGATAGCCAAGAAGAAAATACATGTGCTTTGAAGCAACTTTACCCTTTAGCGCTGCCGGACAGTAACTTTAAATAAAAAGAAGGGATGGTGTAAGAATGGCAAGAACCGTAGGAATCGGCATACAAAGCTTCGAAAAGGTAAGACGAAACAGCTGCTTTTACGTAGACAAGACCGGTTTTATCAAGGAATGGTGGGAAAATCAGGATGACGTCACCCTAATAACCCGCCCCAGACGTTTCGGAAAAACCTTAATGCTGGACACTTTGGAGCAGTTTTTCTCCATCAAATATAAGGAAAACGGCGCACTGTTTGAAGGTCTGTCCATTTGGGAGGACGAGAAATACCGAAAGCTGCAAGGAACCTATCCGGTAATATTCTTAAGCTTTGCAGAAATAAAAGAGTGTAATTATGCCGATGCCCGCAAAAGGATGAATTATATACTGACAGGTCTGTATTCAAGACACTATTATCTTATGAACAGCGATGCTTTGACAGCCGCAGACAAGTCCTATTTTGAGGGTGTCCGCGAGAATATGGGAGATGTGGAAGCAGCAATGGCAATCCAGAAGCTGTCCGAATACCTTTTCCGCCATCATGGAAAGCGGGTATTGATACTGCTGGACGAGTATGACACGCCCTTGCAGGAAGCATATGCAGGCGGTTACTGGAAAGAGCTTGTAACATTTACCAGAAGCCTGTTCAACGCAACTTTTAAAAGCAATCCTTACCTGGAGCGCGCCATCATGACAGGCATCACCCGCGTCAGCAAAGAATCCATCTTCTCGGACCTGAACAATCTGGAGGTAATAACAGCAACCACCGGCAAATACGGAGACGCCTTTGGATTCACGCAACAGGAGGTATCCGACGCCTTAAGAGAATACGGCCTGATAGAAGAAGAGGAAGAAGTAAAATACTGGTACGACGGCTTCAACTTCGGAGATGTCAGCAATATTTACAATCCGTGGTCCATCATCAACTATCTGGATAAACGGGAATACCGCCCGTATTGGGCAAACACCAGCAGCAACGGTTTAATAGGAAAGCTGATACGCGAGGGAGATCCAAGCATCAAAATCGCAATGGAAGATCTGCTGCATGGGAAATCCTTCTCAACCGGACTGGACGAACAGATCGTATTCAGCCAACTGGAAAGCAGAGAAAACGCCGTCTGGAGCCTGTTACTCGCAAGCGGCTACGTAAAACTGAAAAGCTACACCCTCAAGGAAGGAAAAATAAAATGCGAGCTGGTTCTCACAAACCAGGAAGTTCATGTAATGTTTGAAGTAATGATAGAAGACTGGTTCGCAGAATTTACACCGGCATACAATGCATTTATTAAAGCACTGCTCTGTGATGATAAGAAGGGCATGAATATTTATATGAACAAGGTAGCACTGGCAACCTTCAGTTCCTTTGACACCGGAAAAAAGCCATCCGAAGCCACGGAACCGGAACGTTTTTATCATGGCTTTGTGCTTGGCCTTCTGGTAGATCTGGGAGAACGCTATATCCTGACTTCCAATCGAGAAAGCGGCTATGGCCGATACGATGTAATGTTGGAGCCAAAACAAAAAGAAGATCCAGGAATACTGCTAGAATTTAAAGTATACGATCCGGACGAAGAAAACACCCTTGAGGACACCGTACAATCCGCCCTCACCCAGATAAACGATAAACACTACGCCGCCACCCTGGAGGCCAAAGGCATCGCCCCCGACCGAATCCGCAAATACGGCTTTGCCTTTGAAGGAAAGAAGGTCTTAATCGGATGAACCAATACAAAAAAGAAATAAGCCACTGGGCAAAGCAAACCTCCCTCTTATCCACTCTGGAAGGAAAAACCCTCCTCCTCTCCGGAGCCGCAGGAATGGTAGGAAAATGCCTGATAGACATCCTAATGGAACACAACACCCAAGCAAAGCCGGAGCATAAAATCCACATTATTGCTCTCAGCAGAAACAAAGAAAGAGCCAAAGAACGCTTTGCCGAATACTGGAACAGAAAAGAATTTCAATACATTGCCTGCGATGTAAACACCCCCATACCGGAGTGCGGCCAGGCCGACTACATCATCCACGCAGCCAGCAACACCCACCCCATGCAGTACTCCCAGGACGCCATCGGCACCATATCCACCAACATCACAGGAACACAAAACCTCCTTGAGTACGCCGTCACCCACAAAACAAAGCGTTTCTGCTTCCTGTCCTCCGTAGAAGTATACGGAGAAAACCGCGGCGACACCGAAAAATTCGAAGAAACCTACCTAGGCTACATCAACTGCAACACCGTCCGCGCAGGCTACCCCGAAAGCAAACGCCTGGGAGAAGCCCTGTGCAACGCCTACCATCAAACCCACAGCCTGGAATTTGTCATCTCCCGGCTCAGCCGCGTCTACGGCCCAACCATGCTGCTGACAGACTCCAAAGCAATCGCCCAATTCATCAAAAAAGCCGCCGAGGGTAACGACATCATCCTAAAAAGCGAAGGAAATCAAAAATACTCCTACACCTACGTCACCGACGCCGCTTCCGCCATCCTATACACCTTACTAAAAGGCAAAACCGGCGAAGCCTACAACGCCGCCGACGAACAGTCCGACATCACCCTAAAAGACCTGGCCGCCCACCTAGCCGCCCAAGCAGGCACCCGCGTACTCTTCCAACTCCCGGAAGAAACCGAACGCAGAGGCTATTCCCCCACCACAAAAGGAATGTTAGACGCCTCCCGCCTAAAAGGAATAGGCTGGCAGCCCAGAGTACACATAAAAGAGGGACTAACCGATACGGTAGAAACAATCAAAGACCTAAAGAATAAAAATCATTAAACAAAAACCAAGACAAAATATCAACACAAGCAAAATCAAATTTTTAGGAATTATGATATAAATAGCTTTCAACGAACATGGATAGCGCATTTGCCTATATCATGAATAATCGAGTAAAGCAGAAAAAGTTTTCAGGCTTCAATCACAAGCACAGAAAACTAACCGGCGCAGGGGAGGAGGGCCGCCCCGATCAGGGGTGGAGGTTCCTGCCCGGAGCCTGCACAGTCTTCCGCACCAGCCAAAAACAAACCGCACCCAAAGCGCCCCTCACATAACCACCCGCCCGAAATGCTTCAAAACCAAAATGTCCAAAACCAAAAATGTCCAAAACCAGAATGTTCAAAACACCAAAAAACCCAAAAGAAACAAATCCCCCTCACCCTTCCGGCGAGGCCTCGGAATCACCCTCTGTCCCTTGGCTTACATCCTGTTCCCCAGGCGCACCATCCCGCGGCTCCTTCGGCACAAACTTCAAAAAGTAAGCATAAATATCCACCACCGCCTGATAAAGCTCCTCCGGAATCTCCGCCCCCAGATTCAGCTGCGTCAACACCGTAGCCAGCGAATTATCCTCATAAACCGGCACCCCGTTATCATTCGCCACTTCCACGATCTTCTCCGCCAAATACCCCATCCCGGAAGCCACAATCACCGGAGCCGCATTCCGATTCTCATCATATTTCAAAGCAACCGCTTTTTTATTCATAACCTCATTAAATTGTGACATTGACCGAATTCTTCCTTTCAAAAATCTTTGGAAACACAGCAGATACAGGAATCGACCCTTTGGCCTGCTCCACTCCCAGATATTCACAGTTCAACCCGTTCCGCTCCAAGATCTCCCCCATCCCCTTCTTAATATCCGATTCAAAGGAGGACAGATGATCCGGATAAAAGAGCCGCATACTCACATTTTCCTTCTCATACACCATCAAAAGATCAAAAAACCCAACATCCTTAATATCAAACTTAATCAAAAGCTTAGCCGTCCGCTCCTTGGGGTCCGAAGAAGCGTCGCCATCCTCATCAGGATCAATCCACATCTCCGAGAACATCAGCTGCCCATTCAATTCAATCGGAAGCATCAGATGAAGAACAGGCATATACACACTCTCGTTGAGCAGCAGGGCATTGACCACATTTTCAAATACCTGCCGGTTCTCAAGCCCGGCATCCCCCCGCATCCCGCTCTCCACAATACTTAAGAACTTATCGGCCCAGGCGCATTTCCCCGCAGCCTTATCAAAATTCATCCGCATCAAAAGCTCCCGAAGCTGTTCCTCGTCCATCCCTTCAAAGGTCTTCTGAAAAGAGGGAAACTTCAAAAGATTCTTAAAATCCGAAATCAGCTGATCCAGATCCCCGTTCTCATACCGGGCCGCATTGTATGTAAGCTGTGCCACCAGATCGCGAAGAGATCCCATATTCCGTGTCTGAGCTACGTATTTTGCAAGAAACGGGATAATATCCTGCTGAAGCCGCGCCGTATTCTGCCCCGTATCCTGCGGCCCCCTGTGGTTCAGGCCCCGAGTGAGCTGATCAAGAAGCTCCCGCTGCTCATGAAACATATATTTTTTGATATCACTCAAGAGATCCTTCATATTCTCCATCAAATGCTTGCCCGAGGACATGTCGGAATACCGCTTCAAGAATGCAAGAATAGCCGCCCGCTGCTCCACTGTGGGGGCGTTGTTCAGAGCTTCACGCATAAGCGCAAAAAAAGGCCCTTGAAAGCGGACGGAGCCGGATAACTGATTTTTCAGAAATTCCACAAGCTCTGCGTCGGTCATCTTCAAAAGCTGGAAAAAGGTGGAAATATCCTCCGCCGTATCCGCGCCGATTCCGGCCTCCACCAAATTCGCCATTCCCCCGAACATCAGCTTGGACATGGTATCTGATAGCTGAGGCGTGTCCCGAAGGAGCTGCACAAAGGTTCCGAAATTGGAATCGTAGCTGGCGCTTAACTGTGCGCCGTTCTGGGAATTGGCGTCGGAACGGTTGTCAGGCCGCACCACCCGGTTGGGGTCAACCGGATTCTGAATCTGCATTTTATCCGGCTGATTCTGGGCATTATTCCTTACATTATTCTCATAACCTGTTGGTGGAGTGGTCACTCGTAAAATATTTGCCATTTTTTTCTCCCGATATGATAAATTTCTCTTATTTTTTTATTATTATCTTCCGATATATAATATATATCTCAAAATAAGGTGGTGCTAATATTATGGACAATGGTATGGACAACATGCTGGACATGTATCTTTTTGAAACAAATTCATTACTTGAGCAGTTAGACGAGCTGTTAATAGAGGCAGAGAAAAATGAGGAGTTCACCACGGATGATGTAAACGAAATCTTCCGGGCGATGCACACAATCAAGGGTTCCTCGGCCATGATGGAATTTAACTCTCTGATGACAATTGCCCACCGGATTGAAGACCTGTTTTTCTATGTTCGGGAAAACGGCATCGATTCCCTCAACAGTACGGATAAGAGCGAATTGTTTAATCTAACGTTCAAGTCCACGGATGTGCTCCGGGGTGAAGTTGAGAAGCTGGAGAACAATGAGCCTCTTAGTACTAATATCGACAGTATGACTTCAGAAATTAATAGTTTTCTGAATAAAATTAGCGGTACGGGCGAACCGGAGGAAGCGCCCGCGGCCAAGGAGGAGGAAACCGAGGTCAAGGCGGCGGTTGGAAATGAGGCAGGCCAGAAGCTTGTGGAATCCTTCGGAAGCAAATGCCCGTTTTTCCTTCAGATCTTTTTTGATGAGGGCTGCGGAATGGAGAACCTTCGGGCCTTTATGCTTGTGAATGCCCTTCACGGCACGGAGATGGAATTTGAATTTTATCCCGAGGACGTGGAGAGCAACGGAGCCACCAGTGAGTCCATCATTGACCACGGATTTTTTGTAGGCTTACATTCCCAGGAGGATGTGAATAAAGCCATCGCCGTAGTGGAGGAGCAGGGAAGTATTCAGACCTACGAGGTGATTCACGTTCAGGAGAAGAAGCCGGAGGCGGAAGCGCCCAAGGCGGCGGAGGAAGCTCCGAAGGCAGCTCCGGTCCAGGCGGAACCGGCCAAGGGGAATCCGGCCGTGAAGGAGGTTGCCGGCGCACAGCCGCAGCAGCATGCAAAGCAGAGTCTGATCAGCGTGAACCTTTCCAAGTTAGACGCGCTGCAGGCCATTGTGGGAGAGATTGTAATCACGGAGTCTATGGTAGCTTCCTCACCGGAGCTGCAGGGCCTGAAGCTGGACAGCTTCTTGAAGTCCACACGTCAGCTTCGGAAGCTTACGGATGATCTTCAGGATATCAGCATGTCGCTTCGGATGGTATCTATTTCCGGCACCTTCCAGAAGATGAACCGGATTGTCCGCGATATGAAGAAGGCATTGAATAAGGATGTGCGCCTGACCATTATTGGTGAGGATACGGAGATTGATAAGACGATTATCGACAGCATCAGCGACCCCATTATGCACATTGTGCGTAATTCGATGGATCACGGTATTGAGACCACCAAGGAGGAGCGTATTGCCGCCGGCAAGGACCCCCAGGGCGAGCTGATTTTGTCCGCTTCCCATACGGGCAGCGAGGTTATTATTTCCATTTCCGATGACGGCCAGGGTATGGATACGGAGAAGATTCTGGCCAAGGCTGCCAGGAACGGACTTCTGACCAAGCCGGAGAGCGAGTATTCCAAGAAGGAGATTCTTGCCTTGCTGATGCTGCCGGGCTTCTCCACCAACGAGGAGGTAACGGAGTTCTCCGGCCGCGGCGTTGGTATGGACGTTGTGAAGAAGAATGTGGAGAGCGTGGGCGGAACCATCAGTATCACCAGCGAATTGGGACAGGGAAGCTGCACCACCCTGAAGATTCCGCTGACGATGGCCATTGTAGACGGAATGGAGATCCGCGTGGGACGGTCCATTTTCACCATTCCCATTTCCAACATCCGCCAGTCCATCAAGATTGCCAGAGAAAATGTGCTTCACGATGCAAAGGGCAATGAGCTTGTGAAGATTATGGATGAGTTCTATCCCATTATCCGCCTCCATGAGTTCTACAACATTGAGCCGGAAGTGACGAATATTGAGGATGGTATTCTGATTTGGGTAGAGGCAGGCGATCACTCCTACTGTATGTTTGTGGATGAGCTTTTGGGAGAGCGCCAGATCGTGGTAAAACCGCTTCCTTCCTATTTAAATAGTTTCAATATCAAGGATTACGGAATCAGCGGATGTACCATTCTGGGCGATGGAAACATCAGTATTATCCTGGAAGTAATGAACCTTTATAACGCGGCGAATGTATAATATAGAGAGAGTTGGAGGAAAATACATGTCTACGGAACAGATGCAGAATACAAATATGGACGGCCAGGAGAATACGGCAGCCGAGGCCGATGTTTCTATGGAGCGTTATTTGACCTTTCGCTCGGACGGAACGACGATGGGTGTGAGCACCGATTATGTGATTGAGATTCTTACGGATCAGATTATCACCGAGATTCCGATGGTGCCGGGATTTATCAAGGGAATCATCAATATGCGCGGCCAGATTGTGCCGATTATCGATATGCGGTTAAAGATGGGAAAGTTTGCCGACAGTACGGATACCACTTGCATCATCGTACTGGAGATTGATTCTACCTGTGTAGGCATCCAGGTGGACGGCGTGGAACAGGTATTGGATATTGACAAGACCCAGATTTCACCGATTCCGGTGGAGGATCAGCAGGGGCTGGTGGACGGAATGATTTCCTTAAGCAGCCAGGAAGTGCTGCTGTTCCTGAATTGTCAGGAATTGATTCGTACGTATTAGAAGATAAACTCCCGGGGACCTGCCAGGATGCAGAGTCTTCCGGGAGTGTATCAAGTTAAAAAATCAATTTGCAGGCGCACGGATCTGTGACTGGAAATTGATTTCATAGAGGTGTGCTATGAGGAATATTACGGAGCTGGAATCAGTAATATTCCTCACAGTGCACAAATCAATTTGCAGGCGCATGGATCTGTGACTGGAAATTGATTTCATAGAGGTGTACTGTGAGGAATATTACGGAACTGGAATAGGAGGTTATTATGCTTACAATCACAGATGGTGACTTTCTGCGGCTGATTAACTTTGTAAAGGCCAATTACGGAATTGATTTATCTAAGAAAAAGCAGCTTATTATGGGCCGGCTTTCCGGAACCATTATGTCTATGGGCTTTGAGAGCTTTAAAGATTATGTGGATTATCTGTTAAAGAATAAGAAGCCGGAAGATCTGGAGCTGATGCTGAATAAGCTTACGACAAATTACACATATTTTATGCGTGAGGAAGCACATTTCAAGTTCTTTACGGAAACCATACTTCCTTATCTGGAAAAAACCAAGAAGAATAAGGTCTTGAGCATATGGAGCGCCGGCTGTTCCTCCGGGGAGGAGCCTTATACCATTTCCATGCTGTTAAAGGAGTATTTCGGCTCAAAGCCCGGCTGGGATACAAGAGTGCTGGCTACGGATATTTCCAGGAATGCCCTGGGAGCGGCGCAGCATGCGGTGTACGACGAAAGCTCTCTAAAGGAAGTGCCGCCTACCTGGAAGACAAAATACTTTGTTAAGACGCCGGAGCCGGGAATCTATGAGGTTGCGCCGGTGATCAAGAACAATGTAATTTTCCGGACCTTCAATCTGATGGAGCCGATTCACTTTAAACTGAAATTTGACGTGATTTTCTGCAGAAATGTAATGATTTACTTTGATCAGGCGACCAAGGAGGCGCTGGTGAAGCGGTTTTACCAGGCAACCAATCCGGGAGGCTATCTGCTGATCGGCCATTCGGAGAGTCTGAATAAGGAAAATACGCCTTACAAGTATCTGATGCCGGCAACATATCGGAAAGAATAGTATCTGCTATGGTTCATAAAGTGAAACGTAACCGGTAATTCTATATTTAGAAAGGCTTAAAATAACTATGATTAAGAAAATAAGAGTGTTCGTGGTGGATGATTCCATCTTTTTCCGACAGATGCTGATCAATGATTTGAAAGAGCGCAGCAATCTGGAGGTGGTGGGCTTTGCGGCCAGTGCTCTTGAGGCGCGAACGAAGATTCCCACCATAAAGCCGGATGTTATCACAATGGATGTGGAGATGCCCGGCTTGAGCGGAATTGATTTTCTAAAGGAGCTGCTGCCGAAGTACCCGATTCCGGTGATTTTGGTGTCTTCTTTGAATCTGAGCGTATTTGACGCTCTGGCTGCCGGTGCGGTGGACTTTGTACAGAAGCCTAATATGTCTAAGGATTACAATGTCAAAAGCTTTTTCAATGTGCTGAACAGTAAGATTTATATTGCGTCCAGGGCCAAGGTGAATGTAAAGCATCAGGCGGGCCGTCCTCAGAGCGGACCTTCGGCGCCGGCTGCGGGAATGTCTACGGCGGCTTTCAGTTCCAATCTGTCACAGATAGTTCAGAATACCATGCTCATTGCCATCGGCGCTTCCACGGGGGGAACCGAGGCGACTTTGGAGGTGCTGCAGAGACTGCCGGCGGATATGCCCGGTATTGTGGTGACGCAGCATATGCCCGAGGGCTTTACAAAGATGTATGCGGAGAGGCTGAACCGTATCTGCAAGCTTGAGGTGAAGGAGGCCGAGAACGGAGACCGGGTCCGCAGAGGACTGGTGCTCATTGCTCCCGGCGGTCCTTTGCAGATGCGTGTGGAAAAGGACTTAAAGGGCTTCTATGTATCCTGCCAGCCGGGGGAGAAGGTCAACGGACACCGGCCTTCGGTGGATGTGCTCTTTTCTTCGGTGGCTAAGAAGGCCGGGAAGAGCGCTGTGGGGATTATTATGACCGGTATGGGGCGCGACGGAGCCAGCGGGCTTTTGGAGATGCGCCAGGCCGGAGCCTTTACCATCGGCCAGGATAAGGAATCCTGTGTGGTGTACGGTATGCCTATGGTGGCATATGACATTGGAGGAGTATGCGTTCAGGCTTCCTGTACCAATATTTCCAATGTTTTGTTAAATCAGCTTCGGAAAATGTAGGATTTTGGCAGTAGTTTGCAGGTTGTATTTTATGGGGGTTGTACTGGGGGATGTCTGTTTTTGCAGGGCATTTTCGGTACGGCCCCGTTTCAATTTCTGCGGCGTTTGGAGTTTTTAGGGAAATTTTATGCACTCTTTTGTTATGTTTTTCCCGTTTCGGCCGATAAATATAATAAGAAGCAGGACGTAAGTTTCTCTGAAAGGAGTTTCATGTATGAAAATAACATTAAATAATATAAGTCCGTACCGTATGGAAACCACCGGTTATACGAGGACCGAGGGCAAGGTTTCCACTGGGGTCAAGGGAAACTATGATGCCCTGACCATTCAGTCCAGCTCCAGACAGATCCAGGAAAAGACATTTTCCGATGCTCTGTCCCGGCAGGTGGTATCGGATGCAAGAGGGGGAGCGCCTGCGGATAAGGTGGAGAACCTAAGACAGCAGGTAGAAGCAGGGACCTATCAGATTGATCCTTATATGATTGCGGCGCGTATGCTGGTGAGCGGGGAGGCTTTTGCCCATGCATAACCTGTCATCATTTCGGGAGTTGATTCAGCAGTTCATTGAGCTGTTTGACCGGATGACTCCCCTGGAACAGTCGAAGCTTGAGGTGGTAAGCCGCAACCAAGTTGCGCTGCTTGAGGATATTATTAAGAAGGAACAGGCGGAGATTATGGCTCTTCGGGGACTGGATCAGAAGCGGGAGCGGATTCAGGAGGAGCTTGGATGGAAGGATCTGACCTTTCAGGAGATTCTGGGTAAGCTTTCGGAGGAGGAACGGACCGACATGGAGCAGCTTTTTGACGAATTGGCTGCCCGGGTGACTGCGTTTCAGTCCGTGACGGAAAGCTCCAGAACCATCATGGAGGTCAATCTGCATGCTATCAATCAGATGGTAGCCAGGCAGGGCGGCGGAAGGTCAACCTACAAGGAAGACGGTTCCGTGGAAACCGGGCCGTCCCATTTTACAGATCGACGCATATAAAGGAGGATACGAAGTATGATGCGTTCAACCTTTGCCGGTTTTACCACGGCCACGCTTGCCTTGAACGCAAGCCACCGGGCCTTGGAGGTAACCGGACAGAATATAGCGAATATTAATACGCCGGGCTATACAAGACAGCGCCTGGATATCAAGAGCTTATACCTTCGGGGAGGAGAGTTCTACAATTCCAATCCCAACGCCAGAATTGGTTTTGGTGTGGAGATTACGGGAGTTTCACAGCTTCGTGATCCGTTTTTGGATATTCAGTATCGGAATCAGATGGCAAAGCTCGGCACCACCGATGCACAGGTGGCCGGATATGAGAAGCTTGCGAATATTCTGGATGAGACAAACCAGAATGGTATTAAGAATGCTTTGAGTGATTTGACAACACAGCTTCAAAAACTGGCGCAGAACCCCAACAGCAAGGAATATGATTCTATGGTGCGTTCTTCCAGCCAGATGCTCTTGAATCTGTTTCATCAGAATGCGACGAATCTGCAAGAGGTTCGGACGGATTTGACCAATGAGTTCCGGGATACGACAATCCCCGATGCCAATAAGATCATTCAGAATATTGCCGAATTAAACGAGACAATTAAGAACAGTGAGATTCTGGGCAATCCGGCTCTGGAGCTGAAGGATGAGCGGAATGAACTGATTGATGAATTGGCAAGTTATCTTCCTATTACGGTGAAGTACCGTGATCACGATCTGGGTGCGGGCTTTACGGTGGAAGAGCTGGATATCTATTATACGGATGCGGACGGTACCAGTTATAAGCTGCTTTCCGACAATCTGGCGGGAATGTTGTCTACCAATGCGGACGGCCAGCCGGTGGAGCTGTATATAACAGACGCATATGGCAAGGGACCGGAGGAGATTACCAATTCCATTGGTGAAGGCGTATTAAAGGGAACGCTGGATATTTTGAATAAGTCCGGCGGGTTTGATAATCCGCCTACGGATGTCCGGGGACTTGGGTATTATGAGAAGTCTTTGGATTCTTTGGTGGCTGAATTTGCGAAGGTATTGAATGATCTGAATACGGTGAAGTTGGATGCGGACGGAAATCCGATACCGGATGATCCGGCCGATCCTGACGCAAATAGAACAGATCATGTATTGTTTGAACCAATTGATCCAAATCAGCCCATGTCGGCTTCCAACATCAAGATTGCGGACGGCTGGGCCAACGGCGACTATGGGATTACCACTTCAAAGGTTATGGTGCCCAATCCTGACGGAAAACCGGGCACAGATGGAGAAGGAGCCACCGCAGATGAGAATGTCTTGAAGATTGTGAAAGCAATGTCAGCCGATCACCAGTTCTCATATACGAATGAAGCGGGAAACAATGTGGATTTCTTTAAAGGAAACTTCTACAACTGCTTTGTCAATATAGAGAATGTTTTGAACATAGACTTAAAGGCAGGCAACAGTACCCTGGAAAATAAGATTACCGTTATCAACCAGACCGCAGACTTGAAAGATTCCATATCCGGCGTTTCTCTGGATGAAGAAGGAATCAATCTGCTTCACTATCAGCAGTCCTATTCGGCGGCGGCAAGACTGATGACTACCTTGGACGAGGCTCTGGATAAGCTGATCAACGGAACCGGAGTAGTAGGACGATAGGCAGGAGGGAATCACAATGAGAATTACAACTAGCGCTTTAATTCGGAATTATAAGTCAAATTTAAATAAGTCCATCGGCAATCTGGATACGGCCCGGACAAAGGTAATGACTCATCGTAAGTTTAATAAAGGATTTGAGGACCCGACAGGCGTGGTAAGGGAATCTGCCCTGAACTGGAAATACGCCAGAAATCAGGATTACATTGATGCCATTGATGATGCACAGTCCTTCCAGAACGCACAGGAGGATGCCATCACACAGATCAACACCCAGGCGCGGTACTTGAGTAAGCAGTACGGACTGGAGGCCATGAACGGCACCAACTGGACGTATGATGTGCGTAAGACATATGCGCAGGCATTCCGGCAGGCCCAGGAATCTATGACCATGAGTATGAATGCCAGCTACGGAGACAAATTCGTATTCGGCGGAGCGGCCGGAGGGCAGCCGCCTTTTGAACTCCGCACAGAGGCTGATGGAACGAAGACGCTTCTGTACCGGGGACTGGATGTTAATCATCCCGATGCACAGGATGATTTGAGCAAGATGGCCAATGAGCAGGTGTTTACGGACTTAGGTTTTGGTCTGACAATGGAAGGAAATAACGTAGTTAATTCCAGTGCTTTTAACACATCACTTCCGGGTATTAATGTGGTAGGTTACGGAGTGGATGACAATGGCAACAGCAAAAACCTTATCAGCTTGGCCGGAGAGATTGCAGATGTTTTGGATCAGGAAGATTTCGATGAGGCAAAGTACAAAGAACTCCTGAACGCCTTCGATGACGCCAGAGGACTTCTCGCAGACAACCTGACCACCATCGGTACCAGAACCAATTTCCTTGAGAACACCAAGGACCGGTTAGAAGATCAGCAGATCAACCTGACCGAGCAGTATGACAATGTAGTCAACGTGGATATGGCAGAGGCAATCACGGAATTTTCCTGGGCACAATACGCATACAATGCGGCCCTGAAGATAGGAACAAACATTCTTTCACCGTCTTTCATTGACTTTATGAGTTAATAAGAGCAGCGAAAGGTTGTATGGTAAGCAGTATAACGAAATTTACATGGTTTGGAGGGGAAGCATGGTATGAAGCAGTTAATTAATATCACAACCGTACCGATTCAGTATGAATTGAAGATACAGAATGCGCGTATGCAGTATAAGAATGCAACTGCGGAGGTGGAGATTAGCCGGGATAAGGGTGGAATGACCATCAAAAGCCGGCCGGTAAAATTAAATATTGATTCCTTTGAGGCGCGGAACTCAGTGGTTCCCACCCCGGCCACCAGTGTTGCTCAGACAGCACAGAAGGGACATCAGTCCGCTTATCAGGCGACTGCACAGCTGGCACAGGAGGGGCAATTGATGCTGAAGGCGAAGATTGGAGAGGATGTACTGGGGCAGATTTTTGCGAACCGGAATCAGCAGCCTACGGGGGAATTTGAGCTTGGCTTTACTCCCTCCGCACCGGTGGATATAAGCTATGAGGCGGGAGATCTCATTATCAATTATCAGATGGATAAGCTGAATTTTGATATGAAGGTTGCCAATGGGAACTTTGAATTTGTTCCCGGAGACATTGAGCTTTCCATCACACAGCATCCCGAGGTAAGGATTGAATATATTGGCGGTCCTATCTATGTTCCGCCGAGTTCGGATCCCAATTTTGAACCGTTAGATGTAAGGGCTTAGCAATAAGCCCTTTTTTTCCTTTATAAAAAACTTTCTTTTCCGGCGGAAGAAATGGAAGCCTGTGGAAAGAGTATAGTCTTTACGGAGGTCATACATGAAAATAAACAACAAATATTTTGGAGAAATTGAGTACACGGCCGAGGAAGCCATTCATTTTTCGGAAGGGCTGTTTGGGTTTGAGGAGCAGAAGGAATTTTTGCCCATTCCCTTTGACGAGGAGTCGGACACCCTGATCTGCCTGCAATCTCTGGAAGAGGAGGCGTTGAGCTTTATTCTGCTGAATCCGTTTTCCTTTTTTACGGATTACGATCCGAAGATTACGGCGGCAGATCGCAGCGCCATTGGCGATCCGGCGGAAGAAGATATTTCCTATTATGTGATCGGTGTAATTCGGGAAGAGATTGCGGACAGCACAGCCAATCTGAAAGCCCCAATCGCCGTAAACGCCAAGACACGCGAGGCCCGGCAGATTATTCTGGATGATCCGGCCTACACCTTCCGCCATGCCCTGGGGAAGCAGCAAGGGAGGGAAGAGTAAGATGCTGATTTTACAACGAAAAAAGAATGAATCTGTTATCATAGGAGAAAATATAGAGGTTACGGTCCTGGAGATTGGCATGGACTGGATCAAATTAGCCTTCGAAGCCCCAAAGGATGTATCCATCCTCCGCAAAGAGCTGATTGAAGCCGCCAAGGTGAACCGCGAAGCCGCCAAAGCCGATTCCGGGGCTTTGGACGCCGTGAAGAAAATGATGAAAAAAGAGGAGAAATAACACTCTAATTATTTTGGAAAGAATGGAGATTACTGGAAAATACAGGATAAAAATAGCAATCTTTTTAGCCTGTATTCCCGATAATCTCTTATTTTTTTCTAATTATAGAAAAAATATGGAAAATTGCTTGATTTTATGGGCAATTTCCAGAAATAATTGTAACCAGCACATGGGCAGATTGGTTGACAATCGAAGGCCTTTCATATATTATATAAACTATGTTCCTCATATCTGTCCTTAAAGTAGAGACTTTTGTCTTCGAAGGGCAGAAAATGGCTGTGAATTTCGTATTGTGAAGCGGAAAAAGTAGTCATGGACCGGGGAAAAAACACATAGCTTAATAAAGAGTGTGAAGAGTAAAGGAAAAGAGGCACATATGGAGTTTAATCAGACCGCCCGGCTGAATCCGTATCTGAGCGGTGCAGGCGGACAGCAGGGCATACATACGGTTTACGACAGCAATGCGGCGTCAGCCGGAACAAAGAGCGCGAGCTTTCAGGACAGCGTGAAAAACGCCCTAAAAACTACCGAGAGCATGGAAAGCATCTTTCAGGAAGCCGCGCAGCTCTACGGACTGGACGTCAACTTTTTAAAAGCCATCGGAAAGGCCGAATCCGGCTTCAATTCCCAAGCGGTATCCTCCGCCGGCGCACAGGGCGTTATGCAGCTTATGCCGGCCACGGCCCGCTCCTTGGGGGTGGAGGACAGCTTTGATGCCCGCAGCAACATTATGGGCGGGGCAAAATACATTGCCGGACTTCTGGAACGTTATCAGGGCAACAAGGCCCTTGCCTTAAGCGCCTACAATGCCGGCAGCGGCAACGTGGAGAAATACGGCGGTATTCCGCCCTTCAAAGAGACACAGAATTATGTGCAGAAGGTTCTCTCCTATGCCGGGGAGGACATGGATCTGAGCGGTATCCTGACCACAGGGGCGGCAGGAGGCAGCGCCTACCAGTCCGCTGTCGATCTTCTTTCCCAGTTGGCGGCCGGGACAGGCAGCATGGGACTTGCATTCAGCCAGGAGGACGCCCAGTATATGGTGGAGCTGATGCGGCTTAAGATGGAAACCATGTTCAACTCACAGGTGCTCTCCGACGAGGAGGAGAGCGGCGCCGTAGACTCCCTAATATAACGGAATATTCGGACAGATAAATAGCCGGTGTATCCTGCCGAACATGGTAATCAGGACGACGTTTTACAGCAATAAAAACGCTGTCAAAACTTGTTATTTTAATAAAATTCCAAGAGTTTTTTGTTGAAAAAAAACGAAAAAAGTATTAAAATGTAGTGTAAGGTATTTTATAGTGGGAAGAATTGCGGCCGACAGAGATGCCGGCACAGCGGAAGGGAAGATTAATTATGAATCTGATGTTTGGAAATTCCATTTCCATGACTTCAAAGTCCTTAGATTTTTTGTGGGCAAAGCAGCTTACCATCGCTCACAATCTGTCCAATGTTGACACGCCCGGTTACAAGTCCAAGTATGTAACCTTTGAGGACGAATATCAAAACCGTCTGAAGCTTGCGAGAGCCACAGGGAACGCTTCCCGGACCCGCAGCATCATAGAGAACTCCTTCTATACGGTAAATGAAACGGAAAGCTCGGCCCGACTGGACGATAACAACGTCAACGCTGATGCCGAGGAAGTGGAGATGGCAAGAGCGCAGCTTCAGTATCAGTATGTGCTGAATGCCATGAACAGTGATTTTTCCAGACTGAGGGGCGTAATCAAGGGCCAGTAAACAAAAGGCCGCAGGCGACAGCGCTCCCTTGCGGGAGGAAGCAGGAATCCCGGGGAGCTTGTAAGAGATAGACTAGAAAAAGGATGAGAAGCTTACTATGAGTGATATGTTTATTACACCAATGACACCAGTCAATTTTATGCAGGGGGTGAACGGTACAACCGGCGTGTCCGACGTGCTGGGAACCTTCGGCGCTTTCGGAACACTCGGAGGCGTGGAAAAGCCGGATGAGGAGAATACCTCCCTGTTCGGCAGTATTTTCGGAGATATGATCAGCAATGTGGCGGAGCTGGAGGACAATTACATGAAGCAGCAGTACCTCCTTTCCACCGGACAGCTTGACGATCCCCACACGGTTCCCATTGCCGGGTCGGAGCTTCAGTTGGCTACGGATTTGCTGGTGCAGATGCGCAATAAGGCTTTGGAAGCCTATAATTCACTGATTACCATATCCATGTAGGATTCTTTAGGATAAATACGTTAAGTACATCTTCTTGGGTGCAATTGATTTACACGTACAGGCAGATGTATTTTGCGTGTTGTAAGGAATGTGCTGCGCGGCAGCGTGCCCCGAGAGAAGCATGGCGCCAAAGCGTATGCGGTAAGTAAGATAATTCCACAGATTAACATAGAAGGGAAAAGAAACGACCATGAATGTAAAAGAACGGTTAGAACAGTTAAAGGCGGTTGTTTCTAAGCTGGAGAGCAGGACAAAAAAGATTATACTGGCCGGTCTTGCGGGCCTGATTGTTTTTGCTGTTGCAATAGCCCTGCTTCTGAACAGAAACAGTGGTTATGCGGAACTGTTTTCCGGCCTGAATGCGGAAGAAGCCCAGGAAATTATGGGCAAGCTCCAGGAAAAGGAGATTGATTACCAGTATTCCGAGGAGGGCGTGATCCGGGTGCCGGAAAATATTCTGGACCAGACAAGGGCAAGCCTGGCCTTCGAGGGATATCCCAAGAGCGGCTTCGGCTACCAGGTATACACCGAGAATGCGGGCCTGATGACTACGGATACGGACAAAGACCGGTATGCACTGTACGATCTGCAGAACCGGATTGCAGCTACCATCCGGGTCATAGACGGGGTTCAGGATGCCAAAGTAACCATTGCATTAGGGGAGCAGCGTAAATATGTCTTGACAGAGGAAGCTCTTGACGAGACTACGGCCCACGTTATGATGACGATGGAGAACGGCGCTTCCCCCAGTCTGGAACAGGCAAAGGCAGTTCAGCTGTTGGTGGCTTCCGGCGTTCCGGGACTGGAGCCGGAGAATGTGGCGGTCATTGACAGCGCTACGGGAAAAGAGATCAATACCGCAGAGGAAGAAAAGACCGGTATGGACAGCGAGGACGCGGACGAGATTGCGCGGATGGTGGAGGATCAGATTTGCGAGAAGGTGCTCCATGTGCTGATTCCCTTCTACGGGGAGGAGAACATCTACGTATCCGCCAAGGCCCAGATTAACATGCAGACTCTTCTTCGGGAGAGCATTACATATACGACGCCGGATAAGATCAATCAGGACGACAAGACAGGAATTGTTTCCCATGATCAGGGAACCATTGAAATCTCCGGCACCAAGGACGCGGTGGAAGGCGGCGTTGCCGGAGCCGAGACAAACGCGGATACTCCGGTATACGACACGGGAGCCGAAGAGGACGGCGTAGAGGGCTACGGAGCCAGAAGCTGGGACAAAGAGTTCCTGGTAAATCAGATTAAGGAGCAGGGGCAGATTACCCCGGGCGCTCTGGAAGATCTGACCGTGTCCGTGGCAGTCAACGGCGACAGCTACGGCAGTCTCACCGTAGGCGACCTGCGGTCCCTGGTGGGCAACGCGGCAGGAATTGCGGAAATTGACTGGAACAGCAAGATTTCCGTTGTCAGCGGTCCGTTCTATCAGGATACCTTCCAGCCGGAAGAGCCGGAGGAAGAGGGCGGCGTATTCAGCAAAATGGTTTCCAGCCCCATCTTCTATATTCTGTTAGTGATTGTACTGGTACTGCTGATTGTGGCCATTGTTCTTCTGGTGCTGAACAACAAGCGTAAGAAGAAAAAGGCAGCGGAAGAGGCGGCAGCGGCTGCTGCGGCGGCAGAAGGCGATGCTGCGGCTATCCTGGAGCAGATGCCCAACTTTGACTTTAACAAAGAGATTCTTGAGTTCCAGAATGACAGAGGCATGGAATTGAAGCAGCATATCCGTGACTTTACGGAGGAGAATCCTGAGATTTCCGCCCAATTACTGAAAACCTGGCTGAACGGTGGGGGAGGCGAGTAACCATGAGCAGTGAAATGATAGAAGAGATTACCCCGGAACAGAAAGCGGCGGCGGTTATTGTCTCAATGGGAGCGGACAAAGCATCCCTGATCTATAAGCATTTGAGTGAGGACGATATTGAGAAGCTGACCCTTGAGGTTGCAAAGCTGAAGCATCTGGAGGCGGATCAGACAGCCGATATTCTGGATGAGTTTTATAAGTCCTGTATGACCCAGAAGGTGGTGACGGACGGCGGTATGGAGTACGCCCGTTCCGTACTGGAGAAGGCTTTCGGAGAGTCCACGGCCCAGCAGCTGTTGGAGCGTGTGACCAAGTTTCTGAAGGTCCGGCCCTTTGAGTTTATCAGGAAGTCCGACCCCAAGAACCTGTATACTTTCCTGGCTCATGAGCGTCCTCAGACCATAGCCCTGGTGCTGTCCTATGCGGATGCGGACCAGGCGGCGGGCGTTATCAGCAATCTGCCCAAGGACGTGTCCATCCAGGTAGTGGAGTGTATCGCCCGGCTGGAAAGCGTATCCCCGGAGGCCATCAAGATTGTGGAAAATCAGCTCCGGCGGCGGTTCGAGAATATTATGACAACCGACTACACGGCTATCGGCGGTATTGATTACATTGCGGACGTTATGAACAATATGGACCGCAGCAACGAGAAGTTTATTTTCGACGAACTGGCTAAGCGGGATGAAGAGCTTACCGAGACCATCCGCAAGAAGATGTTCGTATTTGAAGATATCCTTAGTCTTGACAACCGTTCCATTCAGAGATTTGTCCGGGACTGCGATGTCAAGGATCTGGTGTACGCCCTCAAGGGCAGCGACGAGAATGTCCGGCAGGTTATCTTTGCCAACATGTCCGGACGTATGGCGGAGAGTATCCAGTCCGACCTGGAGATTACGGTCAACGTGCTCCGAAAGGATGTGGAGGAAGCCCAGCAGAGAATCGTCGGCGTTATCCGGCGTCTGGAGGCTGCCGGTGAGCTGATTATCGTTAAGGGCGGAAAGGATGAGATCATTGTCTAGGGTAGTCAAAGGCAGAAAAGCCATCGATGTGACGGAGATGTATCAATTCTTCTCGGACTTCGCACTGGAGGAAGAGAAGGAGGAGGAAGCGCCCGAGACAGAAGAGGAAGCGGCCGCCCGGGAAGCGGAGGAAGCAGCCAAAAGAGCGGCGGAGGAAGAGGAGGCCCGCATCCGGGCCGAGAAAGAAGCTGCTGAAAAGGAGCGCGCCAGTGCAATACTGGCGGAGGCCCGAAGAGAAGCGGATCAGATTCTGGAGGATGCGAGAGCGCAGGCGAAGCTTCTGCGGGAGGAAGCCTACGAGGAGGGTCACCAGGAAGGCGTCAAGGCCGGAGTGGAGGAAGCCCAGTTAAAATGCCAGGCTCTGTACGAGGAGGAGGTTGAGAGCTTCCGAAGGGAAGCCGCCGAATTTATGGACACCATCCGCCGGGAAAAGAGCATGGTCATGGAAAAGTATCTGGACGATCTGAAGCGGACCGTTCTGACCATTGCGGAAAAGGTCATTCACATCAGTTTGAAATCCAGTGAGAATGTGATCCACCGCATGATCCTTGCCGCCACCGACAAGCTGAAAAAGACGGAGTGGGCGAAGATCTATATTACCAAATGTGGCACGGAGATTTCCATGAACACGGATGTGGAATTTTTAAACGCTCTGTCCCATCTGTCGGACAATGTGAAGATTGTAGCGATGGACAGCGACGAGGAGGGCATCTGCATTATCGAGCTGCCCGAGGAGATCATAGACGCCAGTGTCAGCACACAGCTTGAAAATATCAAGGATATCCTGAACAATGCCCGGGTATAGCGGAAGAAACCGAAGCCCCGGGGTTTGGGAATAAGGAGAGGAAGATGGCATGTTTGCAGAGCTGCCCAATCTGATAGCCAATGCGGAAACCGTCAGCTACATAGGAAAAATCGAGAATATCGTGGGAATGGCTATGGAAGCATCGGGAAACCGGGCCAGTATCGGAGACATTGCCATGATTTACAATGAAGATAAGAAACGGCAGATTCCCGTTGAGGTAGTGGGCTTTAAGGATGGCAGAAGTCAGCTGATGGCCTACGAGAATATGAGCGGAATCTCCGCAGGCAGCTTTGTACGCAACACCAGAAAGCGCCTGAAGATACCGGTAGGAGAGTTCCTCCGGGGACGAATCATAGACGCCCTGGGGAATCCGATGGATGATTTGGGACCCTTTGAGTCCCAGCAGCATTATTATGTAGAGAACCCCTATATCAACCCCCTGACACGTCCTCCCATTACGGACACCCTGGAGTTCGGCATCAAGGCCATTGACGGTCTGAACACCGTGGGAAAGGGGCAGAGAATCGGGATTTTCGCCGGCAGCGGTGTGGGTAAAAGTACCCTGCTCGGCATGATAGCAAGAAATGTAAAGGCAGACATCAATGTGATTGCTCTGGTGGGAGAGCGAGGCCGCGAGGTTCGGGAGTTTATTGAGAAGGACTTGGGGCCGGAAGGACTTAAGCGTTCGATACTCGTTGTGGCTACCTCCGATCAGCCGGCTATGCTGCGTATGAAATGCCCCCTTGTGGCGACTACCATTGCGGAGTACTTCAAGGACCAGGGAAAAGATGTTCTGCTGATGATGGATTCGCTCACGCGATTTGCTATGGCACAGAGAGAGATCGGGCTTGCTACCGGAGAGCCGCCGGTGGCAAGAGGCTATACGCCGTCCATCTACGCGGAGTTTCCGAAGCTTTTGGAGCGAAGCGGAAAGTTTGAGAAGGGTTCCATCACCGGGATTTATACGGTACTGGTGGAGGGCGACGATACCAACGAGCCAATAGCCGATACGGTCCGGGGTATTCTGGACGGACATATCGTGTTATCCAGAAAGCTTGCCAATGAGAACCATTTTCCGGCCATCGACATCGGAGCCAGCATTTCCCGTCTGATGGTAAATATCGTTCCCGAGGAGCACCAGAGGCTGGCGGCTAAGATGCGGGACCTTTTAAGCGTCTACAACAAAAATGAAGACTTGATTTCCATCGGAGCCTACAAAGCAGGCACGAATCCGCGTCTGGATACGGCGGTGGGGAAGATTGATGCGGTCAATGAATATCTGATGCAGCGGATTGCGGATAACTTTTCCATTGAAGAGGATTTGGCGGCCATGCGCAAGATTCTGGCGTAAGCGCTTCTTACATACAGGAAGACTTTGGAGTACATGGACTTTGCGGAACAAGGATTAATGTGTTTCACATGTTCGGCAGGCGGCATAAGGTGAAGAGAGGGTTGCTTTTTTGCATGAAGAAATTTTACTTTGCACTGGATACGGTGCTGAATTATAAGGAACAGGTTCTTGAGAACCTACAGGCGGAACACGCACAGATTATTGCGGAGCGTGTGGAGTGCGAGCGGGGAATTGAAGCGCTGGAGCAGGAACAGCAGGAATGTATGGCGGAGCTGGAGGAAAAGAAGAGCTTCGGTATCAGCATTACGGATATGCAGACCTATGATCGCTTCCTCACCAGTCTTCGGAAAAAAATCGAGCGCGAGCGCGAACGTCTGGCGGAGATTCTCCAGCGGGAAGAGCGCAAGCGTGAGCAGGTGGTAGAGGCCCGGAAGGAAACGGCCTCCATTACCAAGTTAAAGGATAAGAAGCGTGCCCAGTATGACAAAGAGGTGCAGAAAGCCGACGAGCAGTTTATCGACGAATTTGTATCCAACAAGCGGGCTGTGGCGCGGGCGTAGCCGGGTATTTGGGACGGCGGCGAAAAACTTACCGGCCGCATGGCGAAGGGTAAGAAAAGGCGCGTAATACTGCAAATTGTCATTTTGACAGGCAGTTTACGATAGAGACACAGGACCGGGACAATGGAAAGCAGTCTTCGGGAATACATGTGTCAAAAAAATATCAGAAAGGAGGGGAAGAACATGGGAAATGCAGCCATTAAGGGCGCAGATATGGCAGTCGCAATGGCAGGAAAGGCCAATGCAGGCGTGAAGAGCCAGGCGGCCCGGCAAGCGGAGCAGACAGACGACGGTTTCCAGAAGCTTCTGGACAGTAAGTCTAAGGAGGAAGCCGACACCAAGGAGACAGACAGCAGCAAGAAGGACGACAACAAGGAAGTCGCCAAGGATGAGGCGCCGAAGAAGCCGGAAGACAGCAAGGAGCAGACGGAAGAGACTGCGGCTCCCGCAGACAGCACGGCTTTGGAGCAGGTGCAGGCGGCATTGCTGTTTGGAATCCAGCCGGAGGCAGTGACACAGGAAGTTGTTTCGGAGGAAATGCCGGAGCTGGTTGTGGAGACAGGAGCAGTCCCGACAGAGGAATTAACTCCGGTGACAGAGCTTACCGCGGAGCAGCCGGTTACGACCGCCGAGCAGACGGGGATTCCCGAGGAAGCGCTTACGGCTGATGTAAAGCCGGAGCAGGCCGTACTGCCAAAAGAGGACGCGTCTGAAAAGTCCGAGGCAGGAATTACCCTGGAAAAACCGAAAGAGGCCCCCAAGACAGAAGTGAAAGAGGAAGTAAAGGCGGAGGCTACCTTGGAACAGCCTCTGGAAAGCACTCACGCGGAGGTACGGACTGCGGAGCGGACGACAGCCGCAAAGGAGGTTCCTACGGAGCATGTGCGTGTGGCACAGCCGGAGGAGATCCCGGAAAAGGTTTTGAATCAGCTTCTTGTGAAGAGCACCGCGGGCATCAAGGAATTTGAGATTCAGCTTGAGCCTTATGACCTTGGAAAGATTATCATCAAGGCGGCCTTTGGGAAAGAGCACACCAGTATTTCCATTTTCTGTACCGAGCAGAGGACAATGGAGCTGATGGCAAAGAATGCCAGAGAGCTTGGCGCAATTATGGAAGAAAACCTGGGAGCGCCCACGACGATTGTGGTGGAGGATAAGGAATCCGGTTATCTGGAGCAGCAGAAGCAGAACAACGAAGGCAGCGGCGGCAATCAGAACCAGGACGGCGGTTCCGGAAAGCAGGGTGAGAAGAACCAGGAGAAAGAGGGAATGGATTTCCTTCAGCAGCTTCGGTTGGGATTGATTTAAAGTATACCTATATGCACAAAGAGCATGTGCAAATTAAAGAGAGGAGTTGAAATAAGTGGCAGAGACAACAGGAGTAGACAGCACAACAAGAGTGAATCTTGCGGATACTTATGTGAGAAAGGACGCGTCGCCCAACAACAGCGCCTTATCGATGGATGATTTCTGGAAGCTTTTGGCGGCACAGCTTCGTTATCAGGATTCCAGTAATCCCATGAGCAACAGTGAGATGATGGGCCAGCTTGTACAGATGGGAACCATGAGCGCTATGGACAATATGTCCACCACTATTACGGATGCTATGAACAGTCTGTCTCAGATTTCTTTATCTTCCTATGCAACCGGACTTTTAGGAAAAGAGATTACGGTGGCGGATGTGGATAAGGACGGAAAGCTGATTGGCGAGACCGTAGGCAAGGTAGAGGGAATCGCTCTTACGGGAAGCAATCCTTACATCTATGTAAACGGAAAGGCATACAGCTTAAGCCAGATCGTATCTATGGGAACTGTTCCGAAGAAGGAAGAGGAAGGTGACGGCGAGGACGACACCACTACGGACGGCACGGACAACGAGGAGAACAGTGAGGATAACAAGACCGAGGCTGTTTAGGCAAAGCTCATAAGCTTAAGCTGTGAGGGGGAAAGGCGGTGGAAAACATGCTGCAAAAATTAAATCAGACAGTCAGTGTCCAGCAGCTTCGGCTGGAGCACGAACAGCATACTTCCATTGGCGGAAAGCAGGGAGCCGGATTCGGCGCGTTACTCCAGAATGCGATGGAGGACAGCCAACAGGTACGGTTTTCCAAGCACGCGGCGGCCCGTGTGGAGCAGAGAGGCATCGAGGTGACGGACAGTCTCTTAAGCGATCTGAACCAGGCAGTGGGCAAGGCCAGGGAAAAAGGTGCAAAGGATGTGGTGGTCATTGGTCAGCAGGGCGCATTTATTGTGAATATACCGAACAATGTAGTGGTCACAACCATGACGAGCCAGGAAATGAAGCAAAATATTTTTACCAATATTGACAGCGCTGTTCTATTGTAAGCCGGACCATTTATGGAGGTTTGTTCCACAGGCAGAAGCCCTGGCGGAGAGAATAGCGAAAGAATAGCAAGTA
The DNA here is from genome assembly GCA_910574835.1 of Clostridia bacterium. Classification (GTDB taxonomy): domain Bacteria; phylum Bacillota; class Clostridia; order Lachnospirales; family Lachnospiraceae; genus Laedolimicola. Next base: position 113,600 of record CAJTDE010000002.1, on the reverse strand, counting down.
AGGAAGGAACGATATCAAATGGTTAAATCAATGTTTGCAGGTGTGGCGGGATTAAAGACACATCAAAAGAAAATGGACGTAATCGGCAATAACATTGCAAATGTAAATACCTGGGGTTACAAGGCATACAGCTTCAACTTCCAGGATTCTATCTACAGTACCTCAATTCGAAGCTCAGGCGGTGCAACCAATGCAGGCGCTTATGGCGGACGGAACCCTTCTCAGGTTGGTTATGGTTCTACCATGTCATCTATCAGCTTCCAGTATACGACGGGTGCTCCGTCGCCTACGGATAATGATCTGGACTGCATGATCGATGGTACCGGACTGTTTCTGGTAGGCGGAATGGTGAATGGACAGCTTACGGCGGATGGTATCAAAAACTCTGGTTTGTATTTAAGCCGTGTAGGTATCTTTACTGTGGATAATAATGGTTATCTGGTGGATGACCAGAAGAATTATGTATATGGATATGCTTTGAAGGATGGTACGGGTGTTCCAGAGGTTCCAGCAAAAGCGTATTCAGCTACCGGATCGGCGGAGGTTGATGTAGATACTACTGATCCAACTAATACTAAAGTTACTATTATGGGTATAACGGTTCAGAATGTTACAGCAAAGGATACTGCGGGTCAGATTGCAGCATGGATTAATGCGGTTACCCATAAGGTAGATATGGAAGCAGATGGAACTACTCCCGTACAGCCACCTACAGGAGGACCATTGCGTGATTGTACAATTAATAGAGGTGATATTAGTGAGGTAAATGGGGCTAAGACAACAGTTAAATTGACGATAACTGCTAAAGAAATGGGATCAAAAGTTACTACATTTCCGGTGGCAACAGATAACCTTTCAGCAAATATTCAACAAAATAATTTTACACAGCCGGATACTACTTGGGAAAAAACATCTGGTCAAGATTATGTTGCCGCTATTCCGGCAGAATTTAATGAGGATCTGTCCCCGATTCAGATTCCCTATGATCCGTATACAGGAACCCAGTATAACCTCCAAAGCTACAGCATCAGCGACAACGGTGTAATTACCGGTATCGACACCCAGAACCGTCCCATCACTTTAGGACAGTTAGCCATCGTAGCCGTAGAGAACCCGAATGGTATGGAGAAAACCAACGGCTATTACTTCCAGCTTGGAGACAACGCCGGCGGCGTGGAAGTTGTAAAACCAGGCTCAGGAGCCGCAGGCTTCATCCGCAGCAAGTACTTAGAGATGCCCAACGTAGACCTGGCCAACGAGTTCTCCAACATGATTACCACCCAGAGAGGCTTCCAGGCCAACTCCAAGATCATCACCGTCACCGACGAAATGCTCCAGGAGCTTGTAAATATGAAACGATAATTCTAAATAAAAGCTTTTAAACCTGTTTCCCCTGGGGCGCACCGCTCCAGGGGAAAGCAGGAATAACCTTTAGCCGGTCTTTGTTTCAAGAGCAGACATTTATCCGCCAATGGACAATTGGCCGCAAACCGAACGGCGGTGAGCCGTAAAAAGAGGGAGGAATACCCAATGGTAATATTGACAAAGCTGAATGATCAGCGTATTGTAATCAACGAAGATCAAGTAGAGTGCATTGATTTGATTCCCGAATCCAAGGTTATTATGATGAACGGACGTTTCCACGTCGTAAAGGAATCACCGGAAGAGATTATTCAAAAAACCATCGAATACAAGGGAGCCATCAGCGGCATCCGTACAAATAAAGTCAGCATAGAAGCGTAAGAGGAGAGATAAAAAATGGATTTGTCAACAATTATCGGAATTGTGCTTGGTTTTGCCTTGATTGTATGGGGAATTAAGATCCCGCAGCTCCCTAATTTCTGGGACCCGCAAAGTTTGGCTCTGACCCTGGGCGGCACTGTTGCAGCAGTTGTGGCCAGCTTCCCCTTCAGTCAGCTGAAAAGAATGGGAAGTCATTTCAAAATCCTGGTTCAGGGAGGCCGCTATAACTACGGCGCTTTGATTGAGCAGATGGTAGAGATGGCACAGCTCGCCAGACAGAACGGTCTTCTTTCCCTGGAGGAAAAAGCCAACGAGATCGACGATCCGTTCTTCAAGGAAGGTCTGATGCTTGTAGTGGATGCCACAGAGGAGGAAGAGCTTCGGGCACGTCTCCAGAATGAGCTTGACAATATGGCGGACCGCCACGATGCAGGCGTAGCTATCTACGAGAAGGCCGCCGGCTATGCACCGGCCTTCGGTATGATCGGTACTCTGGTAGGTCTGGTAAATATGTTGAAGAACATGAATGTGGACGAGGGAGGGGCAAGCTCCCTTGGTGCGGATATGTCCGTGGCCCTGGTTACTACCTTCTATGGCTGTATTATAGCAAACCTTTTGATGTCTCCCATAGCTAAGAAGCTGCGTATCCGCAACGACGAGGAAATGCAGTACCGTATGATTATGATGGAGGGTATCATCTCCATCCAGGCAGGCGATAATCCCAAGCTCCTACGAGAGAAGCTTCTCTCCAATCTGGATCAGAAGACTCAGGCCAAGCTTCGCGACAGCGCCGGAGAAGGCGGCGGAGACGACGGCGGCGGAAAGAAGAAGAAGGAAAAGAAGTCTAAAAAATAAGGATTCGGAAGGTCCGTGCTTTCAGGCTCGGATCGGAAATAAGGTGAGATTATGGCAAGAAAGCAAAAAGCGCCGGAGGAAGGCGCAAGCTGGATGGACACTTACGGCGACATGGTGACGCTGCTTTTGTGTTTCTTTGTACTTCTCTACTCCATCTCCACCGTAGACGCCATGAAGTGGGAGCTGGTGGTAAAGAGCTTCAACCCCAAGGCGGAGGAGGTCTCCCAGATTGTTATGGAGACGGAGATGAATGAAGAGGGTATGGAGGTTCCTGGTGGAACGGATGTACCCTTGGATGAGATAGAGGACTTTGAGGATCTCTATTATATGCTTCAGGAAGCCATTGCGGAGAACAATCTGGAAGGCGAAGTGGAATTGGAAAAGGGTGAGGGCTATACATTTATCAATTTTCGTGATAATATCTTTTTTGACGGGGATAAAGCTGTCTTAAAGGATGAGGGAAAAGCGATTTTGGATGCCTTTATCAAGGCATTGAACAGCGTAAGCAGCACCATCGGGGAGATTCAGGTACTGGGACACACCTCCCAGGCAGATCCGGACCGGCCCAACAATCCGGTAAACGACCGGGTGCTCTCCAGTGAGCGTGCGGCACGTGTGGCGGCTTACATCCATCAGAACAGTCTGGTGGGGCCGGAGAAGATCATTGCCATCGGTTACGGACAGCACCGTCCTGTGGCCGGCTTTGACACAGCGGAGGAGAGAGCCAAGAACCGTCGTGTGGAAATTTTAATAACTAAGGATGATGCGGTTGTGCAAAGTCTCGAAGAGTATTATAATGAGATCTATGATTCCACAGACACAGAATAAGCAAAGGTGGGTAAGAGATGGCAGAGGTATTATCACAAAGCCAGATTGACGCGCTGCTGAACTCCATGCAGAGCGGCGGCGCGGAAGAGAAAAAAGAAGAAAAGCCGGAAATTAAATACAAAAAATACGATTTCTACAGCCCGAAGAAGTATACCAAAGACAGGCTTAAGATGCTTCGAACCATCTATGACAACTATGCCAGAATCGCTTCCTCCCAGATCAACGGCCTTTTTAAAGTGGCCAGCGAGGTAGAAGTCATCGGCGTGGAGGAACAAAGATACTACGAGTTCGGCAATGCCTTAAGCGATACGGACGTGCTGACCATAGCCCGTGTGAAGCTTCAGGGCGAGGTGCAGAAGGTTCCCATGCTTCTACATATTACACCGACGATTATGATTTCCATGATTGATCGGATGATCGGCGGAATGGGGACAGACAGTGTACCCATGTCCTACGTCTATACGGACATTGAGTACGCCCTGTATCAGCGTGTGATCCGCTATTTCCTCAACATCAATCATGATGTGTGGAACAGCAACGTGGGCCTGGAGGTGGACTTTGAACGTCTGGAGGAGAACCCCAGCATGTACCAGGGGGTCAGTGTGGACGAGGCCGTGGTGATCATTATGCTGGAGATTAAGATGCAGGGCTTAAGCGGCGTCTTAAATATCTGTATTCCCGGAACCCTGATGTCAGATATCTTTGAAGTCATTGATAAGACGAAGCATCTGGCGGATGTGGATGATGCAGGCGTCCGTCAAAGTGACAGGGATGATATTCTGGACAGCATCCGCAATTCCGAGCTGGATGTAATGGCACAGCTTGGTGTTGCAAGACTTAGCCTGGACGATGTATACAACTTCCAGGTGGGCGACGTCATTAATCTGAATAAGCCCAAGGATTCCGATGTTACACTCCATATAGCGGGCCAGCCGTGGTTTGTGGGCCAGTTGGGTGTTCATAATAAAAATATGGCGATAAAAATCCAAGATCGCGTGGAGGAAGAGTAAAAAAAAGCTCCCCCGCAGCAAAGATTATGAAAAAGAAAGAGGTATGAGAAATGGCAAAGATTATGTTAGTTGACGACGCGGCATTTATGCGGATGATGGTGAAGGACGCGCTCACCAAGGCAGGCTATACGGATCTCATTGAGGCACAGGACGGTGCGGAGGCAGTAGAGAAGTTCAACGCAGAGAACCCGGATCTGGTATTTATGGATATTACCATGCCCAACAAGGATGGTCTGGAGGCATTAAAGGAGATTAAGGCGGCTCATCCCAATGCAAACATTGTAATGTGTTCCGCAATGGGCCAGGAGGCTATGGTTATCGAGGCGATTAAGTCGGGAGCCAAGGACTTTATCGTAAAGCCCTTTAAGCCAGACCGTATTCTGGCAACTGCTGAAAAAATTCTTTCCTAGGAGGACGCCATGTCTTTTTTAAGTGCATTCAACATCTGTGCTTCCGGTCTTACGGCACAGAGGAAGCGGCTTGACGTGGCTTCCGAGAACATCGCAAATATTGAGACCACACGGACAGAATCCGGCGAACCGTATCGGAGAAAGATGGTGGTGCTCCAGGAGATCGGGGACAATTCATCCTTCCGTTCTCATCTGGCGAAGGCATCCCAGCTTCAGAACGGGAACCGGGGCGGCGTGCGGGTGGCGGAGATTGTGGAGGACCAGAGAGACCTGATTCCGGTTTACAATCCCGAGCATCCCGATGCGGACGAGGACGGCTACGTTCAGATGCCCAATGTGGACTGGGTGAAAGAGACCATTGACGGTATGTCCGCAACCCGATCCTACGAGGCGAATATTACGGCCTTCAATGCAATTAAGCTGATGGCCCAGAAGGCACTGGAGATTGGAAAATAATATGTGAAGGCTAATATTCACAAAAGGAGCGAAGGGAAATTATGAGTTCTGAGATTTTAAGCGCATTGGAAATCGATGCGATAGGTGAAATACTAAATATCAGCTTAGGATCATCCGCTACCGCAATCTCAAATCTTTTGGGCACCCGGGTAGATATCACAACCCCTGTGGTAAAGGTGGTTACCAAGGAAGAGTTTGAGATGGGCCGGATTGAGCCGGCGGTAGGTGTGGAGATTACCTACGTGGCCGGTCTGGAGGGAAGCAATGTTATGCTTCTCAAGCGCCACGATGTGAAGGTTATCGTGGAAATGATGATGGGCTTTGAGGTGTCGGATGAGGATTTTGTCTTAGACGAGATCAACATCAGTGCGGTCTGCGAGGTTATGAACCAGATGATGGGAGCCTCCGCCACGGCGCTTTCGGAGTTTTTCGGGAAAATGGTGAATATTTCCACACCCGTTTCCTTTGAGCTGAAGAATGAACAGGAATTTGTTGAGAAATACTTTACGGATAACAGCCCCTGGGTTGTGGTATCCTTTATTCTGAAGATTGCGGATAAATTGGAGAGTGAGTTCTTCAATGTAATGCCGATGAATCTGGCCAAGAGTCTGGTAAAAGGCTTTCTGCCGGAAGATTACGACGCGGCGCCTGCACCGGAACCTGCGCCAGCACCGGCTCCAACACCGGCTCCGGCTCCTGCATCCTCCGGCGGCGTACTGTCCCAGGAGGAGATTGAGCGTCTCTTAAGCGGCGGAGCAGCGGAAGAACCTGCTCCGGCCCCGACACCTGCTCCGGCTCCTGCATCTTCCGGCGGCGTACTGTCTCAGGAGGAGATTGAGCGTCTCTTAAGCGGCGGAGCAGCGGAAGAACCCGCGCCTGCTCCCGCACCGGCAGCCCCGGCTCCTGCGCCCGCAGCGGCGCCCGTACAGCCGGCACCCGTTCCTGCGGCACCGGCAGCGCCCGCGGCAGCGGCGCCTGTTCAGGCGGCGGCAAGCCCGGAGGTTGCTCAGATGATGCAGATGCAGATGCAGATGATGCAGCAGATGATGCAGCAGATGATGACCATGCAGCAGCAGCCCCAGAAGAAGGAGCCGCCTGCGCCCAAGACCATCAACGTTCAGCCTACGGTACAGAAGAATCTGCATCAGGAAACGGTGCTGGATGATGAGCAGGAAGAGAACATGGAGCTGATCATGGGCGTGCCCCTTGACATTTCCGTGGAGATTGGAAGAACCCAGAAGAGGGTTAAGGACATTTTGGAATTTACAAAAGGTTCTCTTATCGTGCTGGATAAGCTTGCGGGAGAACAGGTAGATCTGTTTGTAAACGGCCGCTGCATTGCCAAGGGTGATGTGGTGGTAGTGGAGGATAATTTCGGTATCCGTATTACGGAGATCATGAAACCCAATATTTTAAGCCTTGAGTAAGGAAGGACAGAACAGTTATGCCAGGATTTTTTACCGGATTTGTAACCTTTCTGATGGCGGCGGTGATTATTTTCCTCAGTTATGTGTGCAGCAAGTATATGGGGAAGGGGCTGGTGCGCGCCAGCAGCTCCCGGTATATGCGTATGCTGGATCAGATGATTGTGGGACAGAACCGTACCCTGGCGGTAGTTCAGGCAGGCGAACGGTATCTGCTTCTGGGCGTCGGCCCGGATCGGATCGAGATGCTTCTGGAGCTTTCCGAGGAGGATCTCATCCCCATCGGGGGAGAGGGCGGAGAACAGACGGTGGATTTTGGCCGGCTTCTGTCCAGAATCGGGCGGAAAAAGGACGAGGAGTAATGAGATAGCTATGGAAAATGAGACATTTGCAAATGACGCGCTTGTGAATATCAACGGCGAACAGGTCCCTACTCTGGAGCTTTTGTTGATGCTCACGCTGATTTCCCTGCTTCCCTCTCTGCTCATTATGTGTACGTCCTTTCTGCGGACGATTATTATGCTTTCTTTTTTAAGGAATGCGATGGGAATCCAGCAAAGTCCCCCGAATATGGTATTGGTGGGGATTGCGCTGTTTTTGACCTTATACATTATGACTCCCGTGATTGACGAGATTAACGAGACGGCTTATCAGCCCTATGTCCGGGAGGAGATAACCCAGAGAGAGGCTTGGACCCTGGCCCAGACGCCCTTAAAGGAGTTTATGCTTCGCAATACGGAGGAGGAAACCCTGAATCTGTTCATGGATATGGCCAATGAGGAGGCCGTGGAGAACGCCGTGGATCTGCCTCTCACCGTTGTGATTCCCTCCTTTATGACAACGGAATTAAAACGGGCCTTTACCGCAGGCTTTCTGCTGTATATCCCGTTTCTTCTGATAGATATTATTGTTTCCAGTACCCTGATGTCTATGGGTATGATGATGCTTCCGCCGGCGATGATTTCCCTGCCGTTTAAGCTTTTGCTGTTTGTGACGGTGGACGGCTGGCAGTTGCTGTTCTCCAGTATTGTAACCGGCTTTAAGTAAGGAGGCGAAGAAAGGCAGACTATGGTAACGAACAGTGGAATGTCCGATTTGATGTATGAGTTTTTTTTAATGGTAATTCAGCTTGCCGGTCCGCCTCTGCTCTTAAGTATGCTGATTGGAATCCTGATAGCTATCATTCAGGCGGCTACCCAGATTCATGAACAGACGCTGACCTTTGTGCCGAAGCTTCTGGTGATTGGACTGGTACTGGTGTTTACAGGAAGCAGTATGCTTGCCACGCTGCAGGATTTTACCATTCGGCTGTTCCGTCTGATACAGGTAGGATAGGCTTATGGATATTGTACTGTTTTCCATGATTGCCATGCGGATGTCGGGTCTTATCTTTTTGAACCCCATCTTCGGCAGAAGAAATATACCAAACAATGCGAAGGCAGGCATGGTTCTGGTCTTTACCTTTCTGGTTTATTCCACTATGGAGGAGCCGGAGCTTACCTATGAGTTTGCTTCTTCTTTTCTCTATGGCTTTTTTCTCTTAAAGGAGTTTTTGGTGGGATATGTGCTGGGGTATGTGATGGAACTGTTTTTTTTCGTCATCACCCATGCAGGAAGTATCATTGATTTTCATATGGGATTGTCCATGTCTATGGTGTACGATCCCCAGACAAATGCTCAGATAGCTATGAGCGGCAACCTGTACCAGATTTTCTATACCCTGCTTTTTTTTGCGGTGGACGGCCATCTGGTGCTGATCCGGATGCTTCTTCGGTCCGGTGAGCTTGTTCCCTACGGGGAGGTAGCCTTTACCCAGGGGCTGGCCCTGGCGGTTCTGGATCTGTTTCGGAGCTGCGTAGTGCTGGCGGTTCGTTTTGCCTTTCCCATCATTGCCATTGAGTTTCTGGTGGAGGTGGCGGTGGGCATTATGATGAAGGTAGCCCCCCAGGTAAATGTGTTTGTTATCAATATTCAGATAAAGATTGCGGTAGGCTTTCTGGTGCTCCTGCTTCTGGTTTCGCCCATGAAGTCCTGGCTTGAGGATTTGATGCATCAAATGCTGATGACCATGCAGGAGATTTTAACGTACCTCTGACAGAGGGAGGACAGCGCTTACGTCTCATTCGGCAAAAGGCCGGATATGCTGTGACAAGAAGGATGTGATTGATCCGTGGCAGGTGAAAAGACAGAAAAAGCCACACCGAAAAAGCGGCGGGACCAACGAAAAGAAGGTAATGTATTCCAAAGTAAGGACATCATTACCGTGTTTTCCCTCCTTGGAAGCTTTTGCTGTCTGCAGCTTTTATTTCCCATGATTTACCGGACGCTCAGGGACTGCCTGGTGCAGTTTATCAGTTATGCCGGTACGATTCCCGAGCTGGGACAGGGAGATGTGCCGAAGCTGGGCTTTGAGGCCGGAATGGTGGTGTTAAAAGGCGCCTTTCCGATTCTTCTGATTGCCTGTGCCCTGGCAATTCTTACCTCGGGCATTCAGACGCGGTTTCTCTTTTCCTCCAAGGCATTTAAGCCGAAGTTCAGCAATTTGAACCCTTTAAACGGCATTAAGAATATGTTTTCCATGAAAAGCTTGGTGGAGCTTTTAAAGGGAATTGTAAAGATTATCCTTTTAGGTGTGATTCTTTACAATATGCTGAAAGGAGAATTGTTCCGGCTGATCAACACCATGTACATGGATATCAGCCTTTCCACCATCTATGTATTGAAAAAAATTGTTACGATGGTGCTCCAGGTCTGCATGTATTTTGCAATCGTTGCGGCTCTTGACTATTTTTACCAGTGGTGGTCCTACGAGAAAAAGCTTAAAATGTCTAAGGACGAGGTGAAAGAGGAGTATAAGCAGTTAGAGGGAAATCCTGAGATTAAGGGTAAGATTCGCGATATGCAGCGTCAGAGGGCACGCTCCCGCATGATGCAGGCGGTTCCCGAGGCGGATGTGATTATCCGAAACCCGACCCACTATGCGGTGGCCTTAAAGTATGATCCCAATAAGGACAACGCGCCCCACCTCATTGCCAAGGGACAGGGTGAACTGGCTCTTAGGATTGTGAAGGTAGGAGAGGAGCATGATGTGGCTGTGATTGAAAATAAGCCGCTGGCAAGAGGAATCTATGCGAGCACGCCTCTAAATTCCGAGATACCGGGAGAGTACTACGGAGTGGTAGCTGAGATTTTGGTTCAGGTATACAAACTGAAGAACAAGAAACTGGTGTAGGATAGAATATGAAAAAATTTCTCTATAGTGCGGTTTCGCTGGCGGTTGTAGCCATCGTACTGCTTTTGATTGTTCCGTTAAGTCCGTTTTTGATGGACGTAATGATAATATTGAATATATCCCTGGCCATCATTATTCTGCTGATCAGCATGAATATCAAGGAGGCGCTGGAATTTTCCATCTTCCCGTCCCTTCTGTTGGTTACGACGCTGTTTCGTCTGGCCCTCAATGTTTCTTCCACGAGAAACATTTTAAGCAATCAGGGACAGTCGGGACAGGTGATCAAGTCCTTTGGAGACTTTGTGCTCCAGGGAAATGTAGTGATTGGATTTATCATCTACATAATCATCGTTTTGGTGCAGTTTATCGTTATCACCAAGGGCGCCGAGCGTGTGGCTGAGGTTGCGGCCCGATTCACATTGGACGCTATGCCCGGTAAGCAGATGGCCATTGACGCGGACTTAAGCTCCGGCCTGATTACTGAGCAGGAAGCCAAGATGCGCCGGAACAAGATTCAGAAGGAAGCCGACTTCTACGGCGCTATGGACGGTGCCACGAAGATTGTAAAGGGCGATTCCATCATGTCCCTCATTATGACTCTGGTCAACTTTGTGGGAGGTATTCTGATTGGTCTTGTCCAGGGGGGCATGAGCTTCGGCGAGGTATTGTCCGTCTACTCCATCGCTACGGTGGGCGACGGTCTCGTATCCCAGATTCCGGCCCTTTTGATCTCCACGGCTACAGGTATGATTGTTACCCGATCCGTATCCGAGGGAAGCTTAAACGACGACGTATCCAAGCAGTTTATGGCGCAGCCCTTCTCCATTATGGCGGGCGGCATTGCCATGCTGGTGCTGGCTATGGTGCCGGGGATGCCGAAATTACAGATGATTGTCCTTGGCGGCGGGCTTTTAGCCGGCGGCTGGCAGCTTAGCCGGCGGATGGATGAGCTTGGAACTCTGGCAGCCGAGGCGGAGGCGGAGCAGCTTCTTCCCGGGGAGGGCCAGCCGGTCAGCGAGGAGGAGTACTTCAAGGATATCAACAATGTTTACTCCCTGATCGGAGTGGAAGCCATTGAGATGGAGTTCGGCTACAGCCTGATTCCTCTTGTGGATGAGTCAAGCGGCGGCAAGATGATCAACCGTATCGTGATCTTCCGCCGGCAGTACGCCCAGGAAATGGGCCTTGTAATTCCCTCTATCCGCCTGCGAGACAGCTCAAGCCTGAATACCAATCAGTATGTGGTGAAGATTAAGGGCGAGGAAGTGGCAAGAGGCGAAATTCTGGTAGATTACTACCTGGCCTTGGAGCCTGTGAATCCTGCGAAGGAGATTGACGGTATTGACACCATTGAGCCGGCCTACGGAATACCCGGCAAATGGATCAGCATTGATAAAAAGGAAATGGCGGAGATCTACGGCTATACGGTTATCGATCCCCTGTCCGTTATGCTGACGCACCTTTCGGAGACGGTGCGCAAGCACGCCCACGAGCTGTTAAGCCGCCAGGAGGTGGTGCAGCTTGTGGACAATGTGAAGATGAACGCGCCTCAGCTTGTGGAGGAATTGTTCCCCAATGTGATTTCTTACGGCGTATTCCAGAAGATTCTGGTGAACCTGCTAAGAGAGGGGATACCCATCAAGGATATGGAAACCATTATGGAAACCATTGCGGATTCCGCTATTACGGTGAAGGATATGGATACCATCACCGAGAATATCCGCACGGCATTGAAGAGAACCATCACCCGAAAGTTCTGCGACGGCGGCGTGATGCGTGTGATTACCTTGAGCGCCGACCTGGAGAAGAGCATTATCACCAGTCTGACCAAGGGCGAGCAGGGTATGTACCTGGCGTTAAGCCCCGATATGATGCAGAACATTATTCAGCAGCTCGGGGACGAGATACGAAAGTTCCAGGAGCTTTCCCAGGACCCCATTGTTCTCACAAGCCAGGTGGTGCGGCAGCATTTCTATCACCTGATAGAGCAGTTTTATCCAAGCGTATATGTGCTGTCCTTCAATGAGATCAGCAACAATATTCAGATACAGGCAGTAGGAAATATCGGTGCATAATTTAGAAAGCCGGGAATGGAGTGTGCAGGAGTGGAAGCCTCAAAGGATTTCGGCGGTTTGACCAACGAAGAGCTTTTAACAGAATATCAGAAAACCGGCGAGCTGTCCATGAAGCAGGAGCTGGTGATGCGCTACGTGTATATTGTGCGGAGCATCGCCATCCAGATGCGGGACGTGTATGTGAGCTTTGCCCAGATAGAGGACATTGTCAATGAGGGTGTTCTTGTGATCATGAGCGCTCTGGATAAATTTGATCCGGAAAAAAATGTAAAATTTGAGACCTATATCTCCAAGCGCATCAAGGGAATGGTCATTGATATGGCCAGAAAGCAGGACTGGATACCAAGAAGTGTAAGAAAAAACGCAAGAGATATTGATGAAGTGACCACAAAGCTGTATAATGAGTTGGGAAGGTATCCCACACCGGAGGAGGTCGCCGGCCATATGAATATGAGCCTGGAGAAATATCAGGAGGCCCAGAGGAAAACAACGCTTTTCAATGTGCTTTCTTTAGACCTGGTTCTGGACGACGGCGGCGAGAGCAAGAAGACGGTGTACCTGCCTTCCAAAAATGAGAATGAACAGCCGGAGCTTAATTGTCTTAAGAAGGAGGCAGGGGAGATTCTGGCGGAGGGCATCCGAAGCCTCAAGGAGAATGAACAGCTTGTTATTTCCCTGTATTATGTGGAAGAGCTGAACATGAAGCAGATTGCGGAGGTTATGTCCATCAGCGAGCCGCGGGTTTCTCAGATACATGCCAATGCGGTTAAGAAGTTAAAGACCTATCTCAATAAGGAATACGGAGAGGAGAACAGATAGATGTTTCAGGGCTTTTATACCTTAGGTTCCGCCATGATTTCCGAAAACCGGAACCTGAATGTAATCAGCAACAATATGGCGAATGCGGCTACTAACGGTTACAAGAGCGATAAGTATATCGCCAGTACCTTCCGGGAGGAGGTTCTCTACCGGAGCGGCAACATCACCCCCAATAAGCGGACGCCTATCGGTACGACTGCCATGATTCAGGCCACCAATGACCGGGTGACCAGCTATGAACAGGGCGGCATGGACCCGACGGAGATGCCTCTTGACGTGGCCATCAACGGAAACGGATTTTTTGCGGTGCAGAAGGGAACGGGAGCCGACGACATTGTGTATACACGCAGCGGCTCTTTTATCACCGATGATGAGGGATACATTGCGGTTCCCAATATTGGCCGTGTCTTAGGCACCAACAATGCGCCGATTCAGGTGGATACGGATGATCTGGTGATTGACATTGACGGAACGGTTCGAAGCGAGGTGACGGGTACGGTGTACGGCACCATCCGTCTGGATGATTTTGAGGATTACGATGAGGCTTTGGTGAAGGGAGACAACGGTACCTTTGTTCTCCAGGAGGGGGCGACGGCCCAGGCAGCCGACGGTCAGATTGTACAGGGGATGCTGGAGCGGTCCAATGTTTCTATGGTGGAGGAAATGACCTCCATGATGAGCGCCCAGAGATCCTTACAGGCGGCGGCGCAGCTGATTAAGATGTACGATCAGCTTGACGGCAGGACCGTGACACTGGGAAGTATGTCATAGAGTTAGAACTGGAATCAGTAAGATTCCACATGGTGCACAAATCAATTTACAGGCACATCATTAAGTGACTGGGAATTGATTTCATACGGGTGCACCGTGGGGAATCTTACGGAACTGGAATCAGACTGGAATAGGAGGCATAAATTATGTATTCTTCGTTTTACGCGGCGGCGCAGGGAGCTATCGGGCAGCAGTCCCGTATGGATGTTATTTCCAACAACCTGGCCAATATCAATAACTACGGCTACAAGCCCAAGACCGGTTATTTTCAGGATCTGATGTATTACAACCTGAATAACTGGGAGGGGGATGAGACAAAGATCCAGGCCGGAACAGGTATTGTTCTTGAGAAGGCAGATACGAATTTCGCGCCCTCGGGCTACGATATCACGGAGCGTGATTATGATTTTGCCATTGTGCAGAACGGCTTCTTCATGATGCGCAATCCCGTGACCAACGAGATCACATACACCCGGAACGGACGGTTCAGCCTCTCTCAGAGAGGGGATGAGTTCTATCTTATCAATGACGCGGAGAATCTGGTTCTTGACCGGAATCAGAACCCCATCCGTCTGGTAGGCGACGACCTTACGGGGCGGGAGCTTGAGGCATTGCCCGGCATCTTTGACTTTGCAATCAAGAACGGTATGCTGAATGTGGGGGACAATGAGTACGCGCCCGTAGAGAAGAACGGCGATCCCATTCTTCAGGAGGAGGAGCCTTTACAGGGGGCGCTGGAATCGCCCGGTACGGATCTTTCCACGGAGCTGGTGCGGATGATTGAGAGCCAGAGAGCTTACTCCTACGCCCTTAAGATGGTTCAGACCTCCGACGAGGTGGTGCAGACGGTCAATTCCCTGCGGGGATAAGCCGGGGCGGATAGTATCCGGCAGGTAAGAAGGGGCTGCTGATCACAAAGTGAAGGGCAGCAAGAGAGCGAAAGGCTCAGAGGAGTTTTTCGAAGGTATAAGAAAGGCAGGCGTATTATGGCAATTGAACGATTTGAAGACATGAATGCCGTGGCTCTGGATGTGTTCCGGGAGATCGGAAGCATCGGCGTGGGCAATGCGGCTACGGCCCTCTCGGAAGTTTTGGGGGTTAAGGTAAAGATGAAGCTTCCCAAGGTATCCATCCAGGGCTATGACGATGCCATTGCAAGCATGGGGCACCCGGAGGATATGGTGGCGGCCATTCTGGTTGAGATGGGCGGCGATATCCAGGGAATTATGCTTTACATGCTGAAGCTTGATTTTATCAATGCGATTCTGGCCCGCCTGGTGGGAAAGTACATTGAGGATTTCAGCCAGATTGACGAGCTGTCGGCTTCTGCACTGGAAGAGACGGGAAACATTATTATTTCCTCCTATATCAGCGCGATTACAAAGCTGGCCGGCCTGGAGGTACCCTTGTCCGTACCTTCGATTTCGGTAAATATGCTGGGGGGCATCCTGAGTGTGCCTATGGCTATGTTTGGAGAGATTTCCGACAAATTGATGATGATTCAGGGCGAATTCCTGATTGGAGATACCCAGTTGGAAGGAGATTTGCTTCTGCTTCCGGACATTAAATCATTAAATTTCCTTTTGAAAAAGTTGGGAGTTGCGAATGTATAATGGAAAAGCAGTTAGTGGTAGGAATTGGTGATATGAAGCTTGGACGCCAGGAGGGAACCATCATTACGTATGCTCTTGGCTCCTGTATTGGAATTGCTTTGTACGATCCGATGATCAAGCTGGGAGCGCTGGTACATATTATGCTCCCGGAGCGTGTCAATTCGGACGCAAATATTTTTAAGTATGCGGACACGGGGGTCCGGGAGACTCTGCGGAAGCTCTACGCATACGGGGCCGTGAAGCACCGGATGACGGCCAAGATCGCGGGAGGCGCCAAGATGTTCGACATGAAGGGTAAAAGCTCCGCAATGGGGAATATCGGCGAGCGGAACGCCCAGATGGTAAAGCGGGTGCTGATGCAGGAGGGAATCCGCATTGTGAAAGAGGACACAGGCGCCAATTATGCAAGAACCATGTCCATTGATCTTGCAAGCGGCATGGTACTGGTGAAGACCTTCGGACGGCCGGAGCTGCGTATGTAGAAGGGAAAAGAAAACATCTTATGGGACCACGGCAGTCCGATAAGCGTGAATAAGAGGATATGAAGGAGGAGCTGCGACATGGCAGAAACGGAAATTTTATTGGAATCGGGTACAAATGAGATTGAGGTTATGCAGTTTACCATCAATGATGAGCTGTACGGCATCAATGTGGCAAAGGTAAAGGAAATCATGATGTCGGATAAGGTAAAGCCCGTGCCCCATGCCCATGAGGCGGTGGAAGGAATTTTCAAGCCCCGTGAGATTCTGCTTACGGTGGTGGATCTTCCCAAATACCTGATGGGACATGAGTGCGAGAAGCATCCGAAGGATTTGTTTATTATCACGAATTTTAATAAGCTGAACATTGCCTTCCGGGTACATACGGTCGTGGGCATCAGCCGGATTTCCTGGGAGGATATCCAGAAGCCCGACGATACCATCAGCAACGGCAAGGAGGGTGTTTCCACCGGCATTGCCCAGTGCGGCGGCGAGCTGGTGACGATT
This sequence comes from Clostridia bacterium, assembly GCA_910574835.1. GTDB lineage: Bacteria > Bacillota > Clostridia > Lachnospirales > Lachnospiraceae > Laedolimicola. Next base: position 97,378 of record CAJTDE010000002.1, on the reverse strand, counting down.
CTGGACTTTGAGAAGATTGTGACGGAGATTGCGCCGGAGACGGGTATCCAGATGTCGGATATCGATCTTTTGGGAGAGCGCAGACGCTGTGATGTGCCCATTGTTCTGGCGGAGGATTCCGTGCTTCTGGCCAGCATGATCTGCGAGTCCTTAAAGAAAGCGGGATTTTCCAATGTGAAGCGCTTTAACAACGGCAAGGAAGCTTGGGAGTTCCTTCATGCCATCCGGGATCAGGAGCATATGGAGTCGGAAGCAAGCCTGATTATCACGGATATTGAGATGCCGGAGATGGACGGACACCGCCTGACCAAGCTGGTGAAGTCCGACGAAAAGCTTAAGAAGCTTCCGCTGATTATTTTCTCCTCTCTGATCAACGAGGAGATGCACTTAAAGGGCAAGCAGCTCGGAGCTGATGAGCAGCTTTCCAAGCCGGAGATCAAGCATCTGGTGGAAGTGATTGACAGATTACTGGAAAGGACGCAGACACATGGATAAGTGTGTGGTTAGAAAGGCCATTAAAAATGTAAAGGCCGACGAAATTGCAGGCTACGAGCTTTTATTTCAGGAGGATGACGACAGTCTTTACAACAACTCCGAGGTCAATGCGGCCAATACGATTGCTACCTTTTTGATGGACAATACGGGAAAAATATTTAAAGATAATCAAATCTTTATTACCTTTACGCCGTCCCTTCTCTTTCGTAATACGGCCAAGATGTTTGACAAGGATAAGATTGTGATTCAGATTGAGGAAAATCTGATCATCCATCCCCTGGCGGCGGTGATGATTGAGAAGCACCGCAAGGAGGGCTATCGCTTTGCCATCAACAATTTCCAGTTTACGCCCAAGTATTTCAGTATGCTTGAGCATATGGACTTTATCCGTCTGGATATGACAGGCTATGAGGATCGGCGGGCAAAGGATTCTCTGGCCAATATGATTCAGATGGCTCACGGCTTCGGCAAGAGCTGCATCGCCTACAATGTGGACTCCAAGGAGGACTACGATACGGCCCTGTCCCTGGATGTGGACTTTGTGGAGGGTCAGTATGTGGCCGAGGGCATGGTGACGAAGATGAATAAGGTGGAGTATCTGCAGGGAAATCTCTACCAGCTCATCATTGAAGTGACCAAGGAGGAGCCGAATCTGGATGAACTGGAGAGTATTGTAAGCCGTGACGCGGCTCTGACCTATTCTCTTTTGAAGCTTGCCAACTCCGCTTACTTTGCGACCAGGCGGCGGACGGCCTCTATTCACCAGGCTCTGGTGACGGTGGGACTGAATCAGCTCAAGCAATGGGTATATCTGTTAAGCTTTGAGAGCACCCAGGATATGACGCCGGGAGCTGCGGAGGTTCTGAAGCTTTCCTTCCTGCGCGCCAACTATGCGTCGCGTCTGGTAAACTATCTGCGGCCCTTCCCCATTAACCGGTCGGAGGCTTATATGATGGGGATGTTCTCGGCTCTTGAGTATATTGTGGATGCCACCCTGGAAGAGATTCTCCAGGAGATTCCCATTTCCGATGTGGTGAAGGACGGTATGATCAAGCATGAGGGCAAGGCCGGACAGCTCTTTGATCTGGTGCTTTCCTACGAGCGTGCGGACTGGAAGAGCACGAAGTCTCTGGCAGGTGAACTGGAGCTTGAGACGAATATTCTGGCACAGGCTTACATTGACTGTGTGGAGGAGGTCAACAGCATCTGGGAGAGCTTAACCGCCGAGGAGGACGGCGAGGCTGAGCAGTAACATTGCAGCCGGTTCTTGCTGTTTTGGTTATTGTGTGATAATATGAAATTGTGTTCTGCGGTTTTAATTATCGGAGAGTGCCGGTGATTTCACCGCAGAACTTTTTCTATCCGGTTGGGAGCGCCTTTTTCGGGGCGAAATAGATATGGAAGAATTTTTTTAATGTGTATCAGAAAGGTAAGAGTATGGTGGAAGCGAAACGGAAGCAGAAGATTTTAATAGCGGATGATTCGGAGATGAACCGATCAATTCTGGCGGATATGCTGGAGGACGAGTACGAGATTATGGAGGCGGAGAACGGCGTTCAGGCGGTGGCGGCCATCGAGAAGTACGGCGTGGATCTGTCTCTGGTGCTTCTTGATATTGTAATGCCCGAGATGGATGGCTTCGGGGTGCTTATGGTGATGAATGAGCACAACTGGATTGAGGATCTTCCTGTGATTATGATCTCTGCGGAGAACAGTCCTGCTTACATTGACCGGGCCTATGAGATGGGAGCTACGGACTTTATCGTCCGTCCCTTTAACGAGATGGTGGTCCGCAGAAGAGCGGTGAACACGATTCTTCTGTATGCCAAGCAGAAGAAGCTGATGGGCATGGTTGCGGATCAGATTTATGAAAATGAGAAGAGAAGCAATATGATGATTGACATCTTAAGTCATATTGTAGAGTTCCGGAACGGAGAAAGCGGCTGGCATGTGCGCCATGTGCATACCCTTACGGAGCTTCTTCTTGAGCATTTGATTGAAAAGACAGATCGGTACGGGGTGTCCCAGGCGGATATTTCCACCATCAGCATGGCCTCCGCCCTTCATGATATCGGCAAGATTGCCATAGATGAAAAGATTCTCAATAAGCCGGGAAGATTTACGGATGAAGAATTTGAGATTATGAAGACCCACTCGGCCATTGGCGGGGATCTTTTGCGGGATCTGCCTCTTTACCAGGATGAGCCTTTGGTGAAGTGCGCCTTTGAGATCTGCCGCTGGCACCATGAGCGGTATGACGGACGGGGATATCCTGACGGGCTTAAGGGGGACGAGATTCCGATTTCCGCCCAGATTGTGGCCCTTGCGGATGTGTACGACGCGCTTACCAGTGAGCGGTGCTATAAGAAGGCGTTTTCCCATGAGGTAGCGGTTCAGATGATTCTGGACGGAAAATGTGGTTCTTTCAATCCCCTGCTTATGGAGTGTCTGACGGATATTGCGGATCAGCTTCCCCTGGAGCTTTCTCAGGAGGAGATTTTGGATGAGAATAACAGAAGAAGCCTTCACAATGTGGCGCAGGAGATGCTGCACCATGCGGAGCTGACGGCTTCGGAGCGTACCTTGCAGCTTCTTGAGAAGGAACGGGAGAAGTACAGCTTCTTTGCCACGATGTCCAAGGAGATTCAGTTTGAGTACAATGCATCTCCCAGTATTCTGACTTTGACGCCTTGGAGCGCCAAGAAGCTTTCGGCCAATGAGATTATTGCGGAACCCAGAAAGAGCGACAGCGTGAAGAATATTCTGGGGGTTGAGAACTGGGAGGCATTGTCGGCGAAGCTCCGGGGCACCACCCGGGAGAATCCGGTGGTGACTCATGACTGTAAGATTGATTTTCAGGGCGAACACCGGTGGTCCCGGATTGTGGCTCATGCTATGTGGACTTTGGAGGAGCCTCATGAATATCAGGGAGCTATCGGTAAGGTGATTGATATTCATGATACCAGGCTGAAGCTGGATGTTCTGGAACAATTGGCCACCCATGATCGGATGACGGGGCTTTTGAACCACGCAAGCGCTAAGGAGCAGATTGTAGGACGTATGGCCCAGAAGCCGGACGGCGCTTATGCACTGGCGATTTTTGATCTGGATCACTTTAAGATGGCTAACGACACTTACGGACATATTTTCGGTGACCAGGTACTGCAGCATACGGCGGAGAAGCTTCGCCAGAGTATCCGCGGCGCGGATATTGCGGCCCGCGTGGGCGGGGATGAGTTTTTGGTGTTCCTGGAGTATACGGAGGACTTGGAGCCGATTATTGAACGTATTTTCCATGCTCTGACGGGACGGTTTGAGGAGTTTGACATTTCCGTAAGTATGGGTGTGGCCAGGGCGGATCTGGTGGGGACGGATTACGAGACTTTGTTCCACTGCGCGGATCAGGCTCTTTATACGGTAAAGCGCGCCGGACGCGGACATTATCGTTTTTATGATGATTCTATGGATAAGATGCTTTCTGTCATTTCGCCCATTGACGAGGGAGAGAACTGACGCGGTTTCATTTTGAAGCGGCAGTCGTAGGCAGGATAAGACCGGGTGACGCGGATGCGGCCGGACGGAGGTATTCATTTTGCAGAAATCGAACATTAAGAGCAAAACAACCCGATTATTGTTAGGCGGACTCATTGGAGTGTGTATTCTGTGTGTGTGCGTGTTTTCCTATCTGACGATCTATATTGGGGGAAGCAGCGCGGAAACCATCAATGAGGTGGGGACCATTTATATGCAGGGGCTGAATGAGCGCATTGGCCAGCACTTTAAGACAACCATTGAGTATCAGCTTTCCCATGTGCTCAAGGTGACAAAGGAAGTTCCTCCGGAAACGGACAATGATCAGGCCGGTCTTCGTGATGCCTTAAAGGAGAGCGCCAAGAGCAACGGTCTGGAGTATCTGGGTTTTTACTCGAAGGATGGCGTCTTTGATATGGTTTACGGAGGGCCGGTTACGATTGCGGACCCGGAACCTTTCTTTGAATCTATGAAAAGCGGAGAGCGGAAGGCGGCGGTGGGAAGCAATGAGGCAGGAGAACGGATTCTGCTCCTTGGTATTTCCGCGGAATACTCGATGGAGGACGGCAGCAAAAGTCTGGGACTGGTGGCGGGTGTTTCCATTGATTATATCCGGGATATCCTGGGACTGGATGAGGGGAACTCTTTGGTGGATTCCCACATTATCCGCAATGACGGAAGCTTTGTGATTCGAAGCGGCGATGCTTACCGGGAGAATTATTTTGATCGCGTGAGTCATTCCCTGTCCGGGGAGGAGCAGTATACGCAGAAGTTTATCCGGGAGCTGCAGGAGGCCATGAAGGAGAAGAAGGACTATTCCACGGTTCTTGTTATGGGGGAGGAGCGCCGCCACCTTTATTGCAGCAGCATGCCCTATACGGAGTGGTATCTTGTAACTGAGCTGCCCTATGGAGCGCTGGATCAGGCAGTGAATGACATGAGCGGCAAGTGGATGATACGTGCATTGGGAGGATGCAGTATTCTGGTATTGGTTCTTCTTTTGATTTTTGCGGAATATCTGCGGGAAAATCATCAGAGGATTCGGGAGCTTGAGCAGGCCCACCGGGAGGCGGAGCATGCGAATCGGGCCAAGAGTGAATTTCTGTCCAGTATGAGCCATGATATCCGAACGCCGATGAATGCAATTGTGGGAATGACAGCTATTGCCACGGCCAATATAGACAATAAGCCTCAGGTGCAGAACTGCCTGCGGAAGATCAGCCTGTCCAGCCGGCACCTTCTGGGACTTGTGAATGATGTTTTGGATATGTCCAAGATTGAGAGCGGCAAGATGACGCTTAATACGGAGCTTGTGTCCTTAAGGGAGGTTATGGACAGTATCGTATGTATTGTGCAGCCTCAGGTTCGGGCAAAGCGGCAGCAGTTTGATGTGTTTATCCATGACATTGAGATAGAGAATGTCTACTGTGACGGAGTGCGTCTCAATCAGATTTTGCTGAATCTTCTGTCCAATGCGGTGAAGTTTACGCCGGAGGAAGGGACGATTCACGTTTCCATGTATCAGGAGCTGTTGCCGGAGCGGGATACCCATGTGCGGATTCACCTGGAAGTAAAGGATACGGGAATCGGTATGTCTCCGGAATTTCGGGAGCAGATCTTTGAGTCATTTTCCAGGGAAGACAGCGCCCGGGTGCACCGGACGGAGGGAAGCGGCCTGGGAATGGCCATTACCAAATATATTGTGGATACCATGAACGGCACGATCCGGGTGGAGAGCGAGAAGGGCAAGGGAAGTACTTTCTTTGTGACGCTGGATCTGGAGAAAGCTCTGGTGGAGGAAGTGGATATGGTGCTTCCCAGCTGGAAGATGCTTGTGGTGGATGATGATAAGCAGCTCTGTGAAAGTACGGTGGATGCTTTGAAGGACATTGGCGTGCAGGCGGACTGGACCTTTGACGGAGAGACGGCGGTGAGTCTGGTTGACGAGCATTATAAGCGCGGAGATGATTACCAGATCATTCTTCTGGATTGGAAGCTGCCGGGTATGGACGGGATTGACACGGCGAAGGAGATCCGGAGGAATCTGGGGGAGGATATTCCGATTCTGCTGATTTCCGCCTATGACTGGAGCGATATTGAGGATAAGGCCCGGGACGCCGGGATCAACGGATTTATTTCGAAGCCGCTGTTTCGGTCTACCCTTTATTATGGCTTGAAGCAGTATATGGAAGATACGGAAAAAGCGGCGGATATGCCCGAGGAGGGAGGAGATCTCAGGGAAGCGAAGGAGGACTTTACCGGGCGGAAAGTTCTTGTGGCAGAGGATAATGATCTGAACTGGGAGATTGCGGAGGCGTTGCTTTCGGATCTTGGCATGGAACTTGACTGGGCGGAGAACGGGCAGATCTGTGTGGAGATGTTTGAAAAGTCGGAGCCAGGGTATTATGATGCGGTGCTGATGGATATTCGGATGCCGGTGATGACGGGGTATGAGGCGGCGAAGGCGCTTCGCGCTCTTGAGAGAGAGGATGCGGATATTCCGATTATTGCTATGACGGCGGATGCTTTTTCGGAGGATATTCAGAGGTGTTTGGATTGCGGGATGAATGCGCATATTGCTAAGCCTATTGATATTAAGGAGGTGGCTAGGCAGTTGCGGAAGTTTATGAGGTAGGCGGACGGGACAGCCGCAGAAAGAGTCCTCTTACTTTTCCATATCCTGTGTTCGGACGGTTCGCGTACAGGCTGTCTGCTCTTGTCGGACTAACGTTGGGGCGGGGTGTCAGGCTTCGCCTGCTGGAAGGTTTTGAACGTTAGTTCGCCAATATCAGACAGCCTGTACGCGAACAGCCGGACACCGGATATCGGAAAAGTCTGAGGACTCTTTCTGCGGCTGTCCCTGACTTTGGGGGCGGGAGCTGCGTTAGATTTGAAGATGCGACTAATTAGATTAATTAAATAATTAAAGGATGCAGTTTTGAGAATTTTGGGTTCTTGGGCTGCATCCTTTTTGGGTTGTATGTATTTGATTGGTTTTGGTTTTTGGTTATCTTCGGCTGTTGCGTTCCTGGCGGAAGATGTAGTTTCTTAGGACGGCCTCGGTTTGGGGGCGCATTTCGATGAATTGGCAGCCGTGGCCGAATTGGGGTTTGCCGTCTATTTCGTCTACCGGTTCGAAGCGCAGGACTTTTGCGGCCAGCAGCAGGGGCTTGGATGCGCCGTGGAGCTGGAATTGGACTACGGTGCCTTCGGGCAGGCGGTATTCGCACATGAAATAGATTCCGCCGGCGCTGATATCGCGGGTTGTGGCTTTGAAACGCTCCGGGATGCCTACGGCAAAGCTTGGGACGTAGGTGCAGAACAGATCCAGGCTTGTTTCAAAATAGATTTTTAAATCTTGCCTGCGCTGTCTGGTTTCCTTTACTTCCACGATTTTGCAGGGAACGGAATTGCGCTCGTCGGAGATAGGCTGAGCTTCTCCTACGCTGCAGTGACAGCGCATCAGGCCGGACACGGAATCAAAAAAGACGATGGTGTAAAATTCTGACGTTTCCAGGGTCACGTCGCCTGGAATGGACAGCCATAGCTCATCGGCCATATCCCGGAATACCTCGGCTTCACAGATGGCTTCATCTGCCAGAGTATAGATTTCAGCTTTTTTGCATTTTTTCAAAACGTCCATAATGAGGGGCCTCCTCGCTTTCTACTGTGATTACACAGCCTTTCTTTTTAGTATAGCAGAAAAATGCGGTTGGGGCAATGAAAAATCATGCGGTTGGGTAAGTAAATATGAGGTTAATTATCCTCCTCTGTTCCGGCTGCCTTGCTGTAGACGGTGCGCTTTCTGGCCATAGCGTCGCTTTCCAGATATTCGTCGTAGGTGGTGATCTTGTCGATCATGCTTCCGTCCGGCAAAATCTCGATGATTCGGTTGGCCGTGGTCTGGACGATCTGGTGATCGCGGGAGGAGAACAGAAGCACGCCCGGGAACTTGATCAGTCCGTTGTTGAGGGCGGTGATGGACTCCATGTCCAGGTGGTCCGTAGGCTCGTCAAGGATGAGGATGTTGGCTCCGGAAATCATCAGCTTGGACAGCATACAGCGGACCTTTTCGCCTCCGGAGAGCACGCGGACTTTTTTCACGCCGTCCTCGCCGGCAAAGAGCATCCGGCCTAAGAAGCCGCGGATATAGGTGACGTCCTTGATCTCCGAGTACTGGGTCAGCCAGTCTACGATGATGTCGTCGTTGTCAAATTCCTTTGTATTATCCTTTGGAAAATAAGCCTGGCTTGTGGTTACGCCCCATTTGTAGGTTCCCTCGTCCGGCTCCATCTCCCCGGCCAGAATCTGGAACAGGGTGGTCTTGGCAAATTCGTTGCTTCCCACAAAGGCTACCTTGTCGTCGTGGCCCAGAATAAAGGAAATATTGTCCAAGACCTTTACGCCGTCAATGGTTTTGGAAATGCCCTCTACGGTCAGAACTTCGTTGCCGATCTCGCGGTTGGGACGGAAGTCAATGTATGGGTACTTCCGGCTGGAAGGCTTGATCTCGTCCAGCTCGATTTTTTCCAGGGCACGCTTTCTGGAGGTTGCCTGCTTGGATTTGGAAGCGTTGGCGCTGAAGCGGGAGATAAATTCCTGTAATTCTTTGATCTTCTCCTCTTTCTTCTTGTTGGCTTCTTTCATCTGACGGATCAGAAGCTGACTGGATTCGTACCAGAAGTCGTAGTTGCCGGCGTAGAGTTGAATCTTGCCGTAGTCAATGTCCGCCGTATGGGTGCAGACCTTGTTGAGAAAATAGCGGTCATGGGAAACTACGATGACCGTATTGTTAAAGTTGATTAAAAATTCTTCCAGCCAGGCAATGGCGTCCAGATCCAGATGGTTTGTAGGCTCATCCAGAAGCAGAATATCCGGGCTGCCGAAAAGAGCCTGTGCAAGAAGGACCTTTACCTTCTGTGCTCCGGGCATGTCTTTCATAAGGGTATAGTGGTGCTCTGTCTCAATACCGAGGCCGTTCAGAAGAGACGCGGCGTCGGCTTCCGCCTCCCAGCCGTTCATATCGGCAAATTCCGCTTCCAGCTCGCTTGCGCGGATGCCGTCCTCGTCGGTAAAGTCCTCCTTGGCGTAGATGGCGTCTTTTTCCTTTGCTATCTCGTACAGCCGGGCATTGCCCATAATCACGGTGTCCATAACGGGATAGTCGTCATACTGGAAGTGATCCTGCTTTAAAAAGGAGAGCCGTTGTCCGGGAGTGATGGCGATTTCGCCGCTTGTGGACTCCAGCTCGCCGGTGAGTATTTTTAAAAATGTGGACTTGCCTGCGCCGTTGGCTCCAATCAGTCCGTAGCAGTTGCCCTCGGTGAATTTGATGTTGACATCCTCAAAGAGAGCTTTCTTTCCGATTCTAAGTGTTACGTTTACTGCCTGTATCATGCTTACTCCTCTTATTTTCTATATTTTGTTGGGGTGCGTCACTTTTTTATTATACATAAAAATAGTTATTTTTCAAGGAAAAAGGGTGAAATAAAGAAATTGAACTGCGCAGGGAAGTGTGGTATCATATTTGCTGTAAAACCCCATTATGGAAGCGCCTTTTGAAGAGGTATACATAGCGGAATCCCGGGGATACTTTTGATGAACCGGATTGAGAAAGATGAATGAATTTGGAAGGAGAAAGAAATATGGGAAACGTAAAAAAAATCGGACTGATAACCGGAGTACTGCTGCTGTTTACAGGGCTTTTGGCCGGCTGTAAGGGAAGCACGGCACAAAAGGAGCCGCCTGTGGAGGATGTTTTGAAGGCGGTACAGGAGGCTTACGGGGAGAATTATCTGCCGGATACGGATATGGACGGGGAGATGCTCTCTCAGGTTATGGGAATCGACACGTCGCTGATGGAATCCTTTGCGGCCCAGATGCCGATGATTGGCGCACATCCGGATCGGGTGGTGATTGCAAAGGCAGCGGAAGGAAAGGGCGATGAGCTGGAAAAGGAGCTTCAGCGTGTGCGCACGGCCCTGGTGGAGGATCAGATGATTTATCCGATGAATTATGCGAAGACTCAGGCATGCCAGGTGGTGCGGAAAGGAGACTATGCGGCTCTTTTTCTCGTAGGAGCCATAGATATGCGGGAAGATGCATCCGAGGAGGAGCAGCTTTCCTTTGCAAAGGAAGAGGTTCAGAAGGCTGTGGACGCTTTTGAGGGATGCTTTTAAGCTGCGGAGCGGGGCCTTTTGAACGCATCGGGGGGATAAGACAATATGGTATTGCTGTGTTATATTCTGGGGCTTGTGGTTCTCCACATCAGCCTCAGAAAATGCGAGGAACGCCTAAGAAGTATTTTGATGGTGGGCTACAATTATCTGGTGGTTGTGGCTCTGTATTTTTGGATTCGGTTTCCTTTTGGCGGGGAAGCCTCGGAGATTCTTTATACGTTTTTGCTCTGTATGTATCAGGCAATTATGGCTCTGGCCTTTGAGGGAAACCCGGATCTCTTCGGAAGTCCTCAGTACGTATGTATTTTCCTGATTATTGTGGTGTATACCATCCGGGCCGTGCTGATTGTATTTTTCAAAAGCCTTTTGAGCCGGACGGTTATGAAATGGAGGCTTTTCTGGGCCAGGGAGATTTATCTGGTAAGGGGAAGCAGGAAGGATGCCCTTACCCTGATAGGGGATATTCATGAGCATGTGAAGCGGGCGGCTGTGGCGTATATGTTCTCCGATGAGGGAGAGGAGGAAGGGGAGCCTGTTCCGGGCGCTCTCTGTGTGGACAGGGAATGGATAGGGAAAATGAAGGGGGATAAGCGTTATCACGTGATTCTTCTCCCGGACAGCTGTCATGAGAATATCAGGTATCTTCAGGAGCTGGAGGCTTTGGGAAAGCAGGTATCAAAGCTTCGGGTAACGGCTTTTCTCGATAATGATCTGATTCGCTTTGAGGACCTTGTTTTTGAAAATCTGGACGCCTATCTCGTATCCAAGGAGCAGTTCTTAGTCCGCCGGCTTTTGATGGAGCGGCAGCCTGTGGGGTATCTCAAGGAGCAGGGACTGGGACGCATGGAGCGGGGCGTGTTCTGTCCGGACGTCCCTTTTACGGTGTGTGTCATTGGGTTTGAGGATTTTGGAAAGGAATTTCTGCTTTCCACTTATGAAAATACGGCCTTTGAAACTGCGGCTTCTGACAGAAAGGGGCTTCGGGCGCTTATTTTGGATGAAAATCTGGAGAAAAAACAGGCCGGGCTGTTCCGGGACGCGCCGCAGCTAAAGGAAGAGACAGGAATTGTCTGGGCGGATGCGCCCTTTGAATCCAAGGCATTTTTTGATACCATTGAAGGCTGGATGGGGGATCTGCATCAGATTTTAATCGCTGCGGGAGATACGGCTTACAATGTGGAGCTGGCTATGCGGCTTTTGCGCATTTTCCGGAAGCGAGGTCTTGGGGAGCATATTCCGCAGATCGTGGTAGCGCTTCACGAGGAGGCAGAAGGCAGTATTCTGCTTTTGTCACAGGAAAAGAATGTGTTCTTTCAGAAGGTAGGCCAGGAACCGTTTACATATGAAGAATTGGTGCTGCGCAGGACGGACGAGGAGGCGGAGGCCCTCCACAGACGATATCAGGGGACCAATTTTCATGTGGGGAACTGGAATACCCTGGGTACGTTTACCCAGAACTCCAATCGGGCTGTGGTGTGGGATATTCCCAACAAATTAGCGCTGGCGGGGGATATAAGCGGGCTTTCCGATGAGGAGCGGGAGGCGGTTCTCTGGCAGCTTGCCCGCTATGAGCACAGGCGGTGGAATGTCTTCCACTATTCCAGGGGGTGGACGAGGCTTCCCGTAGAAGCGCTCTCAGAGGAGGAACGGGAGAAGTGCGCAACAAAGCATAAGCAGGAAAAACGTCATACCTGCCTGGTGGAATGGGAGGAATGGGAGGAATTGGACGATCTGCCCCAGTCGGAACCGGGAATACTGAAGCGGTATGATTATGAAAATGTGGCTCAGCTTTTTTAAAAATAGCTTCTAAAAATAAGAAAAAGAAGTTTACCTTTTTCTGTAAATGTGTTAAAATACGTAATGTGTTTTTGTTTATTGCCATTCGCAGGCTCGGGACAGAGGCTGTGAATGGTATTTTTATTTTATGGACCTTTTTGGAAGCTCCGGATGTTTTTATCTGTGTGGCCGGCGCTTCGGGAAAGCTCCGTTTACACAGGAGGGACGAAAGATGGTAGAAAAATTGTTTAAACTGAAGGAAAACAACACCACGGTGAAGACAGAGATTTTGGCGGGTGTTACAACCTTTATGACTATGGCCTACATTTTGGCTGTGAACCCCAATATCCTGAGCGCTGCCGGCATGGATCAGGGTGCGGTGTTTACGGCTACGGTGCTGGCTTCCTTTTTGGGCACGGTATGTATGGCGCTGTTTGCCAACTACCCCTTTGCATTGGCTCCGGGTATGGGACTCAATGCTTACTTTGCCTATACGGTTGTTCTGGGGATGGGATACCCGTGGCAGGCTGCTCTGGCGGCGGTATTTGTGGAAGGCGTGATCTTTATTCTGCTTTCGCTGTTCAATATCCGGGAAGCGATTTTCAATTCCATTCCCACGAATCTTAAGAAGGCCGTTTCCGTAGGTATCGGATTTTTCATTGCGTTTATCGGTTTGCAGAATGCGAAGATTGTGGTAGGCGGCGCTACGCTGGTGGAGCTGTTCTCTTTAAGTGCGGTAGAGGGAGGTACGATGCAGGATGTGGGAATCACAGTGATTCTGGCCATTGTCGGTGTGCTGATTACCTCCATTTTGGTTATTAAGCAGGTAAAGGGCAATATTCTCTGGGGGATTCTGATTACCTGGGGGCTTGGTATTCTCTGCCAGTTTGCGGGAGTTTATGTGCCCAACCCGGAGCTTGGCTTTTACGGCTTGCTTCCCGATTTTTCCGGCGGGCTTTCCATTCCCAGTATTGCGCCGATTTTTGCAAAGCTTGATTTTACGGCGATTCCTTTCGGGGAATTTATTGTGATTATTTTAGCTTTCCTCTTTGTGGATATGTTCGATACCCTTGGAACGCTGATTGGCGTGGCTTCCAAGGCGGACATGCTTGACAAGGACGGCAAGCTGCCCAATATTAAGGGCGCGCTGATGGCGGACGCGGTTGCCACGACAGCCGGTGCGGTGCTTGGCACTTCCACTACAACTACCTTTGTGGAGAGCGCTTCCGGTGTGTCGGAGGGCGGAAGAACGGGACTTACGGCTATGACTACGGCGGTTCTTTTTGGGCTGTCCCTGCTGTTATCCCCCATTTTCCTTGCCATTCCGTCCTTTGCCACGGCTCCGGCTCTGATTGTGGTGGGCTTCTATATGGTAAATCAGGTGGGAACGATTGACTTTTCGGATTTTGGGGAGGGAATCCCGGCATTTATCTGTATTGCGGCCATGCCCTTTTTCTACAGCATTTCCGAAGGTATTTCTATGGGCGTGATTTCTTATGTGGTGCTGAATCTGGTTTCCGGAGCAGCAAAGAGCAAGAAGGTAAGCGTGGTGATGTATATATTGGCGCTGCTGTTTCTGCTTAAGTATTTCTTTATCTGATACGGTACAAAGACAGAAGGGGAAGTGCCGGGAAGCGGGCAAAGGGGCTTGCTTTCCGGCGCTTTTTTTGCTGCGGGGCTTTGTTTTTGGAATGGGTGGACTTTGAACATAAAGATATAGTATACTATTTGAAAAATGTAAAAAGGAGAATGAATATGTTAAAGGAATTTAAGGAATTTGCCTTAAAGGGTAATATGATCGATCTGGCGGTAGGTGTGATTATCGGCGGAGGATTTAATACTTTGGTAAGCTCTCTGGTGAATGATATTGTAATGCCGTTTATCAGCCTGTTTACCGGGCGGCTTGATTTTTCCAATATGTTTATTGCACTGGACGGCAATTCCTACGCAACGCTGGAGGCGGCAAAGGAGGCGACCTCTACTATTGCTTACGGAAGCTTTATTACGGGGCTGATTAATTTTCTGCTTACGGCCTTTGTGGTGTTTGTTGTGGTGAAGCAGATGAATAAGCTTCACCGGAAGAAGGAAGAGCCGGCCGCGCCTGCAAAGCCCGCTACGAAGGTATGCCCGCACTGTATGTCCGAGATTCACATTAAGGCGGACAAGTGTCCCTACTGTACCTCGGATGTGGAGTAGGAGAGGAGACGGGAATGAAATATCAGTGGATATTTTTTGATATGTGAGATTTTTGTAAATTTGGCATAGATTTTTAAACCATGTTTTTGGGAGAGAAACAGTTGTCAAATGCCGGCGGAGCATGGTATACTGAATCCATTACCTGTCTATTCTGTTAATAGGAAAATTTCTCCGTATATCTCATCGTGTTCGGCAAAGGATAACGCGATACCAGGGGAATGAGAACAGAATGGTCATAGAGAAGGAGAGAGAGTATGAGTGACAACAATTTCAAACCGTTTATTCCGGCGGAGAAGAATCTGCCGGAGTTTACGGCAACTTCCATTATTCTTGGTGTTCTGCTTGCGGTACTGTTTGGCGGAGCCAATGCTTATCTGGGGCTGCGTGTGGGTATGACCGTCTCGGCGTCCATTCCGGCTGCCGTGATTTCTATGGGTGTCATCCGGGTGATTCTCAGGAGAGATTCCGTACTGGAGAATAATATGGTGCAGACCATCGGTTCCGCAGGCGAGTCCGTGGCGGCAGGCGCTATTTTTACCATGCCGGCATTGTTTTTGTGGGCGAGCGAGTGGGGAACGGAAGCTCCCTCGCTGGTTGAGATAGCCATTATCGCGGGCATCGGAGGCGCTCTGGGCGTACTGTTTATGGTGCCTCTGCGCAAGGCTCTGATTGTGCAGGAGCACGGCGTGCTGCCTTATCCGGAGGGACAGGCATGTGCGGAGGTTCTTCTGGCAGGAGAAGAGGGCGGAGCAAAGGCCGGCATTGTATTTAAAGGGCTTGGCATTGCGGCTTTGTATAAGTTTGTTGCGGACGGCTTGAAGCTGTTTCCCAGTGAGGTTCACTATGAGATTCCGGCCTATGCGGGCGCGGGCGTCGGCGTGGATGTGCTTCCGGCTCTTTTGGGCGTGGGATATATCTGCGGAACGAAGATTTCTTCCTACCTGTTTGCCGGCGGTATCACGGGCTGGTTTGTGCTGATGCCTCTGATTGTGCTCTTCGGCGGCAACTCCGTGCTGTTTCCGGTAGATATAACGGTTGCGGAGCTTTATGCAACGGACGGTTCCTTTGGTATATGGAGCAATTACATCAAGTATATCGGCGCGGGCGCCGTGGCGGCAGGCGGTGTGATCAGCCTGATTAAGTCCCTGCCTCTTATTATGCGTACTTTTAAGGAAGCCATGAAGGGCTACGGCAAGGGCGGCGCCGGCACGGGAGAGCGGACGGATAAGGATCTGTCTATGAAGGTGATTTTTATTTCCGTGGCGGTTCTGGCGCTTCTGCTGTGGCTGATTCCGGCAGTTCCGGTGAATCTGTTCTGTGCGGTGCTGATTGTTATTTTCGGATTTTTCTTTGCTACGGTTTCCTCCCGTATGGTGGGGCTTATCGGAAGCAGCAACAATCCGGTGTCCGGTATGGCGATTGCAACCCTTCTGGTGACGACGATTATTCTGAAGTCTACCGGACAGGTGGGACAGGCCGGTATGACGGCGGCGATTGCCATCGGTTCCGTCATCTGTATCGTTGCGGCCATTGCGGGCGATACGTCCCAGGACTTGAAGACAGGTTATATCGTAGGCGCTACGCCTTATAAGCAGCAGATTGGCGAGCTGATTGGTGTTGTGGCATCCGCACTTGCCATCGGCGCGATTCTGTATCTTTTAAGCGCGGCATGGGGGTATGGAAGTACGGAGCTTCCGGCGCCTCAGGCAACTCTGATGAAGATGATTGTCGAGGGTGTTATGGGAGGCAATCTTCCCTGGAACCTGGTATTTGCAGGGGCCTTTATCGGTATTGTGGTGGAGGTTCTCGGGATTCCGGTGCTTCCCTTTGCAGTGGGCCTTTATCTTCCCATTCACCTGAGCACGCCTATGATGCTTGGCGGCGCCGTGCGGTGGATCTTTGAGAAGAAGAAAAATATGAGCGAGAAGGCGAAGAAGGATATGATTGAGAACGGCGTTCTCTACTGCTCCGGCTTGATTGCGGGGGAGGGATTGGTTGGTATTCTTCTGGCCGTATTTGCCATTATTCCGATGGCGGACGGAAGCCTGGGAGATTTCCTTGGCGGGCTTATCTCAGGAACTCCTATCAACAGCAACCTTGGCGGACTGATCTTCTTTGCCCTTCTCACATCTACTATGTGGGCGGTTACGAAAAGAAAAGAGAAGTAAATGAGCGGGAAGCAGAAAAAAAATTACCTCGACTATGTTCCGGTGTGTGCGCCGGAACATAGCTGGGAGCTGAATGAAAAGAAGCTGGTGGTGATCCATGTGGAGAACAGAGGCTTCTATAACAGGCTGGCCCAGAAAGTATTTAAGCGGCCGAAGGTGAGCCATATCAGCCTGGATGAGTACGGAAGCTTCGTGTGGCAGCAGATGGACGGGAAGCGGACCATCTATGAGATCAGCTTTCTGGTGAAGGAACGGTATGGGGAGAAGGCGGAGCCTCTTCTGCCGCGGCTTACGAAGTATTTTCAGATCTTGTATCAGAATCATTTTATCGGGTACAGTGTGCCGCTTGAGGCTGATTGATGAAATATTTTATACGGGTTATTTTAAATGGCAAATAGTCTGCGGGCTATTTGCCATTTAAAATAGTATTTGGATTTATATTTTTAATGAGCAAATAGTGCTGTCAGGAATTTTTATTGTGGAATGTTTTATTTTTAACCGTGCAGATTGTTATCGCTTTTTGGATTATTGTGGTGTATAATAAAAATACAAATTAAGAGAGCGCGGGGGTGATACTATCAAGGAAAAGCATATTGCTCAAATCCATTATAATATGAATATTGGAATTACGGAGCCCAAATATGCAATTTTGGATGATGGTACTCAAATAGTGGTGAAATTATCTCATGGACCAGAGGGAAACCTGGTGCTTTTTAATGAGTATGTGTGTTATAGATTGGCAATACTTATAGATATTCCGATGCCATATTGCGGAATATGCGTAATGGATGAGAATACGGAAGTATTTGATTCCGCTATTGCTTCAAGTAATAATTATGGATATGCGTTTTACTCGACTTTTATGCCGAAAACGACAAAGCTATTATCATCTATTATTAGTATGATGAAGAACAAAGAAGTTTTCATAAAGGTTCTTTTGTTTGATCATATTATATTCAATAGAGACAGAAATGAGGGCAATTTACTGGTTCGATTTTATAAAGATGATGTGTCGCTAAAGGTAATTGACCATACCCATGTGTTTATTAATGGTGCAATCTGGGATTCCGGTTGTTTAAAAACTGCAATGAGAGAGTGTGACTTGTTTAGTACGGAGGTTCTTGAATATAACAAAAGACTATATAGTATGTTTTATAGAAATATTTCTATTACAAAAGAAGCTTTGGAGCAAGCGGGTTTAGAATTTAAAAATAAAATTAATAGTAATGTAATAAAGAAATTAATTGAAGAATGTCCGCAGGAGTGGCGGCCTATGCAGGAGAATGAAAATGCATTGGTTGAATATTTAATGTATAGGATAAATCACTTTGATACTATAATATCTACGATTCTGAATTACATAAAATAAAAAAGGAGGTATATCATGAGTCATATTGAATATTCAGCTTTGAATTATTATCATTCGCCCATATCAGATGAATGCTTGTGTCTTGGAGTTTTGTTTCATAATATTACTACAGGGCAACGTGATTTTAGATATATTTCCAATTTCAAAAGATTTCAGGTATTTGATGATGAAGCGGATGTTAATTTTGTAAGAGCATATCTTGTTGGGATTAAAGAGGATGT
This sequence comes from Clostridia bacterium, assembly GCA_910574835.1. Taxonomy (GTDB): domain Bacteria; phylum Bacillota; class Clostridia; order Lachnospirales; family Lachnospiraceae; genus Laedolimicola. The sequence continues at coordinate 79,443 of CAJTDE010000002.1, read as the reverse complement.
TGAGACTTCTATTTTAAACTATAAGGATTCATTTGATTTACAATCATATATTCAAGTATTTGCGAATGAGTTTAAATTTTCTACCATTAAGAAGTTGAATGTTGAGGAAAACGAAGATTATGTAGACGCTCTTACAAAAGTTTACCTGAAATATGATTTGGCAAAATCTCAGCGTTTGAATAGTAATGAAGAGAAAAAGTTAATTAAACGTGTACTGGAAACAAACAATTTGAAATATTCAAATGGTAGAATCTTCGGAGAATTTAATGATGAAATTCCATTTGACTATCAGTTAGAAAACCTATGTATTAAGCATTTTTCATTTAGAGGCAAGAACTTAAGAAGGCTTATAAGTAATGCCAGGCAATGGTCTTTTGCCGCAAGTGAGCTGGCAGGGATAAAAAAAGTATTGTTTATTTATGACAGTGACTTTGAAGACAGGGAAAATTTGAAAATTATTATTAATATTTTATCTAAGTATGCAGAAGTTTTTCAGATGGATGAAGGTATGGATTATATTTTAAAATCATGTATCATGTAAGAACATAGACGGTTATAAAGGAAGGGCTGTTGCATTGTTTTGGTGCATCGGCCCTGTTTGTAATCTCACCGATACGCCAAGGCTTGTAAGCAGGGCGTCAGGTGAACGGGAATGGGTGAAGCATTATGAAAGCATTTTTAAAAGGATTGTTCATGGGGACCGTCGGCTCCCTGATTGTACTGGCTCTGGCAGTGGGAGTCTGTTATTACAGCGGACTGCTGGATTTTGCAGGCGGGGAGAGTGAGGCGCTTTCTTCCTCCGTTCAGGCGGCAGGCTTTCTGGAGGCAGTAAAAAGGGAGATGGATTCCATCGTACAAAAGCAGGCGGAGCAGGAAGGGGAGCTTGAGGAGCCGGCCCAGGCCGAAGCGGAAGCTCCCCCGGAGTCGGAGGAGGTACGGGAGGAAGGCGTCCGGCTTCTGTTTGCGGGGGATCTCTATCTGACGGAGCTTTTACAGAATAAATACCGGCAAAGCGGAATCGGAGCGGCAGCCGATCCGGAGCTTCTTGCGCTTTTGCAGGAGGGGGATCTGTTTATTCTCAACCAGGAGTTTCCTTTTGGAACTACCGGCGAGGCTATGGAGGAGAAGGAATATACCTTCCGTGTGCCGCCGGATCTGGTCTCTGTTCCGGCAGACCTGGGCGTGGATCTGGTGACGCTGGCCAACAATCATATGCTGGACTTTGGTCGGGGGCCTCTGACGGAGACGCTGGCTGCTCTTGACGGAGCGGGGATCGCCCATGTGGGTGCGGGGGAGGATCTGGAGGCGGCGAAGGCGCTGGCAACCTTTGAGATTGAGGGAAAGACTCTGGGCTTTTTGGGGGCAAGCCGTGTGATACCGGAAGCTTCCTGGAATGCCTCCAGGTATAATTCCGGTGTATTTACAACTTATGACGCCTCGCAGCTTGTGGAGGAGATAAAGAAAGCCAAGGAAAGCTGTGATTTTGTGGCGGTTCTTGTTCACTGGGGCATTGAGCGCAATACCCTGCCGGAAGATTATCAAAAGACCCTGGCCAGACAGTATATTGACGCAGGAGCGGACGCGGTGATCGGAAGTCATCCCCATGTGCTTCAGGGGATTGAATATTATCAGGGAAAGCCTATCTTTTACAGTCTGGGCAATTTTATTTTCGGCAACGGGTCTTACGAGAGTATTGTGGCGGAGCTTACGCTTACGGAAGGAGAGACGAGGGTGCGCGTGATTCCCTGTGCAAGCGAGGGTAACCGGATGAGGCTTTTGAAAGAGACGCAGGATTATTACCGAAGGCTTTCGGAGCTGTCCTTTGGAGTGAATATTTTGGAGGACGGAAGTGTGATAGAGTAGCAATTTGTATATTTATAGTATAAAAGCATTGTAAAATCATGTCTGCTCAGGTATAATTTTGGATATATGCCGAACAGAGTAATAACATACTGTTTATCAGTAAAAATGATTAGGCAAGCTGAGGGGTAAGGATATGGAAAAGATTTTGATTGTTGATGACAGCGTTACGCAGGCAGCCAAGTTAAAGTCCATTCTGGAGGATGAGTACGAGGTCACAGTTGCCCAGACTGCAATTGAGGGCTTAAGCTGTGCAAGCACCGGAAGATTTTCTCTGATACTTCTGGATGTCGTGATGCCGGAGATGGACGGCTTTATGCTGCTGAAAAAACTGCAGGAGGAGATTGTAACCCAGAGTGTTCCGGTTATATTGATTACAAGCCTTTCCGATATTGAAAATGAGCAGCACGGATTTAAGTTAGGGGCCGTTGATTATATCACAAAGCCCTTCCATCCGGTGATTGTAAAGGCCAGGGTGAACACACATGTAAAGCTATACCGATACCGAAAGCAGGTGGAGGAGCAGTCCATGACGGACCAGCTTACGGGAATTGCCAACAGAAGGCAGTATGAGCTGTACAGCGTGGCAAAATGGCAGGAGGCGGCCCGGCTGCAGGTTCCGTTTTCTATTTTTATGTTTGATATTGACCATTTTAAGGTTTACAACGATACCTACGGACATCCGGCCGGGGATAAGGTGATAGAAGCCGTGGCAAAGACCATTTCCCATCACCTGCGGCGCACAATGGACTTTGTGGCGCGCTACGGAGGGGAGGAGTTTGTGGCGATTATTCTGGGCGGCACTCCCCAGAACATTTTCGGGCATATGAAAAAAATCCGCAGGAATATTGAGAAGCTTCAGATTCCCCATGCGGGCAATGTGTCGGAGTGGGTTACGGTCAGCATCGGAGGCGTTACGGTTACACCCAGGATCAACGACGATTACGGCACATATCTGAAAATTGCGGACACAATGCTGTACGACGCCAAGCATTTCGGAAGAAATCAGGTGGTATGGTACGGCGACGACCGGAAGCAGTGGAAGGAAAGACAGTAATACGGATAGAGAATAAGCAAAAAGGAGAACAGACCAATGTCACAAAATGTATACGATATTCTGACGGAGCGCGGCTTCATTGAACAGTGTACCCACCCGGAGGAGGTGCGGGAGCTTTTGGGAGGAAAGGAGCCGGTTACATTTTACATCGGCTTTGACGCAACGGCGGACAGCCTGACGGCCGGTCATTTTCTGACCATCATGGCGATGATGCATATGCAGAGGGCAGGACACCGGCCCATCGCCCTTTTGGGAGGCGGCACTACAATGGTGGGAGATCCTTCGGGCAAATCCGATATGCGTAAGGTTATGACAAAGGAAACCATTGAACACAACGCGGAATGCTTCCGCAGGCAGCTTGGACAGTTTCTTGATTTTGATAACGGCAAGGCGATTCTTGCCAACAATGCGGACTGGCTGCTGAATCTGAACTATGTGGAGTTTTTGCGGGAGGTAGGCGCTCATTTTTCCGTAAACCGGATGCTGACGGCGGAGTGCTACAAGCAGCGGATGGAGAAGGGGCTGACCTTCTTTGAATTTAACTATATGGTAATGCAGTCCTATGACTTCCTGAAATTGAATCAGCTGTACGGATGTCAGATGCAGCTTGGAGGCAACGATCAGTGGTCCAACATCATCGGCGGCGTGGAGCTGATCCGCAGAAAGGAAAATAAGCCGGCTTACGGCCTGACCTTCAAGCTTCTGACTACCAGCGAGGGCATTAAGATGGGCAAGACCATGAAGGGAGCCGTGTGGCTGAACCCGGAGAAGACCTCTCCCTACGAGTTCTACCAGTACTGGAGGAATATCGAGGATGTGAAGGTGGAGGAATGTCTGGGACTTCTGACCTTCCTGCCGATGGAGGAGGTGCGCCGCCTGGGCGCTCTTGAGGGCGCTGAGATTAATCATGCCAAGGAAGTCCTGGCTTATGAGATCACCAAGATTGTTCACGGCGAGGAGGAAGCGCGGAAGGCACAGGATGCGGCGAAGGCCCTCTTTGTAAACGGCGGCAAGACGGACGATATGCCGACTACGGTGTATTCCAAGGAGGATCTGGAGGCCGGGAAGGATATTTTGTCACTTCTGGTGGAGACAAAGCTTGCGCCTACCCGTTCCGAGGCCCGGCGTCTGGTGCAGCAGGGGGGCGTTACCGTGAACGATGAGAAGGTGACGGACGTCTATAAGAGCTTTACGGCTGCGGATCTGGACGGTGATGGAGCTTTGATTATCCGGAAGGGGAAAAAGGTTTATCATAAGGTTGTGCAGGAATCATAAAAATGCGGAGGGGCAGTCTGATTTACTGACTGCCCCTATCTTTGTATGGAAGGCATAAAGGTTTATGGAGAAAAAGTTGACGATCCGCGACATTGCCAGGCTGTCGGGTGTTGCAAAGAGTACGGTTTCCCGTTATCTGAACGGGGGAAGCGTCAGGGAGGAAACAGGTCAGAAGATCAAAAAGGTGATCGAGGCATATCATTATGAACCCAATGTATTTGCCCGGCTCAATGCAAAAAGCAGCCGTATAATCGGGCTGATTGTACCGGGCTTTGATTCCATTGTGACACCGGGACTGGTAGAGGTTATTGTGGCATATCTGAAGCGGTACGACTATACGCCCCTGATTATGCACACGGGAAATGATCTGGCCGAGGAAATCAAGAGTATTGAGCGGCTGACCGCTATCAATGCGGACGGCATTATGGTATTGGCTTCCAGTGTTACCGGGGCGCATAAAATGGCGGTGGAGAAGGCGAATCTGCCGGTGCTGTTTTTGGGACAGCGGTATCTCCAGGGAAATTCCGTGATCAATGACGATTATCATGCGGGATTGGAGCTTGGACGTTATCTGGGCGCCCGGGGAGCGGTCCGTGTGGCCGCTCTCTGGGTCAGTGAAGCGGATGAGGCAGTCGGAAAGGAGCGGAAACGGGGCGTGCAGGACGGCCTGCGGGAGTTCGGCATCGGAGAAATGGAGATTTTGGAGACCAGCTTCTTTTATCAGGATGCGGTGAAGGCGGCGGAAGCTCTTTTTGCCCGGGAGGTATGGCCGGATACGGTAGTCTGCGCTACGGACCGCATTGCGGAAGGGGTGTACAAGGTGCTGTATCAAAAAAAGGCCAGAATACCGGAGGATATTTCCGTAACGGGCTTTGGAGATTATGAGACCAGTGAGCTGCTTTGTCCGCCCCTCACCACGGTTCGCCTGGATTTGGAAAACTGGGGAGAGATCAGTGCGGAGACCATGCTTCAAATGGTTCAGGGAAAGCCGGTAAGTAAATTGCAGGTCAATTCCTTTGCACTTATTGAGAGGGGAAGCGTGGCCGACAGGAGGCAGTAGATAAATAGAGATAAGATTTTTTGTGAGATCTGCATAAAAAAGTCTATGCATTTTTGGAACCGGTTCCAAAAATAAATTTTATAACAAGAAAGTATTGACATAAAATTTCTGTAAATATATAATGAATATCGAAATGGAACCGGTTCCAATACATACAGGTGTTATTGCGCAGCAACTTAAATAGTCCGGCTAAGAAATGCCAAGTGTTTATAAGAAATACTTTTGGCCGGCCGGTAAAGCCGCAAAGACGCACGAGAGGAACTTTCATGAGTGCCCTTTCGAATGAAAGTTTCTCTCATTACAGGTGCGTCGAAGCGACTTTACCCTTTAGTGCCATCGCGCAGCGATTTTAAATAGTCCGGCTAAGAAATGTCAAGCATTTATAAGAAATACTTTTGGCCGGCCGGTAAAGTCCCAAAGACGCACGAGAGGAACTTTCATGAGTGCCCTTTCGAATGAAAGTTCCTCTCATTACAGGTGCGTCGAAGTGACTTTACCCTTTAGTGCTGTCGCGCAGCGACTTTTATAGGAGGGATACATAATGGGTAAGAGAGAGGAATATCTGGAGATCTCGAAAGAAATCACGCAATTTGTGGGCGGAATGGAGAATATTCAGGGAACCGCACATTGCGCCACACGTCTGAGGATCGTACTTAAGGACAACAGTCTGGCAGATCTGAAGAAGCTGGAAAATGTGAACAAGGTAAAGGGCGCTTTTATCGCAGGAAATCAATTGCAGCTGATTTTTGGAGCCGGCCTTGTAAATGACGTTTATGCGGTATTTGCGGAATATACCCACACGGAGAACATGTCACTGGGCGATTTGAAGGAACAGAGCGCAAAAAAACAGAACCCGCTGCAGGCTGTGATCAAAGCCCTGTCCGATGTGTTTATCGGAATCATGCCCGCGATTCTGGCGGCAGCGCTTCTTATGGGACTTACCGGAGTGCTGGGCAATCTGGAGGTTGTGAAAAACAATGAATCCTTATACGCCCTCAATAAGCTGACCAGTCTGGCTTCCACGGGAATCTTTGCCATTCTGCCTATGGCCGTATGCTATTCCGCCGTAAAGCGGTTCGGGGGAAATCCGGTGCTTGGCATGGTGGTGGGAGCAATTATGCTGGACGGCTCCCTGGCAAATGCGTATTCCGTAGGCTCGGGAACCGTGACGCCGGAGATTCTCCATCTTTTTGGACTGAATGTGGCTCTTGTCGGCTTCCAGGGCGGTATTATTATTGCTTTGATGATGGGCTTTGTAGTAGCAAAACTGGATCAGTTTTTCAATAAGAGGATTCCGGATGCGGTGAAGCTTCTGGTGGCGCCTATGCTGACCGTATTTCTCTCCACGGTTCTTCTGTTTACCTGTGTAGGGCCGGCGGGCAGGATTCTTTCCAATGGCATTACGGGAGGACTGGTATGGGCTACGGAGCATCTGGGCGTCTTTGGATATGCATTGTTCGGAGGGATTCAGCAGATTATCGTGATTACGGGTCTTCACCATATTATCGGCGCTGTGGAGGCGCAGCTGATTGCAACAACAGGCTTTAACTTTATCAATCCCCTGATGTCCGTTGCTCTTATGGGACAGGGCGGCGCGGTGCTCGGCTATCTGGCGCTGAACTGGAAGAGCGTAAAGGCCAGAGAGCTTTGTATTCCCAGTTTTTGCTCCACCCTGTTCGGAATCAGTGAGCCGGCTATCTTCGGCGTAAACCTGCGGTATCGCTACCCGCTGATTGGAGGCTGCATCGGCGGAGCAATAGCCGGAGCTTATGTGTATTTTGCCAATTTAACGGCTCTGGGCTTCGGTACAACGGCCCTGCCGGGGATTGCTATCGTGAACCCGGAGCATAACGGATATGTGAATTATATTGCGGCGCATGTGATAGCCCTGGCCGGCGGTTTTCTTTTTGCAGCTCTTCTTGGCAAGGTAATGGGGAAAAAGCAGACGGAGGAAGCCGGGCAGGAAACAGAAAACCTTCCGAAAGCGGAGCGGAAGAATTTTACAGGAAGCATTGAGCTGACAGCTCCGGCAGCGGGAAGGGTGTGTCCGGTGACGGAATCCTCGGACCCTACCTTTTCTCAGAAGGTAATGGGAGACGGCATTGTGGTTTTTCCCGAACAGGGAGAAGTAAAGGCGCCCTGCGACGCGACGGTGGCTTTCACCTATCCCGGCGGCCACGCACTGGGACTGGAGCTGGCGGACGGATCTTCGATTCTGCTCCATTGCGGAATTGATACGGTGAACCTTCAGGGAAAGGGCTTTACCGTATTGGTGAAGGAAGGGCAGAAGGTGACAAGAGGAGAGCTTCTCCTTCGGTTTGATAAAAAATTCATCGAAGACAGCGGGTATTCCAGTGAGCTTTTGATGATAGTCTCCGAGGTGGCGGAAGGCCGGACGCTTAAGGTGGAGGATGAAAATACTCTGACGGATCAGCAGACAGTGGCCGTGCTGTCATAGGGAGAACCGTAACGGCTTTTCCACCGCGGAGAATGAACAGAAAATGAGAGATGGATGCAATATGGACAGAGAATGGTATGACAGAAATTATCCAAAATATGAATCTATGCGAAAATCTGCAAAAGCGGATGGAAACCGCCTTCAGTTTCACCTGATGCCGCCTGCGGGTTGGATGAACGACCCCAACGGGCTGTGTCAGTTTCAGGGAACCTGTCACATTTATTTTCAATACACCCCTTTTAAGGCAGGATGGGGCACGAAGCTCTGGGGGCATTATACTACAAAGGACTGGATTCATTTTCGGGAGGAGGAGCCGTTCCTCTTTCCGGACTGTGCATGGGATCGGGACGGGGTTTACAGCGGATCGGCTTTTGTACAAGACGGTGAGATTCATTATTTTTACACAGGAAATGTGAAGCTTACGGACCGGCCTTATGATTATGTCATGGAGGGGAGGGAGCAGAATACCATCCATGTGAAAAGCAGGGACGGGTTCCGGCAGGAGGAGAAGCAGCTTGTACTGGACCATGCGGATTACCCCGCCGACATGTCAAGACACGTGCGGGACCCCAAGATTTTTTGCAGGGAGGGGACTTATTACATGCTTCTGGGAGCCAGGGACGATAAGGACAGAGGCTGTGCGCTGCTGTTTCGCTCTCCAGATCTGAACAGGTGGAGCTATTTTGACCGCATTGTTTCGGCGGAGCGCTTGGGTTATATGTGGGAATGTCCTGATTTCTTTGAACTGGAGGGACAGGGCTTTTTACTGGCATGTCCCCAGGGAGTGCCGTCGGAGGAGTATCGTTATCAGAATGTGTATCAGTGCGGATATTTTCCGGCAGAGCTTGATTTTGAGAACCGCAATTATCAGCTAGGGGAATTTCAGGAACTGGATCGGGGCTTTGATTTTTATGCGGCCCAGAGCTTTGAGGATGGGAAGGGCCGGCGGATTCTCCTTGGATGGATGGGAATGCCGGATGCGGACTATGACAACGATGTTACGGTCAAGCAAGGATGGATACATGCAATGGCCATGCCAAGGGAGCTGCGCGTAAGGGGCGGGAGGCTGATTCAGAAGCCTCTGGAGGAGATGAAGGGCCTTCGGAAAAGCGAATGGCGCGGCAGCATCCGGGAATTTGGCATTTGGAAAACAGAGACTTGCTGCTTTGAAATGAGAGCGGACCTTGGGGAGCATGAAGCTTCTATGACGCTGCGGCTGAGAGAGGATGTATTTTTAAACTATGAAGGGCAGATTTTAACCCTTTCATTGGGCAAAAGCGGCTGCGGGAGAGGCAGGCGTTCCATACGTCTGGAGGAGCTTCGGAATTTTACGGTGTTTTCGGACACCTCTTCTCTTGAGATTTTTGTCAATGACGGGGAAGAGGTGATAACCGCCCGGGTTTACAGCAAAGGATGGAGCCAGAGCCTGGGGTTTGAAGGCACGGAGCCGGCAGGAACTGTGGTTTTCTACGAACTGGGCGGGTTTACGGTGGTTTGATTTACTTATAAACGGCGGCTTTCGATTTCTCAAAAGCCGCCGTTTGAGGTGTAGCGATTTTACCGCTTGTACGACGGCTTTTTTCTTTTGCCGCCGTGCGGAAGACATTAGGAATATGTATATACAGCGTGCTGACGCCTATATGTGTCGTTGTCCTTTTGGCTCAATTCTTTTTCTATCTGTGCCAATTTTTCTTTCAAATCCTCTATTTTGCTTTCATCTGTTTCCCTGTTGATTTGCTGTTCCAGCTCTTGTTTCTGCTTTTTTAGTTTTTCAATCTCACGGTCAACCTTATCGGTGTTGCAGGTGCAGCTTTGCCCATCTTTGTCAGAGCCGCTTTTTTCCGGCCCTTCTGCACTCTTATCCCGATCAGAGGCATCGGAAGCATCTGGGGCATTCTCTGCCCGCTCCGGGGCATCGAAATAGATTTTAGGCTTGCCGTTCTCGTCTTTGCTCAGACAGTAACGCCCTGATGGTTCCGGTTTTTCCTCCGGAACATATTCATCCATCACAGGTTTTTGGCAGCGTGATTGGGTTTCGTCTTCGGGCCGCCGGACTTTTTTCGGTTCATCCACACCAGCAATCGGCACAGACGGCTGCGCCGCGCCAGAATTTATTCCGGAAATAGACTGCATAATATATTCCTCCAATCCACAAGATAGGTAACTGATATTGCTGTTATCAGTTTACCACGCAAAAAAAGAATTTCAAGACTTTTGTATTGAAATGCTCTTCGGATGTATTGAAATGTTCAGTAACACGTTCAAAAAGAACCGCCATTTAACTTTTCTCCCCCGGTGAGGCTGTCACAAAAGTAAACGTGCAAAATGCCTTGGGCTATCAGGCAAAAATATTAAGCCCTATACTAAAAATTCCCGACAGCCTCTTCCCGTAACAGTGCATATATACAATAGGAATGGATCTGCCCGTTTTTATAGATACCGTTTTTCATAGTACCCTCACAGGTAAATCCGGCTTTTTCAAGAACGCCTCTGGAGCCTGCATTGCAGGCAAAGGGTTCCGCAAAGATGCGGACAATATCAAAGGTTTCGAATGCCTCCCTGCAAAGCATCCGCACCGCCCGGGACATAATGCCCTTCCGCCAGTATTTTTCCGAGAGCCAGTACCCCAATTCGGCTGATTTTTCATACACGTCGTTCATCAGAAAGATTCCGATGCTTCCCACAGCCCGGCCGTCTACCTCAATGGCCCGCGTTATCTGCCGGCCGCCTTCCTTTGAAATGCAGTCGGTGATGTAGTCAACGGCATCCTTAAGGGTATAAGGGCACGGAAATACATTCCGCAGGTTGGCCGCAATGCGGGGATTGTCCGCTTCGACTGCTATATCTTCCGCGTCTTCGATGCTCCAGGGTCTTAGTTGAAAATCCATGATGTCTGTGCTCCTTTTATTTTCGTAGATGTGTTTTCCAGATCATACGTTAAAATGGATGGGTTGTCAAATTTTTCTTATATTTTCATATATTTAAGAGAATTTTAAACGACAAATCCTGTAAAATGAATTATAATAAAAAAGAAAATCACATGTATGAAGGAAACGGAATCCGTAATCTGCCTTACGCCGCGAAGCATTTTGCAGGTACATGGTTCCTTGGCTTAAAATTGTTTTTATACAAGTGCATTGTAAGGAATATTGCGGAACCGGAATAGGAGAGAGCTATGGAGCAAAAAGGACATTTGGGCCGGGTGCTGGCATTGATAGAGGAACGGGGATGGAGCTATACCTACAACGAGGAGGACGGTCTGGGAAGCATTGATTTTGATTACCGCGGCGTCCCCTATCATATCTGGGAGTTTGAGGACGGAGAACGGGGTGTGGAGACGAATCTTAGAAGCGGCGGCCGGCAGGAGGAACTACTGGGAGATTATGAGACAGTGCTTCTGGATCTGATGAAGGAGTGGTATTAACCCTTCTGATACGCGGATGAAAAACCAATACACAAGAATGGAGACAGGACAGAGATGAAAGGCAGTCTTTTTGTCAACGGTTTAACCATTGACTGGAATAAGGTAGATCCGGATTCTTATTTACACAGAATTACGGCTCTTTCCGGGATGGAATCCCTAAGCTTTGAAGCCCCCGTGACTTTTTTTGTGGGAGAAAACGGAACCGGAAAATCGACCCTTCTGGAAGCCATTGCCGCAGCCTACGGGCTGAATCCCGAGGGAGGGAGCCGGGATTTCCGCTTTTCCACCAGAGAAACCCATTCCTCCCTGTATGAAGGGATGGTTTTGAAAAAGGGCTATCGAAGCCCCAGGGATAACTTTTTTCTCCGGGCGGAGAGCTTTTACAATGTAGCGACCCAGGTGGAGGAATACCGGGACGGGGACAGGCCGGAGATCTACTACCGGCGGTATGGCGGCCGTTCCCTGCATGAGCAGTCTCATGGGGAGAGCTTTCTGGCTCTGATGCAGAATCGTTTTCAGGGACAGGGCTTCTATCTACTGGACGAGCCGGAAGCGGCCCTCTCGCCGCAGCGCCAGCTGACATTGCTAATCTGTATCCACCGTCTTGTCCGGGAAGGCAGTCAGTTTCTGATTGCGTCCCATTCTCCGATTCTTCTGGGACTTCCCGGGGCGGAGATTTTGTCCTTTGACGAAGGAGCGATTCACTCTGTGGAGTATACTAAGACGGAGAGCTACCAGGTGACGGAGATGTTTCTCAATCACAGGGAATATCTTTTGAAACGGCTTCTGGAGGAAGGGGAAGCGGAATAGTAAGAGATTTCTCTCATCACAGGTGTGCCGAAGCGACTTTACCCTTTCGTGCCATCGCGCAGCGATTTAAAATAGGAGGTTACATAAAGTGGAACAAAAAACAGTAATCAAACCACCCGTAGAGGTGCGCTACCGGGAAGAACTGGAGCTTCTCTCCATCTTAGACACCGGCCGCCGCCCCTTAAACTGGAAATTGTCCCCCAAGGCCGTTCGGACCTTTATCCTGGGCAGCCGGGAGCCATTGCGCTATCAGGATCGGGAGCTTACCATCCGCAAAAAATATCTGGGAAACGATGCCTTAGTAGAACGCTGCATCATCACCCTGGCAGGCAACCGCGGCCTTATGCTGGTAGGCGAGCCGGGCACGGCAAAAACCATGCTTTCGGAGCTTTTGTCGGCCGCCATCAGCGGAAACAGCACCAACACCATCCAGGGCACGGCCGGAACCACCGAGGACATGATCAAATACAGCTGGAACTACGCCCTTCTTCTTGCAAAGGGCCCCGTCCGGGAAGCACTGGTTCCCTCTCCCCTCTACGTAGGCATGGAACAGGGAATCCTCACCCGTTTTGAGGAAATTACCCGTACCCCGGCCGAGATCCAGGACAGTCTAATCAGCGTCCTCAGCGACAAGGTGCTGAATGTGCCGGAGCTTGGAGAGGACGGACTTCTGTTTGCCCAGGCAGGCTTCAACGTCATCGGCACGGCAAATACAAGAGACAAGGGCGTCAACGAAATGAGCAGCGCTCTCAAGCGCCGTTTTAACTTCGAAACGGTCATGCCCATCCGCGACACAGCCCTGGAAAAGCAGATTATTCTAAATGAGGTAGCCGAGCTTGCCAAAGAAAACCGCATTGAAATGGAGCCGGACGAGGATGTGGCCGACCTGCTCGCCTCCACCTACCATGAGCTTCGGGAAGGCGTTTCCTCCCTGGGGCACCGGATAGACCGGCCCTCAGCGGTTATGAGCACGGCGGAGGCCGTATCCGTCTACTATCAGACCATGATGACGGCCTACTACTACGGCGATTCCCGCATGGATCTGGGCTGTCTGGTGCAGAACCTGGTGGGAGCCGTACAGAAGGAAAACAAGGACGATTTGGAAAAGCTGAAAAGCTATTTCCAGACCGTAATTCGCGATAAGGGAGGAAAAGAGGGCGGCTTATGGAGCAGCTATTACGAGGCCAGGAAATACCTGCGGTAACGGAAAACCCGGAGGAGAGCGTAAGGATTCCCTCCGAGCTATTGTACGGCAAAGAGCACGGAGTACTCTACTTCCCCATTCGCCATCACAGCCCGGCCTGCTCCTTTCATTTGAAAAAGGCGGTATTGGATTATCAGCCGGACCTGATTCTTATAGAAGGCCCGGAAAATGCGGACCCGCTGATTCCCGTGCTGCTGCATGAGGACACAAAGCCTCCGCTGGCCCTGTATTATGCCTACCGGGATCGGGATGGCCTTGTGACGGAGAAAAAAGGGGACTACAAATGCTACTATCCCTTTTTAGACTGCTCCCCGGAGCTTACGGCCCTGCGGGAAGCAAAAAGCCTGGGAATACCGGCCCGGTTTGTGGATCTGTCCTACGGGGAGATTCTCATCGGAACGACCGGAGGAAAAGGCGTTCGCAGGGAGGGAGAAAAGCAGACCTACAACGACGACTATCTTCTAAGCCGCAGCCGCTATCTGGCTCTGCTCTGTGAAAAAACGGGGTTGCGGGATTTTGAAGAGCTGTGGGAGAAGTATTTTGAAATCCAGGGCCTTACGGAGCCCACGGAGGACTTTGTACGCCAAATGCTCACCTACTGCATCCTTTCCCGAAAAAATACGCCGGCGGAGGAGCTTTTAGAAGACGGCTGCCTTCTGCGGGAGCGGTATATGGCGGAACAGATTGCCAAGGCATCCGAAAGCTTTCACAGAATCCTGGTGGTGACGGGAGGCTTTCACAGCTACGGACTTTATGAGCTTTTGTCCCGGCAGAAAGACGGAAGCTATGTCTACACCGGAGAGCCGGTGAAGCTCCACGGTAAGGTGAAGGAGCAGCAGGAGGTGTATCCGATGGCTTACTCTATGGAGGCCGCGGATGCCCTGAACGGCTATGCAAGCGGGATGCAGTCGCCGGGCTTTTATCACCAGGTATGGAAAAACTTGCAGAAGAATACGCCGCAGATAAAACCGGATGATTCCGAAGGAGAGAAAGAAGAAGCTGTTTTAGCAAAATTGAAACAGCCGCATCATAGAGAGCAGGAAACTGATTCGTCAGGCATGATTTTATCCGGCGCGTACGAAGAAACCGTTCTTCATTTTCTGGCAGCGGCAGGACGGCAGGCCAGAAGAAAGGAGGAAAATGTCTCCTCCTATGACGAAATCTGCGCATTTTACATGGCCCAGGGGTTAGCGGCTCTCCGCGGAAAACAGGAACCGGGGCTGTATGAGCTTCAGGACAGTGCCGTATCTTCCTTTATAAAGGGAGAACGGAATCTGTCTACCGAGGGCGCCGTCCGTATTTTGAAAGAGCTTGTGACAGGCTCCCAGGTGGGACGTCTCTGCAAGGACGCCGCCCGGCCTCCTCTGCTGTCGGATTTTGAAGAACAGTGCAGGGGCTTTGGCATCAAGCTACATTCCAGTCTGGAGCAGGAGGTTATTCTGGAGATCTTCAAAAAGGAAAAGCATCTGCGGATGAGCCGTTTTCTTTACCAGACAGAGTTTTTGGACTGCGGCTTTGCCAGACGGAAAAAGGGCGCGGACCTGGTAAACCGCCGGGATCAGAACAGGATTCGGGAAATCTGGAGCTATAAATGGTCCGAGCAGGTGACTGCGGCCCTGATAGACGCCTCCATCTCAGGCGGGACTATGGCAGAGGCGGCCCGTACCTTGCTGCACAGCCGGTTTGATGAGAGCGCAGGCTGTAAGGAAGCGGCGGAGCTTCTGGTAAAAGGCTTCCTTATGGGACTTCACGAGGAGCAGGGGGAAATGCGGGAACATCTGGCGGAGGTACTGGCGGATGACGGAGATTTCTTTTCGCTGACCAAGGGCTTTTCTCAGCTTTTGATGCTTCTCGATCTTCAGGATCTGTATCAGGTTCGGGATGCTCTCGATCTGGAGCGGATGACGGATATCTGCTTTCAGAAGATTATTCAGCTTCTGCCCTCTATGGGACAGGTGGGGGAGGATCGGCAGCAGGAATGTATGGAAAGTCTGCGGCTTCTCTACCAGGCGGCAGGGAAAAGCAATCCATGTGAGCGGCGGCTGGTTCTGATGGACGCGCTGAAAACCCTTCTTGGGCGGGGAAAATTAAATCCCGGCGTGGAAGGGACGGTTCTGGGGCTTTTGTACGGCTATGAGGCGGGATACGGGGAGCAGATTACCCGGGCGGCTCAGGGATATATGCAAGGAAGCGGAGAAATGCTGTCGAAAAGCGCGGCATTTCTTCGGGGGCTGTTCTTTACGGCCAGGGATTTTGTATTTGCCAGCAGCGGATTTCTGACCCTGATTGACGGGCTTCTGGAGCGTTTGCCCGGGGAGGAATTTTTAAAGCTGCTGCCGGAGCTGCGTCTTGCATTCAGTTATTTTACACCTCTTGAAACGGATCGAATCGCAGGCCGTGCGGCGGCGCTTCACGGGAAGAAAAAGGGCGACCTTCTGACGGGAGGGAGTGTGAGTCCCGGGGAGTATGCGTATGGGGAAGCTTTGGATGCATTTATAAGTAAAAAAATGGAAAAAGGGAGTTTTCTGTTCTAGCAAAGGAGTGCTGGAAGGAGAACTACGGAACTTAAAATAGGTACGAATATGAACGATGGAAAACAATTGAATCGTTGGCGGCTGATCCTGGGAAGTCAGGCCAAGGACCAGATTTCTTTCGGAGGAGAGGGCTTTCGCGGGATGGAGAACGGCATCGGCTGTCAGGACTTGGAGGAAGCGTTGGATTTTCTCTATTCCCGCGAGTACGGTGAAGATGTGCGCCGTGACGGGGGCACAGGGGCAAGCCGGCTGACTACGGCAGGGTGGATTACGAAGATCCGCCGTCTGTTTCCCAAGGAAACGGTGGAGGTATTGGAACGCCATGCTCTGGAACGCTATGAGATGCAGGAACTTTTAACGGATAAGGAGGTTTTGGAAAAGCTGGAGCCGAATCAGGAGCTTTTGAAAACCATTTTGCAGCTTAAGCATCTGATGAAGGGGCCTGTTCTGGATACGGCCCGGCGGATTGTAAAAAAGGTGGCGGAGGAAATTGCGGAAAAGCTGAATCGGGAGATACGCCGTTCCCTTTTGGGAAGCCTGGACCGGAATACTCCAAGTCATGTAAAGTCCATGCGGAATCTGGATATCCGCAAAACCATCCGAAAGAATCTCTCCCATTACGACCCGGAGGAAAAACGCCTGGTACTGGAGCAGGTATATTTCAGCAGCCGTACCCGGAAATATAACCAGTGGCGGGTCGTGATAGCAGTGGACGAGAGCGGCTCCATGCTCGATTCTGTGATTCACAGCGCGGTGATGGCGGGAATCTTTGCCCGGCTGCCTATGCTTGACACCCGGCTTGTGATTTTTGATACCCAGGTGGTGGATTTAAGCGCCCATCTGGACGACCCGGTGGAAACGCTGATGAGTATTCAGCTTGGAGGCGGGACTTATATTACGGGGGCTTTGCAGTACTGTGAAGGGCTGATTGAGAATCCCAATCGGACGATGGTTGTTCTGGTGTCGGATCTCTGCGAGGGCGGCAGCGTGGCCGGCCTGCTCGGTGTGAGCCGGGATATCATAGAGAGCGGCGCAAAGCTTATCTGCCTTACTGCCCTTGATCGGGATGCCAATCCGGTTTACGACCGCCATACGGCACAGAGGCTGGCAGATCTGGGGGCGCATGTGGGAGCGATGACACCGGAGATGCTTGGGGATTTTATGGGGAAGATTATGCAGTGATGATCTCCTAAATGTCCCTTTGGCCATTGAGGATACGGAGATATGTTTTATTTGCAAAAACGGAATAGAGGATAAAGACATGGAAGCTTTAAAACAAATGCTCACACAGGCAGACGACGAATACCTCACAGGACTGTGTAACAAAGGAACGGTAAAGCGTGCTTATAAGGACCTGGATCAGGAAGCTCCCGCGGCAGTCTGGAGCGAAACGGGGGCGGAGGTGACTTTAAAAGAAGCGGTATGCACAATTCGTATGCCTCTGGGGGAAAGTACTTGCACCTGCCCCTCGCGAAGCATCTGCCGTCACATTATCACGGCAATTTTATATCTGAAAAACAGCCAAAGAAATACAGCGGAATCAAGTCCGCAGGAGGCCGGGCCGGAGAGTATAAAAGCAGAAGTAAAGTCAGATACATCAGAAAAACCGGATGCATCGGAAGAACCAAGCACAATGAAAAAACCAGGCGTGTCAGAAGGAATAAACACGCCGGAAAAATCAAACACATCCGACACATCGGCCGAACCGGAATCAAAAGAAAAATCGTCTGAAATCCAATCGGGCAAATCAGCATTAACGCAGGCTTTAGAGCAGGAGCTTCTTACTTACCCTCTACAAAAGCTGAAACGCGCCTGCGGAAATAAGCGGTACAATGAGCTTCTTCATTATCTAAAGTCAGGAGAACAGCCCGAGTTCCAGGAAGGAACCGTTATCACCGTCAAGGTTCCCTGGGAGGCCTTCACCGTAAAGCTTTTAAGCCCTCTGGAATATTCCACCTGCTCCTGCAAAAGCAAAGAGCTTTGTCCTCACAAGGCCCAGGCAGTGCTGCTCTTTCAGCTTCACAAACATGCCGCCGCCTTAGAGCAGCTCGAAAAGCTCTGCGAGAGCCAGGAGGAATGGGATTGGAAAGAGCTTGACCGGGCGTCCTCCTCCATCCGGGAAGAAATCGGCCTGCAGCTTATGACCGGGCTGTCCCGTTTGTCCCCGGAGGCTGCGGAGAGTATGGAGCGTTTGGCAGTTATCAGTCACGGAGCCGGCTTAGCGGCCTTTGAAACCGGCCTTCGGAAAACAGCCTCCGAGTACCGGCTGTATTTTGACCGGGCGGCGGCATTTCGGACCGAGGAGCTTTTGGAGCAGCTATTGACTCTATACCGGAAAGCAGGGGAACTAAAGGAAACCAAAGAACCGGAACGTCTGCGGACATTGGCAGGAAGCTTTCGGGAAGTTTACCGTCCCATTCCAAAGCTTCACCTGATGGCAATGGGAAGCCGGAGCTTTCACAGTAAAACGGGCTACGAAGGGGAGATATACTATTTCCTGGAGCCGGATAAGGGTATTTTCTATAACTGGACAGATGCCCGGCCGGTGTTCTATGAAGGCGTGCGCAGGCGTCCCCCGGGAAGAGCGGAGCAGGCTCAGGCGCCCTGGGGGTTAAATTGCAGCAGAGAGCAGATGATGGAGCTGGAATTTTACCTGGATCATGCAAAAGCGGCCAGGGACGGACGTCTGTCTGTGAGCCAGGAGACAAAAAGCGAGGTGTCCGGTGTCCGGGATTTCAGGAGAGAGGAAGTGCGGAATGTAGTTTTCTGGGATTACGAACAGCTTCTTTTAGCCTGCTTTGGAGAAGAAGAGCGAAAGAATGAGGGAGAGCGCCTTGCCCTGGTGGGGGCTTCCTGCTGCCGTGAGTCCGGTTTCGACACGGTGCATCAGAGGTTTTCTATGGAAATCTTGGACCAAAAGGGCCGTAAGCTTACCGTGGCCGTAACCTATTCCAAGGAGGAAAAGCTGACCATTCAGGTGTTGGAGCGCTTGAACGAACGGCTGAAAAAGGAGAAGGACCAGACCTTGATTTTCTTCGGCGCCCCTTACTTGGAACAGGGAAAGCTGTGCCTGTATCCCATTGAGGTGTTTGGAAGAGAGCGCTTTTTTGGGAGCCAGGAAGAGTTGGAGGAGTATCTTGGCGAACAAGGCGGGCCGGAAGGCAGTCCGGTTTCCAAAGACTTAAGCTTTAACCGGGAGATTGTACAGGGAATGGAGAGATTCTTGGCAGAAATCCGGCAGGCCCTTGGGGATCTGTTTCAAAGCGGTCTAAATTCCATCCAGGAGGAGACCTTTGGGAATCTGAAACGTCTGGCAAAGGAAAGCGGAACCCTTGGCCTCCACGGAGCGGAGGAAGCCCTTACATTTCTTGCAGAAGCCCTGGGCGGGAAACGCCATCAGATGGAATTTGATATGGAGGCGGTATTAAAGACCTGGATACATCTGATGACTTATGTGAAGCTCTGCCGGGAAAAGACATCGCTGGATCGGGCCTTGTTAGAGATGCAGGAGACGGATTAAAATATCAAAAACTAATAAGAGCAAAACATATAAGCACCAAATCATATAAACATAATCAAATAAACGCCAAGGCACATAAGCATCAAAGCACATAAGCGCCAAACCACATGAACACCAAAGCACATAAGTACCAAACCACATAAACGCCATACAATACCAGAGCGCACTCCGCCCAAAAAGTTGGAGTAAACGGATACGGCTGCAAATTGGTCAGGCTTATAAAATAAAATGTGGATAAGCATATGAAATAAAAGGAGAACACCATGAACCTAAGCGAAGAAAGAAACTACCAAAAACAAATGGACACCCTGGACGCCCTGAAGCTGTCCCCAAAAAACCGTCCCCTTGCGGAACAATATCTGGACATTTCCGCACCGGAAAAGCCGGAGCTTCTAAGAGAAACCGAGCGCCAGGACTTTTCCGATCTCGCCGACGACAAGCGTCAGAAAAGCATCGACTACGTAGAGCATCTGAGAAAGCGCAGCAAACATGAAGAGCTTAAGCGCTACGTCTGCTTCCTGTCCGCCATAGGAGGCTCCACCGCCTACTACCTCTTTAACCGCTACGGCTGGAACCTGGACTCCGTGAAGGAATATTTAACTCCGGAGCAGGAAACAGCCATGTATGCGGAGGGCATCGTCTGGAGCACCTATTCCCTCAATTACATACGCATGAAGCCCCTGCTTGAAAAGGGAAGAAAGGACCCGGAGCTTTTAAGAAGAGCCATAGATCTCTGCTACCACCGCTACGACAACGCCAAGGTCCTGCTGGCCGGCGTCTACTTAAACTGCAAAAAACCGGAGGCAAAAAAGAGCGGGGGCATCCTGGGGCTTTTCACCAAAAATGCATCCGCATCCGACGAAGCCCTGGCCAAGACCGTTGCATTTCTGGAAAATAACCTCATAGACAGCCTGCCCGAGATGTTTATCAAGCATGATCTTGGAAAAAGCCAGATCGAAGAGCTTAGGACCTATGTGCGCAATCACCCCATCGATCAGCCGTTTCCCATAAATCTGCAAAAGCTGTTAAACGGCCGCAGCTACATGGAATATATGGTTCATCTTCTCTCGGGAACGGCATTTTTCGCCATAGAACATTCTCCGTGCTTCGCCGCCTTCCTACAGATAGCAGGCGTCCTGTCCATCCGCACCGTGCTCAAAGCAGGAAGAGAAATGACAGGAATTGTAAACGGCAAAAATTCCTGGTTCCATAAGCACCTGGAACAGTTGGAAAATCTGATTCCCGTGAAGCCCGAAGCCCTGATTCAGTGGTACGCGGCAAATGACGAGGAACAGGGAATGGCACGCATGGCAGTCCGGCATCCTGAGTCCGTGCGCAGCGCAGCGGAACACGCTGCCACCACCGACGAATATCAGCGCATCCTGGATCACATCAAAAAGGCAAATCCGGGACTTTACCAGGAGATCCAGTCAAAGCATGCGGATAAATATCAGCACCAGCTTGCCGCCGAGCTTGTGACAAACATTACCACCGGCCAGGCAGAGGCCAAGGCGTACCTTCTGGGAGAAGCCTCCATCGACACCCTCTACCCCTTTGTCAATAACTGGAGAGGCAGCCAGAGCTACTACTATCAGCGCTTCCAGAAATTACAGGGCTTACGGAGAAATAAGGGACGTCTCTTCCGCAGAGGCGTAATTTTGGAGGCTTTTCGTATGCAGGGAGCCTATTTCACAGGCTATTTCTTCAGTTCCATCCGGGGAAGCAAAACCAATTCGGAGCAGTTTCGCAGGGAAATGGAGGATTTAGTAGAGCTTTTTGAAAAAGAGGAGCTTCCCATCCGTTACCAGGCCGACGCCATAGAGGGCATTTACAACTCCTGCTACCAGGAGCGGGACAAAAATCTGGTTCTGGACACAGCTGCCCGGATTTTATCCTCCCGATGGAAGGATCACGCCCAGGAGCTTCGGGACGCCGCAAAGGACAGCACCTCCGTCGGCCGCTGCATCTGCATCCTCGCCCTGGATACCTTCTGGCAGGAAGAAAAAGAAGTGATACTGGCCTCCGCCCTTGACAGCTCCAAGCAGGTCCGTGAGCAGCTCGTAACCATCTGCACCGCTCACAGGGAATGGGAGCCGGAAATGCTGACAATGATAACCTCAAAAAAATCCCAGGAGCGCGAGCTTGCCATCCGTGTCCTGAAATTCTGGGGCGCAGAAGCCTACCGGGAAATCTTTACAAAGGCCCTGGAGACAGAAAAGAGCAAAAAGCTGAAGGAACTCCTTTCCGACTGTCTGGGCATCAAGCCGGAGGCTCAGGCGGAGAGCGGAGGTCAAAAAACCTCCGGCGATCTGGTAAAAGAAATCCTGAAAGGCGGCAAAAAGCGAAAAGTAGCCTGGGCTTATGAGACGCCATTTCCTGCCGTACATAAAAAAGACGGCAGCGACGCTGAGGAGGAATATCTCCAGGCCATACTCACAGCCTATGCGGACCGCACCACACCCGGCCTAAGCCCCGAGGCCGTAACCCTGGCCTCCGAACTGGAGCCTTCCGAGCTTGGCGCTTATGCAGCGGAGCTGTTCAACAAATGGCTGGAAACAGGCGCCGAGGCCAAGAAAAAATGGGTACTCTACGCAGCGTCCGTCCACGGCGGAACCGGAATCGTTGATATCTTCCGCCATCAGATCCAGGAATGGCCCCAACATTCCAGAGGCGCCCTTGCCGCCGAAGCCGTAAAAGCGCTGGCCCTCAACGGAAGCTCCGAAGCCCTTCTGTACGTAGATCAGATATCTCGGAAATTCAAATTCCGCCAGGTAAAGACAGCGGCAGGCGAGGCCCTGGAATACGCAGCCTCCGAGCTGGGAATCACAAGGGCGGAGCTGGAGGATCGGATTGTACCCAACCTGGGCTTTGACGAGAGCTTAAAGCGGACCTTTGACTACGGAACGCGCTCCTTCAGCGTCTATCTGACCCCGGCCCTGGAGCTTGAGATTTTCGGCGAATCCGAGAAAAAGCTGAAAAACCTTCCGGCCCCCGGAAAGCGGGACGACGAAGAAAAGGCCGCGGCCGCTTATGCTGAATTTAAGCAGATGAAAAAGCAGCTGAAAACCGTCATAACCAACCAGAAAATGCGTCTGGAGCAGGCATTAACCGCAGAACGCCTCTGGAACTGCGCCGCATGGGAAGAGCTGTTTGTGAAAAACCCGGTTATGCATCAGTTTGCCATCGGCCTTATCTGGGGAACCTATGAGAACGGAGAATTAAAAGACACCTTCCGCTATATGGAGGACGGCAGCTTCAACACAAAGGACGAGGAAGAATTTGACCTTCCCTCGGACACACAGATCGGCCTGGTACACCCCATTGAGCTGTCCGAAGAAGATCTGTCCGTCTGGAAGGAACAGCTTTCCGATTATGAGATTGTACAGCCCATCGAGCAGTTGGAGCGTGCCGTTTACCGAATCACAGAAGAAGAAAACGGAACAGCCGAGCTGACCCGCTTCGGCGGCAAGCTTCTGAACGGACTGTCCCTCTCCGGCAAGCTCCAGGGCATGGGCTGGTACCGCGGTTCCGTCCAGGACGCCGGTGTTTATTACACCTTCTACCGCGAGGACGGCGACGTGGGTGTGGAGCTGGAATTTTCCGGAAGCTACGTAGGGGATGAAAACGACGAAGTAACCGTATACGGCGCGGCCTTCTACCGCGCCCGCACCGTAAAAAGAGGCAGCTACGTTTACGATACCATAAAAAAAGAAAACCAATACAAGCTGGATCAGGTAAGCCCGCGGTATTTCAGCGAAATTGTATTGCAGCTTACGAAGGCTACGGCATCCAGCCAGGAACAGCTGTCGTATCCGGCCTGTAAAAGTTAAAGCGCTCTTGACACAACTAAAAAGGTATGGTAAAGTCTAAAAGGTACAAAATCTGCCAGTATTCAGTAACCGGACACTCCGACCCTTACTTGATACATGGCTTATGAAAAAAAGGAGGCAGTCAACATGATCGCAAAAGAAAAAAAGCAGGCAATTATTGCCGAGTACGGCTTAAAGCCAGGTGACACCGGATCACCCGAGGTACAGGTGGCAATCCTGACCGCACGTATCCAGGAATTAACCGAGCATCTGAAAGAGAATCCCAAGGATCATCATTCCAGAAGAGGACTCTTAAAGATGGTTGGCCAGAGGCGTAATATGCTGGCTTATCTGAAGAGAACCGATATCACACGTTATCGTAGTCTGATTGAGAGACTTGGACTCAGAAAATAAGCTTAACAGGGGCGGAGGAACACTTCCGCCCTCATTTATGTTTATGTAAACCTATCAACCCCACAGGAGAACGGAACCGAGACCACTGATGTATATAGGACAGCCTTCCTTTCCTATACAGATCAGTAGTTTCGGGGTCAAGGCCCGGAAAACGGATCATGACCGAAAAAATTCTCCTGAACCAGAAAAAGCAAGAAAAACAAAAGGAGATTACCCATGTACAAGAGTTATTCTATGGAGCTTGCCGGCCGTACACTGACCGTTGACATCGGCAGAGTGGCAAAACAGGCAAGCGGAGCCGCATTTATGCATTACGGCGAAACTACCGTACTGTCCACAGCGACAGCATCCGACAAACCAAGAGAAGGCATTGATTTCTTCCCCTTAAGCGTAGAGTATGAGGAGAAATTGTATTCCGTAGGCAAGATCCCCGGCGGATTCAACAAGAGAGAGGGCAAGGCATCGGAAAATGCCGTATTAACCTCCCGCGTAATCGACCGCCCCATGCGCCCCCTGTTCCCCAAGGATTACCGCAACGACGTAACCCTGAACAACCTGGTGCTTTCCGTAGATCCCGCCTGCAGCCCCGAGCTGACCGCTATGCTGGGTTCCGCCATTGCAACGGCCGTTTCCGACATTCCCTTTGCCGGACCCTGCGCCATGACCCAGATCGGAATGATCGACGGAGAATTTATTGTCAATCCGGGCCAGAGCCAGTATAAGGTATCCGACCTTAAGCTGACCGTGGCGTCCACCAGAGAAAAAGTAATCATGATCGAGGCCGGAGCAAATGAGATTCCCGAGGCCAGAATGATTGAGGCAATCTATATGGCTCATGAGGTCAATCAGCAGGTTATTGCTTTTATTGACAAGATTGTAGCCGAGTGCGGCAAGGAAAAGCATACTTACACAAGCTGCGCCGTTCCCGAGGAGCTTTTTGCCGCCATTAAGGAGCAGGTTCCCCCGGAGGAGATGGAGAAGGCCGTATTTACCGACGAGAAGCAGGTGAGAGAGGAAAATATCCGCCAGATCACCGCAAAGCTGGAGGAGGCATTCGCAGACAAGGAAGAGTGGCTTGAGGTTCTCGGCGAGGCCATTTACCAGTACCAGAAGAAGACTGTCCGCAAAATGATCTTAAAGGATCACAAGCGTCCCGACGGCCGTGAGATTACCCAGATTCGTCCCCTTGCAGCTGAGGTGGATCTGATTCCGAGAGTGCACGGCTCCGCTATGTTTACCAGAGGACAGACCCAGATCTGCAACATCTGTACCCTGGCTCCCTTATCCGAGGCCCAGAGACTGGACGGTCTGGATGAAAATGAGACAAGCAAGCGCTATATGCACCACTATAATTTCCCCAGCTATTCCGTAGGCGAGACAAAGCCGAGCCGGGGACCGGGACGCCGGGAGATTGGTCACGGAGCTTTGGCGGAGCGCGCGCTTCTGCCTGTGCTTCCCAGCGAGGAGGAGTTCCCCTATGCCATCCGTACCGTATCCGAGACCTTTGAGTCCAACGGATCTACCTCGATGGCTTCCACCTGTGCTTCCTGTATGTCACTGATGGCTGCAGGCGTGCCCATTAAGAAGATGGTAGCCGGTATTTCCTGCGGTCTGGTAACCGGGGAGACGGATGATGATTATGTACTTCTGACCGATATCCAGGGCCTGGAGGACTTCTTCGGCGATATGGACTTCAAGGTAACGGGAACCACCGAGGGTATCACGGCGATTCAGATGGATATCAAGATTCACGGTCTGACGCGCCCGATTGTAGAGGGAGCCATTGCAAGATGCCGTGAGGCGCGGATGTTCATTATGGATACCTGCATGAAGCCCTGCATCCCAGAGCCGAGAACAGAGGTCGGACCTTATGCGCCGAAGATTATTCAGATTCAGATCGATCCTCAGAAGATCGGCGATGTGGTAGGCCAGAGAGGAAAGACCATCAACACCATTATTGAGCAGACTGGTGTGAAGATTGACATCGACGACGACGGCGCCGTATCCGTATGCGGTACGGATCAGGCGGGCATGGATAAGGCCGTAGAGCTTATCAAGATCATTGTAACTGATTTTGAGGAGGGTATGGTGCTCACCGGTAAGGTAGTCAGCATCAAAGAGTTCGGCGCGTTCCTGGAGTTTGCACCGGGCAAGGAAGGCATGGTTCATATTTCCAAGATTGCAAAGCAGAGAATCAACCATGTGGAGGATGTGCTCACCCTGGGCGATGTGGTGAAGGTTGTATGCCTCGGCAAAGATAAGATGGGGCGTCTGAGCTTCAGTATGAAGGATTTAAAGGAAAACAAAGAGAAATAAATGAAAGGCAAAGGGACTCACAGCTGGAGAAAAGGGCTGTGGGTCCTTTTAAAATGGATTTTGGAAGATACAAATTCTTTTTATATGTAATCAGGAGAGATATCTTAAGAAGTTCCTGTGGATGCAGGGAATGGCAGAAAAGAATATTACAGAAGGACTGGCCGGAGAAAAAAGGCTAGTCTTTTTTTGTCTCCAGACTCATATACTTGTAACAGTTCAGATAAAGGAAAGGTTACACAGATATCTTGCAAAAATTATAAGGAAGAAGAAAGCCCCTTCAAGCTTGGCTTGAGAAACAAATGGACATGCGGGTACAAGGCGTTCCGGTGAGAATAAGCGGCCGGGTTGAGCCGTATTCGTATGCCCTGTGGAGGTAAAAATGAAGGACAAGAATGAAATCATACATTTTTTTTCCCGGCATATCCGGGAAATTTTGGAGCAGGCAGAGGTGGATTTTGAACAGCTTCAGGAGATTCGCCTTCGTGCCTATAAGCCCTTTTTGATTCGCCTTGGCGGAGAGGAATATTTTCTCTCCAAACAGGGAGAAGTCTTGAAGGAGCCTGATAGAGCATGGACAGTGATGCCAAAAGAAATCCGGGAGACAATGGAGCTTGTGGGAAAATATTCCCTCTATGCCTATGAGGACGAATTAAAGCAGGGCTATCTTACGCTCCAGGGAGGGCACCGCCTGGGTGTGTCCGGAAAAGCTGTGCTGGAAGGGGACAAGGTGAAGAGCATCCGCTATATTTCCTGTCTGAATCTGCGTCTGTCTCATGAGATTATTGGCTGCGGGGACAAGGTACTGCCCTTTCTCCATGATGAAACAGGGTTGAAGCATACCTTAATTATTTCGCCGCCCCGGGGCGGAAAGACGACCCTGCTTCGGGATCTGGTGCGGCAGATTTCCAATGGGACAAAGGCCCTTAGAGGGCATACGGTGGGAGTGGTGGACGAGCGCTCCGAGATCTGCGGCTGCTTTCAGGGGATTCCGGCCAATGACGTGGGACTCCGCACAGATGTGATGGACGCCTGTCCCAAGGCGGAGGGAATGATGATGCTGATCCGGTCTATGGCGCCGGAAGTACTGGCGGTGGATGAGATAGGACGTGAGGAGGACATCCGCGCTATGGAGACGGCATTGTTCTGCGGCTGCCGTCTTCTTGCTACGGTTCACGGAAGTTCTCTCGATGATATCCGTTCCAAGCCTCTTCTTCAAAGGCTGGCAGAGGAGCAAATCTTTGAACGCTATGTGATTATGGGTTTTGCCGGGCGGAGGGGGCAGATATCAAAGGGCCGGAAAGCATCGGAGTCCTGTGAAGCGGATAATGGAATAAGAACAGGAATGATTCAGGAGGAGAGTTATGAAGCCCGGCCCGGCATGGTCCGGCAAATCCTGGATGAAAGGGGGAGAGTTTTATGTTAAAAGGAATCGGCGCCTTGCTGATTTTGGCCTCGGCCGCAGGAATCGGCGTCAGTTTCAGCAATGACTTAAAGGGACGCTGTATGGAGCTGCGGCTGCTGAAGCAGATGATTTATATGCTGCGGGGAGAGATTAAATATACGAAGACACCTCTGCCGGATGCGTTTGCCAGTATTGCGGTCCGCATGAAGGAACCGTTCGGAAGCTTTTTGGAGGAGCTTGCAAAGCAGATGGAAAATCCGGAAAACGGAACCTTCGGAGATCTGTGGCAGGCACAGATTAAAGCCCAGCTGTCCGGCACCCATCTGAAACGGGAGGACAAGGAGCAGCTGGGGAGCTTGGGCGAGGTCTTAGGATACCTTGATCTGGAAATGCAGCTGTCTTCCATTGAGCTTTATCTGGAGCAGCTGGAGCTTCGTATTCGGGAGTCCCAGGAGGCAGCCCGGACAAAACAGAAATTGTACCAAAGCTTGGGAGTGGCCGGAGGCATTTTCCTGGTCATACTTTTGGTGTAAATGGGAGGAAGCTATGAGCGTCAATCTCATATTTAAAATTGCGGCGGTCGGAATCCTTGTGTCTGTACTTAGTCAGATTCTAAAGCACAGCGGGCGGGAGGAGCAGGCTTTTCTCACCAGCCTCGCCGGCCTGGTGCTGGTGCTGTTCTGGATTCTGCCATATATTTTTGACTTATTTGATACTATGCAGAGGCTTTTTGCACTGTAAAGAGTAATATTCCGCGTTGTATACAAATCGAATTACGGACGCTTATATGAGCGGCAGGGAATTGATTTTATGCGGGTATACCGGGAGGAATATTATGGGACCGGACTAAGGGGGATTTAATATGCTGCAGGCAGCCATGATTGGAATTGCCGGTGTTCTTCTGGCACTTCAGATAAAAGCGGTAAAGCCGGAATTTTCCGTCTATCTCAGCATTGCCACAAGTGTATTTCTGCTGCTCTTGGCAGCTGAGAAGCTTGAGGTAGTAGTGGAGAGCGTGAAGCTGATCCAAAGCTCCATTTCCATTCAAAGCTCTTATATACAAGCGCTGCTTAAAATCATCGGCATCACCTATATAGCGGAGTTTGCTTCGGATATCTGCCGAGACGCGGGTTATGGAGCCATTGCCGGGCAGATCGGAGTGTTCAGCAAACTTTCTATTCTGGCTGTCAGTATGCCGATTATCACAGCCCTTTTAGAAACCATCCGCGGATTCTTGGGGACATAGCAATGAGAGAGGGAATAAAAAAGAGAAAGAAAAATTTCCGGTATATAAGGCTATTCCCATTGTTGCAAGCTGTGACGACCGCTAGATTATGCGGATTGTCACGATTTGTAAGCGGATGCTTCTTGCTGGGGATGCTTACGGGCGCGAGTTTTTTACCGCTTGAAGTAAAGGCAGCAGAGGATATTAAGCCTCTTAAAGCTGAGAAGACAGAACGCTTCATACCCCTTAAATTGCAGGAAGCGGATCTCTCAATGGTGGAAGAACTGGACTTTGACGAAATTGAACAGTCGGTGGATGAAATCTTAGGCGGGGAATTTCAGTTTGAAAATACGGTTATGGAGCTTTTGAGCGGAGAGCAGCCATTTACCCTGGAGGGCTTTGTGGCGGCAGTGGTGGAACAGCTGCAAAATAACTGGCGCACCGAGAAACATCTTCTGCTCTCCATTTTGCTGCTTGGCATAGCGGCGGCCCTTATGTCCAACTTCTCGAATATTTTTCAGAATCAGCAGATTGCGGAGGTGAGCTTTGAGATAACGTACCTTTTGCTGTTTCTGATTCTCCTGCAGATATTTTCCGGGGCTATGGAGATTACAAGAGAGGTGCTTTTGGGAATCCAGGATTTTATGAATGTGCTTGTTCCGGCCTTCTGTCTGGCTGTGACGATGGCCTCGGGCAGTACTACGGCGTTGGTGTTCTATGAATTTTTTCTGGGACTGATTTATTTTATCCAGAGGCTTATCCAAAATGGGCTGATGGCGTTGATTCAGGTACATGTGATTCTTGTCTTTGTGAATCATCTGACGAAGGAGGAGTATTTGTCTCAGATGAAGGAAATGGCCTCTAAGGTTACCGTATGGCTTCTGAAATCCATGCTTGCGGTGGTGATTGGCTTCAATACCATCCAGGGTATTTTAAATCCGGCTGTGGATTCCCTGAAAACCACTCTGTTCAGCAGGGCGGCGGAAATGATTCCCGGTATCGGAAATATCGCCGGTTCCGTAACGGATGTGGTCCTGGGCTCCTCTGTTCTTATAAAAAACGGCATCGGCGTTGCGGCATTGGTTGTTATTGTGCTGATTTGCCTGATGCCCTTAGTCAAGCTCGGAGTGCTGATGATGCTTCTGGAGCTGGCGGCGGCCCTCCTTCAACCGGTGTCGGATAAGCGGATGACCGGTTGTGTGGCCGGAGTAGGGGAGGGCATCCGCCTGCTGTTCCGGGTTGTATTTACAACGGCAGTGCTGTTTATGCTGACGATTGCGGTGGTTACGGTGTCGGTGAGAGGGTGAAGCAGGAGATTGACAGCAGTATTACGGAATTGTAAATTTTCGGGAAACGGAGTACGGATAGATATATTACGGAACGGGAATCAAATCTTATGAAAGAATTATTGTTTGGATGGATACAGGATATTGCATTTTATACTCTGCTGATGGTAGTTGTGCTTCACGTGCTTCCGGAGAAAAATCAGCGCAAATATCTGCAGTTTTTTATGGGGATCGTTTTGATGATTCTTGTCATATCCCCGTTTCTGACAGCTCTTGGGTTGGAGCAGCAGTTAGATGAGACTTACGCCAGGCAGACCTATGACCGGGAGCTTCAGGAATTTTTAAGGAAGCAGGAAGCCATAGAGGAGGAATATCAGAGACATCTGGAAGAAAAGCTATACGAGGCCCGGGATGAGGCGGAGAGCTTAAAAGAAGAACAAAGAGAAGAAGAGGAACAAAGAGAGGAAAAGCAACAAGAAGAACAACAAGAAGAACAAGAACAACAAGAACAGGAACAGCAAATTCAGGAAAGCTGGATAAAGGAGCAAGAACGGCAAAGTCAGGAGAAGGGCAAGGCCCCCCGGGAAGGAGAAATTGGTGAAATTCCTGAAATCCATATTGAAATCGGAAAACCGGAAGGAGATTAAAAAGCTGAAAAAGGATCAATTGCTGATTCTCCTGCTCTTCGGCGTCCTTTTGCTGGTCATCGCAATTCCGGCAGATCGGGGAAAGGAAAAAAAGTCCCGGGCAGAAGAAGCTTCGGACGGTGGTGATACCTTAAAGGGTACGGAACAGTCATTTTCGGAAAGCTCCTATGAGCGGCAGCAGGAGGAACGCTTAAAGGAGGTTTTGCAGAAGGTAGAAGGCGTAGGCCGGGTGGAGGTCATGATTACCCTTCGCTCCTCCTCGGAAAAGGTGGTGGAGAAGGACGCGCCCTCCAGGAGCCAGCGGGTGGAGGAGACAGATTCCCAGGGAGGCAGCCGGACCACCCAGGAGAATGAAAGGGAGGAAACAACGGTTTATGAGGAAGGCGAGGATGGAAAAAGGACCCCCTATGTGGTACAGGAATTAGAGCCTGTGGTGGAGGGAGTGATTGTAATTGCCGAGGGCGGAGGAAATGCCGCGGTAAAACAGAATATTCTGGAGGCAGTTGAGGCATTATTTCCCGTGGAGGCACATAAAATAAAAATAATGAAGATGGAGGGTTCAAAGTGAAGAACATATTCAAGAAAAACCAGATGATCATTACCGCGCTGGCTATTATGATCGCGGTAGCAGGGTACTTAAACTATTCCGGAACAAAGCTTGACTCTGCCAGCATTACGGCAGGCTCGGATGCAGCCACAAAAGAGGATGAGGACAACATTGCGGCCGATATTTCCGCTGAGGATCTATATGCCCAGACAGGACTTGAGGAGCTGCAGTTTGCGGACGGCGACATCGCAAGTCTTGACCAGGATGCGTCGGATCTGGATACGGCGGAGCTTGGAGAGGACGAGAATCCGGGGGAGGCCGTGTTGGCAAATTCCACCTCCGGGGTAGGCTTTTCCGCTGAGGCGAAGGTGACAAGAGAGCAGCTTCGCTCCAGGAATAAGGAAATTCTGCTGGAGGTCATCAACAACACAAATATTTCCGACGCCCAGAAGCAGGAAGCCATTGACAGCATGATTGCTCTGACAGACGTTGCGGAGCGCGAATCCGCCGCGGAGATTCTTCTGCAGGCCAAGGGCTTTGAGGATGTGGTGGTAAGCATCACTGACGGGCAGGCAGATGTGGTTGTGAATATGACGGAGATCGACGACGCAGGCCGGGCACAGATTGAGGACATCGTGAAGCGTAAAACCGGAATTTCCGGAGAAAATATTGTGATTACGCCTATGGCGGAAGCGGAGTAACAAAGGCATAAGAGAAGTGGGTCCTGTTGGTCCTGGAAGAAACAATATCACACAGTCAAAATAAGAGTCCGGTGGAGATGCCGGACTCTTGTTGCATTTTAAGCTTTGTTAAGCTCAGTGGATAAGCAGCGTTTGGGGGTATGGCAGAATGGTATTGATTTCTGAGCGGGCCGGCGGCAAAGCAAAGGGAAAATTCAAGAAGCAGAGAACAGGAATAATTGACGAATACCAAAAAGTCCGCTATGATAGTATAAGATTTTCACAATCACAATACACAATAGAAGAAATGATACGGAACAGGAGCAGCAACTATGGCAGGTTCAATATTCGGAAAGCATTTTTGCATCTCAACTTGGGGAGAGTCCCACGGAAAGGCCATCGGCGTGGTAGTGGACGGGTGTCCGGCCGGACTTCCCCTTGCGGAAGCAGACATACAGCAGTATTTAAACCGCAGAAAGCCGGGACAGTCCCGATATACCACCAGCCGGGCGGAGGCGGATCAGGTGGAGATTCTCTCAGGCGTATTTGAGGGAAAGACAACAGGAACCCCCATTTCCCTGATGGTGCGCAATACCTCTCAGCGTTCCGGGGACTACAGCGAGATTGCCTCCTATTACCGTCCGGGACATGCGGACTATACCTTCGATGAGAAATACGGCTTTCGCGACTATCGGGGCGGCGGCCGTTCTTCCGGGCGGGAAACCATTGGACGGGTGGCGGCGGGAGCCATTGCCGCAAAACTCTTAAAAGAGCTTGGAATCCGTCTCACCACCTACGCCTGCGCCATTGGCCCGGTGCGGATAGACAAAGAACGTTTTTCAGAGGAAGCCATCCGGGAAAATGCATTCTTTATGCCGGATGCCAAAGCAGCAGAGGAAGCGGCGGCCTATCTGCAGACATGTATGCAGGAGCAGGATTCCTCCGGCGGCGTTATCGAGTGCGTGGTCCGGGGACTTCCGGCCGGCTTGGGAGAGCCGTGTTTTGACAAACTGGACGCCAATCTGGCAAAAGCAATCCTGTCCATCGGAGCGGTAAAAGGTTTTGAAATGGGAGACGGCTTCCAGGCAGCCAAGGCCAGAGGCAGCGCCAACAACGACGCCTTCGTAAGCCGCGGAGGAAAAATAAGCAAGGAAACGAACCATGCAGGCGGCGTACTCGGGGGAATCAGCGATGGAAGCGAGTTGGTATTCCGGGCGGCAGTCAAGCCCACACCCTCCATTGCATCCGAACAGCACACGGTCAATCGAGAGGGAGAAAACATTGAGATCAGCATCCGGGGACGCCACGATCCGGTGATTGTACCAAGAGCGGTTGTCGTGGTAGAAGCCATGACAGCACTTGTTCTGGCAGATGCCTTGTTGGAAGGAATGAGCGCAAAAATGGAATACTTGCATAAAATCTGGACGAAATAACCGGGGAGGATATGGCGGAACAGAATTAGTTCGGCTAAGAAATGTTTTTTGTTGGATGGTAAAGTCGCAAAGGCGCACGAGAGGAACTTTTATGAGTGCCCTTTCGAATAAAAGTTCCTCTCATCACAGTGTGTCGAAGCGACTTTACCCTTTAGTGCCGTCGCGCAGCGACTTAAAATAGGAGAGAGAAATGAAGTATGTAATAGCAGGCTCCGGCGCCGTAGGCGGGAGCATAGGAGCATTTTTAGCAAAGGCCGGCAAGGATGTAGTATTTCTGGCCAGAAACGCCCATTTAAAAGCATTGCAGGAAAAAGGAATCACCATGAAGCACACGGCAAAGGGAGATTTTACCCTCCATCCGGTAAAGGCAATGAGGATGGAAGAATATCAGGATACGCCGGACGTGCTCTTTGTATGCGTAAAAGGCTACTCCCTGCATGAAGCCGCGGAGTTGATACGCCGCACGGCAGTCAGCGAAACCATTGTGATCCCGGTTTTGAATATTTTCGGCACAGGAGAGAGGCTTCAAAGGGAATTTCCGGAGCTGACGGTGACGGACGGCTGTATCTATGTGGCGGCCCATATTTCCGCTCCGGGGGAGATTACCCACGGCGGCGATATTTTCCGGGTGGTTTATGGGCTTCGTCCGGGGCAGCAGGCGGGAGAGGAGCAGCTTAAAAAACTTAGTCAGGTAAAGAGGGATCTCGATGAGTCAGGCATTTACGGAGATTATACGGATCAGGTAAAACGGGACGCCTTTAAGAAATTTACCTATGTAAGCCCTATGGCGGCGGCAGGGGAGTATTTTCATGCCCAGGCCGGAGCGTTCCAGAAGGAAGGGGAGCCAAGAAAAACCTTTATTGCTATGGTAAAGGAGCTTCAGGCTCTTGCCGAGGCTATGGAGCTGGGGCTTCAGGCAGACATTGTGGAGGCGAATCTGAAGATCCTTGCGGACTTAAGCCCCGAGGCTGGAACCTCCATGCAAAGAGACATTGCCAGGGGAAATGCGTCCGAGATTGAGGGCCTGGTCTATGAGGTGGAAAGACTGGCAGCGGATTATGGAGTGGATATTCCCGTTTACAAGCGGATAATGAAAGAATTGAAAGCAAGGGGACTGAAATAAATGTATCGTATTTTAAAAAAAGACGGAAATGCAAAGAGAGCGGAGCTGACTACCGTACACGGCACAGTGCAGACGCCTGTTTTTATGAACGTGGGAACAGCGGCGGCCATCAAAGGCGCAGTCGCCACGTCGGACTTGGAGGGCATAGGCACTCAGATTGAGCTGTCCAATACCTACCACCTTCATGTGCGCCCGGGGGATCAGATTGTAAAGAAACTTGGAGGTTTACATAAATTTATGTCCTGGGATAAGCCCATACTCACGGACTCCGGCGGATTCCAGGTATTTTCCCTGGCCTCTCTGCGGAAAATCAAGGAGGAAGGCGTATATTTTCATTCTCATGTGGACGGCCGAAAGATATTTATGGGGCCGGAGGAGAGCATGGGGATTCAGTCAAACCTCGCTTCCACGATTGCAATGGCCTTTGACGAGTGCGCCCCGGCTCTGGCGGAGCGGGATTATGTGGAGCGCTCCGTGGCCCGGACGACCCGGTGGCTTGGAAGGTGCAAGGCGGAAATGAAGCGCCTTAACGCACTGCCGGATACCATTAACCGGGAGCAGCTTTTATTCGGAATTAACCAGGGCGCTATTTTTGCAGATATCCGAATCGAACATGCAAAGCAGATAGCGGAAATGGATCTGGACGGCTATGCCATCGGCGGACTGGCCGTGGGGGAGAGCCATGAGGAAAT
Source organism: Clostridia bacterium (assembly GCA_910574835.1). Lineage (GTDB taxonomy): Bacteria > Bacillota > Clostridia > Lachnospirales > Lachnospiraceae > Laedolimicola. The sequence continues at coordinate 44,667 of CAJTDE010000002.1, read as the reverse complement.
GTATCATATTATAGAAGAAACGGTGCCTTATCTGCCGGAGGACAAGCCCACCTACCTGATGGGAGTGGGAACGCCGGCAAATATTCTGGAGGCCGTGGATCGGGGTGTGGATTTCTTCGACTGCGTGTACCCGAGCCGGAACGGCCGTCATGGTCATTTATATACAAATTATGGGAAAATTAATCTTTTCAATGCAAAGTACGAGCTGGACGAACGGCCCATTGAGGAGGGATGTCAGTGTCCTGCCTGCCGGCGGTACAGCAGGGCTTATATCCGCCATCTTCTGAAAGCAAAGGAAATGCTGGGTATGCGGCTCTGTGTGCTGCACAATCTGTATTTCTACAATACCATGATGACGGAGATTCGTACGGCTATTGAGGAAGGGCGTTACGGGGCTTATAAAAAGGAGAAGCTTGAGCGGATGAGCAGAGGCGGAACCTGATTCGATAAAATGACAGAAGTAAACTGTTATGGTTTATAATAGGAAGAAAATACTATACACCCTTGACCAAAGATTCCGTATTGTGCTAGTATGGTAATAGTGCTTTGAGGCCAAAGCTCTGCAACAGCCTTAAAGCTAAGGAGAAGATCCGCCGGGTTTCAAAAAGCCGCGGTCAGGGTCAATTTTAGGAGGAAATTATATGAATTTACTGGCAACAGGCGGCGGAGGAGCTATGGGATTTGAAGTAATCATTATGTATGTGGTGCTGATTGGCGCCATGATGTACTTTATGGCAATCCGTCCCCAGAAGAAGGAGCAGAAGCGCGTCAACGCCATGCTTTCCACGATGGAGGTAGGCGATGTGGTAGTGACAACCAGCGGATTTTACGGCGTTCTGATTGACATTACCGAGGATGATGTGATTGTAGAGTTCGGAAGCAACCGGAACTGCAGGATTCCCATGAAAAAAGCAGCAATAGCAGAGGTGGAGAAGAGCAATGAGTAAGAAACCGACAGTATTGATGATTTTGGACGGCTACGGCCTGAATGAAAAGGTAGACGGCAATGCGGTGGCCGAGGCAAAGACCCCGGTGATGGATAAGCTGATGGCGGAGTGCCCCTTTGTAAAGGGCAATGCAAGCGGACTGGCTGTTGGACTTCCCGACGGACAGATGGGCAATTCCGAGGTAGGCCATCTGAATATGGGCGCAGGCCGTATCGTATACCAGGAGCTGACTCGTATCACCAAGGAGATTGAGGACGGCGTATTTTTTGAAAATGAAGCCTTGGTAAAGGCCGTGGAGAATGCGAAGGCGAAAGATTCCGCTCTCCATATGTACGGACTTGTGTCCGACGGCGGCGTACACAGCCACAATACTCATATTTACGGCCTTTTGGAACTGGCAAAGCGTCACGGACTTAAAAAGGTCTATGTACACTGCTTCCTGGACGGCCGCGATACACCGCCCGCATCCGGCAAGGATTATGTACAGGAGCTGACAGATAAGATGGCGGAGATCGGCGTAGGCGAGGTTGCCTCCGTTATGGGACGTTACTACGCGATGGACCGTGATAACCGCTGGGACCGCGTAGAGCTTGCTTACAAGGCTCTCACAAAGGGCGAGGGCGTGGAGGCTGCGGACGGCGTCAGCGCCATTGCAGCTTCCTATGAGCAGGGAGTCAACGACGAGTTTGTAGTGCCGGCCGTTGTGATGAGGGATGGAAAGCCTCTGGCAACCATTCAGGACGGAGACTCCATTATCTTCTACAACTTCCGTCCCGACCGCGCAAGAGAGATTACAAGAGCATTCTGTGACGACGAATTTACAGGCTTTGCAAGAGAGAAAAAGCTGGATCTGACCTATGTATGCTTTACGGAATATGACGTAACCATTCCAAATAAGCTGGTTGCTTTCCACAAGGTAGAGCTTCATAATACCTTCGGCGAGTACCTGGCGGCCCATGGCAAGACCCAGGCGCGCATTGCCGAGACGGAGAAGTATGCTCATGTTACCTTCTTCTTCAACGGCGGCGTGGAGGAGCCGAATGAGGGTGAAGACCGTATTCTGGTGAAGTCTCCCAAGGTGGCTACTTATGATCTGCAGCCGGAGATGAGCGCTTACGGCGTATGCGATAAGCTGACGGAGGCGATTCGTTCCGGGAAGTACGACGTGATTATCATCAATTTCGCCAACCCGGATATGGTAGGCCATACGGGAATTGAGGCGGCGGCTGTCAAAGCTGTGGAGGCAGTGGATGAGTGCGTCGGCAAGGCTGTGGAGGCTATCAAAGAGGTGGACGGTCAGATGTTTATCTGCGCGGACCACGGCAATGCGGAGCAGCTGGTGGACTACGGCACAGGCGCGCCTTTTACGGCACATACCACCAATCCGGTGCCCTTTATTCTGGTAAATGCGGATCCGGCCTACAAGCTGCGTGAGGGCGGCTGTCTGGCAGATATCATTCCCACGCTGATAGAGCTGATGGGCATGGAGCAGCCGGAGGAGATGACAGGGAAATCCCTTTTGGTAAAATAATAAATGATTTGATGAAATCCTCTTCTAAGCACTGAAAAGCTGTGTGTGAAGAGGATTTTTTTATGTGAATAGAACTAAACAATCACTAAACAATTCTTTACTTTTTTTAAAATTTGTGATATCTTGAAGTAAAGAAGGTGATAATATGTCTCAAAGGAAAACCCTTTATGATATGATGGCGATTATGATAAGGGAGCTTTTGGAGAATACGGATAATAGATTTATCCGAAATTTTTTTACAATATCACAAAAGAAGAGAGAGGAATTTGATGGATTTTTATCAAATTATTTTCCGGAATTTATAAAAGAAGGGAATCCAAAAGAAATTTCTTATCCATATGGTATTTCTGAAAAAATAATTGAAAAGATAGAAGGATTTACGAAAAGTTGTTTAGAAGAAGAAAATTTTCTTTTGCTGGCTGAATTTCTAAATAAGCTGGATTCGTGTTTAGCCCTTTCCTTACGAAATTATACTACGGAATATGAGGAAATTTTTGGTTTAAACGATAATTGGAAGGAACAGGAGATACAGCTGCTTCCAAGATGCTACTGCAGTTGGGAGCATAAAGGTAAAGCGAAAAACTCAAGCTACAGTCTGAATCATCTGCTGAATCATTTCTATTTTATAGATACAAAGACTTTTCATAGGGCGACAGGGTTTTGTGTCAGTCATATTTTTATAAGAGAATCCATATTTCAGCGTGCTTTGGAGAGGCAGGCTCTGCGGATTGGATTAACCCCTTTGTATGACGGAGCGGAACTGACTCTTATATATGAAGAGAAAGAGAATTGCGTGTTTCAGGTGGAAGCTGTTTCGGATTTGGAAATTCGGAAAGTAAATGCCGTTTCCATCTTGGAAAAAGCAAAGGAGGAAGAAGTTGATATTTTGTGCTATCCGGAGATGCTGGGCAGCCCAATGATTTTAAAAGCTTTGCAAGAACGTCTGCAGAAATTTCCGGAGGAAGGAGAGAAGCCGTATCCTTCTTTGGTAGCTGCTCCTTCATGTTGGCAGAATCGCTCTAATAAGACAATTGTTCTGGATGAAATGGGCGAAGTTCTCTGTGTACAAGGAAAGCAGCATCCTTATTCGTTTTTGAATAACGGACAGGAATACGAGGAGGATATAGAAGGGGATCGGCATATATGTTTAATACATTGCAATGGAATCGGAAGAATCGCGATAGCTATATGCAAGGATGCATTGATTCGCAATTATATTTTTCATATGCTGGATATTCTGAAAGTTACTTTGTTGATTATTCCGTCCTTTTCTACCGGATTTTTTGATTTTGAAACAAATTTGGAGATGTGTAAAGCATTTGACTGTAATGTTGTATGGGTAAATACATGTTCAGCAAAGAAGATTTCAGAAAAAAAAGCTTTCAGCTTGCTGGGATATGTTTTAAAAACAGGAAAGCGAAGCAATATAAAGAATGGACTTTGGCCTTTTGGAGAGGAGGAATGTCCGAAAAGAGAGGGGAAAGAGTGTAAGGATTGTCTGTATACACAGGATATGTACATGGAATATCGTAATTATTAATTACGATATTTCCGCATATATTGATTACTACAAAGATGGAGGGAAATTTATGCCGGACAAAGAAATGTATGAGTACTTTCAGTACAGGCTGGAAGAAGGTCTGCGGGAAAAAGAGGTGCGGAGGCTGAGTGATGAATGGCTGAATGAGATTGTTCAGTGCTATTTGAGAGGCCACTATAAGCAGGTACAGGAAAACCTGGAAAAGGGAAAGCGCTTTCAACGGCTGCTGAAAAAGGCGGTGAGTGATCCTATTTCATATGTAATAGGGATATTTTCCGGTGTTCTTTATGCAATGGTATTGCTGACAGGGGTTACAAGACAAAGAATGGATTTTTTCCAGGATGCCGCGACATTGTTCAAAAAAGCACATGTGGAAGCGATTGCGGAGTATCTCTACAGGCATCCGAATACACAGCATAAGACGCTGTGTGCTGAGCTTAAACTGAATAAAGGATATCTTTCACAGCTTCTGCGCGATATGGAGAGGACAGGCTGTGTAGAACGTTATGCGGCCGGGAAAATGAGCTTTTATTCTCTTACGCTTTATGGGCAGGAATTTATCAAAAAAGAGCGGTTTCGAAAAAATATATCAGATTCTGTCAGCATTGTCTGCGGAAGACAGACTTCTTTAGAAGAAAAGTATACTCCTTTGTTTCCCTGCTCTTCTCTTGAAAAGAGACAGGATCGTCAAAAATATCATTATGAAAACAAAAACATCTACTTTTTGAAAAATTATACGCGAATAAATAGAGAGGAGGCTGGGAGCGTTGCAAAATGTTAAGAATATCCTGATGGATTTGGACAGTAATTATCCGGAGTGGGAACAGAACTTGCAGGAGAACAGTGATTTTTCCGCTTATGAAGATGCGGAATTGGGACATCGAATGTTAGATTTAGTATTTTCTTTTAAAGACCTTTGTAAGAAAAGAGAATCTTGTTCGCTGGATATTTTTACCGAGTTAGTCAGGGAGCGGAAAACGGCTGAAATTTTACAAGGCAAGGTAGAGAGAGTTTTAATTTATTACAAGGCGTTCCGTCCGATACGGGAAATGTTTTCCAAAGATCCGGAAGCTGTTATGGAATTATTTAAGGATATTTTTTTAAATTATGTTCTGCGTTTTGATCCCAATATTACCCGGCGTTATCAGATAAAGGACGGTGAAAATGAAAATGTGTTTGAAGGAATACTGCATGCATTTGACAACCTTACGGACTATTATGTAAAGCGGCTTTATGTGCAGGAGGCAGTTGAAAGGGACTTTTGTGAAGAAACAGGACTTTCCAAGGAGTGCGGTGAGCTTTATGCAAATCTGTATGAGGAGCATTTTCAAGAATTAAAATGGAATCTGATCTTGTACGGTTTGGGTGAATGTCAGGCACAGCTTCGGCAAATAGAGGATTTTATGTAAGAGAATAGTATAGAACCTCCTTTTTATGCAAAGGATAGATAATGATGAAAGCATAAAAGCTTTGTGAAAACAGTAGTATTCCTCAAAGTGGATAAATCTGCTTACGGACAGAGGTCAAGGTGATTGTAAACAGATTCATCTAAGTGTGATTGAAGGAATATTACGGAATTGGAACAGGAGGTTTTTTATGAACTTATATTTACCGATTACCGACATTCAGGCCAGAGAAATATTAGATTCCAGAGGAAATCCCACCGTGGAGGCGGAAGTTACGGTGGAGGGCGGCATCACAGGCCGGGCGTCCGTGCCGTCCGGGGCATCCACCGGGAAATTCGAAGCCGTAGAGCTGCGGGACGGCCAGTACCGCTATCTCGGTCTTGGTGTGGAAAAGGCCGTGCACAACGTGAATGTAAAGCTGACGGATCTGCTTATCGGAGAAAATGCACTGAAGCAGTCCAATATCGATCATTTACTGGTGGATGCGGACGGAACGGACAACAAGTCCAATCTGGGAGCCAATGCAACCTTAAGCGTCTCTATGGCGACGGCCAAGGCGGCGGCAAAATTCCTGGAGCTTCCCCTGTATCAATATCTGGGCGGCGTCCATGCCAAACGTCTTCCGGTGCCTATGATGAATATTTTAAACGGCGGAAAGCATGCGGATAATACGGTTGATTTGCAGGAATTTATGATTATGCCCGTGGGAGCCTGCTGCTTTAAGGAAGGGCTTCGGATGGGTACGGAGATCTATTACAAGCTGAAGCTGCTTTTGAAAAAACGGGGACTGTCCACGGCTGTTGGCGACGAGGGCGGTTTTGCACCCGATCTTGCGGATTCCAGGGAGGTATTGGACTGCATTGTGGAGGCTATTCAAATGGCCGATTACAAGCCGGGCGAGCAGGTGCAGATTGCCATTGACGCCGCCTCCAGTGAGCTTTATGACGAGAAAACAGGGGCTTATGTATTTCCGGGGGAGAGCCGGATGACCGGGGAAAAGATTCTGCGATCTCCGGAGGAAATGGTGGATTATTATGAGGATTTGATGAAGCATTATCCCATTGTCTCCATTGAGGACGGATTGATGGAAGAGGACTGGGACGGCTGGCAGCTGCTTACAAAGCGTCTGGGGAAGCGGGTGCAGCTTGTGGGGGATGATCTTTTTGTGACGAATGTTAAACGGCTTGGGATGGGGATCGAAAAGCATGCGGGTAATTCCATATTGGTAAAGGTGAATCAGATTGGTACGGTTTCCGAGGCTATGGATGCGATTGAGCTTGCAAAGGTGAATGGGTATAGTACGGTGATTTCCCATCGCTCCGGGGAGACGGAGGAGGATTTTATTGCGGATCTGGCTGTGGCGGTTAATGCGGGGCAGATTAAGACGGGGGCGCCTTGCCGGATGGATCGGGTTGCTAAGTATAATCAGCTTTTGAGGATTGAGGAGGAGCTTGGGGAAGTTGGGGGGTATTTTAATCCGTTTTATAAGAAGGGGTAGGTTGTGACAGTTCAGCCGGGCCGCGGCGAAATCCGCTCTCTGGCTTTTCCATATCCTGTGTTCGGACGGTTCGCGTACACTCTGTTTGCTCTGTACGTACATTGCTGTTTGGTTTTTGTGATTCGGGTGATTTTGGGCAATGTTCGTCCATATCAAACAGTGTGTACGCGAACAGCCGGACACCGGATATCGGAAAAGCCGAAGAGCGGATTTCGCCGCGGCCCGGCTGAACTGCCGGAGGTTGTGAGGGGTGTTGACGGGAGACTTTGGGGATTCGGTTTTTGAGAATTTGTTTGCAGGATTTGTTAGGGGAGTGTTCGCTCTGTGGTCGGTAACTTTGTGAGATTTATTCGTGAGATTATGGGAGAAAGGGGCTTGATCATTTTGACAATCTATGGTAAACTAGGATTTGTTTGACCATAGGAGGTGTGATGATGGGTATTTTGAGAACTATCCTTACGATTATATTTGTGCTTGTTAGTATCGGGTTGACCGTGATTGTTTTGATGCAGGAAGGAAAATCAGCAGGATTGGGCGCTATTGCAGGCGGTAATTCCTTTTGGGAGCAGAATAAGAGCCGCTCTACGGAAGCTAAGTTTGTGTTGGCGACGAAGATTTTGGCCGTTGCATTTATTGTATTGGCGCTTTTGCTGAATATGAGTTTCTTCTAAAGAAGGAAAGCAGATGATGAAGCACTCCCGGGGTTTGGCCGAGAGTGCTTTTTTGGTCGGTTTGTGGCTTTTGTTTTTTCTGAGGGTATTGGTTCAGAGGGGGGAATGGCAGGGGGATTACTTTGGGATGGAAGGGATTTTAGAGGGAGAGTGTGGGGATGGCAGGAGTTTTTGGACGGAGAGTGTATGGATAACAGGAGTTTGGAAGAAAAGAAAAAGATTATATATGAATTTATTTGTGATGCCCGCTATGTGCCTATGAAGCAGAAGGAGCTTGCTGTGGTGCTGCAGGTGCCGAAGGAGCGGAGGCCGGAGCTTAATCAGGCTTTGGAGGAGCTTGTGGCGGAGGGGAAGCTTGCTCTTTCTAAAAGAGGGCGCTACGGTAAGGCGGAGGAAAAGGTGGTGACCGGTATTTTTACCAGTCATGCTAAGGGCTTTGGCTTTGTCGCGGTGGAGGATCGGGAGGAAGATGTCTTTATCGGGGAGTTGGATACCTGCGGTGCATTTTTGGGCGATACGGTGAAGGTAACGCTCAAAGGGTATGGGGGAAGCGGAAAGCGTCAGGAAGGCGTGGTGACAGAGGTCTTGGCCCACGGTATTACGGAGGTGGTGGGGACCTTTGAAAAGAGCAAGAATTTTGGCTTTGTGGTGCCGGATAACCAGCGGATTACAAAGGATATTTTTATTCCCCTGGAGTATACGAAGGGAGCTGTGACCGGGCATAAGGTTGTGGCGGAGATTACGGACTACGGTGCGGGGAGGAAAAGTCCTGAGGGCCGGGTGACTGAGATTTTGGGGCACAGCAGCGATCCGGGGACGGATATTTTGTCGATTGTAAGGGCTTATGAGATTCCGACGGAATTTTCGGAGCGTGTTCTTAATCAGGCGGAGCGGGTGGCAAAGCCGGTGTCTGAGGCGGACATGCAGGGGCGTAAGGATTTGAGAAATGAGATCTGTGTTACCATTGACGGGGAGGATGCGAAGGATCTGGACGATGCCGTTTCGGTTCGGCGGGAGGGTGAGAATTATATCTTAAGCGTGCATATTGCGGATGTTTCCAATTATGTGCAGGAGAACAGCGCGCTGGATCGGGAAGCCTCTTTGCGGGGAACCAGTGTGTATCTGGTAGATCGCGTGATTCCTATGCTGCCTCATAGCCTTTCCAATGGTATCTGTTCTTTGAATGTTGGGGAGGATCGTCTGGCTTTAAGCTGTATTATGACGGTAGATCCCAAAGGGAAAATTGTGGATCATACCATAGCGGAGACGGTGATCCGGGTGACCAGGCGGATGACTTATACCAGTGTGAAGCGGATTTTGGAGGATAAGGATGAGGCGGAGCGCCGGGAATATGAAGCCTTGGTTCCTATGTTTGAAGAAATGGAAACGCTGGCCGGACTTCTTCGCCGGCGGAGACGGAAGAGGGGATCGATTGATTTTGATTTTCCGGAGACGAAGATTTTGCTGGATGAGAGGGGGACGCCGGCGGAGATTCGTCCCTATGAGCGCAATACGGCTACGAGGATGATAGAGGACTTTATGCTGGCGGCAAATGAGACTGTGGCGGCGGATTATTACTGGCAGGCCCAGCCTTTTGTGTACCGGATTCATGAAAAGCCGGATGCCAAGCGGCTCTATAAGCTGGTGCTTTTTTTGCGTAATTTTGGGTACTCTCTTCATACGGGTGGAGACGAGGTGCATCCGGGGGAGATTCAGAAGCTTCTTGACCGGTTGGAGGGCACGCCGGAGGAGGCGATGCTGAGCCGGCTGACGCTTCGGGCGATGCAGAAGGCGAAGTATGCGACGGATTGTATCGGGCATTTTGGCCTGGCGGCGGAGCAGTACTGCCATTTTACGTCTCCCATCCGCCGGTATCCGGATTTGCAGATTCATCGGATTATTAAGGAAAATCTGCGGGGGCGTCTGGTGAGCGGCCGGGTGGAGCATTATGAAGCGATTCTGCCGGAGGTGGCGAAGCATGCCAGTGAGACGGAGCGGCGGGCTGACGAGGCGGAGCGGGAGACGGAGAAGCTTAAGAAGGTGGAGTTTATGGAGCAGCATATCGGGGAGGTTTTTGAAGGGGTGATTTCGGGGCTTACCCAGTATGGGCTTTATGTGGAGCTTAACAATACGGTGGAAGGTCTGGTTCATGTTAATTCCCTGGAGGATGATTTTTATGAGTATGCGGATGAGGCTTATGAGCTTCGGGGGCAGCATACGGGTCATGTGTATCGTCTGGGGCAGCGGGTGAAGGTTCGTGTGAAGGGGGCGGATCGATTGTGCAGGACGATTGATTTTACGCTGCTTGACGGGACTGTGGAATTGTGGGAGAGATGATAAGGAGAGTGGGAGATTATGAGTAAGGATGCGTTTAAATTGATTGCGAATAATAAGAAGGCTTACCATGATTATTTTATTGATGAGACTTATGAGGCCGGGATTTCCCTGGCGGGGACGGAGGTTAAGTCCATTCGGATGGGAAAGTGCAGTGTGAAGGAGTCTTTTATTAAGATGGAGAAGGGGGAGCTTTTTATTTATGGGATGCATATCAGTCCTTATGAGAAAGGGAATATTTTTAATAAGGACCCTTTGAGGGTGCGGAAGCTTTTGATGCATCGGTATGAGATTAATAAGATTGGGGGGAAGGTGACGGAGAAGGGGTATACGCTGGTGCCTCTTAAGGTGTATTTGAAAGGGAGTTTGGTGAAGGTGGAGATTGGGCTGGCGAGGGGGAAGAAGCTTTATGATAAGAGGCAGGATATTGCGAAGAAGGATCAGAGGAGGGAGGCGGAGAAGGAGTTTAAGGTGAAAAATCTCTATTAAGGACGGACGGGACAGCCGCAAGCGAAGCCCGCCGGCTTTTCCATATCCGTGTTCGGACGATTCACGTACAGGCTGTCTGCTCTGTACGGACATTGCTTTGAGGTCTTTGTTGTGGGTAAGGTCTCTTGCAATGTCCGTCCATATCAGACAGCCTGTGCGTGAATAGCCGGACACTGGGATATCGGAAAAGCCGGCGGGCTTCGCTTGCGGCTGTCCCTGACTTTGGGGGCGGATGGGGTGGGGATAGGTGATAGTTGGTTTGCTTTTTTGGGGCGGGTGTGAGGGGAGTGGGGGTAAATGGTTTGCGGGGGGTTATGGGGTTTTGGGTTGGATTTGGATTTCGGATATGGTGTTTTGTACTCCGTTGATTTGTAGTCTGACGTGGAGGGGGCCGTTTTTGAAGTCGGTTAAGGGGTATTCTAGGGGGGCGGGGAGGGTTGTTACGTTGATGGATTTTGCTGTGTCGTCCTGGACTAGCCATAAGATTAGGGTTGCGTCTTCTGGTATTGTACCGCAGGAGATATTGGCGTAAAGCAGTTGGGTGTCGGCGTCTGTGATGGTCATGTTTTGTTCTTTGACAAAGCCTTGGGTGGCGCTTTTAAAGTCTAGTTTCCAAATGTTGTCCTGGTAGGTGTTGTAATTCATGCTGATGGCGCCTAGGTTCCATACGCGGTCGTTTGAGGTTATGTCTGTGTTGATACCGGTTCCGGTGGCTGCGCTGGCGATAAAGCTTGTTAGGCTAAGAAGCATGAGTACCATGCTGATGGCGCCGGCGATTATAAGGGGTAAGTGGTGGGTTTGGTGTTTTGTCATGATAGTTGGTTCCTCCTTTTTGATGGGTGTTCCGCAGTTTTCGCAATAGTTGGCTTTTATGGATATTTGATGTCTGCAAGCCGGACAGGGTGTTTTGATTTCTGAACGGTGCAGGAAGTAAGTCAGCAGTCCGATGAAGGGGGTGGCTATAAAAACTATAATTGCCCATAGTGCGGGGTCGCCGCTTCGGGTTTTACAATCCTGATATACCCATGCCGCAAGGAATGCGGAGGTGCTTAGTGCAAAAAGGATAAAGGAGAGAAGCAGGATGGGAAGCAGCATGGAAAGACCGCTGAAACCGCCGCTCTTCAGATAATAAAGTCCAAAGCGTATAAAAATGAATAATAGGATAACTGGGATACCGATATAAAACGGCAGTTTGTTTTTGGTTGTATGGCTCATGTTAATACACCTCTTTTTTCTATGCGGATTGTGATTTCTTCTTTTATATTTGTCCTTTTTATGCCTGCTATGGTGAGTAATATGCCGGCTGCGGCAGCATAAATGCAGATACCGGCGGTAAAGTAAGACAGATAGATATTTTCTATTGTTATCAGAGCAAAAAGGGCAAGCAATGTAAATGTTATTAAATTTAAAATCATCGGTAAATACCAAAGGGATAATTTATGTGCGGCAGGCTGCCTGCGCAGGGCGGCTTCTTGCTGATATAGTGCTGCTTTGAGTTTGTTGTTTAGTTTTGGGTCCGGAACATCTGTTATTTTTATAGAAGACCGGATTAGTTCTTCGATTTCTATGTTGGAATGATTATCTTTCATAACCGGCGTCCTCCAATCTTTTTTTGATTAGGCTTCTTCCCTTGAATAATCGGCTTTTTACGGTGCCGGGGGGCTTTTTTATAATTGCCGCTATCTGCTCTATGGGACAATCGGAAAGGTAATATAATGTCAGCGGTACTTGAAATTTTTCCGGGAGAGTTTGAAGGATTTGACGGACTTCCGTAATTAATTCTTTTTGAAGATAGTCTTCTTCAATGCTTTCTTCGGAATGCAGGATTGTTTCTGTCTCGGCATCGAAATTGCCGCAGGGGGCAATTGTGTTTCGGCGCGCCTGTTTTCTTCTGTCGCTTTTCCATAGATTATGTGCAAGAGAGAAAAACAGGGCTTTCGGGTTTTTCTCCCAGTCAAGCGTCCGTTCTGTTTCCAATGCCTTTAGGAAGGTTTGCTGATATAAGTCCTCGGCATCTGCCTTGTCCGCGCAGAGTTTCAGGCAAAATCTGTATATATCCGTACCGAAATCGTCGATACATTTTTCTATTTCTCTTGCGTTCACTGTTTCACCTCCACTGCCTGTTCACCTTATATTCGCCGTGACTTTGTATGCGGTTCATTTTTTTCGAAAAAATATAAAAAAATGCCGGGAGCAAAAATGAGATATTCTCGCTCCCGGTAGTCATATTCAAACCTTAAGTAAAACGGATGTTAAGGGGCTTTCGGAAATGCGGCGCCGGATTTATCTGAAATAGTCTGCTTCAAGAGGGGGAATTACCTCCGGATTCTGTTTTAACCATGCCACGGCGCAGCTGCATAGAACGTCGGTTAGGCGGTCGTCTATCAATCCTCTTTGTCCGTTCTCCTTTAGAAGCTGCACCAGCAGTTCTGCGGATTCGAAATCTTCGCCTTGAAATCCGTTGCCTAATTGGATGTACTTTAAAAAGGCGTCCAGCATTTTTTCAAAATCGTCGTCCCAGTTGAAGCAGCCATTTCCTATAAATTCATGCTGTATCCTGCCGGCAATTCGGATGATTTCGCCTTGCGCTGTCGAAGCCTTCCCGCTTGGCGGAACAAGATAGTCCCAAAGCTGCCAAAATGAATCATCTTTGGCCTCCTCGGGCACATAAATGGGAGAAACGCCGTCATGGATGGGTTTTTCCTGCGGTTTGGTATGATTTTCAGCCATTGTAAATTCCTCCGATTTCTGATTTTGTTTTGAGCCTATTATAGCACTCCGTATCTGCTGTGTCCATTTTTCTCATAGGAGAAAGGATAGGCTCAAATGGATAGCAGACTTGCCGGAAATTTAAAATTTGTTATAATAAAGACATTAAAATGCAATGCAAAATGCAACTTATACAAAAATGGAACTCTTTTGGGAACATGAGACGAAAAGGAGAAACAAAATGATAAATAAAGATGAATTACAGATACGCTGCATTGGCCTAGAAAATAACGGAATTTTTCCGTTGGAAAATACAGGAAGAGGAACAGACATATCACCGGAATTTGTACTGGAAAACCTTTCCCCCGCAGCAAAAACCATTGCCATTACATTAGAAGACATAAAACATCCTCTTTTCAAAAACTTTACACATTGGCTTATATGGAACATCCCGGCATCAAAAAAAATACCCAAAGCAATTCCTCACGGTAAAAAAGCCGCCTCCCTCAGCAATGCGGTACAGGGAATAGCCTATGGCTGGCATAAATACGCCGGACCCAAACCGCCGAAAGGAAAGCAGCATCAATATCGTTTTACCATATATACATTGGACAGCGCACTTACCCTAAGCCCCTGTTCAACAAAAAGCAAATTTTTAAAAGCCGCAAAAAACCACATATTGCAGCAGGCAGCCATAGTCGGCTCATATGAATAAACAATCCACAAACAACAGTTAAAAAAATACCGCCTAATCCTCCAAAAAGAAAATATCATCCACATGCCGATTCAGCAATTTCCCGATTTTCATAGCAAGCTCCAGGGTCGGATTATATTTATCATTTTCAATAGCAATAATAGTTTGGCGGCTAACCCCCAATATATTCGCCATATCCTCCTGCCGATAACCGGCGGCCTTTCTAAGCTGTTTAATCACATTCTTCATATCATCTACACTTTCAGCAAGAAAAAAGTGCCAACAGACACGACAACAGCCGCCGCGATCCCCCCCATAATAACCGTCCGCAAAAGCCTATTCGGCTCCTTATATTCCTCATCCCCCGCAACCATTCTCCGTTTCATAGCCAACTGAGAAAAGCTCTGAACACACACTGCAAAGCACAAAATAAACCCCGGCAGCGGCCGATAAGCCGCCCCATAAGCAAGAGTCTGCCAGCAATTAAAAAGCGTCCACACACCTAAAGCCAAAGTAACCACCCGATATCCCCATTCCTCCGACCGCAATTGAATATTCCGATCCATCTCATCCAGCTTTTTCAAAATCCATTACCTCCGCCCCACAATCAAAGCAACCAAAAAACAAAAAATGTTAAAACCTCTTTACATCCCAATCATACAACCAGAAAATCAAAATGTCAAGAAGATTTAACATTCCCAAGCACATTCCCAAAACCAGGGACAGCCGCAAAGGGAGGCCGCCGGTTTTTCCGATATCCTAGTGTCCGGCTGTTCGCGCACAGGCTGTCTGATATGGACGGACAGTGCCAAGAAAACTTACAAATCCGAAAAAACTCTCAAGGCAATGTCCGTACAGAGCAGACAGTCTGTACGCGAACCGTCCGAACACGGATATGGAAAAGCCGGCGGCCTCCCTTTGCGGCTGTCCCGTCCGTCCTCAAAACTCTACCGCTTCAGCCACCTCAATCTGCCCCACACTCACAGCTCCCCCATCCATACCGGAAAAATCCCCAACCGCGCCGGCCCCCACAGCCCCCGCAGCAAGCATTTCCCCTTGATTCACATGAGCCAAATACTGCTTCAACCTCCGAATCTCCAGATCCGCCTTATCCCCTTCCTCCAGAATCCGCTTATCCAGCCTCATCCGTTTCGCCTGCTTCTTCTTAAGCTCCTTTTGCAGCTCCCGAACCTTCTCCTCCTCCTGCCTCTTAGCCGCCCTCATCTTCTTTAACTTAATAAGCTCCTCCTTATCAAGATGCCGCATCTTCTGCCTGCTCCTCACAACCAGCCTCTGCAGCGACCGGATAGCCCTCTGAGCCTTAGCTCTCTCCTTATCCTCCCCCAGACAGGAAATAAGCCGCAGCGTCCCCATATTCTGATAAGTCTCACTGATAACACTCTGAATCAGCGCCTTATCGCCCGCCCGGGCCAGCTTGCGGTAAAGCTCCCCGGTTTCATAGGAGACATTCCCCGAAAAACGTATCTTCGAATTATTCTTCGCCTCCTTAAGACTTTCCAGCATCCGAGCCAGAGTTTCCGCCTCCGGGTCCTTCTGCTCCGCCTTATCCTTAATACTCCAGGACGTAGCCTGCTTCTCCCCCAGAAATACGCCGGCCGCCTTATTTTCAGCCAAAAACAAAACGGAAGCCAGCAGCATAGATTTACAGTCCTGGTAATCCTTTTCACTGCTTTCCATACGGCGCAGGAAAGACTCGGAGATCAGCAGATGCTTTCCATATCCCAGAGAAGCGGCCTTCTCCTTCAGATTCAGATAGTCGCCGTCAGGAACAATCTCAAAAGAAATACCCGGGAAGTTCTTAGTTAATTCATCCAAAAGCTTTTGAATCCGCTCCTTCGGCTCAGCGGAAGCCGGATCGGTAAGCTCCGCCAGATCCTTCGTCCCGGCGGCTTGACCGGCCGCCGCTTTAGAAGCCGGTTCCGTGAAGGAACGCAGAGTTGTCTTATAGTTTTGCCAAAGCCTTTCATGTTGATAATGATTCGTTACGGGCTTCATAGAATTTCCCCCCCTTTCTAATCAGCCAACAGCAGATAAAGTTTCCTATATAATACTTTCGGCAGTTTTGAGAGGATCATAAGAAAGAGGAGCTTTGTCTTGAAAATATATGGAAAATGTGTATACTAATAGTTGTTGCCTTGGAATAAGGTATTTTTTTCTACGATTTTGCAGGATAATAGATAAGGAAAGAAAAAATATGGCTGATTATGTGAAAGAGATTGAAAAGAGAAGAACCTTTGCGATTATATCTCACCCGGATGCGGGGAAAACTACATTGACGGAAAAGTTTTTGCTTTACGGCGGAGCGATCAACCTGGCCGGCTCCGTAAAGGGAAAGGCGACCGCACGCCACGCGGTGTCGGACTGGATGGAGATAGAAAAGGAGAGAGGTATCTCCGTAACCTCCTCCGTGCTGCAGTTTGAGTATGACAATTACTGTATCAATATCCTGGACACGCCGGGACATCAGGACTTCTCGGAGGATACCTACCGTACGCTGATGGCGGCGGATTCCGCGGTGATGGTGATAGACGGCTCAAAGGGCGTGGAGGCTCAGACCAGAAAGCTGTTCAAGGTGTGCGCCATGCGTCATATCCCCATTTTCACCTTTATCAATAAGATGGACCGGGACGCGATGGATATTTTCGAGCTTTTGGATGATATCGAAAATGAGCTGGGCATCGCCACCTGCCCTGTCAACTGGCCCATTGGCTCCGGTAAGGCATTCAAGGGCGTCTTTGACCGCAATACGAAAAATGTGCTGCTTTTCTCGGATACGGAAAAGGGAACAAAAGAGGGCCTTGAGACGGAGCTTGGCCTTGAGGAGCCGGAGCTTGGCGCAATCCTGGACCCGGGACAGAAGGAGAAGCTTTTGGAGGATATCGAGCTTTTGGACGGAGCCAGCGCGGAATTTGATCAGGAGCAGGTGAGCAGAGGAGAGCTGTCGCCGGTGTTCTTCGGATCGGCCTTGACAAACTTCGGTGTGGAAACCTTTTTAAAGCATTTTCTGCAGATGACCTCCTCGCCCCTTCCCCGCAAGGCGGACGCAGGCGTGGTGGACCCCATGAAGGAGGAATTTTCCGCCTTTGTGTTCAAGATTCAGGCCAATATGAATAAGGCTCACAGAGACAGAATTGCCTTTATGCGTATCTGCTCCGGAAAGTTTACGGCCGGTATGGAGGTTACCCATGTACAGGGAGGAAAGAAGCTCCGCCTGTCACAGCCTCAGCAGATTATGGCCCAGGATCGGAAGATTGTGGAGGAAGCCTATGCGGGGGATATCATCGGCGTCTTTGATCCGGGTATTTTTTCCATCGGGGACACCATCTGTATGCCGGGGAGGAAGCTTCAATACGAAGGGATTCCCACCTTTGCACCGGAGCATTTTGCCAGGGTGCGCCAGATGGACACCATGAAGCGGAAGCAGTTTGTGAAGGGAATCGAGCAGATAGCCCAGGAGGGCGCCATTCAGATTTTCCAGGAATTTAATACGGGCATGGAGGAGATCATTGTAGGCGTGGTGGGCGTCCTGCAGTTTGACGTGTTAAAATATCGTCTGGAAAATGAGTACAACGTGGAGATTAAGCTGGAGCCTCTGCCCTACGAGCACATCCGCTGGATTGAGAATGAAGAGATCGATATGAGCAAGCTGGTGGGTACTTCGGATATGAAGAAGATTAAGGATCTCAAAGGTCGGCCGCTATTGATCTGGGCCAATGCCTGGAGCGTGGGAATGACTTTGGAACGGAATCCGGGTTTGGTGCTGTCAGAGTTTGGAAGATAAAGAGAATGTTGTCTTTGCGGCAGACCAAAAAACAGTTCCAATTTTATCAAAAGTATGCTAGAATCAGAAGAAGCAGGAGACTGCGGGTCAGGAAGCATCCGCAGCCGCAGGAGATCACAATGGAGGTTTCAGGGAATATGGCAAGAGAAGAAAACAGAAGTGTTCATATGATACATGCGAACGGAAAGCTTGGAGAAGTTCAGATTGCGGACGAGGTAGTGGCGATCATTGCCGGCCTTGCGGCTACGGAAGTGGAAGGCGTTGCTTCTATGGCAGGCAATATTACGAATGAGCTTATCAGCAAGCTTGGCATGAAGAATCTGTCCAAGGGCGTGAAGGTTCTGGTGACGGACCGCAATGTGGATGTGGATCTGGCCCTTAACATCGAGTACGGCTACAGTATTATGAAGGTGTCGGAAAAGGTGCAGGATAAAGTAAAGGCTGCTATCGAGAATATGACGGGCCTGGAGGTGTCTATGGTTAATATCCGCATCGCCAGCGTGAACATGGAGAAAGTAAAATAGGCTGTCAGAGTATACCAAAGATACGGATGAATGGGGGATGTTATATGACATCCCCTTACTCGCAGTTAGCAGGAGACGGGAATCGATGATGAAGAGAAGAGAATTGAGAGAGCATATATTTGAACTTCTGTTTCGAATTGAGTTTAACAGCTCGGAGGAGATGCCGGAGCAGATGCAGTTGTTTTTTGACGGCCTGGACGAGCTGGGAGAGCAGGATCAGTCCTATATGGAGGAAAAGTACGGGCGCATCGCGGAGAAGCTTCCGGAGCTTGACAGGCGGATCGAGGAGACGGCTAAGAGCTGGCGGATTTCCCGTATGGGCAAGGTGGACCTGACCATTCTGCGGCTGGCTGTCTATGAGATGGAATTTGACGACGACGTTCCCGTGGGCGTGGCCATCAACGAGGCGGTGGAGCTTTCCAAAAAATTCGGCGGAGACGATTCCCCGGCCTTTGTAAACGGGATTTTAGGAAAAATAGGGAAGAAAGAATGAAAAATGCTTATACCGTTGCCCAGGTAAATCATTATATCAAAAATATGTTTTCCCAGGACTTTCTGCTCAGCCGCATTTATGTCAAAGGCGAGGTATCCAACTGCAAATACCATAACTCGGGACACATTTATTTTTCCTTAAAGGATGAGAGCGGGACTCTTTCCTGCGTTATGTTTGCCGGACAGAGAAAGGGACTGGCTTTTTCCATGAAGGAGGGGCAGCATGTAATGGTCCTGGGCGGCGTCAATGTGTACGAGCGGACGGGAAGCTATCAGCTCTATGCCAGGGAGATTCAGCTGGAGGGGACGGGCCGTCTCTATGAGGAGTTTGAGCGGCTTAAGAGAGAGCTGGCGGAGATGGGGATGTTCGCGGAGGAGTACAAGCAGCCCATTCCCGCCTACATCCGCCGGCTCGGCATCGTGACGTCTCCCACCGGAGCGGCCGTTCAGGATATCCGCAATATCGCCTCCCGGAGAAATCCCTATGTACAGCTGATTCTCTACCCGGCGCTTGTACAGGGAGAGGGCGCGGCGGACAGCATTGTGCGGGGAATAGAAGCCCTGGACCGGCTCGGCGTGGATGTGATTATCGTGGGCCGGGGCGGAGGCTCCATAGAAGATCTCTGGGCCTTTAATGAGGAAAAGGTGGCCCGGGCTATTTTTGAATGTCAGACGCCGGTGATTTCGGCGGTGGGCCATGAGACGGATACGACCATCGCTGATTTTGCGGCGGATCGGAGAGCGCCTACGCCTTCGGCGGCGGCAGAGCTTGCGGTGGCGGATGTAAGAGAGATATTAGAGCGCATGAGGACTTACCGGCAGCGCTTGAATCAGACCCTTGGTTATCGTCTGGAGCAGTACCGGAGCCGTCTGGAGCAATTGAGGGGCCGTCTTATGCAGGCGGGACCCAGGCAGCGGCTTTATGAAAAGCATATGCGTCTGGCAGATTTGGAAAATCAGCTGGAGCAGGCCATGAAGGACAAGCTGAGTGATCGGCAGCATCAATTGGCCCTGTATATCGAGCGTTTCCACGGGCTTTCTCCCCTTCTGAAGCTTCAGCAGGGCTATTCCTATACCCAGGGGGAGGACGGCCGGGCGGTGACAAGCATCCGGCAGGCGGCGCCGGGGGATACCCTGCGGATTCACGTGACGGACGGTATCTATACCGCGGCGGTGAAGGAGTGCAGGGAGGTTCGCAGAACTTAGAGGGATTACGGTACTGGAATAACAACCGGTCAGGAGGAGAGACATGGAAAAGGATCAGAGGGAACAGAAGGAACAGACCCTGGAGGAAGCATTTGTGCGGCTTGATCAGATGCTGGAGAAGCTTTCGGACCGGGATACGGCTCTGGAGGAATCTTTTCAGGTGTACGCGGAGGGAACAAAGCTCCTTAAATACTGCAATGAAAAGCTGGATAAAGTAGAGAAAAAGATGCTGATGCTAAGCGAGGAGGGCGAGCTGAATGAGTTTTAAAGAGGACCTTCAAAAGAAAACAAAGGAGATAGAGGAGCTTTTGGAGCAGTATCTTCCCGAAGAGAAGGGCTTTCAGAAGACTGTGCTGGAGGCGATGAATTACAGCGTGACTGCCGGAGGAAAGCGTCTGCGCCCCATGCTGATGCAGGAGACCTACCGCATGTTCGGAGGCAGCGGCCGGGTGGTGGAGCCTTTTATGGCGGCCATTGAGATGATTCACACCTATTCTCTGGTCCACGACGATCTTCCGGCTATGGACAATGACGAGTACCGGCGGGGAAGAAAGACGACTCATGCGGTGTACGGGGAGGCTTTCGGGATTCTGGCGGGAGACGCCCTGCTGAATTATGCCTTTGAGACGGCGGCGGGAGCGCTGGAGCAGGAGCTTAGCTCCCGGACGGCAAAGGCTATTGGAATTTTGGCGTCAAAGGCCGGAATCTATGGCATGATCGGCGGTCAGGTGGTGGATGTGGAATCCGAGGGACAGGCCATTTCCAGGGACAAGCTTGATTTTATCTATCGTTTGAAAACAAGCGCTCTGATAGAAAGCTCCATGATGATCGGCGCGATGCTGGCCGGAGCCTCGGAGGATGAGGTGGAGAAGATTCGTCAGGTGGCGGAGGATGTGGGCGTGGCCTTCCAGATTCAGGATGATATTCTGGATGTGACAAGCACCCTGGAGGTGCTGGGAAAGCCCATCCACAGCGATGAGAAGAATGAAAAGACGACTTATGTAACCCTGGAAGGGCTGGAGCAGGCAAAGAAGGATGTGGAGGAAATCTCCAGGCGTGCCCTTGGGACATTAATATCCCTTGAGCGGAAAAATCCGTTTCTGGAGGAACTGATTACCATGCTGATCACCAGAGAAAAATAGAGGAACAAGAAAAAACAATGGCATTGGAAAAGATAAATCAGGTAAATGACATTAAAAAACTGGAAAAATACGAGTGGAACCTTCTGGCAGAGGAGATCCGGCAGTTTTTGATTGAGAAGATCAGTGTAAACGGCGGCCATCTGGCTTCCAACCTGGGTGTGGTGGAGCTGACAATGGCCATGCACCTGGCATTTGATTTTCCCAGGGACAAGGTGGTTTGGGATGTGGGCCATCAGGCATATACCCATAAGCTGCTCACCGGGCGCAAGGAGGGCTTTGACGGCCTGCGCAAATACGGAGGCATGAGCGGATTTCCCAAGCGGAAGGAAAGCGACTGCGACTGCTTTGACACGGGCCACAGCTCCACCTCCATTTCCGCCGGCATCGGCCTTGTGCGGGCCAGGGAGCTTCAGGGAGGCGGCGAGACGGTAATTTCCGTCATCGGAGACGGCGCCCTTACGGGAGGCATGGCCTATGAAGCCCTCAACAATGCTTCGCAGCTTAAGAGCAATTTTATCATTGTCCTGAATGACAATCAGATGTCCATTGCGGAAAATGTAGGCGGAATGTCCCAGTACCTGAACGGCCTTCGGACGGCGGAGGCGTACACGGGCTTCAAGGAAGGGCTGCAGAATACCCTGGAGCGGATTCCCGTATACGGCGAGGGCTTGGTCCGTCAGCTGAAAAAGACAAAGAACGGCTTAAAGCAGCTTGTGATTCCGGGGATGCTTTTTGAGAATATGGGAATCACCTATCTGGGGCCTGTGGACGGCCATAACATTGAGCAGATCATCCGCACCTTCCACGACGCCAAGAGGATTCGTCATGCGGTGCTGATCCATGTGAAAACCCAGAAGGGCAAGGGCTATGCGCCGGCCGAGCGCCATCCGGCCCGTTTTCACGGTGCGGAGCCGTTTGAGATTGCAACGGGCCTTCCAAGCCATAAGCGGACCAAGGCCAATTATACGGATATATTTTCCACGGTAATGCGGAAAATGGGAGATCGGGACGAAAAGGTGGTGGCCATTACGGCGGCCATGCCCGACGGTACGGGGCTTAAGCGGTTCCGGAATATGTTCCCGGACCGGTTCTTTGATGTGGGAATTGCGGAGCAGCACGCCGTCACCTTTGCGGCGGGGCTGGCTGCGGGAGGCTTAAAGCCTATTGTGGCGGTCTATTCCTCCTTCCTGCAAAGAGCCTACGATCAGATTCTTCATGATGTGTGTATCCAGAACCTTCATGTAGTCTTTGCCGTTGACCGGGCGGGGCTGGTGGGAAGCGACGGGGAGACGCATCAGGGCATATTTGATTTGTCCTACCTTTCCAGTATTCCCAATATGACAATTATAGCTCCGAAGAATAAATGGGAGCTTTCCGATATGCTGAAATATGCCGTCAATTTTGACGGCCCCATTGCTCTGCGCTATCCCAGAGGAGAAGCCTACGACGGACTTAAGGAGTTCCGGCCCGCCGTTTCCTATGGAAAGAGCGAGATCATCTATGAGGAGGCGGACATTGCCCTGCTTGCTGTGGGCAGCATGGTAAAGACAGGAGAGCAGGTACGGGAGCTTTTAAAGGAGGCAGGCTATAACTGCACCCTGGTAAACGGCCGTTTTGTGAAGCCCATAGACGAGGAATGTCTGGAGCTGCTTTCCAAAACCCATCGTCTGTTTGTTACGATGGAGGAGAACGTAAGAAGCGGAGGCTTCGGAGAAAAGGTACAGGATTATGTATCGGACCGCCGGCTTCCCGTTCAGGTGCTGAATGTCTCCATACCGGATGAGTATGTGGAGCATGGAAATGTGTCCCTGCTTTATCAGGAGGTAGGTCTTGATCCGCAGACCATTGTAAAGCGGGTGATAACCGCCTATATCGGGCAGATGTGAGGAGCGTCAAAGATGAAAACAAGACTGGATGTGCTTCTGGTATCCCTGGGGCTTGCGGAGTCCAGGGAAAAGGCAAAGGCCGTGATTATGGCGGGAAATGTATTTGTGGACGGACAGCGGGAGGATAAGGCCGGCTCTATGTTTGAGGATAAGGCCCGGATCGAGGTCCGGGGACATAAGCTGCCCTATGTGAGCAGGGGGGGATTGAAGCTTGAGAAGGCGGTGAAAAGCTTTTCCCTATCTCTGGAGGGGAAGCTTTGTATGGATGTAGGTTCCTCCACCGGGGGCTTTACGGATTGTATGCTGCAAAACGGCGCCCGAAAGGTCTATGCGGTAGATGTGGGGACGAATCAGCTGGCCTGGAAGCTCCGCACGGACGAGCGGGTGGTCTGCATGGAGAAAACCAATATCCGCTATCTCCTGCCGGAGCACATCCCGGAGCCGCCGGAATTTGCTTCCATTGATGTGGCCTTTATTTCTCTTACCAAGGTGCTGCTTCCGGTGCGGGAGCTTTTGACGGAGGACGGACAGGTGGTAGCCCTGATTAAGCCGCAGTTTGAGGCGGGAAGGGAAAAGGTTGGGAAAAAAGGCGTGGTGCGGGACAGAGAGACGCATCTGGAGGTCATTGACCAGGTGATTTCTTATGCCTGTTCCGTGGGATACCGTATATTGGACCTTGATTTTTCGCCGGTTCGGGGTCCGGAGGGGAATATTGAGTATTTGCTGTATTTGCAGAAGGCGGGGGCCGGGGAGGAAGCTTTGGGCTGTCCGGACGGTATTTCGCCTGCGGATATTGTAAGTGAGGCTCACCGGACACTTAATTCGTGACAGGAAATGAACCATAGAAGGAAAATTTTATGAAGCATTTTTATGTGATTACCAACAGCGAAAAGGATGAGAAGCTTAAGACAACGAAATATATTTATGATTATCTGATCGGGCATGGGCGAAGCTGTACCGTCCGGGAATATCAGAAGCCGGACAGAGAGCGCGGCGAAAATTCGGAGGCGGGAGCGTATTCCGCCTGCAGGGATGTGCCTGTGGGATACACGGATGCGGATTGGATTCCGAAGGAGACGGAGTGTATTCTGGTGCTTGGAGGAGACGGGACGCTTATTCAGGCGGCCAGGGATACGGTGGATCGGAGAATCCCGCTTCTCGGCATTAATATGGGAAAGCTCGGATATCTGGCGGAGATTGAGCGGTCCGGGATTGCGGACGCGCTGGATAAGCTGATGGCCGACGCCTATACTCTGGAGCCGAGGATGATGCTGGAAGGGACGGTCTGCAAAAAGGAAGGGGAGGGCGTTCACAATCTGGCATTGAACGATATTGTGGTAAACCGCGGGGGCGCTCTCCGCGTGATTGATTATGAGATTTATGTAAACGGGGAGTTTTTAAACCGCTATGCCGCAGACGGGATCATTGTGTCCACGCCTACCGGCTCCACGGGCTACAGCCTGTCGGCGGGGGGACCGATTGTATCTCCGATGGCGTCTATGATTGTGGTAACGCCTATCTGTCCCCATACTCTGACGGCAAGGAGCATTGTGCTGTCCGGGGAGGATCGGGTGACGATACGCCTTGGCTCCGGAAGAAGGGCGGACAGGGAGGAGGCATTTGCCACCTTTGACGGAGAAGTGTCGGTGCCTATGGCTACCGGTGATTATGTGGAGATCCGCAAGTCGGAAAAAGCGGCGGATATATTGAAAATCAGTAAGGTTAGCTTTTTGGAAGTTCTGCGCAGCAAAATGCGGGAGAATTGAGATTACGGAACTGGAAACTACGGAACTGGAAACAGTATTATCCCATGCAGGACCCAGATGGATTTACGGACGCATGTACTTTGCGGCCGGAAATTCATCTCTGATATCTGCGTGCTGAATGGGAAACTACGGAACTGGAATGGAGGACGGAACATGAAGCGCGAGCGGCATGCAAAAATAATTGAATTGATTGGCCAGTACGCTATAGAGACTCAGGAGGAATTGGCGGATAAGCTGAATGAGGCCGGCTTTCGGGTGACGCAGGCCACAGTATCCAGGGATATCCGGGAGCTGAAGCTTACGAAGATGACCATAGGCGGCACACAGCGCTATGTGGTGATTCAGGAGCACAGCCGCCACATGGGGGAAAAGTACATAGGAATCCTGCGGGAAGGCTTTTTGTCTATGGATATGGCGCAGAATATTCTGGTGATCAAGACGGTAGCGGGTATGGCTATGGCGGTAGGCGCGGCGCTGGATGCTCTGCACTGGCAGGAGATTGTAGGCTGTATCGCGGGAGACGACACGGTGTTCTGCGCGGTCCGCACGGTGGAGGACACTCCGCTTTTGATGGATAAGCTGAGAAAAATGATGCGGGAGTAAAATTAAACCAACAGGGGAGATTATGTTAACTTACTTACACGTAAAAAATCTGGCACTGATTGAGGAAGCGGAGATTGATTTCTCCGAAGGGCTTAATATTTTAACAGGAGAAACGGGCGCGGGAAAGTCCATTGTCATTGGCTCCGTAAGTCTGGCCTTAGGAGGCAAGCTGTCCCGTGATATGCTGCGTGAGGGAGCGGATTACGGACTGGTGGAGCTTGTTTTTCAGGTTGTGCGGGAGAGCCAGCGGAAGCGGCTTTTGGATCTGGGCGTGATTCCCGAGGAAGATCAGGTTATTATTTCCAGAAAAATTCTTGATAAACGGAGCATGAATAAGATAAACGGCGAGACGGTTTCCTTAAGCCAGTTAAAGGAGGCGGCTTCCGTTTTGATTGATATTCACGGGCAGCACGAGCATCAGTCCCTTCTTCAGAAGAAGAAGCATCTGGAGATATTGGATGAATTTTCCAAGGAAGAGCTTGGGCCTGTGAAGGAGGCGCTTTTTGAAGCCTACCGACGTTTTCAGGATCTTACAAAGAAGCAGAAGGAGGCGGAGCTTGACGAGGAAAGCCGTCTGCGGGAGATTTCCCTTCTGGAGTTTCAGCTGAATGAGATTGAGCAGGCAGGTATTGAGCCTGGAGAGGACGAAGAGCTGGAGCAGCAGTACCGGCGGATGACCCACGGAAAGAAAATACTGGAGGCGGCAGGAGCGGCTTACTCCATGACGGGCTATGAGGAGCCGCAGGCGGCCGGCGGCGTTATCGGCCATGCTCTGCGGGAGCTTCAAAGCGTGGCGGCCTATGACGAGGAGCTTTCTCCCCTTTTGGAGCAGCTTACGGATGTGGACGCTCTTTTGAATGATTTCAACCGGGATATGGCGGAATATCTGACCTCTCTGGAATTTTCCGAGGAGACCTTTTTTCAGACGGAGGAGCGGCTGAATACCCTCAACCAGCTAAAGGCAAAATACGGAAGGACCCTGGAGCAGGTTCTTGCATGGCAGGAGAAGAGCCGGGAGCGTCTGGAGCATCTTTTGGATTATGACGGATATCTGCAAAAGCTTCGGGAAGATCTTGCCGCCGCGGAGGAAGAACTGTCCAGGCTTTGTGATCGGGCGTCGAAGATCCGCAAAAAAGGCGCAAAGAAGCTTTGCGGTGAGATTCGCGATCACCTGGTGGATCTGAATTTCCTGGATGTAAAGTTTGAGCTGCACTTTGAAACATTGGAGGGATATACGTCTCTCGGGAAAGATGATGTGGAATTTTTAATTTCCGTGAATCCGGGGGAACCGCTGCGCCCGCTGATGAAGATTGCATCCGGTGGCGAGCTGTCCCGGATTATGCTGGCCATCAAGACGGTGCTGGCGGATAAGGACGATATTGACGCGGTGATCTTTGACGAGATTGACGTGGGAATCAGCGGCCGGACGGCCCAGCGCGTTTCGGAAAAAATGATGCTGATCGGAAAGACGCGGCAGGTCATCTGCATCACCCATCTGGCCCAGATAGCGGCGATGGCCGACAGTCATTACCGCATTGAAAAAATGGTAAATAATGGGGAAACAAGAACACGTATAAGAAAGCTGAAGCAGACGGAGGAGATTGAAGAGCTTGCCCGCATTCTGGGCGGCGCGGAGATTACGGATGCCGTGATGAAAAATGCGGAGGAAATGAAGCATCTTGCAGATGCAAAAAAATCGGAAAAAAAGTAAGCGGGATTACATTTTGGAAACAATATACTAGTCTAGGGAGCTTAAGATTTCACATACTAGTACAGCGTTCGATTCTATATTGAAACGCCATACAAAAGAAGGATGCGGGAAAACCGCGTCCTTTTTACGATTTAAGAAGAGGATGTGAAATCATGGATGAAAGAGGATATCGGCGCTGTCTGATTGGGATTCTGATGATTGCCCTGGCAGGGCTTGGATTTCTGGGCGTTGGGGAACTGCGGGACACAATCCCTGATTCCTATACCCAGACAGAGGGAGAGCCGGCTCCTGCTTATTCCGGTTATTTTATAACGGAGGAAATAAAACCGGGGCTTGCGGAAGCTTCGGCCAATGCGTATGCCCCGGAAAGCTATATCATTGAATATAAGCTTTTGGGGATGATTCCGTTAAAGGAAGCACAGGTGGAGGTTATAAAACCAGCCTATGTGATTCCGGGCGGAATCCCCATCGGCATTTATATGGAAACGGAAGGGATTCTCATCATCGGAACAGGAGAGGTGACCGGCATGGACGGGCTGACTTATGAGCCTGCTTACCGGATTGTTCAGCGGGGAGATTATCTGAAAGCGATTAACGGAACGGCCGTTTCCGACAAGGAAGAGCTGATTGAGGCGGTGAACGCACAGGGCGGCGAGGATGTGATTCTCGATCTGGAGCGGGACGGGGAACCATTGCAGGTAAAAATAGAAGCGGTTCGCACGGGACAGGAGGAATATAAGCTCGGCATCTGGGTGCGGGACAATACCCAGGGAATCGGAACCCTTACCTTTCTTACAAAGGGCGGCAGCTTCGGGGCATTGGGCCACGGAGTAAACGATGTGGATACGGGAGGACTTCTCAAAATATCTCAGGGCGCCCTTTATGACACGAATATCATTGATATCAAAAAGGGAGAGAAGGGCACGCCGGGGGAGCTTTCCGGCCTGATACGCTACCGGCAGGAGCTGATCTGCGGAGAGCTGACGGATAATACGCCTGTGGGAATCTTCGGAAACGGTGAGGACAGGCTTTATGAAAAGGTGGAAGCGGAGCCGCTTCAAATCGGCTACAAGCAGGAGATTGAGCTGGGGGAGGCTTTTGTCCGAAGCTCTGTCAGCGGCGAGGTGAAGGACTATCGGGTGGAAATCCTGGAGATACATGGTAAGGATGAGGATATGAACAAGGGAATTATTTTAAAGGTGACAGATCCGGAGCTTCTTGATCTTACCGGGGGTATTGTGCAGGGGATGAGCGGAAGTCCAATTATCCAAAACGGGAAGCTGGTGGGGGCCGTTACCCACGTATTTGTACAGGATTCCACAAAAGGCTTTGGAGTTTTTATTGAGAATATGCTGGAACATGTAAATCTTTAGAGAATTACGTCGAAAGCTGTTATTCGCTGTCTGAAAAAGGAGGTAGAAAGGAATTGCTTCCTGTCAGGTTCTCTGTCTATAATGAGGATGTTGTTAGGAAACATCTGGTAAAACAGACAAAAGCCGTTGGCATGATACGGATTTTGGATTGAAAATGATTGCTAGAGGATGGAGGACAGATATGGAAAAGCTACAGGTTGCAATTGCAGATGATAATGAACGAATCGTAGAGCTTTTGGGGACCATGATACGCAGCGAAAGCGGAATGGAGATTGTAGGGACAGCGGGAAACGGTGAGGATGCGGTGGACATGATACGCAAAAGCCAGCCTGACGTAGTGCTTCTGGATTTGATTATGCCGAAAATGGACGGGCTGGGCGTGATGGAAAAGCTGAAAGAGGATAAGAACATCAAAAAGCAGCCTGCCTTTATTGTGCTGTCGGCCATCGGCCAGGAAGATGTGACGGAGGACGCCTTTGCTCTGGGAGCCAATTATTATATGATGAAGCCCTTTAACAATGAGCTGCTTCTGGGAAGGCTTCGAAGCATCCGCAGCCGGGGCGAACGCATTTTAAATCCTATAAAAAGGGTGGAAGCGGTAGAGCGCAAGCGGGACTCTTATGAGGAGCGGGATCTGGAGACGGATGTGACCAATATGATTCATGAGATTGGAGTGCCGGCTCATATCAAGGGCTATCAATATCTGAGGGATGCGATTATGATGACCGTGGAGGACATGGACATGCTCAGTTCTATTACGAAGGTGCTGTATCCCACCATTGCCAAGAACCATCAGACCACGCCGAGCCGTGTGGAGCGGGCCATCCGCCATGCCATCGAAGTAGCCTGGAGCCGGGGAAAGATGGATACCATAGACGAGCTGTTCGGGTATACGGTGAGCACGGGAAAGGGGAAGCCTACCAATTCGGAGTTTATCGCATTGATTTCGGATCGGATACGGCTGGAGTATAAGGCAAAGGTGTCATAAGACTGACCTTAGAAAGCATTATTTGTACATTTTGCAAAAGTTTCCCTTTCAAATACTTCCTATATGAGGTATAATGATTATAAAATATCACAAATACCCATCTACATATGGGAAATAGGGAGGAAATGCGGTGAAAAAGATATTATTTATTGCTTCCGAAGCAGTACCCTTTATTAAGACCGGAGGTTTGGCAGACGTAGTTGGATCTTTGCCCAAGTATTTTGACAAGGAATATTTCGATATTCGCGTGATGGTTCCCAAGTATCTGTGCATTAAGCAGGAGTGGCGGGACAAGATGCAGTATGTGACACATTTCTACATGAATCTTGCATGGCGGAGCCAGTATGTGGGGATTCTGGAGCTGGAATATGAAGGAATCAAGTTCTACTTCGTTGACAATGAATATTATTTTGCAGGCGCAAAGCCCTACGGAAATATTTATGAGGATATTGAGAAGTTTGCGTTCTTCTCCAAGGCGGCAATTTCCGCTCTGCCTTCTCTTGATTTCCGGCCGGATATCATTCACTGCCATGACTGGCAGACCGGACTTGTGCCCGTATTTTTAAATGATTCCTTCCAGAACAATCCGTTTTTCCAGGGAATCAAGACCATTATGACCATTCACAACCTGAAGTTCCAGGGTGTATGGGATATGAAGACCGTGCGGGATATCACGGGGCTTTCCATTTCCTACTTTGCGCCGGATAAGCTGGAAGCCTACGGGGATGCCAACTACTTAAAGGGCGGCATCGTCTATTCGGATGCGGTGACGACCGTAAGCGAGACTTATGCGGAGGAGATTAAGATGCCCTACTACGGCGAGCATCTGGACGGCCTTATGAATGCAAGGGCCAATTCCCTTCGTGGCATTGTAAATGGCATCGACTATAATGAATACAATCCGGAGACGGATAAGTTCCTGGCTAAGAATTACAATGCCGTGAACTTCCGCAAGGAGAAGGTGAAAAATAAGACGGCTCTCCAGGCGGAGCTTGGTCTGGAAGTAGATCCCAAGAAGATGATGATCGGCGTGGTTTCCCGTCTGACGGATCAGAAGGGCTTTGATCTGATTGCCTATGTGATGGATGAGCTGTGCCAGGATGAGATTCAGCTTGTGGTTCTCGGAACGGGCGAGGAGCGGTATGAGAATATGTTCCGCCACTTTGCATGGAAGTACCAGGGCAAAGTATCGGCCAATATCTTCTACTCCGAGGCCATGTCCCACAAGATATACGGCTCCTGCGACGCCTTCCTGATGCCCTCTCAGTTTGAGCCGTGCGGCTTAAGCCAGCTTATGAGCCTGCGCTACGGCACGGTGCCCATTGTCCGTGAGACGGGCGGGCTTAAGGATACGGTGGAGCCGTACAATGAGTATGAGAGCACCGGAACAGGCTTTAGCTTCCTCAATTACAATGCTCATGAGATGCTTCATACTATTCGCTATGCGGAGAGTATCTATTATGACAAGAAGCGTGAGTGGAATAAGATTGTGGACCGGGCTATGGCGGTTGACTTCTCCTGGGGCGCTTCTGCTAAAAAATATGAAGAATTGTATAACTGGTTAGCTGGTTGATTTGGAAAAAAATGGTTGGAGTTGTGAGTTTGCCTGCCCGTATGGGCAGGCAAACTTTGTCTGCGGCTAAGCCGTATAAAAATACCTTCTGTTCGGGATACTGTTAGTAACTGTTCGGAATTGATTGAACAGGGAGCTTTATATGGCAGAATCCCGTATAGTACTCAGATGGATTTACGGATACAAGTATTTAGCGCTTGGAAATTTATCTCTGTAATGAGTACTGTGTGAGATACTGCGGAACTGAAATAGTCCGGCTAAGAAAAGTTAAGTAATTTTGCGAAATATTTTTTTGCCGGCAGGTAAAGCTGCAAAGGCGTACGAGAGGAACTTTTATGAGCGTCCTTTCGAATAAAAGTTCCTCTCATTACAGGTGTGCCGAAGCGACTTTACCCTTTAGTGCCGTCGCGCAGCGACTTAAAATAGGAGGTATTTATTTATGAAGTCAGAATTATCTGAATTGGATGTACAGAACCTTCGTCATCTTATCGGAGGCTACGACACCACCCACTGTAAAATGAACGACTACGCAAACAATGCCACGGATCAGCAGGTAAAGCAGTTTTTCCAGAAGGCGGCTCAGTCAGCCAAGGAAAATAAGCAGCAGCTGATGCAGTTTTTAGGTTAGGAGGGTGTCGAGATGAATGAGAAGATGATGGTAGCGGATACCCTGGTTGGTATCAACGGAGAGTTAAAGATGTTCGGAGAAATGATTCCTCAGACTGAGGAACCCCGCCTTAAGCAGACTTTAAAGGATCTGCGGAACAAGTGTGAGATGTCCCAGGAGGAGTTGTATCAGATCGCTCGTGCAAAGCAGTACTATGTACCGGCTTCCAAGGCTACGGAGGAAGAAGTGCAGCATGTAAAGTCTCTGTTTACGCAGAGTGTGATGTAAGGAGAAAAGCGGAATTTTAAGCGGAATTTTAATATTTCAAAAGCGGAATTTATAGGAAAAAGGGCTTGCAAAAGCCCTTTTTCCATGCTATACTTTCTAAGTTAGTGAAAAATCACGCGGTCCTTGCCAAGAACGGTGCCAGAGCATAGTGTTTTGGTCTTTGCGGCAGACAGGGCTTGCGGAAGAACAACCAAACGGAGGTAAGAAACATGAGCGTTATTTCAATGAAGCAGTTACTGGAAGCAGGTGTTCATTTCGGACATCAGACAAGAAGATGGAACCCTAAGATGGCTCCCTACATCTACACCGAGCGTAACGGCATCTACATTATTGACCTGCAGAAGTCCGTAGGAATGGTGGATGATGCTTACAAGGCCGTATTTGACATTGTGGCGGACGGCGGCACCATTCTGTTCGTAGGAACCAAGAAGCAGGCACAGGATGCTATCCGCACCGAGGCGGAGCGCTGCGGCATGTTCTATGTAAATGAGAGATGGCTCGGCGGTATGCTGACCAACTTCAAGACCATCCAGAGCAGAGTAAATCGTCTGAAGGCCATTGAGAGAATGTCCGAGGACGGAACCTTTGACGTACTGCCCAAGAAGGAAGTTATTGCACTGAGAAAAGAGTGGGAGAAGCTTGAAAGAAACCTTGGCGGTATCAAGGAAATGAAGAGAGTTCCGGATGCAATCTTCGTAGTTGACCCGAAGAAGGAGAGAATCTGCGTTCAGGAAGCACATACACTGGGAATCCCCCTGATCGGAATCGCAGATACCAACTGTGATCCGGAGGAGCTGGATTACGTAATCCCCGGCAACGACGATGCAATCAGAGCAGTGAAGCTTCTGGTATCCAAGATGGCTGACGCCGTAGTAGAGGCAAATCAGGGACAGGCAGAGGACGTAGAGGAAGCTTACGACTATGCTGACGAGGCTGAGGCGCCCGTAGAGGAGTAAGCCAGAAGCATTTTAAGCAGTCATTTACTTTGCAGCGGATGCGGTTCGTATGAAACGGGCCGTTATACGCCTGCGGGAATTTATAGATGGAGGAAAGAACAATGGCAGTAACAGCAGGAATGGTAAAAGAGTTAAGAGAGACAACCGGCGCCGGCATTATGGACTGTAAAAAGGCCCTGGCCGAAACGGATGGAAATATGGAAGCAGCCATCGACTGGCTGAGAGAGAAGGGACTTGCCAGCGCCCAGAAGAAGGCCGGCCGTATTGCGGCGGAGGGTATCGTGGCAACCCACCTTGTAAATGATGACAAGAAGGCCGTAGTCGTTGAGGTCAATGCGGAGACAGACTTCGTAGCTAAGAATGCCAAGTTCCAGGCTTTTGTTGCAGATGTTGCGGCACAGGCAGTGAATACCAGCGCGGCTGATATTGATGCATTTATGGCTGAGACCTGGGAGAAGGACAGCAGCATGACCGTGAAGGAAGCTCTGGCTGCTCAGATCGCGGTTATCGGCGAGAATATGAATATCCGCCGTTTCCGTCAGATGGAGGAGGAGAACGGATTCATCGCTTCTTATATTCATGCAGGCGGAAAGATTGGCGTTCTGGTGGATGTTGAGACAGATGTGATCAATGACAATGTGAAAGAGATGGCAAAGAATATTGCTATGCAGGCAGCAGCTTTGAAGCCGCTTTATACAAGTGATAAAGAAGTGGATGCGGAGTATATTGAGAAGGAAAAGGCTATTCTGCTGGCACAGATCCAGAATGATCCCAAGGAGTCCCAGAAGCCGGAGAAGGTGATCGAAGGTATGATTAAGGGACGTATTAATAAGGAGTTGAAGGAGATCTGTCTGCTGGATCAGGTTTATGTCAAGGCTGAGGATGGGAAGCAGTCTGTGGCCGCTTATGTGGCACAGGTGGCTAAGGCTAATAGTGCTAACATCACGATTAAAGGATTTGTTCGCTTTGAGACCGGGGAAGGTATGGAGAAGAAGAACGAGGACTTTGCGGCTGAGGTGGCGAAGCAGATGAATCAGTAGAAATTTGTCGAAATAAGGCGAATAGAGATAGGAATGAGAACCCTTGTAAGTGGTGTGTATGCGCCATTTGCAGGGGTTTTTAGTGTTTTATGTTGAATTTTCATTTCTTGACACTGTCACGATATACCGTTATAATCAATAGAAAAGAATCCATGAAATGGAGAATAGAGAAATGGAATTGATGAATTTGTTAAAGGAAAAGCAGCTTTCTGTTTATCAGTGTGCGAAAGAAAGCCATGTACCATATACTACATTATCAGATATTGTGAAAGGGAAAACCAGGATTGAAAAATGTACCGCAGAAACAATATATAAATTAGCGAGGACACTTCATTTGACAATGGAAGAACTTTTAACAGAATGTTTTAAAGAAGATGAAAACGCTCCCAATTTAAGAGATTTTGAAATATATAAAAGTAATATCTGTCATTTAGTGAAAGATAAAGGAGAAATTGATTTTATTATTGACACTTTAAAGGAGAATCAAATAAGGACTTATTGGGAACGGCAATGGTATCGGGAAAGTTTTTATCTTCTGGCTATGGTAGATTATTTAAGCAGGGAAAATGGACTTCCATTGTGCAATGATTATGAAGATATAAGGAACTGTAAGCTGTCGGAGCCGTTATATCCGTGGGATGTTGTTCTTGCTGCAAAATTGGATGGTTCGCTTGATAGGAAAGAACAATGTTTAAAAGAAGCGATTCCCGAATTTCTGAGGTTTAATATTATAGAAAGCGAGATAAGGAATGTCTGTTGAGAAAGGTTTTACCAAAGAAAATTTGGATTATTATTTGAAAGAATTGGCAAAAGAGTTTCGGAAAAGAAATGGGAAAAATACACCTGCTGAGATTGTGTTAGTTGGGGGCGCAGCAATCCTTGCAAATTATGGGTTCCGTGAAATGACCTATGATATCGATGCAGTCATAACAGCATCATCAGCCATGAAGGAAGCGGTGAACGCAGTAGGAGACCGTCTCAGTTTGCCAAATGGCTGGCTGAATGCAGACTTTAAGAATACGAGTTCTTATAGTCCTAAATTGTCGCAATACTCTAAGTATTACCGTACCTATTCTAATGTATTGAATATCAGAACAATTAGTGCGGAATATCTTGTTGCCATGAAATTAATGTCCGGGAGACGTTACAAGAAGGATTTGTCTGATATTATTGGTATCTTAAGCGAACAAGAAGGAAGAGGAAAGTCTTTAAATTACCAGCAGATTGATTGCGCAGTAAAAAATCTGTATGGCGGGTGGGATAATATTTCCGAATATGCAATACAGGTTTTGAAAGCGGCTTTAGATTCAGAAAACCTAAAAGAATTATTCATGGAACAGGAATATGATGAAGCATTGTCAAAACAGGCAGTGCTTCAAGTTGAAAAATATGAAGGGGGAAAAGTAAAGGAAAGTAATGTGGATGAGATAATCCAGAGAGCGTTAAGTAAGAAGAATAATGGCAAGGATGCGAGATAGTTTAATGAAAACTGATTTTTACAAATTTTATCTATCAGATAGCGATAAAAATTTCTGTTATATCTTGATATAATGTGAGTTTAACGAATAGAGGAAGTCAAGAGGTGGAAATGTGAGTAGGGGTAATGATGCAATTCCCACATGGAGTGGATTTAATTACCAAGGTAAAGTAATGCTATTATATATATTAAAGCTGATAAATCAAATAAGTAAAGAGGAAGATGGAAGGGTATATTCTGTAAATTTAGAGGAGATAGAGGATTTTTGTATTTTGCGTGATTTTGAATATATTTCATTTCATCAAGTGAAAGCGTGGTTGTCGGTAACAAAATGGAGCAGCTATAGTACCGCAATGGACAAGCTGTTAAAACATCGAAATGGCTCCTCGAATCCAATGGCAAAATGTTACCTTATGGTAGCGAGGGATGTGGCTGACTGGGATGAAGATTCTAATACATATAATGCAAGCATAGAACTTTATAAGCACGATTCAAAAATTGTAGGAGTGTGCGATGTAAAGGATTTGATTATCGAAGAAATAAAGAAGTTTCTAGAGGAAAAAGGATATGATGAGAACCAAGTTGAAATTATATATGGAGAATTGTGTTTATTTTTAGACGATAGGATTGCCTTGATGCATAAACAAGGTACTAAGAAAAGGGATTATACCATACCGTTCTCCAGCTTTTTGAATGTTATCAATCAATCGGTAAAGAAAGAGCATGTGCGGAATGAGTTTTATTTGAAAGAGAAGATCTATGATTATATTATGGAAAATGCAGAAATGGCATTAGATGGCTTATGCCAGGATATTTGTGAGGATTCTTTGGAAGACTGCAGAAGGGTATGTGCCGCAAAAGTGGCTTATGAGAAGATAATGGAAATTTCGGATTATACAAAATTCTGCAAAGTATTAAATCCAGATAAAATAGATGGATGGGACAATTCCCTGGCAATGGCTGAGAATTTTCCGATAAAGGGATTGCAGAATGAGATCTATTTTTTATTATACCAAAGTAAAAGTCCTGAAAAAATATTAGGGGATGAGAATGGTATATATTTACAATCGAAATATTCCAATGCGCCAAACAGGAAAATAATTCCTACACTATTGGATTTAACCAGTGGGTGCAGAGGAAAAAGAAAGGCTTTGCAAAGGATATTCCAGAACATGATCCAAAACACAGATATTATGGATATTTTAGAAGGAAATAGTATAACTGTCATTCCAGGAAGCTATAACGGTTTTTTATCTCAGGCTCAGATAACATCCGGGTGGAAGGAAAGTAATCCAGAAAAAATAAACC
Organism: Clostridia bacterium; assembly: GCA_910574835.1. Lineage (GTDB taxonomy): Bacteria > Bacillota > Clostridia > Lachnospirales > Lachnospiraceae > Laedolimicola. Next base: position 8,106 of record CAJTDE010000002.1, on the reverse strand, counting down.
ATTACTATAGAGAAATAGAATTGATTTCTTCAAAAGAACTGCAGGACAAATTTAATGAAAACGGAGGCAATCATGATTGATGTTATAATTGATATTATTCGTTTGCTTAATGAAGGAAATGTTCTTCCCTTTCAGAAGGATGCGGAAACAAAGATAGATTTATATAATAAAGATGTAGAATTGTATATTGATTACTCAGGCAGTGAGAAAAAGTATTATTATTTTGCTGAACTTAAAATGGATGATGAAAAAGATGACAATTTACCGCAGATTGAAGATATCCTGCGGAATAACGAGGCGTTTGCAGCAATTGGAGAACCTAATCCAAGCGACTCATATATGATTTTATTGTGGCAGATAGAAAATATAGATGAAAGCATTTACCCATATGTTATAAAGATTGAAGAAAATGAATTCTTTTATAAAAAATATGTGTTTTACTATACCAGACAAGAATTAAAATCCTTCATGGACTGGTATCATGTACTGTCAGAAAAAGGTTCTTCTGCCCTTACAGAAATATTAGAAGCCTTACAATTTCTAGATGAGGGAGATGCCCAAGTGGATTTTTTAACACGGCTGTTGGCGAAAGTCCCTTTTTTTAATCCAGTGTTCCCAAAAGCTGTAATGAATGATTTTGATAAAATGGTTCAGAAAAGAATTGATGGGATCAGGCAGACGCAAAAGGAAAAAGCGGATGGGACAAGAAAGACACAAAAAGAAACAGTAGGGATCATAAATAATATTTTTAACGAAGCAATAGAAAGTGGAAACGCTGATATAGAGAAAATATCCGATGCAATATACCAGGAGCTGATGGAGGAATAGTAGATGGGTTATACATTTAGAAATATTTGTATTAGAAATTTTAAATATATTACAGATGAAAAACCATTGGTATTTGAATTTAGTAACCGTAATATTGTCATTTTGGATGGGCAGAACGGATATGGCAAAACAACTCTGTTTGATGCGATAGAGATTTTGCTTACGGGTCGAATGAAACATTTTAATCCAAATTTGCAGAACAGGAAAACAGAAACAATAGGAATGTTGGCAAACGATGCCAACAAAGATATTGTCATAACTGCAGTTTTATCATCTGATACGGAAGGGGAACTGCGGATTGAAAGAAAGCTGCTATGTAAAGAAGAGTTCGAGAGCATACTTTTGCTGAATGCTCAGCAGATAGAACAAGAGAGTCTGTATGATAAATTAGGATTCAGCCTAAATATGTTTGATATTGGAATGTATATTTCACAAAGCGAATCTTTAAATTTCCTTCAGAATAAATACAAAGATAGGAAAGAGTATGTTTCTTCCCTTTCGGATAATACGGAAATGCAAGAGAAAATAAAAACATTAAAATCAATCCAGGAATCTTTGGGGGAAAGAATTAAGCAGGAAACAGAAGAAAAGGAAGAGATGATAAAGTCTGCGAGAGAAAAGGTGACTTCTTTAGAGAAACAAATAGAAAGTGTTTCAGACCATGAAAAATTGCCAGGGGAAGATGTAAGGCTGTTTCGAGAGGAAGAATATCCATTTGATGTTGTAGTAATAGATGAAAATGTTTCATATGACTCTATCATCCTGCCGCTTCGGCAAATAAGCAAATTCGTAGAAAATTATGAGGAATATATCAAATATATAGATAATGCTGTTGTAAAGGAATTAAAGGGTGTATCTAAGCTGATATATATGGCATTGTTTTATAGTGAAGAGATTTCACTGCTTGATAAAAATGAAAGCCTTCTACAGAGTTTGGGCAAAGACATAGGATTATTGAAGGATTTTTCGGAAAGTAAATGGTTGGTCGATGAGGAGCACTTTGAAGAAGTCAATATAGATAAAAAAGTGGTTGAGCGATTAAAGGAACTATTGTTAAGCCAACAAAGGGAACGGAATCAACTGGCCGATGCGGATAAAGTTTTGGCACAGATGACAAAGGCCAGAAGGACGTTCATTGACCAATATAATCATGCGGTAGAGGCGGGTAAATTTAACCCAAATAAGTGCCCATTGTGTGGGACAGATTTTACAGATATTAACCAGGCTATTATAGAAACAGAAAGTTTTATTAAAGACATTCATACAGATGGTGTGAAGGTAATAGAAGATTTAGAAATAGAAATATCAGGAATATTCCAGCAAAGCATAATTCCGATTTTACAAAAGCGTCTTGAAGAAAACAAACTTTTACTCCAAATGAAAGATTCACTGTCAGGCTGTAGGGCGCTTTCCACAGAAAAATTGCGTAATCACTTGATCAAATTGGGGATATCGGACTTTTCCTCCAATCCAAATGAAGCATTCAATGTAGAGGAATTTTCAGGCAAATATGAGAAACTGATGGAAATAATCCAGGGCAAAGAAGTTCCTAATAAAATTGTTTTGAAGGATGAAGAGATAGAATTATACAAATCAATCCATAATAAATATTATCATAACACGAAACCAGGACATACAGTGGAACAACTGCATAGCAAGGAACAATATATAACAAAGTTATTTAATGACAAATTCTCTTTACAGCTATCAACTGAAAAAGAGAAGCTAAAAAAGCTAGAAGAGGATTATGAAAAATATGGGGTAAAAAGAGATTCTATGTCAGAAGCGTTAAAAACTTTAGTAAGTAAATATGAAGCAGCTAGCAAAGATTATCAAACGCAGCTTACAAATGCGATAAAGATTCCTTTGCTGGTGTACAGTGGGAGAATCATACAAAATTATCCATTGGGACTGGGGATCCGGGCGGTTGTTCGGACAAATCAGTTGGTTTTTGAGGCAGCTTCGAAAAATGGAAATGATGTTTATAATATCTTAAGCACGGGACAGCTCAATGGTCTTTCTATAGCATTTTTATTGTCTATAAAAAATGTATATGGGCAAACAGATGGATTGGATATTTTATTAATAGATGATCCATTGCAGACCATTGATGATATCAGCGCTATTTCATTGGCTGATTTATTGACACAGCAGGGAATCGGACAAATTGTCCTGTCTACGCATGAGGACGCGAAAGCGGCTTTGCTTAGGTATAAATTTAAAAAGGCGGGATTGAGCGTTTTAGAGAAAAATATGCAGGAATTGTATATGGCGACTGTTGCGGTTGAAGGATAGAGATTAAAAAGTTGGTAGAGTCTAAAAACTTCATGATGTTATTTTTGTTGCAAGTTTAGTTAGAGGAAATTAGATATTTCTCAAACATCTAATAGTCGCTAGGAAGAGATTGGGGATTTGGGGGAAGAATCTTATCCCCCAAATCCCTCCAAATGGAAAATAACTATCCCCCAAATTTGAAAAATGAGAAATCGGAAATTTTAGAAAGCAAAATGAATTTTCCCCCAAAATAAAATTTGGGGGATACGGTTGAAAAGCCGCTGTCTTAGAACAGTCAAAAATCACTGCAAAGCCAGTAAAATACATAGTTCCGGGGATGTGTGTCCGGGACATAAAAAAGGGAGAGTTCGCAAAACAGATGGGCATGTAAGCGAAGTTTGCATTTGAAATAACTGTATAAAAATTATAAGGCTCCGAATGCCTTGTAATCACGCATTTTCAAGTGATTATGAGGGATTCGGAGCCTTTTTCTATTCAAAAAAAGGTCAAGATGGAAATACCGTCTTTTACCGTTAAAAACCGTCTAAAATCACTTCAAATTGAGTATTACTCAACAGCTTTGTTGAGTAAATTGGATACTCACAATCTTCGGCGAAGTTTACTCAATTATCGTAATCCCTTAAAACTCATTTTCTCAAATCCTTCATAATATTAAAAAATTTAAGGAGATTAATTATGGCAAATACAGCGTTAGGAGCAGAAAAAGAGAAAGCGATTATTTTTATCAGCGATGCACATGAAAAATTCTACTACGAAAAATTGAAAGAGGTCAGGTATCAGGACGTATACCACAAGGCACTTGTATATTGTCTTGGTATCAGTGATGACACAAGAAGGAACATTTACAGTATCTATGATTTTAAGACAGGCTGTGTAAAAACAGAGTGCCTGCATGAAGGCTGGCAGACCAGCGGGAGCGTGAAAGTAGTCAGGATGGCGTATAACCTTTACTGCAACGGTACGCCGAGTGTCCTTGATTATGATGATGCGGAGGAACAGGTGGACGAGTGCAGACGGTACACAGTGGAAGAACTGTTCTGCTGTGCCTATGCGCCCTATTTTTGGCAGGCGATACAGATACGCTATCCGGAATACGCAACGTATAACCATGATCTGTACGCCATGTTCGGAGGACGGGATTGATGTTAAAAGTCAGGCTTATGGGAACGAAGAACGATATTAAGTGGTTCGGGAAGATTTTACAGAGGAACCCGAAAATCGAAGTGACGGAGTTTTCCGATATGTTCCCAAACAAAGGGACAAAGAAATATTACAGGACTTATGTGGAAGTCAGGAAAAGCAACGTAAAAGAAAACCAGTAGAAAGCAAAGGAGAATTATCATGTGTAAAATAATCGCAATCGCAAACCAGAAAGGCGGAGTCGGTTATGGCAAGTTAAATATTATGTAAAGTTTATATCCACAGTCCCCTTAAATACGGAAGTTCCCTCTTGATTTACTTTCCATAATTCCGAATGATTTATAGGTAAAATAAATCATATACGGAGGTAACTACATTATGGAAACACTTAATCTTCAGACTCTTGTGTCTGAAACAGGCCAGGCTCTTATGGCGGCCGGTGCTTCGGATTATTATCAACGAATATTTAAAACGCTTGGAAAACAGCTGCTGGCCTATGCCCGCATTCACGAAACGGATGTGTTCAGCATAGATTTCGGTCTGCAGTTCCTTGAGGAACATTACCATATGTCAGAGAAGGTTGCGGCAAAAAAATGGCCGGTTATTTATAGCCGGTGCATCAACTTCCTCTCTGATTATCAAAGAACCGGTCATATAGTCCTTTGTTTCGGAGTGACGAAAAAAGCCTATACGGTTCCGGAAGGATTCCAGGAAAGCACGGACGAATACCTTGATTACCGCAAAAAGATCAGCATCAGCGATAAAACAAACCAGCTGTCCCTTCTTTATCTTGAACGCTTTTTTGCTTTCCTGGATGGGGAAGGAATTCATTCGCCTGGCTGCATCACGCTCCAGAATGTCCACCGTTTCCTTAAGTACATTGGGTCAATGGAAAAATCTTCTATCTGTGCCAACATGCGCGCTGTACGGTACTACCTGAAATACTGCTACGAAAACAGCTACATGGAAAACGAACTGTTTTCAAAGATCCCAAATGTCCACTATAACCGCCAGAGCCGCCTGCCGTCATCTTACACGTCGGACGAGGTAAGCACGCTTCTTAAGTCGGTGGATCTGGGAAATCCGTGTGGCAGGCGTGATTATGCCATTATCCTTCTGATTGCGAGGCTCGGACTCCGAAGCAGTGACGTAGCGGGGCTCAGGATGTCAGACATCGACTGGGAAAAAGAAAGGCTGCGCATCATCCAGAAGAAAACGGGGAACCCCCTTGAACTTCCGCTGCTTGAAGATGTCGGCGAAGCTATCATCTGTTACTTAAAAACCGCGAGGCCCCAGACCGCCTCGGACCATGTTTTTATCAGGCAGAAGCCGCCATATACAGGATTTGAGCCGGGATGTGTAGGCGCACTGGTCTGCAGATACCTTCAAAGATCCGGCATTCCTACTGCGGGGCGCAAGCATGGTTCCCATGTCCTGCGCCACAGCCTGGCAAGCCGCCTTCTGGAACATGAAGTGCCCCTTCCGGTGATTTCGGAAATCCTTGGGCATACCAGCACGGAAACCACAATGACCTATCTCCGTATCAGCATCGCAGAATTGAAAAAATGTGCATTGGAGGTGACCGTGTAATGTCCGGAAAACGAAAAAAACCTGAAATGACAGGCATTTTTGCCGAAGCAGCCAATGACTTTGTGGACTACAAGAGAAGCCTGGGATTCAAGTATGAAGGGGAGCCAAAGTGTCTTGCCCGCTTCTGCCGGTTTGCCACCGAGTTCGGAACCAACGAAATTAAAATAACCCGCAGCCTGGCGGAGGCATTCACAGCACCAAGGGAAAACGAGGCTGCCAAAAGCCGTTCCCACAGGCTGACCTGCGTGCGCCAGTTTGCGCTGTATCTCGACAGCCTTGGGTATGATGTATATTGAATATTATCCCCCTTGGGAGCCACCAGTTTCCCGCTTCAGAGCCACCCGGAAATGGTATTTTCCACCTTCAGAGCCACCACAACATATTGTGGCAGCACACATATTTGATTTCACTATAAATCTCCTTATAGTTATTCTTGGAGAACTGCTGATGCAGTATCACCAAATAATCTATAGGGAGGTCTTTTTATGTTTAAGAAGACAAAAGTCAGAAGTATTCTGGAACTTCTGGGAAAAAATCTAAGCGCAAGGGAGGTGTCAAAAGTTTTAGGTGTATCAAGAAATACCGTCGCTGAAGTACAGACGTTATTCTTACAATCGGACAAATCATGGGATGATATTTCCGAATGGGATGACGACAGGCTTTATGAACTGTTCTATCCGGATAAGTTTAAATATAAACCCAGATATGCTCCGGTTGATTATTCTTACGTCCATAGAGAGTTAAAGAAGACAGGCGTCACAGAAAAGCTCCTTTGGGAAGAATACTGTGCCAGATGTGAGAAAGACGGGGTGAATGCATGTTCTTATATAACATTTGCCAAAAATTACAAGAAATTTACGGCAGATAAAAACTATACGAGCCACATAGAGCATAAACCCGGATTAGAGGTTGAAGTCGACTGGTCAGGTCCGTCAATGAACTATATGGACCCTGATACCGGTGAGCGTGTAACGGCATACCTGTTTGTTGCAACAATGCCATACGGTCAGATGATCTATGTGGAAGCCGCAACAAGCATGAATGAAAAAGCATGGCTTTCCTGTCATGTGAACATGTTCCGGTTCTTTGGCGGCACACCAGTAAAGATTGTCTGTGATAACCTGAAAACCGGAGTGACCCTGCATCCTAAAAGAGGCGAGATCATACTAAATGAGGCCTATCTTTCCCTTGGCGAGTATTATTCCGTTGCCATCATGCCTACAGGTGTCAAAAAGCCGAAGCAGAAAGCAAGCGTTGAAGGTTCTGTGGGTAAGATCGCCACGGCTGTCATCGCAAAACTCAGGAACGATGTATTCACATCATTAGCCGCATTAAATGCTGGTATCCGGAAAGCAGTAAAGGAATTCAATGACAAGCCGTTCCAAAAACGCCCCGGCAGCCGCCGGAGCATCTTTGAAATGGAAGAAAAGCCATATCTGAGAACCCTGCCGCTTATCCCCTATGAAGTCTGTGAATGGTCTTATGGGCATAAAGTTGGCAGCAACTCCCATATATGGTGGAACAAAGGCCAGTACTCCGTTCCATACAGATATATCGGCTGCAAGGTAGATGTCAAATTTAACAGCCATCTTGTATTTATCTATTATAACAGAACCGAGATAGGAAGACATCAGATACTTCCCAGACATATGGCAAACGGCATGCGGACAGAGCCGGCTCATCTGCCATTCCCGCTTCGGAAAAATCTGTCAGTGGATGCCCTGCGCGACAGGGCAAGGGAAACAGGCCCCAAAACCTTTGAAGTAATCCGCAGGATGTTTGACGAGGCAAAAGTAGAAGAACAGCCCATGCAGACAGCAGGAGCCATACTTTCCATAGCTGACATCTATTCACCCCAGATCCTTGAAAAAGCATGTGATAAAGCGCTCAGGCAATACCATATGCCTTATTATAAGACCATCTATTCCAATGCAAAGAGCATAAACAGTGAGAAGGAACTTACAGAGTTTAAGGAAAACAATAAAAAATCCGGAATTGTCAGAGGCGCGGATTACTACAGAAAAGGAGAGACAACAAATGAACATTGAAATAAAAAAGAGTTTATCTGTATTGGAACTTGGCGACCTTGCAAGGATCATAGAAATGCAGGAAAAAGATATAAAGCTTGTGGTAAGCTACGAAAAGCGTTTGGAACTGCTCCTTGAAACGCTGATACAGGAACGGGAGAACAGGCTCATAAACCGGCTTATCAAAAATGCCTATTTTAAATATCCTTCCGCAAGCATCGAGTCA
>CAJTDE010000001.1 GCA_910574835.1 Clostridia bacterium | reverse complement strand
AGCACAATGTGGAGTAACGTGGAATAGGAAAAATGAAATTTGACAAAAAAATATAGGCTTTATGCGGCCTATGAGTACATTTTTTAATATTCAACTGTCAAACACCCGAGGGAGGCGTTTGCCATTGTGAAGGACTTGGCAGTGGGGAATATGGTGTTTTAAGCTCAAAAAGTTAAGTAAAAAGTATGAAAGGAACTGTTTACGGGAAGCTGTAAGCAGTTCTTTTTTGGTACGGTACAGAAGAAAAGCAGACTTTTGTGATGCATAAATGATGCTCTTATATGCTAACCTGTATAAAACAAGGGCCTTTGATGTAACGGTTCACACGCCGCTGTTCCGCGAGGCGTTTCCGTATATTTAAGGAATTCTTAAATAGTATTTTGAAAATACTTGTGATATACTGAGCTTGTATTATGCTAGATATGGTATATTTGCCTGGTTTATGTTTACATATATAAAGTGGATTAGAAAAGGGAATATCCGAAGGTTTAAGGCGGAAGGGGATGGCTATGGCACAGGAAAAGGAGCCGGTGATTCAAGTAAAAAATTTATATAAAATCTATCGGGTAGGACAGAATAAGGTAAAAGCCCTAAACGGCGTGAACTTAAAGATTTACAAAGGAGAGTTTTGTTCCATTGTAGGAACTTCAGGCTCAGGTAAATCTACAATGCTGAATATGCTGGCCGGATTGGAAAAGCCCACAAAAGGCGAGATTATTGTGGGGGGCGAGCATCTGGAACGGATGAATGAGAATCAGCTGGTACGGTTTCGGCGTGAACATGTGGGCTTTATTTTTCAGTCTTTTAATTTGCTGGGGACCCTGAATGCCAAAGAAAATGTGGCGCTGCCCCTGACATTTCGGGGAGTGTCTAAAAAGGAGCGGATGGAGAAGGCGGATAAGATGCTGAATCTGGTAGGGCTGCCCAAACACAAGACGCACAAACCGAATGAGATGTCCGGAGGACAGCAGCAGCGTGTCGGCGTGGCAAGAGCGCTGGTAGTGGACCCGGAGATTATCTTTGCCGACGAGCCTACAGGAAATCTCGATTCCAATACCTCGGCGGAGGTTATGGAGCTGATGAAGAAGATCGTTCGGGAGCAAAATCAGACGCTGGTGATGGTGACCCATGATAATCATCTGGCCAGTTTTGCAGACCGGATATTTCATATTATTGATGGTAAAATTGTGAAGATAGAGGACAATCGGAAGAATAGGGAGGTAGAAGAAGCATGAGAAGAATGGGACTGATAAAGAGGGGATTGGTGCTTGCACTGTGCGGTATGCTGGCGGCGCCGGCTGTTGGGATGTTATGGGAGCCGATGGTAGTGGAAGCTATAGAAGGGGAAAATAGTGATATAGATTTTGATTTAACACCGGCAGATTCTAATTATAAGGGACTAGCAATTAGAGAATTGAAACAATATTATCTCCCTATACAAAAGACGATACAGGAAGCGGGAAATAAGGATAAGGCAGATGCAGTAATTAGTGATACGGAAGCTATAATAAATCAAGCGGACATATCAAAAGGAGCTGTAGACTTGGCTTTGTCTGAAGCAAAAGCAAAGCTGGATTCATATAAAGTAAAGGATGAGCAGCCAGTTGAGCCAACACCAGATCCGGAACCTGAAACCACAAACAATAATATTATGGTAGGAGGAAATTGGGTTACTCCTGTTGCAAATGGCGGACAGCACGTCAGTGTTGTTCTCCCCGTTGTTAACATGGGCCGTAATCATGTGGATAAGGTAGTTGTCACCCCCCAGATCAGCGAAGATCCCGCCAAATGGCCCTTTGAAATAGAAACCTCCAACTATTCCCAAACCATAGACAGTCTTCCCGGTACGGATGACGGCGGGGACGACATGGAGCGCCGCCGGGAACTGACCTGGGTCTTAAAGACAAGAAAAGATGCCCCGGGCGGATACATGCCCCTGGCTTTCAACGTAACCTTTGAAAATGAAGATAAAACCTTAACAAATGTAACCTTGACAACATACGTCAATGTAAAAGGAACCACCGGCGTATCCGCAGACGGAACGGCATCAACGCCCCGTGTGGTTGTAACCGGATTCTCTACGACCCCGGAAGAGGTGCGGGCGGGCGAGACCTTTACCTTAACCCTGCATATGCAGAATACCTCCCGGGCAACAGCAGTTCAGAATATGCTTTTTGATATTCAGGCAGCCAGCGAAAGCACGGATACGACTTATGTGGCGGCAGCTTTTCTGCCCACAGCCGGCTCCAGCACCATCTTTGTAGATCGGATTGCGGCAGGAGCTACCAGAGACATTTCAATGGAGATGGAGGCGCGCTCCGATTTGGCTCAAAAGCCTTATGTAGTGAATGTGAAGATGAACTACGAGGATGAGAATGTCAACGCCTATGAGAATACGGCCAGTGTATCGATTCCGGTCCGTCAGGAGGCCCGGGTAGATATCAGCAGCATTGAGGTAATGCCCGATTCGATTGAAGTAGGCAATGAAGCGAATGTGATGTTCAGCGTTTACAACATTGGCAAGACAAAGCTTTACAATACAAGCATAAAATTTATTGCAGATTCCGTCAGCGGCGGTGATACATATCTGGGAAATATCGATCCGGGAGCAACCTCCAACGTGGACGCCTATTTATCAGGCGCAGCGGCAACTATGGACGACGGCATAGTAAAGATAGAGATTACCTTTGAGGATGAGGCGGGCGAGACAACTACCATCGAAAAGGAAATGACTTTATTTGTCAATGAAATGTATTTTCCGGATGATATGATGACGGATGAAATATACGGTGAAGATATGATGGATCAGCAGGGCGGCTTTCGAATCTGGTGGGTTGCGGTGCCTGTGATTTTGATTATCATTGCGGCAGTCGTATTTCTTGTTATTCGTAAAAAAAAGAAGAAAAAAGCCCAGGAGCTTTTGGATCTGGAGGATGATTTGGGCGATTTGGATGACATGGAGGTGCGGGAACCGGATGGCTCAAAGGAAGAGAACCCGGAAGGTGAAGAGGAATAACTTATGAATATACAGGATCTATTCAAAATGAGCCTTAGCAGTCTGTGGCGGCGAAAGCTTCGGACGATCCTGACCATTCTTGGCGTAGTCATTGGAACTGCATCGATTGTAGTAATGATTTCTCTGGGTTTAGGTCTTAATAAGGCGAGCATGGAGCAGATCGAGCAGTACGGCGGTCTTACAACCATTACGGTCTATGCCAATGATGGCGGCTATAGCTACTATGGAGGAGGCATAGCGGTTTCCGCAGACAGCGGCGGCGACAGTGACAGCCAGGAGCCGGTGCGGATTGATGATAATGCCATTGAGCAGTTTAAGCATATGGAGCATGTGGAGATAGCCTCTCCTGTTTTGAGCACATGGGTTCTTCTACGCCAGGGCGTATGGGAAAACAGTGCGTCTATTCGTGGTATGAGCCAGGAGGCGCTGGAGAAAATGGACCTTGCTGTTGCGGAGGGAAATCTGCCGGAGGAAGGCGCAGAACTGCAGTTTTTCTATGGAAATACGGTGATTACGGACTTTTATAATTCTAAGACGGGTCAGAACCCCTTCTATGAGAATTATGATTATGAGGACCAGGATAATTATACTCTGGCAGATGTGGATTTGATGAATTCCCCCATGTTCGTAATCTTTGATACGGATGCCTACTACAATTCTCAGTACGGCGGCACGGACGAGAATGGAGCGCCTATACCGGCGCCCAAGAAATATATGGTACCTGCCTGCGGCCTTATGGCCGGAAAGCCTACGGAGTGGGGAGAAAATGCCAACAGTATTCTCTGCGATGTGGAGGCGCTCAAAGCTCAGCTGAAGAAGGTATTTAAGGGAAAGGTCATTCCGGGACAGCCTACCAATAAGTCGGGCAAGCCATACAAGGAAATTTATTATAACCAGGCGTATATCCGTGTGGACGATATGAATTATGTGACAGAGGTACAGGAGCAAATCCGGGCCCTTGGCTTTCAGGCGGAGAGCAATGTGGAGTGGATGAATCAGGTGCAGGAGCAGTCACGCTCAATTCAGATGGCTTTGGGCGGCATTGGAGCAGTGTCTTTCTTTGTAGCGGCAATCGGCATTGCAAATACAATGATGATGTCTATCTACGAGCGGACCAAGGAAATCGGCGTGATGAAGGTGCTGGGCTGCGATATGGGAGCGATTCGGAATATGTTCTTGGCGGAGGCCGGCTTTATCGGCCTTATCGGTGGATTTGTGGGTCTGATGCTAAGCTATGGAATATCGACGGTTATTAACTTTGTAACGAAGGCGACTTATGCTTCCGGCATTTCCTATATACCGATTTATCTGGTGCTGCTGGCTATGGCATTTGCAGTGGTTATGGGTATGCTTGCAGGACTGTTTCCGGCGCTGAGAGCCATGCATTTAAGTCCCCTGGCGGCTATTCGGAATGAGTAGAATATGAGACATAGAAGGCGATACGGGAGAAGAAGGAGTTTTCGGCCCCTTATCCTCTCTCTGGCAATATGCGGTATCAGTATAGCGGCTGTGGCTGCGGTATGGTCAAAATCAGGTACAATAGACAGGTCTGGTAAATTTACCGGACCTGTCATTTTAGCGCAGTCAGAAATACTCCGGGAGATATATGAGCAGGCTTTAGAGGAGCAGGAAAGAAAAGCGGCAGCAGATTTGGCAGAGGACAGAGAGACAGAAGAGGAAGAGAATACCGGGCAGGCGCAGGAGACGCAGCGGGAGCCTGATACGGCGATAAGCATAGCCGGAGAGGTGACAGACGAAGCTTCCGCCCCCAAGCTTCGGATTGTGCTTGATCCAGGGCATGGAGGACCGGGAGTGAAGGACGAACAGGAGCTGGGAGCTATCTATCGGGATACTTATGAGAAATATCTGACCCTGGAAATTGCGCAGGCTATGAGGGAAGAGCTGTCCGGCTATGGCAATGTTGAAGTTTTTATGACTCGTGACACAGATAAAGCTTTAACTTTAAAGGAGCGGGCGGCCTATGCGGAAGCAGTGGGCGGGGATCTTCTGGTGAGCCTCCATTTAAATGCCTCTGCGGAACACAATTTTTATGGCTCCGAGGTCTTTGTATCAGCCTTTGAGCATTTCCATGCCAGGGGCGCCGGCGTGGGAGAGAGCATTTTGAAGCAGCTTACCGATTATGGCTTTGTATCCAAAGGGGTAAAAACCAGATTGGGAAGTAAGGGGGCGGATTATTATGGAATTATTCGGGAATGTAAAAGTCTGGGAATCCCGGCTTTGATTGTGGAGCATGGATATATGGATGAGGACAGCGACTGGGCGCGGATGAACACATCAGAGTCCTTAAAAGCGCTGGGACAGAGGGATGCCGCCGGATTGGCAGCTTATTTTGGCCTGGAAAAGGGGAGGACCCTTTCAGCGCTTCCGGAATTGGAAGAAACAATTCCCGCTTCCCCAGTCCGTCCGGATACAACGCCGCCGGAGGAAGTCTGGTATAAAAAAGAACAGCGCGGAGACGGGAAATGGATGATTACGCTTCATGGAGTGGAACGGGAGAGCCGGGTCATGTATTACGACTACAGCCTGGACGGAGGAGCCGTTTATAGCAAATTGCAATTATGGGGAACAGGAGAGTCCGTACAATTCCCTTTGGAGCTGACAGGGGAGGAGCAGCTTGTTTTTCGGGTATACAACAACTATGAGCTGAGAACTGAAACACCGGCGGCAGGCAGTTAAAGTGTTGTAAAGATGCTTGTGCAGAGGAAATATTGTGGTATACTATAATTAACAATGGTTTTCATTTCAGAGATGAATGGCTTTGGATACTTTCAAGACGGCGCCGTAGAGATACGGGAGCTTTTGAGGGCATCGTTTTAAATAGCAGGGGGTGAAAGTATGAAAAAGACGTGGAAGTATAGATGGAAAAGCGTTTTGGGACTGTTGCTGCTCGCAGTTCTGCTGGGAAGCGGCATGGAGCGTATGTCATTATCCGTGCAGGCTAAGGGAACTTATGGTCCGGACGGAGAAAAGGGGCAAAGCAGGACAGGGGATTCCTCCAATGTCACGGAAGAGGACAGAATGACAGAGGATGAGCAGAGAATATATAATGCACTGCAGACTGCGGCCAAGAGGATTGCGTCAGGGCAGAGATCATCATCGGTGGTAACCGTCGGCAGTCTTGCCACTGTGTTTGATTCCGAGCAGGAAATAGGAGATATGATTACGCGGACGCTCTCATATCTTTTGATGGATCATCCATATGAATTTTATTGGTATGACAAAAGAGGCGGATGCAATTACAGCTGGACTCCGGAAGAGGATGGCCGCGTGCTGAGGATTACCATTTCTATGACGGTAGCCGAGGAATATCAGGACTCTGATAAATTTGCAGCTGATACGGTAAAAACCACAGAGGCAAAGAATGCAATGAGAAAAGCGCAGGCTATTGTGAGAAAGTATCAAAATATGTCTGACTACAATAAGCTCAAGGGTTATATGACGGAGATCTGCGATCTGGCTTCCTATAACTGGGATGCCTATGAGGATGAGGCAACTCCTTACGGGAATCCCTGGCAGCTTATCTGGGTATTTGACGAGGATCCGGATACGAACGTCGTATGTGAGGGCTATGCCAAGGCATTTCAGTACCTGTGTGATTTGTCAAGCTTTCGGGACGCCGAGTGCTATACGGTAGAGGGAGCTATGTCCGGAGGAACCGGAAGCGGCGGCCATATGTGGAATATTGTTACGCTGGAAGGAGATTCCTATCTGGTAGATGTAACAAACTGTGATAAGGATGCGGTCGGAAATCCGGATCAGTTGTTTTTAGCCGGAACAGAAGGAACGATAAGAGATGGCTATACCTTTTCTCTGAACCAGGGGAACAACAGCATTACTTATGAATACGGCAATAATCAGTTTGATCTTTTGGGAGGGGTTCTTGACCTTTCTCCCTACTCATATCTTGATCCAAGCAAGCTGAAGCTGGAGGTGACAGCGCCCACGGCAGAAGTGATCTTTGGCGATCCGGTGGATAACCAGGCGCTTACAGGCGGAGTTGTGGTGAACGGAGACAAAGAAGAGGTTCCCGGAACTTTTGCATGGGCCGATGAAGTGAACTTTTACGGGGAGGCAGGAACCAATACTTTAAATGCGGTTTTTATACCGGAAAGTCCGCAGTATCAGACAGTGGAGGATATCCGGGTCAAGGTAACCGTTCAGCGCAGACCGGTGACAGTTACTGCCGATGCAAAAAGTAAGGTCTATGGTCAGCAGGATCCGGAGTTGACCTATGCATATTCCAATGTGATTTCGGGATATCCTCTGAATGGTCAGTTAACCCGCAGAGCAGGAGAAAACGTAGGCACCTATGCCATTGTTCAGGGCGATCTGACAGATAGCAGAAATCCCAACTATACCATTCATTTTACAGGAAGCAGCCTGGAGATTACTCCGGAGATAAATAATACATTGGAGTTTTTCGTAGGAAATGAAAAGGCTTCCGCTGCAAATGCGGTGAGTCTTAAGGGAGACCCGGTTTATGGAGACTTGTGGTCGGATATTGTGAAAATCGGCTCCATTACGGCAAAAGCGGGAAGCGGCAGCGATAATAACCAGGGACATTTCACGCTTCAGGAGAGCGGTGCGCCGGGAGTAGGCAGCGGACAAAGCTTTCATGTGCTGTACAATGGCACCATTGGCGGGCGAAGCTACAGAAATGAGCTTGTCTGTGAAGGTACGGTGGATGTAAAAAAACGAGTGCTTACTGTGTCTGCGGGAAGCTACAGGGTGAGCAAGGCATATGATAAAACAAGGGAGGGCGGAACTGCCACCGGTCAGCTGGCTCTTGAAAACCTTTTAGCTGCTGATACAAACAGAATACAGGTGACAGGTGTACCTACAGGCTACACAGATCCGAATGTAAGGAATCAAAGTCAGATGACAGTGAATCTGACATTAAATGGGGCAGCCGCCAATAATTATGAGCTGGGCAGCAATACGGTGGAGGTTCCCTGCGAGATTACCCCAAAGGCAATTACTCCTACGGTAAAGGTCTCCGGGAATTATACCTATACAGGGCGTGGAATAACACCCGCCTTGACGGTATCGGACGGCAAAGACGTGTTAGCGGCAACGGATTATGATATGGTGCTTAGCAGCAATACAAATGCAGGAACTGCAAAGGTAACCGTAAGGCCCCATAGCGGAGGCAATTATACTTGGAACCCTGCAATAGAAACAAGCTTTACTATTGATAAGGCAGATTATAAGGGCACAAAAGCAAGCTCGACCTCTATGGAGTATGGAGGGGCCGCTGTGTTCAGTATGTATTCCATGTTATCGGAAGGCTACAAGCTGGGTGAGATGCGGGTATCGGATCCGGACAAGATCTTTGCCGAGACACCGGCTGTTTCCGGGACTGTTTTGTCAGGTAAATTGGTAAATGACAGGAGTAAGGAAGGAAAAACCGCGGTGATTACCATACCTGTGACAGAGTCAGTAAATTATAATCCATACGAGTTGACCTTTACCGTGACAATGGCTGCGCAGCGTGCAGGCGCCAACGATAACAATCAGGCAGGCAAAGCGCCTTCCGGCGGAAGTGAGAGCGGTACGGGGCAGAACTTCGTAAAGCCTCCAAGCTCCGTAACAGATATACAGGACGGGCGTTCCCCGGGTGGGGATGACGGAGCGGAGACAGGGCCGGCAGGCAGTGCAAATGTTACGGCATTGGACAGAGAAAATTCAAAATCAGCACGGTCAAAGGGCATAGGTACCGAACCGATTGTATGGGGAGCGGTTGGAGGAATTTTAACTCTTGGAGTGTGCGGAGGCGTCTACCTGATAAGACGCAGAAGAAAGATAGAAAAGTAATAAAAAATGCAGGAAAGAATGTGGTAAGACCGTTTACATGTTTTACCACATTCTTTTTTGCAAAATAGGCTTTATAGAATATTCCAATATCCGCTGAGGGTATGTAGATTTAGTATCCTAATTCTTCCCCGATTAAAATCACTTGGATTCTTCCGGGAATATGAGATCTTCTTGTGACGACAATTTGGCTGCAGATACAATCGGGAGATTGGCACTTGGAGCATCTTCCGGTGGCGGCACATGGAGTTTTTTTGTTCAGGCGCAGCGCATTGATGGGAGCCGCAACATTGCGGACCCGATCATGGCCTTCTTCCACGGAAGCAACGACCTTATTCATTCCGGCCAGGACAATGACATTATCAGGACCGGAACAGAGGCAGGCCACCCGGTTACCGGCGCCGTCGATATTCACAAGCTCACCGTCTAAGGTGATGGCATTGGCGCTCATAAAGAAATAATCGGCGCAGACAGCTTTGGCATAGAGCGTCTTCTTTTCTTCCGGAGTTTTGGCGGACAGGCGGTCAATGAGCGTATAAGATTCCTTTTTCAGAGCGTCCATCAGACCACATTCTTCCAGAGTCATAGTGCCGCCCCAGGTAACCGAAGCGTGTTCCGGTACCAGCTCCAGAACCTTCTTAACAGCGGCAGCGCTGTCCTCGCAGTACCAGCCCTTCATTTGACGATTTTCCAGATTGGCTATGATAGTATTGGCGGTTTTTTCATAATATTGTTTTTTTGGTGACATGGTAAAGTCCTCCTATTAAAAGTCGCTGCGCGACGGCACTAAAGGGTAAAGTCGCTTCGACGCACCTGCAATGAGAGGAACTTTTATTCGAAAGGGCACTCATAAAAGTTCCTCTCGTGTGTCTTTGCGACTTTACCGTCCGGCAAAAAATTTATCTAAATCGCTTGACATTTCTTAGCTGGACTATTTAAAGTCGCTGCGCGACGGCACTAAAGGGTAAAGTCGCTTCGACGCACCTGCAATGAGAGGAACTTTTATTCGAAAGGGAACTCATAAAAGTTCCTCTCGTGCACCTTTGCGACTTTACCGGTTCCTAATTAACATCCATTATAGAAGAATTTCCCATATATTTCAAGTTTATAAGCTCTGCAAAGTTACCGGCATCATGGAAAGTCGGACAAAGTATCCCTGCTCCTTATGGCAGATGGGGCAGACAGCCGGGGCCATAGGACCCATGTGAATATGACCGCAGTTGAGACAGATCCAAGCCTCCTGCGTATCGGAAGAAAACAGCTTCTTGTCCTCTAAAAGCTTGGCAAAGGTTCCGAAGCGATCGCCGTGTATTTTTTCAATGGCTGCAATTCCATAGAAGGAGGAAGCGATGGCCGTGAAGCCTTCTTCCGCCGCCTTATCTCCAAATGCCTTATAAATGGGATCATTCTCCTCATATTCATTGTGCTGGGCGGCTTTCAGAATTTCCTCCATAGTGGGGTAGAGGTCGATGGGATATCCGCCGTCAATCTCAATGGTAGTCCCGGCCAGGGGTTTCAAATGGTTGTAGAAAATTTCCGCATGTTCCTTTTCTTGATTGGCCGTAAAGGTAAACAGGCGTTCAAGGACAGGAAGCTTCTGACGTTTGGCCTCCTCTGCCGCAAAGGTGTAGCGGTTCCGGGCCTGACTCTCGCCTGCAAAGGCGCGCATCAGATTTTCTCTTGTTTCGCTGTGCTGAAAATCAATAGACATAGATTGAGATACTCCTTTCTGGGGTGAAATGGTTTTCTGTTCTTTTCAGGGATGTGCGGCCACGCTTATCTGGCTTCATAGGCGACAAGTACAATATCCCTGCCAAGCTCCCGGGACAGGCGCTGTTCCGCATCGGAAAGGGCATCCACGGCGGAGCCGGTCAGCTGTGCGGCTTTATATGAAGCCAAATCCTCCTCACGCAGAGCCTGTTCCATCTTATCCGCCGCAGCCTTGCAGGACGGCGGCAGATCCATAGCAGAGGGTTTACCACTTCTGTGACACATAAACATTCCTCCAATTTTAAATTTTTCTAAAAGCTGGGCTTTGGGGAATAGTATGCCTCAAAAAGAAGAGATTTATGAATAAATTGGGAAATAATTGCTTTAACAAGAAAAAAGCCTTCCGGCTCTAAAACCGAAAGACTTCATGAGAGCGATAGACGGGGTTCGAACCCGCGGTCTCGACCTTGGCAAGGTCGCGCGTTACCAGCTACGCCACTATCGCATCTATTCTGTTTTGTGTTGCTTTGTATCAGCGACATGATTGATAATACAACAAACAGAGAAATTTGTCAACACCTTTTTGAAAAAAAATTCACTTTTTACGAAGAAAAATATTAGAAGGGTATTTTGACAAAAATTTAGAAAATTAGGGCAATTCCAAATAGAAAATATAATTGACAGACAGTATGCAGTATGATAAAATAAATGAAAATGAAACGCTTCATTAAGGGGAAAAAGCAGCATGGCATCCTATAAAGACTTGGTTAAGCTGACCGGATTATCTTTGGGAACAATTTCAAATGTAGTTCAGGGAAAAGGGAACGTAAAGCCTGAGAATAAGGAAAAGGTTCTTAAGGCAATGGAAGATCTGGGCTATCGGGTAGATTATCAGGCGCGCAGCCTTGCATCGGACCGGACGAATTTGATTGGTCTCGTTGTAAGCGATATTGAAAATGTGGCAGAGACAAAATTTATGATGCCTATGGAGACATTTGCGGAAAAGAATAACTGCCGCATTATCACGGCTACTTCCCGCAACGACAGCGAGAGAGAAAAGCGTAATTGCGAATCGATGCTCAGCAGTAAGGTGGACGGTTTATTTATCTTTTTTGAATCCTTAGCCAACGAAGCATATTTTCGTATGCTGGCAAAGACGGAAAAGACGCCGATTATCTTTTTAGCCCGCTATCTGGAGGGATGCGACCTTCCCTATGTAGGCGTGGATAACTTTTTTGCTGCAAAATGTATGGTGGATTTTGTGTATAACAGAGGCCATCGGAATATTACATATTTGGATATTATTGAAGGAGCCATGCTGTCGCCCAACCGGGATCGGCGCAATAGCATGGAGGCGGAGTGCAAAGCAAGGGGAATGGGATTTCAGCTTTTCGAATATCCCACACAGAATGATGATGTCGCAGTGGGCTACGATGCGGCGGAAAGCCTGATTCGCGCGGGAAAGCTTCCGAAGATGGTATTTCCCAGGGATGACAGCTTTGCAGTCGGATTCTACAATGCCTGCATTAAACATGGCGTCCGGGTGCCGGAGGATGTATCCATCATGGGTTTCGGTGATTTTTATTCTTCCCGGATGACGCCGAAGCGTATCTCCACTTTTGATCGTAAATTTGATCAGGTAATTGAGGCAGCCACGGAGCTTTATTTAAAAATACGCGCCGCAAGGAGAAACGGAGAGGATGAGAGCAATCTGAAAAAAAAGGTTTTTATCAAAGGGTGCGTCATAGAAGGGGAAACAGTTGCAATTGTAGACAAAAAATGCTGACATTTCCGCAAGGATAAGATTATCTGTTTTTTGGCTTTTTTATAAGCCAAAAAAAATGGCAAAAAAATGAAACGCTTCATTTATGCAATACAACCATTTCCAATGAAATATGAAAGGAGAAGAACATGAAAAAAATGAAAAAGGTGTTAGCAATGGCAATGGCTCTGTCCTTGGGAATTACGGCAGGCTGCGGAGGCGGAAAGGATGTTCCGACAGAGCAGACCGAGGAAACGACGGCAAAGGAAAAAATTACAGTCAGCGTTCATCCTTCCGGTCACGGGCTTCCGGCTTATGTGGCCGAGCAGAATGGGTATTATGAGGAAGAGGGGCTGGAGGTAGAGACCTTGGTGTATATCGGAGCGCCGCCCCAAATGGAGGCATATGAGGCGGGAGCCTGGGATATTGGAACCACAGGCTTCGGCGGCATTGTATTGGGGGTAGCAAAAAGTTCTCTGAAGATCATCGGCGTTACCATTGACGACGGCACGGTAATGGGATTGTGGGCGCGCCCGGACAGCGATATTGTGAATGCCGGCTATCAGGAAGAGACAGGCTGTTACGGCACGGCTGAAAACTGGAAGGATCTGGAGATCCTTTACACGCAGGGAACCATCACAGATATTATGCTTACGGCTACCCTGGAGTGTCTCGGCCTGGCGGCGGACGATGTGGTAAGAACCAATATGGACTCTTCCCCGGCTTTTACCGCATTTCAGGCAGGAAGCGGAGATTTGGTACAGGCCAATTCCTCCTTTTACTTTAATGCGGAGGATGCAGGCTGGGTTCCGGTTACCACAGGGGTTTCTCAGGAGATCTATATGCCTTCTGTCATTGTTGCCAGTGACAAAATGATAGAGGAGGACCCGGAGACAGTGGAAAAATGGGTTCGGGCTTATATGAAGGGAGTTCAATGGATCAAGGATTATCCGGAAGAGGCAGCAGAGCTTTTTGTGGAATTTTGTGAAGAAAACGGCGTAGCCACAGACGAAGCAAACGCACTTAAATTTGTCGATGCGCAGATTATAAAGATCCCAAGTCCAAAGGAGCAGACAGGCTATTTCAAAAAAGCAGAAGAGGGGGAAAGGACCGTCTTACAGGAGGCTTTGATGAAATGCATGGAAACCTATGTATCTATGGGGAATTATACACAGGAGGATGCAGATGCCTTAATGCTGGATGAGAATTATGACGGCTCCTTTATGGAGGGGCTTAATCCGTAGAGTGAGAAAGGAATCCTTATGGAAGAGAGGAATAAACTTGAGGCAGCTGCCGGAAAGCTGCGCTTTGAGAGGAGACGTGAGAGGCAGAAGGCGCTGCTTCTGGGGATCATAAGTATTTTCATATTTTTGACCGTATGGCAGATGCTGTGCACCCTTCATATAGTTGGGGAAAATGTACTGGTTTCACCTATTAAGGTGATTCAGGCCATATGGATAAAGGCGGGGGATACAAGGCCGGACGGCAATACATTGCTGCAAAATATTCTGAGCAGCTTTCGACTGGTGCTCATTGGTTTCGGACTGGCTCTGGTAATCGGGCTTCCGTTGGGGCTTCTCATGGGGTGGTATCGGCCGCTGGACAAGTTTATCCGGCCGATTTTTGAAATCATCCGCCCCCTGCCGCCGATTGCATGGATTCCCATTGTAATCGTGATTCTCGGTATTGGAACGGCAGCAAAGTCATTTATAATATTTTTTACAACGTTTGTGCCCATTGTGATCAATTCCTATACCGGGATAAGGGAAACGAACCAAGTATATATTAATTTTGCGAAAACATGCGGCTATTCGAACTGGCGTATTTTCCGGACAGTGGGAATACCCTCGGCAATGCCTCTTGCCTTCGCAGGGATGGTGATCGCGCTGGGGAACGGATGGGGAACCCTGGTAGCGGCTGAAATGCTGGCGTCCAACAGCGGACTCGGTTATATGATTTTCATGGGAAGAAGCTATGGGCGCATTGATATTATTATTGCAGGCATGCTGGTAATCGGGCTGATCGGACTTGCCCTGACAGCAGCCTTGGAGCTTATTGAGGGTTATGTGCTGAAGTGGAGGATAAAAGAAAAATGAAACAGAGGTTACAGATTACGCGGTATCAGATCCTACTTAATATCCTTCCGATCCTTTCCATAGTTCTGTTCGCAGGCTTATGGATACTGGTTTCCTCCGGGGAGGGACATATTATCCCTTCGCCCGGAGAGGTCTATGACAGAGCAGTGCGTTTATTTGAAAAGCCGATCAATCATGTTTCTCTTGGCGGCCATATCTGGGCCAGCATGAAGAGAGTGCTGAACGGTCTGGTCTTTGCCTGCCTGACGGGGATACCGCTTGGACTGCTTATGGGGTGGAGCAAGACGGCTAATTCCCTGCTGAAGCCTTTATTTGATTTGATTCGTCCTATCCCGGCTCTGGCATGGATACCGCTGATGACGCTGTGGTTTGGGATTGGGGAATCCTCAAAGATTGCTCTGATTTATCTGGGAACATTGATGCCGGTGCTCGTAAATACATATGCAGGGGTTAAAATGATACCTCAGCTCAATATTGACGTGGCCCGCGTGTTTGGCGCCTCCCAGCTGCAGATTGTGAAGGATATTGTAATGCCCTCCGCCCTCAGTGCGATTATGGCAGGCATCAAGACGGCCGTAGGGACAGGCTGGATTGTGGTGCTGGCGGCAGAGATGATATCGGCGGATACGGGACTCGGATTTATGATTATTCGCGGCTCCAATGTGGCGGACCTTGCCCTTGTAATATTCGCTATGCTGATTATTGGCCTTGTAGGAGCATTTTTATCTGTTTTATTAACATTTGCAGAAAGGAAGCTGTGCTCATGGAAAATAGAAATAAAGTAGAGCTGCACAAGATATCCAAGGTATTTTTAAACGGGGATTCCTGTGAGGCAGCCATAGAGGAGGTAAGCCTTTCTGTCAAGGAGAATGAGTTCTTGGTATTGCTTGGACCGGGAGAGTGCGGCAAATCCGTATTGCTGAATATTGTTGCCGGGCTTATGGAAGCTACCTCCGGAGAAGTTTACATAAATGGAGAATTGTGCGGAGGAATCCATCCGGAGGTAGGAATGGTCTTTCAGGAATTGGGAGTTCTGCCCTGGCTTACGGTACGTGATAATGTTGCACTGCCGGAAAAATTCCGCGGAATGTCAAAAAAAGATCGCTATGCCCACGGACAGGAGTTTATTGATTTGGTAGGGCTGCATGGCTTTGAGAAATATTATCCGCATCAGCTTTCCGGGGGAATGAAGCAGAGAGTCGGAATTGCAAGAGCTTATGCCAGCGACAGTGACATTCTGCTGATGGATGAGCCTTTTGGAAAATTGGACGCCCAGACGCGCTATTCCATGCAGGATGAGATTTTGAAGATATGGAACCAAAATAAAAAGACGGTGATTTTTGTGACAAACAATATTGAAGAAGCCGTGTATTTGGGAGATCGTATCATACTCTTTACCGCCGCGCCTATGTCGGTGCGCAGGATTTATGATTTAAAGGATTTACCGCGGCCACGAAACTATACAGATGAAAAATTCCTGCAAATACGGGGAGAGATTAACCGGCATATGGATTTGGTGATTCAGTAAAGGGAGGACGCGATGGAAAGAAGGGTAAAAGTAAAGGTAGAAAAGCTGTGCAAAAGCTTTGGGGATTTGAAGGTAATTGAAGATTGCAGTTTTCAGATATACGATGGCGAATTTGTCTGTGTGGTGGGGCCTACCGGCTGCGGAAAGACTACTTTTTTAAATATGCTTTCCAGCTTGTTAAAGCCCACAAAAGGCGCGGTTTTGATAGACGGAGAAGAGGCCGGTCCTAAGAAGCATAATCTTTCCTTTATTTTTCAGGAGCCGTCGGCATTTCCCTGGCTGACGGTGGAAGAAAATATGGCTTACGGCCTGCGTGCCAAGCATAAGGATAAGGCATATATCAAAGAGCAGACAGAGCACATGATGGAGTTGATGGGATTGGGGAAATATCGCCGTTCCTATCCAAAGGAATTATCGACAAGTACGGAACAAAAGATTGTGATTGGGCGGGCTTTTGCTATGAATCCGGATCTTCTGCTGATGGATGAGCCATATGGGCAGATGGATATTAAGACCCGCTTTTATCTGGAGGATGAGGTAATCCGCATTTGGAAGGAATGTCAGAAAACAGTCGTATTTATCACGCATAATATCGAGGAAGCAGTATATCTGGCGGAGCGCGTATTGATTTTGACTAACAAGCCTGCAAAAGTAAAGGAGGAAATCATAATTCCTTTACCCCACCCGCGCAATGTGGAAGACCCGGAATTTGTCCGTATCCGCAATTACATTACAGATCAGATTCGATGGTGGTAAAGGAGAACTTATATGAAAAGACCAAATCTTTTATACATAATGGTAGATCATCAGATTTATTATCGTCATGGATGGGATCTCGGACCCAAGATCCGGCGGAAGCATTACGAAGAATTTGCCGGGGACGGAGTGGAATTTACCAGAGCATATTCCGCAAACCCTCTGTGCGGTCCCTCCAGGAGAAGCATTTTGACAGGTTTATATTCACATCACCACGGAGAGGTGCTGAATGATGTGAATGTACCGTTTACGGAGCGGACTTACCTGCAGATTTTAAGCGATCACGGATATCGCAATTATTATTTTGGAAAATGGCACGCGGGAATGGGAACGGCTTTGGATCACGGCTGTGAAGGCTACTGCTATCCCTCCTATGGAAATCCGTACTTGACCCAGGAATATAAAAATTACTTAAAGGAAAAAAATCTGCCGGAGCCTGTGGTTGAAATTGAGTGTACGTTTGACCCCTGGCGCTTGGATCTGATTCCCGGCGCCAGATATATTCAGGATAAAGAGTGGTCCAATGAGCAGGCTTCCGGAATCCTGTTGACGCCGAAAGAGACTCATGAAGCATTTTTCCTGGCGGATATGGTATGCCGCCGGCTTGAACAGATTAAGGAATCGGATTCCGAGGAGCCGTTTTCTCTGCGCCTGGACTTCTGGGGACCGCATGATCCGTATTTTGTAACGCAGGAATACGCGGACATGTATCCGCCGGAGGAGATACCCATGTATCCTACCTTTGATTCTCCCCAGCTTGACAAGCCTTCCTGCTACCGTAAGGAGCATAATCTGGGGATCTCCGACGAGCACGAGAACCTGATTTACCCCAATCCCATACCCTGGGAAAAGTGGCAGCTACTGTTATCGCGCTGCTATGCCCATTCTACTATGGTGGACGACGCGGCGGGGATTGTGCTCAGGAAGTTAAAGGAATTGGGGCTTGATGAAAATACCCTGATTATTTGGACGGCGGATCATGGAGATGCGGTTGCCTGTCAGGGAGGGAAGTTTGACAAGGCAAGCTATATGGCAGAGGAGGTTATGCGGATTCCTATGGCCATGTGTTATCCGGGGGTAGTGAAGCCGGGACAGGTTACGGATGCTCTGGTAAGCAATCTGGACGCGCCTGTAACGATGCTGGCCGCGGCAGGACTGCAATTTGATTATAAGCCGGACGGTCTTGATCTTCTGGCGCAGGAGCGTGATGGCTTTCAGCACGGCAGAGAGTTTTTTGTCAGTGAAACCTATGGGCACCTTCACCGGAATGTGGCGAAATCATTGGTAACACAGCGTTATAAATATACGGTGAATAAGGAAGATCTATCAGAGCTGTACGACTTGGCGCTGGACCCTTATGAGACAAAGAATCTGATTTTTTCCGAAAAGCACAAAGCTTTGGCGGATGAATTGGATAAAAAGCTTCACGCATGGGTTGAGGCAGAGGGGGATATTTTTTATGAAGGCGACAGCGCCTGCATTTTGGAGAAGCATTTCAGCAGAGGAACGAGTAAGCCCAGAGATTATTGAAAAGAGCGTCAAGTGATAAAGAGGTAATGTTATGAAAACAGACAGAACAGTAAAGCTGAAAAATGGAATCGAGATACCAATCATCGGATTGGGCGTGTTTAAGAGTCCCCAGGGGGAGGACACGATCAATGCGGTCAAATGGGCATTGGAGGCGGGCTACCGCAGCATTGATACGGCCATGATTTATGGAAATGAAGAAAGCGTAGGAGAGGGCATACGATTAAGTAAGGTGAATCGAGAGGATATTTTTCTCTGTTCTAAGGTGTGGAACACAGATATTCGAGAGGGAAGGGTCCGGGAAGCCTTTGAGGAAAGCCTGGAACGCCTGCAGACAGATTATCTGGATTCTTATTTGCTCCATTGGCCTGTTGCGGGCTATATCGGAGCATGGAAACAGATGGAACAGCTCTACAGGGAAGGCCGCGTCAGGGTGATCGGCGTGTGCAATTGTAAGATACCTCATTTGGAGGCATTGCTCGCGCAGGCAGAGATAAGCCCTATGATCAATCAGATAGAAAACCATCCGTATCTGGTTCAAAAGCCTTTGACATCATATTGCCGGGAACGGCAGATTGCCTGTGAGGCATGGAGTCCGCTCGGAGGAACAGGGGGAAATCTTTTAGAGGATTTGACGATCCAAGAGTTAGGGAAAAAGTATCACAGAAGTCCGGCGCAGATTATCATTCGATGGAACATACAAAGGAATGTAATCGTGATTCCGAAGTCAATACATAAGGCGCGCATTGAGCAGAATATAGATGTTTTTGATTTTGAGCTTACGGCTGAGGATATGGAGCAAATAGATGCCTTAGATCGGGAGCTGCGGGTGGGGCCGGA
Organism: Clostridia bacterium; assembly: GCA_910574835.1. Taxonomy (GTDB): domain Bacteria; phylum Bacillota; class Clostridia; order Lachnospirales; family Lachnospiraceae; genus Laedolimicola. The sequence goes on along the minus strand of CAJTDE010000001.1, from coordinate 426,207 downwards.
CCCGGATGCCATGATAGAAAAATGGAAATGAGAAAATTTTTGTTGTTAAATTGTACTATTGATGTTACACTTAGAAGCATCAGAAGAAAGTACATATAAGCAACGGAGGAAGCAAAGATGAAGAAACTGATGATGAAAAAGGGATCTACCTGTATGGCCTGCCTGGAGTGTGTTCGGGCATGCTCCGAGGCATTCTATAAAGAGTTTGATCCGGACAAGGCATGTATTCAGATTGTGGAGAAGAAGAGCGTGCGCCCTATGGCCTGTCCCCAGTGCGGCAAGTGCGCCGAGGCTTGTGAAGCAGGAGCCATCACACAGAACGCCAAGGGTGTGTACATGGTAAATAAAAAGCTGTGTACCGGCTGCGGCAAGTGCGTGGAGGCCTGTCCCTTCGGGCTGATGGTAAAGGCGGAGACTTCTCCCGCCGCATCTAAGTGTATTGCCTGCGGAATCTGTGCAAAAGCCTGTCCTATGGATGTACTGGAGGTTGTGGAGGGTTAAGCCCGGATAGAAGAGGGTCTCATTAGCTAGTAGTCCGTACCGGAAATCCTTGTGCATATTTCCGGTCTATTTCTCCGATAGCACAGGTCAAAAAGCCTCGCCGTAGCACCACTACGTCTGCGTTTTTTGACCTGCACTCTCGGAAAAATATCCTCAGAAATATGCACAAGGATTTCCGATACGGACTACTAGTTTAAGGAAAGAGACGAATCAAGAGGCAAATACGGACGAAAAAACGGGGGATGCTGCAAAACCGGAGAATTTATTTTGCGGCTTCCTCTGTTTGCATATCCGGGAATACCGGAAAATGGAAAGAGAGGCAGGAATGAGCTACGCAGACACATTATTTATCAATATGTGCCGTGACATTATAGAAAATGGTACAAGCACGGAGGGAGAAAAAGTGCGTCCCAAGTGGGAGGACGGCTCTTACGCATACACCATCAAGCGCTTCGGCGCGGTGAACCGCTATGACCTGGCAAAGGAGTTCCCGGCTTTGACGCTGCGGAAAACAGCTTTGAAAAGCTGTATGGACGAAATTCTCTGGATTTATCAGAAGAAGTCCAACAACATTCACGATCTGAACAGCAGTATCTGGGATGAATGGGCGGACGAACAGGGAACCATCGGAAAAGCTTACGGCTACCAGATCGGTGTGAAGAGCCGATATAAGGAAGGCATGATGGATCAGATGGATCGTGTGCTCTATGACTTGAAGAACAATCCCTACAGCCGCAGGATTATGACAAATACCTATGTGTTTGCGGACCTCAGTGAAATGAACCTGTATCCCTGCGCCTACAGCGCTACCTACAATGTGACGAAGAAGCCGGGGGAGGAGAAGCTGACCCTGAATATGGTCCTGAATCAGCGTTCCCAGGATGTGCTTACAGCCAACAACTGGAATGTGTGCCAGTATGCCATCCTCCTTATGATGGTGGCTCAGTCCTGCGGTATGATTCCGGGAGAACTGGTCCATGTGATAGCGGATGCCCATATTTATGACAGGCATGTGGAGATTGTGAAAGAGCTGATTGAGCGGCCCGTGTATGAAGCGCCGAAGGTATCTTTGAATCCCGAGGTGACGGACTTTTATGCCTTTACCACGGCGGATCTTCTGGTGGAGGACTATGTGACAGGCCCGCAGGTGAAAAATATTCCTGTGGCAGTATAAAGAACAAAAGTTACTGTTCACTCCGTGACCGGTAACGAACAAAAACATATGGATAGTTGCGGATCTGGAATAGGAGCTTGATATGAATTTAATTGTAGCAGTAGATAAAAACTGGGCCATCGGCCTGAAAAACCGCTTACTGGTGAGTATCCCCGAGGATATGAAGTTTTTCCGGACAGAGACAACGGGAAAGGTAGTTGTTATGGGACGCAAAACGCTGGAAAGCTTTCCCAACGGTCTGCCCCTCAAGAACCGGACCAACATCGTACTGACGGCCAACCCGGACTACGATGCCAAAGGGGCATTGGTTTTCCATAATGTGGAGGCAGTTCTGGATGAACTGAAAAAATACCCCACCGAGGATATTTATATTATAGGAGGGGCCACCATTTACGAGCAGTTTCTTCCTTACTGCAGCGTAGCCCATATTACGAAGATCGATTATGCTTATGAGGCGGATACGTATTTCCCGAATCTGGATGAGCGTCCGGAGTGGAGTGTGGAAGCGTCCGGCGGGGAAAAGACCTACTATGATTTGGAGTTTGAGTTTGTGAAATACCGTAACAGCGCTCCGAAGGAAATATAGTCCTATGTTATGAAAAAGCATTGACATCATATAAAAAAAGTAGAATAATGAGAAAAAACATAAAAGAGGAGTGATGTTATGTTAGACATCAAATTCATCAAAAACGAAAATCCGAAGCCCATTCCGGGACCGGAAGATCCCCTGGTATTCGGCACTATTTTCACAGATCATATGTTTGTTATGGATTATACGGAAGGAAAGGGCTGGCATGATCCGAGAATCGAGCCTTACGCGCCTGTCAGCCTGGACCCGTCCGCAATGGTATTTCACTACGGACAGGAGATGTTCGAGGGCCTGAAGGCATATAAGACCGAGGACGGCAGAATCCTTATGTTCCGCCCGGATAAGAACATTGAGCGTGCCAACAACTCCAACCGCCGTCTGATGATTCCGGAGATTCCGGCAGAGGATTTCCTTCAGGCAATGAAAGAGCTGGTGCGGACGGATCAGGCATGGATTCCCACCAAGGAGGGTACTTCGCTTTACATACGTCCCTTTGTGATTGCCACAGATCCCTTCCTGGGCGTGCGGCCTTCCCATACCTATAAGTTTATTATTATTCTTTCCCCGGTAGGAGCCTACTATCCCGAGGGGCTTGATCCGGTAAAGATTTGGATCGAGGACGAATATGTGCGCGCAGTCCGGGGCGGCATCGGTGAGGCCAAGACAGGCGGAAACTATGTGGCGTCTCTGGCAGCCCAGATGAAGGCCCATGATGAAGGCTATTCTCAGGTACTTTGGCTTGACGGCGTGGAGCGCAGGTACATCGAAGAGGTGGGAGCTATGAACATCTTCTTCAAGATCAGCGGAACCGTAGTTACCCCCCAGCTGAACGGCAGCATCCTTCCCGGCGTAACCAGAAGGACCTGCGTGGAGCTGTGCAGAGCCTGGGGACTTCCCGTGGAGGAGCGGAAGATTTCCGTGGAAGAGCTGGAAGAAGCGGCCAGAACAGGAGCCTTGGAAGAGGTATGGGGTTCTGGAACAGCGGCCGTCATCTCGCCCGTAGGCCATCTGCGCTATGAGGATGAGGTGTTCCGGATTGGCGACGGCGGTATCGGAGAACTCAGCCAGAAGCTTTACGACACTGTGACAGGGATTCAGCTCGGCAAGATTGAGGATACCTTCGGCTGGACCGTAGAGGTAAAATAAGATTTGCTTGCTTACTGACAAAAGATGAAGGGCTGCCGTAGAGGGAAGATACTACTATACGGCAGCCCTTTCACTGCGGCGAAGCAGGCGGCAAAAGAATTAAAAAAATAGATACGCCGTCCAAAAGACTAAAAATTCACACATAAACTCCTATTTTATGTTATACTGTATACCCAAAGGGTGCGCCGCAGTCATACAATTCGGTGCAGTACGCATCCGCAGAGTTACGAAAGGACAAGCAATCTCAGAAATAAAACGGGAGGAACCGTATGGCAAATAAAAGGAAACGGTGGAGGCTCCGTTCCTATCTGTTAAGTTATGATATGAATCTGATCGTAGCAGTCATATTCCTGATTGTATTCGGTCTGATCATGATATACAGCTCCAGCTACTACACGGCAAGCTTAAGCCAGGCATATAATTACGATCCCACGTTCCTGTTGAAGAGCCAGGCCAAATACAGCGCCGCGGGTGTGGGAATCATGCTTTTCGTAGCCAACATCGACTACCACAAATGGCGCTATTTTGCCATGATAGGCCTGATAGGATCCGCAATCCTGATCCTGCTCCTTTTAGTGCCGGGCCTGGGCGTTACCGTAAAAGGAGCGACCCGTTGGATTAAGGTTCCGGGCCTCGGTCAGTTCCAGGTAGCGGAGCCGGTAAAAGTAGGCATGATCGTATTTTCAGCAGCCTTAATCTGCAAATACGCCCACAGCCTGGACAGCTGGAAAATATTACTCCGGGTCATGGCTCCCACAGCCGTGATTTCCCTGATGATACTGAAAATCAGCAACAATATGAGTACGGCCGTAATCGTCTTTGGCATCAGCTTTTTGATGGTATTCATGGTACATCCAAAGTACTACCCATTTTTAATCATGGGACTGGCTGTGGCGGTAGTGGCAGCAGGTGTCATCTACTACACCTTGCATATGCCGGAGACAGACTCCGACTCCCCCTTCCGAATCGCCCGAATCGTGGCTTGGCTGAAGCCCTATGAATACGAATCCGACACGGCCTACCAGTCCTTGCAGGGCATCTACGCCATCGGTTCCGGAGGACTGATGGGAAAGGGCCTGGGAAACAGCATACAGAAGCTTCGGATACCGGAGCCATACAACGATATGATATTCGCCATCATCTGCGAAGAACTGGGAATCTTCGGAGCAGGACTTGTAATACTCCTGTTCATCTATCTCCTGTTCCGCCTGTACATCATAGCCCAGACAGCCGAGGACCTGTTCGGACGTCTGCTGGTAATAGGCGTCTTTTCCCACGTGGCTCTGCAGGCAGTACTGAACCTGATGGTCGTAACCAGGCTCTTTCCCACCACAGGCGTCACCCTGCCCTTCTTCAGCTCCGGCGGAACCGCAGCCGTATTCCTGCTGATAGAGCTGGGCATGGTACTAAACGTAGAAAAATGGGGCCGTTTCAAACGCGAACAAGAATACCGGGAACAAAAATTATAAAACTTTTACCCTTTAGCGCCATCGCGCAGTGACTTTACTCTTTAGAGCCGTCGCGCAGCGACTATAATTAGGAGGCAAAGAATGAGAAACAATACAAGAACCATAAAAATCGGAGATCGTATAATAGGCGGCGGCAACCCCATCCTGATTCAGTCCATGACCAACACAAAAACCGAGAACATAAAAGAAACCGTCGAGCAGATAAACCGCCTGACAGCCGCCGGCTGCGAGATCATCCGCTGCACCGTGCCAACCATAGAAGCAGCAGAAGCTTTGACAGAAATAAAAAAGCAAATAACAATCCCCTTAGTAGCCGACATCCATTTCGACTACCGCATGGCAATCGCCGCCATCAAGCACGGAGCCGACAAGATCCGCATCAACCCCGGCAACATCGGCGGAAAAGATCGGGTAAAAGCCGTAGTAGACGCAGCAAAAGAGCGAAAGATCCCCATCCGCGTAGGCGTCAACAGCGGTTCCCTGGAAAAAGAGCTACTGGAAAAACACGGCGGCGTTACCGCAGAGGGCCTCGTAGAAAGCGCCCTGGACAAAGTACATATGATAGAAGACCTTGGCTACGAAGAACTCGTCATCAGCATCAAGTCCTCCGACGTCCTCATGTGCGCCAAAGCCCACGAACTCATAGCAAAGCAAACCAGCTACCCCCTCCATGTAGGGATCACCGAAGCCGGCACCCTCTATTCCGGCAACATCAAATCCGCCGTCGGCCTTGGAATCATCCTATATCAAGGCATCGGCGACACCATCCGCGTCTCCCTCACAGGCGACCCCCTGGAAGAAATCAAATCCGCCAAGCGCATCCTAAAAACCCTGGGACTGCGCAAGGGAGGAATCGAAGTCGTATCCTGTCCCACCTGCGGAAGAACCCAAATCGACCTCATAGCCCTTGCAAACCAGGTAGAAACCCTAGCAGAAGAATACCCCCTAAACGACATAAAACTAGCCGTCATGGGCTGCGTAGTAAACGGACCCGGCGAAGCCAAAGAAGCCGACCTGGGAATCGCCGGCGGAAAAGCCTCCGGCATCCTCTTTTGCAAAGGCAAAATCATAAAAAGCGGCATCCCCGAAAAAGACCTGCTAACCGCACTACGGACCGAACTGGAAGCCCTAACAAAAGCCCCCATTTAAACACCAAACACCACAACAAACAGGGCTGCAATAAACAGGACTACAATAAACTGGACCATAATAAACAGGACCACAGTAAACAGGACCACAATAAACAGGACCACAATAAACAGAGCCACGACAAACAGCACCACAACAAACCCACAACAAACAGGGATTGCCGTAAAATAAGGCAGCAGGCTTTTCCGATATCCAGTGTCCGGCTGTTCACGCACAGTCTGTCTGATATGGACGAACATTACCCACAAAAAAGAACCGGAAGCAAAATCATAAATCAGGTAATGTCCGTACAGAGCAGACAGACTGTGCGTGAACCGTCCGAACACAGGATATGGAAATGACTGATGGCTTATTTTACGGCAATCCCGTCCACTCCCACATCAAAAAACGGAGACCCCATATGGAAAAACTATTCACCGAAGTATTCCCCCCCATACACGCAGACAAACCCCTCGCCGACCTCCTAGACCAAGTCCACGTAGAACGCATCACCTCCAACCGTGCAAAAACTCACATCAAGATCTACCTCAAAAGCAAAACCCTCATCCACAAAGAACAGCTATACAACTTAGAACAAACCCTAAAAAAACAACTTTTCGGAAAAACCCCCATAGAACTAAAAATCATAGAACACTTCCAGCTCTCCGGCCAATACACCCCTCAAAAAGTCCTGGAGCTATACCGCGACAGCATCCTCTTCGAGCTGAAAGCCTACAGCATCCTGGAATTTAACCTATTCCGAAGAGCCAAGATCACCTTCCCGGAAGAAAACCGCATGAAGCTGTCCCTGGAAAAAACCACACTGGGCCAGGAAGCGGCAGACGAGCTGGTCCGCGTGCTCCACAAAATCTTTACCGAACGCTGCGGCATGAAGCTGGAGATAGAAGCCGAACTAATAGACAAAAACCAAGAACAAGAAGAAAAACGCCAAAAAAGCCAGGAATTTATGGAAAAACAGGCGGCAGCACTGGCAGAGCGCATGTATCAGGCCGAGCAGGAGCAGGCAGCGGCGCAGGGAGCCCCCCAGGAACAATCGGAAAAAGAAAACACCCCGGCCTCCCCAAAAACTGCAGCCGCACCAAAAGCCCCCAAAGAAAAAAAGCCCCGCCCCTCCTTCGGCAAAGACGACTACCCCTACCGCCGCACCTTACGCGGAGGCGGAGGCGGCAGCGGCAAAAGCTCCCGTACATCCGATCCCGACGTACTCTACGGCCGCAGCTTCGAGGACGGCGAGATCACAGAGCTTTGTCAGATCATCGGAGAAATGGGCGAGGTCACCGTCCGGGGACAGGTATCCTCACTGGACGAGCGGGAGATCCGCGGCGAAAAAACCATAGTAACCATTACCGTTACAGACTACACAGACACCATCCGAGCCAAACTCTTTATCAAAAACGAAGATCTTCCGGACTTTCGGGAAAATGTAAAAAAAGGAGCCTTCGTTCGGATCAAGGGAATAACCGCCATAGACCGTTTTGACAACGAGCTGACGCTAAGCTCCCTGACCGGCATCAAAAAATCCGCAGACTTTCGAAAGCTTCGGACAGACAACCACGAACACAAACGAGTGGAGCTTCACTGCCATACGAAAATGAGTGATATGGACGGAGTTTCCGAGGTTAAGGATCTCATCAAGCAGGCCAAAGCCTGGGGCCACAAAGCCATAGCCGTCACAGACCACGGAGTAGTCCAGGCGTACCCGGATGCCAGCCACAGTCTGGACAAGGGAGATCCCTTCAAAGTCATTTACGGCCTGGAAGGATACCTGGTAGACGACCTGAAAGAAATCGTCACGGACCCCAGAGAACAGAGCCTGGATGACCTTTATGTAGTATTTGACATAGAGACCACCGGTTTCAGCGCCGAACACGATCAGATCATCGAAATCGGCGCAGTAAAGGTGGAGAAGGGCCAGATTACGGAGCGCTTCAGCGCCTTTGTCAACCCCCGCACGCCCATCCCCTTTGAGATCGAAAAGCTCACAGGCATTTCCGATGATATGGTCCTGAATGAGCCGGATATCGCAGAAGTGCTGCCCCGTTTCCTGAAATTCTGCGAAGGCGCAGTTATGGTGGCCCACAATGCCGATTTTGACATGAGCTTTATCCGAAAAAACAGCGAGCGCCAAAGCCTCCCCTGTGCCTTTACCGTAGTGGACACCGTGTCCCTGGCCCGCGTCCTCCTGCCCAATCTGAACCGCTTTAAGCTGGATACGGTGGCAAAGGCGCTGAATGTATCCCTGGAAAATCACCATCGGGCTGTGGACGACGCAGGCTGTACCGCAGAAATCTTCGTAAAATTTGTGCAAATGCTGAAAGATCGCGATATCCGGGATCTGACAGCAGTCAATCAGATGGGAAGCATGAGTGCGGACACGATCAAAAAGCTTCCTACCTACCATGTAATTATTCTGGCAAAAAATGAGATCGGCCGGGTAAATCTCTACCGCCTGGTTTCCTGGTCCCACCTGGACTATTACGCCAAGCGCCCCAGAATACCCAAGAGCGTGCTGCAAAAATACAGGGAAGGCTTGATCATCGGCTCCGCCTGTGAAGCCGGGGAGCTTTATCAGGCGCTAGTGCGCTCGGCTCCGGAGGAGGAAATAGCAAGACTGGTGAACTTCTACGATTACCTGGAAATTCAGCCCCTTGGAAATAATGAATTTATGCTGCGGGGAGAACGGCCAACCTTCGAGTCCGAGGAGGATCTTATCCGCCTCAACAAGCGGATTGTCAGCCTGGGAGAGCAGTTCGGGAAAATGGTAGTGGCAACCTGCGACGTGCATTTTCTAAATCCTGAGGACGAAGTGTACCGGCGGATTATCATGGCCGGCAAAGGCTTTAAGGATGCGGACAATCAGGCGCCTCTATACCTTCGGACCACGGAAGAAATGCTCTCGGAGTTCGAATATCTGGGAAGCGACAAAGCCGAGGAGGTGGTTATCACAAATACCAACCGGATTGCCGACATGATAGAATACATTTCCCCGGTGCGGCCGGACAAGTGCCCTCCGGTGATTGAGAACTCCGATCAGACCCTTCGCGACATCTGCTATGAGAAGGCTCATTCCATCTATGGAAAGGATCTGCCGAAGATGGTAACCGACCGTCTGGAAAAAGAGCTTCATTCCATTATTTCCAATGGCTTTGCGGTTATGTACATCATTGCCCAGAAATTGGTGTGGAAGTCCAATGACGATGGCTACCTGGTAGGCTCCCGGGGGTCCGTAGGCTCTTCCTTTGTGGCAACAATGGCCGGAATCACGGAGGTTAACCCTCTGCCGCCTCATTATTACTGCTCCGAGTGCCACTACAGTGATTTTGATTCCGATGAGGTTCGGAAATATGCGGGAGCCGCCGGCTGCGATATGCCTGATAAAAGCTGCCCCAAGTGCGGCGCCCCTCTTAAGAAGGAGGGCTTTGACATTCCCTTTGAGACCTTCCTGGGATTTAAGGGAGATAAAGAGCCGGATATTGACCTGAACTTTTCCGGAGACTATCAGTCAAAGGCCCATAAATATACGGAGGTGATATTCGGTACCGGACAGACCTTCCGGGCCGGGACCATCGCTACCCTGGCTGATAAGACGGCCTTCGGCTATGTGAAAAATTATTTTGAAGAGCATGGGAGCCATAAGCGCAACTGTGAAATTGACCGGATAGTTCAGGGCTGTGTCGGGGTGCGGCGTTCTACGGGACAGCATCCCGGCGGTATTGTGGTGCTGCCTCACGGAGAGGAGATTCATTCCTTTACGCCGGTGCAGCATCCGGCAAATGATATGACGACGGATATTATTACCACCCATTTTGACTATCACTCCATAGACCATAACCTTTTGAAGCTTGATATTCTGGGACATGATGATCCGACCATGATTCGTATGCTGGAGGATTTGACCGGGCTGGACGCAAGGACAATTCCTCTGGATGATCCGGGAGTGATGTCGCTGTTTAAGAGCACGGAAGCCCTGGGAATTACGCCGGAGGATATCGGGGGCTGTCCCCTGGGCTGTCTGGGGATTCCGGAGTTCGGCACGGACTTTGTTATACAGATGGTGGTGGACGCCAAGCCTCAGTCCTTTTCGGATCTGGTGCGGATTTCCGGCCTTTCTCACGGCACGGACGTGTGGCTTAATAATGCTCAGCGGTTTATCAAGGAGGGGAAGGCCACCATTTCCACGGCTATCTGCACCCGTGACGATATTATGCTGTATCTTATCAACACCGGAGTGGAGCCGAGCCTTTCCTTTACCATTATGGAAAGCGTGCGTAAGGGCAAGGGCTTAAAGCCGGAGTGGATCGAGGCTATGAAGGCGGAAGGTGTGGAGGATTGGTATATTGAATCCTGTACCCTGATTAAATACATGTTCCCCAAGGCTCATGCGGCGGCTTACGTTATGATGGCCTGGAGAATTGCTTACTGTAAAATTAATTATCCTCTGGCCTATTATGCGGCGTATTTCAGCATCCGTGCCTCGGCCTTCAGCTATGAGCTGATGTGCCAGGGCAAGGAACGGCTGGCTTATTATATGGCGGATTACAAGCGCAGGAGCGATCAGCTCTCAAAAAAAGAGCAGGATACCATGAAGGATATGCACATTGTCCAGGAGATGTACGCCAGGGGCTTTGAGTTCTGGCCTCTTGACATTTACCGGGCCAAGGCGGATAAGTTCCAGATTATTGACGGGAAGCTGATGCCTTCCTTAAGTACCATAGAAGGAATGGGAGACAAGGCGGCGGAGCAGCTGCAGGCAGCGGCCAAGGACGGGCCGTTCTTATCCAAGGACGATCTGCGGCAGCGGAGCAAGATTTCCAAGAGCCTGATTGATCTGATGGGAGATCTGGGTCTTCTGGGGGAGCTGCCGGAATCAAATCAGTTGTCACTGTTTGATTTTGTGTGATTTTTCTTGAATTATTTCCGTAAACATGGTATACTAAAGCCCGTATTGAGATTTGCGTACAAATGTCTTTGACACACGTACACAGAGCAAGGCTCCGAACAGTATCCGAAGGGATATTGCGGAACTGAAACAGTAATATCCCTCACAGTGCACAAATAGATTAGCAGACGCATACACATGCGCCCGGTAATTGATTACATACCGAAGTACGGCGGGAATATTACGGAACTTTTAATAGGAGGATGATGAGTTATGAAAAAGCGTGTATTAGCAATTGCACTGGTAACCGCTCTGGTTGGTTCCATGCTGGCAGGCTGCGGCAGTAAAGGCAGCGAGGGCGGAGCAGGAACCGATGCGCCCGCAGCGGCAGACGGTGCAAAGGTAGTAAAAATCGGCGTATATGAGCCGGCGTCCGGAGACAACGGCGCAGGCGGCAAGCAGGAGGTGCTTGGTATGCAGTACGCAAACCAGGAGACGCCTACCGTGGAAATTGGCGGAGAAGAGTACACCGTACAGTTGGAGATCGTAGACAACGAGTCCTCCAACGACAAGGGACCGTCCGCAGCTTCCGCACTGGTAAGCGCAGGCGTGTCTATCGCACTTGGTTCCTACGGCTCCGGCGTGTCCATCGCGGCTTCCGACGTATTTAAAGAAGCAGGCATTCCGGCTATGGGCGTTACCTGTACCAATCCTCAGGTTACGGAGGGCAATACCCATTACTTCCGTATCTGCTTCCTGGACCCCTTCCAGGGCACCGTACTTGCCAACTTTGCAAATGAGAACTTCTCCGCAAAGAAGGCGTACATACTGACAAAGCTTGGCGACGACTACTCCACAGGACTTGGCTACTACTTTAAGGAAGCCTTCACAGGACTTGGCGGCGAGGTGGTTGAGGAAACCTTCCAGGAGGGCAACAGTGACTTTACGTCCTACGTAACCTCTGCCAAGAACGCAGGCGCAGACGTATTCTTTGCTCCCGTATCCACAGAGGCGGCAGCTCTGATTATTGAGCAGGCGGCGGCCCAGGGAATGACAACTCCCATCATGGCAGGCGACACCTGGGATTCCAACGTTATCTTAAATGCGGCAAAGGGCAAGGATGTTGAGATCTATGTAACCACCTTCTATCAGGAGGGCGGCAACGAGACCTTCGACGCAGGCATCAAGGAGTGGATCAACAGCGATTCCACCGCAAAGGCAAACAACGGCGGCGACGATACGATTTCAGCCGTAACAGCGATGGGTTATGATGCTTACTATGTAGCCCTTGAAGCTTTGAAAGCGGCAGGCTCCACCGATCCGGCAGCCGTAAATGAAGCTCTCTGGGATGTGTCCTACACAGGCGTAACCGGAGCGATTGCATTTGATGATGTGAACGGCGATGCCCTTCGCGATACTGCTTATGTAAAATGTGCCAACACAGAGACCGGTGCATGGGACTTCGTAACGGAGCAGGGCGTAAACTAAGAGCGGCGCCGGTATATCGCTGCGCAGGCAGGCGGTTGCTGCTCGTTTCGTGACCGGCAACCGGACGGAAAACACTGTCAGCTTTTGATTCATGCAGGGATGTATTGAAGATAAGAATGGCGGAAGGCTCTTATGCTCTTCCGCCATATCCTTGTTGAAGCTTTACTTCCATCTTCCTAATTATTTCATGGAAATACAGGTTTTACAAAGTAAATAGAAAGGGACTGTCGCAGCAAAGATTATACGTAGAAGATACAGCGTTAATTTCAAATCAGATTTTACTATATCTTGTATATATTTTTCTTGGTGTGGCAGCCCCGGCAAAAGAGTACTTTCGGAAATTTCCGGTATCCGGATTTGTGTTAGTGCTCCATCAATGACTTGGAGGCTTTTTATGGATTGGATGAGTAGAAACCTGCCCTATCTTATGGCAGGAATTTCAGTGGGCGGTCAGTATGCCCTGATTGCCATCGGCTATACGATGGTCTACGGTATTCTGCGTCTGATTAACTTTGCCCACGGCGATATTTTTATGGTGGCAGGTCTGATTATGGTTTATTCCACCACCGTCATGCCTATCTACATAGCAATTCCTTTGATGATTGTTGTAACGGTTATTCTGGGCTTTCTGGTGGAACGGGCGGCCTACAAGCCTCTTCGGAGCGCTCCCCGTATGTCTATTATGATTTCCGCCATCGGCGTTTCCTATCTGCTGCAGAATCTGGCTCTGTATGTGACGGGCGGACTGTCTCAGCAGTATCCGGCGATTCCCTGGATCAACGATACGGTGACTGTGTTTGGAGCCACCACAAAACGGGTTACGATTATTACTCCTATATTGACAATTGTTCTGGTTCTGCTGCTGGTGACGCTGATCAAACGCACCAAGATTGGTATGGCTATGCGCGCGGCCTCCAGAGATTTTGAGACCTCGCAGCTTATGGGAATTAAGATTAATTCCGTTATCAGCTTTACTTTTATCATAGGAACCTTTCTGGCGGCCATCGGAAGCCTTTTGTTCTTTACCAATTACACGGGCGTAACGCCTACTGCGGGAGCTATGCCGGGATTGAAGGCGTTTGTGGCGGCGGTGTTCGGGGGGATTGGTTCCATTCCCGGCGCTGTGATCGGGGCATTTATCATTGGTATCTGTGAAAATATCATCAAGGGTCTGGGCTGGACTACCTTTTCCGATGCCTTTACCTTTGCGCTGCTGATTGTGATTCTGATCGCCAAGCCTACGGGTCTGTTCGGCGAGAAGGTTACGGATAAAGTATAAGGAGGCGTTCAAAATGAGTACGAAGAAAAAAAACGCATGGAACGTGGGTCTTATAGCGGCGCTTTTGATACTGCTCTTTTTACTGGAGCAGACCCTGCCCTCCAGTTCAATGCTTTTTACCGTATTAAAAAAAGGCGCTATCTATGCATTGGTAGCCGTATCTATGAATCTGCTGAACGGATTTACCGGACTGTTTTCTCTGGGGCAGGCGGGCTTTATGCTTCTGGGAGCCTACACCTATGCGATTCTGACCATTCCGATGGAATCCAGAAACAGTGTGTATCAGTATTTTGACGGGGGCATTATTCAGTTTACCCTGCCGATTCCGGTGGCTTTGATTGCCGGAGGCATTGCAGCGGCCGTATTTGCCTATCTCATCGGACTTCCGGTGCTGCGTCTGAAAAGTGATTATCTGGCCATCGCAACCCTGGGCTTTGCGGAGATTATCCGGGCGGTGTTCCAGTGGGATAAGCTGGGGCCTGTTACCAACGGTTCCAATCTGCTGCGGAATTTCCCCTCCTTCCGGTCTGTGGTCTTCCCCTTTGTGGTGGCGGGGATCTGTATTGCCCTTATTGTGATGCTGATCAATTCCACCTACGGCCGTGCATTTAAGGCCATTCGGGATGATGAGATTGCGGCGGAGGCTATGGGAATCAATCTTGCTCACCATAAGCGTCTGGCCTTTGTGATCAGCTCTTTCTTTGCGGGGATTTCCGGGGGGCTTTTGGCTATGTATCAGACGACCATCCAGGCGTCTATGTTTAAGTCGGCCATGACCTATGAGATTCTTCTTATTGTGGTAATCGGCGGCATCGGCTCCGTGACGGGAAGCTGTATTAGCTCCTTCCTGTTTATCGCCTGCTCCGAATGGTGGCTGCGTTTTCTGGATAATGAGAATCTTTATATCGGAGGCTTTCATGTACCGTTTCTGCGTCCCGGTTTCCGGAAGGTGGTATTTGCCGTTGTGATTATGGCAGTGGTGCTGTTCTACCGGCAGGGCATTATGGGAACCAAGGAGTTCTCCGTGGAGGGAATCGCTGATTTCTTTAAGAGGAAATTCAGTGGAAAAAAGGAAAAGAAGGGAGGCGTCTCCCATGAGTAAGGAAAATGTATTAAAGGTGGAAAATGTCACGATGCAGTTCGGCGGCGTTATTGCGGTGGACAATATGAACCTTGAGGTGGATAAGGGAGAGATTGTGTCCCTGATCGGTCCCAACGGTGCGGGAAAGACCACGGCCTTTAATGTGATTACCGGCGTATATGCGCCTACCAACGGCGCTGTTTATTATAAGGGAAATAAGATAATTCAGAATTATCCCCAGGGCAAGATGAAGAAGCTTTACCGGGGTGAGAATCCCATGACTTATACGGGACAGCATGCGGTTGCCCCCACGCCGGATAAGATTACGCGCCTGGGGATTGCAAGGACCTTTCAGAATATCCGTCTTTTTAAGAGCCAGACAGTGTTTGAAAATATTCTGATTGCCAAGCATATGCTCCGTACCAGCAATATTTTCACGGCCACCTTTCGGCTGAACGGCAAGGAGGAGGCGCGGATGCGGAGGGAATCGGAAGAACTGCTTCATCTGATGGAGCTTGACGATGTGCGGGATGAGCTGGCAACCTCCCTTCCTTACGGCAAGCAGCGTCATCTGGAGATTGCCCGTGCCCTGGCTACGAAGCCTGAGCTGCTTCTTTTAGACGAGCCGGCGGCAGGCATGAATCCTCAGGAGACCTTGGAGCTGACCCAGTTTATCGGGCGGATTCGGGATGAGTTCGGGCTGACGATTTTTATGATTGAGCATCATATGGATCTGGTTATGGAGATTTCCGATCGGATCTATGTACTGGATTTTGGAAAGCCCATTGCGGAGGGGACGCCGGAGGAGATTCGGAATAATCCGCGGGTAATTGAGGCTTATCTGGGAGGTGCGCAGAATGAGTAATATATTGGAAGTAAAGGATCTCCATGTATCCTATGGCGGAATTAAGGCGGTAAAGGATATCAGTTTTGAGGTGCCCAGGGGGGAGGTTGTAACCCTCATTGGCGCCAACGGAGCCGGGAAAAGCTCTACCTTACGTTCTATTGTGGGGCTGGTGAAGCCGGAGAGCGGCAGTATTCAGTTTGAAGGTGCGGAGCTTGCGGGGCTTCCTACGGATCAAATTGTGTCCAAGGGAATTACTCTGGTGCCGGAGGGGAGGCGGGTATTTCCTGATCTGACGGTTCTAGAGAATTTGAAGATTGGCGCTTATATGAGAAAGGATTCTCTGGAAGAGGATTTGAAATGGGTGCATGATCTGTTTCCGAGGCTTAAGGAACGTTCCTGGCAGCTTGCGGGAACCCTGTCCGGCGGGGAGCAGCAGATGCTGGCTATTGGCAGAGCTTTGATGTCCAAGCCGGAGCTGATTATGATGGATGAGCCTTCTCTGGGACTGGCGCCTATTATTGTACAGGGCGTGTTTGATATTATCCGGGAGATTAATAAGCAGGGCGTGACGATCCTTTTGGTGGAACAGAATGCGAATATGGCGCTGAAGGCCGCCAATAAGGGTTATGTAATGGAGACGGGCCGGATCACGCTCACCGGTACGGGCGCGGAGCTTTTGGAGAACGAGGAAGTGAAGGCGGCTTATCTGGGGAAAGCGAAAGATAAGTAGAGCAACAAGTTGTTTACAATTGGAAAAAAAACATGTATACTAAATAGCGTCGGCGGTTAGGGGCGGAAAGCCTGTGCCTGCCGGCGTTATCCATGCATATGAGATGGGATATTACGGAACTGGAACAGTAATATTCCTTACAATGCACAAATCGATTTACAGGCACATGCACTTGTGACTGGAAATTGATTTCAAGAAGGTGTATTGGAAGGAATATTACGGAACTGGAACAATAATATTCCTTACAATGCACAAATCGATTTACAGGCACATGTGCTTGTGACTGGAAATTGATTTCAAGAAGGTGTATTGAAAGCAATATTATGGAACTGGAATGGAGGAATCGGGACTATGGTTAAAGCAGTTGTTGGAGCAAACTGGGGAGATGAAGGAAAGGGCAAGATTACCGATATGCTGGCTCAGGAGTCGGATATTATTGTCCGCTTTCAGGGAGGGGCAAATGCAGGCCACACCATTGTGAACAATTATGGAAAATTTGCCTTGCACACACTTCCCTCCGGCGTATTTTATGATCACACCACAAGCATCATCGGCAATGGCGTGGCGCTCAATATTCCGGTGCTGTTCCGGGAGATTCAGAGCATTGTGGAGCGCGGCGTTCCGGCTCCGAAGATCCTGGTGTCTGATCGGGCGCAGATGGTGATGTCCTATCATATTCTCTTTGATCAGTGCGAGGAGGAGCGTTTGGGCGGAAAATCTTTTGGCTCTACCAAGTCGGGGATTGCTCCTTTTTATTCGGATAAATTTGCAAAGATCGGCTTTCAGGTAAGCGAGCTGTTTGCCGGGGAGAGCTATCTTCGGGAGAAGATTGCCAATGTGTGTATTCAGAAGAACACCATTCTTGAGCATCTGTATCACAAGCCGGCGCTTGATCAGGAAAAGCTTTATGAAGAGCTGATGGAATATAAGAGGATGGTGGAGCCTTATGTATGCGATACCTCCGCATTTCTCTTTAAGGCGATTCAGGAAGGGAAGACAATACTTCTGGAAGGGCAGCTTGGGTCTATGAAGGACCCGGATCACGGCATCTATCCGATGGTGACTTCTTCCTCCACATTGGCGGCTTACGGCGCTATCGGTGCGGGGATTCCGCCCTATGAGATTAAGGAGATTGTTACGGTGTGCAAGGCTTACTCCAGTGCGGTGGGCGCGGGAGCCTTTGTCAGTGAGATCTTCGGAGATGAGGCGGATGAGCTTCGCAGGAGAGGCGGCGACGGCGGCGAGTTCGGCGCCACCACGGGACGTCCCCGGAGAGTGGGATGGTTCGACTGTGTGGCTTCCCGTTATGGGTGCCGGATTCAGGGAACTACGGATGTGGCCTTTACGGTGCTGGATGTGCTGGGGTATCTTGATGAGATTCCTGTCTGCGTGGGGTATGAAATTGACGGCGAGGTGACAAAAGACTTCCCGGTTCCGTATCTTCTTGAGAAGGCGAAGCCGGTGTTTGAGACGCTTCCGGGCTGGAAATGCGATATCCGGGGGATTAAGAAGTACGAGGAATTGCCGGAGAATTGCCGGAAGTATATTGAGTTTGTGGAGAAGCAGATTGAGTGCCCGATTACGATGGTCTCCAATGGACCGGGGCGGGATGATATTATTTATCGGAAATAGGTATTTGATTAGGGCTGCCGTTTTGCTTTGCGGCAGCTTCTTTGATTGTGGAGGCCAAGATGAAAATTAAAACAATAATATTCGATATCGGACGGGTGCTGAACGGCTATGGATGGGAAGAATATTTGAAGAAGATTGTGCCGGAGCCGTCAGCATATAAGGCTGTAGAGCAAGCCGTATTTAAGAATCCGGCCTGGGTAGAGCATGATAAAGGGCTTTTAAGCGAAGAAGAGGAAATTCGGGACTTTGCAGCGGCAGCTCCGGAGTATGAAAAGGAGATCCGTGCAGTCTATGCGAATCTGGGAGAATGTACCTGGAAGCTTGACTATGCCATTCCCTGGATTTTGGAGTTGAAGGAGAAGGGATATCGGGTGTATGCTCTTTCCAACTGGCCGAAACATATTTATGATCAGCGGGAGGATAAACTTGATTTTCTGGATCTGATGGACGGTTATTTTCTTTCCTTTCAAGAGCATTTGATTAAGCCGGACGAGAAGGCGTTTCTGAGACTTATGGAAAAGTATGGGATAGAGCCGGGGGAAGCAGTATTTCTGGATGATACCAGGGAGAATATACTGGCGGCGGAACGCTTGGGGATTTGCGGAATTTTGTTTACTTCCCAGGAGCAGGCAAGGGAAGAACTTCTTGCCCTTGGGGTAGGATAAATAGTTTCGATTTGCCTCTTTTGATGGCTGCACTAATAAAGCGGAATGTTTTGTGCTTATGTTAAAAACGCAGGCGGGAAATTTATGCGATTGCATTATTCCCGCCTGCTTATTTGCTTAATTTTCTTTTGTAGGTATCTTGTACTCTCTGGCTACTTTTTCTACCTTTTCTTCCGGCACCATTAAAAGATGGGCAGTTTGGGTTATATTGTGGGTAGAAGTCAGGGCATTTTTGATGAGAAGCTCAATGCCTTGCTCCAATCCTTCCTTCCGGCCTTCCTCAATCGCTTCCTTCCGGAGATATTCCCGTTCCGCCTTCTCGTCATATTCTTCCAACAACATTCTACGCACCTCCGCCTGACTTCTTTGCAAAATGTCCGTCAGTACTCCATGTGCCAGGCAGTACTCGATTGCCTGCTCCAACGCCTGCTCCAATTCCATCCCTCTTTGAAGGTTCCTGCGGATCTCTCCTATAAACTCCGCATACTCCTGTAGTCGCCGGCATTTCTCCATTAATTCACGGTTATGTCCGCTGTTAATGTTCAGGACAAGGGCACGACATTCCAGCGCAGGTTCATATCCTTCGCGCCCGGATTCAAATGCCTCCGATAACCGAAGCTCCATCCGCTCCGCCTCTCTCTCCAAGCCATTGTAAAATACAATGTAATTGGGAAACGGCAGAGGAATACGTGTATTCCCGGACAAGCGATACCCTTTGCTGTTGATGTACCGCTCATATAACTCCGCAAAATACAGCAGCCCGCGCAGAGGCATATTTGGATTCCACGTACTCTGATGCTCATAAAGATTCATGGAAGCACTCACCAGGAAGGACAGATCATTTTTCATTTTCAGATAAATGACATTTTCCAGAGTGTTAATTTCCAGGTCGTCCGGATCTTGGTAATTCGTGCCGTTGACGGCGTTATAAAGAGACAGCAGATCCCTTTTATCATGGAAAGTCAAATACCCCGCAGCAAGCTACGGGATATTTGACCCTCGCGGCAGTCGCCAAATGGACATGCCAGCATGTCCGCTTGGCTCGTTGCTCGCGGGAATAAACCGAAACAGTTCATCCTTGTACTTTCGGTTGGCCCGTTTTCGGAAACGGAATATTTTGCTTATTTTGATTTTCAATTTGTTCTCCTTTCATTATACGGTTTTCTTGTTTATCCTGCAAGACCGTAAAAGGCATTCATAGGCATCACACTCACTTTTTTGTTACTGTTCGCACTCCACGATTCCGCGGGATGTGTGGACAGTAACACTTTTTTACTTACATGAACAATAGACGGCTTAATTAGCTAAGCATCAACAGTTCAAGAATCTGACTTTTTCTTTGGGAAACAGAAAGCAGAAATACTTTCCGTAAGATTACGAAGATATGGTAACACAGACAGAAGAAAAGTGCAAGCGATTTGTGGAAAAATATGTAAGCGATTTCGTGGGGGTGATTTCATGGGGGCGGTTATTAATTGATGTGAACAGGAAAAGCAGATATAACTTTATTGAATCCGGCATAAACAGAGTCATGATTCATATGGAAAATAAAAATCGGAAGTCATTAATTTGGAATAAGTGTCAATCATTTCTTGACATACCTAGATTATGGAGGTATTATAAATACATAGAAAGTCTATGCATAGGAAATCAAGGCATAAGAGATCAAAGCGTAAGAGATCAAAGCATAGCAAGAAGAAGGGACAGAGCGGAAAATAGTATTTTCTAATGAAGTTCAAGCCTAAGTGGAAAGAAAGGACAGGTGATTCTTATGGATAAAAGGATGATGGCGATGAGCACGGCCATGCTTCTTCTGAAGCTTCTGGAGGAAGAGGATATGTATGGATATCAGATGATTCGAAAGCTGGAAGAGCGGAGCAACCAGGTATTTTCTCTTAAGGAGGGAACGCTTTACCCGATTCTGCATTCCTTAGAGGAGCAGGAGGCGGTGGAGAGCTATGAGAGCCAGGCCGAGACAGGACGGAAGCGGAAGTATTATCGTCTCACAAAAAAGGGAGGAAAGCTGCTTCGGCAAAAGCAGGAGGAGTGGGAAGTCTATGAGAATGCGATCCGCAGCATAATGACAGGAGGTGTGTCCCTTGCGCTCTGAGCAGCAGGAACGGTTAAATCATTTTCTGGAGGATGTGGATGAACAGATCGCCTACAAGCCCATTCATGCGGCGGTAAATGAAGAGCTGCGCGCTCACGTGGAGGATAAGGCGGAGATCTATATGGAATATGGCATCGAGGAGGACGAGGCATATGAGAAAGCCATCCGTGACATGGGAGACGCCTCGGTGATTGGGATTCAGATGAATGAGACTCATCATCTTCGAATCGCAAAGCCTCTATTGGCAGCGATCCTCATACTTACGGCATTGGCAGCGGCGGGAAACCGGCAGCAGTACGGAGGATTTGGAGGAAGCGAAAATATATGTATACTGTGGGGCCTGTTGGTACTTGTGCTCTCCATGCGGTACGGTTACCCGCTCTTGCTGAAACATGCGGGAAAGCTGACCGTATTGTTTACGGCTCTGGGTGGGTTCTATATGCTGATTCACTCAGAGGCAGGCCGCCGTCTTTTTGAAGACGTTATGATATCAAGTCCCGTAATGTTGTTTAATCCATGCCGGATATTCAGCCCTACAGTTATATTTCTTATTTTTCAGGCAGCGGTTCCGGTTATGGCAGTGCTGCTCTATCATGGAAGGCATCGGTGGCTTACGGCTTTATCTGCTACGGGGGCATTTCTGGTATTTTTACTGTGGGTGAACAGCTCACAGTTTGTTTTGAAAACATATATCTACACTTCCGTCCTGGCTCTGCTTGTTTCCGGCCTTGGCATGATGCTTTATATGGTAGGAAAGGGATATGCGGAGTATAAGATGCAGTACCAGGAAGCGGACTTTTCAATATTTTTGGATGATGTGGTTCCGCAGAGCTATGGGAAAAATTATTGGATTTTCCGCTGGTTTATGAAATACGGGCGGATACCGGCCGGAATTTTGCTTTTGGCGGTTTTTTCCATGTATGGGCTTTTGTTTGCAACAGCATTTCAAATCCGCAACCGTCTGGGAAGGCTGGCAGCCCTTGGGGGAAGCCTGGCTCTCAGTGTCCAGGGCCTGCTTTATGTCCTGGGGAATTTTGGACACCGATTCGGTATGTTCGGCAATCTGCCCTTTGTGTCGGAGGGATTCGTCAGCATCACGGGCAGCGCCGTTCTTGCAGGGCTGGTGCTTTCCGCTTACCGGTTTGACACGGTAGTGACAGAAAAGAAATAGCAGCTTATTTTTTCAGATACCGGTATACAAGAATGTAGGCATAGAGAAAGCAGGGAATCACAACGGTACATACAAGAGAGGCTTTGAGCCAGTCCTTGGAGGCCGTGGGGTCCGTGAAGGCGAGAACAAAAGTGATAAGATACATGCCTGCTAACAGCAGAGCGCCTGTGAGGGCAAGGATGCGTTTGAGTTTTTTTAACATGGGATGCCTCCTGTTATTTTGCGGGGTTCGCCTGACAGCGTGAAAGAGTATATTGGATTCATGCCCCGGACAAAAGCTGCCGAGGGCAGATTCCGCTGTTGCTTCTAAGATAACATATCTTTAAAAAGAAGTATAGAAATTTTCAACTTTTTTGTATAAAGCCGGAATAACGGGTCATAATAGAATTAGACAAAAGAGAAACGAATTACTTATATCCTCCCCTTTAGTGAAATCCCCGCTGCGGTGACGCGGCGGGGATTTTTTATCCTTCGGGAAATTGTAAAAAATAAGAATTAAATAGAAATATTTTGTTATAGCAATGACGAAGTGGTAAATTTTTATACTTTTACAGTAAGTTTTTATACATAAAATTAACAAATCAATTGGACTTCCATATATTATATGGTATAATTACCGAGCTGGTTTTAAAATAATGAATTAAGAGATACTGTCTATACACAGGCTGAGGTATCGGACAGCCCTCTGCAAATAAGAGTTTTTTGAGAGGATACAAAAAAATTTCCAAAAGGGGTCGACTATGGAGAATGAAATTTGTCTGAAGGTACAGATGCTTGGTGACTTCGTTATGACCTATCAAGGAAAGATGATACAATTGGGCAGAAATCAAACCACCAAGGTATTACAGCTTTTACAGCTGCTTCTGTATGCAGGACATCAGGGACTGACCAGAGTGCAGCTTATGGAGCGATTGTACGACAGTGACATGGAAGGAGATCGGGCAAATAATCTGCGTGTGACGGTTTTTCATTTGCGCAGGCTGTTAAAAAATACGGAATTGCCCAAAGAACAGTATATAAACACGGAAGGCGGCCGTTATCGGTTTGTCAGCTCTTTTCCGGTGGAAGTGGATGCGGTACATTTTGAGCATCTTTTGGCCCAGGCTGAGCAGACAAATTCGGAGCGAAGGCTTGAACTTTTAAAAGAGGCATGCTATTATTATAAAGGATATTTTTTGCCGGCGCTGTCCGGGGAAGAATGGGCAATCGTTGCAGGAGCTCATTTTCAGCACCTTTATTTTACAGCGCTGGAGGAAGTATGCCAGAAGATGAAGCAGCGCAGAGAATATGCGGAGCTTTTAGAGCTTTGCAGTCAGGCGGCTGCTCTATATCCTTTCGATGAATGGCAGATTTATCAGATCGAATGTCTGCTGGGCCTGGAACGTCCCAAGGAAGCTATGGCACTCTATGAGAGAACTACGGAGATGTACTTTGACGAATTGGATATGTCTCCGTCAGAGCGGATGGTAGAGTGCTTTCGCCAGATGAGCAATCAGATTCAGTTAAATACAGGTAATTTGCATGAGATCCAGCAGATGCTCAGGGAGGAACCGGAAGAGACAGGCGCTTATTATTGTACATATCCAAGCTTTATGGATATTTACCGTGTCATTGTGCGGACGATGGAGAGAACGGGACAGTCTGTCTATCTGCTGCTCTGCACCATTTTAGATGAGCGGCAGAGACGGGCGGAGGAGTCGGAGACTCTAAAGGATATTTCCGTAAGCCTGGCAGAGGCTATTCAGATAACACTGCGCCGGGGAGACGCATTTACGCGCTATAATGTAAGTCAATATCTGGTATTGCTTACAGGGATTCGCCGAGAGGATTGTCAAATTGCAACCAGCCGTATTGACTCCTGCTTTCGAAAGAAGATAAGCAGCCGTCGTGTACATGTGAATTATCGTGTGGCAACCATAGCCGATATACCGGAAAATGACAAGAAGAATTTTGAAGATTTTAATCGGGTGGCAGAGTGGGAGGAAAAGAATGGGTTTAAGGATTTGGATGGTATTTCTGACAGCCCTGTGTCTTCTGACCGGCTGCAAAAAGACCTCCGCTGAGGAGCTGTTACCAAAAGATAATATACAGGAAGTAGAAGCAAAAAGCCCTCTGCCAGACTCGCAGGGGGATTTTCGAGTGATAGAACCAGGCTCTGTTTACACAGGGCCTATTGATATACCTGTTCCGGAGGCGTCCGGAGAGATTGTCTTTGAGGACAATGGCGTTACGGTAGATGCCAGCCATACGGCTGACGGCTACATCATGGTAAAAGGCATTCCTTCGGATACGCGTCTCAAGGCGCAGGTTTCCCTGGACGAAGAAGTGTATACCTATGATTTAAACCAGGAGGAGGAATATGAGGTATATCCTCTCCAGATGGGAAACGGAACCTATAGAGTTCAGGTTTACCAGCAAGTGGAGGGAACAAGTTACAGTCCGATTGCCTATGCGGAGGTGCAGGTTGAGATGACAGATACCAACAGAGTATACCTGTATCCCAGCCAGTATGTGTGGTACACAAATGATAAGAATGCGGTAAAGCTTTCCTATGATTTGTGTGCGGATTTGACCTCCGATGCGGATAAGGCAGAATGTATTTATGATTATATCGTAGAGTATCTTACTTATGATTACGATAAGGCGGCCAATGTACAGAAAGGCTATCTTCCGGATGTAGATGCGACATTGGAGGAACGCAAGGGCATCTGTTTTGATTATGCCGCGCTTTTTGCATCTATGCTTCGGGCGCAAAATGTTCCTGTGCGGCTGGCCATTGGATATGTGCAGCCGGATAACATCTATCATGCCTGGAATCAGGTCTATATAGATGGGGAATGGATATGGATGGATCCGACATTTGGTCCGGCCTCTTCCTATAAGGAAGATAATTATACAAAAGAACGACAGTATTAGAGGGGAGTGTGAATCAAGATGGAGAATAAGAGGTTGAAAAGCTTGCCGGCGGCAGAGGTATCCCTGTTTTGCCAGCAGGTGGCAATGATTCTGAAGGCTGGTATCCCTCTGTATGACGGGATGGAGGTTTTGTACCGCAATTATAAAGAGACGCCTTATGGCGCGGCCTTTCAGAAGATCTATGAAGGCGTGCGGGACGGGGGAAGCCTGTACGAAGGAGTAAAAGCGGCAGATTTTTTTCCAAAGTATATGGTACATATGATTCAGGTAGGCGAGACCTCGGGAGAGCTGGATCACGTGCTGGAAGCTCTGAGTGATTATTATGAGAGGGAAAGCCGGATGCAGGCGTCGATTCGAAGTGCGGTGACCTACCCTCTCGTGCTGGTAGTTTTAATGACGGCGGTGATTGGGGTTCTGGTACTTCGTGTGCTTCCGGTATTTACAGAGGTGTTTTTAAGCCTGGGAGCCGGTCTTGCAGGCACAGAAAGTATGGTTTTATCCGGCGGCGTCGTTGCAGGGCGTGTTGTCTTGATTGCGACCGCAGTTTTTTTGGCATTGGCGCTGGCGCTCTTCCTTATCTGGTGTCTTGGCGGGAGACAGCAGCTTTTCCGGCTCAGCCAGCTGCTGCCGTCTGTGCGCCGTCTTTTGGATAAACAGGCGGCCCAGAGGTTTGCGGATGTGATTGCAATGGTGCTGAACAGCGGTTATCATTTGGAGCATGCCTTGGAATTGATTCCGGAATTGATTCCGGATCAGCGCAATATAAAAAAGGCAAAAAGGTGCCGGGAGCTTATGGAGCAGAACGGAGATTTCGCAGCGGCTATTGAGCAGGCTGATATGTTTGAACCGCTCCATCAGAAGATGATTCGTGTGGGAGTAGAGGCAGGACAAACAGATCAGGTAATGGAGCGTATTTCCGGAATCTATGGAAGGGAAGTAGAGGAAGGGATTCATCGGCTGGTATCCTGGATTGAGCCGGCGCTGGTGGCGGTTTTGACCCTGATCATCGGAGGAATCCTGCTGTCTGTTATGCTTCCTCTGGTGAGCATAATGATGTCTATCGGTTGATCCTGAGGAAAGAGGACAAAAGGGAGGAAGCCCATGCATTTGTATAAAAGAAAAAGGAAGCATGTGATACGCTGGGCAGCGGTTCTGGGAATCTTCTTTTGTGCGGTTGTTTTCTTGCATGTGGGCAGCAGCCGAATGGAAAAGACTGCCCGGAGCGAGCAGCAAGAGCTTCTTACGGATGTGATTAATCAGGCTGTGGTGAACTGTTATGCTATGGAAGGAAGGTATCCGGAGAGTATGCAGTACCTGATAGAGAATTATGGAATACAGGTTGATTTTGATCAATACGCTGTCAGCTATGAGATATTTGCAGAGAATATCAAGCCCCGCGTTAAGGTGATTCGCCTGGGAGAGACAGAGAACGGAGAGTGAGCATGAGAGAAGGAAAACATGCGGTGAACGGGCTGCTTACATTTCTGATATATGGGATCTTCGCCCTGTTTTCTCTGCTGCTTGTGGTGATAGGAGCACGTGTTTATAAAAATATTGTATCCACGGGCAATGAGAATACGGAGATTCGTTCCTCCTTTTCCTATGTGGCAAATAAGGTACGGATGAGTACAAGGGCTTCGGGAAGTGTTTGTATAGAGGAAAAGGATGGGTTAGAGGTGTTGGTGCTTGCCTCTGCCGTAGAAGGGTATGAAACCCGTATTTATTATTATGACGGTGCGCTTCGGGAGCTTTATCAGGCCAGCGAGCAGCCTCTTTCACCGGGGATGGGCGAGAAGCTGATGGAGCTTTCCGAATTTCGGATAGAAGAGACAGATACGGGGCATCTGGTATTATATGCGGCAGATTCCAAAGGAGACGAGCGCAGTCTGCACTTATATATAGAAGGGGAATCAGTATGAAAATGGCGGAAAAGAGAAATCCGGCGCTGGTGGAGCTGGTTTTGGTGATTCTATTCTTTGCCCTATCCTCTGCGGTGCTGGTGCAGGTCTTTGTGAAAGCGCATTTGATAAGTGAAGAGAGCCGGGGACAGACCTTGGGAATGGTGTTGGCTGAGGACTTGCTGGAGCAATGGAAGGAGTGTCCCCAACAGCCGGAACAGTTGTTTTCCCCGGAAAATGGCTGGAAGGAAGAGGAATCCGGCGGAAATGTACGTACCTTTCGCAGGGGCTGCGGCAGTAAAATGGAGCCGGTATCTTTAGAGTCCGCCTTCTATGAGGTCCGGGCAGAGCTGTGGACGGATGACACGGAAGCAGGAATGCTCTGTCATATCCGGGTATTTGTGAATGGGATTTCCGATGGAAAGACTTATACGGAGCTTGAGACAGCCAGGTATGTACCGGGATGACGATAGAGGGAAAGAAAGGGTGAGCCTATGAGTGAAAAGACAGAGCGGTGGAAAGCGCCTCCGGACAGGGAAGAAGAGGATTTGGGAATGTCTAAGGGAGCCGGCGTCGGCATGGCGTCTATCCTTTTGATTGTAATGACGCTGGCCTTTACTACTTTTGGAGTGCTGTCCCTGGTGTCCGCCATGTCGGATGTGCGGATGAGCCGCAAAGCGCTTGCGACTGCAGCGGCCTACTATGAGGCGGAGGGAAGGCTTCAGGAACAGCTTGCCGATCTGGATGCGGATCTTCTGGCCGGCAGGGCCGAGATTCCGGAACAGGGGCTGTGGGAGCTAAAGGAAGAGGTACAGGAAGTTCAGCAATTGCTTCTTATTGTGGAGCATAGTGATAAGGCACAGGAAGGCGGCGGACGCTATCGTGTTCTTTGGCAGCGGCTTGTGAATACCGTGGAGTGGAATCCGGAGCCGGGAATCGATATTTGGGATGGAGGAATGTGAGATGGCAATACAGATACAGGAGATATTAAAGACAGGTTTGGACATGTGCGGCTCGGATATTTTTGTGATTCCGGGTTCTCCTATCAGCTTAAAGCGGGGAGGAGAGATCTTTCCGATTACTTCGGAGCGGGTGATGCCGGATTCCTCTAAAGAGCTGCTTGAACAGATTTATCAGCTGGCAAATCGCGATATCAAGAGGCTTTTGGAGGAGGGAGATGATGACTTTTCCTTTTCTGTGAAAGGGGCCGGCCGATTCCGGTGCAATGCGTATAAGCAGAGAAGCTCCTTGGCAGCGGTGCTTCGAATTGTAACCTTTGGACTGCCGGACAGCGGGAGGATGCATATTCCCCAGGCAGTGATGGACCTCTATCGCCAGAAGAATGGCATGATTTTGGTTACCGGTCCGGCGGGAAGCGGAAAAACTACGACTTTAGCCTGTCTGATTGACCAGATTAACCAGAAGCGGAGCGGCCATATCATTACCATTGAGGACCCGATTGAGTATATTCATTCCCATCAGAAGTGTCTGGTAAGCCAAAGAGAGCTTGACCTGGATACGGAGAGCTATGAGACGGCTCTGCGGGCAGCTCTTCGCCAGACGCCGGATGTGATACTTCTGGGCGAGATGCGGGATTTTGAAACCATACAGACGGCTCTGACAGCGGCAGAGACGGGGCAGCTTCTCCTGTCTACCCTGCATACCATCGGAGCGGCCAAAACCATTGACCGAATCGTGGACGTATTTCCGGCAGGCCAGCAGGCACAGATACGTGTGCAGCTGTCTATGGTGCTGCGGGCGGTGGTATCCCAGCGGTTGCTTCCCGTGGTGGACGGCGGCCTGGAGCCGGTTTTTGAGATTATGATTGTCAATCCTGCGATTCAGAATATGATTCGGGAAGGCAAGATTCACCAAATGGACAATGTGATTTACTCCGGAGGAGTTGCAGGAATGCAGACTATGGACAGCGATATTCTCCGATTGTACAAGGCAGGACGAATTACAAAAGAAACGGCGCTGACCTATGCGGTCAACCCGGAGCTGTTAGGGCGGAAACTTTCTTAAAAGTTTCCGCTTTTTGTATGTAAAGCGTCCTTTTTTAATGGGTGATTTAACAGTGGGTAAGGTAGAATAAAACAAAGTAGGTAGGTGTCTCATAATGTACGGATGATTTACAGATACATTGAGCTGAGACCGGAGATTGAGTTAGAAAGGCGTGCTGTGAGGCCCTTATAAAACCGGTATCAAGAGGTATGCAAATGGATAGAGCTTATGTAAGCCTGGCAGCTTCCAGTGTCGTCCGCATTTGCTGCGACAGCTTTGAAAATGGTGACTGGAGCGGCAGATTATATACATGGTATAAAGAAAAGCCGGTAAGCTTTCGCAATGCGGGAGAGCTTTTAGAGTATATGGAAGGGTTTTACGATTGGCTTGGCTATCCGCAGGCGTCTGTAAAGGCCCGCAGTTTTCGGAGAGTTCCCGAAAGAACGGATGTTTCGGAGCGCAGCTCCATACAGGAGAATAGAATGAAGCAAAAAGAAGAAAAGGCAGTTGTAACGAAGGAAGAGACTATGAACAAGCATCAAGGGGAAAAAGCAACCTTTGTTGTGCGGATTCAATATCGTCAGAATGCAAGCTGGCAGGGACAGGTGACCTGGGCAGAAAAGAATAAGACAGTTCCTTTCCGCAGCGCCCTGGAGCTGCTGAAATTAATTGACAGTACGGAGGGTGTGCCAGAAGAAAACTGGGACAGAGGTGACGGACAGGAATGACGGGAAAAGAGCTTAGAAAACTGGGGCGTCCCCAACTGCTTGAACTTTTGGTTGCACAGGCTAAGGAGATGGAGGAGCTTAAGGGACAATTGGCAGAAGCAGAGGCTAAGCTTGAAAAACGGGCCATCGCGATAGACGAGGCCGGCTCCATAGCAGAGGCTTCTCTGGCATTAAGCGGAATCTTTGAAGCAGCAGAGGCGGCGGCAGCCCAATATATGGAGAATATTAAGGAATTAAGCGGCAGACAGGAAAAGATTTGCGCGCAAAAAAAGGCCGAGAACGAGAAGGAAGCAGAGGAAATCCTTGAGAAAGCCAGGCGCGGAGCAGAGCTGATCTTAAACAGCGCCCGGGAAGAATGTCGGAGGCTGGAGGAGGATACCCGCAAGCAATGTCAAAGGCTGGAAGAGGATACCCGTAAACGGTGTGAATATATGTTAAGCTCTGCCAGAGAGAAAGCAGGCGACAGCAGTATAGAGCTGCCGGCATTACTTATAAAGAAGGAAGAGTTCTGATTGATAACCTGCAGGTGCGCTGCGGCATATGTCCCGACAGGATAGAAGCAGAACTCGTCTTAAACGTGTAATGGCTTTCGGGACAGCAGTGAGGATGATTATGAAGAAAAGAAAAGCAATTGAAGTGCCGGAGCTTTCCCAATTAGAAGAGGAATTGAATCGGGTTAAGTACAAAAAGCGCTACAAACGAGTATTGACAAGTACGGTAAGTACGCTGATTGTAGTAGCGGCCATAGCCGTTCTGATTGCAACTTTACTGATGCCGGTGCTGCAGATATATGGAACAAGTATGAGTCCTACTTTGTATGACGGCGATATCATTGCCACCTGGAAGACAACAGACTTTAAGCCGGGTGATGTGGTGGCATTTTATTATAATAATAAGATTCTGGTAAAACGAGTGATTGCCATGTCCGGCGAATGGGTGGACATGGATGAGGACGGCAACGTATATGTGAATGATGTGCTGCTGGATGAACCCTATCTGACAGAACGGGCCGTTGGGGAATGTGATATCAAGCTTCCCTATCAGGTTCCGGAAAATCGCATCTTCGTTATGGGCGATCACAGAAGCGTTTCCGTGGACAGCCGGAGTACAACCGTAGGCTGTGTATCTGAGGAGCAGTTGGTAGGGAAGCTGGTGTTTCGTGTCTGGCCGATTGGGAGCTTTGGCACGGTAAGGTGATAGTCGTTTTTGGAAAAGGAGGCAATTCCTATGGAATCTTCAATTTTGAAGAGGGCAGGAAGATTTCTGCGGGAACAAAGTAAAAACAAGCGATGGAGAAGGGTCCTGACCGTATTGGGCGCATGTGTCGTATTTGTGACGGCATACGTGCTTTTGATGCCGGCAGTTGCCTTGCAGCGAAAGACGCCGTGTGAATTGGAGGAGCATACGCATACGGAGGAATGTTATGGGCAGCTTGTGACTTGCGGCAGAACAGGAACGGGGGACGAATCAGAGGAGCCGGTTACCCTGGAGTTTTCTTGTGCTTTTTTGGAAGAGCTGCATGTCCATACACAGGAATGTTATGACGGAGAGGGAGAGCTTGTCTGCGGCATTGCGGATTATGTGGTTCATGAGCATAACGACGGCTGCTATGAAGAAGGGGTTCTTGTCTGTCCCATTCCGGAGGTTGAGGAGCATGAACATACGGATGCCTGTTATCGAATCAACGACAGCGGATTTATCTGCGGTCAGGAGGAGTCGGAAGCTCATAAGCATACGGATGCCTGCTATACGGAGCATAAAGAACTGACCTGTGAGGAGGCGGAGGGAGAAGGCCATACTCATACGGAAGAATGTTACACGGAGGAAGAGAAGGTTATCTGTAAAGAGGAAGAGTCTGCGGGCCACACCCATACGGATGCCTGCTATGGAGAAGACGGCGCTTTGATTTGTGAAGAGGAGGAATCCGAAGGTCATACCCATGACCCGGAGACTTGTTACGAGACGGCGGAAAAGCTGATTTGCGGTAAGGGAGAGGAGAAGGGCCATCAGCATGGCAGCTCCTGCTACATGGTGAACCGCGAATTGACCTGCGGGAAGGAAGAAAACCCGGTTGGCCATACTCATACGGAAAAATGCCGCGGCGTAGTGAAGGAGCTGGTCTGCGGAAAAGAAGAGGTTATTCTTCATCGGCATACGGAGAAGGATTGTTATGAAGCAGTTCTTGATAAAGACGGAAAGCAGGAGAAGGATGAGAACGGCGACCTTCTCTGGGAGCTGGTCTGTGAGCTGCCGGAAGTGACGGAACATATACATAATGAGGAATGTTATCAGGAACACGCGCATACGGAGGAGTGCTATCAGGAAGGCTTGATTTGCGGTCTGGAGGAGCATACGCATACGGAAGAATGTGAAGAGAAAGAGGAGGATGCTGTCTTCTATTGCGCAAGCAGGATTCATAGCCATACGGCTGACTGCTATGACGAAGAGGGTAAATTATCCTGCGGTCAGGCAAACTTTGTGGTTCATACCCATGACGAGACTTGCTATGCGGCAGATGAAAGGCTGCTTTGTCCGTTGTCAGTAATTGAAGAGCATGCCCATGTGGAAGACTGCTATGATAAGGATGGAAATCTGGCATGTGTTCATCCGGCGGTCGAGCTGCACACCCATACGGAAGAGTGCTATGACGAAGAGGGTGTTATAAGCTGCAGAAAGTTAATTGTTTTAGAGCATACACATAGTGAGGAGTGCTTCGAACCCGGTTTTGTTAAAGAGGACGAGAGCTATACCAAGATGTATACGGGCGATTCCTATATTGTGACAGTCGAGTATGGGGCAGAGGCAAATATTCCCGAGGAAGCGGAGCTTCTTGTAGAAGAGATAACTCCGGAAAACGGTGAAGAGCATTATGCAGAGCAGGAGTCCAGGTTTAAGGAAGCTTTGGCAGATGAGGGCGCCTTTATGAAGACTCTTCTCAAGGTTGGCTTTTACTTGGATGGTGAGGAAATAGAGCCTGAAAGCGGAGTGACCGTTACAGTGCAGTTCCTGGATGAGAATGGCATGGCGGAGGGAAGCTCCGTGACAGTTGTCCACTTCGGAGAAGAAGATACGGAAGTACTGGATAACAGCAATGTGGAAAATAGCAGCACCACCTTCCAAATGAACAGCTTTTCCGAGATAGCCATCGGTTATCGGACAGGGGAAAACGGAACAATCCATCTGTCGGAATCCTTTGAGTATGAGGACGAAGCGTTCCACATTACCTTCCATGTGGAAGGAGATGCCGCACTGCCGGAGGAAGCAGGGACTGACGAGTCTTTGGAGCCGAACGAAGAGCCGGCGCCTGAGGAGACGGAAGAGGCAGAAGAGGCAGAAGAGGCAGAAGAGGCAGAAGAGACAGAGGCTTTGGATACATCGGATGAACCAAAGACGGAGGAGCAGGAAGGCCCTGTGATGCTGTTCACGGAAGAAGAAATGGAGGAAGAGATTGCTTCGGAAGATTCTGCAGTGGAAGGATCTGAGGCTGCGGAGACAGAAAATGAAGGCGAAGAAACACAAAAGAATGAAGAGCTGAGCTTTGCGGTAACACCGTTAAAAGAAGATTCGGAAGAATGTGCTTCGGCTGCAGCTTATGCGGAAGAAGTGGATGAGGAAAGCGAGCTGCTTTTGGTTCAGGCTTTGTCTTACAGCCTGTCGTATAAGGGTGAAGAGCTGGATTTGTCCGAATGTGTGGTTACGGCAGAGGTTACGCCGGCTGAGGCTTTGAGCCAATTTGCAGATAAAGCGGATACTCTTGAGGCTTCTGCAGAGGAAACTGAAGAAGCCGAGACGGATATTGCAGTAGGAGTTCTCGAACTGTCGGAAGAGAAAGAAGTAAATGCGCTGAATACGATGGTTCTTGGCGAAGATGAGAAGATGGTAGTTACCACGAAGGAGGATACCATCGTACTGTATGCGGCTTCCCAGGCAAACCCCAGATTCCAGGTACAGTATTATGCTAATCTTTCAAGAGTAGTGGATTCAAATAATATCTCTCAATATGAAGATATTGATCTTTCTGCTTTGGATGGGCTGAATGTGATTGATACAAGCGGCGGAAATCTGCCTCAAAATGGAGCAGAAGGAACCATTAAGAATATTTATATTGATAAAAACGGAGACGGGAAGATCAAAACTCGAGAAACTCTGACAGAGGTATGTAAGGTAAAAGATTTTGAATATATTAAGTCTCCGGGTATCAACCATTTTAATGCTCTGATTGAAAATGGAGGCTACAATCTAAAAGAGATATGGGTGCTTAATCACAACCATATGGAGTCTTGCTATAACGGAGACGGCGGCTTGATATGTGAGCAGGCAGACAGTACCAATGCGGAGGATTGGACGGTTTGGCCGTATGACAGTAATCTGCATTTCACAAACCGTAAGGTTACGGCGGAGGGGAACGCGCAGTATATACTGATTAATGATAAGTCAACGATTCGGCTGGTATATGATCCGACGACAGGCAATAAAAATATTGCATCAACCTTTTATGATTATGACATCAGTGATGGAGAGCATGGATCAGAGGGCGGAGTTCAATATATGAACACATCGGCATACGGCATTAACAGCAGTCAAAATTGTGATGCAGCCTCAAAATATGCATTTGGTAACAGAAATGCAGGAACAGCCTTTGGGGAAAATACCTGGAACGACAATAAGTTTAATATGTCAAATTCGTTAAAAAATTCCACAGGATGTACCTTTGGGCTGGTGTCGGGAGTGAGCGGTGATTCTTTGAATTTTAATGTTTCGGCGCCAAAGATATTCGGACCGGAACCACAAGTTGGAAAGTCGATTTTTTCAACTCAATACAAACTGGGCTTTAGCCGTGAAGGAGATACCTATACTTTAACAAGCGTAGATGGAGCAGGGATAGAAGGACTGGACACTTTCCATAACAACGGAACTTCCTGGAGCACGAAAAGAATCATATGGAGCAATGATTTCTGGCCGATGGATTCAGCGCCCACCTGGGGGGCCGACGGGCATGATATAAAATTCGGCAGTAAAGCGGAGGTGGGTAATCGAAAATTTAAGGGGGCGAATGGAGCGGAAGGCAGCCTTCCGGCCTGTGACGACAAATCGGATCACAATAGCTATTTTGGTATGTCTTACTCCGTTGATTTTGAACTGACAGAAGACTATGCAGGTCCTTTGGAGTATCTTTTCTTTGGAGATGACGACATGTGGGTATTCCTGTGTGATGAACAGGGAAATTCGCAACTCGTCTGTGACATCGGCGGTGTCCACGCATCCGTGGGAGAGTATGTAGATCTGTGGGATTATATGCGAAATGAAGACGGAAGCAATAAGACAGGAAAGCATACTTTAAAGTTCTTTTACACCGAACGCGGCGCTTCCGGTTCTACCTGCTGGATGCAGTTTACACTGCCTTCCGTTACTTCCATAGCGCCGGATCAGTTAACCAGCTCTTTGAAAGTGAGAAAGTTTGTAACGAGCAAAGAAGATGGCGATAACGTTGATCTTGGAGACGAATTTCAGTTCAGGATTCATTTTACGGATGAAAACGGTAAGAATTTGCCGGACGATTATTCTTATATCAAATATGATGCCAATGGGAATGAATGTGCCCGTGATTTGATCATCTGGGACGGCGGTGAGTTTACACTAAAGGCAGGAGAATATATCGAGGTAAAATATCTGCCTGTCGGTACGAAGTTTACGATTGAAGAGTTGGAACATGACGATCGCTATTATTATACACAGATACTGGTGGGTGGAAAAGAACAGCGGTCGCCCGGAGAGGTAGTGTCGAAAAAGCTTGCTTCCGGCGAGATTTTGGCAGAGGGAGTTGTTGTGGAAACAGTATTCAACAATAGCTGCTATGTCTATGAGCTGCCGGAGACAGGCGGCGCCGGTACGAACTTATATACAATGGCAGGCATCAGCCTTCTGCTGATTGCGGGCCTGATGTATAGAAAAAAATTCGGGGAAAGGAGGGGAGATTCCTCCAGGAACTGAATGAAGTACGCGGCCTTAGGCCGTAAGAATTATGAATCAAAATAAAAAGGGAAAAGGAGAATAAGTGATGAAACGTATGAAAAAGTTACTGAGCTTTGCACTGGCTATGGTATTGGTGCTGGCGATGGGGCTTCCGGTAATGGCGGCTGGAGATGGAGAGATTACCGTTACTGGGGCACTGGCGGGACAGGAGTATAAGATTTACAAAATCTTTGATCTGGAAAGTCATAGTACAGAAGAGAACGAAGATGAGAGAGCATTTGCTTATAAAGTAACTGATGCTTTATGGAAAGAGTTTGTTACAAATGGAGCTGGAAAGGATTATGTAACAGTTGATGCTCAGGGTTATATTACATGGATAGGTGATGCTTCGGCTGAAAGAGCACAGGAATTTGCAAAGCTGGCTTTGACATATGCAAAAGACAAGAAGATTGGGGCAACAGCTACAAAAATTGCAGTAGAAGGCGAAACTCTGGTGTTTAGTGGCCTGGAACTTGGTTACTATCTGGTTGATTCTAATACAGGTGCTCTGTGCTCTTTGGACACAACACAGCCAAAGGTGGAAATGCAGGAAAAGAACGAAAAGACAACCACAGAAAAGGAAGTTAAGGACAAAGACGGAAACTGGGGAGATGAGAACACCGCATCTATTGGAGACGTACTTGATTTCCAGGTAAAAATTAATGTAAAAAAAGGCTCCGAAAAATATGTGCTGCATGATGTAATGTCAGAAGGACTTACCTTTGGCGGAAAGGTGACAGTAACATTGCTTCCGGAAGGTGAAACGGATGCGACAAAGGGTACGCTGGTTGGAGCAGAGAATTATGAACTTAAAACATCTAATCTGGAAGATGGATGTACCTTTGAGGTTGTATTTAACGAAGCTTACTGCACAAGTCTGACACCAGGCAGCACGCTTGTTGTATCCTATCAGGCGACTGTCAATGAGAATGCCAATATCGGCAAAGATCCTGAGACAAACAAAGCAACCCTTGACTTTGGTGAAGGCAATACAACGGAGGAATCCGAGACAAAAACATATGTTTATGAGTTTGATGTAGAGAAATATACAATGAAAGACAACGAAGAAGTGATGTTGGCAGGTGCAAAATTTACATTATCCACTAATGCTGATGGAACAAACCCAATAACATTTAGTCAGGATAAAGAAGATCCTACCGTATATAAAGTTGATAAAAATTCCCAGACCAGTGAAATCACAACAGGTGATACAGGCAAGCTGACATTCAGGGGCTTGGCTGCCGGGACTTACTATCTGACAGAGATAGAGGCACCCGCAGGTTACAATATGCTACCGAGACCGATTGAGATCCAGATTATTGAAAAAAAAGACCCAAATACAGGCAAGAGCCTTGGCGAAGCTGAAATAAAACAGGGTATGCTGAATGAAGAAAACGAGAGTACCATAGAGGATACTACATCTCCGGTAGAAACCGTTAAGGTTTTAAATAACACAGGTGCAGAGCTTCCCTCCACCGGTGGTATCGGTACAACGATCTTCTACGTACTGGGCGGCATCCTGGTAGTAGGCGCCGGCATTATGCTGGTAGTAAAGAAACGTATGAGCAGCGAGAAATAAAGCTTTTGAAATTGAAACTATAATTTGTCTGTTGAGCCAGAGAGGCGGTTGTCTCTCTGGCATACAACAGCAAGGAGAAGTCTGCATGAAGAAACATTTATCCAATATTATTTTAATTACCATCCTGCTTGCAGGCTTGTCCTTGCTGCTGTATCCTACGGTCAGCGATTATTGGAACAAGTTTCACCAGTCCCAGGCCATTGCCAACTATGCGGAGGCTGTGGCGGATCTGGACAATGAGACTTATGAAAAGCTGTGGAATGATGCCAGAGCTTACAATGATACCTTATGGAGCAAGGGAAACCGCTACAGCATGTCGGAGGAGGAATATCAGGAATATGAGTCTTTGCTGGATGTCTCCGGCAATGGAATCATGGGTTATATTGAGATTGAGAGCATCAATTGTTATCTTCCTATCTATCATGGTGTAGAGGAATCTGTTCTGCAGATTGCAGTCGGACACATTGGCGGAAGCTCTTTGCCCGTAGGGGGACCGGGGACTCATTGCGTGCTGTCCGGTCATCGTGGCTTGCCGTCGGCAAAGCTGTTTACCGATTTAGATCAGCTTCAGGAAGGCGATGTCTTTGTGCTTCGCGTATTAGATGAGACCTTGACCTATGAAGTGGATCAGATTCACATTGTACTTCCGGAAGAGCTTCAGGATCTGGAACTGATCAATGATATGGACTATTGTACCTTGGTAACCTGTACACCTTATGGGATTAACAGCCACCGTATGCTGGTGCGCGGTCATCGGATTGAGAACCTGGCAGATGCTTCTTCCATCCGTGTGACAGCAGATGCCATGCAGCTGAAACCGATTCTGATTACACCGATCCTGATGGCGCCCATATTGCTGCTTTTGCTGCTTTGGCTAATGGTTCGCCATCGGAAGAGATAGAAAGAGAGGAATGTGTATGAGAACGAGATATGGGAAAACAGGCTGGCTTTGTGCCGGAATCGTTATGGTTCTATGCCTTGCGTTTTTACTGCCTCAGATGAATCTTTTTGCACGGGGGAAGATAGATACGGAGAAGCCTTGCTCTTTGACTGTCAAAATAGATTCCTTGAAAAGTGAGGCGGACCATGTAGACTGGGAAGACTTGAAAAATGCAAAAGACGGGATTGAGGTATATCTTTATCGAATCGCAGCCACGGACAGCTTTGGAGGCTTTGATCCTGCAGAGGACTTTAAAAAAGCGGTAGAGAAAGACATAGCTTCCGGCACATACCCCATTTCCTGGAAGCTGGAAGAACTGAATAGGAGTATTTTTAATGAAGATGTGAAGGCGGCGGATTGGGAAGCTCTGGCTCACTATGCGGCAAAATTCTATAATCTTCCTGTTTCGGAAAAAACCGGAGAGGACGGGACAGAAGAGACTTTGGGCGAGCTTGTAATACCAAAGGAAGAAGATCTCCCTAAACCGGAGAAGAAGATCACCATTGATACAAAAGCCTTTCAGGAGACGGAAACACCTTTTGGCAGGGCGGACGATATGAAACAGGGACTGTATCTGGTATGGGTAAAGCCTGTTGCGGCTCCGAAATGTGAATACACTTTTCTGCCGTATTTGGTATCCCTGCCGAATAATGAATACGGACAGACGCCGGATGCTTCGGATAGTTGGATTTATGATGTGACAGTAGGGCTTAAGCCTCAGCAGAGAGTTCGCTATTTAAACCTGGAGATCGTAAAAAGTCTTACGACCTACAACGAATCTTTAGGTGAAGCTATGTTTGTATTCCAGGTAGAAGCCGTCAAGACAGACAAGGATGCGGAGGGAAAAGAAAACTCCAAGGTAGTATACAGTGATATGCTGGGTATGAATTTTAAAGAACCCGGTCAGCAGAGTGTTCTGGTAAAGAAGATTCCGGCCGGTACCAAAGTAACGGTGAAGGAGGTTTATACAGGAGCCTCTTACAAGCTCACTGGATGGGGCGGCGAAACATGGAATCCCGCTTCCGAGGTCTTTACGGGCGAAGCAGACAATCCAACCATTGAAATCACCGCGCTTCTGGGTGCTTCCGGCGAGGTAAACGGAGGAATCGACGAGGATGGCGTCGAGACTGCTGCAAAGATAACTTTTACCAACGACTATGACGAGACCACCACATTTGGAACAGGCATTGCCAACCATTTCACTTATTCTGAGGAAGACACGAAATGGGTCGGCGTGCAGATAGTGGGCGGCGATCATAAGGAGGAGGCGGCCAATGAGTAGGAAGCAATTATACCGCAGACGGACAGTTTTTTTGGCAGCCTTTGCCCTGATACTGCTATTTGGATCTTCGCTTAAGGATTCACTGGCGTATTTTACAACCTACACAACTACAAGGGGGAGCGCCCGTCTGGTCCTTGGTTCTAAGACAGAGATTAAAGAGGAGATAGAAGGATTTATCAAAAAGATCCAGATTGTAAATACGGGAGACGCTGACTGCTTTGTACGTGCAAGGATATATGCCGGAAGCCTGCTTAAGCTTACGGAGAGCGAGAGTGTACCGGAGGGAGGCGCCGCGCACTGGAGAAAGGATGCGGATGGCTGGTGGTATTATGAGTCTGTTTTAAAGCCGGGAGAAGCGACGAATGTACTGTCTGTTGAAATCGGTGTGAGTCCGGAGCTGATGGGCCTTGACATTGATAATTTCAATGTAATCGTTGTCCAGGAGAGCACCCCAGTGCTGTATCAGGAGGACGGAACACCTTATGCGGACTGGAATTTGTCTATAAAGCCTGAAGAGAGTGAGGTGACCGGATCATGAAAAAGAAGAACAATAAAAGCAGATCCAAAGGCGCCTATACCACATGGCTTCTCTTTGGCACAGCTGTATTGCTGCTGCTTGGAAGCGTAGCCGGAAGCAGCCAGGCAGCCCTGACTTATTACAGTGAAAATTATTCGGCGGAGCTTCGCATGTTTGATATCGGCGTGACTCTGATGGAAAACGGAAAAGAAGTCAGCTGGAGAAATTATACACAGAAGGACGATGAGTGGGATGAGGGCGGCAGCGCTTTGCTGACCTATTTGCTGAATAATCAGGAGGACGGGAAGGAAACATATGGGGAGATCCAGCCCGGGCGGCAGTACGAAGAAGAGCTGTGTGTGAAGAACACCGGGAATATCGATCAATATGTGCGCGTGATGATTTACCGCTATTGGGTGGATGCGCCGAAAGAGGGAGAGGATCCCATTCCCGTAGAAGAGCGTGAAAAGCGCAGGGATATATCTCCCGAATGGATACGGCTGAATCCGTGGATAGAAAAAGACGGGATGCCCTCCGAGTCTCAGGGGTGGGTCTTGGATAAAAATGCCAGCACAAAGGAGCGAACCGTCCTTTATTACACAGGAATCTTAAAAACGGACGAAGTAAGTCCGCCTTTTGCGGATAACCTGGTAATCGATAAAGAGGTGGCGAAAAAGGTAACAACAACGGAAACGGTCAACGGGAATTACAAAACAATCACCATGACCTATGACTATGACGGGGTAGAGTTTGTATTAGAGATTGATGTGGATGCGGTACAGACTCACAATGCTGTTGATGCAATCGGAAGCGCCTGGGGTGTTGACGTGACAGTAGACGCAGACGGAAATCTAAGGTTAGGGAGGTAGGAGAATATGAAAAAAAGGCTTTGCAGTTTATTTCTAATCCTGCTTCTTGCGGCAGGGAGTGTGATGACAGTCCATGCGGAGGACTATATAGGCGGAAACGGCTGGTATGTGCGGTTTGTTGGAAATAAGATGGAGAGCAATTTCAAGTCCTCGGATATTGCGGATGCAATATCGTCTCTGCAGCCGGGCGACAGTATAGCTATCAGTATCAGCCTGGAGAATAACGATACCTCAGCGACAGACTGGTATATGACCAACACGGTTCTTCAAAGCCTGGAGGACAGCCAGAAGGTGGCGGAGGGAAGCGCTTACACCTATGTATTAACGTATAAGAACAGCAAAGGTGAGAATACAACGCTTTACAGCAGCGAGACGGTAGGCGGCGAGACCGTCACCGCAGCAGGCGAGGGACTTCATGAGGCGACAAACGGGCTGGAGGACTTCTTTTATCTGGATGAGCTGGACAGCAAAGCGAAGGCTTCCATTTCATTGAAGGTAGCCCTGGATGGGGAGACAAGCGGAAATACGTATCAGAATACCATTGCAAAGCTGCAGATGAACTTTGCAGTGGAGAAGTTGAGAGGTACGGGCAATGCGACTTCTACGAACGGGAGCCGCCGGGAATCCAACGATATATACAGGGTAGGAAATGATGTGCGCACAGGCGATGAGAATCAGATCCTGCTCTGGTCGCTGCTGGCTTTATTGGGCGGAATCGGCTTTATGGGGCTGGCAATTGTCAGCCGCAGGGGCAAAGGAGGGAAGGAACATGAATAGATGGCGCAGAATCGGACTTGTGATTCTATCCCTTGGCCTGCTTGTTTCTGCATTACCTGCAATAGAAAGTAAGGCGGCGGATGGAGATCCTTATACTTATACTCTGACCTTTTATGCCGGCAACCAGGGAGAATTTTCAGGAACAAATGGTTTATCAGGGCTTTCCTCAAAATATACGGTCGCAGGCGGCAAAGATAAGATAACCATCAGCGGCCTGAGCTATCGGGACAGGGTAAGCTTCAATGCGGCGGCCATGATTCAGCTTCCCGCGGACAGTAAATATTATGTAAAAGGAATCCGTCAAAGCGGACGGGATAACAATACCGTGGCTCAGATAAGCAGTAATTCGATTCTGGTGGAAAGTGATCGGGACTTTGTAGTGGCTTATGGCATCAAGGGAGATATGGTAGCCTATCATATCAATTATCGGGATGAAGCAGGCAATACCCTGGCGCCCAGCGAAACCTATTATGGAAATGTGGGCGATAAACCGGTGATGGCTTTCCTGTATATAGAAGGTTACGAGCCTCAGGCATACAATCTGACGCGCACGCTTGTAAGCGATGAGTCTAAGAATGAGTTTACTTTTATATATCACAAAGCGGCGGCAGGCTCTACGACTACAACTGTGACGGATGAAGGAACGAATACGGTGATTGTCCCCGGAAGCGTCACAATTCTGTCAGAGGGTGACAATGCAGCCGGAGGTGCAGGAGCAGGCGGAATGGCCGATGCTGATGAAGGTGACAACGGTGAGGGCGGTACCACAGCCATTCCGGACGCCGAGGTGCCCCAGGGTCCGGGAGAGCTTATGAATCTGGATGATGATGAAGTGCCCTTGGCAGGCATCCGCGATCTCTTTATTAATTCAGAAGGACGTTTTGTGTACGGAGCATCCATTATAATCGGTTTGGCGGCAGTATCGACGCTGATTGCAATGGGAGTTGTGATGTGGAAAAAGCGGCGTGAACATGCGTATGAGGAGCTGGACAATTGGGAACTGAAATAATAGAAAAGAAGAAGCGCTCCTGGCTGGGAACCTTATGCGGCGGCTTTGGCCTGGCGCTGCTTCTGCTGGTAATCCTGCTTTGTATACCCCTTACTGTGCCTCGTTTGTTTGGCTATCAGCTTTACTCGATTATCAGCGGCAGTATGGAGCCTGCAATTCCGGTAGGAAGTGTGGTTTATGCAAGACAGACTTCGCCGCAGGAGATAGCGGTGGGAGAAGTGATTGTATTTTACGGAGGCCATGACTCCACTACAATCATAACTCATCGGGCCGTGGAGAATCATCAGGAGGAACAGGAGCTTCTAACGAAGGGAGATGCGAATGCACAGAATGATGTGCTTCCTATCGCCTACGGCAATGTGATTGGCAGAGTGGAGCTGTCGATTCCTTTGCTGGGCTATCTTTTGCCTTTGCTGGCAAATATGTCCGGAAAAATTTATCTGGCAGGAATCTTAGGTGCAGGAGTTCTGTTTCGAATCCTGGGAAACAGGCTAAAAGATCAGGATTGATATTGTAAAACAAGAATGACGAAAAAGGATGTCTCATTTTGAGGCGCCTTTTTTCTTTTGCATCCTTTGAAGACAGGCAAAAGGATTCGGTAAAGCTGTTTTAATTTGTTTTCGCTTGGGAAGGGATGGTGAATCCAGTGTGTGAAATGCAGTAAAAATGTCGCAGAGAATTATACTCTGCGACATAGTTTTCTAAATCTTGTGTTTCTTTTATTATACTTAGTTAATCTCGATTATGCAATATAAAAATTTTTCCGCTCAGGAGCGGTCGTAGGGTTCGTTTGTACCATTACAAAGCTTATTCCGCATATTTGACTGCTAAAAAGACGGCATTGCGTCATATATCAATTCATTTTTTGTCGCAGAGTATAATTCTCTATGATATTTGTAAGAAAAATCTTTAGAGCTGCGAAAGCTTAAGAGAGGGTGGACACAAAGTTCGCGGCAAAAAGCGACAGATAAATGGTTGTAAGGGTATTGAGGGTTTGTCAGTGAGGGGATTGTATGAGTATTGAGGGGAAACGAATCATACATTTTGAGTTATTAGGCTCATTTGTTTATGGCAGCAGCGAAGGGGGAGAAACAAGCAAACGGGAGTCAGCCCCAAAGGCAGGAAAAAAGACCCTGTCTTTTTTGCAATATTTGATTGTAAATCACAACAGAAACATTTCTTCGGAGGAGTTGATAGAGCGGTTTTGGACAGACAGCGGAAGCGCTGCGCCGGCAAATGCATTGCGGCATATGCTGTTCAAGGTTCGGAATCTGTTAAAGGTTATGTTTTCGAACCAGGATGATTTGCTTTTAACCTTTTCCGGCTATTACGCATGGAATCCGAATGTCTGCCTCGAGCTGGATACGGAGCAGTTTGAAGCTGCCTGTCTGGAGGCGGGAAATGAATCGGAGGATACTTACTGTGAATTGCTGCTTCAGGCAATTGCCCTGTATAGAGGGGACTTTCTTTCTTCCAATGACAGCGAATGGGTCATTGTATTGCGGCAGTACTACCGCGCGCTTTATCTGGATGCATGCAGGAAGGTTTTGCCTGTTCTATGGAAGAAAGACAGATGGATGGAGATCGTTACTGTTTGCGAGCAGGCATATCAGATAGATTTTGCAGTGGAGGACTTTGCCGCTTATCGGATGCGGGCGCTGATTGCCCTGGGACAGACAGGGCAGGCTATGGAGATATACGGAGCTTTTCGGACAAAGATGCTTCAGGAATTTGAATTGTCTCCGGGGGAACAGATAGAGCAGATCTATGCC
Source organism: Clostridia bacterium (assembly GCA_910574835.1). GTDB lineage: Bacteria > Bacillota > Clostridia > Lachnospirales > Lachnospiraceae > Laedolimicola. Next base: position 381,994 of record CAJTDE010000001.1, on the reverse strand, counting down.
CTGGCTATGGGGCTTGGGAAAAAAGAGCTGGGGGCATCGGATATTTTTAAATTGGTATTAGAGGGAGATTTGGAGCAGCGGGCATTTTTCTGTACCTTTGAAATGTTTCAGAGTATAGTAGCATTGGAAAAACGTCATATAGCGCGTTCCAAGCAGAAATCATCCCTTGTCATTGTAAGCTTGGGAAGAGATGTTGCGCTTGCTACGGATACGCGGAGGCTGGAAAGGGTTCTTCTGGAAGGGCTGCGGTCAGGTGATTCGGTTGCCAGACTGGAGGCAGGCTCTTATATTTTAATGCTGACCGGAGCCAATGAGGAGAGCGCGCAGCTTGTCATGAGCCGAATAGACAGCAGCTTCCATAGAATCTACCGTCATTCGAAGGCTTGCCTTACATACCGTATTTCCGCATTGCAGACTGTATAAAAATGAAATTAAAGATCATATTTTTACAAAAAATAACAAGTTACTAACGGTGGCTTGTTATTTTTATGTTACAAGCCGGATGAAAAGGTGGTGGTGGTATAGGGCTTCAAGGGAAAATGCTTCCCTGTCATAGCCGGGAAGCAGTAGTTACGGTCAGAACATATGACAAAGGCATTATGAATGGCTATTTGCAGCATCCGCGATTGGAAAAAAAGGAAGAATTTCAGAGTCTGTCGCAGATGGTGCTGCTTTTAAATAGCTTGCTTAATCTGGAGGACAGCCTTAATCGCCCTCTGCCTCTGATTCATTCGGAATGTGACAGACGGGAGGGTATTGCGGCGTTCCGCATACAGATACTTTTTCGGGAACATTATACATGGCAGGGAAGGCTTGTCTGGCTCAATGAAAACCAAGAGGTGGTATTTCACAGTGCCATAGAGCTGCTGCAATTGCTGGATGAGGTTCTTGCAGAGTAACACAGGGGGTGAGAGGTTGGAGCAGCAAATGACAGATCGAGGGAACACAGAGCATTAAGAAGGGATTCAAAATGGAAGCGCCCTTTGAGGTGCAAAAGTCCCGGGAACACGGGTAAATGGATGAAAGGAGGATGTCAAGGATGACAACAAAAGAAAAAAAGCGGTTCTGGGCGAAGGTTTTAGCCTTTATGCTGATTGCAAGCATGACACTGAGCAATCTGGCTGCGTCCACTACCTTTGCGGCTGCCGCGGATGAACCCGCAGGCGTGGAGGAAAGTGTAGATAATGCGGCTAAGACAATGGAAGCGGCACCAGAAGAGCCGAAAGAGGATGCATCAAAGGAGGAAGAACCGAAGGCAGGTACACCGGTGGAGGATGCATTAGAAAAAGAGGATTCCGAAGGTGAGACAGCGGAAGAATCTGATAAGCTTTCTGAGGAAGAGATTACGGAAAATGATGTAAATCAGGAAGAAAAGAAGGAAGCTGATGCAAATCAGGATGAGAAATCGGAGGAAGAGGTAAAGGATGATGCTTCCAAGGATGACAAGAATACTGATTTGAACGCGGACGATAATTCTGCTGATGATTCCGAAGTGATAGATGAGAACGTTTTGGAAGAGGAAGAAGTAAAAGAAGAAGTCCCGGAAGAGGTTCAGGCGTTTTTGGATGCGGTAGCGAAGATTCCGGAGGAGATTACCATAGACAATATGGAGGAGGTTGGAGAACTTCTCTATGGTCCTGTGTCAGATACTTATGACGTGTTGCTTGGTACGGAGTATGAGGAACGCGAGGACGTTCAGGCTGCGGTTGAGGTTATGACGGCGGCTTTTGAGAAGTTGGAAGAGTTGGTAGATGTAGAAGTTGCACCATATGTATATTATCCACTTGAAGATCTTACAATATCTTCTGTACCACAAAAGTTTGATATGCGGCTAGACGATCTAAGTATTAATCCAGTTACAAAACAAGTTGGTGATAATTTAGTATATTATTATCTTAGAACACTTCCGTTTAAATGCACTTGTGGGAACATATTGGTTGAATTTATTTCTGATTATTATGCATTTGATCAACCTGTATCAACAGAATATCTTAAATACAAAAGTTGTGAAAAGGCTCATTTTCCGGGCACAGGTTACCCTGGACTTTTATTTAAATTTGAAGCAAAAAAGCCTGGAGTTACTTCAATGTATCTAGGTATCTATAATAGATATGACCCATATTATGAATATGCGAGATGTGGAAACTGTAGACGGATAGTAGAAATTCAAAATTATGAGAATTTATATGGGAGAGCTTATTGGTATAAAACATATGTCACGTTGTCGAGTACAATTAATGCTGACTATGTGTTAAATTATGATACAAATGGCGGAGCACCTACTCCAACATCTCAAAGAAAGACAGTTGCAGATACAAGTGCTACTTTCAACGTTACCAATGAACAGCCTTCACGTACAGGATACAAATTCTTAGGCTGGGCAGAAACGGATAACGCAACAGCAGCAAAATATATTGGGGGCGAATCCATTACTTTAAATTGGAGTGAAGGCTATGGCAGCACTTCCAACCCCATTTCGAAAACCCTCTATGCTGTATGGGAGGTTGATGACGATAAAGCACCGGATGTGCCTGAAAGAACTGATTTATATGGTATTTTAAAAACGTTTGTAAAAGTTCATGATGTAACAGAAGAGCATGAGGATAGAACGTATAGTACATGGAACAGAACGGAAAATGGACAGTATGAATCATCCGTAGGATCAGTTTATCAGCAGGATGGAGCATATTTCTGTGATGTCACATTGTATGGTAATGTGTATGCAAAGATGTATGAAATGGAGCCTGCCTTTGGTGTAGGCGAAAAGCATACATTAACTGATGAAGCAACAAAAACGATTACATTAAAATATGATAAATCGGAAAAGAAATGGAAATCAGCATCCGGAGAACCAAGGGGAACCATATTAGCAACATTTAAAGTAACTTGCGAAGAAAAGAAGAAGGAATTTACTGATTTTAAAAAAGAATTAGTAAAAAATGCTGGAGATTCGCCTCTTACAGAAGAACAAAATAAGAATTATGGCATTACTTACCCAGGAGCAGAAAAGATAAAGATTCCAAGCAAGGACGGTAAAGTAACCCTTTTGTATAAAATAACGGTTACAGGCGACGATGGCGCTGCTTATAAAGTAACTGATATAGGAGCAACCTGGGTGTATGGCGATGGAAAACAAGATGCCGATAGGGCCATTACTGGAATTATCAGTGGCAATGAGGCAGTGATTTATGTAATAAAATCTTTTACTGCTGATGATATCAAAGATGGGAATGTTACAAATAAGGCAACTCTTGAGAGTAACGATAATGGTACAACTAAAGATCCGGATCCGGGAAAGGATGAAGGTTCATCTGATACTCCGGCAGCCAAGACGCACACCATAACAGTGAATTTCCAAACAGATGATAATGAAGAGCTGAAAGATCCAATTACTTGGGAGCATGAGGATGGCGAGGAATATAATTATTCTTTAGAAGGTACAAATACAGTTAGTATGTTTGTGCTTAGAGCGGCAACGAATGAGATTCCCAGGACAATTGAAAAGGATGGAAAGAATTATTCTTTGGATCTTGTACTGACAAAACAGGAAGAACTGGATAAGCTATCGGGTACGATTACAGCAGATGTGGAGATTAATTTAATTTATTCTCCTGATAACGATGGCAATGGCGGAAAAACGGATGGTATCCCAGATAGATATCAGGTTAAGATAGTCTATGCGGCGGCTTCACATGGCTCTATTGATGGTCAGGAAGCAAAAACAGAGTATTTGACAATTCAGAACGAAGGAAAGATGGCCGCGGATGGCAGTGTTACGATATCCGGTGCAACAGTAGCTACTGATCCGGATTGGTACTTTACTAGCTGGACAGCAGAAGCAGAAGACGGTTCTGAGTGGATACATGGTGTAGATTTGACATCAGCAACGATTTTACAGACCTCCAATGTTCCGGTTAAAAATACTGATAAAAATAAAGCTGCAGTTTATACATTTACCGCACAGTATATTGCAAAGCCGGAGAGAACAGTTACAATTATATATGTAGATGACAATGGAGCAGAACTGAAATCCGAGCCTAAGCTTAAGGGTGACACAGATCCATTTAAGGATAATGATACTTATGATGTAACTCAATGGGTTAAAAAAGATGATTCTATTGATATAGGAGATCATCACTACATTGTAGAAAAAGTAGAAGATCCAAGCAACGGAACAGTAAATGGAGATGTTGTTATTACAGTTACCTGTACTGTTGATGATCTTGTAGACAGTACAATACCAGATGCAGGAGATCCGGACAAAAAGGGTGATGGTATTCCGGATAAATACCAGGCAATTGTAACTTACCGTGCAGTAAACGGAACAGTTATTGGAGCAGAAGCAGACGGTACATACAAAGTTGTTGTAACTTTAAGAAACGACAATGATGAACCAGCCGCAGCAGCAGACAACGGAAAAGCAGTATTGGATGCGGCACAGATTCCGGCAACAAGGGCAAATGAAGGCTTTGGTCCCAACGGTACATGGACTCCGGAAGCGCCGGCAGCAGGAAGAGAGATTACCGGCAATATTGAATTTGTAATCACATATGCTGCCAGCACCCCAACTCCAACACCGACTCCAACCCCAACCCCAACCCCAACGCCGACTCCAACACCCACACCCACCCCTCCAACCACACCTACACCTCCCGCACCGGGCGGCGGCGGAACTGGCGGCGGCGGAACACCGGATCCCGGACCGGCACCCACACCGACAGCAGTATTGCCGGTTGCGCAGACCGTGATACCGGCAGCAACTCCGGCAGCGGCGCCGACGCCTGCGGCAACACCTGAGGCAGAGCCGCCTGTACAGGATATAGCAGATGAAGAGACGCCTCTTGCCAATAATGAGACTCCGGAGGAGCCTGAGACGCCAGCCCAAAATATTGAGATAGACGATGAGGAAACACCGCTTGCGGCTCCGAGAGCATGGGCGCTATTAAACCTGATTCTCTCCGTTCTCACAGTGGCAGTAAGTATACTTCTTCTGGTAGGATATTTCTTCGGAAAGAAGAGAGAAGAAGAGGAAAATGACGAGGCCCGGAGGTATCAGGATGACGAGGAGCAGGAAGAGCTGAAGAGAAAGGGATTAGTTCGAATCTTAAGTATTCTTCCGGCAGTTGTATCCGTAATCTTCTTCATACTGACAGAAGATATGCGTAATCCAATGATCTTTGTAGACAAGTGGACATTGTGGATGCTCGTATTTGCGGCAGCAAATGCAGCACTGCTAATCTTCGCTAAGAAAACAAGAAAAGACGATGACGACAACAAGCAAAAACCGGGTTATGAAATGGCATAACAAGTTTCAGTTGACAAACTGATTTTGAATGTTATAATAAGCCTAAAGAAAAGCACATAGAGTAAATACGTAGAAGAGACGAGTAGGCTGTGGAAGATGCCAGAGAGGGATGCATTTGCTGGAAGTATCCTCATCGGGAAGCAGAGGACCGGAGTGAATCGGACGGCCCGTACTGAAAACTACCTCTGAGTGGCCCCAATCCGGCCCGGTGACTCCGTTATCGTTTTATGAGTGGTTTTTGAGCAATCAAAACAAACAGGGTGGAACCGCGATAAGAATGATCGTCCCTTTCTGTCAGGAGTGGCAGAGAGGGACTTTTTTTGGCGGTATGGTTGTGGGATTTTACAGTGCACCGATTAAGAAAGGGATTTCCGTATCCTGCGGAAATAACAATGCAATTCAAAAAGAAAAATAGAGGAGAGAAGAATGATGAAGATAACATTAAAGGACGGTTCCGTAAAGGAGTATGCAGAAAGTAAATCTGTTTATGACATTGCCCTTGACATCAGCGAAGGACTGGCAAGAGTTGCCTGTGCCGGGGAAGTGGACGGTGAGGCAGTAGATCTGAGAACGATGATAGAGCAGGACTGTGAGCTGAATATCCTCACGGCCAAAGACGAGAAAGGTCTGTCCACCCTGCGTCACACAGCCAGCCATGTCATGGCTCAGGCAGTAAAGCGATTGTATCCAACTGCAAAGCTTGCAATTGGGCCTTCCGTGGCAGACGGATTCTATTATGACATTGATTTTGAGGAGCCGATTACCGCAGAGGATTTGGAGAAAATCGAGAGCGAGATGAAAAAGATAGTAAAAGAGGCTCTTCCTGTGGAGCGTTTTACGCTTCCAAGAGAAGAAGCCCTTGCATGGGCCAGGGAGAAAGAAGAGCCGTATAAGGTAGAGCTTATCTCTGATCTTCCGGCGGATGCTGAAATCAGTTTTTATAAGCAGGGAGAATTTACGGATCTCTGTGCGGGTCCGCATCTTAGAAGCACCAAGGATGTAGGTAAGGCTTATAAGTTAACCAGTATTGCAGGCGCCTACTGGAGAGGGGATGAGCGCAATAAGATGCTGACCCGTATCTATGCCACTGCATTTGCCAAGAAGGACGAGTTGGAAGCATATCTGACCATGCTGGAGGAAGCAAAGAAGCGCGACCACCGGAAGCTGGGCAGAGAGCTTGGACTTTTTATGATGCATGAGGCAGGACCGGGCTTCCCGTTTTTCTTACCAAAAGGAATGACCTTAAAAAATACGCTTCTGGATTACTGGCGGGAAATCCACAAGAAGGCAGGTTATGTGGAAATTGCCACGCCTATTATTCTGAACCGCAGTCTTTGGGAGACCTCCGGTCACTGGGATCACTACAAGAATAACATGTACACTACCGTCATTGACGAGCAGGATTATGCAGTAAAGCCTATGAACTGCCCGGGCGGAATTTTGGTCTATGCATCGGAACCGCGTTCCTACCGGGATCTTCCCATGCGGGTTGGGGAGCTTGGTCTGGTACACCGTCATGAGAAGTCCGGACAGCTTCACGGCTTGATGCGTGTGCGCTGCTTTACCCAGGACGACGCCCATATTTTTATGACGCCGGAGCAGATCAAGGAAGAGATCATGGGCGTGGCAAAGCTTATCAATGAGGTTTATACCCTCTTTGGCTTTGAGTACCATGTAGAACTGTCTACAAGGCCGGAGGACAGCATGGGAAGCGATGAGGACTGGGAGATGGCGACGGAGGGATTACGGGCAGCTTTGGATGAGATTGGCCTTGATTATGTGGTTAATGAAGGCGACGGCGCATTTTACGGACCGAAGATTGACTTCCATCTGGTGGACGCCATCGGAAGAACCTGGCAGTGCGGTACCATTCAGCTTGACTTTCAGCTTCCTCAGCGTTTTGAGCTTGAATACATCGGAGCGGACGGAGAGAAGCATCGTCCGATTATGATTCACCGGGTGGCCTTTGGCTCCATTGAACGGTTTATCGGTATTTTGATTGAGCATTTTGCAGGAGCGTTCCCGACCTGGCTGGCTCCGGTGCAGGTGAAGGTGCTGCCTATCTCCGAGAAGCATATGGAGTATGGCAGGAAGGTTATGGCGGCGCTGACAGCGGCCGGAATCCGTGCGGAGCTGGACGGGCAGGATGAGAAGATTGGCTACAAGATCCGCAGCGCACAGATGCAGAAGATTCCTTATATGCTGGTAGTTGGCCAAAAAGAGGCGGAGGAGAACCTGGTGTCTGTCCGCAGCCGATTTGCAGGTGATGAAGGGCAGAAGGAGCTGAAAGAATTCATTCAGGATATCAGTGAAGAAATTCATGAAAGAAGGGTTCGCACGTATTCCGGACAATTATGCCAAAAGAACAACTAGAATATCTCTTGGAAAAGATAATATAAAAGGTGATTCATAGCAGAAAGTGAGGCAGCTGATTGATACCATTAAAAATAGAAACCTTGTTGGAAGGGCGCGTTGTTGAACATGACCGCGTAGAGTATAAAACAGGCTGGAATCCAAATGATATCATTCATTCTATTTGTGCCTTTGCAAACGATTATGATAATACCAATGGCGGCTATATTGTCATAGGGGTAAAAGAGAAAAATGGTATGCCGGTATTTCCGTTAGAAGGCGTTCCGAAGGAAAAGTTAGACTCCATCCAGCAGGAAATATTTCAGTATTGTAATCAAATTATTCCGCGGTACATTCCAAGAATAGAAGTGATTGATTACAAGAATGAAGGAACGTATTTGATATACCTATGGTGTTCGGCAGGCGATAGCGGTCCTTACCAAGCGCCAAAATCGGTCTATGTTGAAAACGATGGAAAAGCAGACAAAAGTTTGAGGTATTGGATTAGACCGGCATCGCTTACTACGGATGCTAAGCAGGATGAAATATCTGAATTGTTTGATAAATTTAATTCTGTTCCCTTTGATGACCGTGTAAACAGAAAAGCAAAAATTGATAATATCAGAAGAGGCTATCTTGAGGATTTTATTAGGAAGAGCAATAGTAGTCTGGTGATGGAGCTTAATAGCAGTTCATTAGAGGAATTGCTGCTTGCACAGGAAGTTGCAAATGAGACAGATACAGATTTAGATATCAGAAATATTGGTGTATTGATGTTTACGGAATATCCAGAGAAGTTGATTCCGGGAGCATATATTGAACTAATTAGATTTCATTCAAATGAAGCGGAGGCATCTGATGATTTTACAGAAAAAACATTTACAGGACCAATATGGAAGCAGGTTCAGGATGCTTTGGATTATATAAAGACAACAGTGATTGAGCAAAAAGTTGTAAAAGTGCAAGGTCAGGCAGAAGCAGAACGATATTTTAATTATCCGTATAATGCATTGGAAGAAGCACTGGTAAATGCAATATTTCATAAGTCTTATCGTGAGCCGGAACCAGTGGAAATTCGCATATATGTAGATAGTATTCAGATACTTAATTATCCCGGACTTGCTAAATGGATTAATCTTGAGCGTTTTGTATCGGGTAAAGTTAAAGCAAGGAAATATCGTAACAGAAGAATCGGAGAATTGTTTAAGGAGATTGATTTATCTGAAAAAAAGGGAACGGGTATTCCTAAAATATTAAGAGAACTTAAACAAAATGGTTCGCCGGAGCCTGAGTTTGATATGGACGAGGAAAGAACCTATTTGAATGTAATAATTCACATAAGAGACGGGTTTGAAGCAAAAGAGAAAATGTCCGAATCAATGTCCGAATCAATGTCCGAATCAATGTCTGAATTAGAAAGAGCAAGAATGCATACCATTTTGCTCTATTTGGAAACAAATAAAGAAATAAATAGTTCTGCTGCAGCGAAATTGTTGGAAGTTGAGATAAAGACGGCAAGTCGCTTGTTGTTGAAAGCTGAAAAGCTAGATATCCTTAAAGGCGCTGGCAAAACAAAAAATAAAGTATATTTCAGAGAAAAATGCAAATGAACGCCATAAGAATTGAGCAAAAAATTCTTTTCATCATTAGAAAAATGATGGAGAGCGGGAACAATTTACGGACACTCAGAGGTGGCAGATGACGGACCTTGTGGAACGTTTTGTTAAGAATCATAAGCTGGAGAACAGGGAAGAATATAGAGAACTGCTGAAACATCTGGAAGATCCGGAAGCGGCCGAATATGTGCGGGTCCGGGCGGTAAAGCTTCGAGAAAGACACTATGGCAGGGCAGTATATGTCAGGGGTCTGATAGAATTTACGAATTATTGCAGGAACGGCTGCTATTACTGCGGAATCAACCGGGAGAATCAAAGAGCGGTTCGGTACCGCCTGACCCCGGAAGAGATTTTGGAGTGCTGCAGGCAGGGCTGGGAGCTTGGATTTCGCACCTTTGTACTCCAGGGAGGAGAGGACGCCTGGTTTACAGATGAACGTCTGGCAGAGGTGGTTTCCTCTGTAAAGAGGGCTTATCCCAATTGTGCCGTAACTTTGTCTGTAGGGGAGCGGTCTTATGAGAGCTACGAGAAGCTTAAAAAAGCCGGGGCGGATCGCTATCTTCTCCGTCATGAGACAGCCAGCGAGGCACATTACGCCTGTCTCCACCCTTCCGAGATGAGCTTAGCTGCAAGAAAGCAATGCCTGCGAAGCTTGAAGAGCCTGAGCTATCAGACAGGTGCGGGATTCATGGTTGGAAGTCCCGGACAGACCTACGATACGCTTGCTCAGGATTTGATGTTTTTAAAGGAACTGCAGCCGGAGATGGCAGGAATCGGACCGTTTATCCCCCATCAGGATACGCGGTTTGCGGATCAGAGGGCGGGAAGTGCTGAGCTTACCCTTCGGCTGTTATCAGTTGTCCGTATTCTGCTTCCGGCAGTACTGCTTCCGGCGACTACGGCTCTTGGGACACTTGCCGCTGACGGAAGAGAGCAGGGATTGGCGGCAGGAGCAAATGTAGTGATGCCGAATCTGTCTCCCCGAAATCGGCGGAAGCATTACGCGCTCTATGACAATAAGCTTAGTGAGGGCGAGGAGGCGGCCGAGAGATTGAGCGCTTTAGCAAAAAGGGTAAAGGCCCTTGGCTATTATCTTGATATGGGACGGGGAGATGCGGCAGAAATTTGAGGAATAGAAGATTATGAAAAAAGAGCTGGACTACATTCAGGTAGAGGAAGCCTTGGGAGGCAATCAGGATTGGTTTTTGGATCCGTTTATGAAGGGCGGAGGCTGTGCTGCTGTTACGGCCTGTGATCTCTGTATCTATTTTGCGCGTCAAAAGGGGCTAAATGAGTTATATCCCTTTGATGCAAAGAACCCTGCGAAGAAGGAGTATATTCAATTTTCAAAACAGATGAAGCCTTATCTCCATCCAAGGCGGCAGGGAATTGATACTTTGGATATTTATCTGGAGGGGATACGCGCTTATTGGAAAAATGTAAACTGCTGCTCCTTGACGGCAGAAGGCTTTCCGGGAACCGCAGACTTTGACATGGCAAGAGAAGCGGTCAAAGGACAGATAGATCAGGACTTGCCCATACCCTTTTTGACGCTTCATCACAAAAATCCGAAATTAAAGGATTATGTGTGGCATTGGTATAATCTGGCCGGATATGAGGAGACTTTGGAGGGCTTTTTTGTGAAAGCTGTGACCTATGGGGAAGCGGAGTGGCTGGATCTAAGCGAGTTATGGGATACGGGCTTTGAGCGCAAGGGCGGAATGATTCTTTTGTCCGTGGTTTAAATGGAAGGGTGTCGGAGAACAAGGAAACGTTCTTTCCCGATACCCCTTTTATATGGAAACTAAAAAATACCCTTGTGGGTCTGGGGAGAATGTAGTATGATATTGAAAGAACATATGTTTGCGCAAGGGACAGGGGGACAGGTACATGATGGAACAGTTAAGCTTATTTGATGACAGGAAGCAGAGCGCGCCTTTGGCCAGCAGGCTTCGGCCGGAAAGTCTGGAGGAATATGTCGGGCAGAGACATCTCATAGGAAGGGGAAAGATACTGCGCAGGCTGATAGAGACGGATCAGGTATCTTCCATGATTTTCTGGGGGCCTCCCGGTGTGGGAAAGACTACCCTGGCAAGGATCATAGCAAAGCAGACACAGGCGGAGTTCGTGGAATTTAGCGCGGTAACCAGCGGAATCAAGGAGGTTAAGGCCGTTATGAGCCAGGCCGAGCAGAACCGCAGGATGGGGATGCGCACGCTTTTATTTACCGATGAGATTCACCGCTTTAACAAAGCCCAGCAGGATGCGTTCCTTCCCTTTGTGGAAAAGGGAAGCATTGTACTGGTAGGGGCGACGACAGAGAATCCCTCCTTCGAGATCAATTCGGCTCTCCTGTCCAGGTGTAAGGTTTTTATTTTAAAAGCACTGGAGGAAGAGGATTTGACAGCCCTACTTCACCATGCGCTGAAAAGTACAAAAGGCTTTGGAAATCTGGATATTTCAATCGAAGAGCCGCATCTTAGCGCCATTGCCCGGTTTGCCAACGGCGATGCCCGGACAGCCCTCAATACTCTTGAGATGGCGGTGCTCAATGGAGATATGAACGAGGAGGGCGTGCTCTGTGTAGATGAGGAGCTTTTGGCCCAGTGCATGAACCGGCGTTCCCTTTTGTATGATAAGAATGGGGAGGAGCATTATAATATTATCTCCGCCCTCCACAAATCCATGCGCAACAGTGATCCCGATGCGGCTCTTTACTGGATGCATCGGATGCTGCACGGGGGAGAGGACCCTTTATACATAGCAAGGAGGCTGGTACGCTTTGCCAGTGAGGATGTGGGGATGGCGGACTCACAGGCTCTTCCGCTGGCAATATCCGTCTATCAGGCGTGCCATTTCCTGGGGATGCCGGAGTGCGATGTGCATCTTACCCATGCGGTGGTGTATCTTTCTATGGCGCCTAAGTCCAATGCTCTCTATCAGGCATGTGAAGCCTGCAAGAAGGATGTACGGGAGCAGCCGGCAGAGCCGGTGCCTTTGCAGATCTGCAATGCGCCCACAAAGCTTATGAAGGATCTCCGCTATGGGGAAGGCTACATTTATGCCCATGATACGGAGGAAAAGCTGAGCAGGATGCAATGTCTGCCGGATGCTTTAAAGGAGCGGCGTTATTATCACCCTACGCTTCAGGGACAGGAGCGGAAGGTGAAGGAACGGCTTCAGGAGATTTTAGCTTGGAAAAACGAAGGTTCAAAAGCATAAAAAGGAAAAAATATGCGAAAATCCGCCGTAAATGTGGTGGAATTGTATAAAAATAAAAAAGGACTTGAATATTATAAGATATGGTGATAATATATGCAATAAATATGAATAATAATACATAAACATTCGGCAGAGGAACTTTGTCCGAAAACGCATGAAAAGGAAAATCAGAGAGGAAAGAGGAGATTATGATAAAGGTAGGAATTATCGGAGCAACCGGATATGCAGGCGCCGAGCTGGTGCGCATCCTGACGGGCCATAAGGAGGCAGAGATCAAATGGTATGGTTCCAGAAGCTACATTGATAAAAAATACGCTGAAGTTTATCAGAATATGTTCCGGATTGTAGAGGACAAATGTCTGGATGATAATATGGAAGAGCTGTCAAAAGAGGCAGACGTCATTTTCACGGCCACTCCCCAGGGCCTGTGCGCTTCTCTTGTAAACGATGAGATTTTATCACGTACAAAGATTGTGGATCTGAGTGCGGATTTCCGCATCAAGGATGTGAAGGTATACGAGCAGTGGTATGGAATCACCCACCCCACGCCCCAATATATCCCGGAAGCTGTTTACGGACTCTGTGAGGTGAACCGGGAAGCGGTGAAAGCGGCTCGGCTGATTGCCAACCCGGGATGCTATCCCACCTGTACCATGCTTTCTATTTACCCGTTATTGATGGAGGGGATGATTGATCCAAACACCATTATCGTGGATGCCAAGTCGGGAACCTCCGGAGCAGGCCGGGGAGCCAAGGTAGATAACCTCTTCTGTGAGGTCAATGAAAATATTAAGGCTTACGGAGTTGCCTCCCATCGTCATACGCCGGAGATTGAGGAGCAGTTAAGCTATGCGGCCGGGGAGCCGGTGATGATTAATTTTACGCCTCATCTGATTCCCATGAACCGTGGGATTTTGATAACAGCCTATGCCTCTTTAAAAAGACAGTACGCCTATGAGGAGATTAAGTCTGTTTATGACAAATACTACGCATCCGAACGTTTTGTGCGTGTGCTTGACAAGGATGTATGCCCTCAGACAAAATGGGTGGAGGGAAGCAATTACGTGGATGTGAATTTTAAAATTGATTCCCGGACAGGACGCATCATTATGATGGGCGCTATGGACAATCTGGTGAAGGGAGCCGCAGGGCAGGCCGTTCAGAATATGAACCTTATGTTTGGGCTGAAGGAGAGCGAGGGTCTTGAACTGGTGCCCGTATTCCCATAGGGGCTGAGTATCGTATGGAGTAAGCGGAAAGGAATGGACGAAGGTCATGACAATTCGAACTATGACAAGCGAAGATTATGACGGCGTGTACGCTCTCTGGATGACCATCAAGGGCTTCGCTATTCGAAGCATAGACGATTCCCGGTCAGGCGTGGAGCGGTTTCTCAGGCGGAATCCGGACACAAGTGTGGTAGCTGTGGAGGACGGCCGTGTGGTGGGAAGTATTCTCTGCGGTCATGACGGACGCCGGGGATGCCTGTACCATGTGTGCGTCCACCGGGACTATCGGATGCGCGGCATCGGCAAGGCTATGGTGGTATACGCCATGAATGCTTTAAAAAATGAGGAGATCAGCAAGGTTTCCCTTATAGCATTTACAAAAAATGATATAGGAAATGCATTTTGGAACCGCATAGGCTGGACAAAACGGCAGGATTTAAATTATTATGACTTTGTGCTGAATGAGCGAAATATTGAGGAGTTCAACAAATAATTTCAGCAAAAAGCTGCCGCAGGATAAGATATTTTGCGGCAGCTTTTTTAGGAAGAATAAAAAATTTTTTTCTACAAAAAACGGTCTCTTAATCGGCAAAACGATTCTTGTGATCATACCGATCAAAATGAATATCATCGCTTCTCAAGTATTCAACAAGCTCATCCACAACTTCGATTCCGCCTGCTTCCATAGCCTTATCTCTTCTCATAACGGCTCTCTCGCCGGGATAATATACTTTGTCGAATCCCGGAGCAGGAGTCATGGCATTCAGCTCATCACATACCTGAGACATGCTCTTCTTGAAAGTTTCCAATCCAACGAATCTGGCCGGGTCCATAACAATATGCATCTGTCCCAGGCATCTTCCTTGTGAAAGATCATGATACATAGAGCTTACATGCTTGCCAAAGGGAACGCCCAGAAGCACACCGGAGAAAATGTCTACCATCATCATTAATCCGTAACCCTTTGCGCCTGCAATGGGAAGCAATGCATTTACCAGATGAGGATCGGTAACCGGAGCGCCCTTCTCGTCAACGGCCCAATCAGCCGGGATGGAAGCGCCCTGAGAACGCTTATCCAAGATTTTGCCCCATGCCTGAACGGTAGTAGCCATATCAAATACAACGGTCCTGTCGTCAGCTGTGGGAGCTGCGAAGGAGATGGGGTTGGTTCCATAATAAGGCTCTGTTCCGCCATAGGGTACGGCCATAGGATCAGACTGGCAGAAGGTAATGGCAACGAGATCTTCTTTTGCAGCCATTTCAGAGTAATATCCGATGGAACCGCTGTGAGCCATATTGCTCATGCCCACTACGGCAACGCCGTTCTTCTTAGCCATTTCAATTGCTTTTATCATACCTTCCTTGGCAACTACATAGCCGATGGCATTGTCGCCGTCCAGAATCCCGGAGCAGGGTCCGGTTTCTTTCCAGGTAAAGGTCGGGTTAGTTGTGATACCGCCCTTAAAGATTCGCTCGCTGTAGTACTCAACACGTACCGCGCCGTGTGAAGCATAGCCTCTTTCGTGTGACCATGTAAGGATTTCCGAGGTCTGCTCCGCATGATCCTCGCTCAGTCCTGCTGCCATCATCTTGTTCTTCATCAGTGTTTTCAGTTCATCACGTGAAAGTCTCATCTTTTTTCCTCCTAATTAAAGTCGCTGCGCGACAGCACTAAAGGGTAAAGTCACTTCGGCGCACCTATATTGAGAGAAACTTTTATTCGAAAGGGCGCTCATAAAAGTTTCTCTCGTGCGCCTTTGCGACTTTACCAGCCAGCAGAAGTTATTTTTCAAAATTACTTGATATTTCTTAGCTGGATTATTAAAAGTCGCTGCAAACTGATTTTGATAGAACAATTATGCCAATTATAATCGCCTTTTTCAATTTCCATTGTGGACAAATACACAAATTATTTTTGTCTATGATGCATTATATATGAAAAATTGACTATTTAAAGTTGATTTTTCCTGTGCTATACTAATCTACTGACTGGTAAAGTCACAGGTGCGCCGAAGCGACTTTACCCTTTAGTGCCGTCGCGCAGCGACTACAACCAGGTAAAGTCGCAAAGGCGCACGAGAGGAACTTTTATGAGTGCCCTTTCGAATAAAAGTTTCTCTCAATACAGGTGCGTCGAAGCGACTTTACCCTTTAGTGCCGTCGCGCAGCGACTACAAATAGGAGGAGCAGGCTTATGCTGCAAAAACAGAATTGGAATATGGAGCACCCGGATTGGGAAAAATGGTGCACAAGATATACGGATTCGGAAATTATGCCCAAGGCAAGGCTTCTTTACTTTCACGGCGGAGGACTTATCTTTGGTTCCCGGGAGGATCTGCCTCAAGGTCATTTGGAGTGGTTCACGCGGGCCGGCTATGAGATCTTAGCCTTTGATTACCCTCTTGCGCCGGCGGCAGATCTGGAACAGATTGCGGAGGATGTAAGGGAATCCATCAATGGTGTTTGCGAGAAGGACTGCAGATTAACGGATGCAAAGCTGCCGTATTATCTTTGGGGCCGCTCTGCCGGCGCCTACCTTTGCCTGATTGCTGCGGCAAGCGGCCGGTTAAAGGTGAAACCTGCCGGAATCTTATCTTATTACGGATATGGATTTTTATGCGACAATTGGTTCCGCACGCCCAGCAGCTTTTATCAGACGCTGCCCTCCGTGGATGCTTCCTGCCTTGATTACATACCCGGGAAGCTTCACGGAGAGGGAACGCTTGATACCCACTATGCCGTGTATGTCTATGCAAGGCAGACGGGAAATTGGAGCCGTTTGATATATAAAGGCCGTGAGAAGTTTTTTTATCTGAATTTTACTCTGCGCACCTGCGAAGAGCTTCCATGCCCGCTTTTTGCCGCTCATTCCACAGGAGACACGGATGTTCCCTACGAAGAATTTCTGGCGCTTTGCGAGAGGTATCAGGCAAAGCGTTTTATTGAATCCGGCAATGTACATGATTTTGACCGTGACCCGGACAATCCCTTTACGGCCGAACTTCTGGAGGCTTCCCTTGCATTTTTAGAGGAGCATCAGCAGGGCTGATACGAAAGGAGCTTCTATGAATCTGTCTATAACATCTGCTTCCCGATATGTGCTTGGGCTTCTTGGCAGGTATACGCAGGGAACCGTACATTCTATTTATCGGAAAACGATCAATCTTTCTTTTGGGGGTCAGCTTGCAGCTTTGCAGGCAGAAGGATCACCCCTGTCGCCTATCAGCCTGATACTGCCGCTGACAGAAGAGGGGATGGCTGCTCTGCCGCTGGAAATCGGAGAACAGGCAGTTGTAACCTCTGATTCTTTAAGCGTGGGAAAAGACTGCACTTTTTTCTTTGAGTCGGCGTCCCTGCAGGATTTAAAGCTTAAGGGAGCGCTTCCGGAGGAGTCGCTTGTACTTTTAGAGGATGCTCTTATGGCTGTGGTGTCATCCGGCCATAAGGGAAGCTTTGACGTACTTTTTTCTTGTTTGCCGGATGCGGAGGAGATTCCGTTTTTGGCTGTTGCGGGGAAGCGTCTTAAGGAAGCTTCCCAAGCTTTGGAAAAGTCCTGTTGGGAGGCGGCTTCCGGGGAACTGTGCCGTTTGATTGGACTTGGTCTGGGGCTGACTCCCGGAGGAGATGATTTCTTGTGCGGAGTATTGGCCGGATTGATTTTATGCGGAGGAAACAGGCACCCCTTTGCGCAGGCGTTAAAGGAAGATATCGGACTGCGTCTTGCGGATACCAATGAGATCAGCGCCGCATTTCTTAGGTGTGCATTGGAGGGACAGTTCAGCCAGGCGGTCAATTCCCTGAGCCGTCTTCCTGACAGGAAGGAGATTTCGGCAGATTTTTCGGCGATCGGTCATTCCTCCGGGATGGATACCTTGAGCGGAATACTCTATCTTCTGCAGAGGCGGAAAGTATTTATGCATTGAATAAACAGAATGTCTTAAGTAAAAATAAGGAGACGGGGCTGTCAGCCTGTCTCCTTATTTTGCAGTCAAATACTCCGCAGCAATATTTTTTTAGAATGGCCCATATCCGATAGCGCTTGCAATAGCGACCATAACACATGCCACAACCAACCAGACAATTAAGAGTGGGAAGAACCATTTTACCCATTTCTTGTAGTTCATTTTTCCGATAGCCAGAGCTGCCATAAAGTATCCGGAAGCCGGCCAGAGAATATTGGTAATGCCGTCTCCAAGCTGATAAGCAAGAAGTGTGGTCTGACGTGTAACTCCGGTGATATCTGCCAGCGGGATCATAATGGGCAGAGAAATCACGGCTTTTCCGCTTCCGGAGGCGATTACGCCGTTGAACAGGCTTGTGATAATAAACATTCCGATAGCAGCCAGGTTGGAAGGCAGAGCGGATACAAAGTTTGCAAGGTACATGATAATGGTATCCATAACGCAGGCATCCGTCAGTACAACGGAAATACCTCTTGCAATACCGCAGATCAATGCGCCTACCAGCATTTCCTTTAAGCCTGCCTCAAAGGAATCACAGGTGTCGCGCAGGGACATTCCGGCCGTAATACCGGCTGCAACGCCCATAACAATGAAGTATCCGGCCATCTCCTCAAATCCCCAGCTGGAGATAATAACACCGGCAATCAGTCCTACAAACATTAAAATTGTGACAACACCGGAAAGCTTTACACGGGGATAAACAGCAGCGGAATCATCGTCCGATTTGAATAACAGGCGGTTTTCCTGATCCTCCGTATATACGGGACTGAGGTTCGGGTTTTTCAAAACCTTACGTGCATGAATAGCAGTGTAAACGGCAGCCGTAACAGTCAATATGACAACGGTTAAGATACGGAAGCCCATTCCGGAATACATAGGAAGCTCCGCTAACTGATCTCCGAGACCTACGGTTGCCGGTGCGGACCATGCGGCGCTGAAACCGGCGGCAGTGGAGCACAGAGAGATAGCTACCGTAGTCATGGAGTCAAATCCAAGGGAAAAGAGCAGCGGCATCAGTACAGGTATATATACCAAGCACAGCTCCGGAACGCCGATGAATCCGGTAATGGCAGCAAATATAGGATAAAGTACAAAAATAATAGCGATTTTGTTATTGGAAAAGGTTTTTACCAAACTCTTTACGCCAAGATTCAGCATACCTGTTTTCTTAATGATACCAAATGCACCGCCGATCATTAAGGTAATAACAACAACGTTGGCGGCTGCCTCAATACCGCGGGGTATGGCAGTTAAAATATTCATAAGATTGAAGCCGTCTCTTGATATAAACTGGAAAGTGGTCGGATCTACAATTGTCCTTCCGTCCGGTCCGGCTACTCTCTGATATTCACCTGCCGGAAGAAAATTGGAAACAACGGCAGCAACCAGCAGAATTAAAACAATGATTACAAATGGATGCATGGATTGCTTTTTCTTTTGTGTCGCGTCTTTTGACATTATGTATCCCTCCTGTAAGTTGATTATTCGGCCCCTATTAAGTGCCTAACTCAATACTTAGCTTATAGGAAAATAGTAGGAAAATCATTATATAAAACAGACAAAATGCCTATATTGAATTGTCTAAAATGCACAATGATATTTTAGGGCTTTTGTGTACGCCATTCATAATGGACAAAAATCTCTTTTGGAATTAGAAGGGATGGACAATGATATTTACAAAAACCGCATGTATAATACAGAGCATAGAATAAAATTTCAGGAGGAGAAAAGAATGTTAAGAACGGTTGTACAAAAAGGGAGCTACCATGATTCAGTTGTACTGATGCTCCTTACAAATCATATCTCCGCGATTGAGGGCGTGAAAAAGGTTTCTATTATGATGGCGACACCGGCCAACAAAGATATCTTCAAGCAGAGCGGCCTTGATACAGAAGAATTGATGTCTGCTACGGCAAATGATATGGTTGTAGTTGCAGATGTGGACGACGAAGGGCTTCTGGATGTAATTATGGCTGAGACAGAGGAGTTCTTCAAAAAGCAGTCTACCGATTCGGATAAAAAGAAGGGAGCCGAGAGCGTAAAGAGCTGGGATAAAGCGCTGAAAAAGATGCCGGATGCCAACCTGGCCGTGATTTCCATACCCGGAGCCTATGCGGCCCTGGAGGCAGATCGGGCCTTGGACGAAGGATTAAACGTATTTATGTTCAGTGATAATGTAACCATTGAGGATGAGCGGGCGTTAAAGGAGAAGGCGCATAAGAAAGGACTCTGCCTGATGGGGCCGGACTGCGGAACGGGAATTATACAGAGCGTGCCCATCGCATTTACCAATAAGGTAGCGCCTGGATCTATTGGTATCATTGGCGCATCCGGAACAGGTATTCAGGAGCTGACTACCATTATTGATCGCTTGGGTGAGGGCGTGACAAATGCAATCGGTATCGGCGGACGTGACCTGAATGCAGCCATCGGCGGAATCACAATGATGGATATGATTGACGCTATGGAGGATGACGACTCCGTTAAGGTGCTGATTATCATTTCCAAGCCGCCTGCAAAGGAAGTAAGGGATAAAATCTCCGCAAGACTCAGCAGCTTCAGCAAGCCGGTAGTTACACTGTTTGTAGGCGAGAAACCGACCTATCATGAGGAGAACTTCTATCATACATATACACTGGACGAAGCGGCCCGCCTGGCAGTCAGCCTGGTAAGAGGCGTGGAGATTCCGGAAGCGACGATAGACATTGACGAATCCGCCTTCTTCAAAGCGGAGGATAACAAGACCATTAAGGCATATTATTCCGGCGGAACTCTGGCTAATGAGGCAGCTATGCTGATCAAGGACGCCATGAACTGTGAAGTGCCCCCGGAAGACATTGAAGGCTATATGCTTCAGCTGGATGGCAATGTGGTTGTTGACTTAGGCGATGACGCTTATACTCAGGGCAAGCCCCATCCCATGATTGATCCGGCAAAGCGCATTGAGTGTATGCAGAGCGCGGTGGACGACGAATCTACAGGCGTGATCCTCCTTGACATTATGCTGGGTTACGGTTCCCATGCAGACATGGCGGGAGCGCTGCTTCCCTCTATTATAGAGCTTCGTGATAAGGCTGAGGCACAGGGAAGAAAGGTATTCTTCGTAGCGACGGTCTGCGGAACAAGAACGGACTATCAGGGTTATGACGAGGCAGTGAATAAGCTGAAGGAAGCGGGCGTTATCGTATGTGAGAACAATAAGCTTGCCTGCCGTACCGCTATCCGCGCCATCGGAAGAGATTTTGAGGAGCCGGTAAAGGAGATCCGCTCCAAAGAGGTTGCGGATGCAGAGAAGGCGGCGCCGTCCGATAAGCTGCGTGAGCTTCTTTCAGAGAAACCCCGTATCATCAACATTGGCTTAAAGAGCTTTGCGGAGGTTTGCGAGCAGTTTGGCTGCGAGGTTGTTCAGTATGATTGGATGCCGCCGGCGGGAGGCAATGTAGAGCTGATTAAGGTACTGAATTTCCTGAGAAATTATGAAGGAATAGAGGAAAAGAACCGCGAGGTTATCGCAAAAGTCGTTGCCAGCCAGCCGGTGCTTAAGGACAATGTAAGGGCTAAGGAAGTGATTCCGGAGCTTGCGGCAGGTAAGGTGATCCTCCATGCGGGACCGCCGGTAGACTATAAGAATATGCCGGACCCCATGCAGGGTTCCTGTGTAGGCGCAGTACTTTTTGAGGAGTGGGCGGACAATGAAGCAGATGCAAGAAAGCTGCTGGAGAACGGCGAGATTACTTTCATTCCCTGCCACCACTGCAATGCGGTAGGTCCTATGGGCGGTATTACTTCTCCCAATATGGCGGTATTCGTTGTGGAAAATGAAACCGGCGGCAACAGAGCTTACTGTACCATGAATGAAGGCATCGGTAAAGTGCTCCGCTTCGGCGCATATTCCGAGGAGGTAGTAGATCGGCTCCGCTGGATGAGAGACATCCTCGGACCTACCCTTGGCAAGGCTCTTCGCTCTATGGACAACGGGCTTGCTATCAATCCCTTGATTGCAAAGGCCGTAGCTATGGGAGACGAGTTCCACCAGAGAAATATTGCGGCATCCTTAGCCTTCTTAAAGGAGGTAGCTCCCATCATTACTGCAATGGATATGGATGAGAAGGATCGCTATGATGTAATTAAGTTCCTGGCAGATACGGATCAGTTCTTCCTGAATATTATGATGGCTACCAGCAAGGCAGTGATGGATGACGCGCGGAAGGGAACGGACGGAACCATTGTGACGGCTATGTGCCGTAACGGTTATGAGTTTGGTATCCGCATTGCCGGAATGGGAGACGAATGGTTTACCGGTCCGGTAAATACGCCCCAGGGCTTGTACTTCACAGGCTATGACGGAGAGGACGCCTGCCCGGATATGGGTGACAGCGCCATTACGGAGACCTTTGGCGTAGGCGGTATGGCTATGATTGCTGCGCCTGCGGTTACAAGATTTGTCGGCGCAGGCGGCTATGAGGATGCCCTCCGCACCAGCAATGAAATGATGGAGATTGTGATTGACAGGAATCCGAACTTTACCGTACCCACCTGGAATTTCCAGGGAATCTGTCTTGGAATTGACGCAAGGCTTGTGGTTGAGAAGGGAATCACGCCGGTGATCAATACGGGTATTGCCCATAAGATTGCAGGATACGGCCAGATTGGAGCCGGTACGGTTCATCCCCCTGTAGAGTGCTTTGAAAAAGCAATCAAGGCTTACGCAGAGAAGCTGGGCTTTCAGGGATAGATAGAAAGGAGACCGCTATGGAAAAGAAAAAGGTTGTAATTGCCCTGGGCGGAAACGCACTGGGTAAGGACGTAGAGGAACAGAAAGAAGCGGTTGCCAAGACTGCGAAGGTGATTGTGGATCTTCAGCAGCAGGGATTGGATATTATTATTACTCACGGAAACGGTCCGCAGGTAGGCATGATTCAGAATGCTATGGATAACCTGGTTGTCATGCATGATAACTATAAGCAGGTGCCTCTGCCTACAAGTGTGGCCATGAGCCAGGGATATATCGGCATCGATCTGCAGAACGCGATCAAATATGAACTGTATCGGAGAGGAATAGACGGAAAGGTTTCCACTATCTTGTCACAGGTAGAGGTAGATAAGGATGATCCGGCTTTTGAAAATCCTACCAAGCCAATCGGACGCTTTATGACAAAAGAGGAAGCCGAGGAAAATGAGGCAAACGGCGTTCGATGCATGGAGGACGCGGGAAGGGGCTACCGTATCGTAGTAGCCTCCCCCATGCCAAAGAGAATCCGCGAGCTGGAGACGATCCGCACCCTGGTCAATGCAGGACATATCGTCATCACCTGCGGAGGAGGCGGGATTCCGGTAGTTGATATAGATGGCAAGCTTGTAGGCGCCAATGCGGTCATTGACAAGGACAATGCAAGCAGCCTTTTGGCAGCACAGCTTGGAGCTGATTATCTGGTGATTTTGACAGCTGTGGAGAAAGTAGCAATTAATTTCGGTAAGGAAAATCAGGAATGGCTTTCCGATCTGACGGTAGCTCAGGCAAAGGAATATATTGCCCGGGAGCAGTTTGCCAAAGGCTCCATGCTTCCCAAGATCGAGGCGGCAATTCGTTTTGCGGAGTCAAAGGAAGGACGTCATACCCTGATTACGCTGCTGGATAAAGCGGCGGCGGGAATTGCGGGGGAGACAGGAACCGTTATTCATGTTTAAAAAATACAACTGGAAGCTTTGGGGCAGGCCAAAAGGCTTGCCCGCAGGGCTGTTAAGGAGATGCATCAAGTGAATATACCGGTAACGCTATTTATGTGGATTATGGCTTTTATGCCGATTATTGTTCTGTTAGTACTTATGATTGGATTCAATTGGCCGGCTTTTAAGGCGGCTGTTACAGGACTTGTAGTTACTGCAATTTCAAGTGTTTTGTTCTACAAGGCCAATATAGGTCTCTTACTTGTAGAGAGCGGCAAGGGCGCGTGGAGCGCTATGCCCATTCTCCTTGTGATCTTGACCGCGATTCTTATGTATCAGGTGAGCAGAGAGGCAGGAGCCTTTGCTGTCATCCGCAACGGAATGAGAAGCCTTCTTCCCAATGAGCTGCTTTTGGTGCTGGCAATGGGATGGATTTTTGAAAGCTTTCTCCAGGGAATCACAGGCTTCGGTGTGCCTGTGGCAGTGGGCGCTCCTCTTCTTATCGGACTGGGCGTAAAGCCTCTGTGGGCGGTTATCATTCCTCTTATCGGACAGTCCTGGGGCAATACCTTCGGAACTTTGGCAGCTGCCTGGGACGCCCTGGCAATGTCGGCAGGGCTTGAGGCGGGAAGTCAGGCGTATATGCAGACTGCCTTTTGGACCGCATTTTTTATCCTGATTTGGAATGCGGTGCTTGGCTTTGCCATCTGCTGGTTTTATGGAAAAGGAAAGGCGTTAAAGAAGGGACTGCCTGCCGTTTTGGCTATGACGGTGATTCAGGGCGGCGGAGAGCTGCTTTTGAGCCAGATCAATACAACCCTGGCATGCTTCCTGCCTGCCTGCGCTTCTCTGATCGTGATTCTTTTGCTGGGAAGGACAAAGCTCTACGGGAAGGAGTGGAGCATCGAAGACAGTAAGATTATGGATCGCACTTTGGCGGATGAAAAAGCAGAAGGAAAAACTTCTGATATGACATTGCTCCAGGCATTCGTGCCCTATTTTCTGCTGTCCGCTCTGGCGCTGATAGTACTTCTTATTAAGCCTGTAAATGCGTTTTTGGGGCAGTTTGCAATAGGGATTCCCTTTCCGGAGACACAGACGGGCTATGGCTTTGTCAATGAGGCGGTGGAGAGCTTCTCCCCTTTGAAGCTGTTTACCCATGCCAGTATGTTTTTGCTCCTGGCATCCCTGGCCGGTCTGGTGTACTACAAAAAGCAAGGCTGGATTCAGGAGGGCGGAGTAAAGAATGTATTCGTTAAATCTCTTATGATGGCGCGCAATTCCAGTATTGCTGTTCTGGGACTTGTGGTGATGTCAAAGCTTATGAGCAGCACGGGACAGACCGTAGTACTGGCCAATGGAATTGTAACGGTTCTGGGTAATGCTTATGTGATTTTAGCGCCGTTTGTGGGACTTCTGGGAACCTTTATGACAGGAAGCAATATGAGTTCGAATATCCTGTTCGGAAACTTTCAGCAGACGACGGCGGAGCTTTTGAATGTGGAGGCGTCTTATATTCTGGGGGCGCAGTCGGCAGGCGCGTCCGTAGGGAGCAGTATCAGCCCCAGCAATATTGCCTTCGGGACGACTACGGCCAATATTTCCGGAAGCGAAGGTCAGATAATGAAAAAGATTCTCTGCGTTGCAATGCCGGTGGTGCTTGTGATTGGCGTGCTGGTATACATTCTGGCGGGGTAAGGAGGACTGACCCGTATTCATATGGTCGGCGGCCGCAGAAAGTAATAAAAAATATATGGAGGAAAAAGTCATGGCAATTGAAACAATCACCGGCAGGATTGCGGCAGATCTGGAAAGTCTGAAGCAATTCACTGCCACACCGGGAGACGGCTGTACCAGGCTTCCCTTTACAAAAGAAGCCCGGGACGCTGTGGAGTACCTGAAAAAGACGATGGAGGACATCGGTCTTGAGGTCCGTGAGGACGCCGCAGGAAATGTGTTCGGCGTTTTAAAGGGTGAAGACCCGGACGCTCCCTGCGTTATGATGGGTTCCCATTATGATTCCGTAATTAATGGCGGAGATTTTGACGGAATCGCAGGTGTTGTCTGTGCAATGGAGGCTGCAAGGCAGCTGAAGGAGCGGGGGATTGCACTTAAGCGCAATTTTGTTGCGGCAGGCTTTTGCGACGAGGAAGGGATGCGCTTTGGTACAGGCTATTTTGGATCAGGCGCGATGCTTGGCAACCGCGATGTGGAGTACTGCAAAAAGTTCAAGGATACGGATGGCGTTTCGATTTATGATGCAATGAAGGGATATGGCCTGGATCCGGAAAAGGTAAGCGATGCAAAATGGCCGGAGGGTTCTATCGGTTCTTTCCTGGAGCTGCATATTGAGCAGGGACCGGTTTTGGATGCGGAGAAGATAGAGATCGGCCTTGTAGACTGTATCGTTGGAATCCGGCGTTATATGGTGACCGTTCACGGCAGAGCCGATCATGCCGGAACAACTCCTATGGATATGCGCCTGGATGCGGTGGATGCGGCGACGAAGGTTATCTCTAAGATTGCGGATTGGGCAAGAGAGAAAGCAGACGGAACCGTGGCAACAACCGGTTATATCAATACGGTGCCGGGCGGTATGAACATTGTAGCTGAGAAGGTGGAGTTTACCGTGGATATCCGTTCCGGCAACAATGATAATATCAATGATATCACAAAGAGAATCCGCGCCGCTCTGGATCGTGAGACAGAGGCGATGGGCGGAAGCTATGAGATGGATAATAAGCTGACCATTACCCCCGTTCATCTTTCGCAGGAAATGCTGCGGATTATGGAAGATGACTGTAAGGAGAAGGGCTATAGCTATAAGCGCCTGGCAAGCGGTGCAGGACACGATTCTCTGGAGATTGGCCAGGTAATTCCCACAGTGATGCTATTTGTCCCCAGTAAAGACGGAAGAAGCCACTGCCCGGTAGAATTTACGAAGTACAGCGAGTTTGCGAAAGCCTCTGTCATTATGACGGATCTTGCGGAAAAGTTATTGTTGGCAGAGTATAAAAAATGAGGGGTTATTACGGAACTGGAATAGGAGAGAGTTATGAATAAGAAAAAAGGGTTAAATATTTCGTTAACAAATCAGATTTTGATTGCCACCGTTGCGGGTATTATCTTTGGAACAATTGTTGGACCCTGGGCAGGAAATTTAAAGTTTATCGGAGATATTTTTATCCGCCTGATACAGATGTCAGTTGTATTATTGGTAATGTCTTCCGTATCGGCGGCAGTAGGAGGCGGGGACGGAAAAGACGTGGGCAAGATGGGCTTCCACACCTTTAAGTGGATCATCTTCTTTACCATTATTTCCGCAGCTCTTGGTATGCTTCTTTCCATGCTTATCCGTCCGGGTGCAGGAATTGAACTGGTGGGTGCGGATGCCATAGCAAACACAGAGGTACAGTCCGCTTCTCTTCAGGACACCCTTCTGAACTTTGTTCCGACAAATATTATCGGTTCTATGGCTGAGGGAAGCATGGTTCCCTGTATCGTATTTGCGCTGATGTTTGGCGCCGCTATGGGCGTCTACACCAAGGAAACAGGCAATACGATTATGGTAGACTGGGTAAAGAGCATGAATGCGGTTGTTACCAACATTATTAAGATGGTTATGAACATCGCTCCCATCGGTATCTTCTGTCTTTTGGCAAATGTTGCAGGCGTGACAGGTCTCAAAGTAATTATTCCTATGATGAAGTTCTTGGGACTGCTTTTGATTGGAGACGCTATCCAGTTTGTTTTCTTTGGACCTATGACGGCGGCTCTCTGCAAGGTAAATCTTTTCAAGATGCCGAAGAAGTTTGCGAAAATGTCCATGATGGCTGTTACAACGACCTCAGGCGCTATCTGCCTTCCTACAAAGATGGAGGACGAGGTTACAAAGTTTGGCATCAGCCGCAAGGTGGCAGGCTTTACCGGACCGATTACCATGTCCATGAACAGCTGCGGCGCAGCACAGTGCTATGTGGCGGCCATCTTCTTTATGGCACAGTCAACGGGAATTTCAATGACGCCTTATCAGATGGGCATGGCGATTCTTCTTTCCTGTCTGATGTGCATGGGAACTATTTCCGTACCGGGCGGCTCTGTTATCGTATATACCTTCCTGGCGTCCTCTCTGGGACTGCCTCTTGAGAGTATTGCGGTACTGATTGGCATTGACTGGTTCTCCGGAATGTTCCGTACACTGATGAACGTTGATGTGGATGTTATGGTAGGTCTTTTGGTAGCCAGCAAGCTGGGTGAATTGGATCGCGATGTATACGATGAAAAGAAAACCGTGACCTATTAAAGAAACGCAAAAGTTGAAAAAGGGAATGGTTTGTGATATAACAAAACCGGCTGCATAAATGCAAAAGCAGCTGTTTTCCAAATTACATGGGAGACATTGCTAAATATAAACATTGAATGGAGGAATTGACATGAGTTATTTAAATGGAGCAACAGGATACAGAAAGGATCTGCTCAGCACCCGTTCTATTATCAAGAAGGACAATTATGCGGTGATTGAGCCGGACGGGCTGGTAAAGAACGTGATTCCGGGATTTGAGGGGTGCGAGATTACTATTTTATCATCTCCCAAGCTTGGAGCATCCTTTGTAGACTATCTGGTAGGAGTAGAGCCGGGCGGCAAGAACGACAAAGGCTTTGGCAGCGCCGGAGAAGAGATTTTCTTCTATGTATTTGAGGGAAATGTAAAGGTGTGGAATGAAAAAGAGTCTGCAGAGGTAACAGACGGCGGTTACATTTTCTGTCCTGAGGGGACAAAGCTTTATTTTGAAAACATTGGGGATACCAAAGCAAGATGCTTTATGTATAAGAGACTGTATGACAGAATCGAAGGTTATGAGGCTCATACGGTGATTGGCAACATCAATGAGGTAGAATGGATGCTCCTTGAGGAAATGGAGGATGTAATGGTGAAAGATTTCCTTCCGGCAGCAGGGGATCTCGGCTTTGATATGAACTTCCACATTCTGTCCTTCAAGACCGGCGCATGTCATGGCTATATCGAGACCCATGTACAGGAGCACGGCGCATATATTTACTCCGGAGAGGGAATGTATGTATTGGATGAGGATTGGGTTCCGGTGAAAAAGGGAGATTATCTCTTTATGAGCGCTTATTGTCCCCAGGCTTCCTATGCGGTTGGACGGGGTGATGCGTTTGCCTATATTTATTCTAAGGACTGCAACCGCGATGTAAGACTGTAAAACATACCTTGCGGCATCCAAACTTTAATACATGATATTGAGAAATCCTTGCCTTGATTTAACATAAAGCGGGGATTTCTTTTTTGTTTTGTCTTTTCTTTTTTGCTGTGTGATGTTAATATAGAATCATTGGAATTATTGTACCTTACCGGGCGAAGTCTGCCTGCCCTGAAAGGGCATGTATACATCTGCAGTCACCTTTAGCCGCAGGTTATAAAAAGCAGGCTAAGCGTGCAAAAGAGGGGGAAATACAGGGAATGGTATTAAAGGAGCTGTTAGATAAGGAAAGGTTTCATTATTTAAAAGTACTGAATGACAAACCGGATTTGTCGAGAAAAGTGATTACGGTAGAATCGACAGAGACACCTGATGTTGCAAAATATATTCCGCAGAATACATTTCTGATTATGACAGGTATGGCGTTTAAAGAAGAGCCGGAGCAGCTGTGCGGATTTCTGGAGGATTTAAATGAACGCCGCTGCGCCGGAGTGGCAATTAAGCTGGGACGGTTTTTAAATACCCTGGACGCCCGTGTGCTCCATACGGCTAATCAGCTGGGACTGCCGCTTCTTCAGATCCCTATGGATAAGACTTTGGGTAATGTGTATCAGGAGCTGCTTTCTTATATTTGGGATAACCAGAACGGTTATTTGCTGGGGGCATTGAATGCACAGCAGAAGATATCTAATTTGATTCTTCAAGGGAGTTCCCTGAAAAGCATTATCAATAATATTTCCATGATTTTCGGAAAACCGGTTATGGTAATGGATTTGTTTGGAAGGACCTTAGCCTGCGGAGGTGCATTTACAAGAGAGTCCGGCGAAAAGGCGGCAAAGCTGCTGCTTGACGGGCGGGGGATGGAGCAGGATTCCTATTTTGTTTACACCAAGGGAGATACAAAATACTGCGTATATCCCATTCACGGCGTAGGCAGAAGTACGCATTATATCATTATATTAGATTTTGATCCCCGGGAAAAAGAAGAGTACGTCTTGATTATGGAGCAGATTGTGATGGCTCTGGAGATGTATTTTTACAGGGAACTCTATGTAAAGTATAATGAGATGAAGATCCGGGAAGAATTTATGACACTTTTTCTTGAACAGATAGAGAGAAAGATGTGGAATGAGCAGCAGGCATTGGCTCTGGGAGAAAGCTATGGACTGAGACGCCTTTCAGAATACCGCATTGTATTTTTGGAAATGGATCAGGTATGCGCAAGAAAGTTTAATACGGTCAATTTTTCCAAGAGAGAGGAACGATATATTCTCGTCTATGACTGGATGTTCCATATGCTGGGGGAAGAAAATGAGATTCTCATTTTCCCGCAGAAGTCTAATTGGAGGTATGTCTGCCTGATACAAAGCAGGAAAAATGATTATTTAAAGCATCTCTTACATGTTTATGAAATGGTGAAGGAAAAGTTTCAGCAGGATATCATCATTGCCCAGGGAGGTATGGTGTCCTCTCTGATGAACATTAAAAATTCCTATCGACAGGCAGAGCAGAGCCTGATTGATGGAAATAAAGACGAAGGCTGCCCATATCTCTTAAGCTATAAGCCTCAGAATATGAAAGAGCTATTTAAATTTATACCGGAAAAGGAAGTGAGGGATACTTGTAAGTTTACTTTGAAGGAGCTGGCTTATCCTCAAAATCAGACAGAGGAAGAGCTGCGCAAGACGCTTTATACATATTTATTTTGCGGCAGCAGTATCACAAAGACGGCGGAAAGCCTTTTTGTTCACCGCAATACCATTAAGTATCGGCTGAAAAAGTGTGAAGAAATTCTGGAAATAGATCTTTCTGAGGTATCGAACTGCTTTCAGCTGCAATTAGCCTTGGTTTTGACAGAATATGCTCAATGAGAGAAAAATTACGGAACCCTTTAGTGCCGTCGCGCAGCGACTATGATAGGAGAATACTAAGATGAAGATTGTATTGTTAGAGGGACTTGGCGTCTCGGAAAAAGTGTTGGAGAAGCACGCGGAAAAATTAAAGGAGATGGGACATACCTTTACGGCCTACGAAAAGGATACTTCCCCGGAGGTTCAGGCAAAGCGGAGCAAAGATGCGGATGTAATTATGCTGGCAAATATGCCCCTTCATGAGTCCGTATTGGAAAAGGCTCCTTCTTTGAAGTATATTAATGTGGCTTTCACCGGACTGGATCACATTCCGATGGAGGAAGCAAAGAAGAAGGGGATCACCGTGACCAATGCATCCGGCTACGCAACCCAGGCAGTGGCGGAGCTGTGCATCGGTTTTATGATTCAGCTTTTGCGCAATGTAAACCAGACAGAGCGGCGCTGCCGGGAGAGCGGAACAAAGGACGGCCTTATCGGCAATCTGCTGTATAAAAAGACAGTGGGTATCGTGGGAGCCGGCGCAATCGGGAAAAAGACAGCTTTGCTCTGCAAGGCATTTGGATGTAAGGTGATTGCTTTTAACAGAAGTAAGGTGCAGGATCCGTCTATTGACGAACAGGTAACACTGGAAGAGCTGTTGAAGCGTTCCGATATTGTGTCCCTTCACTGTCCTCTGACAGCAGAGACAAAGGGGATGATAGGAAGAGAACAGTTAGCGCTTATGAAGGAGGGAGCTTTTCTTATTAACACGGCCAGAGGAGCCGTTGTAGACTCTGATGCGTTGGCGGAGGCGCTTAAGGAAGGCAGACTTGGCGGGGCCGCCTGCGATGTGTTTGAGACAGAGCCGCCTCTGTCTCGGGAGCATCCTCTTCTTCACAGTCCGAATACCATTGTGACGCCTCATATTGCCTTTGCTTCGGCGGAATCTATGGAGCTGCGGGCAGAGATTGTCTTTGACAAGCTGTATTCCTGGCTGGAGGAGAGAGCATATAGCAAATAAGAGGATTCGCTATGAATAAGAAGAAAATACTGATGCTGACCACAGGAGGCACCATTGCCTCCACAGCCACGGACCGGGGGCTTGCGCCGGCCCTCCATGCGGACGAACTTCTAAAGGGACTGGAGGATTTGCGGGAAAGCTGCCGGCTCGATACTCTGGAGGTATGCAGCCTGGACAGCACCAATATGACCTGGGCGCACTGGCTGAAGCTTGAGGAGGCCGTTGAGGCCCATTATAAGCAGTACGATGGATTCGTAATCTGCCACGGCACGGACACAATGGCTTATACGGCGGGAGCGCTTTCTTATTTGATTCAAAATCCCGGAAAGCCAATAGTACTTACCGGCTCTCAGAAGCCTATCAACCAGGAAATCACGGATGCCAAGCGGAATCTGAGGGACAGTATTGCGGTTGCTATGAACGAGGACTGCCCCGGAGTGCAGATTGTATTTAACGGGCAGATTATTGCAGGTACCCGGGCGAAGAAGGTAAAGAGTTTTAGCTTTGATGCATTTACAAGCATTAATTTTCCTGTTCTTGGTGTGGTACGGAATGGGAGGGTGATACGGTATATAAGAGAAGAGCGGAGGGCGGAGGCTCCGGTATTTTATCATCGGGTACATCCGAAGGTGTTTCTGTTAAAGCTGGTTCCTGGGATGCAGCCGCAGATTTTGAATCCTATTTTTCAGGAATTTGATTGTGTGATCGTGGAAAGCTTCGGGGTGGGAGGAATACCGGACAGCATTGCGGAGGAATTTTTCCGGCAGTTAAGCAGATATGAGCCGGGGGAAAAGATTCTGATTATGACCACCCAAGTTACTTACGAGGGAAGCGATGTGGATGTATATGAGGTGGGCAAGCGGATTCGGGAACGGTTTCGGTTTTTGGAGGCTTATGATATGACCCTGGAGGCTGTGTTTACAAAGATAATGTGGATACTTGGGATTGAGGGCTTAAGCTTTGAGGAGATTGAGACGCTGTTTTATCGGAAAGTTAATTTTGATACAAGCATGACTTATGTGAAAACGTGAAGCTGGCGGATAAGGACAAGGCTGTTAAAGAGGAGAATATGAATAAAATGGAGAGTGGGATTATGGAAAACAGGATTGGAAAGGTAAATATCATAGAGGGCGGCGTCACGGCGGCTAAGGGCTTTGAGGCAGCGGCGGCAGCGGCGGAGATCAAATATAAGGGACGCACGGATATGGCTCTTATTTACAGCCAAACGCCCTGTCAGGCAGCCGGAACCTTTACCAGCAATGTTGTAAAAGCGGCTCCGGTGAAATGGGATCAGAAGATTGTGACGGAATCTCCCTTTGCACAGGCGGTTGTGGTTAATTCCGGGATAGCCAATGCCTGTACGGGAGCGGAAGGATACGGCTATTGCAAAGAGACGGCTGAGGAGTGTGCAAAAGCGCTGAATATTCCTGAGGATGCAGTCCTGGTGGCTTCCACAGGCGTGATTGGCATGCAGCTGCCTATTGACCGGTTAAAAAAGGGAATTGCATTACTGAAGGAAGCAAAGGGCAGCACTGCGGAGCATGGAACGGCAGCGGCCAAGGCTATTATGACTACGGATACCGTACATAAGGAGATTGCGGTACAGGTGGAGCTGGGAGGGAAAACAGTGACCATCGGCGGCATGTGCAAGGGGTCCGGCATGATCCATCCCAATATGTGCACCATGCTTGCCTTTGTAACTACGGATGTCTGTATTTCCAAAGAAATGCTTCAAAAAGCCGTGAGTGAAGATGTGAAGGATACCTTCAATATGATTTCCGTGGACGGAGATACTTCCACCAATGATACCTTGCTGGTACTTGCCAACGGAGCGGCAAAGAATCCGCAGATTACGGAGGAAAATGAGGATTACGGACTTTTTGCGGCAGCTTTGAACACGGTGAATACTTATCTGGCAAAGAAAATGGCGGGAGACGGCGAGGGAGCCACGGCTCTCTTTGAGGTGAAGATTGTGGGCGCGGAGACAAAGGCAGATGCGGCTGCCCTGAGTAAGTCTGTGGTGACCTCCAGTCTGGTGAAGGCAGCCGTCTATGGTCATGACGCGAATTGGGGACGGATTCTCTGTGCTATGGGTTATTCCGGCGTGGAGTTTGATCCGGAGAAGGTGGATCTGTTCTTTGAGAGCGCAGCCGGACGGATTCAGATTATCGAAAATGGCGTTGCGGTGGATTACAGCGAGGAGGAGGCCACCCGAATCCTGTCCGAACCGGAGGTGACGGCGATTGCGGATGTGAAGATGGGTGATGCCTCTGCTACGGCCTGGGGGTGCGATCTCACCTATGACTATGTGAAGATCAATGCGGACTATCGGTCGTAATGGAATAGATAAGAAACGTGTGAGGAAGGGTCAGTTCATTGGGAACTGACCTTTCAGTTATCAAGGCTCTTTTAAAGTTGATTTAAACGTACTTTTTATCGTGTTTTTCTTTCATGTTATCATTCGGAGCGGGAATGTCAGCCTTTGTTGATAGAAAAACAGACAGATTTCAGATAGGATTTTCACACAGCATCTTTTAGACGGCGCCGGTTCGTTTTAGAGATATCTCTTTTGCAGCCGGAGATTTTTCTCCACCGGTACAGGCTGAAAGGTGTGGAACAAAAAACAGGAGGACAAAGCAGTGCAACTTGGGAATCAAATTCATCAATTGCGGAAGCTGTCAGGGATGACGCAGGAACAGCTGGCGGAGAAATTGAATGTTTCCAGACAGACCATTTCCAAATGGGAATCCGATACGACGATGCCGGACCTGGAGAGTATGGTTCGAATCTGCCGGATATTCCAGCTGTCCTTAGACGAGCTTGTGCTTAAAGAGGAGGAAAGCATGACGGAGCGGCATGAAAAAATAACTTTGGAAGATCTCATGGAAATCAATCTTCACAACCGGAGAATGACCCTGCTGCTGGTGAGCGGCCTGATATTTCTTATGGTAAGCGCCCTTGGAATTATCTTTGTAACGGCTCTGAGCGATATTACATACAGCACCCAATATATGCTGTACCGCTATATTGCCGTCGGCAGCTATGCTTATGCGCCCGTGAATTTTGCAAGGTTTCTGATACCTTCCGTGGGCGCAGGCGTGATAGGGCTATTGCTGTGCCTGTGTTATGTAATCAAGAACAGAAACGGAAAAAGGTAGCCGGGTAATTTTTTGCACGGATAACCTGGCAGGAAAATAGAAATGGAAAGAAAGGGATTGAAATGAGAGAGAAGAAGCGTATGGCAGGAATAAAAAGATGCATTGCAGCTGTATTGGCAGGGATTCTGATCTGCATGGCTTTTGCATGCGGCAAAAAAACCGATGATATCGAGGCGCTGGGGAAGGCGGTAGCAGGCTTGGGTGATGATGAACTCTTTGCAATCGTAGAGATTGGAGCGAAACATTCTGTCCTGCTGACCTCTGATCAGACATATGATGACAAAAACGGGAATCAGGCGTCGATTTTCTGTGATGTTTACTATGAGGGAGAGGATGGAGAAGCAAAAAAGATTGGAACATTGGAAAGCCTGGGTACCGCCTATCCCATAGCTTATGACAAATCAGGTCTCTACACTGCCGGCGGCCATGAGGTGCGGCGCTATGAGGTGGATAAGGCAGGCTTTCTGGTGATGGCGGAAGGCGTGTATGAAATCTATGATGAGACAGGTACGGCTGCATATACCAGAGAAACCACAGACGGCACAGAAACGATTACGGAGAAAGAATACATGGCTATGGTGGAAGCCTACGGAAAAGCAACAGTGGTAAATTTTCGATACGGGGCAACCGATGCCTAGAAAAATGGGCGTCAGGACAGGATTTTCTATTATATCCTGCCTTGACGCCCATTTGTTCGGCTTGACATGTCAGCGTCAGCGTTTATAATAAATTTGGACCATATCAGCAAAAATGAGGAGATTATGAAAATGAGCAGAGAAGAGGAAATGAAGCGTTCTCTGGAAAAGGCGGAGGTCTTGATTGAGGCATTGCCTTATATCCAGCGATTCAACCGGAAAATTATTGTAGTAAAATACGGCGGCAGCGCTATGGTAGACGAAGAGCTAAAGCGCAACGTGATTAAGGACGTCACGCTGCTGAAGCTGGTAGGCTTTAAGCCCATCATCGTTCACGGCGGCGGCAAGGAGATCAGCCGCTGGGTAGGCAAGGTAGGCATGGAGCCTCACTTTATCAACGGCCTGCGCGTAACGGATGCGGATACGATGGAGATTGCGGAGATGGTTCTCGGCAAGGTGGGAAAGAGCCTGGTACAGATGGTGCAGGAGCTGGGCGTAAAGGCGGTAAGCATCAGCGGCAAGGACGGCGGACTCTTAACAGTAGAAAAGAAATATTCCGACGGAGAGGACATTGGCTTTGTGGGAGAGATCACGGAGGTAAATCCCAAGATTCTCTACGATCTTCTGGAAAAAGACTTTCTTCCCATTGTGTGCCCGGTAGGAATGGACAAGGATTTTCATACCTACAATATCAATGCGGATGACGCGGCCTGCGCCATTGCCAGGGCGGTCAATGCGGAAAAGCTGGCGTTTCTGACGGATATCGAGGGAGTTTACCGGGACCCGGAGGACCCGTCCACACTGATTTCCGAGCTTCACGTAAAGGAGGCCCGCAAGCTGATAGGCGGAGGAACCATTGGAGGCGGTATGCTGCCCAAGCTCAATAACTGCATTGAGGCCATTGAGAACGGCGTTTCCAGGGTGCATATTCTGGACGGCCGGATTGCACACTGCCTGCTTCTGGAGATCTTTACCAACAAGGGAATCGGTACGGCAATGCTGAGCGAGGGGGAGTGTAATTATTATGACGGAAAATAAAGAGACAATTATGAAGCGGGCGGAGGAAGCCGTTTTACATACCTACAACCGCTATCCCCTTGTTTTGGAAAAGGGAGAGGGCGTTTATCTGTATGATACGGAAGGAAAGCAATATCTGGACTTTGCGGCGGGGATTGCCGTACAGGGGCTTGGTTATCATTACCCCGGTTATGACGAAGCCTTAAAGGCCCAGATTGACAAACTTATGCATACCTCCAATCTTTTTTACAATATTCTGGCTATGGAGGCGGCCGAAAAGCTTACGAAGGCCAGCGGCATGAGCAAGGTGTTCTTTACCAACAGCGGAACCGAGGCCATTGAGGGAGCCTTGAAGGCGGCGAGAAAATATGCCTGGCTGAAGGACAAGCGGGAGGATCATGAGATCATTGCCATGAGACACTCCTTCCACGGAAGAAGCATGGGCGCCCTGTCTGTCACGGGCAATGAGGCTTATCAGGCGCCGTTCCGGCCATTGATTGGCGGTATCAGGTTTGCGGACTACAATGATTTGGAGAGCGTCCGCGCCCAGATTACGGAGCGGACCTGCGGCATTATCCTGGAGACGATTCAGGGAGAGGGCGGCATTTACCCGGCCACAGAGGAGTTTTTAAAGGGTGTAAAGGCGCTCTGTGAGGAGCATGATATCCTGCTTATTCTGGATGAAATCCAGTGCGGCATGGGACGTACCGGCCATATGTTTGCATGGCAGGAGTATGGTGTGAAGCCCAATGTGATGACCTGCGCCAAGGCTCTTGGCTGCGGTGTTCCGGTTGGCGCTTTTGTACTGGATGAGAAGGCGGCGAACGGCTCCCTGGCTCCGGGAGATCATGGAACCACCTACGGCGGCAATCCCTTTGCATGCGCGGCAGTGAGTACGGTTCTTGATCTCTTTGAGAGGGACGGAATCGTGGAGCATGTGCGTGAAGCAGGCGCGTATCTGACCGAACGGCTTGACGAGCTGGCGGAAAGGTATGACTTTATTGAGGAGCGCAGAGGAAAGGGTCTTATCCAGGGCCTGGCAATTCAGGGTAGACCTGTGAGCGAAATTGTGGTAAAATCACAGGAAATGGGCCTTCTGGTCATCACGGCAGGGAACAATGTTCTGCGTCTGGTGCCGCCGCTCATTATTGAGAAACAGCATGTGGATGAGATGATTGAGAAGCTAATCAGGGCTTTTTAGAATAGAAAAGGAAGTATTTATGAGACAGAAGATATATCGAAGGGCTTTTGCGGTTTTCTGCGTACTGCTGGTGTTTTTCCAGATGATCCAGGTGGCGGCCTCTTATCACCAGGAGCGGCTTAAAGCTCTGGAGGAGGGAGAAGCGGCAGAGGAGGAAAAGGGCTTGACGCTCTGGTACACGGATGATAAGCTGAACGCCTATCTGGTAGAGGCGGCCGCGGAATTTGAGGCAAGGCATCATGTGGAGGTTACGCTTCAATTGGTTACGGCCGTAGATTATATTGAGCATATCAATACGGCCAGCATTTCCGACCTGGGGGGACCGGATCTCTTTATTACCTCCAGCGAGCTTTTGGAGAAAGCGCGTCTGTCCGGCCTGGCCGTAGAGAATGACAGCTTTTCGGCGCGGGAGCTTGAGGACTCCTTTCCGCAGAAGGCTCTGGACGCCGCTACCTGCGGGGGAAAGCTGATGGCTTATCCCTTCTACTTTGAAACCTGCTTCCTGCTGTATAACAAGAGCTATACGGACGCGGCCCCGGCAACTATTGACGAGATATTGGCCTATGCGGATAATTTTGAGGGCGGCGCCAGTACGGAAAGGGTAGAAAGCATTTTCAAATGGAATGTGGCCGATATTTTCTTTAATTTCTTTTTTATTGCTGATTATGTGAATCTGGGAGGAGCCACAGGGGACAACAAGGCGGAGGTGGATCTTTCCGCAGAGGAGATTGTCCGCTGTCTGGAATATTATCAAAGTCTCAATGCCTTCTTTGCCATTGACGCGGACGAAGTAACGACAGAGAATGTGATTCAGGAGTTTATTGACGGAAAGATTATCTACACCATAGCCAAGACGGATGCCGTGGCAAGGCTGGATGCGGCCATTGCGGAGGGAACCGTGTACCAGGTTCAGCAGGAAGAGGCGCAGGAGGCGGAAGACGGAGAGACCACGGAAGAAGGAGAAGCGGGAGAGGAGGCTTCGGAGGAAGCCCCGCCGGAGGAGGAGCCGGCGGACAACGGCTATTTTTACGGAATTGCCCGGGTGCCGGATCTGACGGGAGAGCTTCATACAAAGGGATTGTCCGTAACAAATTCCGTGGTGGTCAACGCCTACTCCGGCGAGCGGGAGCTGGCAAAGGAATTTGCAAAATATCTGACTTATGATAAGGTGGATGCTCTGTATACGATGGCAAATAAGATGCCGGTAAAAATGGGCGTCAGCTATGCCAATGAGGAAATGAACCTGCTGTTTGCCCAGTATGAGGATTCCGTGGAGGTTCCGAAGCTTACGGATCTGTCCAATTACTGGATTCAGATGGAGATTGCCTTTGCCAATATCTGGCGGGGAAATGAAGTGGGAGCGGAGATTGAGTCCGTGAATCAGATGATACACGCCCAGCTTCAGACGGAAGAAAACGAGTAACATAATTATTCCAATGATAGGGAAAGCTATTGGTACAAAGGACAATGAGACCGAAGGAGGCTTTTTCTATGATTGGAATTTTTATTGCCCTGATATCCGGGGCGCTTATGAGTATTCAGGGAGTATTCAACACAGAGGTGACAAAGAGCAGCAGTATGTGGGCGTCCGCAAGCTGGGTGCAGCTTTCCGCCCTTCTTACCTGCCTGGCGGTGTGGGCGCTGCGTGACAGGGAGAATTTGATGAACGTCTTTCAGGTAAGCCCGAAATATATGCTCTTGGGAGGCGTAATCGGCGCCTTTATCACCTTTACCGTGATTCAAAGCATGGACAGCTTGGGACCTGCCAAGGCTGTAATGCTCATTGTGATTTCTCAGTTGATTGTGGCGTACCTGATAGAAATATTCGGTGTCTTCGGGGTGGAGAGGACAGCCTTTGAGTGGCGGAAGCTCCTGGGAATGGCCATCGCCATCGCAGGCGTTGTTCTGTTCAAGTGGGAATAAAAAAAGGTTGTAATCATTTCCGAAATCGGCTACACTAATATTATCCGCATCAGAGGGGTCCCCGGTCCGGCAGGAAGGATAGGGGAATGATGAAAGGGATAAGAATTATTTTATGTGCTTTGGCTGTTTTACAGCTTTTGTTTTGTACGGGCTGTGAGAAAAAGGCGCTGCTGTATGACAGCAGCGGGACACAGAAGGCTGAGGCTTCGGAGGAAGCTTTTCAGACGGAGCCTTTGGAGACCCGGGAGGACGGCAATCCGGCAGAGGCACAGGAGCCGGGGCTGATTTGCGTTTATGTCTGCGGCGAAGTGGAGGCTCCCGGAGTCTATGAGCTGCCGGCTTCGTCCCGTATCGGGGAGGCGGTAGAGGCTGCCGGCGGTATGACGGAGGAGGCTGCCGATACCTTTTTGAACCTGGCCGGGCATATGACGGACGGGCAGAAGATAGAGGTGCCCTCCAGGGAAGACGCAAAGGCTCTCAAGGAGCAGCAAGAGCAGCAGGAGGGCGGCCTTGTGAATCTCAATACGGCCGCAAAAGAGCAGCTTATGACGCTTACGGGCATCGGAGAATCCAAGGCGGAAGATATCCTTGACTACCGGGAACAAAACGGAGGTTTCCGGACAAAGGAAGATCTCATGCAGATTCCCGGAATTAAGGAACGGGTTTTTGAAAAAATCAAAGATCAGATTACAGTGTGAAAGAGGCAGAAAAAGATGGCAAAAAAGGTATTGGTTGTTGACGATGAAAAGCTGATTGTAAAGGGACTGCGCTTCAGTCTGGAGCAGGACGGCATGGAAGTGGACTGCGCCTATGACGGAGAAGAAGCCTTGGAGTACGCCCGAAGTAAAGAATACGATATGATCCTTTTGGATGTGATGCTTCCGAAGATGGACGGCTTCGAGGTGTGCCAGCAGATTCGTGAATTTTCCAATGTGCCTGTTGTTATGCTGACTGCCAAGGGAGACGATATGGATAAGATCCTCGGTCTGGAGTACGGGGCCGACGATTATATTACAAAGCCCTTTAACATTCTGGAAATAAAGGCCCGTATCAAGGCAATTATGCGGCGGACCGGTCGGCCAGAGAAGGGAACTCAGGGAAAGATTGTGGAGGCGTCGGAGCTTCGGATGGATCTGGAGAGCCGCCGTCTGTTTATAGCCGGTAAGGAGATCAACCTGACCGCAAAGGAGTTCGATCTTCTGGAGCTGATGGCTTTGAATCCGGGCAAGGTATATGGCCGCGAGAGCCTTTTGAATACCATGTGGGGGTATGAATATCCGGGTGATGTGAGAACTGTGGATGTGCATATCCGCCGCCTGCGGGAGAAGATTGAGACAAATCCAAGTGAACCGAAGTATGTTCATACAAAGTGGGGAGTGGGCTATTATTTCCAAGCATAGAGTTTTAATTACATATCTGAAAAGTCTGAAGGCCCGGATATTTCTGGCAATGCTTTTGGCCGGCTGGATTCCTATGCTGATTGTGGCTTACGGAGTGCTGGACAGTTACCGGGAAAGGGCTATCACGGTCCGAAGCACGGATGTGCAGAATCAGTGCAGGATTTTATCAAATCAGCTGGTCAGCTATAATTACCTTAAGGACCCCTCATCAGAGCTGATAGGGGGAGAGCTGGCCCAGCTTTCCAATCTGTACGACGGCCGTATCATTGTGATTGATCAGAATTTTAAGGTTATAAGGGATACTTACGAGTTAATAGAAGGAAAACTGGTGGTCTCCGAAGAGGTTATCCGCTGCTTTCAGGGGGAGACGACCAATCAGCTTTCCAATAAGCGTTACATTGAGATGACAGTGCCCATTCAGGAGGCGGATACCCAGAAGATTATCGGGGTACTGCTGGTGAGCGTATCCACGGACAGTATCTGGGACAATCTGGATGTGCTCACGGGGAACGCCCTGATTTTTGTGCTTATCTGCGGCGTGCTGGTTCTGACCTCCTCCATTCTTCTTTCCTACTTTTTGGGACGTCCCTTTCACCGGATGGTGCTTTCCTTAAGGGAGATTGCGGAAGGACATTCCACGGAGGATTTGAAGATAAAGGCTTATACGGAGACAGAGGAGATTTCTGAGGAATTTAATAAGATTGTCAATCAGATGCGTGTGCTGGATGAATCCCGTCAGGAATTTGTGTCCAATGTGTCCCATGAGCTGAAGACGCCATTGACCTCTATAAAGGTGCTGGCGGATTCCCTGCTGGTCCAGGAGGACGCTCCGGTGGAGCTATACAAGGAATTTATGAGCGACATTGCGGAGGAGATTGAGCGGGAGAACAAGATTATTACCGATCTGCTGTCACTGGTGAAGATGGATAAGAAGGCGGCAAATCTCAATATTGAGCCGGTGGATATCAATGATCTGCTGGAGCTGATTCTAAAGCGCCTGCGGCCCATTGCTTCCAGGAAAAATATTGAGATGGTGCTGGAGAGCTTTCGCCCTGTAACAGCCGAGGTAGACGCAGGACGCCTGTCTCTGGCTTTTACAAATCTTATGGAAAATGCGGTGAAATATAACAGGGAAAACGGCTGGGTACATGTGTCCCTGGATGCGGATCACAAGTTTTTTTATGTAAAAGTAATAGATTCCGGCATGGGGATACCGGAGGAGTCCTTAAACTATATTTTTGAGCGCTTCTATCGGGTGGACAAGTCACATTCCAACGAGATCGACGGAACAGGTTTGGGCCTTGCCATAACGAAAAGTGCGATTCAGGTTCATAAGGGAGCGATCAAGGTGTCAAGCCATGTGGGAGAAGGAACCACCTTTTCGGTGCGTATTCCTTTGAATTACATCGCTTAGTACGGCATTGCACAAATTGTAATGCCGTACCGGCACCGGCGATGGGGGCTTTTGGACGGGAGGCAGTCTATGAGAAAACATAAAAGGATTTGTTTCCTGTGCCTTCTTCCGGTTTTTCTTCTTATTTTTGG
The DNA here is from genome assembly GCA_910574835.1 of Clostridia bacterium. Classification (GTDB taxonomy): domain Bacteria; phylum Bacillota; class Clostridia; order Lachnospirales; family Lachnospiraceae; genus Laedolimicola. Next base: position 339,669 of record CAJTDE010000001.1, on the reverse strand, counting down.
GGGATGTTCCTCCGAAAAGGAAAAACCAAAGGAGGATAAGGCGGGATATCGGATCTATTATATCAATAAGGATGAGACGGCAGTAGTGACAGAACCATATGCGCCCAAAGGTGATACAACCGGCGCTCTTTTGGAGGAGTTTCTTGTCTGTCTCAGGGAAAGCAGCGGGGAGAGAGAGGAAAAGCCTGCGATTCCGGAGGATGTGGTACTTTTGGATTATACCTTAGATAAGGGGCAATTGTCGCTGCAATTTAATTTGGCTTATCTTGACATGAATCCCCTGTATGAGATTCTCTGCCGCTCTGCCATTGTACGGACCCTGTGCCAGATTCCGGAGGTAGAGACAGTATCCTTTATGGTGGGGGACAGTCCTTTGATGGACTCGAATGAGATTCCCATCGGTGCGCTTAATGAGGAAAGCTTTGTGGAAAATGCGGGTGATGAAATCAATACCTATACAAAGACGACTCTAACGCTTTATTTTGCAAATGAAAAAGGGGATCGGCTGACAAGTGAGCGGGTGGAAATCCGCTACAGCAGTAATATGTCTGTGGAAAAGCTGGTGGTAGAGAGGCTGATCAAAGGGCCGATTACAAAGAATGCATATCCGGCTATTCCTTCCAATACAAAAATAGTCAGCATTGCTACGAAAGATGGAATTTGTTATGTAAACTTAGACGACGGTTTTTTAGGGCAGGGCTATGATGTTCTGGAGCAGATACCTGTTTACTCCATAGTTAATTCACTTACGGAGATTCCGGGTATCAGCAAGGTTCAGATTCTTATCAATGGGGAGACAAATATTACTTATCAGGAGAGTATCCGCTTTGAGACCCTATTTGAACGAAATCTGGATCTGATAGAGGAACCATAACTTATAAATGTTCTGTGCAGTACACAAGTGTACTAGAAAGATAATATATGATAAAGAAACGGCCTTTCTGTATGACTGTGCTGATCTTGACCCTTCTGCTTTTGCTTCTGCCCTCCGGAATTTGGATGAGAGAGTCGGTTCCGGAGAGTCAGAGGCCGGCAAAAGATCTGACCGGGAAGATATGCAGGATAGAATCCCGGTCAGAGGGTCAGGCGGTCTATCTAAAACATTCTTACCTTTCAGATAAAGGGATTCTCTTACTATACTTCGATGCCGAACAGTCATTTTCCATCGGCAATACCATACGAATTGAGCCGCCATACCGCATCTGGGAGCCGGAAGCTCCGTCCAATCCGGGACAGTTTGATGCCAGGCTTTACTATCAGTCCCGGAATATCACACACTTAGGCAGTGCAAAAAATGCTTCCGTGGTAAAGAGCGGCAGCTTTTGGCCGGGAGAGCTTTTGCGGCGATTCCGTGAACAGCTGGCGTTTCGCTGCGGAAAGTTATTTGGGGAGGAACAAAGCGGTGTGCTTAAGGCGATGCTTTTGGGGGACAAGACAGAGCTTGGGGAGGATATGAAAAATATTTATCAAAAAAGCGGCATGTCTCATCTTCTTGCCATTTCCGGGCTGCATATTTCCATTGTTGGTACAAGCTTATATCGTTTTTTACGAAAGAGAGGGTGTTCTTATCAGGTGTCGGGAGCAGCAGGCGTTCTTCTTGTTCTTTTATACGGCGGAATGACTGGGATGAGTATCTCTACGATTCGGGCAGCCGCTATGTTTGTTCTGGCGGTACTGGCGGACCTTTTGGGGCGCAGCTATGATATGCTGAGCGCTTTGGCTCTTGCGGCCCTTTTGATTTTGGTAAAACAGCCTCTGTATGTTAAAAATGCGGCATTTCTCCTTTCCTTTGGGGCTGTGCTGGGGGTTGGCCTGCTCTATCCGGCCGTTTTGAGCCTTTTTCAATCCGGAAGGAAATTAAGGGATGCCTTTTTGCTTTGTCTTTCTATTCAGCTTTTGACACTTCCCCTGATCGAATGGTTTTACTTTGAACTTCCCCTGTATTCGGTATTCTTGAATCTTCTGGTTATTCCCCTGATGGGAGCCTTGATGCTCTGCGGGATTGCGGCCCTTGGAATCAGCTTTTTTTCTTTTGGAATTGCAGCTCTTCCGGCCTTTATCTGTAAAGTAATATTAAGTATTTATGAAGGTTTGGGCAGAGGAACCTTAAGTCTTCCCAAGTCTGTGTTCGTCTGCGGAAGGCCGGAGCTTTATCAGATATTCTTGTATTATGGCGGGATATGCTGTTTTATTTTTTGGAGAAGTAAGGTGCGGGATAGGGAGAAATGGTATTCCTGCCTGCGGACAGCAAGGGGAGAGGAGGAAACAGAGGACGAGCTTTGCGGGAAAAAGAAGATACAAAAGAGAGAAAGACGAATTGCTGTCTTTGCCGTCCTTATATTGTGTGTCTGCCTGCAGCTTCGTTTTCGTGGAGGACTTTCCTTCACCATGCTGGATGTGGGACAGGGAGACGGACTCTTTTTGCGGACGGAAGGGGGGACAGCCTGTCTGATTGACGGCGGAAGCAGTGATATAAAGCAGGTGGGACGCTATCGTATCCTCCCGTTTTTAAAGGAGCGGGGCATCGGACGCCTGGATTATGTGCTGGTAACGCATACGGACGGAGATCATATCTCCGGAATCCGGGAATTGCTGGAACAGGCAGGGGAGCCGGGAGGAATCCGGGTGGAGACGTTATTGCTTTCCGGGCAGTCTGCAAATGAGGAGGCGGGGCTTCAGCTGATAGAGCTGGCGGCACAAGCAGGTACGTCTGTGAAACAGATAGAAGCAGGAATGGTTTTGTCGGATGGAAGTGCGAGCATTTCCTGTCTTCATCCGGACAGAGGAAGCTTTTACGCAGATAAGAACGCGGGATCTGTTGTGCTTCGGCTAACCTATGGAGATTTTTCAATTCTTTTGACAGGAGATCTGGAGGAAACCGGAGAAAGAGAAATTCTTGATGCGGGGGAAGAGCTTACCTGCGATGTTTTAAAAGCAGGTCATCATGGGTCGCGGTTTTCTACCACAGAGGAATGGATGGAAAAGGCGGCTCCAAAATTAACTTTGATTTCCTGCGGAAAAAACAATTCCTACGGACATCCTCATGAGGAGACGATTGCACGTATTCGGGAAGCAGGAAGCGGAGTCCTTATGACTCCGGAACAGGGGGCCATCACAATTTACAGTAATGGCAGAGATTTTTGGGCGGAAGGATTTAAGTAATATTGCCGCTGTATTTTACAATGAGAAGCTCCACGCTCAATACATCATTCATCTGTCCTGCGGTTACATCCTCTACGGCTTTGGCACAATCAGTAAGGGCAGCTTTTAACTGCTCGTCGGTAAAGTTTCCGGCTTGTCCCATTAAGCGTCGGACGATAAAGGGGGCAAGCCCTGCCTTAGAGGCGATGGAGGACTGGTTATAACCCTTGGCCATCAGGCTTTTCACAAGAAGAAGCTGCTGAAACTGGCGGCCTAAGAGGGTGAGTATTCCTCTGGGAGATTCCTTTAAAGTCAGCAGATCGTAGTAAAGCTTCAGGGCAAGGGGCTGATTTTTCTCGGCAATGGCCCGAATCATATCGAAGATACGGTTGGATGTTAAAACGGTGCAGATCTCTTCTATATCCTCCGAGGTGATGGCGTCTCTTCCCTGCGTATAGCTTAGGAGCTTCTCCAATTCCCGGGAAATGTGCTCCATATCTGTGCCGGTCTGTTCCAGAAAGAGGGTTAAAGAGGACTTGGAGATTTGCTTTCCTTCCCGCTTTAAAATTCCTAAGATCCATTTGGCCAAGGTGGCTTCGTCCTGTGACGTAAATTCTACGGCACGGCCTTTATCCTTTACGGCCTTGAAGAGACGGCCGCGCTTGTCCACCTCTTTCTCTACAAAGATCAGGCAGGTGGTCTCCGGTATGGAGGGGAGGTAATCTGCAAGCTTGTCGCATTTTGTTTTGAAAAACTCGCTGTTTTCTATCAGAATCACTCTGCGGGGAGCAAAAAGGGGAAGTGTCTCAGCCAGATCAATGATTTCCTCGGGACGAATCCCTTTTCCTTCGAAATGGGATAGATTCATAGTGTCCTGGGGATCGATGAGAGCGTTTTTCAGACGTGTCCGATATTGGCTGCGCAGATAGGCTTCCTCCCCGTAGAGCAGGTAGGAGGTTTTAAAGGACCCGTTTTTAATGTCTTCGGCAAGCATTTTCATGTTGTTCACCTCTTAGAAAAAAAGACGCCCAACTGACGGTATTGGGCGTCCTTTTATATGCGTAAAATTAAGCGATGCTGTTCACAGCCTTGGTTAAACGAGAAATCTTTCTGGAAGTTGTGTTTTTATGATAAACTCCCTTAGAAGTCGCTTTGCTGATGGTTGCGATTGCAGCTTTCAGGGAAGCCTTTGCAGCCTCGGCATCCTTTGCGGCAACAGCGGCATCTACCTTCTTAATAGCGGTCTTAACCTCAGACTTGATTGCCTTATTTCTTGCGGCTCTTGTCTCGGCTACCAAAATTCTCTTTTTTGCGGACTTAATATTAGCCAACCCGTACACCTCCAAATCATTTATTTCATCTTTGTCTTCTTATTTATCCGTACATGTTCTGTAAAAGCCGGACACGGACGTCTTAACAAAACATGTCACTGTTTGGCTCATCCAAACATACTCATTCATTTTATGCCAGGAAAGACGTTCTGTCAATACATAATTCTGAAAAAATAAGAGAAAATAATAAGGAAAACAGCGGAATAGGAGAGAAAGAGAGTGGAACGATTTCAGATTCGAACGGATTTGGCGCTGGAGGCCCGGGAGAGCTTTGAGGAGGACAATGTAGAGATTCGCGGGGTGGCCATAGAAGAGAGCTATGACGAGGAACGGGACATCCGTATCACTCGGGTATGTATTGAGACAGAGAACGGGGCTAAGGCTATGGGAAAGCCTGTAGGGACATATCTTACCCTGGAGGCGCCCAGGCTTTCCGATCCGGATGAGGGGTATCACAGGGAAGTGTCCGTACAACTGGCAGAGGAGCTTAAGGAGCTTCTTGGAACCGAGGAGGAAAAATCCGTGCTGGTGGTAGGGCTTGGCAACCGGGAAGTGACACCTGACGCACTGGGGCCGGAGGCAGTGAATCACTTGATGATTACCCGGCATGTAGTGCGGGAATACGGAAAAGCTGCCTTGGGAAAGGAAAAGGTACACCTTGTAAGCGGAATTGTGCCGGGCGTCATGGCTCAGACAGGTATGGAGACCTTTGAGATTATTAAGGGAATCATTGACGAGACAAAACCCGATGTAGTGGTGGCTATTGATGCGCTGGCGGCCAGGAGCACCAAGCGTCTGAACCGGACGATTCAGCTTTCGGATGCAGGGATTCATCCGGGCTCCGGCGTGGGAAATCACCGGAACAGCCTTACAAAAGATACTCTCGGCATCCCCATCGTGGCTATCGGAGTTCCTACAGTTGTAGATGCGGCAACCATTATCTATGATGCTACCGGGGATCGAAATGCCATTTCCCCTAATCTAAACGGAATGTTTGTCACTCCGAAGGATATTGACGAAACCATCAAGCGTTTAAGCTTTACCATTTCCGAGGCTCTGAATATCGCATTGGCATAAGGCGGCATCCTTTCGAATATATTTGAAAGGAGTATGGGGTGATTGGAAATGAGCCGTCTGCATAAGGTACTGAATACGATTGTATGGGTGATAATCGGAATATTGGGAATCTATATTCTTGGCTACGGAATGAAGGGGCAGTCTTTTGCAAAGGCTGCCTATGCTTGTATGAAGGCGCTGACAGGCAGTGAGAACGGGCTTCGGAGGGCGGCAGAGAAATCTCTTTATCCCGGGCTTGCCTATATGGCAGGAGATCGGGAGCCTTCCTATACCCTGGAAGAGCTTTTGATACGGAAGGCGGCGGGGATTTTCCCGCTGTACTCGTATCTGGATGAAAAAGAGGTTTATGAGACGGAGATTGAAAGCCAGGCCGCCTATGATAGATTGGTGGAAGGCGGAGCGCATGATGAAAATGAAATTAATGAGCAAACCGGAGAGGCGTTTGATATTGCGGAAAAGATGGAGGAAGAGAATTTACAGGCGGCTCATGAGCAGGAGCAGGCGGCCCTGCAGGAACAGGAACAAAGCGGCCGGATATTAGGCACGGAGTATACGGCGGAACAGTTGGCAGATTTTGATTTTTTAAGGAATAGCTTTTATATTGTGGAAAATAACACGGATATCAGCGCAGAGGTGTTGAATGCCGAAAATCTTTTGAACCGGGATATGAGGATTGGGCAGGATAATTCAAACCCTCAGATTTTGATTTATCATACCCATTCTCAGGAGGGGTTTGTGGATTCCGTGGCCGGTGATAACAGCACTACTATTGTGGGAGTAGGAGAGTATTTGACGGAGCTTCTTCGGGATGAGTATGGATATAATGTGATACATAATACAAATGTTTATGATTTTATTGACGGAGAGCTGGATCGGAACCAGGCATATGCCCTGGCAGAGCAGGAGGTTCAGCAGATTTTGGCAGAAAATCCATCTATCGAAGTTATCATCGATCTTCACAGAGACGGTGTGAAGGAAGGAACTCATCTTGTAACGGAGGTAAACGGAAAGCCTACCGCTCAATTTATGTTTTTTAACGGCTTGAGCTACAGCAAGCGAAACGGCGTAATTGATTATCTTCCCAATCCTTATATTGAGGATAATCTGGCCTTGTCTCTCCAGCTAAAATTGGCCAGCGAAAAGTACTATCCGGGGATTAGCCGGAAGATTTATCTGAAGAGCCTCCGGTACAATCTGCATCTTCGGCCCAAGAGCCTACTGGTGGAGGCGGGGGCGCAGACGAATACTTTGGAGGAGATGATGAACGCAATGGAACCGCTTGCGTTTGTGCTTCACGAAGTATTGGGAGGCGGAGAGATAATAGAAGAGTAGAGTAGTTACCGAAAGAATTTTACATTTCTTCCTGTTTATGCTATACTACCCTCGATTGACAAGGAACACAAAGAACCCTGTCAGCCGGGGGTGGTTTTTATTGGGAAATACCTTGCGGCCGGATTCTTTTTAGTAAAAATACGGAGGAATATTCGATGGCATCTATGGACCAGAGTAAAATAAGAAATTTCTGCATTATCGCCCACATTGATCACGGCAAGTCCACCCTGGCGGACCGGATCATTGAGATGACGGGACTTCTGACCAGCCGGGAAATGCAGGCCCAGGTGTTGGACAATATGGATTTGGAGCGCGAGCGGGGCATTACGATTAAGGCCCAGACCGTGCGCACGGTATATAAGGCAAAAAACGGCGAGGAGTATATTTTCAACCTGATTGACACGCCGGGACATGTGGACTTTAATTATGAGGTATCCCGAAGCCTGGCGGCCTGTGACGGGGCGATTCTTGTGGTAGACGCGGCCCAGGGGATTGAGGCCCAGACCTTGGCAAATGTATATTTGGCCCTGGATCACGATCTGGACGTGCTGCCGGTGATCAACAAAATTGATCTGCCCAGTGCGGAGCCTCAGCGGGTGATTGATGAGATTGAGGATGTAATTGGAATTGAGGCACAGGATTCACCGCAGATTTCCGCCAAGACGGGACAAAATGTGGGTGATGTATTAGAGGCGATTGTGGAGCGGATTCCGGCGCCTGCAGGAGACGCCCAGGCGCCTCTTAAGGCGCTGATCTTTGATTCCGTGTATGATTCCTATAAGGGTGTGATTGTATTCTGCCGTATCAAAGAGGGCACCGTAAAGAGGGGAACGCCCATCCGCATGATGGCTACGGGAGCAGAGGCCGATGTGGTGGAGGCAGGCTACTTCGGCGCCGGACAGTTTATTCCCTGCGAAGAGCTTTCCGCAGGCATGGTAGGCTATCTGACGGCAAGTATTAAAAATGTCAAGGATACCCGTGTGGGTGATACCATAACAAGCCGGGACAATCCCTGTGCGGAGCCGCTGCCCGGTTATAAAAAGGTTCTTCCTATGGTGTATTGCGGCATGTACCCGGCGGACGGAGCCAAGTATCCGGATCTCCGCGATGCGCTGGAAAAGCTGCAGCTCAATGACGCTTCTCTCCAGTTTGAGCCGGAGACCTCCATTGCATTGGGCTTTGGTTTCCGCTGCGGCTTCCTGGGACTTCTTCATCTTGAGATTATTCAGGAGCGCTTGGAGCGGGAGTACGGTCTTGATCTGGTGACCACGGCTCCCGGCGTTATTTACAAGGTTCACCGGACAAACGGCGAGGTAATTGAGCTGACCAATCCATCCAATCTGCCGGACCCGGCGGAGATAGAATATATGGAGGAGCCTATGGTCAGCGCGGAGATTATGGTGACTACGGAGTTTATCGGTTCCATAATGGAGCTGTGTCAGGAGCGCAGGGGCATTTATCTTGGCATGGAATATATGGAGGAAACACGTGCGCTTTTGAAGTACGACCTTCCCTTAAACGAGATTATCTATGATTTCTTTGACGCGTTGAAATCACGTTCCAGGGGCTATGCCTCCTTTGATTATGATATGAAGGGCTACGTGCAGGCAGAGCTTGTGAAGCTTGATATTCTCATTAATAAGGAAGAGGTGGACGCTCTGTCCTTTATTGTTCACAGCAGCACGGCCTACGAGCGCGGCCGGAAAATGTGTGAGAAGCTAAAAGAAGAGATCCCGAGGCATCTCTTTGAGATTCCCATTCAGGCGGCGGTCGGAAGCAAGATTATTGCCCGGGAGACGGTGAAGGCCATGCGTAAGGATGTGCTGGCAAAGTGCTATGGCGGCGATATCACCCGGAAGAAGAAGCTTCTGGAAAAGCAGAAGGAAGGAAAGAAGCGGATGCGCCAGATTGGAAATGTGGAGATTCCGCAGAAAGCCTTTATGAGTGTGCTGAAGCTGGACGACAGGTAGTTGGAAACGGTAGGATATGTGTGAAAACGGAAAAAAACAATCGGAACTGGAGCTGTATCTTCATATCCCGTTTTGTGTAAAGAAATGCGCTTATTGTGATTTTCTGTCCGTACCGGCGGATAAAGCAGTTCAGCTTTGCTATGTGGAAGCATTAAAAGGAGAAATTTATCAGCAAAAGACCCTTGGATTGAATCGAAGGGTTACTTCCATTTTCGTCGGAGGCGGTACGCCCTCTATCCTGGATGGGGGGCAGATGGCGCAGCTTCTTGAGGCTGTGCATGACAGCTTTCACGTCGAAACAGATGCCGAGATCACGGTCGAGTGCAATCCGGGCACATTGACGGCGGACAAGCTTTCCTGTTACCGCCGGCAAGGCGTAAACCGCCTGAGTATAGGGCTTCAGTCAGCGGATAACGAGGAGCTTCGCCTCCTTGGAAGGATTCATACGTATGAGGAGTTTTTGCAGAGCTATATGCTGGCCCGTGAAATGGGATTTGAAAATATCAATGTGGATTTGATGTCAGCCCTTCCGGGGCAGACGAAAGAAAGCTGGCAGCAGACCTTAAGAGAAGTACTGAGTCTCAAACCGGAGCATATATCAGCTTACAGCTTAATCATAGAAGAGGGAACGCCCTTTTATCACCGTTTCGGACCGGGAGCCGGGGAGGAACGCCTTTTGCCGGATGAGGACACGGAACGGCAGATGTATTACGACACCAAGGATATACTTAAGGCAGAGGGCTATGAGCGGTATGAGATATCCAATTATGCCAGACAGGGTTTTGCCTGCCGGCACAATCTCGGCTATTGGGAGAGAAGAGAATACTTAGGCTTGGGACTGGGAGCATCCTCTCTGACAGAAGGAGTGCGTTACCGCAATCACAAGAAGCTGTCCGCGTATCTGGCCGGTGATTATGGGCATGAGGATAAACACAGGCTTACCAGGCAGGAGGAGTTGGAGGAGACCATGTTTCTGGGCCTTCGGAAAACGGAAGGAGTTCTGCTGACGGAGGAGCTTTTAAAGGTCTATAGAGGCGTGTTTGAGAGATTGGAGCAGCAGGAACTATTGATTCGGGAAAATGGAAGGGTACGATTGACAGAGCTTGGGATTGATGTGAGTAATTATGCGTTGGCAGAGTTTTTACAGTCCGGCTAAGAAATGTCAAGTAATTTTAAAAAATAATTTCTGCTGACTGGTAAAGTCGCAAAGGTGCACGAGAGGAACTTTTATGAGTGCCCTTTCGAATAAAAGTTTCTCTCATTACAGGTGTACCGAAGCGACTTTACCCTTTAGTGCCGTCGCGCAGCGGCTTAAAATAGGAGGATTAGAGCATGATTAAGGAAGTGATTTTTGATATTGACAACACCCTTTACAGCTATGACAAGGGTCACGGCGAGGGGATGAAGCAGCTCTATGGCTATATGAAGGAGCAGTTCGGCATAGAGCAGGGGGAATTTCAGAGCATGGTGCGTATCAGCAACCAGGAGATAACGGACCGTTTGGGAAAGGATAACGCAGCCATCCACAGCCGCAGCATCCGCTTTCAGAATCTTCTGGAAAAATGGGGAAAGCCCCTGTTTCCTCACGTACAGGCTATGTATCACGTCTATTGGGATACGCTTTTGAAGGTAAGCGGGCCGGAGCCGGGAGCTGTCGCCTGTATGCAGGAATTAAAGTCTATGGGTATCCGCATCGGAATCGGAACGGATATGACAGCCATGATGCAGTATGAAAAGCTGTCGGCCTTTGGCTTTGCTCCGTTTATCAGCCATATAGTAACCAGCCAGGAGGCGGGAGTGGAGAAACCGCATCCGGAATTTATGAAGCTGTGCATCAAAAAAGCGGAGGCCCGGCCGGAGGAGTGCGTTTTTGTGGGAGATAATTTGAAGAAGGATGCCTGCGGCGCGTCCGCCTGCGGTATGCACGGCGTCTGGTACAATCCAAACGGAAATAAACTTCCGGAGGATTCGGAGCAATTGAAAGGAACATTCAGGGAAATACGTCATTTTGATGAACTGGTGCCGTATATTAAGACATTGGAATAGTATTTTGTTCCCGCGGATAACGATATTTGGATAAATGAAAGCAGAGGAAGAGAATCTTATGAAGGAATTGCAGTTTTTAGAAGAACAACACGTATCTCCGGGCCTTATCCGTGAGGTGGAGAGGTTTCGTGAGGCACATCAGGTATCGGAGGAGGTAAAAAACCGCATTGTCATGCCGCCGATTCCGTTTTACGGGAAGGAAATACTGGAGATGGCCATAGCCGCGCTGCTCCAGGGAGAAAATGTCCTGCTGAGCGGTTCTAAGGCCACGGGAAAGAATATTCTGGCAGAAAACCTGGCCTGGATTTTTCGCCGTCCCTCCTACAATATCTCTTTTAATGTGAATACGGACAGCAGTTCTCTTATCGGAACGGACACCTTTGCGGATAATGAGGTGCGTCTGCGTAAGGGTCCCGTGTATCAGTGTGCCGTCAACGGCGGCTTCGGTATCTTTGACGAGATTAATATGGCCAAAAATGACGCTGTGTCCGTGTTGCATGCCACTTTGGACTACCGTCGGATAATCGATGTGCCGGGATACGACAAGATTGAGCTTCATCCGGCCACACGGTTTATCGGAACTATGAATTACGGCTATGCAGGAACAAAGGAGCTTAATGAGGCGCTTGTTTCCCGTTTCCTGGTGATTGATATGCCGCCTCTTACGGAGGAAACCTTACTGCTGATTCTCAAGAAGAATTTTCCCGATGCAAAGGAGGAGGGCTTAAAGCATTTTGCCGGCCTGTTTCTGGATCTGCAGCTTAAGGCGCAGAACAGCGAGATTTCCACAAAGCCTATGGATCTGCGAGGCATGATTGGGGCGCTGAAAACCATACGGATCGGGATTTCACCCCGGAAGGCCATTACGATGGGGATTACGAATAAGAGCTTTGATATTTTTGAGAAGGAGATTATCGGGGATATTGTGATGACCCGGATTCCGGAGGAGTGGACCGGGGATGAAGTGTTCTAGTAGACCGTATCGGAGATTCCCGGGCACATTGCGGATAGAAGAGAAATAGTCCGGCTAAGAAATGTCAAGTGTTTATAAGAAATACTCTTGGCTGTCCGGTAAAGTCGCAAAGGCGCACGAGAGGAACTTTCATGAGTGCCCTTTCGAATGAAAGTTTCTCTCATCACAGGTGTGCCGAAGCGACTTTACCCTTTAGTGCTGTCGCGCAGCGACTTTAATAGGAGAAGTATATGGAAGAAGCATATGAGATTGACCAATTTGAAATTGAAAACAGGCTTCGGAATCTTTGCTGGACAGTCAGCGGTGATTATGACCTCAATCTGAAGCCAGATACGATATCCTACTCCAAATCTGTCTATGTATCTCTGTACGACGCCGTTAAACAAGGCGCATTTTCCAAATACTTTGACCGGGATGCCTTCGGACTCTATCTGGTAAAAAAGCTCTACTGCGGCGGGGAGGAGCAGCCCCTGACCAGTCTGGCGCAGCTCTGTGTGGACAGCGCCGTTTACAGGAAAATCAGCAGGGAGCGGCCGGGGATTCTGGAGATTCGGAAAAAGGCTTTTGAGGATCTTATGGAGTACGATTTTACCAGGCTTGCGGCTTCCTTTATCGGGCAGATACGCCTTTCCGTTATGCAGGAAGCGGTTTTGGGTCCCAGGACCATGCAGAGCCGCATCCGAAAGGCGGCGGACATGCTGGAAGCGCTCTGTGAGACAGAGGATACCATGACAGTGATACGGACTGTGGATGACCTTTACAACTGGCTGGTGGACCCTCATTTTGCAGAACGGCATGGTTCCCTTGACACGGTGCTTTCTGTTCCGATGGAGAAATTAAGGGAATTCCGGTGGCAGGATTTTCTGGAGGAAGAGGCTTATGAGGAGGATTTTGACCGCTATCTCTCCCAGGTGACGAATGTGGCTACGCAGCTTGCGGATCAGGAGGCTCAGGCAGAGGAGAAAAAGCGGCTTCGATCCAAGCGGGTTCTGGTTGACCAGGAAGCGGCAGACAAAATGTTTTCCTATATTGAGCTTAATTACGGACGTTCCTATCTGTCCGGACAGGAACGGCAGCGGGTAAACCGAAGTCTCTGTCGCGGCGCTCATGCGGATTGCAGCCTTTATTTTACGGACGGGATTCTCTCCGGTATGGTGAAGAAAAATTATCAGTCGGAATATGCCAGACGAGCAAAGTCGGAGAATCTGAAGGCATATGGCCACTGTATGCGTGTGTCCAGAAGAAATGTCGAGCATCTCTCCGACACTCTGCGCCGGGCGCTTACGGCCCGCAGCGAGCGGGAGGTTCTGCCCTCGGAGTTTGGCCGGATTGTTCCTGTGAAGCTCTGGAAGGTGGGGCGCAGCCGGGATAAAAAGCTCTTTGAGCGGGAGCTTCGAAAGGACAATTCTGACTTTGCGGTATATGTGCTGATTGACGCCAGCGGTTCCCAGAAACGGAGGCAGAGCCTGGTGGCGCTGCAGGGCTTTATTCTCAGCGAGGCTTTGAGCATTGTGGATATTCCCCATCAGGTAATGGGATTTTGTACCTTCTGGGATTACACGGTGATGCAGCGCTACCGGGATTACGATGACCCAAGAGAGGCAAATCAGAAAATCTTTGAGTTTTACGCTTCCTCCAACAACCGGGACGGTCTGGCGATCCGTGCGGCGGCCGACAGTCTGATGAGCAGGCCGGAGGAGCATAAGGTTCTGATTGTGCTGAGCGACGGACGACCCAATGATATTATTGTAAACCGGCCGGGCAGCCGGAATCCTATGCCTTATTCCGGCGATTATGCGGTGAGAGATACGGCGGCGGAGGTGCGGAAGGTTCGGGCTATGGGGATCTCGGTTCTTGGAGTATTTGCAGGGGAGGAGCAGGACCTGCAGGCGGAGCGGCGGATCTTTGGACGGGATTTTGCCTATATCCGGGATATTATGAATTTTTCCGGTGTGGTTGGCCGGTATCTGAGGAGGCAGCTTGATGACGTGGATTAAAAAACAATATAAGCTTCTTGCAATCATGGTGCTGCTTTTGTGTTTTCTGCTGCATCCCTTTGTGGTTTTGGCAGAAATTCGAATCGATTTTGCAAAGGAGGACTATTCGGCGGGGGATCATTGGAAAGTACTGACCTCCTACCGCGAACATGCAGGGATAGACAGTGTGCGGCGGACTTACGAAAGACCAGGGGAGGCACATGTGGCTTTCTTTGACTTTTCTTATGGAAAAGGGACTTATGTGAAGCGAATGGACCCTATGGATTACAATTTCAATAATGAATCTGCCGTGCGTTCCATAACATTTTATATGAATGGATTTTATGCCGGCCGTTTGGAGGGAGAGGAGCTTTTACAGGCGTTTGTTCCCAATGATCAGGTGCGGATGTATGAGACAGAGGACGGATGCCTGGGGCTTTGGATTGAAGGGGAAGATTCTCAGCTTTTTCCTACGGAAGTGTTCCGGGATTTTTATAAAACAGCGGCAAAGCGCTGTGCCTGGACGGGAATTTTTTATTTGATTCCTTTGCTGGCTTTGGCAATGCTTGTGATTTCTTTTTACAGGCGGTATGTAAAAAGGCTCTCCGGTTCCAGGCTGTTTGGAATCTCCAATACGATTCTTTATGCGGCAGGGATTTGCGCTGTCATATTAGTTGCATATGGAGCTTTTACAGGTTCTTCGGCCATTAACCCGGATGAATCGGAAGGTATCTATTCTGTGCGGTATTATACCACCCACTGGAAGATTCCGGATATGAGGGAGCTTCCTTTAGAGGCTTATTCGCTGTACGGGACTGCGAGGCTTTCCGAGCTGAACCTTTACTATATGCTTGCGGCTTTGATTGCCCGGTTTGTTACTTTGGAAAGCGGAACAAGATTCTTTGGCGTATGTATGATGGCCGGCCTTTTTTATCTGGCTTTTTGGAATCTGAAGAAGAATCGATATTTACTTTGTGCGCTTTTTTTAACGCCTCAGGTTTGGTATTTGTATACATACTGTACCTCGGATGCTTTGGACTTTGCGGTAGCAGTGCTTGTACTGTATCAATTGGCGAATCCGGAAAGCATGCTGCAGAGACTGCTCAAAAAAGGCGTGGAAAAAAGAGATGTCTGGCGGGTGCTGCTTTTGGGCTTTCTCTTCTCCAATATTTTTATGTCCAAGCAAAATTATTATGTAATTGCGATTTATGCGTTTGCAATGCTTTTGACGGAGCTGGCGGCGGCCCCGAAGACGGAGCGGCGAAAGAGACTGACAGGCTGCCTGCTGCTTGCGGGAGCGGCTTTACTGTTTCTGGGGATTCGTTACATTCCGGAATTTATACATTATGGGATTCATAAGCAGCAGGTGATTTTAGAGATGCAAAATGAGATAGCGATTCCAATGCTTCGCCCGGCCTCACCGCCGGAGGTACAGGGTCCGGCCTTTAATCTCTATGGTAAGGGAGTTACGCTGAAAGAGCTTTTATTTCATATGGGGTTCCACACCATACTGTTTGCTTCCTTTGTGGGAACCTATGGCTGCCTGCAATTTCCAAGCCCCGAATGGTATGTGACAATAATAGGGATATTATATATCATACTTTATGTGGGATTGAGCGTTTCTATTTGGCGGGAAAAGGGGCAGAAAGAGAAAAAGGTGAAGTTTGTGCTGCTTCACCTGATGGCGTTTATTTCCTGGGTGCTGGTGGTATATAATGGCTGGTTTATTGATTTTCAGGCTCAGGGACGCTATATGCTGCCGGTGCTGATTTTCGTAGCCCATGCAGTATCTTTAAACCCCAAGGTGTTGAAGTCAAAGTGGTTTCAATGCCTGATTTGCACAACTGCGATTTTATCACTCTATTCCTTTGCCTGCTGCTGTATTCCCAATATACAGCCGCCGGTGTAGGAGAGAAGCCAGGAAAGCGGTGTTACCCTTTAGTGCCGTCGCGCAGCGATTTAAATAGTAAAGCCACAAAGGCGCACGAGAGGAACTTTTATGAATGCCCTTTCGAATAAAAGTTTCTCTCATTACAGGTGTGCCGAAGCGACTTTACCCTTTAGTGCCGTCGCGTAGCGACTCAAAATAGGAGGCCTTACTATGAAAGAATACGAAGTAGTACATGAAATTTTCAACCAATGCTCCGGCAATCAGATGCGGGATGTATTTATCGAGGAGGTGGAGATTGCGGATCTGGAAGCCTACGTAACCAGCCGCCACCAGGACAAGGATTTCACCTTTGAGCGGGAGGACTTGGCGGACGGAACGGTCATTTACCATGTGAATACCTCCGGCATCCTTCAGCGGTATACCTTCACGGAACTGTAAAAGGCCGGGCACAGCAGTTTAGGCTGATATAAAAACATAAATCTTTTCAGAAGTCTTGCTCTGTGCCCCGGTGAGAATGAAAACGCACAAAATTATCGGGAATACAAATTTTGACAAATAATGATAATATTTTTTTGAAATTTTCAGAAAAAACTTGCCGTCATCTTTTCATAGGTGTAAAATAGAAGCATGAAACCTTGAAGCTCTGCCGACGCCGCATCGCCAAGCGGCCCGGCAGAATATGTTCAAAATGATACCAGGGAGGTAATGGGTATGAAGGCTTATGAAATGATGATCGAAAACTTAAACAAGTGTCCGGGCAATCAGATGCGCGATACGGAGATTCGGGAGATAGAGACTGCGGATCTGGACGCCTATGTACAGGGCTTACATAAGGACAAGAAAGTAAATATTGACAAAGAAACCATGAACGACGGCTCCATTGTATACCACCTGGATCTGTCCGGCACACTGGTTCGCTACACCTTTACGGAGGTCTAGGAGCGGTAAATGGGCTGGGAAGAACGTTTTCTGCTATTTTTACAAGAGAGTGTCCGCAATCCGATTCTGGATAAGGTGATGCAGTTCGTCACATCCCTGGGCGATGCAGGCTTTTTGGCTATTCTGGCCTGCATTGTCCTTTTGTGTATCAAAAAATACCGGAGAGCGGGAGCGGCGGCCTCCCTGTCATTGAGCCTGGATTTTCTGGTAGTAAATCTGGTTTTGAAAAATCTGGTTGCCAGAATCAGGCCCTATGACGTATTTGAGGAATTGATTTTAATTACCAGGCGCCCCTCGGACCTGTCCTTTCCGTCGGGCCATGCAGGAGCCTGCTTTGCAGTGGCAAGCGTCCTGTTCCTGTGTCTCCCGAGAAGGTTCGGGATTCCGGCCCTGGTGACGGCGGCGCTGATCTCCTTTTCACGTCTGTATGTGGGCGCTCATTACCCCACGGATGTGCTTGGCGGAATCCTGATCGGCTGCGTCACCGGATGGGCTGCGTGCCGGATACTGCGGATAAAACGAGCGGAACTATAGACGGGCAGTCCGTACCAAAGCTATGCACAAGAATTTTGGATACGGACTGACGGCAGATGTGCGGGCCATTTCATTATTATGCGCGGGCACAGAAAAAATACGGAGGAAAGCGATGTTTGATTTTACACAGAATATGCTGACTGTTTTAATTCCTGTTATTTTAATCATTGTGTTAGTCATTATCTTAGCCGTCGGCTATGTAAAGGCTCCGCCGGACAGGGCATTTATCATCTCCGGTCTTAAAAAGGAGCCGAAGATCCTGATCGGGCGGGCCGGTATCCGGGTGCCTTTCCTGGAGCGTCTGGATAAGCTTTATCTGGGCCAGATGACGGTGGATATCAAGACGGAGCAGTCCGTTCCCACCACAGACTTTATCAATGTCAATGTGGACGCGGTAGCCAAGGTGCGGATTGACCCCACCACCGAGGGCATCCGTCTGGCGGCCAAGAACTTTCTGAACAAAAATTCCGATCAGATTACCCGGGATCTGCAGGATTCCCTCCAGGGTAATATGCGTGAAATCATCGGCACGCTGACCCTCAAGTCCATCAACACGGACCGGGATTCCTTCTCCGACCAGGTGATGGAGAAGGCTTCCAAGGATATGAAGAAGCTGGGGATCGAGGTTGTGTCCTGCAACATCCAGAACGTAACCGACGAAAACGGACTTATCAAGGATCTGGGCGCCGACAATACGGCGAAGATTAAGAAGGATGCTTCCATTGCCAGAGCACAGGCCGAGCGCGACGTAGCCATTGCCCAGGCGGAGGCAAATAAGGCATCCAACGACGCGAGAGTGCTGGCCGAGACAGAGATTGCGGAGAAGAACAACGAGCTTGCCATCAAGAAGGCGGAGCTGCAGCAGGTATCCGACACCAAGCAGGCTATGGCAGATGCGGCCTACAAGATTCAGGAGCAGGAGCAGGAAAAGGTCATCCAGACGGCTACGGTCAACGCTCAGATTGCCAAGGCCGAGCGGGAGGCGGAGCTTCGCAAGCAGGAGGTTCTTGTAAAGCAGCAGGCTTTGGAAGCGGAGATTAACAAAAAGGCGGACGCAGACCGTTACGCCGTAGAGCAGGCGGCAGCGGCAGCCCTTGCAAAGCGCCAGAGAGACGCAGAGGCTAAGAAATACGAGGCGGAGCAGGATGCCACGGCCCGCAAGTATGAAGCGGAGCAGGATGCCGAGGCGAAAAAGGCTCAGGCAGAGGCCAAGAAGTACGAGGCGGAGCAGGACGCCCTGGCAAAGAAGGCCCAGGCGGAAGCCAACAAGTTCTCAATGGAACAGGAGGCAGCCGGTATCCAGGCCAGAGGGTCCGCAGAGGCCGAGGCTATCCGTGCAAAGGGTATGGCAGAAGCCGAAGCTATGGAGAAGAAGGCCGAGGCTTATCAGAAATACAACAAGGCAGCTATGGCGGAAATGCTTATCGGCGTACTCCCGGATATTGCCGGAAAAATTGCCGAGCCATTGTCCCAGATTGACAAGATCACCATCATCGGAAGCGGCGAGGACAAGGGCGTGGGCGATGTGGCCGGAAATGTGCCGGCAGTTATGGCAAAGCTCTTTGAAACGATGAAGGAGACAGTGGGCATCGATCTGTCCGAGATCATCCGGGCCGAGACCTACGACGCCAAGGTGACGCGGAACATCAATGTTTCCGGGCTGCCGGAGAACGGCGGCGAGAAGTAAAAACCGATTCTTTGCCGTCCCCGTCTATTATAAGTAAAAATCATTTCAGAAAAAAGAACGGAGAAAAGCTTGAAGAAGAAATCATATTTATGGCTTGCGGCAGGGTGCGTCATTCTGCTTACGGTCATAGGCGGGCTGCTGTATGCAAAAAAGAAAATGGAACGAGAAGCATTGGCAATTACCGCAATGTATGTGCCCTTTGGCGAGGGACTTCATATATTTGTTGATGAACAGCGGGGGGCATTTGAAGTTGCCGCTTGGAATGAGGAGTTCAAGGTATACGATATAAAAGGGAAGGAAATTGCATTTGATCAGCTTGTCAAAGGAAATATTGTAAAAATATACGGCGATGGGATGATGATGGAATCCTATCCGGGCCAGTATCCGGGAGTTACGGAAATCCGCGTAATCAAAGAGGGAAATCCCGCAGATGCGGATGTTTACCAGGATATTGTGGACGGAATTTATACAAAGCCCGATCCGGCGGAGCCTCCCTATATGAGTGAAAAGAAAACAGATACAAAACACACTTTTATGCAGCGGCTGCTCAGGTATTCCCTTGCATGATATGGAAGTGCATCTGAATATAATTTGGGTACATTTATTTAGGGAGGAAACCGTTATGGGATATTTGATATATTTAGCAGGCTTGCTGATTTGCCTTATGTATGGCATTGGCCCGGACAGAGTTTATAATTTTATAGACCTGATCAGTTTTGGATTCATCGTGGTTCCATGCATTTTGATGTTGATAGGTACAGGCTGTTGGAAAGGATTTATAAAGGCATTTGTTTATATCTCTGGCAGGAAAGAATACAACAAGAAAGAAATGAAAGAAAGTGCGCAGGCAGTTAAGCTGGTATGCATATCCTCTCTTATATTCGGAGTGCTGGGCGTTGCAATAAGCGTGATAAATATTTTGCATTGTATGGATTTGGATTTTGGACTGTCAAATATTGGTCCGGATATATCAGTGGCTTTTATTTCCGTATTTTATGCAGCCATAATAAATGCCGTACTGGTGCCTCTGTACTTTAAGCTAAAGAGCTGCGGACAGAGATAAGAACTTATTTTACAACCGTCTTGAAGCAAAAAAACAACATAAAAATACGGGGTGCCGGGTAATAAGAAACCAACTGTTTCTATATCCCGGCCCTCCTTATTTTTCAATGTGAAACATAATTTCCCTATAGAAAGATACCATTAAACAGACGAATTAAGAGAAGCAGTCAATCCCTCCCCATCCGTATCAATCACAATCGTATCCCCCGCAGCGATCTTCCCGCCCAGAATAAGCTTTGCGGCAAGGGTCTCCACATGCTTCTGCATATACCGCTTCAAAGGCCGCGCGCCGTACACCGGATCGTATCCATGCTCCGTAATAAATGTCCTGGCCTGCTCCGTAAGCGCAAGAGTCAGCTCCCGGTCCTTCAAACGTCCGTTCAGCTCATCCAGAAGCAGATGAATAATGGAAGCAATATCCCTCTTGCTTAAAGGCTTAAAGAGAATCGTTTCATCCAGCCGATTCAAAAATTCCGGCCGGAAATGCGCTCTCAAGTCATTCATCACCAGCTTCTGAGCCTCATCTCGGATATTTCCCTCATCATCAATCCCCTCCAGAAGATAAGAAGAACCGATATTCGAGGTCATAATCAAAATCGTATTCTTAAAATCCACCGTGCGCCCCTGAGAATCCGTAATCCTTCCATCATCCAGTACCTGCAGAAGCACATTGAACACATCAGGATGGGCCTTCTCAATCTCATCAAACAGCACCACGGAATAAGGCTTTCTGCGAACGGCCTCCGTAAGCTGGCCGCCCTCCTCATAGCCCACATATCCGGGAGGCGCTCCGATCAGCCGGGAAACAGAGTACTTCTCCATATACTCACTCATATCTATCCGCACCATATTCTGCTCATCATCAAAGAGACTGGCCGCAAGAGCCTTGGCAAGCTCCGTCTTTCCCACACCCGTAGGCCCAAGAAACAGAAAAGAGCCAATGGGCTTGCCGGGGTCTTTAATCCCCGCCTTAGAACGAATAATAGCCTCAGAAACAAGAGTCACTCCCTCATCCTGCCCAATCACGCGCTTGTGAAGCTCCTCATCCAGATGCAGTGTCTTATTCCGCTCGCTTTCCGTTAGCTTAGCCACCGGAATCCCCGTCCACCGGGAAATAATACGGGCAATCTCATCCTCCGTCACCGCCTCATGCACCAGAGACAAATCCTTCTTATGAATCGATTCCTCCTCCTGCGCCAGCTGCTTTTGAAGCTGAGGAAGCTTGCCGTATTGCAGCTCCGCAGCCTTATTCAGATCATAATTCTGCTGCGCCGTCTGAATCTGCTTATTAATATCCTCAATTTCCTCACGCAGCTTGGAGAGACGCTCCACCGAGGTTTTTTCATTATCCCACTGAGCCTTCTTTCCATTAAATTCATCCCGAAGCTCCGCAAGCTCTCTTTGAAGATGCTCCAACCGCTCCTGGCTCAGACGATCCGTCTCCTTTTTTAAAGCCGCCTCTTCAATCTCAAGCTGCATGATTTTCCGGCTCAGCTCATCCAGCTCCGCCGGCATAGAATCAAGCTCCGTCTTAATCAAAGCGCAGGCTTCATCCACCAGGTCAATCGCCTTATCCGGCAGAAAACGGTCGGAAATATAGCGGTTGGAGAGCGCAGCCGCAGACACAAGCGCCGCGTCCGTAATCTTAACGCCGTGGAACACCTCATAGCGCTCCTTCAACCCTCTTAAGATAGAAATCGTATCCTCCACCGTAGGCTCATCCACCATCACCGGCTGAAAACGCCGTTCCAAAGCCGCATCCTTTTCAATATACTGCCGATACTCATCCAGGGTCGTAGCGCCGATACAATGAAGCTCCCCTCTGGCAAGCATCGGCTTTAACATATTGCCTGCATCCATAGCCCCGTCCGTCTTACCGGCTCCCACAATCAAATGCAGCTCATCAATAAAAAGAATAATCTGCCCGTCGCTCTTGCGAACCTCATCCAGCACAGCCTTCAAACGCTCCTCAAATTCCCCCCGGTATTTGGCCCCGGCCACCAGAGCGCCCATATCCAGCGAAAAAAGCTTCTTATCCTTAAGTCCTTCCGGCACATCCCCCCGGACAATCCGCTGGGCCAGCCCTTCAATAGCAGCCGTCTTACCCACGCCGGGTTCCCCGATAAGAACAGGATTATTCTTCGTCTTTCTGGAGAGAATACGAATAATATTTCGAATCTCCGCATCCCGTCCAATCACCGGGTCAAGCTTCTGCTCCCGCGCCCGCTCCACCAGATCCGCCCCATACTTATTCAGCGTATCATACGTCGCCTCAGGATTATCACTGGTAACACGCTGATTCCCCCGAACCGTAGAAAGAGCTTTCAGAAAACGCTCCCTCGTAATCCCATATTCCTTAAAAATCTCCTTAACAGAAGGGCTTGGGTTATCAAGAAGAGCAAGAAACAAATGCTCCACGGAAACATACTCATCCCCCATCTGCTTCGCCTCATCCTCAGCACTGATAAGTACCTTATTTAAATACTGCCCCACATAGGGCTGCCCGCCGGAAACCTTCACCCTCTTACTTAGAGCCTGCTCCACCCGATTCACAAAATGCTCCGGCTGAATCTCCATCTTAGAAATCAGCTTCAGGATAAGGCTATCCTCCTGCCTAAGAAGGCTCATAAGCAAATGCTCCTGTTCCAGCTCCTGATTGCCATATTCATAGGCAGTCTTTTCCAGGTCATTCACAGCCTGTATAGATTTCTGAGTAAATTTGTTAATATTCATAATCTGCCTCCTATTCCGGTTCCGTAAAATGCAAAAAACCCTATACCACACACTTATGCATGTGATACAGGGCCTTGTTCACTTGTCTACACCTAGTATATATCACTCTCTATCAAAAAATGCAATACTTAATTTCTAAAATAATTCTAAACATTTCTAAACAAAGCATTCCGTCCAAACGTTCTTCCTGGCAGACACCCCCATAAATCCTTATACATTTCCCAATACAGACCACGCATCCATACAGAAAACCGCTTATCCCTTTAGAAATTACATACCCGCTGAAAATGTAGCGGCACCTATCCGTTGCAGGCGTCAGGCAAATACTTTATAATTAGCATACAACCCAAAAGAGGAGAAAGCAGCCAGATATGAACTATACTATAATGTTAAGCAATAGTCTGACAGCAGCCATAAATGAACTAAAAGAAAAAAATAATATAACTTGTACACAATATCATATACATATTTATCCGGATACAAGCGAAAAAGAGCTGTCAAGATTATCCAGTAAGGATTTGTATTACAAAACCGCATTTATAAAAGGAAAATACGAATCAAAAACATTTACCACAGAAGAAACAGCAAAAATATTTTCACCGCCAATGGGCCTGCCCTTGTGGATGGAGATGTCATTGCTATCACATAAGGAAAGCGAAATGCATATCAAGCTAAAAATAAGCATCAGATTCAGAAAGCCAAAAGACCTGCATAACAAAGAAACAAGCCATCCACCAATCAAAGTATTATAAAAATAAAAACACCAAAAAACTCCCGTCCCCAAGCAGTTCATCCAGGAAAAGCCTGTGCCTCTGCCCGCCGCCTCCTCCTGGATGAACTGCCCCCTAAATTTCTAAAAAAAACATAAACTCGCTTGACAAACGCAATCCATAGTGCTATTTTAATGTTAGCACTCAAAAGGGCCGAGTGCTAATAGAAAAAAGACACAGGAGTATTTCCAACAAAAAGGGAAATCCTCTATAAAAATGGGGTGACGAATTGGAACTGGACGAAAGAAAACTGAAAATCCTGCAGGCAATCATCCGCAACTACATGGAAACAGGAGAACCCGTAGGCTCCAGAACCATTTCCAAGTATTCCGATTTGAACCTAAGCTCCGCAACCATCCGCAACGAGATGTCAGACCTGGAGGAAATGGGTTACATCCTGCAGCCCCACACCTCAGCCGGAAGAATCCCATCTGACAAAGGCTACCGTCTCTACGTGGATCGGATGATGGAAGAAAAAGACCGGGAAGTCAGCGAGCTGAAAGAGCTGATGATAGAGCGGACCGACAAAATGGAGCGCGTACTCAAGCAGGTAGTAAAGGTCCTGGCGGCCAACACCAACTACGCCACCATAGTATCCGCCCCCACCTACCACCGGAACAAGCTGAAATTCATTCAGCTCTCCAAGGTCAGTTCCACCCAGATACTTACCGTTATCATGCTGGAAGGCAATCTGGTACGAAACAAGGTGATTCCGGTCACCGAAGAGCTGGACCAGGAGACCGTGCTGAAGCTGAACATCCTTCTGAACAGCGTTCTGAACGGATTGGCCATCGAGGAAATCAATCTGGCCATGATAAAGAACCTGAAGGAGCAGGCAGGAATCCACAGCGGACTGGTAGCCGACGTCATTGACGCGGTGGCGGAGGTCATTCATTCGGAGGAGGAAGTAGAGATATACACCTCCGGAACCACCAACATTTTCCGCTATCCGGAGCTGTCCGAGAACGGAAAGGCCAGCGAGCTGCTAAGCACCTTCGAGGAAAAGCAGGAGCTTACGGATCTGGTAACCCGGACCCTGGAGGAAAGCGGCGACCGGGACATCCAGGTATACATTGGCCAGGAGCTTCCCGTACAGGCCATGAAGGACTGCAGCGTGGTGACAGCCACCTACGAGCTGGGAGACGGACTTCGCGGCACCATCGGAATCATAGGACCGAAGCGCATGGACTATGAAAATGTGGTAAACACCTTGAAAACCCTCACGGACCAGCTGGACGAGATATATAACCGAAAGAGAGAATAAAGGAAGAGAAAGGGGTAAAGACCCGTGGAAAAAGAAATGAAACAGGAAGAGGCAATTCAGGAAGAAGAGCTTCAAAGGGAAGCGGCAGAGGCAGAAGCCGCACAGGAAGAGCCGGAGGCGGAAACAGCGCAGGAAGCAGAGGAAGAAGCGGCCGAAGATGCCAAGGAGCCAAAGGAGCAGAAAGAAAAGTCAGAAAAATCCTTCCTGGGAAAGAAAAAGAAGAAAAAAGATCCCAGGGATGAGAAAATCGAAGAGCTTGAAGATCGGGTAAAGCGCCAGATGGCGGAGTTTGACAACTTCCGCAAGCGCACCGAAAAAGAAAAATCCCACATGTATGAAGTGGGAGCCAGGGATGTAATTGAAAAGATCCTTCCGGTGGTAGACAACTTCGAGCGCGGTCTTGCAGCCGTTCCGGAAGAGGAGCGGACCAATCCCGTTATCGAGGGAATGGATAAGATCTACAAGCAGCTGATGACCGTACTGACCGACCTGGGCGTAGCGCCCATTGAGGCGGCAGGTCAGGAATTTGATCCCAACCTTCACAATGCGGTGATGCACATAGAGGATGAAGAGCTTGGGGAGAATATTGTGGCGGAGGAATTTCAGAAAGGGTACACCTATAAGGAAGCCGTTATTCGTCACAGTATGGTGAAAGTAGCAAACTAGACAATCACTTACCAATCAAATAAATGAGGAGGTCTCTATTATGAGCAAAATTATTGGAATCGACTTAGGAACAACAAATAGCTGCGTAGCAGTTATGGAGGGTGGGAAACCGGTGGTAATCGCCAATACCGAGGGTGCAAGAACCACACCGTCCGTAGTAGCATTTACAAAGACAGGAGAGCGTCTCGTAGGTGAGCCTGCAAAGCGTCAGGCCGTTACGAACTCCGAAAAAACCATTTCCTCCATCAAGAGAGACATGGGAACCGATCACAGAGTAACTATTGACGACAAGAAATATTCCCCCCAGGAGATTTCCGCTATGATTCTCCAAAAGCTGAAAGCAGACGCGGAGAACTACTTGGGCGAGAAGGTAACGGAAGCCGTTATCACCGTTCCGGCCTACTTCAATGACGCCCAGAGACAGGCAACCAAGGATGCGGGTAAGATTGCCGGCCTGGATGTAAAGCGTATTATCAACGAGCCGACGGCCGCAGCTCTGGCTTACGGCCTGGACAATGAAAAAGAGCAGAAAATCATGGTTTATGACCTGGGCGGCGGTACCTTCGACGTGTCCATCATCGAGATTGGCGACGGCGTTATCGAGGTACTGGCTACAGCCGGTGACAACCGTCTGGGCGGCGATGATTTTGACCAGAAGGTTACCGATTATATGCTGGCGGAGTTCAAGCGCACCGAGGGCGTGGATCTTTCCGGCGACAAGATGGCCCTCCAGAGATTGAAGGAGGCGGCTGAGAAGGCAAAGAAGGAGCTTTCAAGCGCAACCACAACCAACATCAACCTGCCTTTCATTACGGCTACTTCTGAGGGACCGAAGCACTTTGACATGAACCTTACAAGAGCAAAATTCGACGAGCTGACCCATGACCTGGTAGAGCGCACCGCAAACCCGGTGCAGGCAGCCTTAAAGGATGCCGGCATTACGGCTTCCGAGCTTGGCAAAGTACTGTTGGTAGGCGGTTCCACACGTGTTCCGGCCGTACAGGATAAAGTAAAGCAGTTAACCGGACATGAGCCGAGTAAGTCCTTGAATCCCGACGAGTGCGTGGCTCTCGGCGCTTCCATCCAGGGCGGCAAGCTGGCAGGCGATGCAGGTGCAGGCGATATCCTTCTTCTGGACGTAACCCCGCTGTCCCTGTCCATCGAGACCCAGGGAGGCATTGCAACACGTCTGATTGAGCGCAATACTACAATCCCCACCAAGAAGAGTCAGATCTTCTCCACGGCGGCAGACAACCAGACAGCCGTAGACATTAACGTGGTACAGGGAGAGCGCCAGTTTGCAAGAGACAACAAGTCTCTGGGACAGTTCCGTCTGGACGGTATTCCTCCTGCAAGACGCGGAATGCCGCAGATCGAGGTTACCTTTGACATTGACGCCAACGGTATTGTAAATGTTTCCGCAAAGGATCTGGGAACCGGCAAGGAGCAGCATATCACCATCACCGCAGGCTCCAATATGTCCGACAGCGACATTGAAAAGGCCGTAAAGGAAGCGGCGGAATTTGAGGCACAGGATAAAAAGCGCAAAGAGGGCATTGATGCAAGAAATGACGCTGACGCTATGGTATTCCAGACCGAGAAGGCTCTGGAGGAAGTAGGCGAGCAGGTTGATGCCGCCGACAAGTCCGCCGTAGAGGCAGAGCTGTCCTCTTTGAAGGCTGTTCTGGAGAGAACCAAGGATCAGCAGGAGCTTTCCGATTCCGAGCTGGATGAATTGAAGTCCGGCAAGGAGAAGCTGATGAATGCGGCTCAGAAGGTGTTCGAGAAGGTATATGCCCAGGCGCAGGCAGCACAGGGTCAGGCAGGCCCGGGACCGGATATGGGGGCAGCGGGATCTTCTGATGACGTAGTTGACGGAGATTACCGGGAGGTGTAAAATCTTTGTGTATTGCGAAGTGAGTTACCGGTCACTGTGTGAACCGTAGCATAAAAAGGATTCCAAGGAAAGTGAACGAAGAAGCAGTCCGCTTTCCTTGGAATTTGGCCGTATTAAAAACATTGCATCTCACCGTTTTTCGATGAACGGCAGAGGGTAACATAGGCAAGTGATTCGTCTGATTACCAGGAGTATTTAAATAAAGAGGAAGATAGAAGAATGGCAGAGCAGAAGAGAGACTATTATGAGGTCTTAGGCATAGACAAAAATGCGGATGATGCCGCAATTAAAAAAGCATACCGTCAGCTGGCGAAAAAATATCATCCCGATATGAACCCCGGCGACCAGGAGGCGGAGAAAAAGTTTAAGGAGGCTTCCGAAGCTTATGCGGTCTTAAGTGATCCGGATAAGCGCCGTCAGTACGATCAGTTCGGCCATGCGGCCTTTGAAGGAGGCGCCGGAGGAGGCTTTGGCGGCTTCGATTTCACCGGTGCTGATATGGGAGATATCTTTGGAGATATTTTCGGTGATCTCTTTGGCGGCGGCCGTAGCAGGAGAGCCAACAACGGTCCTATGCAGGGGGCAAATCTGAGGGCACAGATACGTGTGACCTTTGAGGAAGCCGTATTTGGCTGTGATAAGGAAATTGAGCTGACGTTAAAGGATGAGTGCGGAAAGTGCAACGGAACCGGTGCAAAGCCGGGAACCTCTCCGATTACCTGTACAAAGTGCGGCGGCAAGGGTCAGGTGGTGTATACCCAGCAGTCTTTATTTGGCATGGTACAGAATGTGCGCACCTGCCCTGACTGCAACGGAACCGGTAAGGTAATTAAGGAGAAATGCCCCGACTGCTACGGAACAGGATATATTTCCAGTAAGAAGAAAATTGCGGTCACCGTGCCGGCCGGAATTGACAATGGCCAGAGCATCCGTATTCGCGGCAAAGGAGAGCCGGGAGTGAACGGCGGACCCAGAGGGGACTTGCTGGTGGAGGTTCTTGTAAGCAGGCATCCCATTTTCCAGAGACAGGATACGAACATTTATTCCACGGCTCCCATCAACTTTGTGACAGCGGCTCTTGGAGGCACGGTGCGGATCAAGACCGTGGACGGCGAAGTGGAGTACGACGTAAAGGCAGGAACCCAGACCGATACCCGTGTCCGCTTAAAGGGCAAGGGCGTACCGTCCCTGCGGAATAAAAATGTGCGAGGAGATCATTATGTAACCCTGGTTGTCCAGGTGCCTACGGATTTGAGCAAGGATGCAAAAGAAGCCCTGCGTGCCTATGACGATGCGGTAAACGGCATTGCGCCCTCGGGAAAAGGGGGAAAAGCGAAAAAGCGCTTTATGGATAAGGTAAAGGAAGCGCTGGATGAATAAACATTGACAGGACTTATAAAAACGGCCCTGGCATTGCAGAATACCGGAAGTACCGATACTCTGCAATGCCGGGGCCGTCTCTTATTTAATGATGTAAAGCATGTCCGGACTTGAATTTAAGCGGTTCTTACCTCCAGGGCGGTAAGGCGCTTTTCAAAGCTTTTCATGCTGTGGAGCAGGAGGGTGATGGTCTCCTGTTCGTTTTTGGTGACACGGTAGATGTCCTTTAATCCGTCAAGCTCGCGCTCGATTTTTTCAAAACGTTTTTCATTCTTTTTATCATAGCGTTCCATTTCATCCAAAAGCATAGACTCGGATTTGAACAGCATCTTTTTCATGCGTCTGGTCAATCTGTCCTCCGAAGCCTGGATTGAGGTCTGAATCAACTTCGTCATTCTGTCTTCGGACGCCTGAATGGATTCCTGAATCAGTCCGGTCGTGCGCTCTTCGGATTCTTGAATCAGCCCAATCATCCTGGCCTCAGATTCCTGAACGGCCTTCCCAACTATTTCGGCAATCGCCGAAAGATCTTTTGCATCTAACAAGGTATCCTCCTTTCTCTTCCCAATCCGAGAAGAAATATGATTTGAACAGCATCTTTTTGAAGAGGTATTTTTAAGTATAATCGATCCTTTTTTAAAAAACCAGTCCATTTTAAAAAACCTTTTACAATTACCGAAAAACGAGTTGCTGCTGTGCTCCGTAACCGGAAGTTTTGCTTTTAAATACTTTTCCCAAAGAAAGTGCTAGAAGAAAGCATCCGACTGCCCTTTGAACAATACGGACGGAAAAACAGGATAAAAGGGAACTGACAGAAGGAAAAGTATTTGGGCGCCGCCGGGCCTGCCTTTCATAAGACAGACTGCCTACATCCGGTTAATAAATTCTTCGACGGACCGCACCTGGCGCGCTAAAAGGAACCAGCGGTCCAGCTGAAAAAAGCTTGTCTGGTGTAAAATCTGTTCCTGGATTCTAAGCGGAACCTTACCGAGATCGGATAATATCTCCAGAATACATTCGGCTTTACTGCTTGCAGCGCCTTGTATCCAGAGAAATAAAGATCCATAACTTGAAATAGATTGTTCCATTTGATAATCATTTGTTTCCAAAGGAAATCTCCTTTCTATGTAAAAGGGAACCTTGGCGAGCTGCCAGATAATTAGAAGCTGTTACAAGAGGGAGTATAGCAGAGTGCCTTTGCAAAATCAAGGAAAGCGGACCATTTGTATGATAATGTATAAAGATGTCGAAAAAGTTCATCCGGTCCCGGGCAAAATCCGCGTTTCCTCATACATTACTGCGCCGCCAGGTGTTTTCCGCAGTTTCGGTTCAAACACCGTTGTTCCAGGAGGGATTTTTAATATTTTGTACATCAAAAAATACAACATTGAAATGGACAATTCGGGGGCAATATGTTAGAATAATTTACATATGGGATACTCGCAGGTATCCCCCAATGCGTACCTGGGAAAGACTGACCGGGGCGAAACAATTTAAGGAGGAAAAGACAAAATGGCTAGAAAAATGAAGACCATGGATGGTAATCATGCAGCGGCTCATGTATCCTATGCATATTCCGATGTTGCTGCAATCTATCCGATCACACCTTCATCTGTTATGGCAGAGGCTACGGATGAATGGGCAACACAGGGAAGGACCAATATCTTTGGACAGACTGTACAGGTGACGGAGATGCAGTCCGAGGCAGGTGCGGCAGGCGCCGTACACGGTTCTCTGGCGGCAGGTGCGCTTACTACCACCTTTACGGCTTCCCAGGGTCTGCTTTTGATGATTCCCAACCTTTACAAAGTGGCAGGCGAGCAGCTTCCCGGCGTATTCAATGTATCCGCACGTGCTCTTGCAAGCCATGCATTATCCATTTTCGGAGATCACTCCGACGTATATGCATGCCGTCAGACAGGCGCGGCTATGCTCTGCGAATCCAGTGTACAGGAAGTTATGGACTTAACGCCTGTTGCTCACTGTGCAGGAATTAAGGGTAAGATTCCGTTCATCAACTTCTTTGACGGCTTCCGGACCTCCCATGAGATCCAGAAGATTGAGACCTGGGATTACGAGGATCTGAAGGATATGGTTGACATGGATGCCATCGACGCCTTCCGGAAGAACGCTCTGAACCCCAATCATCCCTGCCAGAGAGGTTCCGCTCAGAACCCGGATATCTTCTTCCAGGCCAGAGAAGCATGCAACCCCTACTACGACGCTCTTCCGGCGATTGTACAGGAGTACATGGACAAGGTAAATGCAAAGATTGGAACAGACTACAAACTGTTTAACTACTACGGAGCCGCAGACGCAGAGCATGTGATCGTGGCAATGGGTTCCGTATGCGATACCATTGAAGAGACCATTGATTACCTGGTAGCGGCAGGCGAGAAGGTGGGCGTTGTAAAGGTACGTCTCTACCGTCCGTTCAGCGCAGAGGCACTGGTGGCTGCAATTCCTGATAGTGTTAAGAGAATTACCGTTCTTGACAGAACGAAAGAGCCGGGCGCTTTGGGCGAGCCTCTGTACCTGGATGTAGTGGCTGCTCTGAAGGGCACTAAGTTTAATGATACTCCGATCTTTACCGGCCGTTACGGACTTGGCTCCAAGGATACCACGCCGGCACAGATCGTTGCTGTTTATAAGAATGCAGACAAGCAGAAGTTCACCATCGGTATTGTGGATGATGTAACAGGTCTTTCCTTAGATCCGGGCGCTCCTCTGGTAACCACGCCGGAAGGAACCATTAACTGCAAGTTCTGGGGTCTGGGCGCCGACGGTACTGTTGGTGCGAATAAGAACTCCATCAAGATCATCGGCGACAATACCGACATGTATGCACAGGCTTACTTTGACTATGACTCCAAGAAGTCCGGCGGCGTAACCATGTCTCACCTGCGTTTTGGCAAGAGTCCCATTAAGTCTACTTATTTGATTCACAAGGCAAACTTTGTAGCCTGCCACAATCCGTCCTACGTACGCAAGTACAACATGGTACAGGAGCTGGTGGACGGAGGAACCTTCCTTCTGAACTGTCCCTGGGATATGGAAGGCATTGAGAAGCATCTGCCCGGACAGGTGAAGAGCTTCATTGCAAATCACGGTATTAAGTTCTATGTGATTGACGGTATTAAGATTGGTAAGGAGATCGGACTTGGCGGACGTATCAACACCGTTTTGCAGTCCGCATTCTTCAAGCTTGCCAATATCATTCCCGAGGAGCAGGCTATCGATCTGATGAAGGCTGCTGCAAAGGCAACCTACGGCCGCAAGGGAGACGCTATTGTTCAGATGAACTATGACGCCATCGACGCAGGCGCAAAGCAGATCGTGGAGATTGAGGTTCCCGAGAGCTGGAAGAGCGTGGCGGACGAAGGCTTAACAACCACCCATGCAGAGGGCGGCAGAGCTGACGTAGTAAGCTTTGTAAATGAAATCCAGGCAAAAGTAAACGCACAGGAGGGCAATTCCCTGCCCGTATCCGCATTCAAGGATTACGTGGACGGCACCACCCCCAGCGGTTCTTCTGCTTATGAGAAGCGCGGCATTGCCGTAGATATCCCCGTATGGCAGCCGGAGAACTGTATCCAGTGTAACAGATGTTCCTATGTCTGCCCGCATGCGGTTATCCGTCCTATCGCTATGACCGCAGAGGAAGCGGCAGCAGCGCCGGAAGGCACCAAGATGCTTGATATGACCGGAATGCCGGAGTACAAGTTTGTAATGGCTATTTCCGCACTTGACTGTACGGGCTGCGGCTCCTGTGCAAATGTCTGCCCGGGCAAGAAGGGTGCAAAGGCACTTGCTATGGAGAATATGGAAGCCAATATTGCATCCCAGAAGCTGTTTGATTATGCCGTAACTCTGCCGGAGAAGGCAGACGTGATTGCCAAGTTCAAGGAGGCAACCGTAAAGGGCAGCCAGTTCAAGAAGCCGCTCCTTGAGTTCTCCGGAGCATGTGCAGGCTGCGGTGAGACACCGTATGCGAAGCTGATCACCCAGCTCTTCGGCGACAGAATGTATATTGCAAATGCAACAGGATGTTCCTCCATCTGGGGCAACTCCTCACCCTCCACACCTTACACCGTAAATCAGAAGGGACAGGGTCCTGCATGGTCCAACTCCCTGTTTGAAGATGCGGCAGAGTTTGGTTATGGTATGAGCCTGGCACAGCGCGCCGTAAGAGGCGGCCTGAAGGCAAAAGTAGAAGCTCTGATGGCTAAGGCCGGCGATGATGTGAAGGCAGCGGCACAGGAGTGGCTTGACACCTATAACGTAGGAGCAACCAACGGTGCAGCTACCGATAAGCTGGTTGCGGCGCTTGAGGCATGCGGATGCGACGAGGGCAAAGAGATTCTCAAAGACAAGGATTTCCTGGCTAAGAAGTCTCAGTGGATCTTCGGCGGCGACGGCTGGGCATACGATATCGGTTTCGGCGGCGTGGACCATGTACTGGCAAGCGGACAGGATGTAAACGTAATGGTATTCGATACCGAGGTTTACTCCAACACAGGCGGACAGTCCTCCAAGGCAACACCTACCGGAGCCATTGCACAGTTTGCGGCAGGCGGCAAGGATGTGAAGAAGAAGGATCTGGCTTCCATCGCTATGAGCTACGGCTATGTATACGTGGCACAGATTGCTATGGGCGCTGACTACAACCAGTGCGTAAAGGCAATTGCAGAGGCAGAGGCTTATCCGGGACCGTCCCTTATCATTGCTTACGCTCCCTGTATCAATCATGGTATTAAGAAGGGCATGAGCAAGGCTCAGACCGAGGAAGAGCTGGCAGTTAAGGCAGGATACTGGCACTGCTTCCGCTTCAATCCGGAAGCGGCTGCTGAGGGTAAGGATGCCTTCACTCTGGACAGCAAAGAGCCTACGGGCGACTACAAAGAGTTCCTGGACGGCGAGGTTCGTTACAATGCCCTGAAGCGCGCAAATCCGGAAAGAGCGGAGATGCTGTTTGACAAGGCTGCGGCAACGGCTAAGGCAAGATATGAATATCTGAAGAAGCTTGGAGAACTGTACAAGGCTGAGTAAGAGATTTGCCGAGGTATAAGATAGCAATATCATAGCGGAGCGGTCCGCGGCAGGCGATAAAATTTCCTGCCGGACCGCTCCGCTTTTCTTGACTTTGGAGGCCGCAAAAGGTATGCTAAAGGTATGGAACAAATATTGCGGAACTGGAATAGTCCGGCTAAGAAATGTCATGTATTTATAAGAAATACTCTTGGCCGACTGGTAAAGTCGCAAAGACGCACGAGAGGAACTTTCATGAGTGCCCTTTCGAATAAAAGTTTCTCTCATTACAGGTGTGTCGAAGCGGCTTTACCCTTTAGCGCCGTCGCGCAGCGACTTTTAATAGGAGGTATAAGCGTGGAAAAGAGAATACGGATACCAAACACAGAGCTTTCCCTGTACCCTATCGGACTCGGCACCGTGGATGCCGGGCTGAAATGGGACGGCCCGGAGGCGGATCGGATTTTCGGAACTTATCTGGAGCAGGGCGGCAATGTGATTGACACGGCCCATGTCTATTCTGACTGGGTGCCCGGAGAAAAGGCCCGGTCCGAGCGCGTGGTAGGAGACTGGCTGTCACGCAGCAAAAAACGCAGTCAGATCGTGCTGATTACCAAGGGCGGCCACCCGGATATGACAAGGCCCGTTCCGGATCTGCACGAGAGCCGTCTGACCCATAAAGATATGGCGGAGGATTTGGACGGTTCCCTTACGCAGCTTCGCACAGATTACATAGATCTTTATTTCTACCACAGAGACAATGAGGCGCAGTCTGTGGAGGAAGAGATTGATGTAATGGAGGAATTTGTAAAGGCCGGAAAAATCCGCTATTATGGCTGCTCCAACTGGTCGGCCAAGCGTATGCAGGAAGCAGACGCCTACTGTGCCCGAAAGGGATACCGGGGCTTTGCAGCGGATCAGAGCCTCCTAAATCTGGGCATGAAATATATGAAGCCTCTGGCGGATGATACTCTGGGCTATATGAAGGACGAGGCATTTCAGTATCATGTGGACAATGGGAATAATCTGGCAATGCCCTATATGGGAAATTGCAGCGGTTTTTTCCACATCCTGGAGGCAAAGGGTGAGGAAGGCGTCAGAGAGAATCCCTATTATACACCAGGAAATATGGAGGCTGCCCGTAAAATCAGGGAACTGAGAGAAAAATATGACTGCTCTCTTACCCAGGCGATCCTTGGCTTTTTCTTCTGTCAGCCTTTTACCTGTGTGCCTTTGTACGGTTCTTCCAATCCGGAGCGCATCATTGACGCCTGCCGCACCTTGGAGATGCCCTTTACGGCGGAGGACTACAGGTACATATTAGAGGACTAAAAATTAACAAAAGACTGCTGTAATGTAAACGGGATGAATCCCCGCGATTTCGAGAATACATTATGGCAGTCTTATTTTTTGATGGGATTTGTATTGATTTCGGAGTTACTTTTCACACCCACGCCAATCACTCCGCTGATTGGCGTGGAGCCAGTACAGTTATGGGGTCAAAGGGACTGCCCCTCGCCGAAGGCGACTTTAAATGGGCAGTCCCTGTTACAATTTGCACCCTTATCAAATAAAAACTTTGCAAAAACTGGCGTGGGTGTGAATTGTAACATTTCGGAAAATTTTCACCAAAATGTCAACAAAAAAACCTATAAAAACCAAAAGAAATGTGTTAAACTAAACAAAGAGAAATGATGCGTAGAAATACGGAACCGGAAATAGTGATACCGGCTACAGTGTCAGAA
The DNA here is from genome assembly GCA_910574835.1 of Clostridia bacterium. Classification (GTDB taxonomy): domain Bacteria; phylum Bacillota; class Clostridia; order Lachnospirales; family Lachnospiraceae; genus Laedolimicola. Next base: position 304,227 of record CAJTDE010000001.1, on the reverse strand, counting down.
GGATTAGCGGACCCAAGCTTTTATGAGCCGAAATCCTTTCATACGGGAAGAATGTAGAAGGTATTGCGGAACGATAATATGGAGAACAGATTATGCTGGCCATTGAACGGAAAAATGAAATCCTGGCAATTCTGCAAAAGGAACAGAGAGTTCTTGTATCGGAGCTGAGCAAGCGCTACGATGTGACCGATGAAACGATCCGCCGGGACTTAGAAAAGCTGGAGAGCGAGGGCTATGTAAAAAAGACTTACGGCGGTGCTGTTCTGAATCAAAATACAAAAGTAGATATGCCTCTTCGAATCCGCGAGAAGACAAACCGCAGCGAAAAGCAGATCATTGCAAAGCTGGTGTCTGATCTTATCGAGGAGGGCGATCGGATAATGCTTGACGCTTCCTCTACCTCCCTGATGATAGCCAAGGAGCTGAAAAATAAAAACAAGCTCACCGTAATCACAAATTCCGTAGAAGTGCTGATTGAGCTTGCGGGCCATGAAGGGATACAGGTGATTTCCACAGGAGGGAATTTGAATGAGACCTCCCTTTCTCTGGTGGGAAATGCTGCTCAAAAGGTTCTGAACGGCTACCATGTGGACAAAGCCGTTCTCTCCTGCAAGGGAATCGACATCCGCAACGGACTTACCGATTCCAATGAACTGGACAGCGACATCAAAAATGTGATGTATTCCTGTGCGGACACGGCGGTCCTTGCAGTAGACAGCAGTAAGTTTGAGCATGTTTCCTTTGTAAAAACCATGCAGATGAAAGAGGGCGACATTCTGGTGACGGACCGGGATCTGACGGAGGAGTGGAAAGCTTTTCTTGTGGAGCGGGGTGTACGCCTGGTGGTGCCGGAGGAATAGAATTAAAATGAAAATAAAGAGAAAGGAATTATTTACTATGGGAGAGGTTTTTTACAATCTGGCGTTTGACTTTGGAGCTTCAAGCGGAAGAATGGTTTTGTGCAGGCTTGAGGACGGAAGGCTGGAGCTTGAGGAGCTACATCGTTTTCCAAACAATGAGATACGAATTGGAGGGCATATTTACTGGGATTTGTTCGGGCTTTATCATGAGATGAAGCAGGGGCTTAAGAAGGCGGCGGCAAAGAAGGTGCCCATTCAGAGCCTTGCAGTGGATACCTGGGGAGTAGATTACGGCCTTTTTGACAAGGACGGCAATCTCATCGGCAATCCGGTCCATTACCGTGATTCACGGACGGACGGCGTGATGGAGGAGATTGGGAAGATCATTCCTCTGGAGGAGCTTTACAACCGGACGGGACTGGAATTTATGTATTTCAATTCCATTTTTCAGCTCTATGCGGAGAAGGGGATGCGTCCCGTAATTCTGGATAATGCCAAGAGGCTTTTATTTATGCCGGAGCTTTTCGGGTATTTTCTGACGGGAATTATGTATACGGAGTATACCTTTGCCAGCACTTCACAGCTTTTGGACGCGAAAAAGAGGGAGTGGGACTTTGAATTGATTGAGAAGCTGGGGCTTAATAAGGAGCTTTTCGGTGATATTGTGATGCCGGGCACGGTAGTTGGAGATCTGCTTCCCGAGGTGGAGGAGGAGACGGGACTTTCCGGTGTGAAGGTGATTGCCGTCGGAAGCCACGACACGGCTTCCGCTGTGGCAGGCGCGCCGATGGAATCTCAGGATGCGGCATTTTTAAGCTGTGGTACCTGGTCGCTTCTCGGAATGGTATTGGATGAACCGATTTTAAATGAAGCATCTTATAAATACAATTACACCAATGAGGGCAGCATTGACGGCAAGATTCAGTTCTTAAAGAATATCAACGGTCTGTGGATTATGCAGAATCTGCGGAAAAACTGGTGCGAGTTTGAGGAGAACGTAACCTTCCCGGATATTATCAAGGCAGCCCGCAGCGCTAAGCGGAAGGATTTTATCATTGATCCCAAGGACACCAGATTTACGGCGCCTTTGAATATGATGAAGGAGATCGTAGCCTATTGTGAGGAAAAGGGACAGGGCCGCCCCGAGGGTTTGGGAGAAATGGCGATGGCTATTTACAATGGTCTTACGGAAGAATACCGGAAGTCTATTGAGGGTATGGAGGAGATTACCGGAAAGAATATTCCCTGCATCAATATGGTAGGCGGCGGAATCCAGGATGAGCTGCTGTGCGAGCTGACGGCAAAGGCTACGGGCAAGCGCGTGGTGGCAGGTCCTACGGAAGGCTCCGTACTCGGTAACAGCATTGTACAGTTTGTGGCTACTGGTGCGGTGAAGAGCATTGCCGAAGGGCGTGAGATTATTAAGAATTCTTTTGAGCTTAAGTTTTATGAGCCGTAATGTAAAAGATAAATCCATATATAAAAAAGCATGCGCAAATTATTGAAAGGAGGCAGGTTTTATGGAAACACGTATGTACAAAATTCCGGCACAGGCAGATCGGGAGGTTCTTCTTCGGGTAATTCCGGGACATTTTGCGACAAACCACTCCCACATTAATTACTACATTGATTTAGCGATGCTGAAGACAAGGCAGAAGGAAGCTCAGGCAGCGGCACGGGTGTTGGCTCAGTACTGCAACTATACGGTGGTGGATACAATTGTGTGCGTGGAGGGCTGTGAGGTCATCGGAGCGTATCTTGCGGAAGAGCTGACCAATGCCGGAATTATGTCCATGAACCGGCATAAGACTATTTACATAGCAAGCCCGGAGTCCCATACGGACGGCCAGATCATTTTCCGGGACAATATGCAGATGATGATAAAGGACAAAAACGTGCTGCTTCTTCTGGCAACGGCTACTACCGGTAAGACTCTGGAACAGAATTTGAAATGTATTGAGTATTACGGCGGGCGTATTCAGGGAATCAATGCTATTTTCAGTGCGGTGAATAAGGCGCGTTCCATTGAAGTAAAGTCTATATTTACCCAGAAGGATATTCCGGATTACCACACCTACGAATTTCACAATTGTCCCATGTGCAAGAATAACCAGAAGGTGGATGCTATTGTGAATACCTTTGGATATAGTAAGATCGAATAAAAGAATGATGCTTTTAGTAAACAGAGGGAGTGAGCGTCCCTTTGGCCGCTGAAGGTATGATAAGCTGTTAAATGACTCTTCGGATCAAGTTTAAAATGTGTATCCGAAGAGTCTTTTTATGGTATACATGTTTATAGCAGTTTCCCAAGTCCGCACTGTCAAGTACAATACATTTGGTTTAATCAACATGGCGATTCATACATTCCACCAATGGCTGTATATAATCTTTAGAAGAAATATCATAGGAGCTGGCAATGATCTCTGCAAAATGCTTCTCATCGGGGCTGCTCTCCTTTTTATGCTTCATCATAAAAACAAACACTTTCATCATCATTCGGTCGAAAATCCCCATTTTTTCATAGCAAAGCCCGCTCTGCATATAAAAATGAGGCAGGACGGACAATTCCTCTGCTTTCAGATTATTCTTCCACATTTCCGCAATCGTCCGGGCTTCCGTATTGGGCATGGCGCCTGTTACAAAGAGAGCCGCCAGTTTGACTTCATTTTCCTGAAAAAGCTTTCGGGCGTTCTCAAGACCGTCGATCCGTCCTGCATGCATCCGGCTGCCAAAGAGAACTTGATCATAGGAAGAGAAGATACCGGTCCCTGCTTCCTTAAACTCCATAGCCGTACCGCCTGTTTCCGCGGCAATCATTTCCGCATATCTTTTGGTGAATCCCGTTTTGCTTTTGTATAGAATCAGTATCCTTCTGCTCATACAAGCTCCTCCCTGTTATCCAAAACCTGTGCTGAAAATGCCTGAAATGCCTCTTCCTGCATACCGAAGATCTCTTCCGGCATAATTCCGGGTTTGGAAACAGAAAAAATCGTGCCAAGACCAATGGTATAGATCAGCATATTCAGATGAAGCCGGCGGGCCTGAGCAAGAGAGAGTCCATATTGGCCGGCGATGGCGGGGGCAGTTAGGGGACTTGCCTCTGCGTTATACAAATCCTCAAGAGAAGAAACATCGTTTCTTTGCTGAAGAATAAAGAGCTTAAACAGATGAGGTTCCTCCCTTGCAATGTTGATATAAGCCTGCCCGGTGCTGCGGAATAAATCATCCTTCTCAATATGGGCGGCCAGATAGTCCTGAATAAAATCCCTGGCTTGCGCTTCAATGTCCCGGCGCAGCTCTTCCATATTATTGCAATAGCTGTAAATAGGCTGTACGGAGCAGCCCAGTCTTTCAGCAATCGTTTTCACCATGACCTGCTCCATCCCGCCGGCGCGGGCCAATTCAAAGGCTGCATTGACAACCATTTCTTTTGTAATCCGTTGTTTTGGCATATGAGAATCTTCCTTAATCTGTAAAATAAGAATATATAATTCGTTTGTATAAATGCTTTATATAAATGAATTATATTACTGAGCAAAAGGATTGTCAATCGATATCTAAAGGAAAATCAGGGAAAAATTTGAGAAGCCGCCGCCGCTAAGTGAGCGCAACAAATCTAATTTACAGGCTCTTGTACAACATGATTTCCCTTGCAATCTCATGTCAGTTTTTATAGAATAGTAAGAGGCGGAATAAGATGAAGTTATCCTCAGTGCTTCCTTACTCGCTGAGGGTATAATTTAAGAGCCGCAGATATGGCTTGCCGTGTCCGGCATGGACAAACTGTGTCAGTAAGGGATAAAAGGAGAACAAATATGAGATTGAAAAACATCCTAATTGTAGTAGAAGATATAGAGCGTTCCAAAAGGTTTTACCGCGACCTGTTCGGCCTCAGAGTCCTTGCTGATTTCGACGGCAATGCAGTATTAACAGAGGGCCTGGCATTGCAGGACAGGCGTGTCTGGGAGCATTTGGTGCAAAAAGAAATCATCTGCGGAGACGGCGATATGGAGCTGTACTTTGAAGAAAACAATTTGGATGATTTTCTGAAAAAGCTGGAGTCTTACCCGGAATCGGTGCGTTACTTTCAAAAGCCCCTGGAACACACGTGGGGGCAGAGAGTTGTCCGTATCTACGACCCGGACGGTCATGTTATAGAAATAGGCGAGGCAATGGAATCTGTGACAAGACGTCTCTATCAAGCCGGAATGTCCTTAGAAGAGGTTTCAAATAAGACACAGATCCCTCTTGACCAGGTGAGAGGAATCTGCCAGGCTCACTGCCGGCAGGAATAAAAAGATATAAGGATAGAAAAAGAAACATCATGATAAGCAGAAAAAAACTTATACAATTCTACATCGAACAATATACAGTCGAAAGCAAAAGAAAAGAAAAAAAGGTTCCCAGATACACCGACGCCCCAAGTCGGATAAAGAATCTGCAGAAAACCTTAAGAAGAGCCAGGCCCTCCCGTATTCCCATCCAAAACCTGGAGGACTACCATCGGCAGATTAAAAATATGGCCCTCTATGCCTATCGGAAAAAACGGGATGATCTTGCTCTGACCATCCAGATAGAGCTGATTCCAAAGCTGGTGGATCTGGATCTGGGCCTTCTTCTGAAAGAACAAAAAGAAGGTATTGACGGAGAATTTCTTTCTTATCTGAGGCGGAAGCTGCCGGGAGCTGTCTGTCAGGAAACCCTGTTTACCCTGTACCCAAAATTCCGCCAGTACAAGGTAAAAAATAAAATCCTGGAACTGGTCCCCTCCCGCCCGGAAATGGAATTTCCCGAGGTGCGTAAAATGCACCGCCACTTTATACTTCACATCGGACCAACCAACAGCGGTAAGACCTTCCGCTCCCTGCAGCGGCTGAAAACAGCTGCAAAAGGCGTATACTTAGGACCTTTGCGCCTTCTGGCTCTGGAGGTCTACGAGCAGATCAATTCCTACGGTGTTCCCTGTACCATGCTGACCGGACAGGAGTGCATTGAGGAAGAGAACAGCCGCATCACTGCTTCCACAATTGAAATGGCAGACTTTGATGAGGAATACGACGTTGCCGTCATAGACGAGGCGCAGCTGGTAGCAGACACAGACCGCGGCCATTCCTGGACAAAAGCCATCTTAGGACTTCGTGCAAAGGAAATTCACATCTGCATGAGTCCGGCTGCTGAGTCCGCTATGATACATCTGATCGAGCTTTGCGGCGACGACTATGAGACAGAGCGGTATGAGCGGAAAACAGCTCTTCTCTGCGAAGAAACGTCCTTCACATTTCCGGAAGATGTACAGCCCGGAGACGCTCTTATTGTATTTTCCAAAAAATCAGTCCTTGACGTGGCCGGCCGTCTGGAGGAGCAGGGCATAGAGGCCAGCGTTATCTACGGCAGCCTTCCGCCGGAAATCCGCCGCCGTCAGATGCACCTGTTCAACAAAGGAAAAACAAGGGTTGTAGTAGCCACGGACGCTATCGGTATGGGCTTAAACCTTCCTGTCCGCAGAATCGTATTTCTTCAGTCGGAGAAATTTGACGGTGTGGGAAGGCGCCCCCTGACCACATCCGAAGTACGCCAGATAGCCGGCCGGGCCGGCCGCTACGGCATCTACAATTCCGGTTACGTAAACGCAATGGGTGAGGAAGAACTGGAATATATCCGCGAGCATTACGAGGCCGAAGAACAGCCTATTGAAGAAGTCAACCTGGGCTTCCCTCAACTTCTCTTGGACATCGACGGACCCTTGGACGAAATCCTCAGAATCTGGCATTCCGTAACCCCATCCGCACCCTTCGTAAAGGAAAACATCGAAGAAGCTCTGACTCTCTATGATCAGGCAAAAAAATGCCGGGATGAAATAGACGGTTTCGAGGACAAGCGTACCCTTTACCGGATGATCACCTGTCCCATAGATATCAAAGACAGAAAAGTTGTATCCCTGTGGCTGTCTTACTGCAAAAACTACACGGCGGACACATCCCTGGAACGCCCGCGGCCGGAGTATGGAAGGCGAAAGAATATCCAGCAATATGAAACATACTATAAACAGCTGGATCTCTATTACCAGTTTTCCCACCGCATGCAGAAAGTCGTTGACGAAACCTGGCTGAATGAAGAACGCGCCCGCACCGAGATGATGATTATGAAATACCTCACCAAAGGAAAAACCAACTACATCGCCAGGTGCCGTTACTGCGGCAAGCTGCTGCCCCTGGGAACCCCATTCCAGGTCTGCGACCGCTGCTTTCACCGCAAATAACATCAGGAATCACAGATTAAGAAAATTATCCTGAGGGCAAGATGAATTTGCTGCTAAAATAAAGAGAAGAACTAGATTCACATAAGCAAGCACAGATTAAGAAACACCCTGCAGGGATATTTATAAACACAAAAATATGTGCAGATTAAGGAAAGAAAGGAGAAAATCACAATGGAACAACTACTCATAGCCCACGATCTGGGAACCTCCGGTGACAAAGCCACCCTGTTCACAACAAAAGGCCGCCAAATCCGCAGCTTCACCGTTCCCTACGACGTTCATTTCTTCAACGGCAATTACGCCGAACAAGACCCGGAAAACTGGTGGGATGCCGTATGCGACGCCACCAAAGCCGTTCTGGAGGGAGAAGATCCCTCAAAGGTAGCCGCTATGTCCTTCAGCGCCCAGATGCAGGGCTGCCTGGTTGTAGATAAAAACGGTGTGCCCTTACGCGACGCTATCATCTGGGCAGATCAGAGAGCCGTAGAAGAAGCCGAACAATTGGAGAAAAAAATCGGCGCAAAGCGGATGTACGAGATCACCGGCCACCGGGTTAGTCCAAGCTACAGCATCGAAAAGCTAATGTGGCTCAAAAAGCACGAGCCGGAAGTGTATGAAAAAACCTACAAAATGCTCCAGGCCAAGGACTACATTATTTCCCGGGCTACGGGAAAATTCGTTACGGATTACTCTGACGCCTCCGGAACCAACGCCTTAGATCTGCGGAAATTAGAGTGGTCCGAGGAGATTATAAAAGCAGCCGGCGTCGATAAGGACAAGCTTCCCAAATTAAAAAAATCCACCGACATCGCGGGCTATATCGAGGACCGCGTGGCAGGCGAGATTGGACTTCCGGCAGGAACCCCCGTAGTCTGCGGCGGCGGAGACGGTCCTTGCTCGGCAGTAGGCGCAGCATGTATCAGAGACGGAGAATTTTACCTTACCTTCGGCACATCCGCCTGGATCGGAGGAACCACTACGGAGCCGTTTATTGACGAAGATCAGACTCTATTCTGTTTCGCCCATGTTATTCCCGGGAAATACATGCCCTGCGGCACCATGCAGGCGGCAGGAAGCTCTTACGCCTATATACGCCGGGCATTGTGCGGCGGCGCGCCCTATGAAGAGTTGAATCAAATGGTAGAAAAGTCTCCCGTAGGAGCCAAAAACCTTATATTCCTGCCTTACCTTCTGGGCGAACGCAGTCCGCGCTGGAACCCGGATACCAGCGGGGCATTCTTGGGGATCAAGCCGGAGCATGAGAAAAAAGATTATGTGCGGGCTGTCCTGGAAGGAATTGCTATGAATATGGAGCTGATCCTGAAAGCCTACCGCAAGCAGGCTAAGATTGAGGACATGTGTCTCACCGGGGGCGGAGCTAAGGGAGATGTGATAGCCCAGATATTAGCCGATGTATTAAATGTGGAATTTCGCATGCCGGACTGTGTGGAGGAGGCCACAGCCATCGGCGCGGCTGTGATTGCAGGCGTAGGCGTAGGCGTCTTTGACAGTTTCGAGGAAGTAAAGCGGTTCTTAAAGTTCGAAAAAACTGTCAAGCCGGTGGAAGGGCACCGGGAAGACTATAAAAAGCTGATGCCGATATTTGACGAGGCTTATCATTGTATGCTGCCCTTGTATAAAAAGATGGCGAAGCTGTAAAAGAGATTACGAAATAATACCCTCAGTGCCCCTATCATCACTGAGGGTATTATTGCATGATACATTGTGATAATTTTTCACCAAAAATTCGTATTCTACTTTCCGTAGATTGCGCATCCGTATGCTATGCATTATGATGATCTTAGTGCTGCTCATATAAAATCAAAATCCGCAAATCCGGCTTGATGTATTCCAAAAGGCGATGAGAGTTAAGGCTTCTGCGGCCTGCAAAAAGCTTTGTGGTTTTATGTGAGCAATACCAGATCAAAGTGTGAAAGAGGGCAATATCATGTTTGAGCTTGATAAAGAAAGGTTCGGAGAATTTCTTGCGGTTCACAGAAAGAAAAAAGGATATACGCAAAAGGAACTGGCGCAGAGACTTTTTGTATCGGATAAGGCCGTGAGCAAATGGGAACGGGGCGCCGGGATGCCGGACATTTCCCTCTTAATTCCCTTGGCAGATATTCTGGGAGTTACGGTAACGGAGCTGCTGGAAGGACAGGAAATGGAAGCGACATCCGGAATGGATACAAATCAAGTGGAAAATCTGGTCAAAAAAGCTCTAACCTTATCAGAGGAATCTCCCGAACAATCCGGAATCCGAAAAAAACAACATTGGCTGATATTTGCTTGTGCAGTCATAATAATGCTTCTGGAATCCCTTCTGCTTATGGCTGCAAAATATACCTTCGAACAGGGAATAGACAGCAATTTTTTCTTACTGGAGGTATTCTCTATTACCTTTGGAGGATATTTTTGGATAGGGATCAAGGAAAGGCTGCCGGTTTACTATGATGAGAATCAAATCAGCGCCTACGGTGACGGGATATTCCGCATGAATATGGTGGGAATACATTTTAACAACAGCAACTGGCCCTACATTGTGCGGACCGGAAGAATCTGGTCGGTGAGCAGTATGGTATTCCTGCCGGTACTTACTTTGGCAGGAACATGTCTGTTTCCGTCAGTTTGGGGCGCGGCGGGGCCATTTGTGCTACTGCTTTTGTTCTTAGGCGGATTGTTTATTCCTATCTATGTGGTTGGGAAGAAATATGAGTGAATAAGGCAATATAAATAAGCCTTCGAATCCTTGATGTGCGTAAGAATACGATAACATAAGGATTCGAAGGCTTATTTTTAGATTCCCTCCTATCAGTGAAGGCCCGCCTTAATGACGGCATATGCATAAATGGAGGCGCCGCAAGGTGTCCCATATCGGACGAGAGCTATACGCCCCCAAAGGATATGCATTAGCGGAATACCCGCAGGGGATAAGCAGGGATATTGGTTTCTTTATTCATTGAGAAAGCCAACGCCGTTATTTCGCAAGCAGCATCATAATCTCATTGCTCCGGGCAATAAACTTCGTCATAGCTTCCGGCGCCAGCGGCTTGTGGCTGATAAGGGCCAGATCATAAAGCTGCTCGCAGAATATGTTCACATGCTCGGAATCGCTGTGGTTCAGAATGTACTGTACCAGCTGATTATTGGCATTGAGCACCAGAGTTTCACCGCCGCCTCCGAACATATTCGGGTCCATGCCGTACATATTGTACATCTTCATCATTTCCTGCATCCGGCGGCTCTCCTCGGAGAGTGTAATCATAGAGGAAATACTCTCATTCTTGATCTTTTCCACCTTCACATCCAGCTTTTCATTGTTCAGAGCCTTGCGGAAAATCTCGGTGAGGGAATCGGTTGTCTCCTTCAATTCCTCCTCGGAAACCGTCTCCACAAAGTCCTCTGTCAGATCCGCGTCAATCCTCTGGAACTTCACATGCTCATTCTTCATCTCCAGATGAGAGATAAAGGGAGAGTCAATGTTGTGCTTTAAGATAACGGCATTCTTGCCCTCCTCCTTGAACATATTGATGTATTGGCTCTGCTGAACCTCATCCGTCACATAGAAGATGGTTGTCTTTTCCGGTTCCTTCTCCTCGCCGCTGTCAGCCTCGGCTTCGTCGGGATTCTCTACTACGTCAACCTCGGGAGCTTCCTCCTCGGGAACCAGATCCTTGATGGTCTGATACTTGTTGTCCAGATCCTTGAACAGCAGATAATCCATCATCTTTTCGCAGAACTTGTCATCCTTTAAGCAGCCGAACTTGATAAAGGGATTGATGTCGTCCCAGTATTTTTCATAATCCTCCCGCTCGGTCTTGCACATGCCCGTAAGCTTGTCGGCCACCTTCTTTGTGATGTAATCGGAAATTTTCTTCACAAAGCCGTCATTCTGCAAAGCGCTTCTGGAAACGTTAAGCGGCAGATCCGGGCAGTCAATCACGCCCTTGAGGAGCATGAGAAATTCCGGAATTACCTCCTTAATATTATCCGCAATAAATACCTGATTGTTGTACAGCTTAATGGTGCCCTCAATGGAATCGTATTCCGTGTTGATCTTGGGGAAGTACAGAATACCCTTTAAGTTAAAGGGATAGTCCATGTTCAGATGAATCCAGAACAAAGGCTCCTTATAGTCCATAAATACCTTCCGGTAGAACTCCAGATATTCCTCCTTGGTGCACTCGTTGGGATGCTTGGTCCACAAGGGGGCCGTATCGCTTAAGGAGACGGGACGCTTATTGATTTTCACCCGATCCCTTGCCGGGGAGATTTCCTTTGTCTCCTTGGTGCCGTCCTCATTTTCAACTTCCTCGGTCTTGGCTTCCTCGTGGATGCGCTCTACCACCACATCGTCATCCTTCAAATCCGCCTCGTCGATGGTCTCGTACTCCTGCTCCGCATTTGCTTTCTCCAGGAAAATCTCCACAGGCATAAAGGAGCAGTACTTATTGATAACCTCCCGCGCCCGGTACTCGTTGGCAAATTCCAGGCTGTCCTCATTTAAGAAGAGGGTAATCTCCGTACCAACCTCCGTGCGGCTTCCCTCGGACATCTGATACTCCGTGCCGCCGTCACATTCCCAGTGTACCGGCTTGGCGTCCTTCTGATAGGAAAGGGTGTCAATATGCACCTCGTCCGCCACCATAAAGGCGGAGTAGAAGCCAAGTCCGAAGTGGCCGATGATCTGATCCTCATTGGTCTTGTCCTTGTACTTCTCCAGGAAATCCGTAGCGCCGGAGAAGGCAATCTGGTTGATATACTCCTGTACCTCGTCTGCGGTCATTCCAAGACCCGTATCAATGAATTTCAGTGTCTTTTCCTCGGGATTCACTACCACCCGAACCATGTTCTTGAAATCCTCGGGATAGGTGTACTCTCCGATGAGATCCAGCTTTTTCAGCTTGGTAATGGCATCGCAGCCGTTGGAGATAAGCTCCCGGAAGAAAATGTCGTGGTCGGAATAGAGCCACTTTTTGATAATCGGAAAAATATTTTCGCTGTTAATGGAAAGACTTCCATGCATTTCAGCCATAAATGTTCACTCCTTCGTATTTGTTTTCGTATTCTGACACATATTGTAATATGTAGGAAATGAAAAGTCAATAGAAAATCAGCACTCTAATAAAGCGAGTGCTAACAAATTTTTATAAACTTTCTAAAATTTCTCTAAAAAGCATCAGGAAGAGCTTATGCAAATAGAATTTGGAGATTTGTATAAAATGTAAAAATTAATAGAAAAATAATAGAATTTAACAGGAATACACTAGATTTGCGAAGGAACGGGTGATATACTTAGAACACGATAAAATATTCGGAAAATCAGGCGGAGAATTTAATTGAATTTTGGTTTTAAAGGAGGGATACCGAGGTGGCGCAGAGTAGAAAGGGTGCTCTGTATCTGCTTTTGGCAGCGGCCCTTTTAGGAGGATATATATTAAATCTGGAGGAGAGCAGGGGGCAGAGTAAGGAAGAGTTTCCGGCCATAGATTGGATTAAGGCCCAGGAACAGACCGATGTGGGAGAGATTGAGCAGGCGCTTTTGGCAAGAGATCAGGAGGAAGCAAAGGCGCAGCAGCAGGAAACAGCTATGGAAGAGCCTGAAAAGAAGCCTATGGACAAGCAGAGTCTGAGGAAGAGGTTAGGCTCTGCCGTTATTGTAGGCGATTCTGTCGTGGAGGGCTTCCTGGACTATGAATTTCTGGAGTCAGACTGTGTGATTGCGGAGAAGGGGCTGAGGGCGGATACGGCTGCGGAGGAGATCCGAAAGGCCCTTGATTTGTCTCCTACCCAGCTCTTTTTATCTATGGGGCTGAACGACTTGGAATATTGCAGAGGCGACAGCGAGCGGTTTATCCGCTATTACCGCCAGCGGATTTCGGAGATACGCGGCGATTATCCTGAGCTTCCTATCTATATCAACGGGATTCTTCCGATGCTTCCGGAAGCAGTGGAGAAGAAGGCGGAATTGGGACAGGCGGACGCTTTTAACGAAGCTCTAAGACAAATGTGCGAGGAGCTGGAAATTACTTTTATTGATAGCGGCGATTTGCTGGAGGGAAAAGAAGACTGGTATCAAAAGGATGCCATACATCTAAAATCGCAGTTTTACCCTCTGTGGCTGAATCGTATGGAAGAAACGGCGGGACTATAGATGAACGGATGGGACATTTTACTAAAGATGGCAAAGGCTTTGCTGATTAGCCTGCTTGTGGTACTGCTGTCCGCATTGGTTCATGGAAGCGCGTGGAATGCGGATTTTGAAGAACTGGAGGAAAAGGTAGAGGCTAAGCTTGATGTGTCAGGTATGCAGGAGGGGGATGAACAGCTTCTGCGGCGCCTCTATGGGCTGAATGCCGGGGAGCTTAGGCACTGGGTTCTTTATACGGCCCAGGACAATATGGATGTGGAAGAGCTGCTCTTGATAGAGTCTGCCGATGAGGGACAGATGGAGCTTATCCGGCAGGCTGCGGAGAAAAGGGTGGATACTCAGAAAAATAATTTCGAGGGCTATGGTCCCGAGCAGCTAAAGCTGATTGAAAAGTATGTGCTGCGGGAGGCGGAACCGTATGTGCTGTTTGTTATATCTGAGGATGCGGAGTCCATCAAGGAAGAATTTGTGAAAGGAATGTATCAATAAATCCAGAAGGAAAGGGAATGCATCGTGGTTTTCAGCAGTATATTTTTTATTTTTTCATTTCTTCCGGTGACAATCGGCGCTTATTATCTGGCGCCTCATAGACTGCGCAATGGGATTTTGCTTCTGGCAAGTCTCTTTTTCTATGCATGGGGAGAACCGGTATATTTGTTTTTGATGCTGTACAGCATTTTATTTAATTATGTAATGGGGATTGACATTGCAAGAAAGCGCAATCGTGGCAAGCGGGCAGGCGTCAGTCTGTTTTTCGGTGTGCTGATAAATCTTCTGATTTTAGGCTTCTTTAAATATTACGGCTTTCTGGCGGAAAATATTGAGGCGGTAACAGGAACTGTTCTTCCGAGGCTTGAGCTGTCCCTGCCGATTGGATTGTCGTTTTATACCTTTCAATCCCTGTCTTATCTGGTAGACGTATACAGGGGGAAGGCCAGGTATCAGAAGAATATTTTATCTTTTGGCCTGTATATTTCTATGTTTCCCCAGCTGGTGGCCGGACCTATCGTCCAGTATGCGGATATTGATGCGCAGTTAAAAAACAGGGAAACCTCGATGGATAAATTCGGACAGGGGGCCAGATATTTTATCTGGGGCTTAGGGAAAAAGGTGCTGCTTGCCAATAACCTGGGCGCTGTCTATGAGGCTGTCTCAAAGCTTCCCACTTTATCTGTGCTCTCCGCATGGGTGGGGGCTTTGGCTTATACCTTTCAGATTTATTATGATTTCAGCGGATATTCGGATATGGCCATCGGTCTTGGACGGATGTTTGGTTTTGAACTGAAGGAGAATTTTTCCCATCCCTACTGTGCCCGCAGTATAACGGAATTTTGGCGCAGGTGGCATATTTCTTTGGGTTCCTGGTTCCGGGAATACGTCTATATTCCTCTGGGCGGGAATCGGGTCAGTGTGCTGCGGCATATTTTGAATCTTCTTGTTGTGTGGGCGCTGACGGGACTTTGGCATGGAGCGAGCTGGAACTTCGTTATATGGGGCCTTTATTACGGCGTCCTTCTGATTCTGGAAAAATACCTTCTTCGCCGCGTGACAGAGCGGATTCCCATCCTGGGAACGATTTATACGATGCTGCTTGTGATAGTGGGATGGGTATTCTTTTTCAGCCCGACTCCGGGGGCGGCAGGAGCCTATTTAAAAGCCATGTTTGGAGTGGGAGTGACCGGGATCACGGATCAGGCGGGAATGTATTATATGCTGACCAGTTTGGTATTGTTTTGGCTTTCGTGGATCTTTGCGGTACCCGCAGCCTCACGAATATGTGAGGAGCATATGGAGAGGGAAGACGGGTGGTCGCATTTGCTGATTTTGATTCATATAGGAATCTTTTTGACAGCGGTGGCTTATTTGATTCATGATACGTACAATCCGTTTTTGTATTTTCGTTTTTAAGATGTATAAGCACATGTGTTTGCGATTTTACTCTTTAGTGCCATCGCGCAGCGATTCAAAAGGAGAACAGTCAGATGAGACGATGGGTAAGAAAAAGGCAGATGTCCTCAAATGCCTGGTTGGGGATATTGTTTTTAACAGGCTTATTTTCCTTTGGCGTTCTGAATTTTATTTCAAAGGATCGCGTTTTTTCCGAGACGGAAAATCGATATCTGGAACAGAGACCGGTGTTAAGGATCTCGGATCTGTTAGACGGACGGTTTATGAGCAGCTATGAAAAATATCAAACGGATCAATTTTTTTCCCGGGATTCCTGGATTGCATTTCGTTCCGGGGCAGATCGGCTGCTGGGAAAAAATGAATCCGGCGGCGTTTATCTGGGAAAGGACGAACGGCTTTATGAAAAGCCGGAAAAGCTGGAGCAGCAGGTCTGGAAGAATCTGGATGCCATAGAAGAATTTGCAGGCCGGCATCCGGATAAGGGAATCTATCTTTTGCTGGCTCCGGGAGCCGCAGGGGTGAAGCCGGAAGGATTGCCGCCTTTTGCGCCTGTCGAGGATGAGGCGGAGCAGCTGAGGCAAATCTATGGATATCTAAATGGAGCTGTTCGGAAGATCTCTGTATATGAGACTTTAAGGGAGCATAGGGAGGAATATCTCTATTACAGGACGGATCATCATTGGACGACTCTGGGAGCCTGGTATGCATTTCTTCAGGCAGAACAAGTGATGGGGCTTGAGGGGAGTCCGGATATGGAAGCTTACCCTGTGACCAGCCGGTTTCAGGGCACATTGGCATCCAAAAGCGGCTATCGTGTTCCGTCCGATACGATATCGATTTTTTGGCCCAAGGAGGAAGAACGGCTGGTAGTTACTTATGTAGAGGAGCAGAAGAAATCAGCCTCTTTGTACGCATCAAAAAAGCTGGAGAGCCGGGACAAGTATGGGGTATTTTTGGACGGAAACCATCCCGTAGTAAAGATTCGGACTATGGCAGAGGGCAACCGGACGCTTTTGATTCTTAAAGATTCCTATGCCAACTGCTTTGTGCCCTTTTTGACGGCTCATTTTCGGGAGATTGTCTTGGTAGATCCCCGATATTATTATGGAAATGTAGGCACATTGATGGAGGAGCAGGAGTTTACGGATATTTTGTTCCTGTACAAACTGAATACCTTTTTGGAGGATGATGTGCTACATTTTGTACTGGAGGAACCAAAGCAGGAGGATGCTACGGAAGCGTAAATGCAATCTCCTGCTTTAAGAGGAATTTTTGAACCATCTGATCCCAGGAATGTTCCAGGGATTTATCCAGGGTAAAAAGGTTCCAGGATATGGCTGTGGTGCAGAAAAGTCCGGCGGAGTCATAGCGGATATTTAAGATAAGCCCGCTGACATCTTTAAGAGAAAAAGGGCTTCCTGTCTGTGTCAGCAGCTTTTGGGTGTTTTCGGATGAGAGCTGGAAGGTAAAGCGAAAGCCCAGGGGCGTCCGTTTTCCTTTGATAAGCTCCAGGCAGAAGGGACGAAGCTCCTGCCAGCGGGAATAACGCCGTTCGGAAAGTCCCAGGGCTTCCTGCTCTTGGGAGGAGTAGTAGTCTGCCTGCAGATGCCCGTCGATGTGAAAGGTATTGTAGGTAGTGACGGAGCCTTCTACCACAAGAAAGGGATCAAAGGCTGTCTTAAGCAAAAGCTGATTCATAAAATCTTTTACATCCTGGATTTGGAATGATATCATAGCGGGAACCTCCTTCGGGTTTCAATAACTGAATTAGATGTAAGATTGGACTTTGTCCGTTCAAATATAATTAAGAGTAGTATACATGGGAATAAGGGGAAAAGCAATGATAAAGGAGGAAGATAGAAGAATGAGTGCGAATGTGTATGCGGAAGAATTGTTACGGCTTGTGGAGGAGGGAACATCGCCCTTTCATGTGGTGAGCAGTGTAGAGCGACAGCTTTTAAAGGCGGGATTTGTGAAGCTGGCGATGGAACATGATTGGGGTCCGGACAATGGCGGAAGGTATTACGTAGTTCATAATGGCTCCAGCTTGATTGCATTTACGGTGGGAGAGAGAATGCAGTTTGGAGATTCCTTTCGGATTGCGGCGGCTCATACGGATTTTCCGGGGCTTCGGGTGAAACCCGTGCCGGAGATCACCAAGGACGGTTATCGGCAGCTGAATGTGGAGGTTTACGGAGGCGGCATTTTGAATACCTGGCTGGATCGGCCTTTGTCGGCGGCCGGACGTGTGGTGCTGCGAAGTGATAAAGTCTTTGAGCCGAAGGTGTGTCTGGTAGATTTTCGGAAGCCGTTTCTTACGATACCCAATTTGGCTATCCATATCAACCGGGATGTGAATAAGGGTGTGGAACTGAATAAGCAGACCGACATGCTGCCGATTCTGGGGCTTGACGAGGAAGAATCTCAAGAGGCTTTTTTTCAAAAATATTTGGCAAAGGAGCTTAAGGTGGAGCCGGAGGATATCTTGGAATATGAGCTGGGACTTTACAATACGGATACAGGGGATTTTCTGGGACTTTCGGAGGAATTTATCTCTTCTCCAAGGCTTGACAATCTGACATCGGTGCAGGCAGTGACAACGGGGCTGATTTCCGGTGAGAGAAGCAGCGGTATCAACGTTGCGGCTTTTTTTGACCATGAGGAAATCGGAAGCCGGACAAAGCAGGGAGCCGGTTCGGTTCTTCTTTCCGCCGTTTTGGAGCGGATACTTCTCTCCTACGGCAGAAGCAGAGAAAAGTTTTTCGAGAGCTTTTCCAAAAGTATGCTGCTTTCCGTGGATGTAGGGCATGCGCTTCATCCCAATAAGGCGGATAAAAATGATCCTACGAATAAGGATATCTTAGGAAAGGGAATATGTATCAAAGAGGCGAGTGTGCAGTCTTATGCGACGGACAGCGAAGCGGTGGCTGTGATGCAGCAGATCTGCGATGCGGAGCAGATTCCTTATCAGAAGTTTGTGAACCGTTCCGACGGAACGAGCGGGAGCACCTTAGGGTCCATTGCCTCTGCGTTTCTTCCGGTGAAAACGGTGGATATCGGAGTGCCGCTGCTTGCGATGCATTCCAGCCGGGAGCTGATGGGGACTGCGGATCAGGAGAGCTTGGTTCGGGCAGTGAGGGCGTTTTATTCCTTGCAGTGAAACGGTTCTTTCTCATTCTTTCTCATAGTTTCAAAAACTACTTGAAAAACACACGAGTGTATGTTACTATCAAATGTAGTATTAAAAACTACATTTGATAGTGGAACAAGCACGTAGGAGGCAGGTTATGAGTTATAAGATTGTTGTTGACAGCTGCGGTGAACTTCCAAAGAGCTATAAGGCGGATGAGCATTTTGAAAGTGTGCCGCTGGTGCTGGATATAGATGGACATCATGTAGTGGATGATGAGACTTTTGATCAGGCTGATTTTCTGAGACGGGTAGCGGAAAGCCCCAATTGCCCTAAGTCTTCCTGCCCTTCGCCGGAGCGTTATCTGGAGGCTTATACTTGTGGTGCGGACAATGTGTATGCAGTTACTCTTTCTGCGGAGCTGAGCGGTTCCTATAACAGTGCGGAGCTGGGAAAAAAGCTTTACCTGGAGGAAAAGGGTCAGAAGAATATACATGTGTTTAATTCCTGCTCCGCTTCCATCGGACAGACATTGATTGCTATGAAGATTGAGGAGTGCGAGAAGGCCGGGATGGCTTTCGAGAAGGTAGTTGAGACGGTGGACCGCTACATTGCGGGACAGAATACGTATTTTGTTCTGGAATCTTTGGAGGCTCTTCGGAAAAACGGACGTCTCAGCAATCTGAAGGCGTTTGTGGCGAATGCTTTGAACATTAAGCCAGTGATGGGGGCTACTTCTATAGGAACTATCTGTCAGCTTGACCAGGCCAGGGGAATTAACCGTGCGCTCAAGAAGATGGTGGAGTATATTATGAAGGATTTGAAGAATCCGGCGGAGAAGCTTCTGGCTATTTCGCATTGTAATTGTCCGGAGCGGGCTAAGATGGTGAAAGAAGAGATTTTAAAACATGCGGCGGTGAAGGATGTGCTGATTCTGGATACGGCGGGAGTGAGCAGCCTCTATGCAAGCGATGGGGGTATTATTGTTGTAGTTTAGGGGATTTTTGATATGAGAGGGGATTTTGGCGGATTTTAAAAATTTTTCATGATTTTTTTATAATTATGTGTTATACTCTAAGGCAGAGCAGCGGCGGGCAGCGCCGTGCAGGAAAAGAGAAGTAAAGAGAGGATTTCACAGGATGAGTCAGGAAAAGGTTAATCGCTATAAAGAGGAGAAGGCGAATCGGAAGGAGATATTGGCTAAGGAGAAGAGGAAGCAGGCGATCACGAAGGTTTGTGCAGGCGTTATTGCATTGGCTTTGGTGGGGTGGATTGGATATTCCGTGTATGATATGGCTACGAGGCCGGATACTTCTACAATTGAGATGGATGCTTCCGCATTGGATTCGTATCTTTCCTCTATGGGTACGGAGCCGGAGACAGCAGAGTAGAGATGAGAGGAGCCTTTCTTTTGGGAGGCTTCTTTTTTGTGTGCTTTGAACATGCATTATCCCTGGCGTCTCTTTAAGGGATGTAAAAAGCCAACAGACATTTCCTGTCCTGTGCTTAGATGGTTAACGCACAGTGGATATTGGAAATGGCCGTTGGCTTGTTTTGCGGCAAACTTTTAAGACAAAGATTTTTTATTTTCCGGAGGCTTTTGCTTCAGCCATTTTCATAGCCCGGACTTTTAAGGGCAGGCCGAAGAGGGTGATAAAGCCGCTGGCGTCGTGGTGGTCGTAGAGGTCACCGGTGGTAAAGGAGGCCAGGGATTCGTTGTACAGGGAGTAGGGGGAAGTAGTTCCGGCTTTGATGATGTTGCCTTTGTAAAGCTTGAACTTTACTTCTCCGGTTACATACTCCTGAGTGCTGGTTACGAATGCCTGTACTGCTTCGCGCAGGGGGGTAAACCATTTGCCTTCGTATACAATCTGGGCGAATTTGTTGCCCATGTCTTTTTTTACTTCCATTGTGGCGCGATCCAGGACCAGTTCCTCCAGCTGCTGATGGGCTTCCATGAGGATTGTTCCGCCCGGGGTCTCATATACGCCGCGGGATTTCATTCCTACTACGCGGTTTTCTACGATATCTACGATACCGATGCCGTGCTTTCCGCCTAGGGTATTGAGTTCGGTTATGATCTCGGATACCTTCATGGCCTTGCCGTTTAAGGATACGGGAATACCTTTTTCGAAGGTCATGGTGATGTATTCGCCTTCATCCGGGGCTTTTTCGGGGGTGACGCCCAGGACTAGCATGTGCTCATAGTTTGGCTCGTTGGCCGGGTCCTCAAGCTCCAGACCTTCATGGCTGATATGCCACAGATTCCGGTCACGGCTGTAGCTCTGGCTGTGGTCGAAGGGCAGATTGATTCCGTGCTGACGGCAGTATTCGATCTCGTCCTCGCGGGACTGCATGGTCCATACGTCGGTCATACGCCAGGGGGCAATGATAGTCAGATCCGGGGCGAGAGCTTTGATACCAAGCTCGAAGCGAATCTGGTCGTTGCCTTTGCCGGTTGCGCCGTGGCAGATGGCGGTTGCACCTTCCTTACGGGCAATCTCTACGAGACGCTTGGCAATGACGGGACGGGCCATTGAGGTGCCCAGAAGATATTTGTTTTCGTATACGGCTCCTGCCTGTACGCAGGGCATGATGTAGTCGTCGCAAAATTCGTCGATAATATTTTCTATGTACAGTTTGGAAGCGCCGGACAGCTTTGCGCGCTCCTCCAGGCCGTCAAGCTCGTTTCCCTGTCCGCAGTCGATGCAGCAGCAGATTACTTCATAATCAAAATGCTCTTTCAGCCAGGGAATAATGGCTGTGGTATCCAGTCCGCCGGAATAGGCCAGTACAACTTTTTCTTTCATTTCTTTATCCTCCTCGGTTTGCATTTATCTGGGGCTGCCGTAAAATAGGGCAGCCCCAGTCTTTGACTTTCTCACTGACAAATAATATACAACATCCCCCGGAAAGATGCAAGTGAAATTTTATACATATTTATAGGTGAATATAGGGATAAAATTGTATAAAGGTCATATTTTATACATAATATACAATAAAAATGTATAAATATTTATGATTTGGGTTGAAAGGAACTTGGAAAAAGTGTAAACAACTGTAAACACACCGCTCAAAAAAAGAAAAGCCTCAAAAATACTGTAAATACAGTACTTTCAAGGCTTTTGGCTAGTAGCGAGGAAGGGACTTGAACCCCCGACACTGCGGGTATGAACCGCATGCTCTAGCCAGCTGAGCTACCTCGCCGTAATGGGACCTATAGGGCTCGAACCTATGACCCTCTGCTTGTAAGGCAGATGCTCTCCCAGCTGAGCTAAGATCCCATTATTACAGGTCATCATCGCTGACCCGCTTTGCTATTATACTATTATATTGGGAGAGAAGTCAAGCTTTTTTTACAAATTTTTTATTTTTTTTAAAATTGTTTTTTAATGTTTTTTCAAACCTCTCCGTTCTTAAATTTCCAAATCATTTCACTGGTCAGGCTAATATTAAGGGGCTGAGCTGGCGCCTCCTCCCGGGTGAACCAGTCCGCGGTAGAGAGTTCTCTTGTGTCTAAAGTAATGGAGTCATCATCTCCGTCAAGCTCTGCGAAAAAGCCAAACAACAGGGTGCCGGAGAAGGACCAGGGCTGGCTTTTGTAATAGCGCAGGTTCTTTACATGGAGCCCCACCTCTTCAAAGACTTCCCTTTTGACAGTTTCCTCGATAGTCTCTCCAATCTCCGTAAAGCCGGCAATCAGAGCATAGTGGGTGGAGCTTCGGCCGGCATATTTGGACATAAGTATGCGATCTTTGTGAATAATTCCCACAATAACAGCGGGACAAATCTTTGGATATTCCATAGTACCACAGTCCGGGCAATGAAGCATTCGTTCCTCTTCGGAATGGATCAGGGGACGGCCGCACTTGCCGCAGAAGCGGTGGGTATCGTACCATTGATAGAGCTGATGTGCCGTGATTCCTGCGAAGTCCAGCCAACCGGGCGGCAGGTCGCGGAAGAGACCGATGGATTTCATCTCAAAAAGACTCGGATTAAAGCCTGGGCGCTGCCTTGCCAGATAAAAAGTACAATGATCAATGGAAAATAGATAAATAAGCTCTGACGAAAGCTCTCGTTTTAAGCCGGGGAAATCGCCGAAACAAGGAAAACACAGGGCGTTCTCCTGTCGTTTGACAAGTACCAGATCTTTTTCAAAATATAGAAGAAAGCTGTCGTCCCCAGGCGTTACAGGCCGGTATTCATTGTGGTAAATATGCGGTGTGATATCCTGTATCATTTGTAGTCCTCCCTGAATTTTCTGAAAGTAGTATACACCCATTTTTGCTTTTGGTAAAGAACTTGAAAATATCGTAGTAGAAAGGGAGAGATTATGGTACAATAATTTACAAAGTTGAACTTAACAACAGTAATATTAGAACAGGAGAAAGCAAATGCGGGTTGGAATGGGATATGACGTTCATCGCCTGGTGGAAGGACGGGCGCTGATATTGGGAGGTGTGGATATTCCTTTTGAAAAAGGACTTCTCGGACATTCGGATGCAGATGTGCTGCTTCATGCGATTATGGATGCCCTTTTAGGAGCGGCAGCGCTGGGAGACATTGGAAAGCATTTTCCGGATACGGATCCGAAGTATAAGGGGATATCCAGTCTGCGGCTTCTGGAGTATGTAGGAACGCTTTTGGAGGAGGCTGATTATGTGATTGGCAATATCGACGCCACCATTATCGCCCAGCGTCCGAAGATGGCGCCGCATATTCCTGCCATGAGGAAAAATGTGGCGGAGGCTTTAAAGATTTCTGAGACTCAGATCAATATTAAGGCAACGACAGAAGAGGGGTTAGGCTTTACAGGAACAGGAGAAGGAATTTCCTCTCAGGCAATCTGTGCGCTGCTCCCCATTGCGAATTATGTATATGAAGATGTAATGGAGGAAAGAGGAGCGTGCAGGGGATGCTGCGGCACTGGAAATGATTCCATATCCTTGTGCACCAAATAGGATAATGCAAAACCGGAATGGAGGCAAAAGACATGGAGATACGGTATCTCGCCAACAAGGAAAAAGAAATTTCCAGAAGCCTGTACGAAGAAGTATTTGTAGAGGATGAGGAAGCCTTTGTAGACGCATATTATAAAATCAAAGCAGCAGATAATCAGATTCTGGCAGCTGTGGAGGAAGGACACATTCGCTCCATGCTGCATCGGAATCCCTACACGTTTCGATTTCGGGGAAAGTGTGTGCATGCAGATTATCTGGTTGCAGTGGCGACAAAGCGTACTTACCGTCATCAGGGTCTGATGCGCCGTATTCTTGTGAAGGCTTTGCAGGATATGGAGCAGGAGGGACAGCCTTTTGCTTTTCTTATGCCTGCGGACGAGGCTATTTATCTCCCTTTTGACTTTCGGCTGATGGGAAATGATGACGAAGAGAGCTTGTCAGATTTAAAGAGCGCTCAGCTGTCGGAGGAATATGATCTTTATATAGAAAAGGACGAAGCATATGAAAGGAGACATATCCCCTGGCCGGAGTGGGAAACAACGCCTATGATGATACGCCTGCTGCATCTCCCCTCTTTTTTGCGGCAGGTCGGAGCCGCACAGGAACAGAGCCTGACAATTGCCATAACGGACCCAATCCTTGCAAAGAATCAGGGAACCTTCCGCTGGGAATTAACAACAGAGGGAAGCCGGCTCCTGCCGGTGCGGGAAGAACCGGAGCTGGAGATTTCCATTGGAGATCTGGGAAGCTTTTTATGCGGGATGCTGGGAGCAGAGGAATTGCCGGGAATTAGTGAGGCTGCGGATGGAAAAATGTTAAAAGAAAAGCTCAATCGGATTCAGGTGCTGGAAGGGATCTATATAAATGAAACCGTATAAATGTAAATCTGAACTGCCCTATGTAAAGCCGGATTCTTACAACTATAGTCCGGAAACACTTGACAAACCGCCTGATTTTGCATATTCTAGATCAAAGAAAGCTTTAGACAGACAAAAGGCAGAGAACAGAAAAGTAATTCACAACCAAAGCAGCAGAGAGGAGCGGCCACCGGCTGAAAGCGGCTCCGGCTAAGGGGTGAATGAAGTGCATCTGGGAGCTGATTCGGTGAGTGCGCAAGCTTAAGCCGGATACGTGTTCGCGCGTTAAGCGAGAGAGGGAAAGGGCGGAAGCCCTTTAAGAAAGAGTGGAACCGCGGATTATTTCGTCTCTTAAGACGAGATGATCCGCGCTTTATTTTTATGGCAATAAGAAAGTGGCTGTGTGATAGATGCATTTAGTAAATGAACCTATTTAAATGAGCACGCCATATCGGATTTGGAGGGGAGAGAATGATATGGGAATGATTCGTTACATTAAGGAAGAATTTCAGGTGATCACAGAGCGGGACCCGGCCATCAAAAGTCCTATGGAGGTCTTGCTATATCCAAGTTTTCGTGCTATCTTAAGTTACAGACTGGCACACCGCTGGTATAGCAGAGGACATTACTTCTGGGCGCGCTGGCTGTCTCAGAGAACCGTGCGCAAGACAGGGATAGAGATCCACCCGGGAGCACAGATTGGAAAAGGCTTATTCATCGATCATGGTTCAGGTGTCATCATAGGCGAGACGACTATTATTGGAGACAATGTAACGCTTTATCAGGGCGTGACGCTGGGAGGAACCGGGAAGGAGCGAGGGAAGCGGCATCCTACCCTTCAGGATAATGTGATGGTCAGCGCAGGAGCTAAGATCCTGGGCTCCTTTACCATCGGGGAAAATTCCAAGATAGGGGCTGGCTCTGTGGTACTCAAAGAGGTACCGCCCAACTGTACGGTAGTAGGAGTTCCGGGACGGATTGTAAAACGCGGAGATGTGAAGGTGCCCCGCAGTGATATGAATCAGGTGGACCTGCCGGACCCGGTTATGGATACTATCACAGAGCTTCGGCGTGAGAATGAGCAGCTCCATGCGGAACTGGAGGCTTTAAAGAAAAAGAAGAAAAAAAAGAAGAAGGATATTACGGTACCGGAAAATCAGTAATATCCTCGCTGTGCACAAATCAATTTCCGGACGCATGTATCTGCGGCTGGAAATTGATTTAGAAAAGGTGGGCAGAGAGGATATTACGGTACCGGAAAATCAGTAATATCCTTGCTGTGCACAAATCAATTTACAGACGCATGTATCTGTGGCTGGAAATTGATTTAGAAAAGGTGGACAGAAAGGATATTACGGTACTGGAATCAGAAAAGGAGAAAGCAAATGAAGGTTTATAACACTTTGACAAAGCAAAAAGAGACCTTTGTACCCTTAGAGGAGGGCAAGGTGAAAATGTATGTATGCGGTCCCACCGTATATAATTTTATTCATATTGGAAATGCAAGACCCATGATTGTCTTTGACACGGTCCGCCGTTATATGGAGCATCGAGGTTATGAGGTCAATTATGTATCCAACTTTACGGATGTGGATGATAAGATCATCAAGAAAGCGATTGAAGAAGGCGTTTCCGCTCAGGAAATATCAGAGCGCTATATTGCTGAGTGTAAAAAGGATATGGAGATGATGAATGTAAAGCCAGCCACCACCCATCCTTTGGCAACCCAAGAGATTGGCGGAATGTTAGAGATGATAGGACAGCTCATTGAGAAAGGCTATGCTTACGAGGTAAATGGAACCGTATATTTCCGTACCAGAAAATTTGCGGAATACGGGAAACTTTCCCATAAAAATCTGGATGATCTGCGCAGCGGCGGCCGTTCTCTTCTTGTATCCGGCGAAGATGAGAAGGAAGATCCCTTAGACTTTGTGCTCTGGAAGCCAAAGAAGGAAGGAGAACCTTCTTGGGAATCTCCCTGGGGAGACGGACGTCCGGGCTGGCATATTGAGTGTTCCGTTATGTCTAAAAAATATTTGGGCGAGCAGATTGATATTCATGCCGGAGGAGAAGATCTTGTATTTCCTCATCATGAAAATGAGATTGCACAAAGCGAAGCCTGCAATGGTAAGGCGTTTTCCAAATATTGGTTACACAATGCCTTTCTCAATATTGACAACAGGAAGATGTCCAAATCTCTCGGTAATTTCTTTACGGTCCGTGAGATTAGCGAGAAATACGATCTTCAGGTTCTTCGCTTCTTTATGCTTGGCGCCCACTATAGAAGTCCATTAAACTTCAGCGCAGAGCTTATGGAGGCTTCTAAGAAGAGCTTGGACCGCATTGTGACGGCGGCAGAGAACTTAAAGCATCTGCTTGGCACGGCAGCCGGCGGTACGATGACGGAGAGCGAGCTGGCCCATTATGAGGCAACAGAGGAATTTGTGAAGAAGTTTGACGAGGCTATGGATGACGACTTCAATACCGCGGATGCCATTGCAGCCGTATTTGAACTGGTCAAATATCTGAATACTCATACAGGCGGAGAAAATACAAAGGATTATCTGGAAAAATGTCTGGAGCGTTTAAAAACCCTCTGTGATATTCTGGGTCTGGTTGTAGAGAAAAAGACAGAGCTTTTGGATGCGGATATCGAGCTGTTGATTGAGGAGAGACAGCAGGCAAGAAAGGCTAAGAATTTTGCACGGGCTGACGAGATACGGGCGGAGCTGCTTGATAAGGGCATCGTATTGGAAGATACGCGTGAGGGTGTGAAATGGAAACGGGCGTAGAGAATCTCATGTCCGGCATTCGGGAAGAATTTGCCTTGGAGGATGTGGACATTCGGACGTATTCGCCTTTGGTGCTTGCTTATATTGGCGACGGCATTTATGAGCTGGTGATTCGCTCACTTTTAGTGGGACATGGGAATGCCCATGCGGCTAAGCTGCACAAAAAGGCCAGCGGTTTAGTGAATGCAGGCGCGCAGTCCGCTATGCTGGGACGGATCAAGGAGCAGCTTACGGAGGAAGAGCTGCATGTATTCCGCAGAGGGCGCAATGCCAACTCCCCAACTATGGCAAAGCATGCGTCTATGTCGGATTACCGGAGAGCCACCGGCTTTGAAGCGCTGATGGGATATCTGTATCTTGAGGGACGGATGGGGAGACTTTTGGAGCTGGTAAAGCTGGGACTGGAGGAGGAGCCATGCGATATGAAGAACTGACAATTGAAGGGAGAAATGCCGTATTGGAAGCATTTCGTTCCGGGAAAACCATAGACAAGCTGTTTGTGCTGGATGGCTGCCAGGACGGGATTGTCAATACCATCAAGCGTGAGGCACGCAAGCAGGATACCATCATTAACTATGTAAAAAAGGAACGGCTGAATCAGATGTCAGAGACGGGACATCATCAGGGGGTGATTGCCTGCGCGGCGGCCTATACCTATGCAGAGGTGGAAGATATTCTGACAGCGGCCAGAGAGAAGGGAGAAGCGCCCTTTATCTTTCTTCTGGATAATATTGAAGATCCTCACAATCTGGGGGCAATTATCCGGACAGCCAATCTGGCCGGCGCTCATGGCGTGATTATTCCCAAAAGGAGAGCATGCGGTCTTACGGCTGCTGTTGCCAGGGCTTCTGCCGGGGCCTTGAATTACACGCCTGTAGCTAAGGTGACCAATCTGGCGGCGGCGATTGAAGATTTAAAGAAGGAAGGTCTTTGGTTTGTCTGTGCGCAGATGGGCGGAGAGAGCATGTACCGTTTGAAGCTTACAGGCCCTATCGGTCTGGTGATTGGAAATGAAGGCGACGGTGTGGGAAGACTGATTCAGGAGAAATGCGACTTCATAGCTTCTATTCCCATGCGGGGTAATATCGATTCCTTAAATGCTTCCGTGGCGGCGGGAGTGATGGCTTATGAGATTGTGCGGCAGAGGCTGGGAGAGGGCGCATGGAAAGATGGGAACAACTGACAGATGAGCAGCTTATAGAAAACATCAACGCAGGGGAGACGCTCTGCATGGATGTTCTGATTGAGCGCTACAAGCGCCAGGTACGCAATCAGGCCAGGCCATTGTACCTTATAGGCGGAGACAGCGACGACTTGATTCAGGAGGGAATGCTGGGGCTGTTTAAAGCAATTCGGGATTACCGCCCTGATAAATCAGATTCCTTTGAGGCTTTTGCAAGCCTTTGCATTTCCAGACAGCTCTACAGCGCTATCCAGGCGGCAGGGCGGCTTAAGCATGCTCCTTTAAACTCTTATGTGGAGCTGTCCCCGGAGCTGGGAGAGCAAGCGGACGGACTGAAAGGGAGAAGCCCGGAAGAGCTGCTGATCGATCAGGAAAATATCCGGAGTCTTCAGGAAGAGATCCTAAAGGCGGCGACACCCTTAGAGCAGAAGATTCTGGAGGCATATTTAAACGGACAAAGCTATACGGAAATTGCCCAGCGTTTGGGTAAGGAGCCTAAGTCCATAGATAATGCGCTGCAGAGGATACGAAGAAAGCTTAATTTAATCTTATTCAGAAAAAATTAATGAATTAAAATCCCCTTTTTCTACATTTCATGTTATAATTCAAATGGGAAGGAGGGGATTTTTTGTCGAATTATGTGATGAGCGCCGGACCATACCTGCTGGCAGGACTGGTAGCATACTTGATTTTTCGGGCTTTGATTTGGATTCTATATTATAAAAGTGAGATGCGTGTGCCCATCTGGCATGAGGCAGGTTTTGCTCTGATGGCAATACTTTTCTTCCTGTTATTTACATCTTCGATAACGCCGGCCCTTGGATTTTCCTTAAAGCCTGATTGGAAGGAGATTTCTTTCATACCGATAAAGGGAAGCATTGATTTGGTGAAGGAACAAGGCTTTGGAGCTTTTATGGGGGCGCTTTTGAAATTTGTTCCCTTGGGATTTTTGATTCCGTTCTTGTTCCGCCGTTTTCAAAGCTTCTTTAAGGTACTCTTTCTGTGCGGAGGAATTTCTCTTTTTATTGAAGTAATGCAGATTTTTCTTACCGGGGCGACGGCCAGAGTAGATGAGGTTCTTTTGAATTTGGCAGGAACCTTTTTGGGATATTTCATTTTTGGTGTGGTTCGGCTGTCTTTTCGGGATATTGAGCGCATGGGAACGGCAAAGCGTTCCAGATATAAAGAGGTTCCGTTTGTTGTAAAAAAAGAGCTGGAGTTTTTACTTATCGTACTGCTTCTTGTGGTTGCGGGCAGGGGAACACAGCTGGAGGCTGCCCGCATAAAGGAGGAGAAAGCAGCTAGGGAAGAGCTGGAAAAGAAACAGGAGGAAGAACGCAAAGCAGCAGAGGAAGCGGAGGCTGCGCGGATTGCTGAGGAAGAGGCTAAGAAGCTTAAGGTTGCGGAACAGATGCCGGAGCTTTCACTGGAAGCGGGGGCTGCTTGTCTTTTTTCTGTGGATGAGGATATGATTCTCTATGAGAAGAATGGAACGGATCGGGTGGCACCGGCCAGCACCACCAAGCTTTTGACTGCTCTGACCGTGCTGAAGTATTGCAGTGTTGATGAAGTTCTGACTGCAGGTGAGGAAATCAGTCTGATTAGCCAGGGGGCGTCTACTGCCAGTTTGAAGGTAGGGAATCGAGGAAGCGTGAAGGTCTTTTTGGGAGCTATGCTCGTTCCCTCCGGCAATGATGCGGCTTACTCTTTGGCGAATTATGCGGGACATAAGATCCTGGGGGATGAAAATGCGTCTACACAAGATGCGGTTGCGGCGTTTGTAGGAGCTATGAATACATATGCCGCAGAGCTTGAACTGGAGGATTCTAACTTTGTGAATCCGGATGGAGATCAGGCTGAAGATCAGTATACGACAGCCAGGGATATGGTGCGGATTGCAAAGGCATGCCTGGAAAATGAGACGATTGTAGAGATTACGAAGGCCAAATCCTTCCGTGCACTTTTTGAAAATGCAGATGTAACCTATAAGAACAGCAACGAAATGGTGAAGCCAGGGAGCGATTATTACTATGAGGGAGCTATTGGATTAAAGACTGGCAGCCTTAATGATTCTAAGTGTTTGATAGGAGCTTTGGAAGCAGACGGCCGCCGCTATGTGACGGCAGTAATGCAGGATACGGACGAGGGGCGTTATAAAGACACAAAGCTTTTATTTGATGAGGTAACCGGAGGCGCCGGAACAGTGCAAGAGGGTGAGGAGGAAGAAGAGTAGATAATAAGTTAAATAATAAGCCAACAGTCTTCTTTGATATCCATGTTCGTTTGGTTTGCGCGCATTGGATATTGGAAAAGTCTGTTGGCTTATGTTGACTGCAGCTCCTGTCTGTATTTTTATAAGCTTACTGTGCTGCAATCTTACAGTTTTGCCAGTCTGCATCAGGGTAATTTACTGCTTTGGGACTGGCTTTGGCTGGTAGTGATAAACTTCCTCATAGGAATCCCGCTCTGCATCTGATGCAGGCTCGCTGGGTATAAGACCGGTGCAGTCTGTGGTAGAGCAGGAATTTCCCAAGTAGTCATAGCCTTCAATAATTTCTTGATTTGTTTTATTCTGATTTACTTTCAATATACATTCTCCTATTCCAGTTCCGTAATATCCCTCCCAATACACCTGTATGAAATCCATTTCCAGTCACAAAAGCATGTGCCTGTAAATCGATTTGTGCATTGTGAGGGATATTACTGATTACCAGTTCCGTAATATCCCTCCCAATACACCTGTATGAAATCCATTTCCAGTCACAAAAGCATGTGTCTGTAAATCGATTTGTGCATTGTGAGGGATATTACTGATTACCAGTTCCGTAATATCCCTCCCAATACACCTGTATAAAATCTATTTCCAGTCACAAAGGCATGTGCCTGTAAATCGATTTGTGTATTGTGAGGGATATTACTGTTTGTTGAAACAAGCTCTGTGCTTTTTAGTGTGTGCAGAATATTCGATTACATACGGCAAGACACAGAAAAAACACAGTGGCATCACAGATTTTCCATACAAGCACCATAATTGTGTCACAATTTTTTCCTATAATAGTTTTATAAATTAAAAAGCAGACCAAAGAAGTCATATCATTTTGTTAAGCCTGACAAAATGAAAGGAATTTCGGGAGTACTGCCCAATAAACTGATGGAGGTTGTAATTATGCTGAAAAAAGGAGCAAAGACCATAGCACTCGCTTTAACATTTGGTGTGGTAGCCAGCGGCGCATTTCAGGGAAGCAATTATATGATAAATCAGTGGATGGAAGAGGAAGAGCAGGCGGAAGCAGTGGGCGGCGTGAAGCTTCAGCAGGCAGCAGGAATGTCAGAAGGAGGCATAACCACGGCTAATAAAGGAAACGGCTCTTTGGATATTTCTTCCATAGCAGAGCAGGCCATGCCCTCGGTAGTATCAATTACCAATAAGAGTGTTCAGGAGATTCGCATGTTTGGACAGTCCCAAGCCTTTGAAAATGAAAGCAGGGGAACGGGAATCATCATCGGCCGGACGGATACGGAGCTTTTGCTTGTGACGAACAATCATGTGGTAAATGCAGCAAAGGAGATTAGTGTGGGCTTTGTGGATGGAGAAATGGCAGAAGCAAAGGTTAAAGGAACAGACAGCAGTAAGGATTTGGCAGTGCTTTCGATAAAAATGGAGGATCTTACAGAAGAGACAAAGAAGCAGATTCGTGTGATAGAGCTGGGAAAATCTTCGGAGCTCCAAGTAGGGCAGCAGGTGGTAGCCATTGGCAATGCTTTGGGCTATGGTCAGTCCGTAACTACAGGAATTGTGAGCGCATTGAATCGAGAAGTAACAATCGAGGATTATACCAATACTTTGATTCAGACAGATGCAGCTATCAATCCGGGCAACAGTGGCGGAGCGCTCTTGAATATGAATGGTCAGCTGGTGGGAATCAATTCTGCCAAATATTCGGATACCAATGTGGAGGGCATGGGCTATGCCATACCGGTAGATGATGTGCTGGATATTATTGAAGGGTTGATGAACCGCACCCTGCGGGAAGAAAAAGCTCCGGCAGAAGAACAGGGGTTCCTCGGAATCACGGTTCAGGATGTGACTGCGGAGGTGGCAGGCGCTTACGATATGCCCAAGGGTGTTTATATAACTTCCGTGGAGGAAGGCTCTGGCGCGGCAACGGCAGGTTTGAAAAAGAGTGATATTATTACAAGATTTGACGGCAGCAGCATTACCTCACAGGCAGAGCTGAAGGAGCAGCTTTCCTATTACAGAGAGGGTGAACAGGTGAAGCTTACCGTGAGCCGGGCAATAGACGGAGAATACCAGGAGCAGGTTGTGACCGTAACACTTGGGAAGAATACCGGAAAATAAGGCAATTATAGTTACAATGATTTCATAAGTCAGAGTCCGTGCTGCCAAGGGAGGCTAAAAGAAAATCCCCAGACTGTATATTGCTGCAGTTTGGGGATAAATGTTTTACTCTCTACTCCTTTGTAAGTTCCAGGGTTGTTGTTGTCCCCATAGCAGAAACTTCGTAACTTATTTTTCCATTACTATAGGAGAAATCTTTGCTGTCATCCGTAGAGGCAAGCAGTGCCGTATCTGTTTTTTCCTTGTCTCTTTCAGATGTCCACTCATGGGTATCGGTGGCTTCCGTAGGAGCTGTGAAGGTTCCGGCCCAATAGATGGATTTGGTTTTGCCGTCATCCATAACCCAGTTTATTTCAATGGAATCCTCAGTAATAACTGCTTCCTGATAGGAGCCGTTATTATTTTCTGATTTCCATGTACCGGTTAAATCAGGAATTGATTCGGACTCCTTAGACTTTCCTCCGCACGCAGTCAGAGATAACAACATAAATGCAGTCAAAAGTATAATAGTTAGTTTCTTTTTCATAGATAGTTCCTCCCTATCTCAATATTTGAAATTTGTCAATATATCTCCCGATATATTTTTATATTTATATATCATCATCCATGATTGGATGGAATGATTGGTGATGGTGTCCTGCCGATTCATATCCATTCGCTTACCCTATCAGTTCTCGCTGGGTCTGTGCCCTCACATTCCTTCATTCTGCTTTATGGATAAAGGCACGGGGCAGACTTGTGCTTGTTTGCTGCCTCTTTGGGCTGATGGAGGAACCCTCCTTGTCCCCGTGCCATTACCGGCTCATTCTGTTTTCAGGCGGCAGCTTTCAGCTGCTCCCTGCGGACATGTCCGAAGACCTTCTCCGGATCGTAGCTTTCCTTCTTTTTCGCAAGCGTATGGATCAGCGTCAGTATCTTCTTGCTGACCACGATCAGCGCCTGCATCTTCCTCAGAGGGGCCTTCTCCCTCGTTTTCAGGTAATGGTAAAGCTGTTTCATTTCGTCATTTGTCGCAACCATTGTCAGCGCCATCTGGTACAGCACGCCCCGCAGGTTTTTCCTTCCCCTTTTGGATATCTTTGTCCCGCTCTTATTCTTCCCGGAACTGTCCTCCACAAGGTTGTATCCCGCCATGCGGCTCATCTGCCGTGGATCATCAAACTTTCTCCCGACCGTTTTTTTCACCGCCCTTTTTATCTCATCCGTAACGCCGTCTTCTCCCAGGCCAAGGATGAGCTTCGGGAACGGGCAGGTTTTTAATATATGCCGGGATGCCTTCCCGGAAAGAGGGCATTTGAACACTTCTTCATACTCCGGGAAATATTCATCCATTACCGCCGTGATGGTATTCTTTATTGCGTTCTTACGCTTGTTTAACCCGGTTCTGGTGGTGGACAGTCCCCTCAGTTGTGCATAGACGTCATGGGGCAGGTACAGTTCAAAATACCGTCCGTCCTTTACCAGCTTCGCAATTGTCAGCGCATCCTTTTTATCGGACTTTGTCTGGCTGTTGTCATCCAGTTCCTTCGCTTGTTTTGTCGCATATGGGTTTACAAGAACAACCGTTATTCCTTCCTGTTTCTCCAGCCAGTTCGCAAATGCTTTCCAGTAATGTCCCGTCGGCTCCATCCCGACAACAGCCTTTGCAAAATTTTCCTTCTTGCATATCTCCCGGATTCTTGCTAAGATAGTTTCAAAGCCGCCTTTGCTGTTTTTAAATTTCAGGGCGCGGCCATGCTCTATGCCCCTGAAATCCACGAACCTTGCCCACTGGTAGTTTTTGGAAATATCTACGCCGACTACGAGTGTATCTGTTGTAATTGCTATTAATTTTTGTTTCAGGCGGTCTTCATACTTTACTTTCATTGCTATAAAATCTCCTTTGTCTTCTGATGTATTAAGTCGTCAAACTCATATACATCATACAGGGAGATTTTATTTTGTCAAAGTTCAAATTTCATTCTCTATAGGAATGCTTCTTTCTAAAAAATTCAGCCCAGGGCTTGCTATGCATCTGAAAATGCAGTTGAAACCCCGGGCTGAATATAAAAGGGAGAGATAGGACTTATAGTCCCGAACAAAAGATAATAAAAGGTGCTGCCATGAGAATCGGCAACACCTTTGTCATCATTTGTATCTTATGTATTATCTTCTGTTTCTCTTATTCTAGTACAGGTTCTTTGAAAAGTCAATGCTTTGAAGTCACAAAAAATTTGTCACTTTTTGGAAGTTCCTTAGTGAATATTACATGCCTCACAAAAACCTATTCCATGTGTTCCAACTCTCAATCCAATATTAACTTTGCACAACCATATATACCCGCGTCATTTCCAAGCTGCGCCAACGCAAACTCTATATCTTTGGATGCTTTATAGGCATTGGGCCTGAAATATTTACGGGTGTAATCCAAAAGAATCTGTCCCGCCTTTGACACGCCGCCGCCAATTACGATAACCTCCGGATCTAAGATACTGGTCATAACAGCAATAGCAGTTCCCAGATATTTGCCAAAACGCTCCACTACCTGCTTCGCCAATTCATCCCCTTCTTTTAGTGCATCAAAAACTGCCTTTGCCGTAATCTCTCCCTCACGAAGAAGAGAAGGAGACTCACTCTCAGCCAGAGCTGTCCTGGCAAGGCGCGCGATTCCCGTTGCGGAGGCAAACTGTTCCAGGCAGCCCTGGTTCCCGCAGCCGCAATGCTCTTCTATATGATCTTCTACATGAATATGGCCAATCTCTCCGCCGGCGCCGTGAGCGCCTGTCAGAATCTTGCCGTCCACAATAATTCCGCCGCCCACTCCGGTTCCCAATGTAAGCAGCAGAACATCCTTGTGTCCTTTCGCTCCGCCTACCCACATCTCGCCCAGCGCCGCAACATTGGCATCATTTCCTGCCTTACAGGGCAGGCCCGTCCGCTCGGAAAGCTCCTTTGTTACCTCTTTATATCCCCAGCCAAGGTTTGCCGTGTGAGGTACAACGCCGTCAATGGACACAGGTCCCGGGACGCCTACGCCGATTCCAACTATTTCCTCCGGTTTCAGCTTTCTCTCCTCTATTTTTCCCAAAATGGCGGCCGCCGTATCCGGCAGAATAGCGGCGCCTTCATTTTCCGTATGGGTCTTAATCTCCCATTTGTCCAGTATATTTCCCTCTGTGTCAAATAAGCCAAGTTTTACGGTTGTTCCTCCGATATCTGCCCCAAAACAATACTTTTTCATATGGCTGCTTCCCCCTTTTGTCAGCTTTTCCTTGCAATGTTGGCCTGTACGCGGCGATACAGCTCTTCCGCTGCATTGTATCCCATCTTTTTCTGTCGGTGGTTGACTGCCGCAGACTCAACAATAATAGCTAGATTTCGGCCCGGCCGGATAGGAAGGGAGTGACAGACGACCTTATTTCCCAAAAATTCCGTATACTCCTCCTGAAGTCCCATGCGATCATACTGCTTATCTTTATCCCAATCCTCCAGCTTAATTACCATGTCAATTGTCTGTGTTTCCTTGACACTCTCCACACCAAACAGCGTTTTTACATCTACGATTCCGATACCCCGAAGCTCAATGAAATGCTTCGTTATCTCCGGAGAACGTCCTACCAGAGAGTCGTCACTGACCTTGTGAATTTCCACCACATCGTCTGTGACGAGACGGTGTCCGCGCTTAATCAGCTCCAAAGCCGTCTCACTCTTTCCGATTCCGCTTTCTCCCATAATCAGTACACCCTCGCCATACACATCCACCAAGACGCCGTGTATGGAAATCCGGGGGGCAAGCTCCACATTCATCCAGCGAATGACCTCTGCCATAAAGTTTGAAGTCATAACCGGAGTGCTTAAGATGGGTACTTGATACTTATGAGCCAGCTCCAGCGCTTCCTCTTCCGGCTCTGTTTGCGAAGTGTAGACTACACAGGGAATGTTGCTGGAGAAAAACCGCTCATAGATAGGAGCCTTTTCCTCCTTGGTTTTGCTTTGCAGGTAGGTGTATTCTACATATCCTACAATCTGCACCCGTTCCGAAGAAAAATGATCGAAGTATCCGGTCAACTGCAGGGCCGGACGGTTTACCTCCGGAGTAACCAGCTTCATTCCCGCCATATCAATATCCGGGGTTTCGTTTTTCAGATTTAGTTTTTCTACCATTTTTGTCAGCTCAATGCTCTGTACAACCGCCATAATCT
This sequence comes from Clostridia bacterium, assembly GCA_910574835.1. Classification (GTDB taxonomy): domain Bacteria; phylum Bacillota; class Clostridia; order Lachnospirales; family Lachnospiraceae; genus Laedolimicola. The sequence continues at coordinate 267,585 of CAJTDE010000001.1, read as the reverse complement.
TTCCCTTTCTCAATTTCTGTTCCTGTACGATTTCTCCCTTTTTGGGTGTTGTAAACTGGTTTTATTTTATCATAGGATGCGGGGGAGTTGCAATAAGGAAGTGAAGTACAAGCGCACTGCAATCCGTTTCTATTTTTCATGAAAAAACCCATACACCTTCTCCGCCGCCCTCCGGTTCATGGCTGGAACCCCGGCTAAGGTATCCACATCCGCCTGCCGTATGGCCTCCAGAGACTGAAAATGCTTCATCAGCGCCTTCCGCCTGGACGGACCGATGCCTTCTATATCATCCAAAACAGAATGTACTTGCTCCTTACTCCGCAAAGATCGGTGATACTCAATCGCAAACCGGTGAGCCTCATCCTGAATCCGTGTAATCAACCGAAAGCCCTCGGAGTTTTTCTCAATGGGAATTTCCACATTATTAAAATAAAGCCCTCTGGTACGGTGGTTGTCGTCCTTCACCATGCCGCAGACCGGAATCCCAAGCCCTAACTCCTTTAGGACCCCCAGGGCAATATTCACCTGTCCCCGGCCGCCGTCCATCATCAGCAGATCCGGGAACCTGGTAAAGCTTCCGAACTGACCGGAAAGCTCCTTATCCTTAAGCTGCCGTTCCTCCTCCATTCCATGAAGAAAGCGCCGGGTAAGCACCTCCCGCATACTGGCGTAATCGTCCGGTCCCTTCACCGTGCGTATCTTAAACTTCCGGTAGTCGCTGCGCTTGGGCTTTCCTTTTTCATAGACTACCATAGAGCCAACGGACTCAAAACCATTGGTATTGGAGATATCGAAAGCCTCCACCCGGCTGATTTCCGATAACCCCAGAAGGGAGGCAATCTCCTTCATGGCGCCGATGGTGCGCCCTTCCTCCCGTTTGATCTTCTCCTTATCCTGGCTCAGCACCAGAGCGGCATTTTTCTTGGCAAGCTCCACGAGTTTTTCCTTTGTGCCGATCTTCGGAATACGAAGATAAACCCGGTGTCCCTTTCTGGCGGAAAGCCATTGCTCAATTACTTCTCCGTCCTCAATGGACTCTTGAAGCATCAGCTCACGGGGAATATAGGGCGTTCCGGCATAGAACTGCTTAATAAAGCTGCTTAAAATCTCCCTCGTCTGCTCCCCTTCCGCTATCCGCAGATAAAAATGATCCCGCCCGATGAGCCGTCCGTCACGGATAAAGAATACCTGGACAACAGCTTCCTCCCCTTCGCTGGCTAAGGCTATAATATCCTTATCCTCCATATCGCTGTGGGTGATCTTCTGCTTCTGGGCAATCTGCTTTACACTGTTCAATAGCTCCCTCAGCTCAATGGCCGCCTCAAACTCCATAGCGTCCGCGGCAGCCTTCATTTTCTCCTCAAGTTCCCGGATAAGCGGCGCATAATTTCCGTTCAGAAATTCCAGAGCCTTTGCCACATTTTTTCCATACTCCTCCCTGGAAATGTACCCCTGACAGGGAGCGTTGCACTGCTTGATATGATAGTTAAGACACGGCCTGTCCTTTCCGATATCCCTGGGCAGATTGCGGTTGCAGGTGCGGATCTGATACAGCTTATGGATAAGATCAATAGTATCCTTTACCGCCCCCGCGCTGGTATATGGGCCGTAATATTTCCCCTTATCCTTCTTCAGCTGACGTGAAAAGAGCACCCGAGGGTACTCTTCGTTCACAGTTACTTTAATGTAAGGATAAGTCTTATCATCCATGAGCATTGTGTTGTATTTCGGCCGGTGCTCTTTGATCAGGTTGCACTCCAGCACCAGTGCTTCCAGCTCCGAGTCGGTGATAATATACTCAAAACGGGCAATATGCGTCACCATCTGCTCGATTTTAACCCCCTTATTCCGGCTGGACTGGAAATACTGCCGCACCCGGTTTTTCAGGGAAATCGCTTTGCCTACATAAATAATGGCGTCTTTCTCGTCATGCATCAGATAAACACCCGGCTTAGCTGGGAGCTTTTTCAATTCCTCCTCAATATCAAACATGGTTAACTATCCCCAATCCTTTTATTTAATGTCCCTTTATTGCGGGAAATGTCCTTTTGCGGAGATTTGGGGCTTCGGGCAAAGTCAGCGCCTTTCTCTTGCAATAACTACAGGCGGCTTTGGAGGCTCGTCAGTCTTTTCCTCATCCGGCGTGCTCTGCTGCTCTGTCATATTTTCCTGCTCTGTCTCTCCTTTTACCGGATTCTCCTGGTTTGTCTGTGCTTTCCCTTCTGCCGGATTCTCCTGGTCTGTCCTTACTTTCTCCTCGGCGGGATTCTCCTGATCTGTCCGTACTTTCTCTTCTGCGGGATTCTCCCGGTCTGCCTGTACGGTCTCTTCTGCCGGATTCTCCGGATCTGTTTGTGCTTTCTCTTCTTCCGTGTTGTCCGGATCTGTTTGTGCTTTCTCTTCTGCCGTAGTTTCCGTCTTCTCCTCCTCCGGCTCCGGAATCCCCTTGGCCTCCCGGAAGATCTTCATAAACTCTTTACCGGTAATTGTCTCCTTTTGAATCAAAAATTCGGCAATCTTATCCATCACATCCCGGTTCTCGCTTAAGAGCCGCTTGGCTTCCTCATAGGAATCCTTCAGGATCTTCATAACCTCCTGATCCACCTCGGCGGCCGTGGCGTCACCGCAATTCATAATGGTGCGGCCGGTTAAGTATTCATTTTCCTTTGTCTCCAATCCCATGAGTCCGAACTTCTCAGACATACCGTATTGCGTCACCATTGCCCTTGCAAGGCGCGTTGCCTTCTCAATGTCGTTGGAGGCTCCTGTGGTCACAGTTTCAAAAACCAGCTCTTCCGCTGCCCGGCCTGCCAGATAACCTACCAGCATGGCGTCAATCTCTTTTTTGGTGTTCAGATACTTTTCTTCCTCCGGCACCTGCATCACGTAACCCAAGGCGCCCATAGTCCGGGGTACAATGGTTATCTTCTGTACCGGCTCCGAATCCTTCTGCAGCGCGCTCACCAGCGCATGCCCCACCTCATGATAGGACACAATGCGGCGCTCCTCCTTGCTCATAATGCGGTCCTTCTTTTCTTTACCAACCAGAACCACCTCAACTGCCTCAAAGAGATCCTTCTGCGCAACTGCCTTTCGCTTATTTTTTACCGCAAGTATAGCGGCCTCATTGATCATATTTGCCAAATCCGAACCCACGGCTCCGCTGGTGGCAAGAGCGATCTCGTCCAGATCCACCGTCTCATCCATGTTGACATTCTTGGCATGAACCTTGAGAATGTCCACACGCCCCTTCAAATCCGGGCGGTCCACAATAATCCGGCGGTCAAAACGTCCGGGCCGCAAAAGAGCCGGGTCCAGTACCTCCGGACGGTTGGTTGCACCAAGCACCAGGCAGGCCGTATGGCTGTCAAAACCATCCATCTCGGCCAAAAGCTGATTCAAGGTCTGCTCCCGCTCGTCATTACCGCCGCCGTAACGGGAATCACGGCTCTTACCGATGGCGTCAATCTCGTCGATAAATACAATACAGGGCGAATGTTTCTTAGCCTCGGAAAACAAATCCCGAACACGGGAAGCTCCCACACCTACGAACATTTCCACAAAATCGGAACCTGACAGAGAGAAAAAGGGCACATGAGCCTCTCCTGCAACTGCCTTGGCAAGCAGGGTTTTTCCGGTTCCCGGAGGGCCTACGAGAAGCGCTCCCTTGGGAAGCTTCGCGCCGATCTCCGCGTATTTTCCGGGATTGTGCAGGAAATCCACCACTTCCTGGAGGGATTCCTTGGCTTCCTCCTCACCCGCCACATCCTTAAAGGTGACGCCTGTCTCCTTTTCAATATATACCTTGGCTTTGCTTTTGCCGACGCCCATGCCCATCATGCCGCCGCCACCCATTTTCCGCATGGCAAAGCCGAAAATCAGCCAGATAAATGCCAGGGGAAGGAGAAAATTAAGAACCGCGGAAAGAATCACTTCCCTCATATCGCTTATGGGCGTATCATACTTCACACCTGCCTCATCCAGCTTCTCCGTCAGCTGATAGTCCGGCATAATTCCCGTGGCATAGACGATGTCTCCGCCTCTTTCATTCTTCTCCTTGGCTATGATCTTAATCTGATTTGAAGCCAGTTCTACCTTTTCCACCTGGTCCTTCTCGAGCATCTCCGTAAATTCGTCATAGGTGATGACCGTAACATTGGAACCCATTCCGGTGAAATAATTCCAGGCCAGCAGCGTAAGCATAGTAACAATCATAATCACCAGGATACTCTGTCTGTTTTTTGGAGTTTTATTGTTGTCCCCACCGCCGTTATTCCCCGGGCGGTTGGAATTATTGTTTTCTTCCATCGTTCTCCTCCTTGTATCTGCTACCGAATCACAGCCCGCCCTCCGGCTTTGATCCGGAAAACATCTGCTTTCGTGACGGTAACACTTCTATTATAGTGTGTGTTTAGTCAGAAAGCAATACGAAAGGTGTGAATTTTCCTTCACAGGGCTTGTCAAATGCAAACGCCGGCAGCCCGCAAACAGCCTCCCTCCTATGCTTTCCTTAATCGGCACATTTGTTTGGAGTACTATTTACGGACTGCCGGCCGCATAAATCCAATAGAAACGACGGGCTTTTTCTATCTCGGCTCTGAGGTAAGCAGGATACCCAGCCTCTGGAATGTCTTTTCATCCGCGGCGCTGAGCATACGCGAGGTATGTACCTGGCTTCCTCTGAGACGCGGAAGCTGACGCAGGGCCAGATCCGCCAGTTCATTGCTTTCGGAGCTTGCGGAGAGGGCGATAAGAACCTCCTCCATATGAAGCCGGGGATTTTTGCTGCCCAGGTATTCGACCTTCAGCTTTTGAATGGGGCGAATCACATTGGGGGTAATGAGAAGCACCTTATGGTTGATTCCCGCCAGCTCCTTTAAGGCATTGACCAGCAATGCGGAGCAGGCGCCCAAAAGGTCGCTTGTTTTTCCGGTGATTACACGGCCGTCTGTCAATTCCATAGCTGCCGCCGTGTGTCCTGTCTCCTCGGCCCGCTTCTGCGCTGCCGGAACCGCCTTTCGATCCTGAGCCGTCACTCCCACCTTGTTCATCAAAAGCTCAATCTTGTAGGCTTCTTCCTCGGCCGCCTTTCCTCTGGCGATATTCACCAGAGTATGGTAGTACCGGCGGATAATTTCCTGCCCGGAGGCTTCCCGGCACACTTCATCATCTATTATACAGTTTCCTACCATATTGACGCCCATGTCCGTCGGCGACTGGTAAGGACATTCCCCGTAAATGCGTTCAAAGATGGCTCGTAGCACCGGGAAAATCTCAACGTCTCGGTTATAATTTACCGTTGTCTCCCCGTAGGCGTCCAGGTGGTACGGGTCAATCATATTGACATCATTCAGATCCGCCGTCGCCGCCTCATAAGCCAGGTTTACCGGATGGCTTAAGGGCAGATTCCAGATGGGGAAGGTCTCAAACTTGGCATAGCCCGCACGGATTCCGCGCTTGTGCTCATGGTAAAGCTGAGACAGGCAGGTTGCCATTTTTCCGCTTCCCGGTCCGGGAGCCGTCACTACCACCAGGGGGCGTGAGGTTTCAATATACTCATTGTGCCCGTAGCCTTCCTCGCTTACAATCACAGGAACATTGTTTGGATAGCCCGGTATCATATAGTGGCGGTACACGCGGATTCCCATTTTCTCCAGACGGCTCTGGAACATCTGAGCGCTGTACTGACCTGCAAAATGGGTGATGCACACGCTGCCCACATAGAGATCCTTTGACTCGAAAATGCTTTTCAGCCGCAGAAGATCGGAGTCATAGGTGATTCCCAGATCTCCGCGGATCTTGTTTTTCTCGATATCCTCGGCGCTGATGACAATGACGATTTCCACCTGCTCCTTGAGCTGCATCAGCATCCGAAGCTTGCTGTCCGGCTCAAAGCCCGGAAGCACTCTCGATGCATGATGATCGTCATAGAGCTTTCCTCCAAATTCCAGATACAGCTTATTGTCAAATTGTCCAATCCGCTCCCGAATATGCTCGGACTGCGTTTTCAGATATTTTTCGTTGTCAAATCCTCTTTTCATAGTGCAGCGTTCCCTTGCCTGTCCCTTCTATCATAATTTTAAGCATATGTGCCTTCAAAGTCTTCCTCTGCCTGAAAGCCGGTTATTCCTCGTACCCATTGGGATTCATCGACTGCCATCTCCAGGAATCGGCGCACATTTCCTCGATTCCGTTCTCAGCCTCCCAGCCAAGCTCCGCTTTTGCCTTGGCCGGGTCCGCATAGCAGGTAGCAATATCGCCGGGACGGCGGGGCTTTACCGCATAGGGAATCTTCTTTCCGCATGCTTTCTCAAAGGCATGTACTACGTCCAGTACACTGTAGCCCTTGCCTGTACCCAGATTGTAAATGAGAACGCCTTTTTTCTCTTCCAGCTTCTTAATAGCCGCCACGTGGCCTTTCGCCAGATCCACTACATGAATGTAGTCACGCACGCCTGTTCCGTCGGGTGTATCGTAATCGTCTCCGAATACGCCCAGACACTCCAGCTTCCCGATGGCTACCTGTGCCACATAGGGAACCAGATTGTTGGGAATACCCTTGGGGTCCTCTCCGATAAGTCCGCTCTTATGTGCGCCGATGGGGTTAAAGTAGCGAAGCAGAATCACATTCCACTCGGGGTCGGATACATGAATGTCCTCAAGCACCTGCTCAAGCATACCCTTAGTCTGACCGTAGGGATTGGTGATCTTCCCCTTGGGGCACTCCTCGGTAATGGGAATAAAGGCCGGATCTCCGTATACGGTAGCAGAGGAGCTGAATACGATATTCTTTACATTGTGGTTGCGCATCACATCACAGAGCACCAGGGTTCCTGCGATGTTATTGTAGTAGTACTCAATAGGCTTTGCCACGGACTCGCCTACTGCTTTCAGTCCTGCAAAATGAATGACAGAATCAATCTGCTCTTTCTCAAAAATCTTGTTGAGCGCTTCCCGATCCAAAATATCCGCCTCATAGAATATGGGCTTCTTTCCTGTGATCTGCTCGATCCGATCCATGGACTTTCTGCTGGCATTATACAGATTATCCACCACTACTACCTCATAGCCTGCCTCCAAAAGCTCCACGCAGGTGTGGCTTCCGATAAAGCCTGCGCCGCCTGTCACTAGAATTGCCATAAACTTTTTCCTCCTTATACGCTGTCCGGATTTTGTTCGCTTTGTGTTGAAACTCCTGCAGCTGCTTTGTACCCTCGCAGTTACAAATTCCTTTCTAAATATAGCATGGTTTTGAAACAGGTGCAAGAGAGTTACATCCCGATTTTCTATGAAAATGAAATTTTAGATTCTTTACTGATTTCATCAAAAAGCGGCATCCGCTTTATGCAAATGCCGCTTTTTCTATTCTGGCTACTAATGCAGATATTCTTCCTTTAGAAGCCCCATGTGGCAGAGTTTCAACAAAGCATATTTTATAAAGAGAATCTTTCTAAGTATTCCATTCATCAGTCAATCCGAACGAATGCCATTCTTATATAAAAGTTCATGGCAAAAAAGGTTCTCTGCTCCTCTTGTTAAAGTAATCCATTGAAAGCTCTGTACATATCTGATTTCTGCCGTGCCCCTTCCATGTATGTTCTGTCTTAAAGATATATATCTTTTCTTTGTTCGTCGTTTTCATCGAAAATCTGTCAATTGCAAATTATCTCTTTACCTGATCCACAATTTTCAAAAGCTTATCACATGCATTATATGCTTTTTGATATTGCGGCAACAATCTGGCTGCAACTTCGGGTGCCTGATATGCCGCCTGCTGAATGCCTTTTATTTCCAGTCCAAAGTTATGCTTGCATATTGCCGCATCCATCAAAATGTGACTGTTAGGTTTACCATTTGTATATGCTTCACAGTTGATTGGAATTCCGGACTGCATCATCGCTTCCATTTCTTCAGTGATTCCATCCATATTTTCTTTCAATGTCTGCTCTGCTTGAAGATCTTCCGGAGAAGAAACTTCTTTTCTGTCTTCTGAGCCAAAAGCCTCCAATAAGATATCGTCCGTATATCCTTTAATTCTGGCCTTTATCAATTCCGGATCTTCCTCTTCTTCTTCCTGAACCCGAAGTTTCGATTCCACCAAAATAACATTGCCGTTTTCATCAAGCATCCATCCCCATTTTCCCTCGCCGCTTATCGTCAGCTTGTTCATATCTTCCGGAAGTATCGTAATACCTCCAATCAATGCGGCTGCCCAATCTTCGGAAGAAAATACATTCATCTCCGTCAAATCACACAAAAAGTAGTATGTATCTTCCTCCGTCATATGCCGTACATCGTACTTATTTCTTAAATATGCAATTTGCTGCTCTGTAAGAGTATCGCTCCCGTCCCCATCCAAACATATCTGTTTGTTGTCGAACATTCTTTTCTTATCGGCTTCTGTCAATTCCAAAGCCAAAAGTTTCTGCACATATTCCCATTTTCTTTCTCTGAGTGCTTTTTCCTCTGCTGATTCTTCCGATGTCTGGCCCTGAATTCGTTCCAAAAAAAGGGCATACTCCTGTTTGCTTTTTTGAACGGAAGCCTCTGCCTTTGGTATAATCTCCTGTTCAGCTTTGACAACTCCTGAACCAACTATTTTTTTCTCATCAGATTCCCTCTTCCCTGTTCCCGAATTCAGGAATCCTATTGTTGATTGGGACATTTTGTTTTCATTTTGTACCATTGTCTGTAATAAACCAATACTTCCCATTTTATATGGAGAATTCTTTAAGCCGCCAATAGTATTCATTTTTTATGTTCCTTTCCTGATATTTATGCATTGCCATCCGCCGGAAAAAAATATATAATTTCTTTCTGTCAGCAGATGGCAATTTAAATTTACTTACCTGTGATTATCTTCACTAAAATTTCTTATGCTTCATCTGGCAATCGTTTCACATGAATGCCATTCTTTATTAAAGTCCATGACAAAAAAACTCTTTACATAGCAATTTACAAGTCTACATCTGAAAGGGAATTTATATCTTAACTTTTTCATTGAAGTGACAAAACTATTGTGCACGAAGATATCCCCATAATGGAATACCCGTAGTATCTGCTGCACTGTAACATACAAGCCGCCAGCTACCCGGGTTATCATTTTTTACCATAATATCCGTAGAAAACATGCTTGAGCTTGGTAAACTTCCGGATTTTACATATTCCCCGTTTACGTACAGCTTATAGTTGGTATACGATCCACGATCTATATAAACTTTAACATAAAAAGCATCACGATCTTTATTCCTATATTCCGTTGCTGCGCTTCCTGTCAATGTTCCATTCGCCCACTGACTGTTCCCCTTTATTGTTATGCAATTATTATCTGGTCGCCCCGTTGAACTATTGCATGGATAAACTTCAGTCTTAACAAGCACCGGAGATCTTCCATTAGCCGCTGATGTTGAAAAGCCCATTGTCAGCATCAAAACCATTATCATCACTAAACTTAATAAACGTTTTCTCATTAAAAATTCCTCTCTTTCCTTTTGTATTTTAAAAGCTATCCCCTCTCACCATGTATTATTTAGATTACCCCCTTTTTGAATCGTATTTAATATACTACTTATTTATAATACATTTTCACATTTTTATCAATCCCCTATAATATAAAGCATCTTAACCAACTCATTTATTAAATCAACTTCCTCAATTCCTCTGCCTCTTCTTCCGTCAGCTTTTCTCCTCCGGTAAAAGCGACGACAAAGCTATAAAGAGATCCCTCAAAGGTCTCCCTTACCAGCTTTCTTGTCCAGTTCTGAATGTGCTCTTCTTTTGTACACATTGGAAAATAAACTTGATATACCTTTCCTCTCTCCGAGCCAATCAAGCCTGCTTTTTGCATGTTGAGCAAATACGTATTCAAAGTCTGCTTCTTCCAGTTTTTCTTCCATACTTCATTTGCATGATCTAGAATCTCCCGGAAAGAAAGCGGTTCCTCTGATTGCCACAATAATTCCATAATTTCTTTTTCTGTATGTGATAATCCAAAATTTTTATCCACTCTAATTACTCCTACTTTTGAAGTATCTGATAGAGGTTTAAAACCTTTACCAGATACCTCAAATCAAAATTTAATATTATTAATGTATGCACTTCTGACAAGTAATCACATTAATCACATCACCAATTTTAAACGAACCACACTTTGTACATTTCTTTGCATCCCAGTAAGTAATTGTACATCCTCCACTGCTATTTTTTTTATGCTCTGAATATTTGCCATCCTTATATACGTGAGAGCAGGATCCTTTTACTTCTAACTCATAATCTCTTATCTCTTCAATTGTTCCGTCTGAATTCACCCAAAAACAATCATATAAAAGAGGTTCTGCATTAATATCTTCCGTTTCAAAACAACGTTCCACCTCAATATCCGGATTATATTCTGAAAATTCCATAGTCTGCGGCGGCACATAAGCCAACGCCGTCAAACTGCCTGTTAAAAATACAACAGCCGAAGCCAAAACTGCCAAACATGTTTTTTGTTTGCTCTTTTCTTTCATCTCTAAGATTCTCCTCCTTAAAACTTTTTCATTCCGCCCCAGAAAACTTACTGCCAGCCTTTCCTCTTTCTTTGCTCTTCGTGCTGCCACATCAATCAGCAGAGAGCTGTACTTCTTCCTCAATTCTTCATCCCATTCCCCAACAAGACTCCTGTCGCAGCAAAGCTCTCTCATTACGGAAAGCTCATGGTACAGAATATAGCTTAAGGGATTAAACCAGTGCAATGCAATAACAAGCTGTCCAAGCAGTTCCACAATCAAATCCCGATGCTGAATGTGAATCAATTCATGAAGCAGCATTAACTGACAAGACTGGTCTCCGGAATCCGCCTCCCACATAGCCGGAAATATAATTGTCGGCTTAAAGACTCCAATTGTCATAGGCGTTTCACATTCCCGAGAGCACACCAATTGTACCTTTGCAGAAATATCACGTTCCCTTTTCACTTGGTCAAACTGAGCCTGCAGCTTCGACGGCACCGGTTCCTTTCCGCAAGACAGGAGAAGCTTTCTTGCCTTTTTATACCGCAGCAGACTTCTGACCATAAGGATCAGAAAAATGACAGCCATACATAACATACAGAGCCGCAGCAATTGAATCCTTATTCCCACATAAGTTTGTTGTCCTCTCATAATAATTATGCTATTTGGATCCAATACCTGTCCCAAATCTTTTTCCGGAAAAGAAATCATCCGTTCTGCAAATTCTAAAATACGGTACTTGAATCTGAAAAGCGGAACCAAAAAGAAGAACACAGCCAGCTTTAAAATGAAATATCTGCATCCGGAGGAAATATGTCTTTTCAGTGTCAGGCACATAAGCCCATATAATAAAACAACAACGCTTCCGGATAGAGACATTACAAGCAGCGGATTACTTCGTATCAGGTCGATCTTTTACGCCTCCTTCTATTCGTATTTTATACTTATAATACATTTTGTCTCGTCAATCGTCAAGCCCATTTGAGAAGATATACCCTACGGGTACACCGTAATGCATGCCCCTATCGGGCAGGCGGACTTCGTCCGGTAAGGTATGGATTTTTCCCTCTACTTGTGCTATGCTTACCCACAGTAAACCAAAAGCCACCGTCACCATGAACGGTTCCCCTATCCGGCTCCGTTTAGCGGGTGACGCTCAAGAATATTAAGATACGATGAATAGGAATCCTGGACTATGCGATACTTAAAACCCATTTTAAAACCCTTTTCTTTCCTGCCGGCTCTGTTTATGCTGTACGTGATCTTCCAGTTCTCCGCACAGCCCGGTGAGGTCTCCGGGAACTTAAGCTGGAGGGCTACCCATAAGCTTCTGGAGATTATCTGTGAATCCTTTGAAACCGGATGGAGTTCGGCGGAGCTTAATCTCTATACGGAAATGCTGCATCCCTATGTACGCAAGCTCGCCCATGTGACGGAATATTTTCTGCTGGCGGTCTGTGTGTCTTTTCCCCTGTATGTCTACGGACTGCGGGGAATTGCTTTGACCATATTGGCCGGCGGTTTCTGTGTGGCCTGCGCCTGTCTGGATGAATACCACCAGTCCTTTGTGGCCGGGCGGGGACCCTCCAAGCGGGATGTTATGATCGACAGTATCGGGATCTTAATCGGTATCATTCTTGTCCGAATTGTCTGCTTTATCGGACGAATTACGGTGTTCCGGGAGCGAAAATCCAAAAGGAAACGGGTACGGAGGTGAAGCTATGAGCGTAACGGTTGCAGATTTGTTAAAGCTGCCTTCTCTGCGGCAGGCAAAGGTCATTGCCGGACACAATGGCCTGTCCAGGATTGTCTCTTCTATCTCGGTCCTGGAATCCACGGATCCCGGCGTTCTGGTAGACGAAGTGTTTCCCCAGGGAGAATATTTTGGCAGTGAGATCGTCATTACGGGATTTTTAAATATGACGGAGGATGTGGAACGCCAGTATGTAAATTTGAAACGTCTGGCAGAAGGCGGCGAGGTAGGCTTAATCCTCTACTATGTAGGCGTTTACCTGAAAAAAGTGGATCAGCGGCTCATTGACTTTGCCGACGAAATGGATTTTGTTCTGATTGTTATGCCGGAGGGGGATGTAACTCTGCGCTATGGAGAGGCTATTTCCGATGTAATGGCTCTCATCTATCGGGATCGGACTCATAATACGTCTCTGGTATCGGAGATTTTGGAGCGTGTCTCCAGGCTTCCCTCCCATCAGCGCTCCGTAAGCACCATTTTGAAAATGCTCAGTGATCGGATTTCCGCTTCTCTGATCCTCTGTGACTGTTCTTTAAAGATTCAATATCTCATTGCGTGGCCCCGTAATCAGGAAGCTGCTATTAAGAAAGGGATCGAATCACTGAATGGGCTTCCGGCAGATCAGCAGTCTATGGCCTGTGATATTTTTCCTGACAGCCGCCTCTACCGCTTCTCCATTTCCTCAGACCCAGGTTCCGCACAGGAGCTCCTTGTTCTTCGAGAGGGCATACAGCCGGACAGCGAGATTCTAACTCAGCTAACAGATGTGGTGCGTTTGGGTGTCAATATCTGGGGCCGGAAATCCGAAGAGGCTGCCACACACGAATTGATTCGTGCCATTCTTCAGGACGATCCCATCAAAATGCGTCAGCTGGCAAATATCTTCCATATTAATGTGGCTGATATTTATGAAATGTGGATTCTGCGCTGCGAAGAAAATCAATTGGAACGCTTCCGCCGAGAGGGTCTTCCTCTGATTCAAGAGCATCTTGCCCATTATTGCCATACGGTAGTTGCCGATTTGTATGAGGGCCACGCCGCAGCATTTATGGACTGGATCGAGCGCTCTCCCGAACGGGTGTCTGTCTCCCAGGATCTCTTGAAACATTTGAAAGCTTTGGATTTTTCCTTATCCCTGACCCGGTGCTATCCCTTAAACAGTACCTCAGATGTGCGCCGTACCTTTCTGCTCCATCAGGAAGTTATCGAAACTGCTCTGCAGATCTGGCCAAGCCTTGGCTGTTATACCCTGCAGGAATTGGAATTTGCGTCTGAATGTCAGAAGATTCTGGCCGAAAGCGAAGCTGCCCTGACCAACGCCCTGTCACCTCTTACAGCCCTAAAACATGTGCATGAGGACAATATGCTTCTCCAAACCCTGGAGGTCTATCTATTGGACAGCAAAAGCAGTGTCTCCTCCTGTGCCGAGCTTCTATTCCTCCACAAAAATACGGTAAAATACCGCCTGAACCGTATCCGGGAACTTCTTGGCTATCCTCTTGACAAGGCACCGGAGCTGTTCACTCTTTATCGAGCCGCAGCTTTAAATCGTCTGGCTGCTTCCAAATAATTCGATTTTCCCGGCTGTCTTTGTCCTTTTGGACAAAGATAAGCCGGTTTTTTTGTCCCTTTTTCACTTTATAGTGGTAACGTATCAGAAGTATAATTTTTAAAGTGTGTTATAAAACTACAGTCAGCAGAATATGTGCCGTGCATAGAAGAATGCACCATGTATATTTTGTGGAATTACTAATAGGGAGGTTCTATTTTGCGAAAACTTGGAATTGCTGAAATTGAAGACATTGCTTTGGGCGCTGCGCTCCTTGGAGCCGGCGGAGGGGGCGACCCCTATGTGGGCAAGCTGGTTGCCATCGGCGCCGTAAAGGAGTGCGGCCCTGTTACATTGCTCGATCCGGAGGAAGTGCCGGATGACGCCCTGGTGGTTCCCATTGCCATGATGGGCGCCCCTACGGTTCTGTCGGAGAAGGCCATCGGAGGGAGCGAATATCAGACTCTTTATGACACGGTTTCCACCTTTTACGGGAAACCCGTCTATGCCTTTATGCCCATCGAGGCCGGCGGCGTTAATTCCATGCTTCCCATTGCGGCGGCGGCGCGGCTTGGGCTGCCTCTGGTGGACTGCGACGGCATGGGACGGGCGTTTCCCGAGCTTCAGATGGTGACCTTTACCATCGGGGGAGGCTCTGCTACGCCTATGGCTCTGGTGGACGAAAAGGGAAATTCCTGTATTTTCCGTACCATTACCAATAAATGGACGGAGGAGCTGGCCCGGGCGGTGACGATGGCCTGCGGCGGTTCGGTGTCCGTGTCTCTCTTTTCTATGGAAGGTGCCTTTATGAAAAAATATGCCGTGAAGGGGATTGTTACCCGCAGCCAAGTTTTAGGTTCTGCCATTCGCCGGGTGAAAGAAGCCTCTGACTGCACGCCGGAGGAAGCATTTTTACGTATCGCCCAGGGGTTCCGGCTTTTTAAAGGCAAGATTTGTGATGTGCTTCGGGAGGTTCGGGCCGGTTTTAATTTTGGCAAGGTTCTTCTGGATGGAATCGGTGATTACAAAGGCCAGTCCGCCTATGTAGAATTTCAAAATGAAAATCTGACAGCCGCAGTGGAGGGACAAATCCTCGCCACTACGCCGGATCTTATTTGTCTGGTGGATACGGAAACTTTTCTGCCGGTTCCCACCGACGCTTTGAAATATGGAAAACGCGTGATGGTAGTGGGGCTTCCCTGCTATCCGCTCTGGCGCACGCCGGAGGGACTTGAACTTGTAGGCCCCCGTTATTTCGGCATTGACACGGACTATATCCCGCTTGAGGAGCGCTGCAAAGTCTAGTTAAGAAATGTCAAATGTTTAGAAAAATAATTTCTGCTGGACGGTAAAGTCGCAAAGGCGCACGAGAGAAACTTTTATGAGTGCCCTTTCGAATGAAAGTTTCTCTTATTACAGGTGCACCGAAGTGACTTTACCCTTTAGTGCCATCGCGCAGCGATTTCAATTAGGAGGAATGTGTAATGTATAAACTTGGTATTGACGTAGGCGGCACCAACACGGATGCTGTTTTAATTGATGAAAATCTCCGTGTGGCTGCCAGTGTAAAGCAGCATACGACAAAGGATGTATACGGCGGGATTCTGGCGGCGGTTCGGGCCGTGCTCCGGGAATCCGGCGTTGAACGTTCTCAGATCCGGCAGGCAATGCTGGGAACCACCCAGTGCACCAATGCCATTGTGGAGCGCAAAGGACTTGCCTCCATTGGTATCCTGCGTATCGGCGCGCCGGCCTCTCTTGGTATTCCCCCTATGGTGGATTGGGCGGAGGATTTGAAAGCAATTGCTGTGGATATTGCAATGGTTGGGGGCGGTTTTGAATACGACGGGAAAGAGCTGGCTCCCTTTGACAAAGAAGCCGCCAAGAATTTTTTCCTTGGACTTAAGGAAAAGGGCGTAAAGTCGGTGGCCATTTCCTGTGTATTTTCCACGGTGCGCAATGACCATGAGCTGGAGGCCGCTAAGCTTTGCAGGGAGGTTATGGGAGAGGATGTGCATGTGTCCATTTCCAGCGAAATCGGTTCTATGGGGCTTATTGAGCGTGAAAATGCTACGATTTTAAATGCCACTCTTTATCATGTGGCGGAATCCTTTACGGAAGGCTTTGCCAGAAGCTTTGCGGATGAGGGTGTTGCGAATGTGGATATTTACCTCTCTCAAAATGACGGGACGCTGATGACAATGGAATATGCAAGACGTTATCCGATTCTGACAATTGCCTGCGGGCCGACAAACTCGATTCGCGGCGCCTGCTACCTGAGCCGGCTTAAGAATGCGATTGTGGTGGATGTAGGCGGAACGACTACGGATCTCGGGGTGATTCAGAACGGATTTCCCAGGGAATCGGGCGTTGCGGTTACCATTGGCGGCGTGCGCACGAATTTCCGTATGCCGGATGTGGTTTCCATTGGTCTGGGCGGCGGCTCGATTGTGCGGGAGCATAAGAACGGACAGGTTACTGTGGGGCCGGATTCGGTCGGGTATCAGATTACGGAGAAGGCGCTTGTGTTCGGCGGTGATGTCTGCACGGCTACGGATATTGCAGTTCGGTTGGGGCTTGCGGAGCTTGGAGATAAGACGAAGGTTGCTCATTTGAGCGAAGATTTTTCCAGGAAGGCTTTGGACGCTGTTACGGAACTGATTGAGGATAGTATTGATGCTATGAAGGTTTCCAGTGAGGATGTGGATCTGATTCTTGTTGGGGGCGGGTCTGTGATTCTGCCGGAGAAGATCTCAGGTGCCAAAACGGTTGTGAAGCCGGAGGCCGGAGGTGTGGCGAATGCGATCGGATCGGCTATTTCGAAGGTTTCGGGGAATTATGACAAGCTGGTAGATTATCTGGTTCTGCCTCGGGAGAAGGCTCTTGAGGATGCTAAGGCGGAAGCGGTTGAATTGGCTGTGGAGGCCGGGGCTGTCCGGGAGACGGTTGAGATTATTGATGTGGAGGATGTGCCGCTGCAGTATTATCCCGGGAACACGAATCGGGTGAAGGTGAAGGCGGCGGGGGATTTGAAATAAAGTTTTTGATTGGACGGACGGCAGCCCGGTGGCGCAGGAATTTCCATATCCGGTGTTCGGACGTTTCGCGTTACAGAAGTCTGCTCCTGCCGCGAAAAGCCGGACACCGGATATTGAGTCAGAACTATCGTTCCATGTAGATTTCGCCGGCTATCCGCCATCCGAATCTGTCTGCAATTCCCCAGCCTGATTCTTCGTTTTCCGTCTGTACTCTTTTCAGGGGAACGTGTAGGTAGTCCAGAGCGTCTTCTCCGGCGCGGCGGATGGTTACATAGGCTTCGGTCTCGCCGCCTGCCAGCTCTTCGGGCGGGTAGATGATGGAGCGGATTGTTATCTCCTGCGGCTCTCCGAAGTCGGATAGCTGCGTGCCGGGAGCGGTATAGCGTTCGTTGACCTCGCTTGTATTACCTGCGATATATCGGGGGACCGCGTACTCAATCAGCTCCGTGATGCCTGCGTCTGCGTAGTTTACTGTTAAGAATTGCCATTTTCCTTCTCCCAGGTAGTATAAATTAGCTTCCAACTGATGGCCTGTGTAGCTGCCGGCTTGATTGATGTTGGAATAGCCGACTAAATCTGCCCGGAGATATATTTTTTCCTCCGTGAAACGGAAGTTTATCTGAGATCCGGCGTAGTAGGCGTATTCATTGTCCAATTGTTCCTGCTCTACCTGTTCCGCAGCGCCGGCGGGCGCTCCGTTGAATATCAGCTTTACGCCTTCTTCTGTGTATTGTGTCGTAAAGTGTGATGTTAATTCCTGTATATAATCTTCTTCCGGCAGGTGATAGATATTCCATGTGCCGGCTGCATCCTTGTCTGCCATAAAGAGGGAGCGTATGGACATTCCGGTCCCGTGGAGCACATAGGTGATAACGGCAAGCTCTTCTCTGCCGTCGCCGTCAAAATCCTGCTCCATGATCTGCGGCTCTACCTCATAGTTGGAGATAAGCGGGACTTCGGCATATACCAGGCCGTCCGGCGTTTGGACTGCCATTTCCTCCCCCTCACGGATGCCGTAGAGGGTAAAATGCTCTGTCTCCCCCATTATATTCATTTCGTTTTTATCTAAGCCGGATTCCACATCTTTCCGGACGGAGTTTACTATGCGTTTTTCTGACCAGTGCTTTTCTTCCTCCCCGGACTCCGCGTGGTTTCTATTCCCGTCTGCCGTATCTGTGTCAGATAATGTTTCGGTCAGAAGTACATCCTTTGTCATATCCACGACTGCTTTTTCCGGTTCTGTTTCTCCCGCAGCCAGAAAGGACATGCCGCACCCGCTGATCATCAGAAGAAGGAAAAGGCTTACTGCTGCGCGGGGACGCTTTGTATTGAGTATGTGCCAAATTCTCTTTTTTGTATTGCTCTCTCCGAAATAAATGGCAGGAGAAAAACCGCTGCTTTTACAGGCATAATTCAGGAGCGTTTGGGCATAGTGCTTTTTTTCTTCTATGCCTTTGCCGCGAAGAACACATTCGTCGCAGTACATTTCCATATCGCGGTTCATTAAGCGGTAGGCAAGCCAGACAAAGGGGTTGAACCAGTGCAGAAGCAATACCAGGGCGGTAAAGCATTTGATCCAGGGGTCCCGGTTGCGGATGTGTCTGCGCTCATGCTTTAAAATGTCTTCCAGCTGATCCACTTCCTTATCCAGTCCCTGAGGAATATAGATTTTGGAGGGCAGTCCCGGCATGACAAATGGGGTGGATATTTGTGCCGTGCTCCACACGTCCCTTCGAATACGGACGGCGGATTTCACTTTTTTCTTCAGGCGCAGCCACTCTGTTAACATAATGATTGCCAATGTGATTGCTCCCAGTCCCCATAAAGCGAAAAATATCTCTGCAATACTGAGGTTAAAGAGACCGGACGGCGTCTGGCTTCCCTCTCCCCGGTAAAGCCGTTCTTCCGGGGTTGCTCCCAAAGCCCCCGTTTCACTGTTCTTCGGCATTTCTGCAGATATATTTTGTACTTCTGCTCCTGCAAGGATTCCTGTTTCCGTTTCCTGTGCTGCGCCGGAATGCTTTCCGGAAACTCCAAATTCCGTTTTCGGAAGCAGGCTGCGTGCTGTCTGCAGAGAGCCTGATGGAATGGGAGGAAGCACCAGTACCAGCATGGTTATGATCCATAAAATGTGAACATATAATTTGGACAGGTCGCCTGTGAGCTTTCGAAACAGGAGAACCGCAAGAATCAAAATAACCGCTGTCAGGCTATTTTGCAGTAATTGATTGAAAAACAGAATCATAGTCTCCTCCTTTCGGCGTTTCTACCGCTCCGTTTGGCTGTCATGGCCCTCTGACGCCTGGTTAATCAGTTCCTGAAGCTCTTCCGCCTCTTTTTTTGTCAGCTTTTCCTCCTGTAGAAAGGCTGCAATAAAAGCAGGCAGGCTTCCGCGGAATTTTTTCTTCAAAAAATCCCTGCTTTCCTGTCTCTGGATCTCTCCCCGGGATACAAGAGCCTGCACCACCGCATTTTCATTCTGCAGTATCTGCTTTTGTCCCAGATTCCGCAAAACGGTGTAGGTGGTGGACTTTTTCCACCCAAGCCTCTCCCCGCACAGGCCCACCAGTTCCATTGAGTTAATAGGCTGCACATCCCAAAGAATATCCATGAGACGGTATTCGCTCTCGTTGATATGATAATCCATAAGTATAACCTCCTTTGCGGTAAATGTTTATCAGGTATTCTTTATCCGCTTAGGTTTATTATTATAAACCTTTCATTTATATTAAGTTTATACTTATAGACCTCATATGTCAAGGGATTCTTCAAACTTTTTACTCTCCCTTTTACTCCCCATACTCATTCACAGCCTATACAGATTTGCCTATGCTCTGTATGATAGGGCATTCAAACCTTGGAAAAGCTTTGTTTCCGGGACATCTAATCATCTATTTTTCAAGCAATATAAATTTTTAATTTTGCTCTTTTGCCAGAATTGCACGGATTTCTCCGCAGTCACATTCGGGTCCGCACAGCTTTGCGGCCTGGCATATGGCGCTGATTTTATCTTCTTTTTCATCAAGAAGATCGGCAATCTCCTCCGGCGTCCGGTTTTTCTTCATAAGCTTGCATACAATCCGTACCAGTTCTTCTGCTTTGCCTTCTGCCTTCCCCTCTGCTTTACCTTCTGCCTTTCCAGCTTCTCTTCCCCGATTTTCCCCTTCTTCCCGAATTAATCTGTCTCGTTCCTGCATCTTCATATAAGTTACCTCCATCTCTTCACTGGATTTGATATTTACAATCTTTTTATGCAGATGCCTGAGACGTTCATCACACCCTGCCGGGAGCGTGGCTTCGTCGCTGTTCTCCACATAATGAAGAAAATCTGTCAGCGTTTTATCCACTTCTTTGTCATTATTCCCTCCGGTATTGAGTATAATCTTTTTACAGCCGTCTCCAAGGTACAATCCGGGGATTTCCTCGCAGTAATTTCCGAAGGTATAGCGATAATTCCCAAAGCCAAACAGATCAAAGCCGCATATAACAACAAGATACGCCGGCTTCAGATTATCAAAGCCGACTTCTCCGCTTTTCAAAAAGGGAGCATCCGTAAGCGCCTGATAAAATCTGGTCCGCTTGGGGATATTGCCCTGGTTCTGCTTCTGCATCTCCAGGTCAAAGAAATTCCCGTCTCCGTCCTCCACGCAAAAATCCATCCGAATCCCCCGTTTTCCCGGCAGATTATGTACTACCTTCTGACCTTCCTTCCAGCGGATGCTCTTCAAGGTAATGCCCATTGAAAGCTCAATCATTATCTGACATGCCTCCAAATCCTCCGTTGCCACATCAAAGAGAAAATCATCCAGCAGATTAAGCTCCTGCAGGGATTTTGTGCTTTCCGTCTCATAGGGCGTCTGCGTATTCAGTTTTTCGTTTTTTTCCATATAAAATATTTCCTTTCTATTATAATTTGCGGTTTCTTGTTTTGCAATATTGGAACTCCTGCCGCCCTCCTTTTCATCTGAATTTTCGTTCTTGGAAAATATGACCGAATTGGTCTTGAGCTAGATAGCCGATTCCTCTCAGGGAAGAACTGCTGTTACTTATTATAGCTGTTTTTTGGAAAAAAGCAACATGTATTTACAATTATTTCTATTAAAAAATCTTTGCTGATAAAATCTTATGCAGTTACCTTCTTGGCAAAAAAGCAGTCATTTCCGACATCCAATGAATCTAAATGAACCAACGAACGGATGTGAAAATGACTGCTGTCCTATTTTATAACTTTTTTCTGAACCCCTATTTCATTACTTCAAAAAGCCTTCCTGCACCAAATCCTGTATAATCTCTGTGGGAATCTCAAACTCCACGCTTCCCATATATCCCGGCGCCACCTCATATTCATCGAATACGATCGTAAGCTTACCGTTTTCATTTACGTAAAAGGTGTTGTCTTCTTTTATGGACTTAAAGTTCACTTCCGGCATATCTTCGTTGTCTACCCAATACACAAGGGACTCGTCTGCGGCCATCCGCTCCTTCATCTGCTCCTTGATGTTTTCTGACACAGCGGTGATATAATCGGCTCCGTCCTTGAACAATCCATCCAGGCCGATCATCTCTCCTGTCTGCTTGTCAATATGATAAATCTTCACCATCTGCGTACCGCTTGCCATCACCAGAAGCTGGTCAAAACGAATGGAAAACAGCCGGTCACTGTCTGTAATCACGGAGTAATCAAGCTCTACATTCATATGCCCTTCGCCTTCTCCTGCCGCTTTCACATCCGCCTCGTATTGGGCGATAATCTCATCCGTATACTCCTGTATACTTTTGTTGATCTTCTGGGTAGTCTCCTCATTCACCGTGCCGTCCTCGTTCTTCACGCTGACCTCCGGAATCTTAATGTCTGCCTCCATATTGTTATTGTTGTCGGTGCTTTCGTACTCCCGGAAGGTGACTACCTCCGCAATGGCGCCGATCACCGGAATCTTTGCCATCGCATGGGCAATGGCCGCCCCGGAATTGGCCATCACCGTAATCATCACCATTGCCGCCGCAACGCCTCCTGCAACTCTGCCTGTGTACACAATTACCTTTGATCTCTTTTTCATCTTCGTCTCCTCCTTTGCCTGACGGATTACTGCTTCTACCCTTTGCCGCAGCTCCGCCGGTATTTTGATGTTTTCGTAGTCCTGTCTCATTTCCTCTAATTTTTTATCCCTCATAGCTCAGCTCTCCTTCCGTCAGCTCCAGCTTCAGCTTCTTAAGACTTCGATATAAAATGGTTTTTACCGTATTGGTATTTTCATTCAGAGTTCTTGCAATCTCGCTTAGCTTCTGATCCTCGAAAAACCGAAGCACCACAACGGCCTTTTCCTTCTCCGTCAATACATTCAGGGCTTCTATGGTATCAAAATCCCGGTAGCTGTCCTCTCTTCCGTTTTCGTAGAAGGCGTCAACTGCTATCTCCTTCTGATTCTTTCGGATAAAATCAAGGGCTGTGTTCATTACAATGCGCCACAGCCAGGTTTTGATGTAGCTCTCCTGCTTAACGGAGGCTGAGTGCTTGATAGCTTTGTAGACGCTTTCCTGAACAATGTCCAGTGCGTCTTCCTCGTTTCGCACGTAGGTATATGCCAGGCGGTACATCGCTTCGTAGGAATCCAGAACCGTTTCCTCTACTTTCTTTTGTAATGCCTCTGCTCGCATCCGTTCTCCTCCTATTCCAGTCGCTGCGCGACGGCACTAAAGGGTAAAGTCGCTTCGGCACACCTGTAATGAGAGAAACTTTTATTCGAAAGGGCACTCATAAAAGTTCCTCTCGTGCGTCTTTGCGACTTTACCGGCCGGCAAAAGGCTCTTAGCCGGACTATTTTAGTCGCTGCGCGACGGCACTAAAGGGTAAAGTCGCTTCGGCACACCTGTAATGAGAGAAACTTTTATTCGAAAGGGCACTCATAAAAGTTCCTCTCGTGCGCCTTTGCGACTTTACCGGCCGGCAAAAGGTTCTTAGCCGGACTATTAAAAATCTTGTAACTATTAGACGGGTGTGTCTTCCAAAAGGTTTTAATTACCCTAAATTTTTTTTATTTTTTCCCAACAAACAAAAAAGCCGCCGCAAAACCGACTGCCGCGATCATTTCGACCGGCCAGTCTGCTTTACGGCAGCCCTGAAGCGTTCCATATTTACTTCTTCTACAGCTTTGCTTCCTCCGCCCTGATATGATGCTTCTCCACATACCCGGTAAGCATCAGGGTCAGCGCGCCGTCGCCCGTTACATTGCAAGCCGTTCCGAAGCTGTCCTGAAGGGCAAAGATCGTAAGCATCAGCGCCGTTCCCGTCCCGTCAAAAAGCAGGATTCCTGTAATCAGGCCCAGGGAAGCCATCACGGTTCCTCCCGGCACGCCCGGCGCTCCGATGGCAAATATACCAAGAAGCAGGCAGAACAATACCATAGTTCCAAGTGAGGGCAGCTTTCCATAAAGAATCTGAGAAACCGTCATCACGAAAAATACTTCCGTAAGTACCGATCCGCAGAGATGGATATTGGCAAAAAGCGGTATCCCAAAGTCCACCATATCCTGGCGCAGGACGGAAGACTTCTTGGCACAGCGCAGGGCAACTGCCAGGGTTGCGGCGGAGGACATGGTGCCGACTGCCGTAATGTACGCCGGACCGTAATGCTTTACCACTTCCACCGGATTCTTACCGGCATAAGCTCCTGCCAGTGCATAGAGCAGCAGCATCCACAGATAATGTCCTGCCATAACAATCACGATAACCTTCAGGAATACCGGGAACTGCTTGGTAATACTTCCTTCATAGGCCAGGCCGCAGAAGGTGGAAGCAATGAAGAAGGGCAGTATGGGAATGACTACCTTGGTTACGATAGACAGAACCACCGACTGAAATTCATTTAAAATCGTTTCCAGCTGGCGTGATTTTGTCCAGGTGACGCCAAGCCCCACCAGAAGAGAAAAGGCCAGCGCACTCATTACAGACATAACCGGCGGAATCTCCAGTTCGAATAAAACAGCCGGCAGCTCCTTTAACCCTTCCACATCCGTTACAATGGAAAGATGCGGAATCAGACCAAAGCCCACGGCCATAGAAGCCAGTGCCGCTCCTACGGAGGACACATAGGCCAGCACCAGGGCTACGCCAAGCATACGGGATGCGTTGTTGCCCAGCTTGGTTATGGACGGCGCGATAAAGCCGATGACAATCAGCGGCACGCAGAAGGTGATAAGCTGCCCGAGAACCTGCTTAATCGTTACCACCACGTTCATAACGGTTTCATTTGCCACCAGACCGATGACAATACCTGCAATTACGCCCACCAGTAATTTGAATGGAAGGCTTTTAAAGAATTTCTGCATAACTTTCCCCCTCTGTTCTTTGAAGTATACTGTTACCGCCCGTTTCAGGATATGTAACAGAAGTGTCTCTCTATTATCTTATGCATCAATAGATTTTGTGTAAACGCCTATCCCCGCTCTGATGCACAGGGATAGGCAGTTCTTACACTTTTTTCATTATAAAGGAAAATGCTGTTTATCACAAGTAAAAATAATACGGAATCCTTTACCGGGCATTTTCTACCGCTTTGGTAATCGCTGCCTGGAAGTCGCTGATGGAAATGGTTACGGAGCTTGTCAAATCATTTTCCTCGGCATAGCCCTGGTTATCGGTTTTGATGCCATTTACCTCCTCAACGGTTTTTCCGATGACGTATTGCTCAAAGGATGCTATCTGCTCGTTCCATTCCTTTCCAATGGGAGAAGCTTCCTTCATGCCATAGCTGTCCCCCAGCTCCTTTGTGGTGGAATATTCCGTGTTGGCCGGCGAGCCGATGGCGCCTGTGTTGGAGATCGGAAGCTTATTTTCCACCTTATCAATGATGCAGTTGGCGATGCGGCCCTCTCCGTCTACGGTGACTGCGGCCACTACGGTATTGATCTCGGCAGAACCATCCGTGTCTCCCGCATTCTGGGCGCGTTTTAAACGGGATACAATGCCTACGCCCATTTTGTAATCTCCGCCTTCCGCCTCGTTTTGATTTGTGTCGGTGGTTGTGTTTTGATTGTTGTTATCTGTGTTTTGCTGGGTATTTCCGTGATTGGGCACAACATTTTCCACAACGGTTCCGGAGGAGCCGTTCTGAGTATCGTTCCCCGTGTTATCTGTTGTACTGCAGCCGGCAAGCACTGCCGCCGTCAGCGCCGCCGTCAAAAACAAGACTTGTTTTTTCATAACAAAATTCCTCCATGTTTTGTGCATTGTCCTTACGGTAACTTACCTCTTGAAAATCCGGCTGATGATGCGAATATTTTTTCAAATGGTCAGACAGCACACAGTATTGCAGTTTTCGAGTAACAATAGATAGTATATCCTGTCACACATGTGCAATACTACATGGAGGAATTTCTTTCGTTTGGCAAATCTTTGATTTTTCTTTTATTATTTGTTTTTCTTTATCTGACTTGATAACAGTTTATCCAAATAAACGGACTTAAACTGCTTACTTGCCAGCGCCTGTTTTAAAGGCGGGAGCTTCAGAATGGCCGCAAACACCGCCGCCATAGCTCTGTGATTGGCAAATGCCTGGTTATCAAAAATCAGATTCTGCAATGTGCCTTTTTCAATGGCCTGCAAAACAAAACGGTGCGTGCTGTTCACCGGTGTAATCACCTGTACCGGACGCCGCTTCATCTCAATGGCCTTCGTGGGACAATTCCCTGCGCAGACGCCGCAGCCCAGACAGATTTCTTCATTGATCGCCGCCTTCTTTTTCCCGTTTTCCCCTTCCTCCATTGAAATAGCTAAAATCGGACAGGCGCCGGCGCATTTTCCGCAGCCTATGCAGGTTTCTTTGTCTACTTTGGGAATGTAATTGGTTGTTGCCACCGGCTGCATGGGCGCAAACTTCCGGGCCGCCTGCAGCGCCTCGCAGCAGCAGCCGCAGCAGTTGCAGATAAATGCCGGATCTTCCCGCACATTTTCGCCGATCTGCACCAGGTTATGGGCGTAGGACCGCTCCAGGGCATCCATAGCCTCTTCCTTGTCAATGAGCCGGGCATAGCCGCCGTGCTCCGCCAGGGAACGGGCTACATTTCCAAAGGTGAGGCATACGTCCAGGGGCGCGTCTATCTCGCAGGGATGGCCTGCATGGAGCATTTTGTGACGGCAGTAGCAGGTGCCCAGACCTATATATTCGGCTTCCTCCACGATGTGGCTGGCCCGTTCGTGATCCAGGATATGCAGGGTGTTTGCGTTGGTCAGCACCGGTTCCTGGACGAACACGCGGCCCAGACGTGTTTCCGTGACAAAGAACAGGTCCTTTACAAAGTCCTCCTCCACATTCATATATTGGTAATACAGTTCGCTTAAATACTTCTGATCAATGTCCCCTCTGGTACGCATCAGGGCAAATTCGATAAAGCCGGCCATTGGGGGCGGCATCACGAATTTCCGCACGCCGTTGTGGTAAGAATCTACCAACAGGGCTTTTTCACACAGATGGGTGAGAAACTTTTCTGCCTTTGCCTCACTGGTGTTCCAGATATGTGCGGCCTTTTTTGCCGTAAAGGGGCGCACCGGTAAGAGTGCTACCCATTTTGCTTCTTTTTCCGTGTAGAGCACCTGGAGAATCTTATACAGGCTGTCCGATACCGGTGCGCCCTGGGTAAACCAGTTGATGCGGTCCTCCAGATTCTTATAGGCGTCTCTGCTTGCTAGATGTCCCATGATTTTCCTCCTATTGAAAGTCGCTGCGCGACGGCACTAAAGGGTAAAGTCGCTTCGGCGCACCTGTAATGAGAGAAACTTTTATTCGAAAGGGCACTCATAAAAGTTTCTCTCGTGCGCCTTTGCGACTTTACCGGTCGGTCAAAAGCATTTCTTATAAACACTTGACTTTTCTGCTTATCGCGTAAAATACATTTTATGTCCGGTTTTATTATACTCCTTTTTTCATTTAATTCCAGAGGTATCTGAAAATCAAAAAACGAATTTCAGACGAACTTCATGGGCAATGAAATTTTTGGTTTGCAGCCGCATATAATTCTATCAATCTCCCAAAAAGGACCCGCCCATGAACGCACTCTCCGTATTTATCGAAACCCTCAATCAATACCTCTGGGGCATGCCCATGATTGTCCTGCTTTTCGGCACCCATCTTTTTATGACCTGGAAAACGGGCTTTATTCAGCGTAAAACACCGCTGGCTATCCGGCTTTCCCTTACCAGAGACCCGGATTCCGACGGTGATATTAGTCCCTTTGCGGCCCTCTCCACCTCTCTCGCCTCCACCCTTGGAACCGGAAATATCATCGGTGTGGGAACGGCCATTGCCCTGGGCGGTCCGGGAGCCGTATTCTGGTGCTGGCTCACCGGGGTCTTCGGCATGGCTACCACCTACGCAGAATCCCTTATCGCTGTAAAATACCGGGTGCGCACCAGGGACGGCACCATGCTCGGAGGCGCCATGTACGCCCTGGAACGGGGTCTGGGGATGCGCGTCCCCGCCATTCTCTTTGCCTGCTTCGGCGTTCTTACTTCCTTTGGCATCGGCTGCGGGGTTCAGGTAAACGCCATTGCCATAATCATAGATTCCTCGGTACGCTCCGCTGTAGAAGAAAGCTCTTCGTTTTTGGCCCGGCTTCTGACAGTCCGGCCCGACGCGGTCTGTCTTACCGTGGGGCTTGTGACCGGACTTATTACCTGCCTGGTTATTCTGGGCGGCGTCCGTTCGATTGCCCGGGTCTGTGAACGGCTTGTCCCATTTATGGCCTTCTCCTATCTGGCCGGATGCCTTGTGATTCTGGTATTGAACCGCAGTCTGCTCGGAGAGAGCATTTCCCTGATTCTGTCTTCTGCCTTTGGAAGCACGAAGGCCGTGGGGGGAGGAATGGCCGGATCCGGTATCATGCTTGCGGCCCGCTACGGCATTGCGCGGGGGCTGTTTACCAATGAAGCCGGTATGGGCTCGGCTCCGATTATCGCTGCAGCCGCCCGTACACGCAATCCTGTTCGCCAAGCTCTTATTGCTTCCACCGCCACCTTCTGGGATACGGTTGTGGTCTGCCTTATCACCGGACTGGTTCTGGTAAGCAGCATTCTGCGCGGAGGGAATGTTGCCTGGGAGACGCTTTCCGGGGGCGAGCTGACTACCGCTGCTTTTTCACAGATTCCCTATATCGGAAGACCCATTTTGATTTTCGGCATTATTACCTTTGCTTATGCTACCATACTGGGGTGGTCCTACTACGGGGAACGCTGCCTGGAATATCTGTTTGGAAAAATATCGCTGTTTCCTTACCGTTTTCTATGGATTCTTGTTCTTGTCTTTGCCCCGGTTGTGCGGTTGGAACTAGTGTGGAGTATCGCGGACACCCTCAATGCGCTGATGGCAGTTCCGAATCTTCTGGCGGTTCTGCTGCTGTCCGATATCATTGCCAGGGATACGCGGTATTACCTGAAGCATCCGGATGAGAAGGATATTACTCCTGTACCATTGCGGCGGAAGTAGTTATAGTTGCTCATTCTGCAAACAGCAGCAGCCGTTTTTGGCATTGCCCGCCGTATCAGCAAATGCTATAATTTTAATAGTTATTTGCAGCTTTGCTAATATAGCAGTCGCAAGGCTCTCTTATATTATGGCAGTATTTGATAAAGCGGGGAAGATTCGAATCATTCATTTCAACCACACAAAGGAGATAACCCATATGTACGACATTACCATCATCGGCGCCGCCGTTCTGGATGTTCTGGCCCGGCCCGTTTCCAAAAAGGATCTGGCCGGCCGCTCCTGTCCGGCAGACCACGTTACCCTTACCCCCGGCGGAGACGCCGCCAACGAAGCCGTCACTCTGGCGCGCCTGGGAAAGCGTGTGAATCTTATTACCAAGCTCGGGGCGGATCTGAGCGGACAGATTCTTTTGAATTATTTCCGGGAAAATGGAGTTTCTACGGAGGATACGGTGATCGAATCGGATCTGGACACCGGGATCAATGTTGTTTTGGTGGATCAGGAGGCCGAACGTTCCTTTATCACCAATCGGAACGGGTCCCTGCGTAAACTGGCGCTTTCGGATGTTAATACGGATGCTTTGAAAAAAGCTCCCCTTCTGTGCTTTGCCAGTATCTTCGTCTCACCCTGTTTTGACATTCCGGCTATGGCTTCTCTGTTCCGGTCCGCTAAGGAGCAGGGCCTTATTCTCTGCGCCGATATGACGCGCTGTAAAAATGGAGAACGGCTTGCGGATATTCGGGACGCCATTCAATATCTGGATTATTTATTTCCCAACTATGAAGAGGCGAAGGCCGTATCGGGCCTTTCCAAGCCCGATGAGATTGCCGATGCCTTTTTGGACTGCGGCGTGTCCTGTATGGTGATTAAGATGGGGAAAGACGGATGTTTTATTAAGACAAAAGAGCAGAGGCTTGTGATTCCCGCTTATCCCCATACGAGGTGCATTGATACCACGGGAGCCGGCGATAATTTTGCCGCCGGATTTCTCTATGCGCTCTCGGAGCATATGGCTCTGGCGGACTGCGGCCGCTTTGCCAATATGACCGCGTCTCTGGCCGTGGAATCCCTGGGAGCCTGTACGGGTGTGCGTTCTCTTTCTCAGGTTATGGAGCGTTTCCGGAAAGCGGCTGATGCTTTTGAAACTTGAAATAAGGTAAGAATATGTCTGTCAATCGGATACGCCCGTATATGTTCTGCATTGGCAGAGACCATGTTTTTGGAAACACATTTATACCGTTTTTATTTTGGAAAAAAGAGAGTTATGATCAGCTTTTCTTCCTGATAGTCGGCCCGGATGCTGCCGCCCATGCGCTCGCATAGCTGTTTTGCGATTGCCAGGCCAAGACCCGTGGACTGACTGCCGGTTTCCACCGTGTAGAAGCGGTCAAAGAGTCTGCCTGCCAGAACCGGAGTGAGGCTCGCTGCTTTATTTGCAAAGACAATGGTCCCGTCAGGCTTCATCACTACGGACAGATCTCCGTCACTGTATTTCAGCGCATTGCTGATGATATTTCCAAAGATGCGCATAAGGGCAGAGCGATCGAGAAATCGCTCTGCCTTTTCCCCCGGAATGGAGATCTCGGGTGTTATCTTATGCTGCACAAAGGCCCCGTAGTAAAAGGCCAGGCTTTCCTCCAATACACGATTCAGTGACAGGTACTCCCCCGCATTCTCCTCCTGGGAGGTTATGACGGAATAAGTGAACAGCTCCTCCGTCAAGTCACCAAGGGCATTGGTCCGGCTGCGGATCATTTCCAGATACCGCCTTGCCGTCGGGGTGTGCTCCTCCTGATCCAGCAGATCAAGATACCCGGATATGGCCGTCAGAGGTGTCCGCAGATCATGGGAAATGTTGGTGATCGCTTCCTTAAGCTCCCGATCTCCCTGCCAAAACCGATGGCGTTCCCGGTTCAGAAGCTTAAGCTGACGGTTTATTCCCTCTGCTAACTGACGCATGCATAAGTCCCGGGTGGAAATCACAATGGGCGTATTGGTATCCTCCGAAAGCTTCTGTTCAAATTCTCTGCGTATTTCTTTTGCCCCTTTACGCAAAAGGTGTATTTTCCATAAAAGCAGCAGGCAGACCGCCAACAGCACCAGACACAATATTTCCATACAAATCATTTTTTCCATCCATGTCCTTTTAAACTACCGAATATCTTTTTTCCCAAACAAATACATCCCAATCCCCGTAGTCACAGCCGTAATCCCCACATTGCACAACGCCATCCGCTGCCACCATATGAATACCTGGCTGCACATCTGAATCATCTGCCCCGTGGGAAGAAAATCATACAGAAACTCATAAACGGCACGTACAGTTCCCTGAAGATACCGTGGATGTGGCATGGGTTCCCCCTGTGTCATCTCCCCTAATTCATTTAAGGTATAGTGGTTTGTGAGAAATTCCGGCTCCGTCAGCCTTGCTTTAACAACAAAGGCCAACACCAGCAGAGCGAAAAACAGGAGGATATTGGCCACAGCCCCGGAAGCCTTGTTCTGATTCAGCATACTGATCATGGTGAAAATGGAGACATAGGCCAAAATCATAAGTCCGCTTACCAGAAACCGGACCGCCAGCTCCCACGGATCCATCCGGACATTTCCGTTTAGTGGAATCCCCACAAGACTCTCCGCCGCTATATATACTGCCACCGCAAAAAAGCAGGCAAGGGTACAGATGATTAAATTGGATAAATAGATGTCTTTTCTCGTATGTCCTGCTATCAGTTTATTACGCATGGTTCGGTCGCTGTATTCCGTACCCAGATACATGCTGCAGCAGACGGCCGCAATCACTCCGATTACAAGGTTAAAGTTCCAGAAATAATTGTTGGGATTTGCTTTCTCTCCCTGTTCCACATAATGAAGAATGGGTAAATATATGCTCATGCCTGCCAGAAATGCACATCCAAGTTTAAAGGTTTTGTCCCGGTGCAGGCGGTTCAGGTTCGCCCAAAACAGCTTATTCATGCTCTCCACCTCCTACCAGACCCATAAAATAACTCTCCAGACTTTCGTTGTGCTCCTGGATACCGAACACCTGACAGTCCTCCTTTGCAAGATCCAGAATCAACTGTGACAGATTGACCTCCCCGTATACATCGGCCTCCTCATGGCTTCGGATCTTGTATTCCAATCCCACTCTCTCCAATGCCTGTGACAGTGCCTTTGTGTCCGAAATTCGAAGCCGGACGCATTTCTGGCAGGCAGACTCCAGTTCTTGTGCACTTAATTCCTTTACCATGCGGCCCTGATCCAGAAAGCCGTAATGGGTTGCAAGCCTGGACAATTCATCCAGGATATGACTGGATATCAGGACGGTGATCTGACGCTCTCGGTTGAGACGCAGAATAAGCTCCCGCATTTCTATGATTCCCTCCGGGTCCAGGCCGTTCGCCGGCTCGTCCAGAATGAGAAAGTCCGGATCTCCTGCCAGAGCCACGGCGATTCCCAGACGCTGACGCATGCCGAGGGAAAAGTTTTTGGCTTTTTTCTTTCCCACATCCTCTAAACCCACCAGTTCCAGAAGCTCCCGAATCCCGTCAAAGGAGGGGATTCCCAGGATCTGATACTGCTGCCGGATGTTTTCCTCTGCAGTCATGTCCGAATATATGGAGGGCGTTTCCACTACGGCCCCCATCCGGCGGCGTGCTTCTGTGATTCCCTTTTCCGTGTTTCGTTTTCCGTATAAAATGTATTCGCCGGACGTCGGGCTTTGGAGTCCGCAGATAAGGCGGATGAGCGTTGTCTTGCCTGCACCGTTTCTTCCCACCAGACCGTAGATAGAGCCTTTGGGGACGTGGATGGAAAGTCCCTCCAGAGCCTTGAAGTGCCGGTAGTGTTTGCTTAATCTTTCTGCTGTTAAACAATATTCCATGTTTGTCTCCTATTCCAGTACCATAATATGTCTCCCTGTACACCTGTATGAAATCAATTTCCAGCCACAAGTACATGTGTCTGTAAATCGATTTGTGCACTGTGAGACATATTACTGTTTTCCAGTTCCGTAATATGTCTCCCTGTACACCTGTACACTGAGTGTAGCAGAAAGAGATTTAGAAAACGGTTAAGGAAATGGTTAAGAAATCGTAAATAATTATTCTTCCTGCATTTTGTATCCAATGCCCCACACGGACTCAATATAATCTCTTCCGCCTGTCTCCCGAAGCTTTCTCCTTAAATTACTCACATGGATTTTCAGGGAGCTTTCCGTACAGTCCGGCGTGTCCGTACTTATCCGATCCAGAAGGACAGATTTTGTTAAAACTTGTTTCGGGTTCTGCAGCAGGAGCTTTAGGATGGCATATTCTGTTCTTGTAAGTCTTATGGCCTGACCGTTTACACTTAAGCTGTGCCTGGCCGTATCCAAATTCAAGCCACCAAAAGTAAGACTTCCACAGGTTCCCAGGGAGGCCGCCATACGAAGCTGTACATCGATACGGGCTAACAGCTCCCTTGTGTCAAATGGCTTTGTGATATAGTCTGCCGCGCCGTCCCGAAGCAGCTTTACCTTATCCGCCACATCCGCCTTTGCACTGACTACAATCACCGGGATTCCCTGTACTAAGGGAAGCACCTGTTCTCCCGTCAGGCCGGGCAGCATCAGGTCCAGGAGAATGAGATCCGGACGGTGCTCTTTCAAAAGATAGACCGCCTCCGTACCGGAGTAAGCCCGCAGAACGCTGTAGCCCTCTTTCTTTAAAATCTCTTCTACCATATCGCCAATATAGATATCATCGTCAATGACTGCGATCTTTTTCATAAGATATATCCTTTTCCTTTCCTACAGGGGATCGTGCTTTGCAAATTGTTATTTTGAAATTATTATACGGCAGATTTTTCAGCTTCTCAACTGCACAAATAATGATATCACCTGTTTGTTCTTCAAAATTATAAGCAACACGCTTTAAGGACTCACAAGAAATCCGTCAGGCAAAGCTTGCCCCCTGTGACAGTTGCTGCGTCCAAACCGCAAAGGATGGGGAAACGCTCTGCGGAATCATCCCCCGTAAGCAGTAACGGATTATATATCAATTCGTTCCTGATTTACAAACAAGCAAAAGGATTCTCCATAAACTTATTTTTTCCTAACATAACTTTGTCCCTTTTTTCATATGTTTTGATAACAAATGCTCGTACAAGGTTTTGCGCTTGCCGGCTGCCGTGCATGTGATCGGTACTCCGGCTTCAATATTAATATTCCCCAATGCGCCTTGACCTTTGTATGTGTCCTGTTTCCACAATATGCAAGAAGGGATGGATTATAATATGAAACAACCGGCACCCTCTCCGAACGGCCTTCGGGGACAGAATATCCTGGAGGACGGGCATCACAAAACGATCTTGGAATCCTTTTTTGAGCAGCTGAATGATCCGCTGATCTTTATTCTCTTTATCGCCGCCGCCATCTCCATGCTTTTAGGGGAGGTCAGCGATACGGCTATTATTCTCGCCGTGATTCTGGTCAATTCCGTTGTGGGCGTGATCCAGGAAGGTAAGGCTCAGAAAGCTCTGGAATCCTTGAAGCAGATGACCAGTCCCTCGGCTCTTATCCGGCAAAACGGCGTTTTAAAGGAGATTCCGGCCCGGGATCTTCTGCCCGGAGATATTGTCTGCCTGGACGCCGGCCGTCAGGTGCCTGCGGATCTGGAGCTGATTTCCGTAAACAGCCTGAAAATTGAAGAGGCCGCTTTAACGGGAGAATCGGTTCCCGTGGAAAAGGATTTGTCTAAAAACAACAAAGCCTATATGTCCACCAATGTAACCTACGGCCGGGGGGAGGGCGTTGTCACCGCTATCGGCATGGATACGGAGATCGGAAAGATTGCGCGCCTTATCAATGAGTCCCCCACGGAGACAACGCCTCTTCAGCAGCGTTTGGGAGAGCTTGGAAAGTTTTTAAGCATTGTTTCCCTTCTTCTGTGCGCCCTTCTCTTTTTCATTGCCGTTCTCCAGAAAAGGGATATTATGGAAATGCTGATCACGGCGATTTCCCTGGCGGTGGCCGCCGTTCCGGAAGGTCTGCCTGCCATTGTTACAATGGTGCTTGCCTTAAGCGTCTCCCGGATGGTAAAGGTTAATACCATTGTAAAGCGCCTGCCGAGTGTGGAAACCCTGGGCTGTGTCAGTGTTGTCTGCTCCGATAAGACAGGCACCCTCACCCAGAATAAGATGACGGTTACCGCCTGCTATACAGGAGGCCGGATTCTGGATGCGGCCGCCCTCTCGCCGGAAAAAAACCGCCAGTTTCTGGAAGGCTTTGCCCTCTGCAATGATGCCGTCATCAATACGGACAACCGTCTGGGAGATCCGACAGAGCTTGCTCTTCTGGATCTGGCTCACCGCTTTTATCTGGAACGCCCTGCACTGGAACGAAAATTGCCGCGGATTCAGGAGCTGGCCTTTGATTCGGATCGAAAGATGATGACCACCCTGCACCGAAACGGCAGTTCTACTGTTTCCTATACCAAAGGCTCCCCGGATGAAATTCTGAAGCGCTGTGATACGCTTCTGCTGAATGGCAGGACGGTTCCCCTGGATTCTGTCAAGCGCAGGGAGATTGCGGCCGCTATGAATACGCTGTCCGGCAGGGCTTTGCGGCTTCTGGCTCTGGGTATGCGTATTGGTACGGACCGCCCCACGGAGAGCGGGCTTACGTTTGTGGGGGCTGTGGGAATGATGGACCCTATCCGGCCGGAGGCTGCAAAGGCAGTTCGTGATTTTCGGCGGGCCGGGGTTAAGACGGTGATGATCACAGGGGATCGGAGCGATACGGCATTTGCCATTGCCAGGGAGCTTGGGATTGCGGAGCGGCCGGAGGATTGTATGACAGGGGCGCAGATTGATTCCCTGTCCGATGAGGAATTTTCTAAGGCGGTGCAGAGACTGTCGGTATTTGCTATGGTTTCTCCTGAGCATAAGGTCCGCATTGTGAAGGCGCTGAAGGCTTCGAAAAAGATTGTGGCTATGACGGGGGACGGGGTGAATGACGCCCCCTCTCTGAAAGCAGCGGATGTGGGCGTGGCTATGGGTATTACAGGAACGGATGTGGCTAAAAACGCGGCAGATCTGATTTTAGTTGATGATAATTTTGCTACCATTGCCAAGGCCATTGCGGAAGGGCGGGGGATCTACGAGAATATTAAAAAGGCGGTGCTATTTCTTTTGTCCTCGAATTTCGGGGAAATTATTACGATGCTGACCGCTATCTTACTGGGGCTTGGGTCTCCCCTTAAGCCAAGCCATATTCTCTGGATCAATTTGATTACGGATTCCCTTCCTGCTCTGGCTCTGGGTGTGGACCCGGGAGATTCCAGGCATTTTATGAACCGGCCGCCCCGCTCCAGTAAGGAGAGCTTGTTTGCCGGAGGGGGCTTGAATTGTACTCTGCTCTATGGTATTTTGATTGGCTTTATCAGTATGACGGCTTTTCTGCAGCTTCCGATTTCGCTGCTGACGGCTCATGGGGCTTCTGTGAGTCTGGAAAATCTGCGTATTCTTCTGTCGTCGCCGGAGATTTTGGCACGCTCGCAGACTTATGCCTTTACGGTTCTGGGGATCTCACAGCTTTTCCATGCTGTGGGTATGCGTGATGTGGAGACATCGCTGTTTCGGATGAAGCATCTGAATAACCGGCTGATGATTGCGGCTTTTGTGATTGGTTTAGGGCTGCAGGGACTGGTTACGGAGTTTCCTTATTTTATACGGGCTTTTGGGACCTGTCACCTGGAGCTTGAGGAGTGGGGGCAGCTT
This sequence comes from Clostridia bacterium, assembly GCA_910574835.1. Classification (GTDB taxonomy): domain Bacteria; phylum Bacillota; class Clostridia; order Lachnospirales; family Lachnospiraceae; genus Laedolimicola. The sequence continues at coordinate 231,520 of CAJTDE010000001.1, read as the reverse complement.
GTTCTTCTGGCTGCTATGCCTCTTGTGGCTCATGAGCTGCTTTTGCTGAGTCCGGGGCGTATTTTACAGCAATTTCATAAAGGCGAGAAGTATGAGAAGTACGCCGCTAACCCAGCAGAGGTTCGATCTACAATGGGACGATATTAGGCGGCCCAGTATGCTTCCGAGGAGGACGGCCAGGGCGCCTATGAGGAAGGAGGCCAGAAATGCGGTGGGTATGAAAGCAACGGGAATCCCGGCCCCGATTCCTGCCGCAAGGCTGTCGATTGAGAGGGCGGCTCCAAGGGCGAATGCTTCTGTGGGTGAGAGTATGGCGTCTTTGTTTTTGTCGGCGGTTTCCGCTTCGTTATGACAGGTGCGGTCGAATAGTTTTACCAGGCCCAGGATGAACAGGAGCAGGAAGCTGAAATGCTGGGGTATGTTTCCTGGGAGTAGGCGGCTTACTAAGCTTCCTGCCAGGAGGGAGCAGACTAGGATCAGGCTGGAGATGGCTGTTACTATGATTATGGAGAGGGGCGGGACTTTTATTTTGCTTACGCCGTATACAAAGCCGGCGGCAAATGCATCTACGGATAGGGCTGTTACTAGGAGTAGGATTTCTAATAGGTATGAATACATGAAAATCACCAGATATACTTTTATGGTTATTGTATTCCGATGATTTTGTTCGGTTTCATGTGTTGTATTTGTGCTATTCTTTTTCGTTTATCCAGTCAAATAGGTTTAGTTGGATTTCTTTTTGTTTTTGCCTTTTTATTTGGGCTTCTTCATGGTTGACCGTATCCTTCGGCAGCTCTTTTAGGAAGCAGGAGGGGGATTCGGATGTGAGAAGGATTAGTTCTTCTCTGGCTCTTGTCATGCCTACATAGAATAGGCGGCGTTCTTCTGTAAGGTTTGTCTGTCCTGCTCCTGTTTCCAGTGGGAAAAGCCCTTTTTGCAGGCCGCATAGGAGGACAACCGGGAACTCCAGGCCCTTTGAGCCGTGTAAGGTCATTAGGTGTACGGCGTCTGAGGTGTAATGCTTTCCCGGATGTCGCCGGATGTCGCTTTCTATGCCTAAAAGCAGATGGTTTAGGAAGTCTTCCATTGTTTTTGCGGCGTAGGACATTTCGGTAAGCTTTTTTAGGGACCGGTCTTTTTCTAATTGGAGGTCTGAGGACCATTCTGTTAGCAGCTTTTGGGGTTTTGTTTTTTGTATTTGAGTGTTGTATTTTTCTGCTGTTTTTGAGTAAGCTTCGGGGTTGGAGAACAGAAGGCGGAGGCTGACCTCTTTGGAACGTGTATCTTCGGGGTGCAGCAGATGGCGGAAGAAACATAGGGTTCCTCTTACTGTCGGATTGGAGAGGAAGGGATCTTTGCCTCCTATGATGCAGGGGATGCCTTCCTGCTTTAAATGCTGCTCGATTCGTTCGGCCTGGCGGTGGGTTCGGTAGAGGATTGCTATATCACCGAAGCTGCGATTTTGTTCTTTTTCTTCTGCGCGAGCAGCTTCGTGGGCCTGGAGCATGTCTGCTCCGCCTATTTGTCGGATGATTTCTCCGGCTAGGAAGGCTGCTTCTTCTTCAGTGCTTTTGGCTGTTGTCAGGCGGACCTTTGGACCTTTTGGGTTTTGGGGGTGGAGTATTCTTTTGGGGCCTGGATTTTGAGATATTACAGGGAGGGCAGCGGCCAAAATCTCCGGTGTGGAGCGGTAGTTTTGAGTCAGGGTTATCTCGTGGAGCATTGGATAATCGGTTCGGAGGGCTTCGAAGCAGGCTGCGCTGCTTCCTCGGAAACCGTAGATGGATTGATCCGGATCTCCTATTACGAATAGCTGGGTGCCGTTTTGGTTCCATAGCTTGAGAAGCTTGTATTGGATGGGGTTGATATCCTGAAATTCGTCTACCAGGAGGTAATTGTATGATTTTTCTCTTACAAGGTCTCGTTTTATGTTCTCGGCTCCGGTTCTTTCTTGCTGTAGGAGGCGGCAGGTTTCTACCAGTAGATCGTCATAGTCCCAAAGTCCCTGTTCTTTCAGCCTGTGGTTATAAGCTTCTATTATTTGCAGCTCTTCTTCTTTTAAGTCTGGCAGTATGGTTTCTTTTGCAATGAAATCAGGTTTTTTATTCTCTGCTTTTAATTGGTATGGCTTTTTTGGTCCTTCGCTCTTTCCTGACGTTTTAAAAAGGGATATTAAATGCCGCATCTGTTCCGGCTTTTGCTTTAAGCCGGATTCTTTTATGATCTCCCGAAGAATTTCCAGGGCTTCCACATCGTCAATCAGGATTCCTGCCACGCCTTTTTCCTGGAGGCAGGATAAACAGAGGGCGTGAAAGGTCCCGGCCCGGAGCTTTTTCCAGCCCTGCTTTTTTCCTAAGCTTTTCTGTAAGCGTTCTTTTAACTGACCTGCCGCACGGTTGGTAAAGGTGACGGCTGTTATTTCCGATGGCTTTACTTTACATTCCTCAATAAGATATTGGATATGTGCAATCAGGGTATAGGTTTTTCCGGTTCCCGGGCCGGCGGTTACGGCGACAGCACGGACCTGGGTGCGGATTGCTTCCTGCTGCTCCGGGTTTTCTGAATATGTGTCTGCCTCTCCCTTTTCTTCTGTGCTTTGATTTCTTTCCTGCTTACTCCACTCTTTTTCTTTCGCTTCTTTTTTTGATTTTCTTTCTTCTGTGTCCTCCTCTTTCTTTGTTTCTGCGGTGATGATCGGACTATTTTTTGAATTAATCTTGTTTAAGTCGGATTTTTGCTTATTAGTCAAGTGCAATGGCTCCAGCTGTTCCAGAAAACTCATCTGTCCGTCCGGGCCGTTCAGTTCTTCCGGCTGAAATAAATATATTTTCCCATACTCTCCGTCAAAGCCCGGTGTGCGGATGACCTTTCCCTCCCGCAGACGTTTGATGCCTTCCCCTATCAAGGTTCCGGCGCTTTTGCAAATCTCCTCTATGGGAATGCGGCGCAGAATCTCAAATTCCGGGCCGAGCTTTTCCAGCATGGCTTCATATTCCCGCACAACCTTTACGCTGGCGGCGGAGCGGCCGATGGAGGCCCCTATCACTTCGGGCAGAGGCACCAGGCTTTCGTATCTTTTTGCTTCCCTCCGCACATAGTTTTCCGGGCGGTCGGAGAGCTGCTCTATCCGGTGGGATACGCCTGTGGTCAGCTTCCGGCCGCATATTGGGCAGAGTCCTTGATGGCGGTCCGCCTCTGCCGGGCTTAGGCAAATGCTGCATTTGCGGTGGCCGTCGTAATGGTATTTGCCTTCCTCGGGGAAAAATTCTATGGTTCCCTCCAGTCCCTTTCCTTCCTGAATGGCTCCGTAAAGATTCTCGTAGGATAATTGGATCTCCAGTAGATTTGCTTCCCGTCCTAGCTTTGCCGGGGAATGGGCATCGGAATTGGAAATAAGCTGAAATCTGTCGAGGGCGGAAACACGCCAGTTCATGGACGGATCGGATGATAAGCCTGTTTCCAAAGCATGTATCTGGGGGCTGAGATCTCCAAAACATTCCTCCACAGTGTCAAAACCGGAAAATGCGCCGAACAGGGAAAAATGGGGCGTCCAGATATGGGCGGGCACATAGATAGCCCGGGGGCACAATTCCAGTATGATTTCCAGCAGATCATGGCAGTCAAGGCCCAGAATCGGACGGCCGTCGGAGTGGATATTGCCGATGGTTTCCAGTTTTGCCGCTATCATATCCGCATCCTCCAGTCCCGGGAGCAGGATGAGGCTGTGTACTTTTCTGGTTTTGTCATATTTCTTATAGATTGAGCTAATCTCGCCTGTCACTACAAAACGAGGCTCCCAGGATGTTCCTGCTGTGCCGTCCTTGAGTCGGTATTCCTTTTTCAGACAATACAGGCCGTCCTCTGCTGGTTCCAGTTTTTCCTTTAGTTCCTCTCTCCATGCCTTGTGAGTAAAGTCGCCTGTGCCTACCAGGTGGATTCCTTTGCGGCGCGCCCACAGTTCCAGATACTCAGGAGTACACTCCTTGCTGGTGGCACGGGAATACCGGGAATGGATATGTAAGTCTGCGATGTACATCTATTTTCCTCCGAATAGTGGTATTGATACATGTATTTTGGGTTGCAAGATAATCATAAGGCTGCTTAGGCATAAATTAAAAATAATTCTAAAGCTCTATTTTATTTCATCCCTAATCTTTCAAAACTGTAAACTTTTTCATCAATTATATATATTCTCTACTGTAGGATTGTTCATGAATAATTTCCTTTTTTTCGCTTTTTCTTGTTTCGTCTTTAAAATTCTCCCTTTTGGAAAAATGCTTCTGCTGTATAAGTTGCTGATTTTACTCCCGCTTAACAGCTCTTCAAATTCATTTCTCCATCATATCATCTATTTTTTGAAGTAAGTCCCAATCGACATTTTCAAGCCGTTGATCTAATTCCTCAATTAATTTAAATTTCTGTTGCTCAATTCCTGCGTCATACCCATTTATTTCACTATACTTTTTCATATACTGTGTAAGCCAATAATATTTATTATATAAGATAACCTCTAAAGGTTCCCTAGTTAATGCGATAACCTCGGTTTCTTTACAGTAAAACAACAAACAATAATTATATATGGAATTGAGAATTTGATTCTCATATTCTTTTTTGATGCAATATCCTGTCTTGGATAACAATTCGTCCATATTATTTAATAATAATTTCATATTTTTTCAAGATCCCTCATGCATAGCCTTCTCCAAACAACATGTTTTCCACTTCGAAATAAGAAAGCTCTTAAAGCATATAAACATTACCTTTTTTGAAATTACGTTCCATGCATATTTTTGCATATGATTGCTGAATTTGCACTCACCTGGCACTTCTTCAAACCGAAATTTATGCTGATGTACCCCATAAATATAAAATATACTCATTCATAGTTTCTATTCCTAAAGTTATATCATTCCATTTTGAAGGGACAACATTTACTGCTTTGATTATTGGTTCATATAGAATATTTACACGCTGATTCATCTCTTCCAATCGTGATTTCATCCATGCAATATCATCAGCAGAAGCCGGTAAGTTCGTGCGGTTTTTATATATCTCAGTCCAATTACCGCAAAACCTCCCGTCTGATTCCAGAAAATTTACAGCCTCTGTTATAAAGTCATTCATTGACAAAAACATATTTTTGCCGGATATCACAACTAAAATATTCTGTTCTGAAGCCCCTGAATTAAAACAAAGATTTCCAAAATCAAACGCAATCATTCACTCTAATCTCCTCAGCCAAATCCTGATTCCTTATACTTGAATAAAATTATCCGCCTGTTACTTGCAATGTATTTATAAACTCGTCTTTCATTGGTATACAATTCCGAAAAGAGAGCATAAATGTAATCATGTTCTCTCCTTGTCCACTAAGAGTATTAGCCGCCGATATATTTGATTATAAAATATTTGCCTGCCGCCCGCAATGTATATTTATTGCCTCATTTTCACTGGAAACACGGCTCCAAAAAGATGAACAACCTTAATATAAACCAACATATCCCAACGTTTTCCAACAAAATCCCACTCTTAACCCCTGCCTTTTCATAAAAAAATGATCACATTCCGCTCCTTAAAGCTTCCTGTGATCATTTTCATCCTATCTTACTTTTAAGTCCCATAAATTATTTTTGCATGAAATATCCAAATTGTAATTACAATCCATCTGCAATTTCCGAACAAAAACTTCAAACACAAGCCCTAACTGTTACCTCAATCAATCGGCTTCAAATAAAATCCTCCATAAAAGTCCTCCGATTTAAAGGTATTGATCACCACATGAGGATCAGCCTTCCGCATCAGCTTCGCAATGTCCTGAATCTCATAACTTGATACTACCGTGTGCAAAAGACTGACCTTCTTTCCGCTGTAACCTCCAATCCCGTCTACCCGGGAAACGCCGTGGCGGTACTCCGCTACATAAGCTTCAATCACCGCATCCGCCTTTGTTGTAGTAATCTGCATGGTCATCCGCTCATACCGATGGTAGAAGGAATCAATGGTCTTTGTGGAAATGAACTGGAACAATATGGAATATCCTGCATACTCCCAGCCAAACATACAGCCAAAAATCGTAATCAATGTAGCATTAAATACAAAAACATAGCTCCAGATAGACTTCCCCTTTTTATTGGAAATATAAAGAGCCACAAAATCAATGCCCCCCGTGGAAGCATTTCCTTTCAGGGCAATAACGGTCATAATACCGTACAAAAATCCACCGAAAATCACATTCAGCAGAATATCCTCAAATAAAGGCTCAAAGCTCAGCACCCGCAGAAAGAAGCTGGCGAAGAAAACCTGCAAAAGAGAAAAGAAGGTAAACCGCTTACTAATGCTTTTGCTGCACATAATGGCTACCGGTATATTGAGGAGCAGCATTCCCAAAGATACGGAAAAGGAAAATCCAAAAAAGGCGGAGGTTATCTTCTCTATCAAAAACGCCACGCCCGTAAAGCCGCTGGACAGCAGGTTAATGGGAACCATAAAAATCTGCATAACGGCCGCCTGCATAAAGCCTGCAAGTAAAACGCTTGCAAAAGTATAAGCAAAACGCACTTTATCATTATTTCTTATTTTCTGAAAATTCATAAGGCATCAACCAGCTTCTTTACTAAATTTTTGTCCACAGCCTCATAGTCCTTTCTGTGAGGCGGCTCCGCATATGCATAGGAAACCTGCGGCCCTTCTGTGGTGGGATCGGGAAGCCATCCGCGACAGGAGCTGTGTACCTGACGGATTCCGGTACGCTCCATAAGCTCTGCGGCATTTCCTGCATTCATGCCGCTGCCGGCCAGAAGCTCGATTCTTTCCCCATATTCCTTTTGCAGCTTAGCCAAAAGCTCTATGCCGTCCACAGCCTTTTCCTGCCCGCCGCTGGTTAAAATGCGATCTATTCCAATATCAATCAGAATTTCAATGGCTTTGCAGGGATCTTGCACACAGTCAAAGGCACGATGGAAGACTGCCTCTCCGTGATACTTCTTGATAATGCCTGTCATTTCCCGGGTCTGATTTTCTTCTATCTCTCCGTTTTCATTGAGACAGCCAAAGGCAATGCCGTCGGCGCCGTTTTGAAGAAGAAGCTCGGCGTCGGCCTTCATAACCTCAAAGTCGGCAGCGCTGTAGCAGAAACCGGCTCCGCGGGGTCTAACCATAGCAATAACCTTCAGATCCGTATTCTTTTTTGTTAAAATGAGTGTTCCCAAAGACGGCGTTAAGCCTCCCAGGTACAGGGCGCTGTTCAGCTCAATGCGTTTGGCGCCTCCATGATATGCCGCCAGTGTATCCTCATAGCTTCCGCAGCATATTTCCACAACCTTTTCCATATTTGTCCTCCATTCCAGTACCGTGATATCCTTCCGGTACACCCTTGTCTAAATCATTTTACAGACACTTAATGCATGTGTCTGCAAATTGATTTGTGCACCGGAAGCATATCACTGTTTCCAGTACCGTGATATCCTTCCGGTACACCCTTGTCTAAATCATTTTACAGACACTTAATGCATGTGTCTGCAAATTGATTTGTGCACCGGAAGCATATCACTGTTTCCAGTACCGTGATATCCTCCCGGTACACCCTTGTCTAAATCATTTTCCTACCGAATCATCAATGCAAATCCATGAGCCGGCCGGATGCAGTCCAGGATTAACTGCTCGCCTTCATTGATATGTCCCACATAATTGTAGTCATCACTGGCCTTAATCTCCTCCAGCACAATCATCAGCTCACCCGCATAATGCTCCAAATTATCATTAACAATGATCACATCGCCCTTCGTAAACACATCCTTATGATTCTCACGGGGAACAATGCTTTCATTCTTATATTTTACCCTAGGGAAGCTGGATCTGACAACAAGTTCATTACAATCATCCCGGCTTGCATGAATATCACAGGTAATAATCTCCCGTTCAATCTCGGAAATCCCCTCTTCCGCATCCACCTTCATAGACGGCTTGCTCAAGTCCGTCTCCGCCATGATTTTCAGCTCTTCCTCACTGGCAAAAGCATTTCCAATCATAAAATCCGTACAAAGTCCCAGAGCGCTTAAATGACGAAGCTGTAAATCAATCGGCAGATCCCGATGGATTTCCAAAGTCGGAAGTCCTTCATAGACCTCCCACGGCCCATGCGTATTCTTCTCTCTGCTGGTCACAAAAGCCGCATTGGTCAATCCCAAAGGCTGATACCGGCTGTTCAGTTCCTTATAACGTTTCAACCCCATACCCGTGTTCCTCTGGGGATAAAAATTACTGCAAATACACATATTATTCCGGTCAGCGCCCTTCTCAATCATCAAATCCAGCGCCATAGAACAGGATGCATTGTATTCAATCAGAATCCCATAAGGATTTCTCGTAATCTGTATATCCTCAAATTCCCCAAAATGCCCGTCCAGGCGGATAATATCCACACCCATCTGCGCAAAAACAGACAAGTCCATAGGCGCAGCCCCAAGTCTCTCAAACACCTGCGGATTCGTATCCACCGACACAATAAGCCCGCTCTCATGAGCCACCTTACAAAACTCCGTAAACTCATCCACAATCTTTTCCCGGCTCTCCTCCACCGACAAAAGACAAGTAAATACTCTCTGAAAGCCATACCTACCAGCCAGCTTCATATACTCATAACAAGCTTCCTTCGGTGCCCGCTCCGGATAAACGGAAATTCCCAGTCTCTTCAATTCACTACCTCCATTCCAATTGCGCAACACCCCTAAAAATACACAAACACAAAATCAATCCGCACATTTTAAAGGATACTGCCGTTTCAGTTCCCTAACCCATCCATCAATCTATAAAATGCATAGCCATAAATCTGCGCATTCTTTTCAATATCACAGATACGCATCCACTCATCCGGCATATGCCCAATCCCCTTCTGCCCCTTAAAGCTCGGCCCAAAAGGTACAATATTCTTCACCACCTTCGCATAACTGCCCCCGGTAGTCGTCACCGCGCTTCCATCCTCCTGCATAATCTCTTCATAAACATGCTCCAGAGTTTTCACCAAATACGTATCCTTATCAAAAAACACCGGGTCCAGATTCGAATCCAGCGACAAGGTCATATGAGGCGTACAAAGCTTCTCCAAAGCCTCCCGCATCGTATCCAGAGAATAAGAAGCCGGATAACTGGAAACCAAAGTCAGTCCGCAGGTATCCCCCTCCTCAAAAAGCTCCACCTTCCGCACCTGATTCTTCCCAAACTCTTCATCCGCATAATCCACTCCAAGAGCAGACGACAAATCATTCTGATTCAAAACAAACCCATTCAAAAACTGAACCAGTTCCCCAAGCTCCGCCTTCGGCAGACTATACCGAAAAGCCGCCCTGCCGCGTTCCGCATAAATCACCGGATACTTACAGTCAGGAGTCCATCCCATCAAAGGATACTTGTGATTCTGAAAATACCACTTCATATCCTCCATCCCAGTCTCCTCATTCGTCCCAAAAATAATCTTCACCTTAATCGGAAACTCATACCCCAGATCCACAAGCGCCTTCAACCCATACAGACAGCAAAACATAGGTCCCTTATTATCCAAAACCCCCCTGGCATACAAAAACCCATCCTTCTCCGTACACACAAACGGATCCGTTTTCCAAACCCCATTCACATCCACCACATCCAGATGTCCCACACAGGCAATATAATCCTCCGTATCCGGCCCCCAGGAAGCAATCCCAATCTGATTCCCCACATTCTCCGTCTCAAATCCAAGCCCTCTTGCAATCTCCAGAGCCTTATTCAGACAATCCGTCACCCTAACCCCAAAAGGATGCTCCGGCGCAGCCGTATCCTGCCTGGAATCCATATTACAAATCGTCTTAATATCCCCCACCAAATCCGGAAGCAATTCTCCCACACGTTCAACAATTCTCTCCTTCACAATAGCCTCCTATTCCAGTTCCGTAATATCTATTCCAACGCACCCACATGAAATCAATTTCCAGTCACAAATGCACGTGCCTGTAAATCGATTTGTGCGTTGTAACAGATACACAATTCTTCTCAACAACCTACCGGGCTGCCGGCTGATTCTGCGACAGCCTCACAACCTACCACCTACTCCACAACAGGCGCCATCCTCACCCGCATATATTCCTCAAGCCACTCCTGATCCGCTTCCTTAAAACTACAACGCCCATCCTCTTCCCTGGTAACAAGATAAACAACCGGCTCCAGTCCTTCCGCAGCCACACTAAACGAAAACCCTCCAATATTGGTAGCACACCCAAACTCCCCTTTACAGTTCATAGCCACCACCGAAAGATCCCCGGCCTCCCCGCGTTTTTCCCTAAGCCTCCGATCCAGATCCGTCACCGCCTTCTCACAAGCCTCCTGCGGCGACATCCCTTCCTTCATCAACCGCACAATCTCATAAGAAATACACCCTTTCATCAGGTCTTCCCCAAGCCCGGTAGCCGTAGCTCCGCCGACCTCAGAATCCGCATAAAATCCGGAGCCTACAATCGGAGAATCCCCCACACGTCCGCTTCGCTTCATAAAAAGCCCGCTTGTACTGGTAGCCGCCGTCACCGTCCCGGAAGTATCCAGACAAACCATTCCCACCGTATCATGACCATCATAAGGCTTCAGCTCCTGGTCCATCTCCTTCTTCCGCTTACGGTAAAAAGCCTTCGCCCTGTCCGTGAGCATTTCCTTCTCTTCAAACTGCATTTCCCGTGCGTACTTTTCCGCTCCCGCACCTACCAGAACATTATTCACCTTTTCCTCACTGAGCTTCTTCGCAATACTGATGGGATTGGCAAAATCTTTAATCGCCCCCAGAGCGCCGACACTCATCGTATCCCCATCCATATAACCGGCATCAAGCTCCACAATCTGCTCTTCATTTGGCAGACCGCCGTAGCCAACCGATTTATAATACGGAAAATCCTCCACCGCCTTAATAGCCGTCTCAATCGCCTTGCCGGAGGTCTCCCCCTTCTTCAGCATTTCATCCGCAAGCTCAATCCCTTCCTTGGCCATCCGCCAGGTCGCTATAATACCATACATCTATATCACTCTCCTATTCCGTTCCGTAACATTCTTCCTGATACACCTTCATCAAATCATTTCCCGGCCGCAAATTCTTGCATCAGCACATTGATTTATGCTCCCTGAAAATATCTCTGTTTCGGTTCCGCCGTTTATAATATACTTTCAAAAATCTCCCCGCTCATATCCTTCGCCAGCTCACAAACAAGCCGAATACAAGCCTCCACATCATCCGTATGGATCATACTGTGATTCGTATGCATATACCGAATCGGAATCGAGAGCGTCATGTTGATAACACCGTCAAACGCCTTATGAATATTCCCCGAATCCGTTCCGCCCTTGTTGAATACCGCATACTGATGGTCAATCCCATGCTTCCTGCAAATCCCTTCCACATACCGCACCAATTTTCTGGGAGCAATGGAATTGGAATCAATCATAGACAGCACCACGCCCTTCCCCAGAGAGCAGATATTGTGATTGGCAGGCGTATCCCCGGCCAGTGTGGTATCAATCGCAAATGCAATATCAGGATGCACCCATTCCACCGCCGTTCTCGCTCCCCGAAGCCCCGGCTCCTCCTGAACGGTATTCGCCAGATACAGAGGCGTATGAACCTCATCCCGAAGCCGCTTAGCCGCTTCCAGCATAATATAATTTCCAATCCGGTCGTCAAATGCCTTGCAGGACACATATTTTGGATTCCGCATCACCTCAAAATGAGTCCAGGGCACTACCATATCTCCCACAGCAATCCCCAGAGAAAGAACCTCCTCCCGGTTCTCCACTCCCAGATCCAGATATATATCCTCCATAGAAACCGTCTTGTTCCGAATCTCGGCAGGCAACCCGTGTGTTGCCATACTCCCCATCAAAGCCGGATAAGACCCATTTTCCCTTGTGACAACCGTATACCACTGCCCCAGAACAAGATGGCTCCACCAGCTCCCCACCGGCCGCAGCCTTAAAAAGCCCTGCTCGTCAATGGTCTCTACCATAAATCCAACCTCGTCCATATGGGCGGCAATCATCATTTTCGGTCCCGGCCTGTCTTCACACTTTGCGGCAATGACGCTTCCAAGACCGTCCTTTCTGCAATTCAGGCCAAGGCCCCTGTACTCCTCCTCCAAAATACATCCAATCTCCTGCTCAAAGGAGGAAATACCCGGCGCTCCGCAAATCCGTTCCATTTTTTCCAAATCAACCATGCCCGTCACCCATTCCAAATCCCATAATTTTCTCCGAGTCCAAGGTACGCAGGTAAGAAGCCAATGCATCCGTCAGGGCATCCGCATCGCTGACCTTACAGATTTCATTTGCGCTTCCCAGATGGTCCACAGCAATGCCGACGCTGATACTGGGGGTTCCCTTTAAGGTCTTATGGATAAAGGACCCGTCATTTCCCAGGAGACCGAAATACTCCTTTGTCTCCGTCTGCCCGGCAAAATCCCGAAGAAGCGCCTGGGCGGGAAGCATCTGGCGATCATAATAGCCCAGAATCACCTTATCTCCCAACTGAACCTTCCTTTTTGCCGTATCAAATGCCGTAAGCGCAATGGCCGCATCCGGCCGTATCACATAGGTCGCTGTCTTAGTCCCCCGGTATCCGATGACAGACTGGGCAACGCCGCCTGCTGCCAAATGAAAATCAAGCTCCGTATCCTTCAATTTTTCCAAAAGCTCCAGGATAACTTCATTCAGCACCCGCGGAAACAGGGCCTTTGCAATCACAGTCCCGTCCTGCTCTCCAAAAGTGCCTGCATAGCCTGCCAGGTCTCCCGGATGAATCCGCTCCTTTGCCTCATCGCCGCTTAAACCGCAGGTGATAAAGAGATCCTCCGCGCTCTTGATCTCGCAGGAGTCCTCCAGAGCCTTTTTGTCCATGCCGATGACGCCGTCAATAAACGTGTCCTCTCTGGTCAGAATCCGCACGCGCTGATGCAGCAGGGAACTAAGGGCAATACTCTCCAGAGGAATAAAAGCCAGGGTTCCGTCCTTTTTCACCTCGGAAATCATCAGTCCCACTTCATCCAGAGGGGAGGCAATCATAAGCGTTGCCGCCTTAGGGTTTTTTGATTTTTTTACGGCAAATACCGAGCCGAGGCGGTCATACTTTAACTCATCGCACAGAGGCTTACAGCTCTCCCGGAGAATTTTGGCCGCCGCCTGCTCCCCGCTGCTGACTCCAAAGCTGTTACATAAGGTTTTCAATCTTTCTGTATTCATATTTCTCCTTTTAAAAGGGCTGCCGCAAAATAAGACAGCAGACTTTTCCGATTATCGGAAATGGCTGATGGCCTATTTTGCAACAGCCCCTTTCACCACATTTCTATTCTTAATAGCAGACACGCTTCTTGATATCTTCCAAATCAGAAGAGGATTCAACCGTTCCCTTAATCAGATCGCAGAGATCCGAAAAGCTGTCATTTAATCCGGTTCCGCCCTTTTTCGGCATCTTTACAATAGGCGTCTTGTCCTTGTAAAGCTCAATGGTCTCTCCGTTTTCCACTGACATCATGGCACAGGACTTGATTTCCGTTTTCTCCAGGATAGAGGTTGAAATCATAGCTGCCATTTTCGCGTAGTCAGGGAAGTTAAAACAGGGACCGCATACCACGAAGTCCGGTTTTACCTTCTTTACCATAGCCGTCATCTTTGTCACAACCTCTTCCTGGTTATTCAGAAAGTATTCGTTGCCGCAGTAGAGGGTAGCCGCTACCTTGGCTCCAATCTTCTCCAGATGGGATTCCATCATTAAGGCTGAGCCGATTCCGCCTTTTACGGCCGTCAGTCCCACGTTGGGATTGGACTTCCCTCCGGCTCCTGCCAGACCCTGATCAAAAATTAATACGATATTCATACTCTGCCTCCTATTTGTAGTCGCTGCGCGACAGCACTGAAGGGTAAAGTCACTTCGACACACTTGTAGTGAGAGAAACTTTTATTCGAAAGAGCACTCATAAAAGTTCCTCTCGTGTGTCTTTGCGACTTTACCTGGTCGCTGCGCGACAGTCCTTTCCTTTTTTATGTAGCTATATTTTCTCAGTCAAACTCCAAGTCGTCAAAGGACAAATCATCCAATTCGTCAGTCTTGTTGCTCGTCTTGCTCTCATCGTCCACGTAGCGCTTGTCAAGCAGCTTGAAGAACGGATAGTAGATAAGAATATCCACCGCAAGCTGCACAATCTGGACAACAGAACCCATGAAGGAACCGGTCACCAGGAATCCCGAGAAGATGATGGGACAGGTCCAGGGAAGCTGCACGCCCAAGGTAATCGGCATAATACCCGTTACCGTAGCCAGATATCCGATAATCGTATTTGCAACCGGCGCAAGGATGAAAGGAATTGCCATCAGCGGGTTCAATACAATCGGAAGACCGAAAATCAACGGCTCGTTGATACCGAAGATGCCGGCCGGCAGGGACAGCTTTCCTAAAGTCTTCATACGGTTGGATTTTCCAAGGAATGCCATCATAATAACAAGACCCAGGGTCGATCCGCCGCCTCCGAAGTTACAGAAGAAATCGGAGAAGCCTGCCGTAAAGATGTTGGTCATCTCAAGTCCTGCCTGAGCTGCCTCGTAGTTCTCCACGGTCAGCACCTTATGGATGGGGCTGAAAATGGTGTTAGTTACAGCCGGTCCGTTGATACCGAAGAACCAGAACAGCGTGGACAAGAACTGATAGATTACCTCAAATCCGGACAATCTGCCAAGTCCCACCAGAGGCGCCTGGAGTACCCGGTAAATAAAGTAATGTACATACTCAAATGAAGTATGGTCAAAAATAATACCTATTACAAAGAATACGGTCATCGCAATCGCGGAAGGAATCAGGGAAGCAAAGGATTCCATAACCGCAGGCGGCACGCCGTCGGGCATCTTAATCACAAGCTTTTTGCGGATGGCCCATGCGTAAATCTCAACTGACAGAATCGCCGTAATCATGGCCAGGAACATTCCGGCCGTTCCCAGGAAGGTAAACTGGAATCCGCTGAAGGATGCGGCTTCTGCTGCGCCCTCCACTTCCACTAATGTCTTCTGGGGTGTAATAATCAAAAAGCATACCAGTGCTACCACAGCACCGCCGATTCGATTCTCCAGTCCTTTTTCCCTTGCATAACAGTAACCAATACTCAGTACACCCAGAAGCGCTACGCAGTCAAAGGCGATAGCGGATACTCTTCCCAGGTATGCATCCCAGCCGGCCCCGAAGATGGAGGTCATCATATTCAGGAAGCCCTCCAGGGGGAAGTTGGCAATCAGCAGGAAAATGGAACCCACAATGGTGATGGGAACCGTAATCAGAAAACCGTCGCGGATCGCAGACAGTACCTTGTTCTTGGACAGCGCGTTTGCAACGGGCATCAAGAACTTCTCAAGTTTTTGCATCATAACTTATTTCCCTCTACTTTCTTTGTAAAGCTTCATTGCTTTCTTTAGTACTCTCTCACCGTCCATGTTGCCATAGTCGGTGCTGTCGATCACAGCAACGATGTGATCCTGGCCGTAACGCTCGTTTACCTTATCAAACAGGTGCTTTACCTGAGGTCCCAAGAGAATTACTTCCGGATTGAACTCACTGACAACATCGCTCATATGTGTGTCTGAGAATGCCTTGATCTCAATGGGAAGCTCATGGGCGTCCGCCGTTTTCTGCATTTTGCTTGCAAGAAGGCTGGTTGACATTCCTGCATTACAGAATAAATAGAATCGCTTCATGGTCATTTTCCTCCTTTCTATCCTTTTTCTTTACTTTTTATAAAGCTCTATCAGCTCGGAAGCCAGTAACTTAATTGTCTCCGCAGCCATCAGCTGATCCTCCGCATGCATCAGAAGCAGGCATACTTCTGTCTTTTCGCCGCTTGCTTCCTTGGTGATTAATTCCGCATGCTCCTTGTGTCCGTTTACATAGCAGGAATCGCCATGCTTCATTGCCTCTTCCGCCTTCTCAAAGTCGCCCTTCTTGGCAGCTTCCAATGCGGAGATGTAGTCGCTCTTTGCCTCTCCTACCGCAGAGATGATCTTAAAACAGATCAATTCCATTTCTTCCATAAATCCCGTCCTCCATTCCAGTTCTGTATGAATTATTTATTGTCGATTACCTTACTGCCGGCCCAGATGTCATGTGCCGCTTTACCGTCACGATACGCAAGCCACACAGACACTATAAATACGCCAAACAGCAGATAATTCAGCGCCTTTCCCGCCGCGCCCAGAGTCAGCATGGTAAGCATCTGTACCGCATACTGGCCGGTGAGCAGAAAGGCTCCCTCCAAAAGCATCACTCCCGCAAGCTGTCTCACGGCAAGACGGCCTGCCGGCAGGGGATTGTTGTCCTCCCCCACGATGCGAAGGTTCATAAGTCTTTTCCCAAGGGTCTGCCCTTTCCATACCCACATGGGAATCACATAGTAGTAAACGGCTCCGAATACCAGGCCCAGAAATCCTGCAAGCCATCCGTAGGGGGCGTCAAAAAGGGTTAAATCCGTATTGATAACTACCTCTTCCGTGAGCATATTCCACAAAAGCCCTACCGGAATCACACTGAACGCCGAACCAAGATACCCGTCAAGAAGATAGGCAAATCCTCTTCGGCTCCACGGGGCCGGTACATAAACGGGTTCAGACTTCTTTTTTCCCTTCATTTCAACCTCCTATTTAAAGTCGCTGCGCGACAGCTCTAAAGAGTAAAGTCACTTCGATGCACCTGTAATGAGAGAAACTTTTATTCGAAAGGACACTCATGAAAGTTCCTCTCGTGCATCTTTGCGACTTTACCATCCAGCAACAAATCTTTTTCAAAAACACTTGACATTTCTTAGCTGGACTATTCTATCAATTCTACAAAGGCTTTGGCTGTTTTCGCCTCCCGGATTCTGGACAGAAGAAGCGTGTCGTCGCAGATATTCCCGAACCAGTCAAAGAAAATCTTTAAAAGCTCCTTCTCATCATCCCGGATAGCCAGAAGCAGCACCAGATGAACCTGGTAATCTCCCCACTGAACCGGCTTTTTCAGAATGGCAATGCTCATGGTAGACTGAATGGCCGAGTAGTTCAGCGCATGGGGAATGGCATAGCCGTAGCTGAATGAGGTGTACGCCATCTTCTCCCGGTCAAAGGTGGATTTCTTAAAGGTTTCGTCCACCCGGCCGCCCTCATACATGCGCTCGCACATATGGGTGATAACTTCCTCATAGGTGTCGCAGTCCAGATTGTAATAGTAGTAATCTTCCAGAATCAGACACTTGATAAAGTTATTAAACTCCGTTTTGTAATGGCGCTTATCCAGGTCCGTAATGGCCTTGAATATCTTATACTCATCACTGGTATTCACAAACATGCTGATGACAATCGTAGGTATATCCAGCTTGTGGGTCAGCGGTATGGTGGAGATAATCAAATCCGGGTTCAGGCTTTCTATCGCCGGCGCCTCGTAGTAATTCAATATGGTATCAATGACGATCCGATCTCCAAAACGCTCCAGTATCTTATCGCTGCATGCCCCCGACATGGTGTTGCTGTTGGGCTGAATCAAAACCACATGATAGTAATATTTGATGTTCAGCCGGTCATAAGCCGCGCCCAGGTGAATGGCCAGAAAGCCAATCTCGTCCTCCGAAACCGACGTCTCCATATATTCCTCGATGATATGCCCGACGAACACGCTCATCTCAAATACCATCGGATAGGTCTTTTTGATTTCCGGCAGACAGATATTGGAAACAACCGCTCCCAGCTGTATCCGCTCCAGAAGATTCTGAAGGTGCAGTACCAGACCGTCCTTAAAGAGCATATCCGCCGAAAAATCAATGTCATACCTCTGCCGGGCCATGCTTACGATTTTCAGCATCAGCTCCTCTGCCTGTACCAGATAATCTTCCTTCTCAAACAGGGTGCTTCTCTGCCTTCCGATCAGCAGATTTGCAAATAAGACAACCTCATTCTCATTCAGCTCAAAGGAAAGTGTTGCTGTCACCCTTGTGAAAAACTCCATCGCAATCTTATATTCCGGAGTGTCCCTTATTTCACAGCGGTAACGGTTAGTCTCCACATAGTTGTAGTTCATCATTCTCTGAATGGACACGCCTACGTGTATCATGAGCATGGGGAAGGTTTCCTCCCGCACCCGGTAACCGTATTTCTCCAGGATTTCTTCCAGGATATTTTTTACCTTTATCAGATCAAAATTGGGGAAAAGCTCATCAATTTTATTCAGGTTGATGAAGTTTCCTTTGGTCTCATTGGCAAGTAAGTCCTTGTAAACAAACCGTTTGCTTTCCTCACTCCCTTTTAGATAAATGTGGCTGCCTGTTTTGACCAACTCCACGCCGTCGTATTTTTCCAGCATTTCGGAAATCTTTTTCATATCATTTTTGATGGTAAATTCACTTACGTAAATGTCATACTGGAGATCAAAAATGTTTAATTTCCGTTTGTTTAAAAGCAGTTTTTCGATGATGTATTTGCATCGTTCCTCGGAGGTCTGGGGGATATGCTCCCTTTGCTCCAAATCGCTTTCTTCCGAAACATCCTCATTGATCCGGTAGCCATAGCGCACGCTGGATTCTATAATGCCCTTGTAGGTCTTTCCAAGCTGCTCCATGTCGCTGCGGATGGTCCGGTCCGAAACGCTGAGAATCGTTGACAGCTCCTTCCCTGTGATCCAATCCTTTTTCTCTTTTAAAATTTGAAGAATTTTTTTCTGTCTCATTTGCATGGCTTTATTATACATAAACTCACCTCCTTTATTTTCCACATAATTTCCTAGCTGTTAGGAAAAAGTACGTGTCATTTTATGTAACCTGTACATTGTATCATGAATAAACCGGTTTCTCTACGTATAAAACGACTATACTCCTGTTGATTTTCCTGAAAACTGTTGTATAGTCGCTGCCGGTCACGGAGCAAACCGTTATGTGCGGTCCCTTTGCTGCTCTTCAATTTTCATGTTGCATTTTGCTTTGTTTTGGATATGATAAAAGCAGACTGCTTTTTTGTACGAAGCTTAAGACTTAGCAAATGGTTCTAAGCTACGGTTCTAAACCTTATGACAGAATGATAAATTTTAAGTAGAAAGCCGGAGATTGGGAATATGGAAAAAGATTATTTATTGAAGGAACGCCCTTTGCGTGCCTTGTTTTTGTTTGCGCTGCCGATGATCATCGGGAATCTGTTTCAGCAGTTTTATACAATGGCCGACTCTATGGTGGTGGGCCGCTATGTGAGTGAAAATGCCCTGGCTGCCGTGGGAGCTTCTTATTCTCTTACGAATGTATTTATCTGCGTGGCTATCGGGGGCGGCGTAGGGGCTTCCGTGCTTACCAGCCGGTATTTCGGCGCTCAGGAATACGGACATATGAAAAAGTCGATTTCTACGGCTCTTCTTACTTTTTTGGGCATCAGTCTGGCCTTAGCAGGGCTGGGGCTTTTTATGGGGCGGGAGTTTATGGTGTTTTTAAAGACGCCGGCGGATATTCTGGATATGGCGGTGGAATATCTGAATATTTATTTTATGGGGCTGCCCTTTCTCTTTATGTACAATGTGCTCTCCTCTATGTTTAATGCCCTGGGACGCTCCAGGATTCCTTTGTATCTGCTGATTTTTTCATCTGTTTTTAATATTGTGCTGGATATTTATCTGGTGCGCTCTCTGGGACTTGGAATCGCTGGGGTGGCCTGGGCTACGCTGATTGCTCAGGGGATTTCGGCTTTGCTGTCCTTTTTCATTTTTCTTCGGGAGCTGCGGGGATATCCCGGATCTTCCGGAGACTATGATACCGGAAACTCCATTCCTACCGTTCATTCCAAAAAACATTCGTCCATTTCGCGATTTATTCGCAGATTTTACAGCGCGGAAGAGCTTTTAACCATGTGCCGTGTGGCTCTTCCATCCATTTTCCAGCAATCCACCGTGTCCATCGGTATGATGCTGGTTCAATCCGTGGTCAACAGCTTCGGCCCGCAGATGCTGGCAGGCTTCTCCGCCGGAATGCGTGTGGAGAGTATCTGCATCGTCCCTATGGCCGCCCTGGGCAATGCCATGTCCTCCTACACCGCACAAAATATGGGGGCTAATCAAAAGGATCGTGTAGTAAAAGGCTATCACGCAGCCCTCCGCCTGGTAGCCCTTTTTGCCCTGCTTCTCTGTCTGGCCTTAGAGTTCTTTCATTTTCCCATCATTGCCTCCTTTCTCGGAAGCGACGGCACAAAGCTTGCTCTGGAAACGGGAAGCAGCTACCTGAGATTTATCGGATTCTTCTTCGCCCTTATCGGCCTTAAAATGTGTACGGACGGCCTTCTCCGGGGTGCCGCCGATATGAAGATGTTCACCGTCGCCAACCTTGCCAATCTGTCGCTGCGTGTCATATTCGCGATCACTATGGCTCCCCGGTTCGGCATTGCTATGGTATGGTATGCGGTGCCCTTGGGATGGCTGGTAAACTTCTTGATCTCTTTTACGGAATACCGCAGCGGAAAATGGCAGACAAAGCTGAACAGGGCCGCCGCAAAATAAGGCCGCCCTGTTCACTGTTATTTCTTATAAAATGCTTCCAATGCCTCCGCCAGATAATCTGCCGTTCCCTCTCCCTCCGTCTGATCCATCTGCTGCCGAAGGGCCTCATTTGTCCGGTAATCCGCCGCCATCTCCAGCATAAAGCCTTCCATATGCTTCAGCCTGAAAAGCTGCTTCGCCACAAACTCAAACTCCCCTACAATCTCCTTCACCTCAAAGGAACGGACATCTGTTCCCCGTTTTGCGGCAAGCTTTTTGCGGATGGACTCAAACCGCTTTCCGTAAGCTTCCGTAACCTGTGCGCTTAAGGGATGGGTGGCCACGTCCATATAGGTTTCCTTATCTCCATACCATTCCAGCATTTTAGACATTGTTTTCTGCGCCTGCTCCGTGGACATAGACTCCGCAAGATGCTTTTGAAACGCTTCCTCGCCGCCGTACTGCTCCGCAGCGATTTTCTGCTGCTCCCCGGACATATTGGCAAAGGCCGCGCTGCAAATCTCCTCGATATCCTGTGTACCGAACACTGTAAAATCCATTGCTTCCTCTCCTTTCAGAATGTCGTCGATGCTGGCAATCATACGGTTTAAACGTTCCTTCTTCATCTCCAGCATCCTTTTCTGACTTCTTAATATTGTCTCTCTGTCAAAATCAGGGCTTTGAAGTATTTTCCGAATCTCCTTTAAGGGCATATCAAACTCCCGGAAAAATAAGATCTGCCGCAGAATTTCCAGTGCCTTATCGTCATAAAGCCGGTAGCCCGCCTCACTAATCTCTGTGGGCGGCAGCAGCCCGATCTCGTGGTAATAATGAAGTGTGCGCACACTGATACCTGTCAGATTGGAAATCTCTTTTACTGTTCTCATTATCACAGCCCTGCCTTCTGATTTTGATAAGTCTACTTTATCCTATGACGTTCCGTTAGGGTCAAGAGGAAATTTATAAAAAATATTGTTTCTTATATAGAAGACAAGGATATCAAAATATGCCGGCTTGTCAGCCGGCATACCTGCCCTCAGTGTTTCCCTGCACACCGAAAGTATGATTTCTTAGTTTTAATTCTCTTGCCTTCAAACTATTTTACAGCCGGTCTGCCCAGTAATCAACAGCCTGCTTTAAAAACTCCGCACATCCCTGCACTTCTCTGTCATAATACTGCCGGAACCGCTCATCGGCCACGTACATTGCCGCAACGCCCTTGTGGGCCTCAGCCGAATACTTCGGCCACGTCATGCACAGCCATTTCTTATGCAGGAGCACCAATTCTTTGACTTTTTCTTGATCAAAACTGATTTTAGCTAATACATTTTCCTTCAACTGCTTCAAAATCTCTTTTTCAAGCCCTTGAAACTGCTCCCATTCTTCCTGTGCCATGCCTTTCACTTTTTCATTGGATGCCTCCACGCAGTCCTCCCCGTACTTTTCACGGATTTCCGCGCCGTACTGTGCTTCGTTTTCCTTTATGGCCCTCTCCTTGAGCGCCTCAAATTTTTCTTTGTCACTCATTTTATATTCCCCTTTCTTTGACAAAATCGTATTCTTTACTGTCCGAATTAAGGCATCAAGCTGATCTCTTCGGGCCTCCAGATCGGCCAGGTGTTCTTTCAGCGCCTGTTCCGCATCAAAGTCCTTTTTCTTCAAAATCTCCCCAATCTGCTTTAGGCCAAACCCGCGCTCCCGGTAAAAGAGGATTTGCTGCAAAAGCTCCGCTTCCTCTTCTCCATAAAAGCGGTAGCCGGCCTCATTTACAAACAGAGGCTTTAAAAGCCCTATCTCATCATAGTAGCGAAGCGTGCGTGCACTCACACCTGCAAGCTCTGATAATTCCCGTATTCCGTATCTCATGCTTCTTCCTCCTTTCCCCTTCGGACAAATTCATCATACTTGTTGACGCTGCGTCAAAGTCAAGGGTTTTTTTAAATTATTTTTTCTTTTTTACCGCCATCCAGATTTCAAAGCGATAGTCCTCCCGGTACACATCATCGTCGGGGTACACCTCTATCGTCGGTCCATTGGCCGGCTCGTAGCTGCTTGCCGGGAAAAATTCCGTGTAAATCCGCTTCCACAGCCCGTCAAATGCATCCGGCATACGCCCTTCCTCCGAAAATGCCACCCAGTCAGCCGCAGGCAGTTCTACCACAGTCAGCCCTTTTGGAACCTCGCCTCCTGTATACTCTCTTCCAATCGCATACACAAACTCTCCCTCCTGGGGATTATCAAGACAGATCCCTGCCATACCGAAAATAACCTTAGGCGCCATTCCCTTTGCCAGCAGTGCCATTGTACCGTCTTTTGCACATTTTGCCCAAAGTTCTGAAATATCCTTCTGCAAATGTTCCTTCTTGCCGTCCAGCGTCCAGGTTTTTGCCAGGATTTTAAGGGTATCATGCTTTTCAATTCTGTAATTCATCATTGTTCCTCCTTCTAATACAAGCTTGATGGAAAGTCTGGAGAAGGACCGAAGACCCGCGCCGCCTGCCTTGGCCGCAGAGGGTGTAATGCCGTGGAATTTTGTGAAAGCTCTGCAGAAGCTTTCCGGGCTGTCATAACCATATTTCAGCGCTGCGTCCAGCACCTTCATGTCCGTAGCCGCAAGCTCGCCTCCCGCAAGAGTGAGCCGCCGGTTCCTGATATACTCGCCCAGTGTACAGCCGCACAGAATCCCGAAAACTCTTTGAAAATGAAAGCTGGAAGATGCCGCCTGAACAGCAATCTCCATGTAATCCAGTTCTTCCGTCAGGTGATCCTCCACATAATCAATTGCCCTTTGCAGGCCCGTAATCCAATCCATATACTCCTCCGTATCCAAAACCGCTTCCTTCCATCTGCCACCCAGTATAGCACCGCCCTTTTACATTTTCCTGCCTTTCCGTGCGCTTTCCTGACAGTAACATCGGAACAACGACAGTACCCTCAGCAGATAAGAAATATATTTTCCTTATCCACTGAGGGTATTCTTATTTCCTAACAAGAGCTAGTTTTTCTTCTTTATCGGATGCCGAACCACGGTCTTTAGCCGCTCCGGGGCCGTCCTCCTGGGATCTCCCAAATAAATCTCATGGTGATACCGTCCCTTTTGCACGTTCCCTTCTTCCATCCGAAAGTCCCCTTCGAAGCCCTGCTCTTCAATAAACCGTTCCAATACCTCAATCGAGGCAGGCTCGTCGTCATAAGGTCCCACATGAAGAAGCTGCGCGCACAATCCTTCCTCATACGTTAGGAGCTTCGCCGCCGAAGTATCCAGCTCCGGCTTTTTCTTCCCAAGCTCCTCCTTCGCCCATGCAAACAGCTCTTCTGTCACCTCGTCCGGCTGGCGGATCATGGAGAACCAGCGAAGCTCCTCCTTATTCACAAGCTTCCGTCCGTCAAAGGCCGTCTGCTTATCTTCTGTCCACCAAAGCCCTTCCAGGGGCGGCACTGTATAATTCCCCTCCCAAACCGGAGAACCTTCCTCCATACACATTCCCTTTCGGATATCCCCGGGCACCTTGTCGAATTTCAGATTCATCTTAATTCCAAAGGACAGTCCGTAAAGAAGGGACAGGGCATCGGCATAAGCGGCGGAGGTATTGGGATTGCCCTTTCCCTTCACCATGATAAATGTCATCTTCGGCACCTCAATCAGCACCGGCTTCTTTTTGGGCAGATATAGGTCGGGAAATTCCTTTTTATAATCCAGCTTCTTACTTTGCGCTTTTCGTTCCATCTGCCGCCCCCTTCTTTTTCTTCGGCTTCGGCATGGGAAGCTCCTGGCAAGTTACCTGCACCAGTTCGGCGAGACGTTCCCGATCCTCCAGCTCTTCAATGAGAAAATGCGGCTTGGCCCCATGATAGGGAATCCCCTCTTCCAGATCCGGCCAAAGCTTCCTTCCGCCCTCCGTGATTTTAAAAAACAACTGATCCTCACAAATGGTTGCAAAAAACTTTCCATTGCAGTAAATTCCATACTCTCCGAACATTTTCCGGTATGTTATCTCACCGGCTTCCCCGAGCTGATCGGCTACATACTCAACAAATTCTAATTTAGATGCCATACGGTGTCCTCCCTGCAGCCCTTATGTTACTGTTCTCTTCGTAACCGGCAACGCCCTGATTACAGATTTTTGCAACTCGGACTGACTGCTTTTGTTTTTATTATTGTATCATACAAAACCTGACACCGTATGTCTATATTTTCTCATTATGCTTCTGCGCTACTCCCCATGCTTCCCTGCTTCTCTTTTCATCCGCAGTACCATACGAAGCGCCCCGGACAGCACGGCGGCACAGGGCCAGATTATCCAGGTTCTGGGCCAGTCAAAGGTCCAAAAGCTGACGCCGAGATAAATAGCTGTAACCACACACCAATAAATGACAAAAATCGGCTTTTTCGACTGTTCTTCCTTTGTAAATTCACCCTCGCGAAGCAAAATCTGACAGGCTTCCCACTGCTCCCCTGACCAGACAAATAAAAATACTCCCATAGATACCAGCAGCAATGTTACATCCACAGCAATTACACTAAAAAACTCATTGTCTCCCATAAAGCACAAGATAAGGAAAATAGGAAGGGCGGATGTTATGCACAGAAAAGTTCCGATTGCATGGCAGGTCCGGTGAAATGTGCTCATTTCCTCCTGACGCTTTCTGACAATTCCCTCCACACCGTATTGAAGACGGAAATTTCCCTTTTTCAAATACTCGTATTTTTCCAGCCGTGAGTCGTTTAGAAGAACCACAACCGATGCTGCGCCTACTATCAAAAGCAGGGCCACAAGGCCGATCCCCCCAGCCGTATCCTCAGAAATCCGGGCCGTGGCAAGCTCCGAATAGCCGGCAAGGAAAATCAAAACCACCGGGCAAAGAATATATGCCGCAATTGCGAGTGCCGTGGAAAAACAATTGCGTTTTTTCTGTTCTATAAAATTGTCCGCTTCCTCCAGGGACACGCTTCTTAAATCTTCGTCCGTCTCCGCCTCTGTCGGCGCCGATACTTCTATCTCTTCCAGCTCTTCTTTTAATAAGTAGTCCGTACTCACCTGAAAAATTTCACTCATTTTCAAAATCCGCTCCAGATCCGGTATGGATGCGGTGCTCTCCCACTTGGATACCGCCTGCCGGGATACTCCAAGCTGCCCGGCCAGCTCCTCCTGAGACCATCCATGCTGTTTTCGCAATGCAATTATTTTATCTGCCAAAATCATAATTTTCCATCCTTTCTATTCCAGTTATATAAGGTACAACCAGCACATCCCGCATATCCTAAGGCAGAAGAATTTCCGGCCGCAAATCCGTGCGTTTGCAAATCCTTCTATGTACTGTTTGTTCCCTGCTGTTCCATACGCTCCAGTTCCAAAATATTTCATTCTGTTTCTTTTGACACTGTTTCAAGCGTTGTTGTTTTTAAGCTCCATATATCCGTACATGTACATATCCCCTTGGGTATGTGCTTATTTTAGGCTTTTTTTCGGTTGTCAACCACCAAGTGCACTTGGAAATTTGTAAACTTCGGGTTGCATACGCCGTGATTTCTTACATATTTTTACTTTTTTGTGCTCTTTGTCTGCATGAAGGGTTTATTTTCACATATTGCATTTGTTCTTTTCCAATTTCATTATACGAACATGGATCTGAAAAAACAATGTTTTCATTGACCGGAATTTTGTTCTGATTTACAATAAAATGCAGAGACCTTTCACCAATATAAATTTATTTTAAGACGAGGAGCATACCTTTATGAAATCATCACAGGATTTGCGGGCGAATCTTCGCTCTATCGATCACCGGAGCTATCCGGCTTATAAAGATCTGAGAGGACAGTACGACTTCGGAAGCTTTGTCCTTTCCATTGACCATGTGCAGGGAGATCCCTTTGCCTCTCCCTCCCGGCTGTCGGTTCTTGTATCGGGAAAAAAAGCAGGATTTCCCGCCGAGTACTATGACACCTACCCCAAGCGCATTACCCTGCAGGATCATCTGACGCGTCTCTTTGCCGCCCAGCTCTCTTCGGGAAGCAAGCAGGCCAAGGGTTCGGGTAAGAGCGGACTTCTCGGCGCCTCGCGCTGCGGACAGGAAGTCCTGGAGCGCACGGCCTGCCGGGTTCGGGAGGGCAATGTAACTCTGCGTTTTGAAGCGGGATTTCCGGCCAGAGGGCGGACCATTGACGCCCGGGAGCTTGAGAAAATGCTCTTCGACATTCTGCCGGACTGTGTTCACGCCAGCCTCTATTTCCAGAAAATTAACAAGAACCGCTTAAAGGCCGCTATTGAGCTATGTGAGGATCAGCAGTATATCCGAGAGCAGCTTCCGGCTCTGGGGCTTTGCGCCTTTCTTGCAAACGGTTCCATTCTCCCCCGGCAGAGCGGCGTTTCGGATCGCCCCATGCAGGAGGCCGTGGCCTTTCAGTCTCCGGCTTCTATGGAAGTGACACTTGACCTTCCCAACCGCGGGCCTGTAACGGGCATGGGCATCCCCAAGGGCATTACCCTTTTTGTGGGCGGCGGCTATCACGGAAAGTCCACGGTGCTCCAGGCGCTCCAGTACGGCGTCTACAATCACATCGGCGGCGACGGCCGGGAACTGGTTATCACGGACGAAAGCGCCTGGAAGCTGCGCTCCGAGGATGGCAGAAGCGTAACGGGCGTGGATATTTCCCCCTTTATCCGTCAGCTTCCGGGGCGCAGGGATACCCGGCATTTCTCTACGGAGGACGCCAGCGGCAGTACTTCCCAGGCCGCGAATCTGATGGAAAGCATGGAGAGCGGCAGCACGCTTCTGCTGATTGACGAGGACACCTCCGCCACCAACTTTATGATTCGTGATAAGCTGATGCAGCAGGTCGTGGCGCCGGAAGAGGAGCCGATTATCCCCTTTATTGAGCGGGTTCGCAGTCTTTATGAGGATTTCGGTATTTCTTCCGTGATTGTGGCGGGAAGCTCCGGCTCCTATTTCCATGTAGCTGACACGGTGGTGCAGATGAAGGAATATGTGCCCTACGATATTACCGGGCGTGCAAAGGAGGCTGCAGCGGCATTTCCCGTATTTTCCACTAAGCAGGATAAATTCCCGGCCTACTCCGCCAACCGCTGTCCCAGGGCTAATGCTGCCGTAAAGCGGGATGACCGGCTGAAGCTTAAGGCTATGGGGACCCATGAGCTGCTTCTGGGACGGGATGCCGTGGAGCTTCGCTATCTGGAACAGCTTCGGGACGGGGAGCAGACTATGGCTCTGGCTTATCTCCTTAAGTTTCTGCAATTGCAGGTTATGGACGGAAAGAAAAATATGCCGGCTCTTGCGGATCAGCTGGAAGCATTGCTGAATAATCAAGGGCTGGAAGGGCTCTTTGAGCACGGCGATGTCCGTTCCTCCCTGGCCCGTCCCCGGCGGCAGGAGATATTGGCCTGCGTGAACCGGTATCGGCAGTTGCTTGTATAGATTTAAAAAAGTGTCAAAAAATAAGCCATTTTTGTATTTTAATACTTGGTTGATAGCAAATACGGATAAATTTTAGATTGCTAAAAGCATATTGAAAAAAGGCTTTGCATATGCTATAATGCCGATAGGCAAAAAGATATGACAGTTCCATGTGAACGTAGAACGAATCCCCAAACCGTAGTAGCGTACAGTTTGGGGATTCTTCTTTTCTTTTATAGTGGCAAATCACCCACTAGGCTATTTGTTGTCCTTTCGGTCACTGTCAAGCCATTTGATGATGTAGTGGCAGGCTACACCAGCCGCAACAGCGACTATAAAAGATATGACTAACTCCATGTAAACACCTCCTCCCGTTGTCGGGTGTAGGTTGGACAACACAAGAATTATAGCATATCCATTAATATTCTTCTATCGTTTCTTGAACAGCTTTAAGGTTGGATTTGTGGCTGATACAATCCGATGCTCGCTATACTATATCTGCGGACACTGTCACAAAGCATTCGTCTTTAATTACAGTCTAATGAGCGGATACCTCACCGCTTATAATTTCTAAAACTACATCTCCGTACTTCTCCACTTTCTTAGGACCAAAGCCGGAAATATTGAGAAGCTCTTCTTTATTTTTAGGCCCCTTACTTATTAAGTCCCTCATTTGGGAATCATTAAATATAAAATAAGGTTTGATTCCTTCTTTTCTGCTTTGATCCAATCTAAATTTTTTTAATCTTTTTACAAGCTCTTCCTCCGCAGAATCCGGCTTTTCATACACTTCTTTTTTACTTTCCGGCTGTATCTTCTCATCATTGGAAGCTACGTCGTTTTCATCTGCCAGTTTCAGAAGTTCCTCATATTTTTGAGCATAATCCGACTTTGCCGGCTTACATTTTCCCAAATAAAACCGGGCAATCTCTTCTATGGCCTGACTACTCCATTTCCCTCCCTCATCAGAAGCATCCGTTTTCTTTATGTAAGCTATCAATTGATCCGCACGTATTACCTGATCCCTTACCTCTTTTTTGGCAAATCTGTCATTCAAACAGGTTTTGGGATTCGCCAGTACAACAATTGATTTATAAGTATTCTGAAATGCCTGCTCAAACATATATTTTGTCAGAAAATTTTTCTTCATTTCTTTTCTTATTTCCTTCAGAATGCGCAAATGGCGTTCATTCTGCGTAATAGGAGAATATATTCCCTCCCTTACATGCTTGCCAAACAATTCAAATCTTCTGATAAAATTGCCGTTGTTATCAATTTCAATATCTCCAATCAGATTTTTACATTCGATCACATAAACATGCTTCCGCGTGACCACGATATAATCAATCTGCGCGGACATCTCTCCATATTCCAGATAGATATCGTGGAGAACATACATGTCCATTCCGCTGTTTTTCAATTCAAATGCAACATTTTTCTCTCCAAGTATTCCATAATTTGCTATGTTTATCTGCTTTTCGATTTTATAACGAAGCTCTCCTTGAGAACGTTCCTTCAATTCCTCCAGTTTTTTCACAAATTCCTGGGCGTCACTGTCTTCTTTCAAAAATACGGTTCCTATTTTTTTCTCAAATAATCCCATTTTTTACTCCTCTGCCGGTATGGTTTTCATAATTTGATTATACCTGTAAATCTTTTTTCTTTCTACCATCTTTTTTATATTCTTTCTCTATCTTAGATTTGTCAACAATTCCCTTTTTCAAAAAATTGTTGACAAATCCCGTCTCCTGTGCGTATAATACCTGTAACGCAATATAAGTGAAACCTGTGAAGAAGAAGAGTAACTGGCAGAAGCAGATCTACAGAGAGTTCCCTAGGGTGGGATGGGAGCGTGAAGCAGTCAGCGAATGGGCTTTGGAGGGCAGCTTTGAACGAAGGAAGGAAAACTTCCAGTAGAGGCTGACGGGACCCCACCCGTTATCCATCGGGGCACGTATGATGGTACGTGTAAGCGAGTGGACATTTTCATTAAGAAATGTCAATTTGGGTGGTATCGCAGAAGTTTACGCTTTTGTCCCATATAAGGGGCAGGAGCGTTTTTTTATCCGGCTGCAAACCGCTGATAAACATTTCCCCGGAACCGCGATTTTGGCAAAACACGATTCCTCATCTGCCGCCCAATCAAAAAACCTCGTAAAAGAAAAGGAGAAAAAATTATGAAGAAGATGACAATGAAAAAATTACTGGCTCTTGGATGTGCTTTCGTACTTGCCTGCTCCATGCTCGGCTGCTCCGGCAAAACAGAAGAACCTGCCGCACCGGAGGAATCAGCGGATGCTCCTGCCGATACAAACGCAGACAGTGAAACTCCTTCCTCCGAAGGCTCCAAGGATTCCTACAGCATAGCAATTGTTAAGCAAATGGATCACGCCTCTTTGGATGAGATTGCAAACGCAGTCGCCGCCCGGCTTGACGCCATCGCCTCTGAAAAAGGCATCACCATTTCCCATGAGATTTATTCCGGCCAAGGCGACCAGTCCACCTTAAAGCAGATCGGTGATCAGCTTATCACTGACAAGGTAGACGCTATCATCCCAATCGCCACCCTCGCCGCTCAGGTCATGGTTTCCTGCGCAAAGGACACCAATACCCCCGTAGTTTTTGCCGCAATTTCCGATCCGGCAGAAGCAGGGCTGGTAGATATTGACTACGTAACCGGAACAAGCGATGCACTGAATACAAACTTTATCCTGGATATGATGTTTGCACAGAACCCGGACATTGAAAAGGTAGGACTTCTCTACTCCCAGTCCGAGGCAAACTCCACCACTCCCATTGCAGAGGCAAGGGCATATCTGGAAGCCAAGAATATTTCCTACAGCGAGCAGCCTGCCGCAACCAGCGACGAAGTAATCGCCTGCGCTTCCGCCTTAATTGCAGAGAACGTAGATGCTATCTTCACACCTACCGACAACGTAATCATGGCCTCCGAGCTTGCTATCTATGAAGATCTGGCAAAGGCCGGTATCCCCCACTACACAGGAGCCGATTCCTTTGTCCGCAACGGCGCCTTCACCACCTGCGGCGTAAACTACACGGATCTGGGAACTCAGACAGCAGACCTTGCCTTTGACGCCATCGTAAACGGAATGACCGATATGGATGATTTCTATCTGGCCGAGGGCGGCATCATCACCGTAAATACGGAAACCGCCGAAGTTCTGAACATCGATTACTCCGTATTTTCCGAAATGGGCGAAGTCGTTGAAGTTATAACAACTGAGGATTAGTCAAAAAACGCTCGGCTTTTCCGCCTTCCGGCCATCAGATAAATGATACTGATGGGGAAGCGGAAAAGCCGACGACTTATTTCACCGGATTGTAAGGAAAGGAGAAATACTGTGCTCTACATTACACAAACAGCCCTGGAACTGGGCTTTCTCTATGCTCTGGTAGCAATGGCTTTATTCTTAAGCTACCGTATTCTGGATATTGCGGATCTGACCACAGACGGCTGCTTTGTCCTGGGCGCCGCCGTATCCGTGACCCTGGCCGCCTCCGGGCATCCCCTGCTTGCCATTCCCGCCGCCATGATTGCAGGCATGGCCGCAGGCTTTGTAACCGCATTTCTTCAGACAAAGCTCGGCGTTCCCTCCATACTGGCCGGCATCGTCACCAACATGGGCCTCTACACCGTGAACCTTATGGTCATGGGCTGGAGCGCCAACGTAAGCCTTCTGAAATCCGAAACCATCTTCACCCTCTTCGAAAACACAGGCATCGGCGGAGCCTGGAACGAAGCCCTGCTTGCCGGATTCATCACAATCCTCATGGGCGTCCTGCTGATCCTGTTCCTGGGAACCCGGCTGGGCCTCTCCATCCGCGCCACCGGCGACAACATGGACATGGTACGGGCCTCCTCCATCAATCCCGCCTTCACCATCACCGTGGGCCTGTGCGTGGCAAACGCCATGACCGCCCTCTCCGGCGCTATGGTCGGGCAATACCAGAACGCAGCCGACATCAACGGAGGAACCGGCATCGTAGTCATCGGCCTGGCCTGCCTCATCATAGGCGAAACCGTACTGGGCCGCCGCACACTGGTCAAAGGAGCCATAGCCGCCATCGTCGGCTCCGCAATCTACCGGCTCATCTACGCCATCGTACTGTACACCAAAATAATGCCCGTCCAGGGTCTTCGGCTTATCACCGCAGTCATCGTAGCCCTGGCTATCGCATTCCCAACCATAAAAAACTGGGTTCTCTTCGAGAAGCGAAAAGCCGCAGCCCGGAAAGGAGGAAGATAACATGCTGGATATTAAAAACATCTCCAAAACCTTTAATCCCGGAACCATCAACGCCAAAAAAGCCATTTCCGACCTGTCTCTCCATCTGGACAACGGCGACTTCGTCACAATCATCGGCTCCAACGGCGCAGGCAAATCCACCATGTTCAACGCCATCGCCGGCGCCTTCTATGTAGACGAGGGTTCCATATCCGTAGACGGAAAAGACATCACCTTTCTCCCCGAATACAAGCGCAGCCACTTCATCGGCCGCTTATTCCAGGACCCCCTAAAAGGCACGGCCCCCACCATGACCATAGAAGAAAACATGGCCTTGGCCTACCTGCGCAACACCGAAGGCTCCTCCCCTTTCAGCCGAATCTCCAAAAAAGATAAAGCCTTCTTCCAAGAACAGCTATCCCTCCTGGAAATGGGCCTGGAAGATCGCCTGAAACAGCCCGTAGGCCTCCTCTCCGGCGGCCAGCGCCAGGCCCTGACCCTTCTCATGTCAACAATGGTTCCTCCAAAGCTCCTTCTCCTGGACGAACACACCGCCGCCCTAGACCCCGGCACCGCCGAAAAAGTCCTCGACCTGACAAAAACCATAACAGCCCGCAATCACATCACCTGCCTCATGATAACTCACAACATGAAACAGGCTTTAGAGCTAGGCAACCGCACCCTCCTGATGTCCGACGGCAGCATCGTCCTGGACGTAGGCGGCGAAGAACGCTCCCACCTAACCAAAGAAGATCTCCTCTCCCGCTTCAAAGCCGGAACCGGCCAAGAACTGGACAACGACCGAATCCTCCTATCCCAATAACCCACCCCCCAAAGCCTCGCCCAAAATGGGGCGGTGACGTAAGAAAACATTTGGGGCGAGGGTCGGCGTAGCGTCAAGCTGCGCCGACTTTCGCATTATTTTTGTCTTGGGCAGTTTGCCGGAAATATTGTCCTCGTAAATCCTCTTGAAGATCACCCACTCGGACGGGTTATTCCAGGCCTTTTTCTTGCTCTTGAACAATGGCTTGCTGGTCTTGAAATGATCGTATGGCCCAGGTAGCCTTAATTTTCTTGCTGGTGTCCTTGGCGAACATCTCATTAAATACGTTGCTGATTGCGGTAAACTCGCTATCTCCCTTTATGCTGTCCCCCCGTCATTCACGGCGATAAAGTGGACACCATATTCTGGAAATACCATTTCACTAATATAGACAAGACCACAAATTAAATTGTGAAGCAGGCTGCTGACATTTTGCACCTGCACTATGAAATAACAACAAAAGGGGAAGAAAACCACACATTATTGTGGTTTCCTTCCCCTTTTGCGCGTTTGAGAATTAGCCTCTAAAATCGTTTTTTCAATTCCTCAATCCAAATTCCAATCGTTTCAGCCAAGACAAATTGCTGACGCAAAACCGCCATACCGATTTCAGGAACCTCCGGCGCGTTTTCTTTTTCCCGAAGGTTTTCTTCCAGATATGTTTTCAAATCCTGCACATTTTTTTCAATGCTGGCAACGCAGGATTTTTGCATTGCCAAAGGAACGCTGTCCAAATTTACAATTACAGCATTGAAATCCAGGAACATACGGATAGGCTGGGCGGAGAGTTCCCCCATCAGCCGTTCAAATTCCTGTTCACCGCTGGCCGTCAGCGAGTACACCGCTTTTTCCGGCATATTATTTTCCCGCATGGGGACACTTTGGAGCAGCCCCTTTTCCTCTAGCTGAATGACCTTTTTGTAGATAGACGGTGTACTGATTTTTACCCATTTTGAAATATTGCGGTATTCTACCAGCTTTTGAATGTCGTAGGCACTCAACGGCTGCTTTTTAAGCATCCCAAGGACAATCAAATCTATTGTTGCCATGAAGATTTCCCCTTTCGCACTTGACAAGTACTATAAATTATAGTAGTATGTGTTGGCTGGCTGCTACTATAAAATATACTACTTCACATTACACTAGCTGTCAAGAGAAAGGAGCAATTTATGGACGGAAACAAAAAAATGGCGCTTCTGGGGAGTGCGCCAATTCCCAAAACTCTCCTGGCGCTGGGCATCCCAACGATGATTGGTATGCTCATTAACGCCCTTTACAATCTGATAGACACCTATTTTGTAGGCGGGCTGGGAACCGACCAGATGGGCGCGGTCACAGTTGCCTTCCCCCTGGGACAGATTGTTGTTGGCCTGGGCCTGCTGTTCGGAAACGGCGCTGCCGCCTATCTGTCCAGACTACTGGGCCGGGGCGATAAGGACACGGCGAACAAGGTTGCGAGTACGGCCATCTACAGCGGCGTTTCCATTGGCGCAGTCGTGATCCTGCTCTCCGTTATCTTTCTGGAACCGGTTTTGAAACAAGCTGGCGCAATCGAAAGCGTGATGCCCTATGCAATCACTTACACACGCATCTATATCGTGTTCTCCATTTTCAACGTATTCAATGTCACCATGAACAACATCGTTTCCAGCGAGGGGGCGGCGAAAACGGCTATGTGTGCGCTGATGGCTGGCGCGGTGTTGAATGTGATATTAGACCCTGTTTTCGTCTACGCGCTGAACCTCGGTGTAGCTGGCGCGGCGATTGCGACAGCGATTTCCCAAATCGTTTCCACATTGGTTTATCTGTATTACATACTCCGCAAAAAGAGCGTGTTCAGCTTTAGTATTAAAGAATGTTGCTTTGCAAAAGAGATTATGTCCGAAATTTTGAAAATCGGTATTCCCACGCTGATTTTCCAACTTCTGACCAGTCTTTCCATCAGCATGATAAACAGTGCTGCCAAGGATTACGGAGGTTCCGCACTGGCCGCAATGGGACCGGTCACAAAAATCATGTCCATGGGGACACTGATAGTCTTTGGCTTTCTGAAAGGATTTCAGCCAATCGCCGGATTTAGCTATGGGGCAAAAAAATTTGACCGGCTGCGAGAGGCTATCAAAACTGCTATCCTCTGTTCTACTGCCTTTTGTGTCATTTTTGGTGTTATTGCCGCTGTATTCTCTACGCAGATTGTATCCCTTTTCACAAAGGAAGATGCGGAGATGGTTCGTGTCGGTTCTATTGCGCTACGGGCAAACGGCCTCTCTTTTGTCCTTTTTGGTTTTTACACAGTCTATTCCTTCCTGTTCCTTGTGATGGGAAAAGCCACAGAGGGCTGCATCCTCGGCGCTTGCCGTCAGGGGATTTGTTTTATCCCTGCTATTCTGATACTTCCAGCGGTTTGGGGATTAAGCGGCATTCTCTACGCACAGCCGATAGCAGACATTATTTCAGCTATTGTCACCGCAGTTATGGCGGTTCGGCTACACAGAGAATTGCGGATAGCAGGAGCCCATATTTCCATTCCATCCCCGGAGCATTGATAACATAAGGTGGTGCAAATGAACGCAACACAAAATTGTTCTCACTGGATATGCTGTCCTGCCTGTGGCGGAAAGACCCGAATAAAAGTATACGAAGATACGGTTCTTGAAAGGTTTCCGCTGCATTGTCCCAAGTGCAAGCAGGAAATATTAATCAGTGTCCGACAACTGAATACATCCACCATAGAGCCAGACGCACAGACGCAGAGCCGATAACATATAGGAACCGTCCCTACAGTTATCGGCTTTGCATTTGAAAAGTCGTGGCTATGTCCGATAAAGAGCGGCGGCTTTGAGAAATGAAAACCGCCGCATGGAATAAAATATAGGCATGGGGAATCGGCCTGCCCAGCAGCGGTTTTTTTCTTTTCTGCCGCTGGGCAGATCATTTACTTTAGAGATATAATAAGAGAAGTTTTTGAAGATTTCATAGAGATTTGCAAAAATGGGTGGCCGTAAAAGCCACCCATCCTATCAAAATGGAATTTTCAAAATTACTTTTGCACCGCCTGTACTTTTGGAGTTTTCTAAGACAAGCTCACCACTATGTTGTTCCATAATGGATTTTGCAATATATAGGCCCATACCAAAGTGCATCTTTGAATTACGGCTTTGGTCGTCCATAAAGAATTGTTCTTGCGCGTGCTGCAACGCTTCGTTAGAAAATCCTTCCCCCTCGTCCGTGACTGAAATTTCAACGAAATTGTCTTTTCCGCAGACATCTATATGAAGTGTTCCATCTTGCGGGGAATAGTCCAACGCATTATTTACCACATTTTGAATGGCACGTCCTAACAAAACCTTATCTGCGGTTAGTTGCATCGGGATGTCGGACGTACTCATTCGCAAATGAATTTCTTTTGTCCTGCACAAAGCATCTATTGATACTTTCACTTGCTTTAGATAATCAGGAAGATTAAAGATTTCTTTATTAAGCTGATACCCTGTTGAAGCCGTAGACAGGTCTATCAGGGTTTTAACATAAACTTGCATCTGCGTATAGCTGTCTGTGATGTAGTCAGCACATTCCTGTTGTTCTATTGTTAAGTCAGTATCGTACAACAATTCCGTATTGCCTCGGATGATGGTTAGCGGTGTCTTGAGATCATGGGCTAATGCAGAAATCTGTTCTTGCCGCAGTTTGTCGGCCTGCCATTGTTCTGTAAGCGATTTTTTTAGTGCTAATTTCATGTGATTGAGTGCGTCAAGAGTTAAGTCAATTTCATATAAATAGCTTTTTTCAACCTCAAAATTCAAATCCTGCTGCTCAATTTTCTTTACAGCAGTCAGCAATTTATCCATTTTGTTCCCAAGGTATTTCCCGAATAGATATGACAAAACAATCAAGAAAAGCAGAATTTCCAATATAATGACAGCAATTAAAACCCAATCTGCCGAAGAAAATATTCTATGCAACAGTGGATTGCTGAATTGGGCGGTCATTCTATACCTTAAAATCAGTATTTCGTCAGTCCTGTCTATTACAGCATACAGATAAGGCTTGCTGCTTGTCTGATTGTTCACAATGCACATTTTCCAAACGGAAGCTGGTTCTTCCTGAGCGAGCGAACCGCCAATATACTTTCCGTCTTTTGTGAAAAGGGCATATTCACAAAGAGGTGGTATTTCATTTTCTGTAATCCGATCTGTGGATTGTAAACTTCCCCTCGCATTTTCTATTTCTGCGCTCATTCTATTTATTGGGTATATAAATCCAATTTCAACTCCAAATAGATAGAAGGCTATGTTGACAAAAGCAACCAGAAAGACACCAAGCGCAAGAAATATCGCATACTTCATAAAAACAGTACGCAGTTTTCTTACACCCATTTATAGCCAACCCCCCAAATTGTTTTAATCGTTGACAAGTGAAATTCAGCTAACTTCCCGCGTATATTCTTAATGTGAGTAGAGATAACAGAACTATCACTTTCTCCGTCAAATCCAAAGACCGCCTCATAGATTTGCTCCCGCGTAAATGTTTGTCCATGATGCCGCGCCAGATATTCGCATATTTCGTACTCACTTTTTGTCAACGGAACCTTTTTTGAGTTGATTTCAGCTTCTTTTGCATTGAGGTGGAAAATGACGCCGGATATTGAAAAGCTGTTTTTCTTTTCTCTTACATCACGCCGCAAGTGAGCATTTACCCGCGCTCTAAGTTCGTTTGTCCCAAACGGCTTAGTAATATAGTCATCTGCTCCAAGTCCTAATCCCTGAACAATTTCACTTTCCTGCGTTTTTGCAGTAAGGAAAATGATTGGGCAATCTACACGGTCGCGGATTTGATTGCAGAGGTTAAAACCATCAATTTCCGGCATCATAACATCCAGCAAAATCAAGCCAAACTTTGAAAAATCCATTTCTGTGACTGCCTTGGCATTTGATTGTAGTGTAACTAAGTGCTGATCTTTTTCTAAAACACGCCTGACAAGCCGGAGCATAGCAATATCATCGTCCACTACTAATATATGTGCCATTATCTCACCTCTCTGTCTTGATTTGTATATCCTGCTTGCTACAAATACGCTATAAGTTCCACCAATACAATTTCAGGCCGATTATTGAAACGAAGCGGTATGATGCCATTTCCAAGGCCACGGCTGACAACCATGTTTGTGCCGCCGCCTGTATAAAGGCCAGCATCGTACTTTGGGAAAGATCCCTGATTGGGAGCAACCAGCCAAGAAATTCCCTGCCACAGTCCGCAGCACAAGAACCAAATAATATCGCCCAACCAATTCATCAGTTCTACCTCCACTCTCAATCGGCTGACCGATTTCCGCTATATCTGGAAAACCAGAGGACTGCAATTCCTATTGTACAAGTTGACAATATGCAAAAGATGATGCCAAAATCCATACCTACTCTGTCTGGCGGCATTAGGCCAAAGGTCGTTTCCAGAACGTAAGAAGAAAAACGAATACCCCAACCATAAGGGATGACAAACCAGATGCCCGTGCCTAATCCTGTTTGGAGAAGCGCAACCAAAAGGCTCTCGAACACTCCAATCCCTATTCCCAAATTTTTACCAAATCGAATTGCTAATACAAAATGAATACCATACAGCAAAATGTTACTGCCCCAAAGGACAAGTGGAATTACTGTATAAAATCTGGAAGGAATTTCTGTTGTGCCGCCAACCAATGGAAATAGCGCACCAAATAGTACACTACTCAATACGGTTGCCAAAAGTCCAGTCACAAGCAAAATAGTCAATTTGGAAAGAGCGGCTTTTTGTCTGTATGGAAGTGTCAATATATTTTGAAAATGTCCTGCTTTTGCTTCCTGTTCTGCTGCAACATAGCAGACAATCCCGATTGCAAAGGGAAAAGCAACGGCCATGATCTGAAAATAAGCAGCCAGTTTATTGATGTCATCGCTTTGGGAAACGCCTGCATACAGTAACATCATAGCCGCCCCACATACGGCAAAAATAACGTGCAGAAGGAAAAAACAGGAATGACACAATTTGTATAAATCACTTTTCAAATAACATATATAGTTAGCCATTGGACTTCCCCCCACTTCCAAGCAATTTAGAGCAAATCCAAAAGGAGGCAGCAGCTAATGCCAAGCTAATGGCAAGAGCGGGAAAAATGTGCTCAA
This sequence comes from Clostridia bacterium, assembly GCA_910574835.1. Lineage (GTDB taxonomy): Bacteria > Bacillota > Clostridia > Lachnospirales > Lachnospiraceae > Laedolimicola. The sequence continues at coordinate 192,370 of CAJTDE010000001.1, read as the reverse complement.
CAGCCAATAACGGAGAACCGTCCTCAATGGGAAGTCCGTTAGGACGTATCTTGAAAAATGGGCAAACTACACGGGCCGGAATAGCGTATGGATTAAGAAAGAACCATGCTTTTTCTGCGCCAATAGTAGATGAAACAATATTCGCCACAAAAGTTATTAGCACAGAGGGAAGATACCCTGTTTTGCTTGCTATCAGCATAACAAAAGGGAGTTGCCACAAGCAAGTAAGGAACAGCAGCATACAGCCGATTATGCTGTCCGGCGGCGAAATATTCATAGTCGTAAAACTGGCAATTCCCGTAGTAAATAACCACATGAGCAGATTGCTGATAAAAAGCACAGCAGTCAGGGCAAGTCCTTTGCCAATCCATATTTTCGCAGAAGGGAACGGCAAACAAACAATGTTTTGCAGCCCTGTATTTTTCTCACGGATAACTGTACCTGCGGCCCACAGTGCGGTCACAACAGGAAGAAGCATAGTGTACCACCAGTTGTAAGCCGAATATTGTACTGCATGACTGCTCAATAAAAAGCCGACAAGTACAGTTGCCAATGGCGCACCAAAAATCAATTTCATCGAGAAGCTGTGCCGCATTTTAAGAAGTTCCGAACGTACAATCCCGAACATTATTTCTCACTCCTTTCCCTATGTGCGCCAACAACATCCATAAAAATACTTTCCAGATCGTGGTTCTTATGGATTTCGTTTTCATAGCCTAAATGTCCGGCAGATATAATGCCAATGTGGTCAGCAATTTGCTCAACTTCGGAGAGTATATGACTGGACAATATGACGGTGATCCCTTTTTGCGGAAAACTTCTGATAAGCTCACGCAAATCTTGGATACCAATCGGGTCTAACCCATTTGTCGGTTCGTCCAAGATAAGCAATTTGGGCTGTGACAACAGAGCCAAGGCAATTCCAAGCCGCTGTTTCATTCCCAGCGAAAAATGGCCTGCCCGTTTTTTTCCAGTATTCTCAAGCTGCACAATACCAAGCACTTGCTTGATGCGGCTTTCTGGAAGCCCCAGGGCCAGTGTTCGGGCTTTCAAGTTTTCATAGGCCGAGAGATTTTCATAGAGAGGAGGCATCTCAATCAAAGCGCCAATATTTTCCAAATCTGCCCGACTCCACGGATGGCCGTCAAATTCAATCGAGCCAGAGGTGGGACGGAGAATGCCTGTAATCATTTTCAAGATGGTAGATTTCCCCGCACCATTCGGCCCAAGCAGCCCATAAATTGAGTTGCGCTGAATATTCAGTGACACATTGCTCACGGCCATTTGCCCTTTGAAGCTTTTACAGAGGACAGTTGTTTTTAAGATCATATCCATATAATCAACCCCTTTTTTTGATTGTAACGATAGCATATCCTATGATTTTGAAGATTTCATAAAGATTTTCACAAAAAATATATGATTATCCAATGTTGGATTTTCCAACATAGGTAAATCCAATGCGGATGGCGTCAATCTTTTCCCGGTTGATAAGGGCCAGGCTCTTTAATGTATAGTCCCAATCTTCTGGGAGTGACAACATTTGCAGCAGGCCCTTGGCTTTCAGGGATAGGTCTTTATTTCGCAGGTGATGGTTCGACATCACCGTGTACCCTTTGTTCCTCTCCACGCGGAATATTGGCATGGTTTTCCGCTGCCCTTAAAATACATTGATTTTACTGGGTTTTCTTATGGCAACGCCCAAAACCGTGAGGCTTTTTAAAATCACAATCCCCCAACCCCTATCACACATCACTTAACCTTCGTCCCACAACCACAACGTAAATGGCGAATGACGCAAAATAAGCCCGGAGTCATTTCCGATATCCCAGTGTCCGGCTATTCGCGAACAGTCTGTCTGATACGGCCAAACATTACCACAAAAACAATCCTCTCCTCAAAAAAGCTCCAAGGTAATGTTTGTCCGTAGCAGACAGACTGTACGTGAATCGTCCGAACACGGATATGGAAATGGCTCCGGGCTTATTTTGCGTCATTCGCCCCCCACCCCCCTTCACTGCCTCTTATACTCCCTCCCCAAATAATAATTCACCTTAAAAAACACCAACACCCCCCAATAACAAGCACTATAATACCCTCTCTCCATCAACCAAAGATAAACCTTAACCGAAGCCGGCAGCCGATCCATCGTATGCCTCTCAAGCGCCTCCCTCACCTGCGAATCCTCACAAATCGCTCTCACATTCGCAACCACAGCCTTCCGCCCGGCCTTATAATTCCGATAAATCTCATTCTTCACCGCCAAAACCGCCATACTCAGAAAGTCATTCCGAATCTGCTCCGAAAAATCAAACACATTCTTCTCCCGGCTAATACTCCGAAGCCGCTCCGCCAGAAGCTTCACCTTCTCCATATACCCCCGATCATACTGCCCGGTAATCGACTTCTGATTAATCCAGTAATGATAAGGGAAAAAATCCCGCACCACACAAAGCCTCCCGGCATCCAAAAGCACCGGGATCGTAATCTGCATATCTTCCCCCAAAGACACCTGATCATCACAGAAATCCATATTCCTGCGGATCAGCTCAGTACGAAAAAGCTTCGTCACCCGGGCCGACTGCCAGGTCCGCCCAAAAAAACGCCCGTCATTGATCAACGAGGGAAACAACGCCTCCAGATCTTCCCTCTCATAAACCTCCTTCCCAAGATTCGAAATCTCCTCCCTCTTCGGAATCCTTGGGTCCTCAAAATCAAACACCAGCCCGCAGACGGCCAAATCCGCATCCACCTTAAGCGTCAATTCCAGCATCCGCTCATACATATCCGGATCAATCCAGTCATCACTGTCCACAAATCCCACATAATCACCGGAAGCAAGCTCCACCCCCGCCTTCCAGGCCGAAGTCAGCCCTCCGTTGGGCTTATGAATCACGCGGACTCTTCCATCGCTTTTTCCATACGCATCACAGATAGCCCCGGAACCATCCCCGGAACCGTCATCCACTAAAATAACCTCAAGCTCCTTAAAAGTCTGAGCCAAAATACTATCCACACACCGGCGCAGATACATTTCCACATTATAAACCGGTACAACCACACTGATCTTACAGCTATTGTTTTCCATTTTCACTTTTCACCCGCTCCAAAAGCTTTCGATAAATTCCGGGGCACCCAAGGAACATCCGATACCCAATCTCCGTCCGCAAAGGAAACCTCCCGTAAGGCTTCACCCGTGAAAGCCCCTGACGTATGAGCTTTCGAATCCACCTCTGTTCCTCTTCACTTCCCGGCAGCTCATCCTTCATGCCAAAATATATATCGATACTCCCGTCCGCAAAGGCCTGCAAAGCCGAAACCATCAGCTCCCCATACCCCTGCTCCTCCAGGAAATCAATCCGCTCCGCCCCGGCCTTCACCCAATCCAGCCGCTTCGGATTAAACCCCCGCGTAATACTGGAGGGCGTCACAAAATATCCATAGAGGGACGCATCCACATAAGCCGCCTGCTTCACCTGATGATAGATCCGGTAAGTCGTAGCTTCATCTTCATGAATCCTCCCGAGAGGATAACGTATCGTCTCAAACAGCTCCCTTTTATACAGCTTGTTCCAGGCCACCACAAAATAAGCTCCGTCCGGAATATAAAGGTTCGCCATCATCTGCCGCCCGGTAAACACCTTTGTCTCTTTGCTTCCCTTTTCCGGAATCGCCTCCCCCTTCACATACTCCCACCGGCAGACACTCATATCGCTGTCCGTATCCACACAGGCCCGGTACAGCTGTTCCAGAAAATCCGAAGCAAGATAATCATCGGAATCCACAAACGCCAGATAACGCCCCTGAGACATCTCAATCCCCGCATTTCTGGCGCCTGACAGCCCCGCATTTTTCTGATGAATGACCTTTACACGCTCATCCTGCCCGGCATATTCATCACAGATTGCCGGACAGCCGTCATCCGATCCGTCATCCACCAAAATAATTTCCATATTGCGATAAGTCTGAGCCAGCACGGAATCCATACACCGGCGCAGATATGCCTCCACCCGATATACCGGTATAATCACGCTTATCAATGCATCCATACGAATCCCGCTCCTCTCTGAAAAATACGCGAATGTACCACTATAATGTCCCAAAAACAACTGTCAGCTTCCAATCGGCGTAAGAACTTACATAAGCCTGACCACCCAGGATCTCAATACGCTCAGCAAATATACTCCCCGTATCCACCTGCGTCTCATACAGGCATGAATCAGCCGGTAATCCAACGCCGCAAGCGCCGCATTTTCACCTGCCTGCCGAAGCTCCCCATCCATACAGTAAGCCTCAATCACTGCCAGCTTTTCCTTTCTGCTGCGGCTGTGATCAAAGGGTAAGCTCTCCACATCATCCAGTACTTCCTGGAGTAGCCTGGCATTGATCACACCGCTTGTATCCCCATGCCCTGCCAGCTCCTCATAAAACCGGGACGCCTCCCGCCAGATGCGTTTTCCAAGCTCCGGCTTATCATCCCTCTTCTTTCCGGAAAGCGTATCCCCCGAATCATTCTGCATATAATGGTACAAAGGCTTCTGCACAACAGCCACACTCCCGGAGGCCCGTCTCAGATAATCCAGATTAAAAAGCAAATCCTCCCCCAGACTCAAGCTCTCATCAAAGCGCCCTGTCAGTTCCCGGCGAAACAGCTTATTCCAGGGCATATTCATATACCCCTGTCCATACAGCCTTAAAAAACTCTCCGCTCCCGCCCATGCTGTCAAATCCGGAACCTTTTCCACATCTCTGCCCAGATAATGATGGTGATATCCACAAAGCACAAGAGCATTTTCCCCCATACGGCGCAAAAGCTCTTCAATCATATCCGGCTCCGCGGAATCATCGCTGTCCACAAACAGAACAAACTCTCCCTTCGCCCTGTCCAATCCCCTGTTTCTGGCCGAAGAAACTCCTCCGTTCTCCTTGTGGATCACTTGAATCCTGGCATCTTCCCGAGCCAGAGCATCACATATCTGAGGGCAGTTATCCGGAGAACCGTCATCCACCAGAATAATCTCTATATCCCTCTTTGTCTGTCTTTGCAAAGATTCCACACATAAGCTCAACGTTTTTTCACTTTTGTATACAGGAACAATAATACTCACCATATCCGCAATCCTCTATATCGCCCGCAGCCTGCGCAAGCAAAGCATCCGCCCTGACAATCCGTCATCTTTGCAGCTTCTTCTTAACCATATCCAGCACCATCTTACGCTCATTCTTCCGTAATACAATAAGAAAATTCACCGCCAAAGCTGCAGCCCCGGCCACAATTCCCACCGCAAACAATTTGATCCACCCGTCAATCTCAATCAGCAGCTGAAACGGCAACGCTGTCAGACAAATAGCCCCAATGGACGCCAGCCCCAGCAGAATATCCCCATAAAACGTATACCACTTCACCTTCAGACAACGGGCCGCATAAATAGGCGTAAACACCAGATTACGCAGAATCCCATAAAAAGTACTCACACCCGCAATGGCGTAAACGCCAAGATCCGTCGTCTCCAAAAGGACAAACACCGTAGCCGTAGTCAGAATCCCGCTCAAAAGGATCACCACAGAATTCAGCTTAACCCGCTTTGTAATTAAAAATACATGATAAAGCACCTGAATACTGGCGCTGACAAACAAAGTTCCCACATTTAAAAGCGCCAGAATATAAAGCTCTCCCGGATCCTGCGTCCTACCTATCCAGAGCTGAAAAAACGTCTTCCCAAAAACAGTCATAAAAGCAATGGGAATACTGATAATAAATATCATAATTCGATCCGCACTTGCGATAATCTCCAAAAGCTGTTTTTTTTCCTCCTTGGCATACGCAATTGTCATCTGCGGATTAAAAACACCTGCTATGGTCCCCATCAGGTTCGAAATAACAGTCGGCACCTGAGTAGAGATCGAGATTGTGGTCATAGCCGCCGCACTGATCATAATATTAGCAATCGAAGTGCTTAAGCCATCCAGCAGCAGCTGCCCCAGACGTGTAACGGAATTCCACGCCCCCAAGGACACCAGCTCTCTCACCTTCCCCCACCGGAAATGCCTCTTCTTCACCTCCATATCCGGCAGCAGACGCCTGGTGAAAAACAGATTCGCCGCCGCCTGAACCAGCGTGGAGGCCACGGACGCACAGCCCACATACCACAAATAAGGACGGAAGAAAAAGTAAGAGACAAACAAAACTGCCAGACGGACAACCTCTCCTAAAATTGTCGCAACGGAGCTAAGCTCCAGCCGATCTTTGCTGTAAGGAGCAACGCCGAACACAGAAGTCGTAATGCTGATCAGAAAATTAACAAAAATGAAGAAAAACAGCATCTGAATATCCGGAAGACTTGCCTCCGGAGGCACCTGGAAAATATGCCCCAAATAAACCACCACAAACATAGCCGGAGCCATAAATACAACTGCCATCAGTACATTTGCAAAGAAGACAGAGGAAAAGTACCGGTTGGCTTCTTCTCTGTCATTCCTGTGAATGTGAATGGTAATAAAACGGCTGGCCATCGTATTGAGAGCCGACACTATGATCTGGGCCGCCTGCACAAACTTATTGGCAATATCCGTAAAGCCATAAGCATTGGGAATCATGCTGTCTATAACAGGAACCAGAATAAAGCCCAGCAGCATATTTACCGCAAAGGCCAAAAGCTGGGCTGTCATATTGATTGCTACACGCTTCTTATTCATATTTGCTCCTACAATATCAGTACTGCCTTGATAAGATACATAACCGTCAATAGCTGGCCGATAAAACCTGCGTACATCAGTCCTCTGTCAATGGCTCTCTCATACATCAGGCGGCCGTTGCGGCCAATCAGGGAGAGCGCCAGTGTAAACGGTATAAAATAGCGCCCCTGCACGCCCTCAATAGAAATATAGTCCTTTGGCGTCCAGGTCAGCAGCATGCCCGCCAGAATAATTCCCGTGCAGGCAAGGCAGATCAGGCCGATCCACCATTTATGCCAGGTTTTTACATAGAGAGGCTCCTCTCTTGTTTTCAAAGCCGATAAAATCAGCAGCAGTAAAAAGAGCATGGGAATGATCTCCGAGATCTCAATCTCCACCCATCCCATTTTCTGTCCTGCCAAAGACTCCAGGTAAAAGGCCGTTTTGTCGCTTAAGGTATTTGCCAAAATCCGTACCAGTTCCAGCGGCTGCCCAAGGAAGTAGCCAATCGTATAGCCTGCCGTTGTGGAGGAACCCACCGTAGCCGTGGCCTCCGTTGTGGTGGCAATATAATTCACCGCCACCGTATTTTTATTGAGAAAGCTCAATACCGGAAGGATGCACAGTCCCGCCATGCAAAGCCCGCGTACCCTCTCTCCTCCAAACTTTTTAGCCGGAATCAGAAGAGCCAGCAGACATACGGGAAGATAAATGCCGCTCTTTCCGTAGATAAAAACAATTCCCAAAATTCCCATGATCAGAATATCCGCAGTCCTCAGCGGTTCATCGTTGTAGGCCAGCGCGATACAATAGCAGCTGTACAAGAGAATTGTGCCCGTTATAACCGCATCATAGGAAAATGACGTGCATTGCTGCAGATTCATAGGCAGAATCGCCAGCAGGAAAAGGGTCATTTTTCCAAAGGGAAGCTTCTTCATCCCCAGATACGCCATACATGCAAAAAAGAGCAGGCTGCACCACCGGGCCAGCAGCAGCATGGGAACGGTTCCCAGATGCAGAAGGCGTCCCGCTGTCATACCCAGAATCGCGGGCAGATAGAGAATCATGGGTGCCTCCGTATTGGCCGTAGCCTCCGCCTCCACCAGCCGTTCATCCTTCACCGCAGTAAATAGTCCGTCGTAAATATTCTTATAATTTGTAAGGCTTGGCTCCGAGGTAAATTCCAGCTCCACGTCGTCCGCCCGCTTCAGACATTTATTTTCTCCAATCTGCTCCAGACCGAGGAGGGTGTTGGAATGGCGGTAAGACATATCTATGTGATATTTTTCATCCGGCGTCATATAAGGCGTCAGAATAAAATTATAAATCACGCCGAGGCACAAAATGGTAAAGAAAAATACTTTTTCTATTCCGCATCTGCGGATAAACGCCAGGTAATAAAAACCGGCGCTCATAGCCTCAAAAAACAGAAACATCAGGAAGAAATACTTTTTCAGAAAGAGGTTGAAATAGGTATGAGCGTTCATACTCATACGGTTTTCGCTCTCCTCGCCATTGATATAGAAGGGATTTTCCTCATAATAGCCCTCGGGCGTCACAATCATGGAAAGGCCGCTGTCTATCAGCTCCGCGGAAAATGCAAGCCGAACCTCATAGGTATGCCCCTTGATGTTCTCCTGGGAGTGATCAAAAATCAGCCCCATATACTGCCCGTCCAGCAGGGAAGCCGCCGGAATCTCCGCCTTGCAGAGCAGCTCGCCCAGAGTGGTATCCTGCACCTGTGCATAGATAGTTCCCTCCGGCACAAAGTCTTCTCCCAGATCCATGCGAACGCCCAGACCTACCAGCGTGTCCTCCTCCGTGGTATAATACTGCACCAGCTCCTTACTGTCTTCTGTCACAGGCAGCAACTTATTGTTGTCCTTCATAACAACTACCCGGTGGGTACTGTTCATGGCCTTGCGTATCTGTCCGTCATACACATAGAGAAAAATAAGCCCTACAAGGAACAGAAGAAAACCCATTCCAATCCACAGGCGGTATCTTTGATACGATTCGGCAAGCTTTTTCCAAAGCTTTTGAAAGCTTCCTTCTTTACGAACGCTTTTCTTTTGTTCAGACTCTGATTTTTTCCCATATACTAAAAAGAACATGCCGCCCAGTATCAACAGCATAATCGTCGTAAGCAGAGGATTCTTAATATAATGTACCTGTGTCAGATATACGGCATTGTAAATAAGATTTTGCTCCAAAACCTGTCCGTTTTCATAGGAGCTTCCGCTTGTCTGCGTCTCCGTATTAAGCCAGATGGAGGGACCCTTGGTAATATTTTCTCCCGTAATGACAATTTCCAGCTCCCGGCCCCTTGGCTCCTCCGCAAAGGATACGCCCAAAAAGGCTTCTACCTCCAGCTTTGTCAAATCATGGGTATCCTCCGCAAGCAGATTGCCGCTTGCCTTATCATAAGCCGCTATATGAACGCTTCCCTGATCAAATATCTGATCATTATCCGTAAAATAAAAAGAAATTTGGCTAAGCTTCTGTTCCTCTCCGGGATAGTCAAATCTCCATTCCGTATGGTCCGTAAGCGCCTCTGTCTTGAGCCTTAGGGTTGGCTTTCCAATCCCCTCCAATCCCTTTGGCTCTAACCTGTCATGAGGCAGCAAAACAGACACAGCGAAATAGAGCATGCAGATAACCGCATACCCTATCGCCCATTTTTTCTTATTCACCAAGACCGCTCTCCACAACTTCTATCATAGCCTTAAGCGCCGCCTGCTCATCAACGCCCTCGCAGATGATTTCAATCTCTTCTCCTGAGCGGACACATGCTCCCAATACACTCAATACACTCTTTGCATTTGCTGTTGTATTCTCAAATGTAAAGGTGATGAGTGATTTAAACTGCATAGCCGTTTTGCAGAGAATGCCTGCAGGTCTTAAATGCAATCCTGTAGGATTTTGAATGACTACTTTCTGACTTACCATCTGAAAACCTCCCATTCCTTCATTCGTTTTCCACTACTTATAACAGCTCCTATAACTTCACTGTTATCAACAATTATTTATTCCCGGATGCGGAACGCTTCACTAATTTAAATTCTATTTCCGCATTTTCCATAAGACTGTAATCCTTTGGAAGTTCCACATCCAATCCCTTTTTATAGTTTCCTGTCTTGGTATACTGCTCCAGGTTCAGGCTTACCTTGATATCTTTCTCTTTCAGCTCTGCTAACTGTGCACTGGTTCCTCTGACAATAATCTCAACTGCTTCCAAATCCCCAAAGCTTACGGTCAATCCTCGAGGCTCATTCAGAAGCTCTATCTCCGATACCGGTATTTGAAGAGTCTTTCCCTGCTTCTTCTCCAGAGTCACCTGAACTGCTACCGAAGCATCCTTATCATTCGCCAGACGGATATTCTCAGGCAAATACTTTGTCACATCCACATTTACCTGCGTGTCTTCCATGATTCCGTCTATATTCACCGCTTCGCCCGGTATGGTAATCTCCCTTAATTTCGCAATATCCTCTTCGGCACCGGCAATCTCCAGCGTATCCGGCTTAAAAGTAAGCTCTTTAAAGCTGTATCCCTCCTCCGGCGTTCCTGTATAATCAACATGAAGGCGCACTGTCTTTTTCCTGTACATTGTCACATGCACATTCATACCTGTATTCTTGCCGTTATACTCCAGATAGGTCGTATCAATTAAATTATCTGCATTATCATAAATTTTAATCTCGCAGTTCTTTATCTGATCCGCGGTAAAGCCTGTCTTATTCAAGTCTACCACTACCCTGCGGATCTCCGCAATCACGGATGCCGGACCGCTGATCTCAATTAAGCTCTGCTCCGGCAGGGCTTTTCCTACTAAATAGCCGTCTCCTTCCTGTCCAATCTGATTTACCACCACATTAAACTGCTCACTGGAGGCATCCTCAATCCGGATCACTACATTCTCTCTGCTCTTGGTGATATCTCTAATATCGGAAGTTCTTATATTCCGATTATTGCAGGACACCTCAATGCCAACCAGATTATCAAGCTTAATATTCTTCTCCATATCCGCTGTAGCTGTAAAATCCTCTGAGGAAAGCTTCTCCAAAACAGAACGCCTTGCCTGCACACGGATACTGATAATGTCGCTATTATCCTCTATACGATATACCTTGTCCTTATCCGTGACCGCATCCTCATTGAGCATCGTTACACGGATTCCTGAAAATTCCTGATATATTACCGGGTCATCGACGCTCACAATGATGAGCCACAGCATCACGGCTGCAATTATGGAAAGAAGCTTCAGACCCAGGTTATTCGTCAGCATTTTTCTCACGCTTTTTCACCCGCCCTTTCCATAGCTTAAATCTTCCTGTATCCTGCGTTTTATTTTGAGCGCTTACAAGCTGCTCTCTTAGCTCCTCTTCCTTCAAATTCCGCATTAGCTTACCGTCGACAGCTGCCGATACCCTGCCTGTCTCCTCAGATACCACGATGGTCAGCGAATCGGTTAATTCGCTTACACCCACAGCTGCCCTGTGGCGGGTTCCCAGCTCTTTGCTTAAAAACATATTGTCTGAAAGAGGCAGATAACAAGTGGCTGAAACCACTCTGTCCCCTCGTACAATCACCGCTCCGTCATGCAGAGGCGTATTGTGCTCAAATATGTTAATCAAAAGCTGGCTGCTGAGTATAGAATCTAAAGTGATGCCTGGTCTCTCATATTCATGAAGCGGCGTGGTCTTTTCAATTACAATCAAGGCACCTGTCTTTACCTTGGCCATCTCATAAACCGCCTTAACCAGCTCATTTACTGTCTTATCGCTGAATCTGGCCTTCTCCTCCTTAGAGTTATCCAGACTGAACAGTGAGCTTAATATATTTTGTTGCCCAAGCTGCTCCAAAGCTCTCCGAAGCTCCGGCTGGAACACGATGATAAGAGCTGTGATTCCAAGGCTAAATACATTTTGAGCTAGCCAAAGAATGGTATTTAACTGAAATGCCCATGCCAGAAAAATGAAAATCAGGAGTACTGAAAATCCTTTCAGCAGCGACCATGCTCTCGTCCTCTTTATCCACACCAAGACTTGATATAAAAGAAATGCTAAAATAATCACTTCCACAATATCAGTCTTTCGGATCTGCAAGGAGTCTAGTCTCGCCATATATTTACCAATCAGATCCGTTATGGAATTTTGCATCCTGCCGCCTCCTTACTCCCGTCTTTCGAGTATTATTTATCTGTGGGCATGCTCCCGCTGCTCTCTATGCTCCGGCGCCCGATGTTCTGCCGGCCGCCTGGCTGTTGTAGACGGCAGCTTCTTTCTTCCTGTCGTCTGCTTTTTCTGCGGACTGATTTTCTTCACCCGCTTCTCCGGAACTGCAATCGTCAGCTTCGGGACAGCTTTTACATAATAATAATATTCATCATCCTCAAACTGAACATATTCTGTCCTTGAATAATCCATACTGAACACCGTAAGCTGCAGCAAAAATGCCAGCCCTGCCGACACAATACACCCTGCCAATACCCCGAGCAGTTTCAGCGTCACACCAAAAATCATACTTCCGGTCAGTAAAACAACAAGCTCCGCCACTGCACCGACACCAATCGCAATGCTCCATGCATAGTCAATGGACATGCGCCGGACAACATATACAATCAAAAGGGTCAATGCAAATGCCACCGCCATCAAAAGCATCTCTTTGTTCCGAACCACATTGTCAATCAGATATGTGATCTTTTGCTTCATGGACTCCGTATCCGTTCCGCTTAACATCGTTGTATTCAGCTTCATATAGTGAAGCAGATAGTACGCAATGGTACCGCAGGCCACCGGAACTGCAGCGGCCGGCGACCCCACCAGGCCCATAGCAAGCGGCACAAGATAAGGTACCTTCAGTACAAATGCAATCGGGGTCAGAATCAAAAGATAGCCATACTGAGGCGCTGTCCGAAAAAACAAAAGCACCATAAGAAGTATCACAACAAATGCAAGAGCAAAAAACTCCAGTGATAAAGCATATGCATGAGCCAAAATTAAGATTCCGCCGAAAACGGCAATCAGATTCACCGGTAAAAACGAACACATCAAAGCCAAAATCATGGAAATAGCCGGACTTGCCGCCCGCTCCATAAAGCCTACGTTTCCATTAATCATTGCAAATGTAATGATAGCCAGCAAAAATTTCATAAGAGGAATCATATATATATCATATTTCCCCAGAAAAATCTTGATTTTTTCTCTCAGTTCCAGTAAGGTTGTCATTTTTCTTTTGCTCCTCCTACTAAATCGCTGCCTGCGCTTTTCGATTCCATCTGATAGATATGTGAAATCTGCTTTAAAATCTGATGATAACCGGCAAGGCTTTTGCGGTTTTTCTGATAGCGTATATGATATATCACATAATGAATCAGCTGATAGACAGCCAAAAGCCCCAGATACAGGAATACGAACTGTTTTCCCATATCAGGCAGATCCACCGTATTGATATTCTCCATCAAATCTTCCATATGATAAAAGGCCCATGCACCTGCACAAATGGCAAATGCAATAGTAAATGAAATCCAAGAGCCTATCAGATTGATGCTGATATAGTCTCCCCTGAAGTACTTATTCATAGCTAAGGCTTTCTTTCCTTCGCCTGCCTCGTAGGATGCGGCCTTGGTCATTAGCCTGATTTTTTCTTCGTTTAGCATTGGTCACCTCGTTTGTTTACCTTGCAGTGCAGGCATAACGCAGCTTTTTATCCGCCCTTTTTTTGCACCGTTCATTGCTTATCTGAACATTATACCACATTTAGTACCCTCTTCCAATAGATATACTTAAAAAATACACTTTTTCCGCCCCGTGCTCAAGAAGTACGGCAGCGGCTGCATCTATGGTGCTGCCTGTCGTATAAATATCGTCTATTAGGAGAATTTTCTTAAATTCCAAGTTATCTTTTTCAATGTGAAATGCGTTTTTCAAATTGCTTTTCCGCTCTTGATCATTCAATTCCTTCTGAGGCTTTGTCTTTTTTGTACGCAAAAGATAGTCGGCGGCTACCGGAATATGAAGCCTTCGCCCCAGTCCCCGCGCAATCAATTCCGCCTGATTAAAACCGCGCGCCCTTCTTCTGCTTTTATGCAGGGGGATAGGAATCAGTACGTCCACATTCCAGGAGCTTATTGCACAACCGCAAATTTTCAAAAGCTCCTGTACATAAAAATCCCCGTATTCCCTGCGGTTTTTGTACTTAAAGCGGCTGATGGACTCTCTCATAGAAGAATCGTATTCGAATGCCGCCCTTCCTCTGGTGTAGAGATGTTTTTTCCGTCCGCAGTCCAGACAATACTCCGCCTCCGATGTGCTTAAAGGCTTTCCGCACTTTTTACATAAAGGCTCCGTAACCGGATGCAGACGCAGCCGACAAGGCTCGCAAATCAATTCCTTTCCTCCCACAATCTCATCGCAAACGGGACATCTACGGGGATAGATAAGATTCAATAATCTCTGAGAGACCTGTATACCGTTTCTGCTCTGTTTCATTCTCCACCATCATCTGAAAAACCTCCGCGCTTCCCACCAGGGTTACGCAGGAGCGTGCTCTTGTTACTGCTGTGTATAAAAGATTGCGGTTCATCAGGGGTCTCGGTCCCGCAAGCAGGGGAATCACCACGGCCGGATACTCACTCCCCTGTGATTTATGTACTGTAATTGCATAGGCAAGCTCCAGCTCGTCCAGCTGCTTAAAGGGATAGGATACCATACGCCCCTCGTCAAACTCTACCGTCAGCTCTTCCGCAAAGGAATTGATGGAACGAATCATTCCCATATCGCCGTTGAAAACGCCCAGCCCCCGATCTACCGCAATGCCGAAGCGATTGCGTACCTCCCACTCCAATTGGTAATTGTTGCGAATCTGCATTACCTTGTCCCCTGTCCGGAACAGGCCCTTGCCGTGCTCTTTCTCTTCCTTATCCGCAGACGGTGGATTGAGATACCGCTGAAGAACCTGATTCAAATTCTCCACCCCCAAGGCGCCCTTTCGCATAGGCGTAAGCACTTGTATATCAGAAATCTGAGCCTGAACATACTTCGGCATCTTCTCCTGAACCAAAGCCAAAACCACCCGCAGAATCACATTGGGATCCTGACGACGCAGAAAAAAGAAATCCCGGCTTTTATTGTCCAGCGCCACCTGCTCGCCCCGATTGATTTTATGCGCGTTAACAATAATATCACTCTGGGCTGCCTGACGGAAAATCCGCGTGAGCCGTACCACCGGAAATGCTTTTGAACGAATCAAATCCTGAAGAACGCTGCCCGGCCCTACACTGGGGAGCTGATTCACATCCCCTACCAAAATCAGCCGGGTTCCCGGAATCACTGCTTTTAACAGTGCCTGCATCAAATGAATATCTACCATCGACATCTCATCAATGATAATCACATCTGCCTCCAGAGGATTCTCCTCATTTCTTGCAAACATGGCCCGGCCGGAAGAATTTTCCGGCCCCCCGGACAGTTCCAGCATCCGGTGAATGGTCTGCGCTTCGCAGCCAGTGGCCTCGGTCATACGCTTAGCCGCACGGCCGGTAGGCGCTGCCAAAAAAATATCCAGCCCTTCCATCTCAAAATACTTGATCATAGCATTGATGGTAGTTGTTTTTCCTGTGCCAGGGCCTCCCGTGAGAATCAGAAGGCCATTGCGTACGGCCGCAGCCACAGCTTCCTTTTGATGTTCATCCAAAGCAATATCGGCCTGATGTTCTATCTTGCCAAGTCTTGTACGAATCTCGCTTTCCGCCACCTCCAGGGAAAGCTTTAGCTGGTGAAGCATAGCTGCCACAGAAAGTTCTCCTTGATAATACGCAGAGGCATAGACAAAGGTATGCTTCTCTCCGTCCGATCCTGTCAGGCTTTTTTGCACAATACGCCGATCGATGCTTAAATCCATCAGATGCTTTTCCACCGCCTCCAACGGAACGCCTCCTAAAAGCTCCACTGTCTTAGAAAGCAGCACGGATATCGGCAGGCATGTATGTCCCTCAGCCGCTCCCTGCAGAAGTGCATAAAGGATTCCGCTTCGAATCCGAAAATCGGAGTCCTCCCGAATCCCCACGCGCTTCGCAATTTCATCCGCAGTTCGAAAACCGATTCCCTCCATCTCGTCTGCAAGGCGGTATGGATTTTCTTTTATCATACGATATATTTCCTGATCATACTTCTGATAAATCTTCACGGAAAGATTTACCGAAATACCGTAACCCTGAAGAAACATCATGGCCTGACGAAGCTCCCGCTTCTCCTCCAGCTGTTCCCCAATCTCCCTGGCCTTCCGCTCGCTGATTCCCTTAATCTCTGCCAAACGCTCCGGCTCCCGCTCCATAACTGCAAAAGTATCCTTCCCAAACCGGCGAACGATACGGGCCGCCAAAGCCGCCCCAACGCCCTTTATGGCGCCGCTTCCCAGATAACGCTCAATGGCCATCACATCTTTGGGAGCCTTCACCTCGAAGCTCTCCGCCTGAAACTGCTCCCCATACAGCGGGTGCTCGGTATAGTCCCCTGTCAGCTCTAAAAGCTCTCCTTCACTGAGATAGTGAAAGCTGCCCACCACTGTAATTTCATTTCCCTCCGACACCAGGTTTAAGACGGAATATCCATTTTCCTCATTTCGATAAACAATGTGCTCTACATAGCCTTCCAGTTTCATACTGCTCCTAAAAAGGGGCAGGACGGACTGCCCCGCCATGCCCCTCTGTTTTTCTATTCGTCCCTTTTTCCTGACATAAACTCCACAAACTTACCGGTTCCGATTGCCACACATTTCATGGAATCCTCGGCTGTCATTGTGTTGATGCCGGTTTTCTCCTCCAAAAGTTCCTCCAAGCCCCTAAGCAGCGCTCCGCCGCCCGTAAGAACAATTCCTCTGTCCGCGATATCCGCCGCAAGCTCAGGAGGTGTCTTCTCCAGTACACTGTGTACTGCCTCTACAATCTGCATGGTAGTCTCCCGCAAAGCTTCCTCGGTGTCCTCAGAAGTCACCTCTACGGTCTTAGGAAGTCCTGTAACCAAATTACGTCCGCGGACATTCATCCGTTCTACCTCTGCCCGCGGGAAGCAGGTTCCCACTTTTATCTTAATGTCCTCCGCAGTCCGCTCACCGATGAGCAGGTTGTGCTTCTTACGCATATAACGTACAATGGCCTCGTCAAAGTCGTCGCCGGCCACCTTTACGGAGGTGCTTACTACCGTACCTCCCAAAGAAATCACGGCAATGTCGCTTGTACCGCCTCCGATATCTACAATCATATTGCCGCAGGGTCTTGAAATATCAATTCCGGCTCCAATGGCTGCTGCAATCGGCTCCTCTATAATCAATACCTCTCTGGCCCCCGCCTGGTAGGTAGCATCCTCAACGGCCTTCTTCTCCACCTCGGTTACTCCGCTGGGCACACACACTGCAATCCGCGGTTTCCGGAAGGTTTTCTTACCCATAGCCTTCTGGATAAAGTACTTAAGCATCTTCTCCGTTACGGTGTAGTCAGAAATAACACCCTGGCGCAGAGGGCGCACCGCTACAATATTCCCGGGAGTTCTCCCCAGCATCAGCCGCGCTTCTTCGCCGATGGCGCGGATTTTATTCGTATCTCTGTCAAATGCTACTACGGACGGCTCTTTTAGCACAACGCCCTTTCCATTTATAAAAACAAGCATGCTTGCAGTACCCAGGTCGATTCCAATATCTGTTCCAGCCATGATTCCATATCCCCTTTCACTCTGTTCTCTCTATGTTTCATTCTTTTCCGAATTGTCAACTGTTATACACTTTTTCCAGCCTGTCCCATATTTTTATGAAAAAGGCCCTTCTTGCGTAACCTATATTATATACAATAATTTCTAAAAAGAAAAGCGTTTTTTTTCGGGGATATAAAATTTTAATTAATTTTAATCATTTCTTAAGGGATCTGCCAGCCATTTAACAACCGCCCGGAGCTTTTCCTTCTGTTCATCGCCGCACAAAGGCAGTTCTTCGTCCAAATTCACATCTTCCATATCATAACGTTTCCCCACCAGAAGCTGCTCAATGAGTCCGGGAAGCTCCACATCCAGCATATCGGAGAACACCATAATCTCGCTGATATGCATTGCATTCAGCTTTAGGTAAACCTCCAATTCTCCCCAGTCAAAGCGTCTGCTGTAGCTGGTCTCACATTCAGGGGATTTGCCGAACTTCCATTCCCAGGAGGAATACAGATCGTAGGTTTCTTTTACTTGGGGATTGTCCAGCATCTTCGGCTCCAGTTCCTCGAAGCTTCCGTACAATTCCTCAAAGCTTTCCATCAATGCCCGGCGCATAGCATCTGTGGTAACCTCCGGATTCAGATCCCTTAAGTTGCAGACCCGGGACTGCACGGACTTTACCCCTTTTGCCTTCATCTTATCTTTGGAAGGAGTCAGATATCTGCCCAGCTGGGATACATCCACATCAATCATCAAGGTTCCATGCTGAATACTGCACTGCGAGGTATTGGAAAAGGCATTGCCGGAGAACTTGAAACCATCCTTTGTTATAATATCATTTCTTCCGGAAAAATGGGTTTCCACACCAAATTTCAGGCAGGCTTTCTGTATAACTTTTAACTGCTTTTCCAGATTGTAGACCTCCGGTGAGGCCAGGAAGGTAAAACAGAGATTGCCCAGATCGTGGTACACCGCTCCGCCTCCGGTGGTTCTCCTGGCAAGACAGCCTCCTTCTTCCTCCAAAAGCTGTGCCCTGCATTCCCGGATGGCGTTTTGATTTCTTCCTATTACTACCGTGCGCTCGTTCTGCCACAGGTAGAGCATCACATCGCCTTTTTTTATTTGTGTGGAGAGATATTTTTCTACGGCAAGATTATGCCAGGGGTTCCAGGTATAAGTTTGAATAAAATAGTTGCTCATGATGTCAGTTCTCCTTCTATGCATTTTTTTAATTGTACTGCAAACACCGAAACCGGGCAACTGTTTTATTTTTCACTATCCAAGAAGCGCACACAGCAAAGCAGCAGAGCCGCCCGCCAAAACGGACAGTCCCTGCTGTTTTTCCAAAAAGTTCAAAGAACCGGCAGCTTTAAAACCAATTTCCTATAATGAGCCTCCTGTTTCCCATGACGGCAGGGCATATGGGCATCCTTCGGCATAACCAGATAGAACATGCCTTCCGTAAGCTGAAAGGAAATTCCGTCACCGGTATAAAATACCGCATCCTTCTTCTCCTCATAAGGAACACACTCCGTAAGCTTTGAGATCTCCTGCCACTTCACCAGTTCTTTTCCCTCAATCAGAATTTGAATATCCCAATATCTTTTGTGAGCCTCATAAACGCCTTCCTCTATAGGCTGTGTTTCACCCTCCTGGAGCAGAACAAAATATTCCCCCTGATCATAGCGTCCCGGTAAGCTCTCCCGCAGAGAGAGGGCGTATCTGACGCCCTCTTCCATAAGGGGATGAAGCTTCTTATAGTTTTCATAATTTTCAATCCGATCAATAATCATCCCTGCATCCCTTCTCCTTCCGGTACGGACTACTAGACGTCCAAATTCCTCAAAGGAATCTTTGACCTGCATCTCAGCCCGTGTAATTCATCAAAAGCTTCGGAAGGAAGAGTACCACATCCGGAAAGTAAGTTATAACCACTAATACTGCCAGCATCGTTACAAGGGGTCCTATAATCTCCTTTATAACATCCTTCAGCGGCGTCCCGGATATACCGCTGGTAATAAACAGAAGCATTCCAAAAGGCGGTGTGGAAAGGCCAATCATCATATTGAAGATCACCACCAGTCCAAAATGTACCAGATCGATTCCAAAAGCCGTAGCAATAGGCAGAAGGATTGGAATAAACACTACCTGAATCACCGACGTGTCAATGAACATTCCAAGAATCAAAATGGAGATATTTACGATCAGCAAAAATACATACTTATTATCTGTAAATCCTGTGATGCCGTTGGCTACAATCTCCGCCACATGCTCTTTCGCCACAATGTAAGAAATCGTTGTTGCCGCACCAATCATAATAGACGTGGTTCCGGTAGCCTTCACCGTATCAACAAGTACCTGCTTAAAGCCCTCCCACTTCAATACACGGTAGCCGAAGATTGCCACAATAAGCGCATACAGTCCGGCCACGGCTCCGGCTTCCGTAGGCGTCATTACACCGGTGTAAATACCTACCAGAAGGATTACCGGAGTCAGAATAGCGGGAATTGCGTTAAAGGTATACTTAAGAAACGCTTTCAGCTTTACCTGCTCGCTGACCGGATAATTTCTCTTATGGGCCACCATCATAATATAAACCATCAGCGCAACAGCCAGAAGCACCCCCGGAACCATGCCTCCCATAAAGAGCGCTCCTACGGAAGCGCCGGAGAGCATCGAATAGATAACCATAGGAATACTCGGCGGAAAGATAGGGCCAATGGTTGCGGAAGCTGCTGTGATGGCACAGCTAAAGCCGTCATCATAGCCCTCGGACCGCATGGCATCAATCTCCATCTTGCCAAGTCCGCTGGCGTCCGCAATCGCAGAACCGGTCATGCCGGAAAATACCAAAGACGCCAAAACATTTACATGTCCCAAGCCGCCCTTAAACCGTCCCACAAAGCCCATAGCAAAGCCAAATACCTTCTCCGTTACCTTACCGCTGTTCATCACGTTGGCCGCAAAAATGAAAAGAGGCACCGCAATGATCGTATAGTTTGTATAGAAGGTTTTCAGCGTCTGCTGGGCCACCATCTTTGCACTCTCGCCGCTAATGAGGAAATAGAATACACAGGCAGTCATCATTCCCATAGGAATCGGCATACGCAGAATAAAAATCAATACAAAAATCAGTAAAAATACCAATAAAGCTACGCTAAAATCCATCCCTTCTTATGCCCCCTTCCCTTCATCCTGCGCATTTGCGGCCTCAATAGCCTCCTGCGTCTCGTTCTTTGTCCCGTCCAGCATTTTTTTCACTGCCGCTTCTCCGCCAATACCTGTAAACACCATAATCTCCAGCCACATATCATACAAAATATAGAGGAGAATAATGATCATAAAGGGTATAAACGGAAGATACACGATATTCAGTCCGATTTTAAATACACTGGTTACCTGAATTTTCATTTGGCTAATCATCTGGCAGGAGGGTATAAACATGGCCACAAACGCAATTGCCATCAAAAGATTTCCCAAAAAACCGCAGATTGCCTTTCCTTTTACCGGAAGTGCATCATATACAAGCGTAAAGGTCACATGGGATCTGTCCCGGTACGCATAGCATGCTCCCAACACTACCATCCACAAGTAACCCATGACTGTCATCTCGTAAGCCCACTGGACCGGATTTTTAAAAACATATCTCGCCACAATCTGAATCACAAATACAAAGAACATGATGAGGAATGCTGCAATCGGAATATACAGCTCCACACAATCCCGCAGAAACTTTCCGAACTTTTTTATTCCATCCATTGCAAAAACTCCTTCCCTTACATTTTCCTGACAGTTCAGGCGGGAAAAACTATGCCTAAAGCAGTTCCCCGCCCGAACACCGTATTATTCAATATGAATGATTACTTGACAAACTCTTCACCTATTGCCGCAACTTTTTCATACATATCCATATCCCAGTCATTGGAAATGTCATTCTCCAGGTAGTAATTCAGCACATGCTCCTGGAACGCCGGAATGTCTGCTTCGTAAATCGACAGGCCCTGCTCCTTAAAGAAATCTACCAGTTCAGATTCCTTCTGAAGATTCGTAGTATCGCAGAAATCTCTTCCTACCTCAATGCCTTCCAGGACAATCTTTTTCTGCCCCTCTGACAAAGACTCCCACTTGGCATTGTTGATAGCAGGCCATACGGAGTCAACCAGGTGATGTGTCAGTGTAATAGAACTCTGCACTTCGTAGAACTTAGCGCTCTCCACGCTGCCCAGCGGATTGTCCTGTCCGTCAACAGAACCCGTCTGCAAAGCCAGATACAGCTCGGAGAAGGACATCGGTGTGGGATTTGCGCCAAGGGCTTCGCCCAGGAACAGCCATGCTTCGGTATTGGGCATTCTCAGGTTAACGCCGTTCAGGTCTGCCGGTGTAGAGATTGCCTTATCCTGAGACAGTGAAATCTCTCTGGAACCAAGATACCATGCACCCAGAGGGAATAGCCCCTGCTCCTCGGAAATCTTCCGGAACACTTCCTGTCCTACTTCACCGTTCAGTGTAGATGTCATATGATCATAACTGTTGAACAGGTAGCCTGCCGTGAACATGGATACCCAGGGAGAGCCTGTAGTCAGCCAGGACGCACTGGTCAGCGTCATATCCGCATCGCCCATTACTACGGCTGCAACTTCCTCTTCCTGTGAAAACAGCTGCGCGTCTGTGTATACCTCTACGGTAATGTTCCCGCCGGATTTCTCTTCTACCGTCTCCTTGAACTTCTGCATAGCCTGAGCATGAGTATCCGTAGACACCGCAGTCAGCGTAACGGTCAGTGTCACCGGATCGCCTAAATCACCGGAGATTTCCGCAGGCGCTTCAGCATCAGCATCAGCGTTATCACTGTCTTTTGCCTCCGCAGAGGTGTCCGGGGTTTCGCCGGACTGTCCGGATTTTGACGAGCATCCCGCAAGCAAGGCTCCTGCCATACTTGCTGCCAATAACATTGCTAAAACTTTCTTCTTCATACTCTTTCCTCCTAATATTAACATGAAAGTTATGCCTCCTCACCTGAGTTTGGCGGCAAATTGCCGGAAGATGTCCATCTTCCTCTTCTATCTCAACGTCGTTTTGACGCCGTGATCTGTTTACATGTAATGCTTCTCATTTTCCTTGATACATTTATTTACATATTCCATAGTAGCCCGGCAGCCCATGCTGATATAGCTAATGTCATCGCCGCAGCCGATAAATGACGCGCCTTTTTGAATCCACCAGTGAATAGCCTCCTGATCTCCGGCTCCCAAAGAAACGCCGAAAGAACGGCCTCTTTTCTGACAGATTGAAATGATTTCCTCACAGAGCGCCCGTACCTTTGGATGCTTTGTGTCGCCAAGATGGCCAATAGAGGCGGACAGATCGTTAGGTCCCACAAGCGGAAAATCAATGCCTTCCACCTCAAGAATCTCTCCTAAGTTATGTACGGCATCCACATGCTCAATCTGGGCGATGCGAAGGAAGCTCTCTTCCGCATTGGCTAAAAATTCCTCTGTCGCCACGGCTCCGTATCGATTCGCCCGTCGGGGTCCGAAGCCCCGTATCCCTTTTGGCGGATATACACAGCCCGTCACGGCTTTTTTTGCCTCCTCCGCCGTCCGTATCATGGGAAATATGATACCATCCGGTCCCATCTCCAGGATAGGTTTTACCAGAATCGGATCATTCCACGGCACTCGCACAATAGAGGCTGTGTCCGCAGCCGCAGCCGCCATAATATGTAAATTTGTTCCTGCTTTGTCAAATGCGGAATGTTCTCCGTCTATCCAGACAAATTCAAATCCATGAAGCCCCAAAGCCTCCGTTATGGAAGGATCTAAATAAAATGTATGAGCGCCGATAACGGTCTCTCCCCGCCGCATTTTTTCTCTTATCTGTCTGGCTTTTGATAATCCGACCATTCTTCCGCCCTCTTTCTTCCTTTTTGGGTTATTCGCAGTAAGTCTTGAAGGTTCTTGTGCAGAGGCGATCCATCATGCGCACCTCTTCCTTCCAGGTTTCAAACAAAAGGGAATCATCCTGCACGCGGCATTTCGTTGTGATAGGCAGCCCTTCAATCTCTTTCAGATGCCATTTGGCATTGACCGGATACAGCTGTCTTTCAATCAGAGAAGCAGCCATCAATACTTCCTGCACACAGTCCGCAGCCTCCGGCTTATCATTATAATGCTCACAGAGCCACACCCAAAGCTCCGGATGAAAATTCGCCATTATTCCGCTGTAGCCTGCCGCCCCATCACGCAGGGATTGAAGCGCTGTGGTTGCATTGGCATTATAAAGCTTGAGATTCGTACCTTCAATTGCCTTGAGCTTCTCACGGATATCAGCGGCAACACAACAGGTATCCTTGAGAAAATAAAAACGGTTTGTCTTCGCAATCTCCGTGATCACCGGTATGGACAGCAGACGCTTATAGGGTCTTGGACACTCATATACCCCAAGCTTAATCTCCGGATCAATCATCTTTTCCAGCTTATGATAGTTGGCAATCCAAACCTCGTCGCTCTCATCCTCTTTTGCGAGCCGGTTTGTCAAAAGAATGACTGCATCAACACCTGTTTTCCACATAGCGTTAATATCTCTTGCCTGATCCTCAAGACTGTCAGAAGTATGCCCGCTTGCAACTACCGGCACGCGGCCTGCTGCGGCATCTACTGTAATCCTGGCAATCTCAATCCGCTCTTCAAAGCTCATCTCGTGTATCTCACTTGACTGGCATGAGGCAAACAGTCCCTTTACCCCGCTTGCAATATACCAGTCAACAAGCGCACGAAGTCCCTTCTCGTCAATCCGCCCTTCCTCTGTAAACGGAGTCAGCATCACCGGCCAGACACCGCCTGGGAAATTGTTCTTTGGATATTCCATCTCTCATTCCTCCATTTTTCAAGTCTCTGATACGCTTTGCATGACAACAGTGCTGTTGCCGTTCTATCTGTGAACGGTCGTCCGTACCATAAGGACTTTGGGGTATTTTCCCTGGTTTTCTTTGACTTTTTAGTCAAAAGTAGTATAATATGTTTAGAGAAAATTCTCATTCAATATAATATTTAGTATTTTTTTATACTTTTACTAAAAAAAGTCAACCGGCGGCAGCCATTTGCCTAGGAAGGATATCCATGAACCATGCTTGAAATTATTGATGAGTATTGCTGGTCCAAACACAAGAAAATCATCACCCAGGATGTCCATCAGATTCCTGGTTTAAAAAATCTGACGCACTGGAGCCATCCTTTTGCCTTCGATCCTTCCCCCACACATTATCACTCGGACATTCTTGAGATCCACTGTATGGTTAAGGGGGAACGACGCACCTTGTTAAAGCAGGACAGCCAGTTCAATTCTTATACCATCACCGGGAATGAAGCTTTTTGCATCTTTCCCTATGAGCTGCACGGAAACGGTGAGCAACCTCAGCAGCCAAGCGAATTTTATGCCTTACAGATTGATGTAAGCAGGGAGGCGGAGAGTATTCTGGGCCTGAATCAGCAGTACAGTCACATCCTTCGAGAGCGTCTTCTTTCTATGGAGCATCGCCATTTACAGCTCTCCTCCACGGAGATTCAGCTCATCCGCACCGGCTTTAATCTCTTTTCCAGCGAGCAGAGGGATGATATCATTAACGGCTGTCCCTTTCTCACGGCATTTCTCTTCAACCTGTACTACATGTCGCCCATCCGGAAGGAAACGCTGCGCCAGATTGACCTTCACATCCAAAAGGCCATGAACTATGTGGCCGCCAATCTAACCAGCGCCCTCTCCGTACAGGATCTGGCCGAAATCTCCGGTTACTCCATTTCCCGATTTAAAAGCAAATTTCGGGAGGAAGTAGGCTTTACCCCTGCGGACTATATTACCGTACAGAAAATGAATTTGGCAAAAAAACTTTTGGAAACAACGGAAAAAAATATAACGGATCTGGCCTATGAGTTAGGCTTCTCCTCCAGCAATTATTTTTCCTCCGTGTTTAAGAAGATTACCAGTGTCAGTCCCTTGACCTACCGAAGAAATGTGAATCACTATCACGAACTGTACGGAAAGGGAAAACAGCCATAAAAGAAGCGCATCCTCTTCGGAGAATACGCTTCTTTTTTTATTTCTTCAATAATTTATGTTTTCTTAGATACCCAGTTTCAGCTTTCTAAGCTGCTCTTCTGCCGTTACATTGGTAGTCGGCTTGTAGTCCTTAAGCGGAATCAGCTTCTCATTGATTGCATCCATAATCCACTCCTTCTGCGGGAAGAAGTAATGATCATACTCATACGGCGGTGTGATCCAGTTCTGTGCTCCCACGATTGCAGGCGGTGCATCCAGGTAATCAAAGGCAAGCTCGGTAATATTCTTGGCCACCTCGTCTAAGAAGGTTCCTCTTGCACAAGCATCGGAGGTCAGAACTACCTTTCCTGTCTTCTTTACGGACTCCAGGATCTTTGTGTAATCCAACGGAACCAGACTGTGGAGGTTGATAAGCTCTACGGACAGGCCATACTTCTCTTCCAGCTCTTTCACCGCATCGTATGCGCGGTAAAGGGTTGCTCCAACGGTCAGCATGGTAATGTCGGAACCGTTCTTGATGACATCCACATCGCCGAACTCAATCTCATACTCGCCCTGGGGAACGCCGCCCTCATGGAACTTCTCACCGATATCATAGATTCTCTGGCTCTCAAAGAATACAACCGGGTCGGTTCCGTTGAGCGCTGTCTGCATCAGGCCCTTTGCCTCGTAAGGCGTTGCCGGGAAGCACACCTTCAGTCCCGGTACATGCGCACACATGGAAGTCCAGTCCTGAGAATGCTGTGCGCCGTACTTAGAACCAACAGACACACGAAGTATAAGGGGCATCTTCAAAATGCCGGCGCTCATAGCCTGCCATTTTGCCATCTGGTTAAAGATCTCATCTCCGCAGCAGCCGATAAAGTCCGCATACATCAGCTCTACCACCGCACGGCCTCCGCACATGGTATAACCTACGCCGGTACCCACGATAGCAGTCTCGGAAATGGGTGAGTTGAACAGTCTGGAGTAAGGAATCACATCGGTAAATCCACGGTATACGGCAAATGCGCCGCCCCAGTCACGTACATCCTCACCGTAAGCAATCAGCGTGGGATCTTCATAATATTTATTAAACATGGGCTCAAAGATAGCATCACGAATATTGTAGCGCTTCATGGCGCTTACTTCCTTGCCGTCCAGATAATGAGTGCGAACCTTCTTCTGAATATCGGTATAGCGCTTGCAGCTCTCCTTTGGTCCTGTAACGGACGGCTCTCTGGTAGTGTCCATATTGCGCTTCTTCTCGTTATTGAACATCAGGCGTTCGATGATTCCGGGATCATTGTCAAAGTCAAGATAAGGAGAAGCGTCCTTGTCTGCTGCCAGACGGCAGATGCGTGCCATTCTCTCTTTTGTCTTTGCCCAGATCTCTTCAAACTCGCTATCCTCCGCTACTCCTGCATCTACCAGTGCTTTACGGTAAGTAACAAGCGGATCCTGTGCTCTCCATGCCTCAATCTCCTCTTTGGTACGGTAAGCATTCTGGTCGGAGGTAGAATGTCCGAGAAGACGGTAAGTAACAACGTCCAGGAATACGGGGCCTTCTCCGCTCTTTACCAACGGAAGCTTTCTCCGGTATGCATCAATCACCGCAAGAGGATTGTAGCCATCCACTCTCTCTGCGTGAAGCTGGCTCTCAGTTACACCTGCACCCATACGTGCCAGCTCGCCGTAACCCATCGTCTCGCCGTAGGTCTGACCGCCCATGCCGTAGGAGTTGTTGTTGATATTGAAGATCAGCGGAAGTCCGCCTTTTCTGCCTTCCTCCCAAAGTGTGCGGTACTGATCCATCGTTGCAAAGGAAAGAGCTTCCCATACGGGTCCGCGGCCCATAGAACCGTCGCCAAGGTTAGCTACAACCACACCGCCCTTGTCGTTACACTTCTTATACAGCGCAGCGCCGGTGGAAATGGTTGCGGAGCCTCCTACCAGCGCATTGTTGGGATATACGCCGAAGGGAAGGAAGAATGCATGCATGGAGCCGCCAAGTCCTTTGTGAAAGCCGTTCTCACGGGCAAACAGCTCGGCAAGCGCACCATATACGATGAACTCAATCGCAAGCTCTTTCACATCTCCGTCTGCCTTGCTGACAGTCTTAATGGCCTTTAAAGTCTTGCCGTCAAAGAAATTCTCCATGTCATCCAGAAGTTCCTTGTCATCCAGCTTCTGAATACAGGAAAGGCATTTTGCAAGAATTTCGCTGTGGCTTCTGTGGCTTCCGAATGTAAAGTCTTCCTTATTCAGAAGATAAGCCTCACCGACTGCCGCCGCTTCCTGGCCTAAGGAAAGGTGTGCGGGACCCGGATAGGTGGTATCAACATCCGCATACTTTGCCTGGGTCTTAATCTGGTTCAGCATGTCCTCAAACTCACGGCAGATGGTCATGTCGCGGAAGATGCGGAGCAGGTCTTCTTTTGTGAAGTTGCCTTCCTCCATCTCCTCTTTTATGGTTTTCTTGTAGGTATTGATGGGAATATCTTTAAAAGTGATTTTTCCCTCAGCACGCATTTTGTCGGGATCGATGTACAATGACTTTGGCATTTTTTTATCTCCTTTTCTTTATTTATTTCATCATTAACAGAGAAATGTTCTCAAGTGCGGTGCACAGCTCTTTTACAAACTTGGAAGCCGGCGTTCCATCCAGCGCTCTGTGGTCATAGGACAGGCAGAGTCCCATAGCCGGGTAAGTCTTGATCTCGCCGTTTACTTCCCTCACTCTTGTTGTAATACCGCAGACGCCAAGGATTCCCACCTGAGGCGGATTCACAACAGGCGTGAACATCTCTACGCCGAGGGAGCCTACATTGGATACGGTAAAGCTTGCGCCGGACAGCATATCCGGTGTCGCCTTGCCTTCCTGGCAAATCTTTGCAAGACGCTTTGCCTCCATGCATAGCTCGGAGAGGGTCATCTTGTTTGCATTGAAGATGGTGGGAACCATCAGTCCTTTGGGCGTGTCTACCGCCATTCCAAGATGTACGTTAGTGTATTTGCGCAGTATGTTGTCTTCCGGCATAATCGCATTCAAATCAGAATGGTTGAGAAGGATACGGGATACGGCGAACATAACCATGTCGTTCAGAGTGATATTCGGCATCCCCATCGACTCACCGTTAGCCTTAATCTGCTTTCTTAAGTTCATAAGAGCAGTCGCATCAAAGGTATGATAATGGGTAAGCTGGGCCATCGTGCTTAAGGACTTCACCATTGCCTTTGCAGTTGCCTTTCTCACGCCGGAGAACTTCACATCTACGTATTCCACTTCTGCTGCGGCTGCTACCGGGGCTGTCTCTGCGGCTGCCGGAGCCGCTACAGGTACGGGCGCTGCTGCCGGAGCCGGTGCGCTTGCCGCATACGCCTTTACATCAGCCTCAATGATGCGTCCGTGAGGACCGGTCGGTGTCGCTGCCGTGGCATCCACACCCAGATTCTTTGCTGCCATTCTGGCTCTCGGGGATACCTTTGCATCCGGATTGGCCGGGCCGTTTGCCGCTGCCGGGGACGCTGTCACAACAGGAGCTGCTGTCGGAGCTGCTTCTGCCGCAGGTGCAGGCGCTGCTGCCGGGGCTGTCCCTTCCTTCAATCCTTCAATGCTGTCACCCTGTTTTCCAATGGCGCAGACATTCACAAGAACGGGTACTTCGTCTCCGTCCTCATAGAAAATCTCAAGAAGCTCTCCCTCTGCGGTGGACTCACACTCAAATGCCGCTTTATCTGTCTCATAAGTGAAAAGGATATCTCCAACCTTCACCTGATCGCCTTTTTTCTTATGCCACTCCGTAATCACACACTCTTCTACCGTAATTCCCGCCTTAGGCATCAGTACTCCCTGTGCTACGGGTCCTGTTGCTGCTGCAGGCGCCGGAGCCTGTGCAGGTGCGGGCGCTGCTGCCGGAGCTTGTGCAGGTGCCGTGCCTTCTTTTAAGCCCTCAATACTGTCGCCCGGTTTTCCGATGGCGCAGACATTCACAAGAACAGGCACTTCGTCTCCATCTTCATAGAAGATCTCAAGAAGCTCGCCTGCTGCGGTAGACTCGCACTCAAAGGATGCCTTGTCCGTCTCATAGGTAAAAAGGATGTCACCCACATTGACCTGATCGCCTTTTTTCTTATGCCACTCCGTAATTACACACTCTTCTACCGTGATTCCCGCCTTGGGCATCAGTACGCCCTGTGCTATGGGTCCTGTTGCTGCTGCCGGTGCCGGAGCTGCCGCAGCAGGCGCCGGGGCTGCCTCTGACGGAGCTGCCTCTGCTGTGGATGCGGTTCCCTCTTTGATTCCGGAAATGTCGTCTCCGGGCTGTCCTACTGCGCAGACATTTACCAGAACAGGTACTTCGTCTCCGTCTTCATAAAAAATTTCAAGGATCTCTCCTTCTGCTGTGGATTCACATTCGAAGGATGCTTTGTCCGTCTCATAGGTGAAGAGGATATCGCCCACGTTTACATGGTCACCTTTTTTCTTCAGCCACTCGGTAATGATACATTCTTCTACCGTGATTCCTGCTTTTGGCATTAATACGCCTACTGCCATTTCTTTTCCCTCCATAATTTCTTTGATATATATTTGTGTTGCTATTACGGGCTTAAATAATGATGGTTCCTGCCTGTTCCGCGCGATGTATTACTTCCTCCGGAAGCTGTCCGTCGCTGATGATGTAGTCGGCATCCTCCACATTTCCGAAAGTGTAAGGAAGAATCCTGCCGCACTTGGAGCTGTCCATAAGGATGACTTTTTTTCCGGCTTTTCTCATCATAAGGCTTTTTACCAGCATCTCATCTTCCTTGCCGCAGGTGAAGCCCCCGTCCTGTGTATAGCCGGATACGCCCAGGAATGCCGTGGCGATGTTGATCTGTTCCAGCATCTGCAGGGTGCTTTGACCTGAAACTGCCTGGTTAAAACGATTCAGGGTTCCGCCGCACATGTGGACGGTTGGAACGGAAAGCTTTCCAAGCTCCAAGGCGATTCCGGGGCCTGTGGTAAAGATGTTGAGATCCATATCGGGGATCGCCTGGGCTAAAGCCATATTGGAGGTTCCCGCATCCAGGAATACGGCACTGCCCGGTTCTATGAGCCTTAGGGCTTTTCGGGCCATTTCACGCTTTTCTTTCCAGTTGCTCTGCATTCGGGTCTCCAGCTTGATCTCTGTGGGGCTGGCTCCTGGTGTCGCGGATATGGCGCCGCCGCGGGTGCGGATGATGGCGCCTTCTTCTTCCAGCTTCTCCAGATCCCGGTGGATGGTCATTAGACTGACATCGGGAAAAAGAGCGCTGACCTCTTTTACGGTGACGGCGCCTTTTTCCCGAATATATTTTCCAATGTTTTCTCTGCGAAGTTGGTTCATGTAAGTTCCTTCTGGCTTTCTTGTTAAGTTTTGTTATGTTCTTTTCTTAACTTGTAACATATTATAACATTTTGTAACACGTAAGTCAACAGGGGTTCTTGGGGTTTTGGGGGAAATATTTTTTTGGGGGAGTAGACGGACGGGGAAGAGGGGAGGGGGAGGGATTTCCATATCCTGTGTTCGGACGGTTCACGTACACGCCGTATGCTCTGAGCGGACATTGGTTTTGGTTTTTGGACTTTGTGTATGTCCGCTCATATCATACGGCGTGTGCGCGAACAGCCGGACACCGGATACCGGAAATCCCTCCCCCTCCCCTCTTCCCCTGTTGGTTGGACTCGGTAATTTTTTCGCGCAAAAAGCCTGCGATTTGGATGTGCGCAGGCTTTTTGGGTGTTGGGTTGGTTGGGTTGTTTTTTATTTGGTACTGTTTGGATGTTCTTTTTATGCGGTTCGGAAGATGAATTTTCGGTATTTGCTTAGTACGGTTAGGAGGATTAGCCCCATGACGCCGCAGGCGGCTAGTTCTCCTATTCCTACGGTTGCCATGAGGAAGGGGATGGGGAGGGGTTCTCCGTAGCCGTAGCGGAGGATGAAGGGGACTATGAGGGTGTTGGCCAGGATGGGGGGGATGGGGGCTAAGTAACGGCTTTTTTTGCGCAGCAGCCAGGTTGCTGTGGCTCCCAGGAGGGTTGCTATGCTTCCTCCAATAACGTCAATGAGGACGCTTCCTCCGATGAGGTTGGCAATGAGACAGCCGATGAATAGGCCCGGGATGGCGGCTGGGGTGAAGTAGGGCAGGATGGTGAGGGCTTCTGCTATCCGTACCTGAATTGCACCGTAGCTGATGGGGGCGAAGGCGATGCAGAGCACCACGTAGATTGCCGCGATCATTGCGGCTTGTGACAGGAATAATACTTTGTTTTCTTTCATTTTCTTTCTCTCCTTAGTTTTGTTTTACGTGTGGATGGTTTCGAACACACGGGTTTGCTGATATGGTTTTCAGCTTGCTTTATTTTGGGGCCGCTTAGAAATTTGAAAAATTGATGGACAATTTTTGTCGTTTTTAAGTGGTCAAGATAGAAGTATAGCATAGAAAATTTTATTGTCAAGATAAATTTAGCCGGGGCTGCTTGCTTGTTGTAAGACAGCCCCGGTGAATATAAAATAGGAACTTTATTTTTAATCTTTATTTTAAGAACCGGGCATCCCAGGCATTTTCCTGCAGGCGTTCAATCTCTTTGTCGGTAAATTTGAATACGGAGCGCAGAATTTCAAGTTCTTTTTGCAGATGGGTGTCGGATGCGGTCATATTGTCGGAGTTTACGGTCACTTTTACTCCGGCGTCAAAAAGTCTGCGGATAGGGTGATCCGCCAGTGTCTTGGCAATTTTTGTATGATAGTTGCTGGTAACGCAGACTTCCAGAGTTATATTTTTTTCGATGAGTTCTTTTATCAGTGTTTCATCTTTGATCGCTGCCACACCGTGACCGATTCGCTTTGTTCCATAGGAAAGAGCTGTCCTTATGCTGTCCGGGCCGCCCACTTCGCCTGCGTGAATGGTCATAGGAAGCTGATATTCATTGGCCCTGTCAAAAACTTTTTTGAACAGCTCTGTCGGGAACTGCCCCTCTGCTCCGGCTATATCTACCGCACAAACGATATCTCCTAAATATTTTTTTACCATGTCTACTGTCTGCAGGTTTAATTCTTCATTGGTGTCGCCCCGCATACAGCAGAGTATTAGTCCTGCCCGGATGCCGGGGTAAGCTTCCATTCCCCGTGCAACGCCCCGAATCGCTGCCTCTGTGACAGCATTCTGGCTTAAGCCCTGCTTGACGGAGAGCTGCGGCGCAAAGCGGATCTCCGCATAGTCAAGCCCGGCCTTTGCCAAGTCCTCTACCAATTCAAAAGCTACTCGCTCAATGGCATCCTCTTCCTGAAGGACTAAAAGCGGCAGCGCAAACCGTTCCAGGTATTCATCCAGTGTCTTGCAGTCTTCCGGTACTCTCATCCGGAAGCGCACCTCCTCCGGACTATTTACCGGAAGCCGGATTCCCTGTTTGACGGCCAGATCCCAGACGGTTTCCGGACGAAGAGAACCGTCTAAGTGAAGATGAAGCTCCAATCGATGTTTCATGTCAATAATCTACTCCTTCCTTACTTTCCGGCCGCAGCCAGCATTTGCTTCTTCTTTTTATTATATTCTACCATTGCGCAATAAGTTGTGTAGGCAATAATTATAATGATATAAGGCATCATTTGAATAAACTGCAGCGGAATATTAGAGGACTGCAAATAATTTGCCATGCTCTGACAAAAACCGAAGAGCAGAGACGCCAGCATACCCACTACGGCATTTCCGGCCGCAATGGCCTGAGTCGCCAGGGCGATATAGCCGCGGCCGGCTGTCATACCTGCCGAAAAAAGGCCCACATAACCCATAGAAAGAAAGGCGCCTGCCATCCCCGTCAGAATCCCGCTGATGCTAAGAGCAATATACTTCACCCGGCGCACAGGGATTCCCACCGTCTCCGCCGCATCCGGGGATTCTCCCACTGCGCGGATGTGCATTCCCAGCCTTGTATGCTTAAAAAGATACCAGACCGCAGCTACTAAAATGAGAGCCGCATATGTCAGCACATGATGTCCTGAAAGCACTGCGCCAATAACCGGAATATCCTTGATTACGGGCAGAGTAAGACTTGGCAGCTTTAAGGATTCCAACGATGTGGACGCGCCTTTTTCCCCTGTAATGAGATATAGAACAAAAATCGTTCCGCCAGACGCAAAGGTGTTCAGCGCAATACCTGAAATAACGGCGTTGGAATTTAATTTCAGAATAAAGTAAGCCAAAATATTGCTGACTATAAATCCGGCCGCAACCGCTCCCAGAAATCCAATCCACGCATTTTGGGAAAAAGCGCTCACCACTACGCCTACAAATGCAGAAATCAGCATAGTCCCCTCCAGAGCAATGTTACTCGTACCGGAGCGGGAGGAAATCATTGCCCCTAATGTAGTAAGAAGCACCGGCGTTGCGCTCCGAAACATTGCAAAGTAAAACTCCGGAAGACTTAATGTGTTTAAAATATCCTGTAATACATTCATCTTCTATACCTCCCCTTCCAGCGCTTTCTTCGCTTCCTGCCGTTGTTTCCAGCCGGCCATGAAACGCTCTGCGGTAATAAAGAGTATCAGCACAGCCTGAATAATTGACACCAGCTCATTCTGTACATCGGACCGGCGGGACATCAGATCGGCGCCCACCCGCACATAGGCTAAGAAAAAGGCTGCTAACGGCACCGTCTTCGGGTTATTTCCCGAAAGGATGGCTATGATAACTCCGTCCCAGGCATAAGACGGAGAATCCTGCCAGTTAAACCGCTGATACATCCCCATCTGCTCTACCGCGCCCCCGAGACCGGCCACTGCTCCGGCAATAACCTGGGTCAAAATAATCACTTTGCTTGTATTGATACCGGAATACTTTGCAAACTGCGGATTGCTTCCCGAAATTCGTATCTCATAGCCAAATTTTGTCTTAAATACAAGAAAATACAAAAGGACTACTGCCAGGATTGCCACCAGATACCCCACATGGAACTTTGTTCCGGGAATCAAAGCTCCCAGAGCAGCCGTCGGCTGATACTTTAAGGATGCAAAGGTACCGGCCTCCCTGTCAGCCAAATACTTTGTCACGGTATAGATGCCAAAGTAAAAAAACACATAATTTAACATCAGGGAGGTCACCAGCTCATTTGTATGAAAGTACACCTTAAGAAGCGCAGGAATACTTCCGATAAGTCCGCCCACCGCCGCAGCAATCAGCATAATCAAGATCGGATGCAGTCCGGCAGGCATGGCTGTCTTAATCGCCAGGGCCGCCGTCACCACGCCGCCGGTATAAAGACAGGCATCGGCAATCATAGAAAAGTTGCCGGATTTAAAGACCAATCCCAGCGCCAGGCCGGTAAATATTAAAGGAACACTGCTTGCAAAGACATCAAAGAAATGACGTTTGGACTGAAACGGTCCTAAAAACAAATTGTAAATCGCAGTCAGCGGGTCCTCGCTGATAGCAAAAATAATGCAGACTGACAGTGCAACTGCAATCGCAAACGCACATAAAAGGCGTACAATGGTAAACTTTTTATTCATGACAAGCACCTCCGATCCGTTCCCTGGAGTCCTCCTTGACGCCGAGCATATATAAGCCCAGATCGTTTTCGGACGTGTTCTTCACATCATCAATGTATCCCACGATTCGCCCCTCATGCATGACGAGAATTGTATCGCTTAAGGAAAGCACCTCGCCCAAATCTGCAGACACCAGCAAAACAGCCTTTCTCTGCCGGCGCATCTCTACAATCTTCTTTCGAATAAACTCAATAGCGCCAACATCAATGCCCCGGGTGGGCTGATTCATAATAAGCAGATCCGGTTGATAATCAAACTCACGTCCCACCACCAGCTTCTGCACATTTCCTCCGGAAAGCTCGGAAACAGCCTGCTTGGAGTTGTCATATTTCACCATAAACTCTTCTAATATTTTATTGGTAAACTGATTTACCTTTTTGCTGTCAATGAGACCTCTTGTTTTCAATTTGTCCGTATAATACACCTTGGATATGGTATTGTCCTCCAGAGTAAGCTTCGGCGCAGTACCATACTTCATCCTGTCTTCGGAAACATGAGAAATGCCGGACTCCTGGCGCTTTAACACGGAATAAGCGGAAATATCCGTTCCTTTTAAGAAAACTGCTCCGCTCTGCGGTTTTAAGGTTCCCACAATTGCCTCCACCAGCTCCGACTGGCCGTTGCCGTCAATTCCGGCAATCCCCAAGATCTCCCCTTCCCGGATTGAAAAGGAGACATGATCCAGTCTGGTCTTTCCAAACTGATCCGCATAGACCAGATCTTTGACAGAAAAAACAGTCTTACCAAATTCTTCCTCTTCCTTTTCAATTGCAAGACTTACATCACGGCCGACCATAAGACGCGAGATCTCTTTTTCATCCAGATCAGAAATATCATAAGTTCCCATAGTCTTTCCGTCTCTCAGAATCGTCATGCGATTGCAGAGAGCTTTCACTTCATTCAGCTTATGAGAAATAAAAATAATGGTATGGCCATTCTCCCGCAAAAGCTTCAACTGCTCAAAAAGCTCCTCTGTCTCCTGAGGCGTCAAAACCGCCGTAGGCTCATCCAAAATCAAAATATGAGCGCCTCTGTATAATGCTTTTAAAATCTCAAGCTTTTGGCGCATTGCAAGGGAAATATCCTCAACCTTTTCCTGTGCATTCACCTTTAAGTTATATTTTTCCGAAAGCTCTTTTGTGATTTCCTCTGCTTTTTTCCGGTCTACCTTAAGGGCCGTTCCGGTTTCCGCTCCTAAAATCAGATTTTCCGCCACCGTCATAGAAGGCACCTGCATGAAGTGCTGATGTATCATACCAAGCCCTGCTGCAATGGCATCACCGGAGGCAGAAAAATGCACCTCTTTTCCGTCCACAAAAATCTGACCTTCTGTGGGTGTCAGCATTCCAAAGAGCATCTTCATCAGCGTGGACTTTCCCGCACCATTTTCACCCACCAGCGCATGAACCTCGCCTTTACGAATCTCCAGATTCACATTGTGATTGGCAACCACGCCTCCGGGGTAAACCTTCGTGATATTTTTTGCCTCTAATATAATCCCCTGCCCCATATGCAATCCTTTCTTTTGTTATACTGAAAGAAAACACAAGTCTCCTGCCCCGGCCGTACGGCCAGGCAGACAAATACCCCGCCCAGCCATATTCCGGTTCAGGAGACGCTTCATCAACTACAGCAATTACTGGGCGCCGTCAATAATACCCTTTAAAGCCGCCTCGTCCATACCGAATGCAGTGCTTACGGTCACCTCGCCTGCAAGAAGCTTCTCTTTGGCCTCATCTACCGCAGCTCTTACATCCTCCGGAACAACGGTTTGATAAATCTCATTGTCAGCCAGGCCCACTACGCCGTCCTCAAGACCAAGTACCTCATACTCGCCATAAGGAAGCTCGCCTGCCAAATGACGCTTTACGGAGCTTACCAGACTGTCGCCAACTCCCTTGATAGCGGAAGAAATGATATTCTTTGCCTCATCCTTCCCCTCATAAG
Organism: Clostridia bacterium; assembly: GCA_910574835.1. Lineage (GTDB taxonomy): Bacteria > Bacillota > Clostridia > Lachnospirales > Lachnospiraceae > Laedolimicola. The sequence continues at coordinate 155,454 of CAJTDE010000001.1, read as the reverse complement.
CAAGCGCCTGGTCGGAGTCAACACCTATAACGTACTTCTGGCTTTCGGCAGCCGCCTCAATAACGCCTACGGAGGCCGGACCTGCGGCTACAAACACAACGTCAGCGCCGGAAGAATACTGGGTCAGTGCAAGCTCTTTCGCTGTTGCGGAATCTACATAAGAACCAACATAGGAAACCAGAACTTTAATATCCGGATTTACAAACTGCGCACCTTCAATAAAACCAACTGCGGAATCGTTGATTACGGCCGCGGTATCTTTCGCGCCGACAAAGCCGATCACCGCATCCTCATTGGCAAATTCCATATCAGATACAGTTGCGCTGGCCGCCAGAACACCTGCTAAAAATGCACCCTCGTTCTGCATATAGCTCATGGAATAAACATTGCTTAAGTCGCCGAGACTGTAGTCCACATCCGTATCAAAAATAATGTATTTCTTATCCGGGTATTCCTGGGCCACATTTTCCGTAATTTCCTTCATGTCCCACAGACCTGTGATGATGATATCGGAGTCGGATTCCGAAGCGTCTAAAAGGGAGCCTTCAAACTTGGTCTTATCGCTGCCCATCTCAATCATCTCTACCTCAACCTGATCGCCAAGTTCTGACTTCAGCTTTTCCATACCGGCCTGTGCCGAATCGTTGAAAGCCTTGTCGCCAAAGGAACCTGTTACCAGAAGGGATACTTTGATTTTCTCGCCGGAAGCTGCTGCGGCACTGTCATCTCTGCTTTCCGCCTCAGCGCCGTCTGCTGCTTCGTTTGCAGAAGAGTCCGTATCTGGAGCATTGCTGCCGGATGCGCACCCGGACAGTAAGGAAGCGGTCATAGCCACCGCCAGAGTAATACAAATCAGTGTCTTTTTCATAGTTATTCTCCTTTATAAATAGTAGATTTATTGAAACTATCCAGAGTTTCCAGATAGGTTTCTTTTGTCATGACCGGTACAAATTTCTCTTTTATCTCCCAAGCTGCCGCACCATTCTCAGACAATAATTCAACAATCGTATCGGCAAAATAATGCGCCGGAATCCTGTACGCCTGTTCTTCATCCGAAGTTTCAAAATCCTTTCCATGCATGGTGCCTGAGAAGCCCGCCACACCAATCTCCACAATGGGCCACATAAGAGAAATATCTCCCATATCGCCGGATGCGAATCCATGCGTTCCCTGGGCTATGAGTTCTTCCGGCATATAGTCCTTAATATGCCGCTTCACAAACTCGGTCAGATTTTCATCCTGATGGAGCGGAAAATAACCGGAGGTATCAATAATTTCCAGGTCGCAGCCGATGGCCAAGGCGCCTGCCCTGAGCGCCCGCTCAACCTTTTTATTGGTATCCATTATGGCTTCCACGGTTTTAGCCCGGACATACATCTCAAGCTGTGTTCGGGACGGAATGGTATTTACGGTTTGTCCGCCCTCCGTTACCACAAAATGTACGCGGACAGCATCCTCATTTCGAAAGGTTTCTCTCAAAAAATTAATACCTGTCACAGCAAGACTCACTGCGTTCAGCGCATTAATCCCGCCTTCGGGATTCGCGCCGGCATGGGCGGCTTTTCCGTAAAAAATAGCTCTCTTTTGAATAAAACCATTCAGCCCCGCACCGATTTCCGCATGATATTTCGTCATGTCAAGTCCCATAGCATGGCAGGACAGCATCAGATCGACAGAGTCAAAAACTCCGGCAGCAATCATTTCCTGCTTGCCGGAAGGGTAACGAAGCTTTCCTTCCGCAATGAGTGACTTACGATAATCCATATCGCAGAACTCTTCTCCAGGTGTAACTAGGAGTGTTACTTTTCCGCACAATTCCTTTAAAACACCCGATTCCTTTATAGCCAAAAACAGACTCAGCATAACGCCTAACTGTGCATAGTGTCCGCAGGTGTGCGCCGCATAGTCATTCTCGTTGGCGCAGGGATGTCCCAGCGTCGGAACCGCATCAAATTCGGCTATCAGTCCGATATTCGGTCCCGGCCTCCCGGAATCCAGACAGGCGGTAAGACCGGTGTATGCCGCATCCGTATGAGGAATGCCTGCGGCGTCCAAGACCTCTATCGTCTTTTTCCTGCTGCGAAATTCTTTAAATCCAAGCTCCGGATGACGGTATATATCTTCGCTTAATTCAATCATCTGAGGCAGAATACGTTGAAGAGCTTCATGAATCATAAGTATATTTCCTCCCGAATAGCAGCCGCAAAAGCCTGCTGTAATAACTTTAAGTAAAATGCTCCGCACATATCCCAAGATATATGCTTACCTGTCTACTTAATAATACTGAACTATAGAAAGGATTGTCAAGAAAAATACCTTTTCTGTTCTATCAAAATTTATTAAATTTTTACCTCAAAAAATTTGACGCATTTCCTTTTCTCTGCTATTATTATTTCGTATGCCGCCAAAAGAGCCTTTTGTATAATGAATGGTCCGGGGGCGGAAGTATAAAAAGGGGAGTATGTTACAATGGAAAAAAGAGAAAAGTTTTCGTCCCGGCTCGGATTTATTCTGATCTCGGCCGGATGCGCGGTGGGACTTGGCAATGTGTGGCGGTTTCCTTACATAACCGGTAAGTATGGCGGAGCTGCTTTTGTACTGATTTATCTTGTATTTTTAGTGATTCTGGGGATGCCGATTATGGCTATGGAGTTTGCCGTTGGGCGTGCCAGTCAGAAGTCGGCGGCCAGAAGCTTTCATGTGCTGGAACCGAAGGGGAGCAAGTGGCATCTGGAAGGGTATGCGGCTATGGCCGGTAATTATCTGCTGATGATGTTTTATACGACAGTGGGCGGCTGGATGCTGGCCTATGTTTATAAGATGGCATCAGGAACGTTCAGCGGTATGACGCCGGATGCTGTGGGCGGCGTATTTGGCGAAATGCTTGCTCAGCCCGGTTCCATGACATTCTGGATGGTGGTTACGGTCCTTTTGAGCTTTGGTATCTGCAGTCTGGGACTTCAGAATGGTGTGGAGCGCATTACAAAAATTATGATGGGTTTTCTGTTTGTAATTCTGATTGTTCTGTGTGTCCGCAGTATTACATTGGAGGGAGCAGGTGCAGGTTTGAGCTTTTACCTGGTGCCTGATTTCGGCAAAGTGGTGGAAAACGGCATCGGTGATGTGGTATTTGCCGCTATGGGACAGTCCTTCTTTACCTTGAGCCTCGGTATTGGAGCTATGGCTATTTTCGGAAGCTATATCAGTAAGGAACGGACTTTGATGGGTGAATCTCTGAATATCTGTGTTCTGGATACACTGATTGCTCTTATGGCCGGACTTGTGATTTTCCCTGCTTGCTTTGCCTTTGGGGTGGACCCGGGAGAGGGGCCGGGGCTTGTATTTGTAACCCTTCCGAATATTTTCAATCAGATGGCCGGAGGACGGCTGTGGGGAACCTTGTTCTTTATCTTTATGAGCTTTGCGGCATTGTCCACAGTCATTGCCGTGTTTGAGAATATTATCAGTTTTGCTATCGATCTGTGGGGATGGAACCGTAAAAAAGCGGTTCTGGTAAATTTGATTTTGATCTTGATCCTTTCCATGCCCTGCGTGCTTGGCTTTAATGTCTGGAGCGGATTTGCTCCGCTGGGCGCCGGCAGTACGGTTCAGGATCTGGAGGATTTTATTGTTTCCAATAATCTTCTTCCTCTGGGCAGCCTGGTTTATCTTTTGTTCTGTACCAGCCGTTATGGATGGGGATGGGATAAGTTTATTGCGGAGGCGGATGCCGGAGAAGGTATCAAGTTCCCGAAGTGGGCAAGATTTTACGTATCCTATATTCTTCCTGTGATTGTGCTGTTTATCTTTGTCATGGGATATTGGCAGAAGTTTGTGAAGTAATATCTGATAGTGAGGCAGACAATATACTAAGAGAGTAAATATATAAAAAAGCCAGGAGCTGATGATTTGTATTGCAGCAGCTCTTGGCCTTTTCTTTTATTCAACACGTTTTATTACACTCCGTATCCGCAGCTATGAATAATCCGAATAATCCGATCCGAAAAAATTTCCAGCATTTTTTCTCCCTTTTCCTTCGTTGCCGCCCTGGGATTTCCATAGATCCCCGATTTGCTCAAATCGCCTATGGAGGTATTGTCCATTCCATAAAGGAGCGGCCGGTCCGGATATTCTTCCACCGCCTGCTCCATATGAACCAGCTCTTCCCGTGCCGCAAGCATCAGAGAGGTCTCAAATTCACAGGCATGAAACATCCCGTTCCAGGTGGGCGTTTCCATATAATCCTCATGCACCTTCTGCCAGCCGGGATAGAACATTCCCAGAACCTTCACAGCAGTTTTATCCTGAATATTCCTTACCGCATACTTGAGCGTTGCTGAGTTTGCCTCATGGCCATTTATAAAAACCAGAAGATGTATTCCATAACGCTCCACGGACCGCACAATATTTTCCAACACCTTCTGCAGTACCGGCTGCTCCAAAGATACGGTCCCTACTCTGTCGCGCCATACCCAAGAATAGCCAAAGTTTACACTGGGATATACCAGGGCGCCTGTCTTTTCCGACGCCATAGCCGCCAGCTTTTCCGCCAGAAATACATCTGTTCCAATGGGGAGGTGCGGCCCGTGCTGTTCAGTTGCGCCTACCGGAACCAGTGCAACCGGAACCTTCTCTATCTGCCTCTCTGCCTGAGTCCAGGTCAATTGATTCAGCCAATATGCCATCATATTCCTCCGCTTTCTAAAGAAATCTGTTTACAATCTCCATATATTTGCGCCCTTTCTCACGGATTGCAGTCATATCCTTTTCTTTTGCCCTCTTTGGCACCAGATTGCTTCCCACAGCAATGCCTGCAAAACCATTCTCTAAAAAAGATGCGGCCGTCTCTAAGTTTACTCCCCCCACTGCAATATATTCCGTCTGAGGGAAGGGACCCTTTAGTCCTTTCACATAACCGGGACCAAAGGCGTCTGCCGGAAATAGCTTTAACCTTGTGATGCCGCAATTTACAGCCATCCCTACCTCTGTGGGCGTGAGCACCCCGGGCAGAATTTCAAAGCCTTTATCCCGGGCATAAACGACGATTTCCCTATCAAATCCCGGTGTTAAAATATAGGGGACCTTAAGCTCCCAAAGGACATCCAGTTCTTTCTTTGCAGACACGGTTCCCGCTCCTATGTGTATCTCTGTCCCCGCATAATCCGCCTGTGCCTGCCGAATACATTCCATGCCAAGCTCCGAATCACTCAAGGAAATCTCAAAGTCCCGGAATCCTTCCTCTGCTAATATTTCAATTGCTTTTTTTGTACAATCCGGATCTACCTCACGGATAATTGCCATCAGCTTTACTTTTTCTAACATAAATTCTCCTAATTTATAGTCGCTGCGCGACAGCACTAAAGGGCAAATTCGCACAGGGTATTGCCGTCTTATTTTTTATTGCTTCTTTAAAATACTGCCAGCCAGCGTCTGGGGTTCTCAATAAAAATTTTGTCAATCTGTTCCTCCGTAACCCCTTCCTCCAGCAAGCGCGGGATAAATTTCGTCTTAATAAAACGAAAACCGGGGCCTCCCCCATAGCCTTCCAGATAAGAGGCTCTTCCCATATCTCCGGAAATCAAAAGCTGATCCGCATGTCCATGAGCAATCAGACTTTTAATCAGCCGCACTCTTACGCTGTCCGGATAGTATTTCACCTTACCCGGTCCGTCAAACTGAATGTAAATTCCTCTGTCCGCAAGTTTCAAAAGATAGTATTCATCAGCGTTTCGATCCAGATGACCAAGCGCCACGGTTGAGAAATCTACATGTTCTTGTTCCAGCAGATCCAATATCTCCATTCCCATTGTGCCGGCCTCCGTATGTCCCCAAATGGGGGCTTTGCATTTTTTCTGCGCTATGGCTGCCGCAATGGCCGTCTTTTTTTCCAATGGGTGAATCATATTATAGTAGGTCCCGATTTTTATAAAACCGGCACGAACCTTTGTTTCCTTTTCTCCATCCATAATATCCCCTGCAAGGATATCCGCAATCTCCTCCGCACTCTTTTCCTGAACCCATTCCGGGTAATAGATATGCTTGTTAAATCCGGTAGTGGCTATGATATTTATCCCGGTTTCTTCTGCCATTTTCTTCAGCAGACCCAGATTCCGTCCATAGTCCAAGGTGGACGCCTCCACCAGTGTACGGCCGCCAACCTCTTTAAAATTCATCAGTTCCTTTACACTGTTCTCATAGCTGCTCAGCTCCAAATCACGATCCTTCTGACAAGCCGGCGGGACAGCATATAAATGTTCGTGAGGATAGGTAAAACCCATATCCTCCCCCTTAATATCTCCCAATACGGTACGCACATAATCCATTATTTTTCCTCCTATAAAAGTCGCTGCGCGACGGCACTAAAGGGTAAAGTCACTTCGATGCACCTGTAATGAGAGGAACTTTTATTCGAAAGAACACTCATAAAAGTTCCTCTCGTGCATCTTTGCGACTTTACTAAGTCGCTGCGCGACGGCACTAAAGGGTAAAGTCACTTCGATGCACCTATATATCCTATAACCCAAAAATCATTCCGCCCAAGCGCATTAAAACAGATACTATGATAGCATCTGTGGATGCAAACCACAGTCCTTCAATTCCGTATCTGCTTACGTCAATCAGCGGATAAGCCAAAGCAACAATGATGCTAAACAAAAATCCCAAAAGGAATGAGGCAGCCACACATCCGCGTTTTCCGCCTAATTTGTCTCCGAAGACACCGGCAGCGCCTCCCATAAAGAAGAGTCCGATGACACCGGGAAGCACCACTACTCCCATAGCTGTCGAGATCAAGGTTGCCAAGATTCCGCCTACCATAGCACAAAGGAAGCCTACTGTTGTAGCTACGGGACCGCTGGCATAGAAAATCGGTACATCCAGCGCAGGTCTGGCTCCTGGTACGATTTTTTCACTGATCCCTTTGAAGGCCGGAATGATCTCACCCAGGAACATCCGAACGCCCTGGAGCAGAACTAAAACACCTGCCACAAAAGTCATTGCCTGGATCAATGTATAGACCACCATATTCTGTCCCCCGGAAAGTTCTCCCACTACGGCCGGGCCGGCTACAAATGCGGTAATTAGATAAACTACAATCATAACAATGCTCATAAGGATCGACATATCCTTTAAAAAGTTCAGCCCTTCCGATACATGTACCTTCTCCCAGGTATCTTCCTCTTCGTTTCTGTCTTTCTTTCCGACTAATTTTCCGACCCATCCGCTGAATACAATCAGAGAGCTTCCCCAGAACCCAAAAGCCACCTGATCCGTGCCGAGAATTTTTTTCGTATAGGGCTGGGCAATGGCGGGAAATAATACCATACAGATCCCCTGAATCACCGAACCGACAGCAATTGCCGTCCATCCGTTGATCCCCATTTGATCCAAAACAATTGCCATAGTTCCGGCAAAAGAAAACATCATATGTCCTGTCAGGAAAATGTACTTAAAAGGTGTGACCCGCGCCAGTACAATATTGATCACAAAGGAAAACAGCATAATCATCGGCGTCTCAAAGCCGAGAACTGTCTGTACCGCAGCCACCAGCGCATTATCCTCGGGAACAACCCCTGAAACTCCAAATGCAGAGTTGAACATGGTGCTGAAGGGCACAAGAGCGGTACAAATCAAATTGGAACCGGCTGAGAGAATCAAAAAACCCAAAATAGTTTTCATGGTTCCCTGAATTACCGCAGATGCATTGTTTCTCATTGCAAGCAAACCAATCATCGCCACCAATCCCATAACAATCGTAGGCTCACTTAAAAACTTTACAAGAAAATTTACCATAACCTTTCCCTCCTATTTGTCTTTCTCATTTTTGTCCTATGTTTCCCCAATACCCTCATTCGCCCTTCTTTTCCAAAAAAGGCTTTAACTGCTCTTCGATGTCCGCCTTGTTGAGCAGATTTTTAATTGCCAGAACCGGAACATCTGTCTGAATCTGTTTTGCTATCTCTCCGGAAGCAGCAATCAGATCACAGGGCTTTCCCTTGTACGAGCCAAGATCTACGGCCTCTCCCTCAATAGCTGCCCCATACTTTTTGCCAATCTCCTTTATGGTCATAAGAAGCATCAGGCTTGTTCCGAATCCCATCCCGCATACTGTCAGAATCCGCATTTTATCCCTCCTACTTTAAATAATTTTCATAAGCTCTTCATAGCTGGTAATCTGAGACAGCTGTTCTATCACGCCCTCCCCACCAAGAAAAGAACTCAAGTCCTGCAATAAGTCAATGTGTCCGTCGTCGGAAGCGCCGGCCAATGTAATAACAATCTTCACCGGGTCATTGAAAGAATGCTGAAATGCAACCGGAGTTTTTAATTGAAGAAAGCTTATGCCGTTTTCCGCTACATTTCCGCCCGGCCTCGCATGGGGCATTGCCAAACCGGGAGCCATTACAATATAGGGACCCAAAGATTCATAGGCCGAAATCATGTCTGTTATATATTGCCTGTTTACCTTTCCCGCCTGTTCCAAAAGACTGCCGCCATATGCAATCACTTCCTGGGGCGTCTTAAGTCCTTCTACCCCAAGCCTTACTACCTTTCTCGTAAGCATTTTCCGCAATGTACTATTTTTTGTAGTATTCACTTATCTTCTCCTCCAACTGTGATATGGTTTTACAAAACAGCAGTTCTTCCTTTCTCTCTTCATTTAAAAGCATTTGAAATATATGCTCCAATTCCTGCTTCATCCTCTCATCTCCCCGATGAAAACAGCCCAGAATCACCAGACGCACCCTGGTCCTTCCCCACATAACAGGATGTTCCAGTAAGATAAAGGTCAAAAAGCTTTCCTTTTGAATCAGTCCATGCGGCATAGCGACGCCATCCAAAATCTCCGTAGATACCAAAGATTCCCGCTCCAAAATTCCAGCTTTTTCTTCCGGAGAGATTTTCCCCTGTTCTACATAAGCGTCACAAATCTGTTCTAGAATATCGCTCTTTCTCATTTTTCCGCTTAAGAAGCAAAAATACTTCGGGACTCCATTCTCCTGCCAGCGCTTCCTTCTTCCCAGCCTCTTAAACATATTTTCCAGAGAAATCTGTTCCTCCAAAGTCAGCAGAGGAGAAACCTGAATCCACGCTTTTCCGGAAGCCTCCTCCTCTGTCAAAGGAACTGTGGTGATCAAAAGATCCGCTTCCTGACACCGGACCTCTCCCTCGTCAAGAGAATACAGCCCTGTGATCTCCAGATGGCCGTATAAATTTTTCAGTCGGCTTTGAAGCAGCTGTGCGGTTCCCAATCCGCTCTTGCAGATGATTGCCGCCTTCCAGGCGTGATTTTGCAGGTTTCTTTCCAGAAAGGATGCAAAATGCATTCCAAGAAAGCTTATCTCATACTTACTTAAAGGCAATCCAATCTGATTGGATATGACTTCGGCAAGCTCCACGGCAAAATAATAGGCAGTTGGGTAAGTTTCCAGCATATTATTATGAAAATAATTTTCTTCTTCCATTCCAAGAAGGTATTTTCGATAGCTGGATGCCACATGAAGGATCAAGCCATTTACCAAGGTCTCATCCTCTAAGAGATTCATGTGATAGTCATTGCGGATCTTCAAAAGCCCTGTCTCTACCAGCTTCTGATAAAATCCCAAATCCCGCTCATCTACCTTGTCCACAATCCCGTTCTGCCAAAATGCCTGCCGATAAATCAATGCCAGATAGATTCGTTCGGTCTCATAATTATCCGTCGACTGCCTGTCTATGCCGCAGATATACAGCAGTGATTCGGCAACACCCAGATCGTCCTGAAAATGTCCTTCATTTCCCAGATTTGCAAAAAATCCAATACAAATCGTCTCGCCAAGCTGAATCCTGCGAAGCTGGATTCCCAAATACTTGAGGAAAAATGCCTCTCTCCCTGTATTTTTAACGATCCCCTTTTTCTTGAGTCTGTCATCCACAAAGCTTTTCACCCCTTCGCTTTGCTTCTTGGGAAACTTCAATACAGCTTCCACTTGCTCCCAATCCATTTCCTTTATCAACTCATATAAGTAATTCCGAATATGGATCTCGCTTCCATGAACTACAAACCCCACATAGGGTTTTCCCAAAAGCTTTAAGCCGTGAGATTCCGCCTCCTCTGTTACCTGTTCAATAAGACTTGCCATTCCGGAGCGGCTATAATGAAGCATCTCCGCCAAATCATCCAGCTTGCAAATCTTTTCCAAAAGGATCTTGAACAAAATGTGCCGTACTTCTTTATTTTCCGCCATGTATTGCCCCAGGCGCTTCTTGTCGGCAATTTCAAACCGGTACCCTTTCCCTTTTTGTGTGTGAAGCTTGAAGCCGCCCCTCTCTTCCTCTTCTTTCAGCTCCTTGATATACCGCAGTACTGTCCGCTGGCTTATATGAAGCAGCCCGGCCAACTGTTCCGAATTCCACAATTGTTCTGTTGATTCGGAAAGGATTTTCACCAGCTTCCTTTTCTTTTTCAGCATCGCTTTTCCTTTCTCAACATACCGCCGTCTTCTCTTTTATTATAAGATTGCCCACTTAGCGAAGTCGATATGAGGTTCTGGCACTTAGTAAGTGACATTATTTCAGGATGTATCATTTCCTCCCGCAGCTGACGTCAGCACAATGGAGGCAGGCATTTCTGACGCAGGCTGTAGGATCAAAAAAACAGGCATGCCTCTCATCAGACATGCCTGCTTGCTTCTTTCCAAGACTTTTTGTTACTGTTCACTCCGCAATGTCAGTAACGACTTTTTTACTTTTTCTCCTCGTGATACTCCTTCTCCGTATTCACGCTCCAGATATTCTTCTTATCCTCCCTGCCGCTTAAGATATTCCCCACAGTCTCAAAGGAGGTTGCCATCGAGTGATCCATGTTGTTGTAGCGGTGCTGACCGTTGCGGCCTACGCAATAGAGGTTGCCAAAGCCGTTCAGATAATCAATCAAATCATCCATATGCTCATAGGTATCAAAGTACGCCGGATAAGCCTTTTTTACCCGCTCTCTGTGAGAATCAAGCACATCGCTTTCACTGGAAATCACACCCATTTTTAAAAGCTCGGCCGTAGCGTATTTTACCCATTTTTCTTCGCTGAGCTTCCAGTACTTGTCACCCTCGCTACAGAAATATTCCAGACCAATCCAGACGGTTTTCTCCGGCTTTGCCACCATATAGGGGGACCAGTTATTAAAAATCTGGATACGCCCCAGCTTGACGCCGGTGTCCTGAACATAGATCCAGCAGTCGGGAACGATATTGTTCAAGGTCTTGAGCTTTGTCTCATTTTTCAGATTCAGCTTTTTCACCAGAAGGCCGACCGTAACGAAATCACGGTAGGGAAGTCCTGCCGCAATCTCCGCCTTATCCTCCGGCACATCGTTCATGCCTGCCACCAGATCCTTCACGGGCATGGAGGAAATAAATACGTCGCCCTCCACGGTCACTTCCTGGCCGTCACATTGATACACAAGGCTCTCTACGCGGTTTCCTGCGGTGTTGATCTTCGTCACCTTACAGCCTTTTCGAATCTCTCCGCCCATGCGCTCCACCTCGGCGGCGGCTGTCTCCCAGAGCTGGCCGGGACCGTATTTGGGATAGTTAAATTCTTCGATCAGGGAGGTCTGCACATGCTTCTTGTCCTGCTTTCCGGGAAAGAGCTTTACCACGTTATCCTTCAGGATTCCCATGATGGAAAGCCCCTTGGTCCGCTGTGCGCCCCAGTCGGGAGCTATCTCCCGGGGATGACGGCCCCAGAGCTTTTCCGTATAGCCCTCGAAAAACATGGAGTAGAGCTTTCGGCCGAAGCTGTTAATATAAAAGTTTTCCAAAGAATCCACCGGCTTTTTGACTGCCGCTGTTTTCAGATAGCTGCAGCCTGCCACAACCGTATCCGCAAAGCCCATGTTAAGGAAGAGCTTTGCATTGAGCTTGATCGGGTAGTCAAAAAACTTCTTTTTATAATAGATGCGCGATACCCGGTTCCGGGTCAGCATCACCTGATCCTCTTTTTCCGGGTCCGGTCCTCCCTTTTTCAGCGGTATGGTGCGGCCCAATACTTTATCATCGTAGGAGGGCTTTCCCTGAAGGGGCATAATCTGGTCCCACCAACGCGTCACCCGGTCGTCCTTGGAGAAAAAGCGGTGGCCGCCGATATCCATGCGGTTGCCGTTGTAGCGCACGGTTCTGGAGATTCCGCCTATCTCCTGGCTTTCCTCAAGGACCAGTACTTCGTATTCCTTTGACTGCTTTAACAATTCGTAGGCTGCCGTCACTCCTGCCGGACCTGCGCCGATGATGATTGCTTTCTTCATTTGAAGCTCCTTTTTCTTTTTCCTGTTATTATCTGCCGATATTGGGGTTTGTATCCAAGTTATTTTTCTATTGTACATGATTTACCGGCCTGCGTCAAACATAACAGGCGATTCATCCGTATACTCGTTTTATGTTCGGTTAATGCCGAATCGAGAAATAATTAATCAAAATCTCCTTAATGTGATGATACCGCCTTGCATAAGCGTTCTCCACCCGGATAATCTGCATCCGGTGAGCCTCGCAGATGGCGTTCTTTTTCCTGTCCCGCTCTTTTACAATCTCGTCCTCGAAATGCTCTTTCCCGTCAAGCTCAATGGCAAGCACCGGCAGCTCCTTACTGCCCTGGCGCTCGTAGACCACAAAATCGAAGCGGCCGGAATAAAACAGGTCGTCATGGCTTAGATTGTCCTGAAATACCTGCGACACCGCCACTTCCCTGTGAACGGTATAGCGGCTCTGGGAAAGCCAGATATTTTCCAGGGCATGAGTGAGATTGGCAAGAAAGGCTTCCTCCATAGCCGTACTGAAGGGCTTAATCCCAAGCGCGCGGGAATTGGCCTTTTTCCGGCTTACCTGTGATGTTCCGTTGGCTTTCACATACTCCACAAGCTCATACAGGTCGTCGCTGCCCTCCCGCTGGTGAAGGCGGTTAAGATTCCCGGAATCGGACAGTACAATCAGCTGATCCCGGGGTCTGGAGACGGCCACATTGATAAGCTCCCGGTTATTTTTCAGCCATTCATAGGTGCCTGCCTGGGTGCTGTCCGAGATAGCGGTGGAAAAGAGCACCACATCCTTTTCATCTCCCTGAAAAGCGTGGACCGTTCCGCAGGCCACATGATCCAGGCCCTCTTTTTTCAATGCCTCCTCAATCATTTTCCTCTGATTCACAAAGGGCGTAATCACGCCGATGCTTTTGTCACGATGGCAGGATGCATAGCTTACAATCTCCTGCACCTCGCAGGGAGCCGTATTTTTTTGATCTACGGGAGCATTTTTCACATCTATATAGATAAGCGGATGCGGCTCTCTGCTGTTGGAGCGTATGTTCAGCTTGGAGTTGTAATATTTCCGGTTATTGAACTCGATGATCTTCTCGTTGCACCGGTAATGATTGTGAAGCAGCACTTCGTCGCTGACGGAATCGCAGGAGAGAAAAGTCTTGTAAATGGAGTTCTCCCGGTAGTCGTACTCGTCGGATACGTTGTATTTTTTGCGAAGGCGCTGATTCACCAGCGGGTCCAGAAGAATCACGGGATTGAGCTGCTGGGGATCACCCACCAGCATCAGCTGTTCGCCCCGTATAATGGGGACCAGGGAAACCGCCGTATTGCACTGGCTTGCCTCGTCCATGATCACCATGTCAAACAGGGCTTCCGGCGCACCAAGGCGGTGTGCGGAGATGCAGGTGGTAATCATCACCGGGAATACCCGCTGGAGGCGCCGCACATTCTCCGTTTTGCTCAGGTATTTGGAAAATGCTTTAAGCTGCTCCTCCCCTTCGGATTCAAATAAGATTTTCCGCAGCTCGTCGTATTTCGGCTCGTCCAGTCTTTGGATGTATTTTGCCGAGGTGTAGTAGAGATATTTGTAAAGCTCCTCCTCATTGTCATCAAGAAGCTTCAGGGCTTCCTCGTCGGTAATCTGGCCTTTGCCGCTGATTTTCCGGTTGACCATCTCCAACTGCCTTCCCTGCAAATCCGCCTGGAAGGGGAGAAGGCCGATGGCTCCCTTTAAATGGCTCTGGTATTCCGTCATACGGTGCAGGGTTTCCCTCCGCTCCCGGAGATCCAAAACCTCCTCATAGCGTCCCAGGAGACCGGAAAGCTCCTTTGCTCTTTGGATGCGGTCGCCGCGCCGCTTGTCCAGTGTGGATTCGTATACGGTGACTGCCTTTGTGGTAAGGTACAGCTCTTTCAGGTAGCGGACAGCTTCCTTCTGTTTGTCTATATTTCCAAGGCGGAGGACGGGGAAGGGAATGTTCCGGCCGTGGTATCTGAGCTCTGTCAGCTTTTCAAATACACTGTTGATGGGGTGATTGTTGTAGGAGGTGAAAAGCACGGTCTTTTCATTGAAAAATGCGGTCAGCAGGGTATTGAGAATGGTATTGGTCTTGCCTGTTCCCGGAGGCCCCTGGATATAGGCTACGGGGTATTTCATGGCATTGTTGATGGCAAGGAGCTGATCCAGATTGATGCGTCTGTTTAACAGAGTTATGGGACATGCTTTTTTGCGGACGGGGCGGTTGAGCAGATCTCCGAAAAATGCGCGGATGGGTATGGGGACCTTGTCGTTTTGATACATGTTTAAAATGGCCTGGTATTCTTTGCGGAGATCGAGAGCAATGTCCATTCCCAGGCCGATGATGTAGGGCATATCGTCTGCGCTCAGAACAGCCCGGTTGTAGTGGGTGATGCAGTCCTTGATCCGCTCCTGGTTCTCTTCAAAATGCTCCAAAAGCTCGTACTCATCCGCATCCAGATAACGGCGGATGCTCTCTGCGGCGCCGTCTACGGTGTACTCCGTGCAGATGGTAATGTCCTCGTCCGGGCGCAGGACACGCCGTTTTACATCCAGGCGGAGACGGCGGTATGCCAGGACATACAGGCCCTTGTTGGTGTGGATACTCAGGATGTTCATGGCCAGCTGCTGGATGGTAATACGTCCGTCGGGGCGGTTTTCTTCTGTTTTCTGCTGAAAATAGGTGACAATCATGCGGAACTGCTCGTCGCTCAGCTCGTAAAATTCATCCCGGAAGCTGTCGCTGTCAAGGTAGCGGATTAGTTCAAAGTCGGAATAGTAGGGCACGCAGTCCATGCGGTTGCACATTTCCAGGTAGTTGAGGATCTTTAGATTGGCTACGTGGTCGAAAAGGCTTTTGTATTTGTGAGGGTGGAGGTAGATGTCTCTTACCAGATCTTCGTTGATTTCACAGTAGGAGCCTTCGATGATTTCGGAAGAGAGGATGGAGTCTATGTAAATGCGGTCGTAGGAGCCTAAGGTGTATTTTGTAGTGTGCAGGCCGTCTACGGAGAGGGTGCGGGCGGCAATGTTGAGATCACGGATGCCTATCCAGTAGTTGGTGATCTGGTTTTCTACGTTTTGGTATTCGATTTTGAGCCATTTTCCTTCGTGGATGGCTTTGAAGATGTTGCGGTGGGTGTTGGTCATGGGGTTTGTTCCTTTTTCTAAACATGGTTTGCAGAATAGTCGTTCGCGGCTCATTGTTTGCTTCATACCCGATAATTCAAATACCATAACAGCAGACCGAAATTTTAAGACTTTAATTTCTTCCATTGAATTTTAATCATCTACATTCAACATATATTTCAATTGGTTCAGCATCTCCAAAGATTCCGGACTTCTCTTTGCTTCCTTTTCCAAAAGTGTGAGAAGCTTGGGACTGCCAGAAATCAGATAGCAATGGATCTGCAATGCTGTTGCCAATTCTGAGCATAAATGCTTTTTTGCAGCTTTCAGCATGCGCTTTTCTGAGAGTTCCGTTCCGTCTTTTATAAAACGCTCTGCACTAAGGTACAACTCATATTGCTCCTCAAAGGGCTTACCGAAAATGCCTATGCATTCCCAGTTTGAAAGAGAATTTTTCTGATCATTCAAAATCAGATAGGGATTGGGAAGCTGCTCCTTTTCAGCATATTCCATGCGGGAATAACCTCCCAAACCGGCTACCGGGAGATGGAGGTAAAGCTTGCTCAGCTCGTACCAGAAGCACATGTGCATGGGTGAGTCTATATCTTCCAATAGTTCTGCCAAAAAATCCAGATAGTCTTCCCAAGTTTCATTTTGCAGAATACAATAGATGAGCTGCCCGGAGATATCAGCCATCATGTATTCATCTTCCACATAGTTTGATAAAAGATGGAGCAAATCTGCCACTTGTTCCATCAGCCAGACTTCATACGTATTCAGTTCTTCTTTCTTTAAAGGTTTCTGCCGCTCAGGAGCAATCGGTTTTTCCTGTACTTTAAGCGCATAGGCAATGTTCAGCTCCCTAGGACTTACAAGCCGCTGCCGAGTTCCCAGAAACTGTCCTGTATATACGATTTCCAGCAGACGCAGATGAAGCAAAAGATATCTCTTAAATTCGGTCTTCTCAAAATGATACCCATAACAGCTACACAGCTTTTCCCACAAATCCTCTACGGTAAGAATCCCATAACAGTAAAGCAACATGGTTGTCCGGTCATCTAGCTTTGTATAGCCCTTGACAATTTTCTGCCAGCTTCCTGTTTTCTGCTCCGGAGACAAATAACAGGTACACTCTGATCTAGGCGCAAAGTTTTTGGAATTTTGGAAAAATACCTGAAAATATTTCTTAAAGTCTGTCGGAAGCTCCAGGCGAATATCCGTTTCTCCGGCTCCAAAGAGTAAATCTGTCATTCCCAGATATATCAGAAGCTTCAAGGCTTCTGCATCTTTCTCCAGGTTAAGAGAACACTTCTGGTTTTCCTTTAAACAGCACAGACGCAAATAAAGGTCTATGGCTTCCTTGGGAAGGAGCACCATCGTAAGCCACATATTTTCCCGTAAATTGGAAGTGAAGGCTTCTGCCAGCTCCTTCTTTCTCCAGTTGGCTGATATTGACAGCATGGAATAACGGCAATAGTTTACCAAATTTTCCTTTTTTGAGGCTTCCAAAAGCTCTGATTGGGAATACCTGGAGTTTCCAATGGTTACTCGGATGGTTTCGTCAAATTTATGTATCAGGCATGTACTATCCCAGATTCGTTGTTTTTGTTCTATGGTTTTGGAACGTAAGCCGGCAATACATTGCGGTTCTGCAGTTTCGGGATATGAATTAAGCATATTGATTTGCTTTTTATTTTCTGCCTTGTACTGTTTTCGGAAGAAGTCTTCATTATGGTATTGCCAGCCTTCCGCAAAATAGCAGTATTCCTCTAGCCGGGTGTTTATTTGGCTGTCATTTTCCGTTCCGGATACGAAAGGATGCCTTGCACTTTCTTTATTGTCTATGGATTCAAGCTCCAACAGGCAGGCTAAGGTTCCGGGATAGGGATTTAGATAGCGAATCCTAGGATTTTGCTTGAAGACTGGGGCTGCTTTGCAGCCAGCGGCCGTATTGTCTTCAATGGCACGGTGGGTGGCCATGAGCATGAAGCTGTAGCAGTTGCCGCAGCCTGTATTAAGGATGAGTTCCAGGGCGGCGTGGAGTTCATAAAATGTTATCTGTGGAGGGAGGGTTAGGCGGGCAGAGTTAAAATAAAGGGACGGGAGTTGAAGGGTGAGATTTATAGTTAGCATGGGTAATGTCCTTTCAATCGTTTTATTAATTTTTGCAAAATTCCTCTTTACCATATTTCTGTTTTTCTAAACAGATTTTCTCACAGGTTAAAGCATGTTTTAGATTTTATTGTATTTTTACTATTATTTCTCCATATATCGCCTGCGATAATATTCCATAGTACGGTATTCGATGATATCCTTCATATGCTTACGAAATGCATCTTCTTGTATAACATCCTTCATTTCTTCACGTAAGGCCAAAGCATAGCCTTCCTTCTCCACAAAAAATTCTTTCCCGGACTTTTTCAAAAAATGAATCGGCATTTTCTTTGCTTTATTTAAATGTTCACGATCTGTTATTTTTTTATAATCTTCATAAGAAGCCACATCGTCCCAATCTCTCCAATTAGTCCCTGTAGAAAAAAATTTCTTCCAGGAATATAAGACTTCCTCATCCGTTACCGCAAGCCTTACTTCTCCATCATTATAAAACGCCTCTAAAATCGGCATTTTATATGATTTCTGCATATTGGTTGTCTCTAAGGTCTTAAGGAACTCCCTGCCTATCCCATTAAATACCCTGTATTCCTCCGGCGGCAAATCTCCCATTTCTTCGAGATACTCCAAATATCTGCGGAAAGGATTCTCACCGGAATGTCCCATACAAAGCTCATACACATTGTTGTCCATATAGGTAAACAGCTCCATACGGCCGGGTACTTTCTCCAGCAGTTCCTTCACGCGAAGATATTCTTCCCGTATCCGCTCCCGAATCGTCTGATTCCGTTTCTCCATTTCACGGAACAAATCAACCAAACGCAAATCAAAATCTACCATACACTCATCTGGAAACTCAAACTCCTGTAAAAATGTTTGACTTCCCATTGCCTCGTTATATGGCTTTCCGCTGAGAAGATACGGCGCTTTTCCTGCCTTTTCATAATTTCCTATAAAGTCCAGAACATTGAGATATTCTTTTCCCCCGGAACGCCGAAGCCCGCGCCCTAGCTGCTGAAGGAATACAACCGGTGACTCCGTCGGGCGCAAAAACATTACCATATCCACTGATGTAATATCCACACCCTCGTTGAACATGTCCACTGAGAAAATTACCTTTATCTCCCCGCTTTTCAGCTTTTGAATTGCCGTCCCGCGGTCCAGAGAATATTGGCCGTCCGCACTGCTGTAAACAGCGGCGGAAAGGATGCCTCTTTTAGAAAAGTCCTCTGCCATAGCTTCCGCATGAATCCTTGAACAACAAAAACCCAAAGCTCTTTTTGAGCGGTATTTCATATAATGGCGGTAAATCAATTCGCTGCGATCTTCATTTTCTATGTAAATACGGTTTAAATCCTGTTCTTCATAATGGCCTCTTTTCAGACGCAGGCCGGAATAATCTGTTTTATCATAGATTCCATAATAATGAAAGGGAACAAGCATCCCCCGGTTGATAGCATCCTTCAAGGTAATCTCATAGGGGACATTATAATCACAAATCTCATAGATACTTCTTCCGTCCATCCGCTCCGGCGTTGCCGTCAGGCCCAGCAGAAATTTTGGTTTGAAATAATCTATAATATGTTGATAATATTCTGTAACTGCGTGATGAAATTCATCTATTACAATGTAGTCAAAGTAGTCCGGGGCAAAATATTTCTCATTGAGATAACCTGCTCTTCCCAATGTGGAAACAGATGCAAAAATCACAGCCTTATCCGTGTCCTTCTGATTGCCGTTAAAGAAACCGTAGTCATCAGAATTTCGCACATTTTGAAAGGATTTGGCTGCCTGCTTCAGAATTTCTTCACGGTGAGCCACGAAAAGCACATGCTCATAAGCTGCGGAATCAAATGCTGCCAGATAAGTCTTTCCCACACCCGTTGCCGCCTGCACCAGTCCTTTTGCCGCACCTTCTTTACGGCTGTCTGCCAGGGCATACAGAGCTTCAATCTGCGCTCCTCTCGGCTGAAACAGCGGTTTTATATTTTCTGTATTCTGCTCCTCTGCCTCTTCATATTTTTCTAAATCTTTTGCTACGGCAGGTTTTTTCCACGTCTTTGAATAGCGTTTTAGCTCTTCATCATTGATTATGATGGAGTGATTATAAAATAAATCCTCAAAGGTCTCATAAAACTTCTGAAAGTTGCTCTTGTCCGCATGGCTGCCGAATCGGTAGTTCCATTCAATTCCGGATGTCAATGCGCTTCCGGAAATGTTGGATGAGCCTATATAGATCTCACTTTCTGTTTCGTAATGGAATATATAAGCCTTTGCATGAAAGGAACGGCTCTTTTCACTGTAAAAGCGCAGATCAATCCGATTATCCAGTTCTTTTTTAAGAAGATACAAGGCGGAGGGTTGTGTAATGCCAAGATAATTGCCTGTCAGCAGGCGCACCTGTACACCGCGATCCAGTGCTGATTTCAGGTCATTTAAAATCATTCTGACTCCGGATTCCATTAAAAACGAAACAATGATATCAATTCGTTTTGCCTGGCGCATGCTCATTTTTAACTGGTAATACAGATAGCGCATCTTGTTTCGGTCGCCGGTCATTACATCGGTAGGTTCAATATTCAATTCTTCCGCAAGATTAAATTCAACCACTTTTCGTCTCCCCGATCTGGTCTGGCATCGGAAGTAACCCATTGCTCTTCTATGTGGAATACTTCGATTTCTTGTAAAAGGTTTTCAAATTTTTCTTCTGTCATGTCTGTAAAGTATCTGCCGTTTCGCTCCCCTTCAAAGGTTCCGTATTTGAAGGAAGTGTATACGATTCCGTTTTCCTTCAATGCCTGTGCCATCTTTTTGAGGACCGGCTTTAATTCCCTGTACGGCAGATGCAGAATGGAGGAACAGGCCCAGATTGCGTCATAAGTGTCTTTCTCATCCAAATCCTGAAACAGCATTTGTTTGACAGGAATGCCTGTGTATTTACCGGCAAGTTTGCATAGTTCTTCTGAACCGTCTGTTGCCGTTACGCTGTGTCCCTGAGATAAGAAATATTTTGTATCCCGGCCGGAACCGCAGCCGAAATCTAAAATATTTGAACAAGCAGGCAACATCCTCAAAAAGTTCTCCTGTATCAATTTAAAATCTACATTTATTGTATTTTGGGTGAACATCTCTGCATTTTGATTATAATAAACAAGTGTCTTATCCATAATTTTATCTATATTCATTTAGCCAAATAAAATATAATGATCAATTTTTTGGTTTACAAACCTTTTATTTTTTAATCATTATACCCTTTTTATCCTCCTCCCACAACTGCCACTTTTCCTACCTTCATGAATATCAAATTTTTATTCTTCTCACACACCATACTATAATTTTATTCGCTATATAAGCTATATCACTAATTTACATCCTTCATAGTAAATAAAGTCATTATATCCCATCCCTTTCACTTCCGTTTTCTCCTCCTCCCCCGAAACTCCTCAATCCTCCCCTCAATCTCCGTATAGTCCCTCTCAAACAGCTCCTCACTAATCAACCCATTCAAGATCTCTTCCGGCACCCGCTCCACGATCCGCTCTCTCACAAACTCCTTACTCTTCCCCCCATACCTTGCCATCCCGCAAATCTCCTGAATATGCGCCAGCTCCGGCCGCCAAAGAATCCGTATCTTACACCTCATCTCCACCTTCGGATTCCGGTCCGCCTCCCGAATCACATAAAAATCCACGCGCCCATCCAGCCATTCCGCCGAAATAATCCCCCAATACTCCGGTACATGCTCCCCGACATGCAGGGCATGGGTAGACCCCACCACCACATAATTCCGATCAAAAAACCGATCATAATCCTTCACCTGCCGCTCCAGCCTCGCATAAGTATCGGCATCACTCTTAATCTCAATCCCCGCAAGCTCCCCCGGAAGCACCATCACAATATCCGCCCGGGATCTCCCCATCTGCTTCTCCTCAATCACCCGAACCTTACCGTACCGCTCCTCCAGATAATCAAACAACGGCTCCCGAATATCCCTGTCATACAGCATCACAGTCCACCGCTTTCATACCCATTTTCCCAACCCCTCCACAGTTTCCGCATGAGCGCCCTCCTTAGCCGTATCCATCTGATGCGGCTCCGCGTCCAAATATTCCGTATCGTCATAATCCTTCAAAATCACCTTGTGCTGCTCCATCTGCCCCACACAATACATATAGAAGGCAAAAACCGACGAAATCACACCGCAGGCAATCTGCAGCCAAATCTTGCCGCGCAGTCCGCCCAGCCACAGAAACACCAGAATCAAAATCCAGATAATATTTACAGCCGAAGTAATCACATGGTAAAATACAAAATCCGGATTTTTCCCCTTTCGCTTATTCACAATCTGCTTTACGAAATCCTCTGCCAGAAGCGACGCGCAGAGCGATACCGAATAAGTATAAACAATGCCTTCCTGTAGCAGCCTTTATGCGGATGTCCTGCCGTATTTCAGCAAAATCTGCTTCAAATCCTCTTTCAATTCCGACAACTGCCTTACACTCTCAAAATCCGAAGGCGACAGGGAAGATAAGGATACCGCATCCATACGCCCCACCAAGCTGTGATATTGCCGTTCCAAAACAGTAAGAGTTTCTTGTTTCATTTCCTCCAGACATGACATGCCCCGGTTATCAGGCTCAAGATCAATGTCCATGTTTAGTATATCTTCTATAACCGGCCCGTGTGTCAGTTCATTTAACCGATACACTCCCCGCTCCTCTTTTTCCAGATCTTTATTGGTTACGAGCACACGCAGGACGCCGGCCAGGTGACCTTCCCGATAATCCTCCCCATATTTAAAATCCTCTTTTACCGCCAAACTCTCTTTTATATCCGAGATATCCCGCTTTTCTCCGTCATTCATGATATTCATAATCTTTCTCTGTAGCACTCTGCTTGTGGATTCCATTCCTTCACCCCTTTTTTATTTCTTTCATATTCTTCCATTTTTAATTATAATACACCTTTTTCTTTGGAAAATCAAGCAGAATCATTAAATTCTTTCATTTTTTAGCAGAACTTCATGAATACCAAGATTTAATATCCCCTTTTGCCATTTTATGCGGTGCGGAAGACTTCGTCCGGTAAGATATATTCAAAAAGAGGCATCAGGCACCAGGCCCAACACCTCTATTTCCACACATTATATACACCGAAAGTCCGCAGCCCGTCTCACCGATCCCGCCATGCATTCAAATACATCCGCACGCATCCCGAATACCGGCCGGATATAGCTTCCGCTTCCCTGCTACACCTTCTGCTTCTTCCCGATATAAACAGGAAACGTATCCGTCCCCTTCAGCTCTTTCCCCGCGCTCACCGTCACGTCCTTGTCCGCGATCACATACTCCACATCCGCGCCGGCTTCCACCACAGTGCCCTGCATCAGAACACAGTTCTTCACCTTCGCACCCTTGGCAATCTTAACACCGCGGAACAATACGCTGTTCTCCACTTCACCTTCGATAATACAGCCGTCCGCAACCATGATATTCTCTACCTTGGCTCCCGCAATGTAACGAGAAGGATTGTCGTCACGAATCTTTGTATAAACAGGCGCCTCCGAGAACAATGCATCCAGGTTGTAATCATCCAAAAGCTTCATATTCTCATCAAAGTAGCTCTTCATATCGAAAATACGCGCCACATAACCGTCATACTTATACCCCTGAACATTCAGCCGATCAAGCTGATGCAGCAGCACATCACGCTCCAGATATACCTCTCCCCGGACATAAGCCGTATTGACCAAATCAATCAGCAGCTCCCGCCGAATCAGCATAATCCCCATAGCAAAATTCTGTATGCCCTTTGCCTTGGAATTTACATACATCTTGGTAATCCGGCCATCCTGAAGAGCAAAGGTATAGTAAAATCCCTTATCATTGGAAGTGGTCTCCAGAACACTCTCCGGTATCTCCTGCTCATTGTAGGCCATCGTGACGTCAGCCCCGGTGGAAATATGCGCGTCAATCAGTGCTTTGAAGTCAAAATTCACCACAACATTCGTATCCGCCAAAACCACATACTCTTCCTTCTGATCCTGCAAAAATTCCAGAATACCGGCCAGAGCGCCCACACGTCCCACAAAGGGCTTGTTGGTCTTGTCCGCAAAGGGAGGGAAAATCGTCAGACCGCCGTTTTTCCGCACCAGATCCCACTCACGTCCCGACCCCAAATGGTCCATCAGAGAGTGATAATTATTCCGCACCATCAGCGAAACATTGTTGATGCCGCAGTTTGTCATACTGGACAAAATAAAATCAATCAGACGGTAACGGCTGGCAAAGGGAATGGAAGCCATCAGCCGCACATTCACCAGCTCCGGAACGAGCGCGTCGTGACTGTTTGGGAAAATAATGCCGAGAGCACTTTTATTTGCATTCATCATACCTCTTCACCGCCTTCCACATTTTTACTTACCATAGCTTTTGGACCAACCTTGGCCCCGTCCCCCACGGTAACGCCTGCACCAATCGTAGCAACGCCGCTCTCATCGCCGGAAGGCATAGCGCCTACAACGGCATTTTCACCGATGGTTACATTTTCAGCTACAATGCAGTGCTTTACAACGGCGCCCGACTTAATGAGGGTTCCGCCCATCACAACCGCATCCTCCACAATCGCCCCTTCCTCTACCTTGACACCGGCGAAGAGGATGGAGTGCTTCACCGTACCCTTGATCCGGCAGCCGTCCGTAATCATGGCATTTTCCACCTCAGCGCCCGGACAGATCTTGTGGCCGGTCATACCGCTGTTGCGGCTGTAGATCTTCCAATCGGAATCAAAAAGGTTGATACCGCTGTGCTCCGGGTCCAGTACCTCCATATTGGCTTCCCAGAGGGAAGAAATGGTTCCCACATCCTTCCAGTAGCCGCTGAAATGATACGCATACATTCTGCGGCCGTCGCGAAGCAGATTGGGAATGATATTATTTCCAAAATCATTTTCGGATTCCGGATTGGCTTCATCCTCCTCCAGATATTTGCGCAGAATATCCCAGTTGAAGATATAGATGCCCATAGAAGCCAGATTAGACTTGGGATTCTTCGGCTTCTCCTGAAATTCCGTAATCTTATCATCCTCGTCCGCCACCATCAGGCCGAAACGGGAAGCCTCCTCCCAGGGAACTTCCATAACCGCCACGCTGAACTCCGCATCCTTTTCCTTATGGAACCGCAGGAAATCGCTGTAGTCCTGCTTGCAGATCTGGTCGCCGGAAAGGATAATGACATACTTGGGATCATACCGCTCAATAAATGAAATATTCTGGTAGATCGCGTTTGCCGTTCCCTTGTACCAGTCGGAACCACTGGACTTCTGATAAGGCGGAAGCACATGGACGCCTCCGTGGAGACGGTCCAGATCCCAGGGCTGTCCGTTGCCGATGTACTCATTCAGTACCAAAGGCTGATACTGGGTTAAGATGCCCACCGTGTCTATTCCCGAATTAACACAGTTGGACAGTGGAAAGTCGATGATGCGGTATTTTCCGCCAAAAGGAACCGCAGGTTTTGCAAGCTTCTCTGTCAGAGCATACAGGCGTGAGCCCTGGCCGCCGGCAAGGAGCATTGCAATCATTTCTTTTGCCATAAAAATTTCCCCCTTTTTCTGTTTCAGAGAGTACTCTCTTTTGAGATTATACTACAAAACGGCAAAATTTGGTATAGTTTATCAAAAGAAATATGCTTTAAAAGCTTTTTTCTATCCAAAAAATAAACTTTTCGGCATTTGCGGAACCTCTTTTTGTCTATATTTTACATTTTATAGATCCGTATGCAAAAGCGCCGATCACCGCCAATAAAATCGGAAGCCCCATAACAAAGAAACGGGAAAGGGCGATGAGAAAAAAGCAGAGGATACTTCCAAGCATAAGGGGCTTTAGGCCGATTTTGTTAATAATTATTTTTTCATGTACGCCTCCCTTCATCAGATGCGATACATCCAGAAGCTTCTCTGCGGCGTTCATCCCTTCCTACCGGAAAAATCAACTGGTTTAAGCCTGTTTTCTGTTATTACACTATTTCTTGACACCGCAGGAAAATTGTAATATTGTATTTTTAGCGTCATATATCCTGCGGTATCTGCCGTATGTCATGGGATTCGGGCATTCGGCCGCTGCCAATGGAAATAAATAAAAAAGCCATTATGTCGGCCGATAAAGCCGCAGACGCGCGGGAAGGTAATATGGTAAATTTCGTTATTCTATTGGAATGTTTCGGTATATGCCTGACGATTATCGCACTGCTTCTTCTGCTCAACGGAGAAGGCGCCAAAGAGCAGAAGCTGCTGATCCTCATTATGTGCGGAACGATGGTCCAGAACATCGGCTATCTGCTGGAGCTGACCGCTCCTACGGTGGAGGCCGCCGTAACAGCGGTGACTGTGGAAAACGTAGGCTCCACCTTTGTGCCGCTGTGTTATTGTTGGTTTATCTACATCTATTGTTATATTGCGCCGCCGAAAACATTTTTAAGAGCGGTGGGAGCCGTCAGCTTTTTTACTCTGCCCTCGGTCTTTTTTAACTGGAACGGTCTTTTCTACCAGGATGTTCAGTGGTTAGCGGATGCCAATGGATTTTATCATGTCAGCATCACTTACGGCCCGCTGTATGTATTTTTTCTGTTCAGCCGTATTATCATTCCTTATACCCTCTGCATCTATACACTGGTGAAGGCTATCCGCGAGCGTTCGGATCGGCAGGTCAACCATCAATATTGGACCATACTGGGAATCTCTACCCTGCCTGTCATTATGCTGATAGCTTATGTGTTTAAATTGGTGGTGGTATTCGATCTCACGCCGGTAACACTGGCTATCTCAATGTCCCTGGTGGTCATTGTGGTTTGGAGCCGCCGTAATTATGACTTCCGTCATCTGGCAGCGGAAAAGGTGCTGGAAAGTCTGGGCGACGGCGTCATTGCGCTGGACGACCACGACCGGCTTGTCAGCTATAACAGAGCTGCGGCCAATATCTTTACCCATCTGCCCTTCCATAAGCTGGGGGAAAATATCCGTGTCGTAGAGGGATTTCGGGAAGAGATGCTCAACGAGGACATTCCCCAGAGCTTTTCCATCAATGAGCAGCACTACGAAAGCCACAGCAAGCATATTATAGATGAAAACGGCAAGATACAGGGCTGCGTTATTTTGATTCTGGATATGACCGATATAAAAGCCTATATCAATGAGATCAAGCGTGTCCGGCGTCAGGCGGAGAAGGCCAGCATTGCAAAAAGTGAATTTCTTGCCAATATGTCCCATGAAATACGGACGCCCATGAACGCCATTATCGGACTGAATGATATTATAATGGAGGAATGCGGAGATACCGAGATCTATGCTCATGCTAAGGATGTGCAGTCCGCGGCTAAAAACCTGCTGGCAATCATCAATGATATTTTGGATCTCTCCAAGGTTGAGGCCGGCAAAATGGAACTGGTGTATGTGGATTACTACATAAAGGTTTTGACCGACGAGATCATGGGCATGATGGATATGGCCGCTTCCCAGCGGGGCTTGATCCTCAAATACGAGTGCGACAAAACGATTCCCTGCCGCTACAACGGCGACGACGGCAGAATCAAACAGATTTTAATCAATATTCTCAGCAACGCCGTCAAGTTTACGAACAAAGGATATGTGCGCGCATATATTACCGGAAAACCCGGAAGGACCGCGGACGAAGAGATGCTTATTTTCTATGTGGAGGATACCGGCTGCGGCATCCGGGAGGAGGATCTCGGCAAGATTTTCGAGGATTTCCGGCAGGTGGACTCCAAGCGGAACCGAAATGCGGAGGGCACCGGACTGGGGCTTGCCATTGTGAAGTATCTTGTGGAACTGATGGAGGGCACCATTGAGGTAGAAAGTACCTATGGCAAAGGGACGACCGTTACGATTATGATCCCTCAGAAAATCGTAGACGCCTCCCCGGTTTCACAGATGCCGGAGCTTCCCCAGGAGGAGCAGAAAATTACGGACAGCTTTACGGCTCCCGGTGTGAAGGTTCTTATTGTGGATGATAATGTCATTAACCGCAAGGTGGCAAGAGGCTTTCTGAAAAATTATGCCTTTGATCTCACCGAGGCCGCAAGCGGACCGGAGGCTGTGGATCTGGTGCGTGATGTTCGGTTTGATATTATTTTTATGGATCATATGATGCCCGGTATGGACGGTATCGAGGCGGCGGAGATCATTCGAAGAGACTGCGGGGAAAACGGGACCACTCCTGTTATGATCGCTCTGACTGCTAATGCTATGGAAGGTATGCGGGAACATTTCCTGGCATGCGGCTTCCAGGATTTTATTGCCAAGCCCCTTGACCGAAGAGAACTGAACAATACCCTGCTGCGGTGGGTTCCTGAAAAATACAGGCAGACGGACGGAATCGAGGAGGAAGTCAAACCCCTTGATCCGACGGCATTTCAGATCGATGGGATTGACATGAAGGCCGCAATGCAATATTACTCCGGCGACAACGAAGGCTTTGCCGATCTTCTGGAGCTTTACTGCATAGACGGCAAACGCAAGACGGAGCTTCTGCGCGAGCTTGTGGATTCGGATATGCTGCGTTATCAGATAGAGGTCCACGGACTAAAGAGCGCATCGGCCAATATCGGCGCTATGGAGGTCTCCGCTATGGCCCGTGAGCAGGAAAATGCCGCCGCACAGGGGGACCGGGAATTAATCACTGAGAAGTTTCCTCTTTTGCTGGCGGAATATGAAACTCTTCTGGCTCATATCGGGCAGTTTCTGGAATGGCGCAAAGAGGAACACTCAAAGAAGGAAAAGCTTCCCTGCCCGGACATACAGGAATTGAGGGCGCAGACGGCAGCCGCTTTAGAAGAGCTGAAGCATTTTCGTTCTCAGGAGTGCGCTGACAGAGTGGAGACATTGCTGCTTCATGAACTGCCGAAGGACACGGAGGAGTACCTGCGGCAGATACGGGAGCAGCTGCGGTTATATGAGGATGACAATGCGGAAGAGCTGTTAGGCCGGCTTCTGGAAATACTTGAAAAGTGCGGCTAAGCAACTTTACCCTTTAGTGCCGTCGTGCAGCGACTAGAGATAGGAGGAAGAACAAAAATGAGTGAAACAGAGAGGGGAACTTCAAGAAAGCGCATTTTAGCAGTGGACGATACAGCCATTATCTTAACCAGAATTTCGGATATCCTGCGAAATGATTTTGATGTAATCACGGTCAATTCCGGTGCGCGGGCCTTGAAATATCTGGGACAGGAAAAGCCGGATCTGATTCTGCTGGATATTCAGATGACGCCCAAAAACGGCATTGATACACTCCGGGATATACGCAATATGGAAGGCCGGGCGGACATACCGGTGATTATGCTTACCGGTGTGGAGGATAAGGAGTCGGTCCTTGCAAGCTTTAAATTGGGAATCTGTGATTATATACTCAAACCGTTTAGCTCCGATGATCTGCTGAAACGAATCCGCATGGTTTTTGATCCGGAAAGCCGAACGGATACGGAATTATATTAAAGAGAGGGGATTACAAGATGAATACTGCTTTGGCGAAGGAGGAGCTTGCACAAATACTGGATCAGGCAGTTCAAGATGTGACAGAGCGCACCGCAGGCGTGCGTCTGCGTCAGAGGGAGCAGTCGCCCGGGGAAGACCTTTGTACGGTTCAGGTCACGTTTGACAAGGGGTTTCGCACCAGCCTGACTCTCTGTGCCGATACCGGACTATTGTACCGCATGGCATGCAATTCCTTTCACGAGGAATCCGTTAGTCCTGAGGATCTTGAAGAGTTCAGCAAAGAATATTTCAACGTGCTCTGCGGAAGAATAGCAGGGGCAATGTTTCGGGCCACACAGGTTCCGGCCCATTTTGGCCCGCCGACGTTTTATCACGGGCGCTATGAACCGGAGGGACGTGAGATACAGTTTGTTCTTACGTATTGCGATGAGTACTGCGGAGGCGCACAGTTGATTCACCATGTACCCTGTTCCGGGGAGGACGGGGCTGTCTCAGGCGAAGGCCAAGAGAAGGGAGTGTAGAAAATGAGCAAACGAATTATGGTGGTTGATGATTCACGGCTGGTTCGGGTTCAGCTTGGCGATGTTCTGGAGGGCACGGACTATGAGATCGCGGCTTACTGCCGAAGCGGTGAGGATGCGATTGCCCGGTATGATGAAGTGAAGCCTGATCTGGTGACTATGGATATTATTATGCAGGGGATGGATGGTTTGGACGCTTCCGAGATTATTCTGAAAGAGCATCCTGAGGCCAGGATTGTTATGATCTCGTCTCTGGCTTATGATGATACGTTTGAGCGGGCTAAGGCTATTGGTGCAAAAGGGTTTGTGGATAAGCCGTTTCATCAGGAGCAATTGCTTAAAGTATTCGAAGAGGCATTGTCTTAACGGCAAGGCCTCTTTTCTTAGATTTGGCCGGGAATTTTGACAGCCGTTGCAGGGGGACGCTATGGAATATAGGATACGGGAAATACAAAAACAGGAATATCCGTTATTGGAAGATTTTTTATATGAAGCAATTTTTGTTCCTGAAGGCGCAGCGGTTCCGCCCAGGACGATTACGGCGGCTCCCCAATTGCGGATTTATGTTGAAAATTTTGGGGAATCACAGGGGGATCTGGGGTTAGTGGCTGAGATTGACAAGCGGATTGTCGGAGCTGTGTGGACCCGCATTATGGATGATTATGGGCATGTAGATAACGAAACGCCTTCTTTGGCAATCTCCCTCTATGAAGAATATAGGGGCCTTGGTATCGGAACAGCTATGATGAATGAAATTCTTGCTCTGCTTAAATCACATGAATATAAACGCGTTTCTCTCTCCGTTCAAAAGGCTAATTATGCGGCAAAGTTATATTTAAAGGTTGGTTTTAAGGTTATAAGGGAGAATGATGAAGAATATATTATGATGAAGTATTTGTAAAGAAAATGCAGCTTCGGAGGCTGCCGCAAAGTATGGCTGCCTCCGTTTAAATGTGCGGATTATGCTTCTTTTTCTTTTTTCTTATGGCTGAAACCTGCCAATATTCTCAGCACGGCAAAGCTCATAACGGTAATGCCGATAAAGAATTTCGCCGCAGCAGGAAGGATCTGCTCCATTGCCGCCCCCAGTCTGGCATAGTAAAACGCCAATACTGCGGAAAATATGCTGCCGCACACTCCGCTTATAATAATATCCGTAAAGGGAGTGCTTTTCACTTTTGAACCTGTCTCCCAAATCCCATTGTAGACCATGATACCAATATAAACGGCTCCGCCAGCAAGCAAAATTATTGTTTCTCCAAGGACAGCCGCTAATTCTCCTGTAACAATCAGCTGAATTACTATGGTCAGCGCGCATACGGCAAATGTCAGACTAAATGCTAAATTTCCGGCCTTTTCTGCTTTTTCCTTTTCCAGCTTATGGTAGTCTGCTACTTTTGATAATGTTTCTTTTAATTCTTTTTCCATAATCTCACTTTTCCTTTCTCCGTCTAAAATTTCCTTTACTTCTACCTCATAGAACTCTGCCATTTGAATCAGGATACTTAAATCCGGCATATTCGTTCCTGTCTCCCAACGGGAAACGGTTCTTCCCGATACGGAAAGAATTTCCGCAAGCTGCTCCTGGGTCAATCTTTTTTCCTTGCGGAGCATTTTCAGAAATCTTCCTATCTTTTTTGTATCCATTTTGGTTGCCTCCTTTCAACTTGAGAATAGCAGTATTATTTCCGTAAAAACACGACGTAAAGCGAGAAAAATTATATTTTTGCTGTTAGACGTCCTTGTCGGTTTAGAAAAGGTCCTGCCAAATTGATATTTTTCAATTTGGTAAGACCTTTTTACTGACTTTGGGGCTTTATTGGCTGATAACCCGCCGAATCCCAAAAGGTTATCCAGGGAAAACGAAACAGCCTCCCTGCCTAATTTGGGTTCAAGTATCAGAAGTAAAACATTTAGCAGTAGCAAAAGCAGAAAAAACAGATATCTTTTTACTATTTTCCTGAGTTTTATCATGACATAATCACCCCTACCACGCAAGATGCGATAACTACAAAAATCAGTGATAAAATATTTCTCTTTAGTGCAATATGTTTGCCAAAGCATTTCATTTCAAGGGGTAATGTGGCAATGCCAACCATCATAAACTTCAAAATAAAAATGGCAATCTGCGCATACCCTGCTCCGGCGGCCAGAAGCGAGGCTACAAAAGGAAACGCTACAAAACCGGGAATTAAAGCGATACAGCCAACAGCGGCGGCAATAACCATTCCCAACACCCCGGAATCTGTTCCGCGGAGCTTAGAAATTGTCTGCCCGTCCAAAAAAGTAAGGATAAAACCAATCAAAAGCAAAATCGCCAGTATCGATGGCAATATATTTTCAAAAGACCGCCATACTTTTTCAAAGCAAGCTTTGTTTTTGCCTTATCTTTCACAAACGAAATCAGCAGCCACAATAGTGCTGCTCCGTATAAGATTTTTGTAAATATCCCCATATACTCCTTCCTTCCATAAAGTTGTTTCCATTGATAAAAAATAAAGCATAAGACAATTTTTAAATCAACTTTTTTACCATCTACTTTGGATAAAAAGGATGGCCGGGACCGCTTGTTGGTCTTTTTTTCCTGTTCTGGCATTTCTTTCTGTCCAGGGGCAAACCCGATTATCCTTTAAGAGTAAATTACCTATTTTCCTCTGCAACATTCTCTATTTGTAAGTATATAAACTACACCCGAAATCTCCATTTTCTAATTGCTCTTTGCTGTATCTTCAATAAGGGTCTGCTTTAATACTTGTATCGTTTGCTGATTGTTTTTAAGAACCTCAAGCTGACGATATGCTTTTCCCTTAATATTTTTAATCTTTCGATTTTAGACACTTCCTGTCTTATCAAATTGGCATTCGTATCTTCTAGATTGATTGATAAGTACAACCAATTCTTCCGCTGAAGCAAAATCTCTGATATTGGGAATTTTTCCCTTTATTCCTTTTTCACTTCTCCATTGTGCTGTTGTTTTTCCAAACAAAGCCATATTTAAAATATCCGCTTCAGAAGCATATGTATATGCCATTTCCTGCGGAGTTAATGTCGGTGTAATCAAAAACTCCTTTACCGCATCTGTATGAATATGATAGTTTATTTTTGAAAGTTCTCTCTTTATATCCCATCCAATCGCTAAGCGGTTTGCTTCGTCTTTCTTTAATCGCTGATAATCCTTGATAATATAAAGTTTAAATTCTGGAGAAATCCACGAAGCAAACTCAAAAGCAATGTCCGTATGAGCATAAGTGCCGCCATATCGTCCTGATTTTGATATGATACCGATTGCGTCTGTTGTTTTTATCCATTGTTGCGGTGTCAATGTAAATGCATTGTCTCCCAACTGATTTAAACCTATCGAATTCGATAGGTTTAAAATTCGGATTATGAATTTGCTCCCATAAACCTAAGAATAAAATCGTAGAGTGATTACGCATCCAGTTTGCGACTACTAAATTTCGGGTTGAGTTAGAGAAATATATCGATTACTATAATAATAAACGAATCAAGGAAAAACTAAAAGGACTGAGCCCTGTCCAATACAGGATTCAATCCTCATTAGCTGCATAACCATCAATTTTGTCTAACTTTTTTGGGTCAGATCAGAATGGACGGCTTATTTTATACAGAAAGTTTGTCCCTTTAGGCAACAAGAATTAATTATTTAAATCATACAAATGATATGATATCCTCCTTTATCATCTGAGAAGTCTAATCCTTTCAAATTGGAAGAAACCAACCATATCTATACGAAAAACATACCCCAATAATTCCACCAATTAAGATTAAATTAACTAACATCCAAACCCATTTTTTTCTAATTACTTTTCCATTGACATCTCGTATAAAATCAATCAATACCCAAATCAAATTAAAAAACACTAGCCCAATAATAAAAGCCATTAAAGAAATTCTATATATAGACGGTTTATCTATATTTTCTAAAACCGAGCTAGAAAATACTATGCCACCAGTAAACGCCAAAACAATAGCGGCAAAAATACCCAAAATTGTAATGTATTCCTTCTGCATATCCTCTTGTCGTTCTTGAACTTTACCCGACAACTGTTTTAAATCATCAATCGTCTTATTAGAAATTTCCTTTAATGCGTCCTCCGATTCACGAACTTTTTGTTCTAGGCTTACCACAAGCAATCTGTTTTTAGCTAATTCTGACTTTGTTTCGTTTGTCATAGTTTTGGTATAATTGATTCTTGCAATATCTAAATTTGTATGATCATACAATTTTACAATTTCTTTGCTAATATCAATAGCGTTTCCGTTTTCATCGGTATTTTTAGGAATATATCCATCTTTAATAGTCTGAATATTTTGTGCCAGAATATCCAAACTTCCTATACTAGAATCCCCATCAATTAAAGTTAGTGTTGAAAAGATATCAGAATAATAGTGCCGAAATTTTTCGTTCCTATTATAATTATAGTATATATCTTCAAACCGCATAAAAAAAGAGACTCTATCGCGCGCTTCCTTTAATATATCCTGTGATTTAGATAACTCTATCAGAACTTCATTTAATGCATCTCTTTTTTCCTGCTCATTTAGTATCCTCATATCTTATCCCTTACTTTTTATTAATTCTTGCGGAATAATCTGATGATCTCCCAAGCCATCTCTATAAATCAAATCCCATGCTTTTCCAGAACTATGTGTATCGCTTACCATGTCCCACGGATTCAATATCCTTTTTTTTTCAATAATAGGATTAATAATATTTTCATCGTTTGACTTGATAGCAACCACATATCTCATCCTAATAGGTAACGCACCAAACCCACAGTATTGTTTATATACTTCGGGAACAACCGGGCCAAATTGCCAAGCCTCTATATTCTCTGGAAATGCCATTGCTCCTTGCTGTAAAAATTCTCTTTGAATATAGTAAAGGATTTTCTGTAGTTGCAAATTGGATATTGGATATTCGTCCTTAGTGCATTTATCAATTATATATTTTGCCATGCTCAACGCCGAATACATTTTATCTCCTCCTTTTGACTATATAAATTATTATATTCGCAAACATACGTTCTGTCAAGTCCATTATAACTCTCTATACTTCTTTATTTTCCCTACTGCTTTGTTTTCTAACCATCTATGGCAACATTTTCTGCTATGTATTCAATAATCACAAATAAGATATGCACGGCAGGCAATCTTATAGACCACCTGCCATGTACAATAAATAATGTACTCTTGTACTACTCAAATTCGATAGTCGCCGGCGGCTTCGGACTCATATCATAGCAAACGCGGTTCACATGCTCCACCTCCGCCAAGATCCGATTAGTAATCCGCTCCAATACCTCCCAATCCACCTTCTCGATAGAAGCCGTCATAGCGTCAATGGTATTGATCGCCCGGATAATCACCATATACTCAAACACCCTTGCATGATTCTTCATTCCCACAGACTTAAAGTCCGGC
The DNA here is from genome assembly GCA_910574835.1 of Clostridia bacterium. GTDB lineage: Bacteria > Bacillota > Clostridia > Lachnospirales > Lachnospiraceae > Laedolimicola. Next base: position 120,440 of record CAJTDE010000001.1, on the reverse strand, counting down.
ACCACCGTAAAGTACTGCCACACCTTCTTATCCAGACCAGCCTTGGCAAACTCTTCCCGAAGAATAGCATCCGACTCCCTGACAGCCTCCAGGCGCTCCCTGGTAATCGCCCCCAGGCATCTCACGCCCAGCCCCGGTCCCGGGAACGGCTGACGGTACACCATCTCATGAGGAAGCCCAAGCTCCACGCCGCAGGCCCGCACCTCATCCTTAAATAACTGCTTCAAAGGCTCCACCAGCTCAAACTTCAAATCCTCCGGCAGTCCGCCCACATTGTGATGAGACTTTACCATTTTCGCTGTCTTAGTACCGCTCTCAATAATATCGGGATAAATAGTCCCCTGTCCAAGAAAATCAATTCCCTCAAGCTTCCTTGCCTCTTCCTCAAACACACGGATAAATTCACCGCCGATGATTTTCCGCTTCTGCTCCGGGTCCGCCACCTGTTCCAGCTTACCGAGAAATCGCTCGGACGCATCCACATAAACCAGATTGGCATGAAGCTCGTCCCGGAATACCTTTACTACACTCTCCGACTCATTTTTGCGCATCAATCCATGATTTACATGAACACAGACCAGCTGCTGTCCAATGGCCTTGATCAGCATAGCGGCCACCACAGAGGAATCCACACCGCCAGATAGAGCCAGAAGCACCTTCCTGTCCCCAACCTGCTGACGAATCAATTCCAGCTGATCCTCAATAAAATTCTTCATATTCCAGTTTGCTTCCGCCTTGCAATCCTCAAATACGAATTTCTTCAGTTCCTCCCGGCCCGGAAGCTTATCAAACTGCTTCTCACATTTTGACTGAGGATAATCAACGGAAATCATAGGATATCCCAATGCATAAAGCTCCTCGCGGATCTCCACGGCCTGTCCGTCCACGACGCGGTTCTCACCGCCGTTTAAGACAATACCCTTCACATTATCAAATGCTTTCAGCTCCTCCGCTGTAATATCATGAGAATGAATCTCACTGTATACGCCAAGATCACGAATTTCACGGGCAATTACCGTATTCTGTGTACTGCCCAAATCCAGAATTACAATTAAGTCCTGCTTCATGGGAAATAGTCTCCTTATCTTTTTTGTAAATAATCAATTTTACCGGCTTTATTATAGCAGACAGAAGGGCGGCTTGTATAGCATTTCTTAACAAATCAACCCTGATGTTACGCCAGAGTTACTTTTCACACCCACGCCAATCACTCCGCTGATTGGCGTGGAGCCGATACAGTTATGGGGCCGAAGGGACTGCCCCTCGCCGATGGCGACTTTAAATGGGCAGTCCCTGTTACAATTCGCACCCTTATCAAATAAAAACTTTTCAAAAACTGGCGTGGGTGTGAATTGTAACACGCCAGATTCTCTTTTCATCCTTGAAACGCCTTAAATACTTCATACAATTAAACCGTTCTTCTTTAACCTTGCCCTGACAGCCCCGCTCGTCCTGCCATGCTCTCTGGCAATCTCCGCGATTTTCATACCGGACAGGTATTCCGTTGACAGCCTTTCATCCTCTTCCCCGCTCCAGGCTGTTCCAACATTCGGCTGCTTTTTGGCAATATTCCCTTTTTCTTCCTCAACGCCTTCCCCCCTCGGTCCGGTAAATGCCTGCACAATCATTCTCTGAACCGCCTCCGGATACATAAGCAGCTGATAATGATAGCCTGTGGCCCCCACTTTGTCCACGAGCTTAATTCCCGCCTTTGCTCCCTCTTCCGTCGGAACCTTAACCACTTTACCCTCCTGCTCATCTTCCGCTGTCAGTCCGGCAAGCACAAGCCGATCCCAGATTACGGCTACAGTAACTTTTTTTACGTTTTCCGCACTGCAAATGCTGTTTAAGCGTTCCTTCATATCACTTATATAACAATACTCCGTATAGGAAAACGCTTCCCCATCCTGCGGATTTAAATAAAACTCTCCCTTTTTTCTCCTCTGCTTCTTCTCCGAAGCCTCTGGTTCCGCCTCCGTCTCATCCTCTATTTTTGTACTGATAACGGCCCCCGGGTTATCTGCGATAAATTCCCCAATCTCATCCAGAAACCGCTGACCATATTTTTGAAATTTATTTTCCGCCACACCGGACACCGTGAGCATCTCCTGCTTGTCCCTGGGTATCTTGGCGCACATATCAATCAGGGTCTTGTCATTAAAAATAATATACGGCGGCATCCCCTCTTCCCTGGCTATCACCAGCCGAAGACCCCGGAGCTTCTCAAACAGCCGGTAGCCTGCGCTTGTAAGAACATCTGTGCTTCGCTTCTTTCCGCCTTTGATTTTTGTCTGCCCTTCCTTTTCCTCAAAGGTTCTGATGACAACATGCGTGTCCTCATTTTTAAGTCTTGCAATATTGCCCATCCGCAGAACACTGTATTCCCCGTCTGTCTGAATAATGTATTCCTCCAAAATCATCTGATCGATCAGCAGACGTACCTCCCGCTCGCTTCGGTGTGAAAGCGCGCCGTAGGATTTGTAAGCCGTGGCTCCTATTTCTCTTAACCGCGCCCTGTTCGCACCCAGCAAGGTACCGGTTACAATGCTCTGGCCGTATCTCCCTTTTGTCTCCGCCAGACAGTTAATCACCCATTTCGCATCTGCCGTCATATCCACAGCCGTGTACTCCCGATGGCAGTTTCCGCAATTGTCACAGGGCGTATTCATTTTCTCCCCGAAATAGGTAAGAATATACTGTCTCAAACAGGAGGTAGACTTGCAATAGCCCTCCATCAGCCGCAATCTCTGGGCATCCCTCTGACGGATCAGCTCCATATCCTCCGCATCCGAGCCTTCCAATTCCTTCTTCTCCAGAAGGAACTTATTGATCATCACATCCTGTGGAGAAAACAGAAGAATACACTGGGAATTTTCACCGTCGCGGCCCGCACGCCCGGCCTCCTGGTAATAATTTTCCATGCTCTGAGGCATGTTGTAATGAATCACAAATCTGACATTCGACTTATCAATTCCCATACCGAAGGCATTTGTGGCTACGATAATCGGTGTTCTGTCGTAGATGAAATCATCCTGATTTTTCTTGCGCGTCTCATTGTCAATTCCCGCGTGATACCTGGTCACCGCCACGCTCTGTTTAAACAGATTTTCATACAGCGTGTCCACATTCTTCCTTGTTGCGCAGTAAATGATTCCGCTCTCGTCCCGGTGCTTTTCTATGTAGTCTGTCACAAAAGCGTCCTTGTGTTTTCCGGAAATATGCTCTACGCAGTAATAGAGATTTTCTCTGTCAAAGCCTGTGACAACGATGTTCGGCTCCTGCAGCTTCAGAATACATTCGATGTCAGTCTTAACCTCCTCCGTCGCCGTTGCGGTAAATGCGCTTACGATCGGCCGCTTGGGAAGGCGCTCAATAAAGTCGACTATCTTTAAATAGCTTGGCCGGAAATCCTGTCCCCACTGAGAGATACAGTGAGCCTCGTCAACTGTTATCATAGATATAGAGGCTCCCTGCGCAAAGTCCAGAAATCCGGCGCTTTCCAGTCTTTCAGGGGCCACATAGATGATTTTATACGTTCCCCTGGCAGCCATATGAAGCGCCTTTGAAATCTGCGCTTCCGTCAAAGAAGAATTAATAAAGGCGGCATGAATCCCGGCTTCATTCAGTGATTTTACTTGATCCTGCATTAACGAAATGAGGGGTGAAATCACCAGCGTAATACCCGGCAGAAGCAGAGCCGGAACCTGATAGCAGATAGACTTTCCGGCGCCGGTGGGCATCACGGCCAGGGCGTCCCTTCCTTCCAAAATGGATTGGATAATGTCCTCCTGTCCGCTTCGGAAGGAATCATAACCAAAATAGGTTTTTAAAATACTTGACGGGTTCACTTCGGATCTCCCTCCTTTTTCAGCTCCTCAAACATCTCCTTCACTGACGGCGCATTCTTTGTCAGACGCTTAATACTTAAATCCTCGGCCTTATTGTTGGCCAGACGAAGATTATTTTCTGAGGAAAGAAGGGCCTCTTTTGTTTTTTGCAGATGGGAGATGGTTTTGTCTATCTCTTCAATGGCTGTCTTAAATTTTTCGCTGGCTATCCGGTAGTTTCTGGCAAAGCCTTCCTTGAATGTGTTCATATTTTCTTCAAAATGAAGAATGTCCACCTGCTGATGCCTTGCAAGCTCCAGCTCCTGGCGGTATTTCAGAGAGTTCAGCGCCGCGTTGCGCAGCAGGGTAATCATGGGAATGAAAAATTGGGGACGGATGACATACATTTTTTCATATTTGTAGGAAACGTCCACAATGCCGTTGTTATAAAGCTCGTTGTCAATCTCAAGGAGGGAGACGAGCACCGCATATTCACATTTTTTCTCGCGCCTGTCCTTGTCAAGCTCTTTTAGAAAATCTTCATTTTTATGCTTGGTGGCAGTCTCGTCCATTTCATTCTTCATCTCAAACATAATGGAGATAAATTCCGTTCCGTCCACACATTCCCGGAATATAAAGTCGCCCTTGCTGCCTGTCCGGGCATCGTTGTCCTTTTCAAAGTAAGCGGTGGGAAATGCGGTCATACGCAGGGCATTGAACTGGTTCAGGCAATGCTGCTCCAGGCTTTCACCTATCATTTTCGTGGACTGTCGGGCCTTGAAATCTTTGTAATACTCGATCTGCTCGTCCTTTTGCTTAAGCTTGTCCTCGTATTCCTTCTGTAATGCCTGTTCTTTTAGCTCGCGTTCGGTATCCTTGTTTGACAGCTTGCTTTTCAGCTCTATGATTTCCGTTGATCTTTGGGTAAGCTCTTTTTCTTTTTCCTGGAGGGCTTGCGAGACAGCAAGCTTCTTTTCGGTTTCACTGTTTTGAAGCTTTGCTCTTAGCTCCTCTATCGTGCGGGCCTTTTCCGCAAGCTCGCCGTTTTTTGCTTCCAGAGCCTTTTCTCTTTCCTTTTCTTTCTCATTGACGGCTTCGCTTATGGCAAGCTTTTTCTCGGTTTCATTACCGGAAATCTGAGCCTTTAGCCGTTGGATGAAGCTTTCTTTTTCAGACAGCGCTTTTTCATATTCTTCCTTCTGCCTTATCCCGGCAAGCTCCAATTCGCTTTCCTTCTTTTCGGCAAAATCTTTCTCCCGCTGTTTCAGCGCTTTCTCAAATTCCTTATCACGAATCTGCCGTACTATCTGTGCGTAGCCGGATTCGTCTAACGCAAATATCTCTCCGCAATTGGGGCATTTGATTTCCTGCATGATTTTTTTCCTTTCTATCTTGTATTTCTTATTTTGGCAGCTCACAGCCTGGCTGCTTCGTGTTAGCCGTTTATGATGGCTGTTTGTTTCAATGCTTTTCTTTCGTCTTTCTTTATCTTCCGCATCCGGTGGGTCTCGATATCCGCTAACCGGGTCGGCTGTGGGATGTGGCCTTCGCTGTGGATGTATGAAAGGACCACTTTGGTTGCCGTCTCCAAATCAATATAATTTCCGGCGGAGACAAATACAGGTCTTACATTTTTACAGGTGCGCAGGGCGCGTCCATATATTTTGCCGTTTATGGTGATATCCGTATAGGCATTTTTTTCATTTGGCGGCTCTTGATACCTGGCATTCTCAATTTTATAATAGCTTTTTGCAACGCCGATTGTGGGTTTATTTAAGTAGAAGGATGCATGAGTGGCTATTCCCATATGTCTTGGGTGCAGATATCCGTTGCCGTCAAACATGTATAAATCCGGCTGGATTTCCAGCTTTCGAACGGTTTCCAATATAAGGGACAGCTCACGAAACGCAAGGCAGCCGGGTATGTATGGAACTTCTACTTTGCCGAATGTATATTTGCTTTCCAATACCTTCATGGTTCCCTGCTCCAATACGCCAATGCAGCATACCGCATATTCGACAGTTTCCTCTGTCCAATATGCCAAATCTACGCCTGCTACGGTTTGAAATGCGATTTTCTCGGAGGATAGATTTATTTGGGTGCTCAGATCCTTTTGAATTTCTATCATGGTGTTTAAATCCAGGTTTGTATCATTTAACTGTTTCATTTTTGCCTGCCTGCGTTTTTTATAATTCCGAGTGAAATATAAATTCTACTATTTTTTCATTCTGCCGTTTTCCGGCAATAAGCTTCAAAAACATTGTGCTTTTTGTATCCTCTATATATTCTGTGGATAACAGAGACGGCCATGTGGTATGTTCGCTTCAATCTCTAGGATACGGAGTTTTCCGGAATACGTCAAGAGCTACCAGGTAAAATTCCTGCCGTAGTTCAAGGGGCGTTACTGATTGATCATGGAGTGAACAGTAACTATGGGGCACATCTGTATCAGATTTAGTTTCTCTATGTTGGATATAGCTTTAAATTCACAGCATTTTTCCTTTATAGTCAAATACTACGCTGCAAATTTGCAGCACAGCAAGCCGCCGGGTATTTGATCCTTACCTTCGCCGCAGTCACCAAATAGACATGCCACTATTGTCCGCTTGTCTCATTGTCCGCAGGAATAAACATTTTATAATCAACTCTGGAAATATGGTGTGAATCCACCGAGATCCGAAATTGAAATAATTGGATGGATTTAGTATAGCAGGGAATGAATTATATTACAAGAAATTTTTTACATTTTCTCTTTTCTATTACAGTTTCGGAAATACTTGAAAGCGCAGTGGTTCTTGATGGCAGAAACAAGATGGAGCAGTAAGAGAATTTCCGTTTTTTTCTGTGTCCTTCAGGCTGTCTTGGCATAAGGCTTCTTCCATCAAATCTACAATATCTTTTCCGTCGTCCGCTAATAAGATTTTGTTTTTTATTTTGTCAGTAATTCTGCATTCCGGCGCGTCCGAAATCTGAAAGTCGTGATGTATGAACGGCAATATATACTGCTCTATGAATCTGCTAACGGAAAAGTCACCTGCCAATTGCCCTTTATCGCTCCTTCATTGCACGTCCAAAATTCACCCCATATTTCATAACCATTTAAATCATCAGCAGGGATATTAAAAATGTATTCTTCATAACTGTCTTTTTCATTATCATGCCAAAAAGAAACACTATATTGGCAAAGGACAACTTCTCCATTTCTATTTTTCAGATAAATATTACCGTGATTATCTGTCTTACGGATATCGGTATATTTAACTTGTACATGAAGCTCATTATCCAAAATGCCATAGCCGGTTAAGGCAACGCCTTCTTCCAAAACAACCGCAGCTTCCTCATTTGGCTCCATAAGCCGTGCCTGATCTTCGTCGAAAGAATCCAGCTCCATTCCGCCGCATCCCCTGATATTAGGATTCGCTTTGATATTGTTTATTACCGATAAATGATTCAAATCGATGTTTTCAAGCTCTGAATTGCTATGTTTCTTTCCATTCAATATTTCCCCTACGGAAAATGTAATCTTGTCTCCGGGAATCAAAGCCTGATTCATCTGTTCAATCTCCAGCATAAATGTCGCCGTTGCTGTTTTTTCATCATAATCAACGAAAAAGCAGCCTCCGCTTTGAGCATATGGTGTATGAATACTATAGCTGTCAAATAAATCTGCGGTTTCATCAAGGCGGTTTCCTTTTAAATCCTGCATGGACACTAAAATTGACGCCTTATTATTCTCAATATCTGCTGCTATCAACTCCATTTTAATCCCATTATCTTCGCACGAAAGATTGACAGGCTTTAATTTTTGAGCGGCAGACGGCGAAATCTTATATAACAGTTCATATGCAATTCTGTTATCCGCAGCTGCTAAAACAGGCATGGCAGTACCGCAGCAGGCACAAATGCATGCCGCGGCCGCCCATTTTTTCTATCGGAGCGGCTTTTGTGTTCTATAGGAATCGGATTCCTCTAAATACTCCGGGCGGATTCCTGATATTGCATGATACAAATCTTCTTTTTTCATATGTTTACCCCCTTTTCGAATAAAAACAACTTCAATTTTTTTCTTAACTTCATCATCCTTTGGGGCATTTGATTTTCCGTACAGCCAATCATTTTTGCTAATTTTTTACTGCATCGCCGTAATAATATCTTTTGATAAACAAAACTCTGTCTTCTTTTGGAAGCTCTCCCAGCCAATGATTCAGAAAGTCTGACAATTGCTGATTATCAAAATTTTCTTCCACATCAAAATCAAAAAGAATACATTCTTCCGCATCTTCCCGGACCGTAAGAATATTCTTCGCTATGCGGTAGCAATAGGGGCCGTACTTGTTTTGTGTTTCTTCTAAGGCTTTTTCGCTGCGCTTAAGATACAATTTGATAATCTGTTCATCCTCCACTTGCATTCTCCTTCTATTTCAGTCCCGCAAGCCTCAATTTGTATGCGGGTATTAGAAGAATTTCCGGCCGCAGATGCTTGTGTCCGTAAATTCTATTGTACGCGGTTCTGACTTTGCTGTCTGATGTTTCTGCTCAAAAATTCACCCCATATATATAGCCGCAAAACAGGGGGAAATATTGGGGTAATTTTATTTTTTTTATTACTTTTTCATGATTATATAACATTTCACAGACGGTTAAAGAAACGATTCATATTTGCAAGGATAGGAATATCTTAAAAGAGTATTTGATTCGCAGAGAAAAGACAAGGAGGTTATGACGATTATGATGACTTTATTTGATGACGAGCAGATTATGAGAACTTATCTGAAAAATGCAGCAAATACTAATGCTTATGAAGCAGACAAGGCAACAGCCGAAAGAATGATTAAAGACGGCGAAATGCCACTTGAAAAAATCGCTCGTTATGTACCACCATTATCAATGGAAAAACTAAAAGAGCTTGAAGCTGAGGTTCTGCAGTCAGCATAATCCATCAAACTCAAATATGATAACAAGGTTAGGGTATATACAATCCGCATGATTTCATCCCCGTCTAAGGGAACGGAAATAATTGAATCCCCATGAAGATACCTTGGGAAAATACCGCTTGAAATCGTGTATCCGTCCAGTCCGATCATAAAGTTCACAATAGCGGCACGGTCACTGATCTTAATACTCTTTTCCACAATCTCATTGCTGAAAAGCTCCTCTGCAAAATTGGAGAATTCATACGCTCCCTGTACAAAATTCAGCCTCGGATACGGCTCCAAATCCTTAAGCCCAATCCTCTCCCGGCTTGCCAGGGGATGTCCTTTGCGCAAAAATACATGAGGTGCCGCCGTAAACAGCTCATAAAATTTCAGATTATAATCTTCAAAAAGCTTTGACAGCACATTTTCATTCCCTCTGCTCAGATAGAGAACCCCAAGATCACTGAAACGGTTCCTGACATCCATAATAATCTGATAAGTCTGGGTCTCGTTCAAAATAAATTCATATCTTTCCTGTCCAAACTGCTTAACCAGCTCCACAAAAGCATTTGCGGCAAATGTATAATGCTGGGCAGATACACAGAATCTCTGCTTTTCCGGCCGGTTGTCTATATACCGGGCTTCCAAAAGCTCCATCTGCTGCACCACCTGCCGGGCATATCCCAGGAACTCCATGCCCTCCGCCGTCAGCGCCACACCGGACCGGCAGCGGTTAAAAATGACAATCCCCACCTCACTCTCCACCTCTTTGATGGCCCCGGAAAGGCTTGGCTGTGAAAGAAACAATTCTTTTGCCGCCTCTGTGATGGAACCCTTTTCCGCTACGGTTATCATATATTTTAACTGCTGTAATGTCATATTTGTCTTCTTCTCTTCTTTTCATACAATTTCACTATATTTATTAACATTTTCAAAGACTCTGCATATAATAAACATAGAAAATAAATGAATGCGAAAGCAATATGCGACTTTCGTACCGATTTCCAAATTGCTTTTTGCATTGTATACATCTAAATCAAATTTCCCACTATCTCATTTCTTTAAAAAGCATATTTTAATTATACATCTTTGTGCTAGCCTTGTCATTCTTTTTCAAAGTTGTGGAAATATGAAAAGAGCCCGGATTTCTCCCAAGCTCTCCAAAAGTCGTAAAATTCAAAAATTGCTCAAAGAAAGAATCTGCTCATAATCATGCCCAAACACGATCTCTGCCTGATATTTCTTCTCCATCTCCTTGATCCCCTTCAGATTATTAAAAAATTCCTCCGTTGTCTTATTGATTTTACCGCCCGGAGGCAGCTCTTTTTCATAGCTTTCCCGGGTATAAACAGTATCCCCGGTTACAATTATGGTCCCCTGTTCCGTCCGAACCCTCATGCCAATCAGCCCCGGCGTATGAGAATGCTGAACAAACAATTCCAAATCCTCCGCCAACTCACACGTACCGTCAATGGTCTGATAGCATACCCCCTCAAAATCAAATGCAGACTTCACATAAGCTCCTGCATTTCCTGTCATAACCTGAAAATAAGCATTTTTTAACTCTGCCTCTGAAACAAGTACATGTCTGATGGCTTCCGTTTTGGCAAAATACCTTAACCCTCCGGCATGATCAAAATGAAGATGAGACAAAATAATCTGATCAATATCCGAGAGGGAAAATCCAATTCTCCCAAGAGCATCAGAAATGGAAATAAATTCGGGGATAGGATACGTTTCCAGCGTTTCCGCCGAATACTCAGACCCATAGTAAGGGCTGTTTCCCGTATCATATAAAACATTTCCCAGCTTTGGGTGCTCTATCAAAATCGCTGATATGGGGGATTTGATCATCTCGTCTTTATCCTTGCACTGAATCAATGCATCCTTCCTGCATTCAATTCTCCCCAAATATAGAAAATGAAGCTTCATCTTTCTTCCTCCTACTTCCCAAGATATCCGCCATCCACGGGGAGCACCGCCCCCGAAATATAATCGCTGGCAGAGCCGGACAAAAACACCACTGTTCCCTGCAGATCCTCCCCGCTGCCCCAGCGATGCATGGGAATTCTTCTGGTAATCTCCTGGTATTGAGCCGGATTTTTCTCTTTTATAGAATCCGTAAGCTCCGTTATCATATACCCCGGAGCAATGGCATTTACCGTAACGCCCTTTGCCGCCCATTCATTGGAAAGCGCTTCCGTCAGCTGCACAATCCCTCCCTTGCTGGCCGCATATGCCGGAATCAGTTCGCTTCCAAAATAAGAGGTCATGGAAGCAATATTAATAATCTTTCCTTTTCCTCTCTTCACCATAATTTTAGCTGCCAGCTGGGAGAGCTGAAATACCGAGGTCAGATTGACAGCCAGAACCCTGTTCCACTGCTCCAAAGGGAAATCCAATGCCTCACAGCGGTACTGGACGCCTGCCCCATTGACCAGTACGTCAAGCTCTCTGGAGCCTCCTGTCACGATTATCTTTTTCCCTGCAATATCAAACATCTTATTTTTCTCCATTCCTTTTATTGAAATGAAAATTAAATCACAATTATTCAAAAACCTTCAGTAAATTATCCCGTGTCAGCTTCCCAATGGTTTCATCCAAAATCCCATTTTCCCTAAGCGCCGGAAGTACCTGCTTGAAAATCATATCCGGATAGCGTGGTTTACCGGAACTTACATACCCCATCCGATCAAAAATAGAGTCATGGGATAAGACAATGGAATCTTCATAGCCGTATCTTAGAAGCTTCAAAAGATTCTCTGTTTTTTCCTCGTCATCGGGAATCCCCGGAATTGATAAAATGCCGAACTGATCAAAGCCCACACAAAAGCCTGCATCCATCAGCTCCATAATTTCGGAAAGATCCCGGTTGCTGGTCATATGATATTTCTTCTTGTATCATCGCTGATGCCAAGACAATATACAAGTGCTTTGTGGTATACATCCTGATACCTGACCTCTTTCAATTTCTCGTAGTAGAATTTTTCATGTGCATCGCTGACAAAAATAATCGCTTTCTCTGCTCCTAACGCTGTACTACTCATACTTTCTTCCTCCATTCTTTGATGATTGACCATAACAAAAAAGGACATTTCTCTAAAATTTTCTTTTAGAAAAATGTCCTTGTTGGTACAAATATTAGAATGTATCCGCACAACAATAAACGTACATGGAAGTATTATTCCGTATTATTCGTTTAAAATTTGTTGCACTTTTGTTGCAGTAGCTTGACCATAGGTGCTTCACCCCCGCATAAACACTGGCTTTATTTGTCGAGCGACTTCATCGTCGGGAACTTTCGGGTAACCGAACCCATCAGCCTTTATCCAACTCCGACAGTCGCCGTAAACCAATATTTTGTCATTCCATCATTGTCCATATAAGTCCGTCACGAAATTGATTTTGATGTATTAATTGTGGTCAAGTCTAAAAATCCCGTTTCTGACGGATTTCCACGAACATTGATGGAGACTTATTTAACATGCGTCAAAAGCAAAGCTAAAGACACATCGTTACTACCTATTATACTATAATTTTTCCCTGGAGATTAGCCATAATCTCCTGCTTTTTCTCATCCGTTGCTTCTGCGTAAATGTCCATCGTAGTGGTAATGTCTGAATGTCCCATCACCGATTGGATCACCTTGAGATTGCTCTCGTTCTCACAGAGTCTTGTACAGAAGGTATGCCTTAAGCTGTGTGCGGAAAAGTTTGGAATGAGCACCGGCTCTCTCTTCTCTTCCTTAGCCTTTTGGATTTCCTCTGCGTTGTAACTATCTGTGATTCCGTGAATCGCACGATTAACACTTGAAGCTGAAAGAACACTGCCACCGGTAGTCAGAAATACAAAGTTGGTATAACCATCAATTGTCTCTGAGCGATATCCCATACACTTCTGCATCTCATATTCCTGAAGGAAAGCATCAAATACTTCATCAATCATTGGAATTGTTCTCGTTCCTGCCTTCGTCTTCGGAGTCTGAATATGCTTCGTGCAAGTTCCATCATCATAAGGACGTTCACTGAGATTGTGATTCACACTAATGGTTCGACTCTCAAAGTTCAAATCTTCCCATCTAAGTCCCAAGCACTCTCCAATACGCATTCCTGTACCAAGCAGAATCATAATGACGGGAACCCATCCATGATACTCTCTGCTATTTTGCATGTAACCGGTAAATGCTCTCTGCTGCGGAATCGTTAATGCTCTTCTTGGTTCCTTATCCCATACGTGGCTCTTCTTAATCTCTGCCATAACACCATCTGATGGATTTGTTCTTAGCAGGCCATCCCTTACAGCCATCTGCAAAGTTGGATGAATCTGAGTATGAACATTATCCAGCGTGTAAGCCTTCATTTCCTTATTCATAATCAGATCATAATAGAACTTCTTCACATCCGTGTACTTAATGTCTGCTATCTTCCTTCTACCAAACTTCGGCCTTACAAAGTGATCATACATATACTTGTAATTTGCTCTTGTAGTAGGTTTCAAATCGACCTTAAGTGAAATGTATTTATCATACAGCTGATTAAGAGTAATCTTCTCTGGAGCATGTGTATCAATGCCATCCTCCATGTCACGGATGATCTTTCTCTCTTTTTTTCGTAGTTCCGCCAAATCCTTGGCATATACTACATGACGCTCTCCATACTTGTCTGTATAAGAATAGGAATAGCGCCCATCTGTTCTTTGACATTCGCCGGTACGAAGCACATACCCACGTTTGTCTTTTCTTGAATTAGCCATTCTGTCACCTCACTTCCAGTGAGAAACAGCCTGCCTATTTGCCCTGATCAGCTTCTGCCTGACGTTCCAGTTCTTCGAAGCCTTTCATAAGCACCTGCGCTTTATTCAGTTGGAACTTCTCACAGTAGGCTTCCAGTCTTGCCAACTGCTCATCAGAGAAGCGTACTGAAATCTTGTGACTTCTCGAATCTTCGAGCTTTGGTCTTCCTGTTCTTGCCATCTGTTCAAAACCTCCATCTGTATTTATCATTATACTTTTTGACCGTCAATATTTCAAGTACTTTTTGAAAAAGTTTCAGAGCACTGCAGGCTGTCCTCACAATCCTACTCGTCTCTAAAATTTTCCATGTACTCATCAATCACTTCGGTATTAACCAGTACAATGCGCTTCACATGATAAACTGCATTTGCTTCCTTTGCTAGCTCCTGGAAAGAATGAAGTCCCATTGAGTAAAGCTTTGCTCCCTCATCATATCTGACGAACTTCTTCTTACCATATTTAAGTAAATTCTCTAATTCCGGTACATCTGCTCTGCTGTAAGCCATAATCGCTTCCTCCTAAAAATTGAATATTCAGAGGAAACGCACTGTCCATTTCGTAGCAGGTATTCCCTCCTACTCTTCAAAGGACAGTTGGTACTTCAATTATCAGAATAAAATGCAAAAAAATCATGGAGATAGCAAATAAAGTCAACAGAACCTATCATGCTAACGTTTATCACATTTTTTGAATTCCAAATACAAACAACTTACTTTTGAGACAACACATAGTCTGCTAAACTATCCGCCACCTTTTTCACGGTATTATTTGGTGTACTCTCATGCACACTTCCCGATTCATCCTGACAAATGATTATTCCATCAATAGCAAGATACTCCTTAAACTCTCCCGAAAATTTTAACCCTATTTTCTGTTCTGCTCCTTCAATTTCTTCTCTAGTAGCTGCATCTGTAGAACAATTATTTAGTGATTTTCTTACAGGAAAAAATTGAGTACTAAAGCCACCTATAAAATTAAGTGTGAGTATCCATAATTCAATTAAGAATACCAAAGGTCACATCGAGCTACAACCTTTGGCATTATCTATTACTTTATATTATTTGCACTTAAAAACTCATCAAAGGAACTGTAAACCTTTTTATAATTAGGAGAAAAATCCTCAGACCCTTCAAAGCTCCAAACCGCTATTTGAGGATTCTTATTCTCATAGCATAGACATAACAACTTATCCCCAGACAATCTAGCAAACGGAATTAAATCTGGGCCAACTGAATCCTCGTCAAACACCATAAATTCATCGTATTTTGTAATCACAACATCAATATCATCCGTAGCGTTTGGTGATTCAGCTATTGCAGGAACAATACAAAGAAATTTTTCCAGAGCAATACCTGTTTCAATAGTAATCCTCTCATCTGGAATAACTCCATTATTATCAAGCATAAATATCTTAAAACTCTCTGGAAGAACTACCTTCCACTTCTTTTCTCTGGCATTTATGATATCTCTTGTGATATTCTCACTTATCTTTTTACCCTTTATCATGATTTTACCTCCATTTTAATGTCTTGGTGCATCTGCCCAGTGCCCTTCACTTCTACCGCCACAATGATTAGTAGAATTATGAATTCCAAATGGAACTAATTGCATCGTACCATCAACTTCAGAGTGATGCCAAGTATACCCTGATGGTGTCTCTCCATTCATTATCTGTTCAATCTGCTCAGGTGTGAATTGTTTTGCCAATTCTGGATCCTTCAATATAGCTTCCTTTAATTGCTCATTACACTTAGCAAATTGTTCAGGATCAGTTTTTGACCAGTCTTCTTTATCCAACATACACTGAAAAACAGTAAATTTTGAAAAGTCCGCATACTTTTTGCCATCCTTTTCTACTATTGGCACTTTAGGAATAAACCCCTTTTCTTGCGCATACTCCTTAATTTTTTTCTTCTGACCTGCAGATAAAGCATCTCCACCAGGTATTGTCTCATTCCAAGTCCATGGCTTATTAGAATTCACTGCATCTGCATAATACCCCGCATAAATTTCCTTAACTTCGTCAAAATCAATTTTGCCGTCAATAAAATCCTGAATCTTTTTTAACTTTTCTTCCTCACTAAGTTCTTTTTCCAGATTTCCATCCTCAGATTTCTCATCTTCAATATTTCCTTCTGATGAATCTTCTGAGTCGGTATCATTTTCAGCATCATCTCCAGACGGCTTGTCGCCTGCATCATCTGAAAATAGCTTATTCACCAATTCAGATATATTTTTTGATAACAAATCCGAAGTCTTATTGGCCGAATTCTCACCTCTATCATTTACATCAGATTCTTTTTTTGTATCCTTTTCTTCCTTCTTTGAATTATCTCCTTTTTCAGCTTCTTTATTAGCATCATTTTTTGATGTATCATCATCAAACAGCATTTCATTTAATTTGTTAGCGACCTTTGCTAATCCTTGGTAAACTTTTTCAACAGCAGAAGATTTATTCTCGGCATTATCACTGGTTTTCGTTTCCATATTTTTTGAACCGCCAGCATCCATTACATCATCCTCCTTCCACCATCAATAAATATGAGCAGATTATTGATAAGTTCCTCATACTCGTGCTTACCTTCAATTCTTGTTTTTTCAATTGCCAGCAATGTTAGTATCTGCTCAACTTCTTTCTCATCAAACTCTTCCAATCTCGGCATGAGTTCATCCTGCATTGCAGCTACCCATTCTTTAATCTCATTTCTATAACAAATATTTCTTTCAAGGACGGCATCTGGAGAAAAAATCTCATAAATAATGGTTTTTCTCAAATTTCTTGCCTTATCTACATCATCTTGGTATGCAAGTTTATATAACTTAGTCTTCAGTTCTGTAGACAACCTTGTTTTATCAATATCTGCAAATAGTAATTCGATTTCTTCTGCCTTTATTTGCGGTATAGGTTGTAATACCAGCTTTACAATTCTCTTCTTTGTATCAACTGTATCAAATAAATCCTCTGTATCTCCATCATACTTCTTACTGAATTTCTTATCATCCCACTCGTCAACATGACAAAGTACAGGTTCAATCCAGTTATTTTGATATACAGCACATACACCTGTCCTTAACTTTGCTAATTCAACTATCTGCTGATCATTCAGATTTGCAGCTTTTCCGACAAGCTCGCGGTCTGTTGCATCAGGCAAACGCAAGATAATCTTTGTATTTGTGTTTCTGATGACAGACATATCCATAAGACCTGGAGACTGATCCGCAATAACAAAACCTTCTCCATATGTTCTCATCTCTGCGATGGCATTTGCCAACATTTCAACTGACTTTCCAGCCAGATTAGATGATTCTGCGCTTTGCTCTGAACTTGTTCTCTTAAGCAAATTATGTGCCTCTTCCAGAACTGTCAAATGAGAAAGCTTTTTATTACTACCGCTATCACAAGACATTCTGTATTCCTGTAATTTGATAATCAGCAATCCCATCAAAAGTGCTTTTGTTTCTGTCGATCCAACTCTACTAAGATCCACAATAACATTCTGACCAAATAGCTCTGCATCAGGAATTGCATTACTTGTAAGAATCTGTCCATTGATTCCATTCGTTAATGAACTAATTCGCATTGATAATGCGCCTACATAATCTCCCTTACTATCAGCAGAATACTCAGATTCTTTTATGACTCGATTAACTTGGTTAAGCACATCTATAAAGCATGGAAACATACGCTTATCCCCATTGCCATAACTACACTCTGATTTATTCAAATCCCATCCAGAAACTTCATAAGCTCGTTCGATTGCCTCCTTAAGAACTGCAGGCATTGCCGCATACATTGGCCAGCATACATTAAAAATCTCGATAAGCCTATCAATATGCTCTAAAATGTGGATATCTTCTGGAAAACTAAATGGATTTATTCTAAGCAACTTGCTTTTATATGGATTAGTTCCTAAAACTAAAACATCCTCGTAGCCACCAAATATGTCCTTATATTCTCCCTTGGCAGGCTCAATAATCATAAAATGAGTTTTATCAGTGTTATCTCCCATTTCAAAACATGTATTTCTAATCAGCTGATAAATCGCATTTGACTTTCCGGAACCCGTGGAGCCAGTTATAAATGCATGGGCTGTTAAGCTATCTTTATCTAATAAGACCCGCTCTTTTTCATCATCATACATATGATGAATTACACCAAAATCAATCTTTTTTCCTTCTTTAGAATTCTCTGCATATAAAACATTACGTCCGAAACTTGCACATTCAACTACAGGAATGCCAGATATAGACTTCTTCGGTAGCCCCATATATATAGACAATTCCCTACCACTAACTAACGTAGAAACAGATGCTCTATTCTTCATCTCATTTCTATCTTGTTCTGATTTATCGTCAGACAAATCAAATATTGGATGGTTGAATGTACTTAAGTAAGGAATCAATCCTTTTGCATCATCAGCGTCCCACATAGATATATGTGCAGCCTCAACCGAAGAATGCTCTCCCTGAATGATGGATTTATATGTGCTTGCAACTGACAAACAAGTGGTATAATCTTCAGAAAGGAAATATACCCCACAGTCATACATACCAAAATCTTCGCATTCAGCGATACGTTCAAGCTGTTGATCTATTCTTTCCAAAATAGACTTTACACTCTTGTTTTCGTAGGTTATCTGTAATCCTTCGCCTTTAGTATCACTCAATGCATTTGCAATAGAGTTTTGTTCACTAAGTGATTTTGATTTTCCAGTAGTATCAGTCTGCCCAGTTGTATCTGCATTATCTTCGTGCTTACCATGCATATAATGATAATCAGCAGAAACACTCGCACCTACAGTAGCTGATGCATTTGCTCCAACGCCAAATGGAGCTACTGTAACCCCAGCAGTTGCACTTGCATTCACTCCTACACTGCCACCTACTGTATGAGCTGAATTTGTACCCTTAGTAATTGTGTGTGATTTTGTTTTAGCAATGCTCTCATTCGTTGTATCAGTAACACCTTTTATTACACTATCAGTAACAGTTTTTCCATTACTAGCATTAACCGTATATTCTGATTTTTCAAAAGGTTTTAATGCCGTGTATATTTCTTCATAGCCTGCTCGAATAGATTCTCTGGTATTACTGCTTACAGGATCAGCAATAATCATCACCGTACATTTTTTTCCTTTTAAGGAATCTGTTAGCTTTTCAAGCCCCTGTATGTATGAAATATTTTCTTTTTTCTCTTCATCTTTCAGCGCGGCAATTCCAGTCACCGCGGAAACGCACACATTATTTTCAAAGATGCTTTGAACTATATGCATCCTATCCGAAACCTCGTCAATTTTCTCTAGTTTGCTTCCCGGAAAATTTGCTTCAAGATTCGCCTTTAAAGCACTTATTTGCTTCTCTGGCACAAAAGGATCTTCTGATTTTTTGCACACTGTGCCAAGATATACTTCAATCTGGTTACCATCACTTTTTAGTAGTGTAACAAGGGTTGCACCTTCATAAAGCGATGTGGCATTATATACTGTAGTCAATTTATCCAATATATTTTCTTCTTTGTCATATACAACTCTCTTAAGTCTTGTAAGCATAATATTGGTACCCACAATGCACACCGGTATATCTGTCTTATCGGTCACTTCTGGAGCCGAAAAACTTACATCATATGACGGGAGAAAAATAGGTCTTTTATCAATCGTTGAAATATACTTGTGCATTACTATCTTATCAACATTTGATAATGCAATATTCAGCTTCTCCCTTTCCCTAACATCAATATCACCTCTAGCCATCTTTTCTCCTCCACATTCAGAGCTTTTTATCCCTTTTGTTTTCTAATTTTTTCCAGTGAATTTCATTATCAGACCGATGATAACTATTACAAATGCCACACCAATTGCCACACCAACCCAATGTTCTTTTATCCACCCTACAATTTTATCAATCAACCGGCTATCATTCGAGTGACCGTCACCGGTTGCCCTGATGGTCTGTTCTTTTTTTTGCACATAATTCCTTTCTCTCATTGAGATAGGTTCAACTACAGCTTGTCTTCTGTTTTCTATCTTAGATTTACCTAATGTAGTTTTATTCTTATAAACAAATTGACCAATTTCCTTAATCTTAGGAAGCCTATTATCTAAGTTAAAATTATCTCTTAACCATACAAGGTTCATCTGGAAATATTTCTCATCCCACTCTGCCTCTTCAACTTCATCTTCTTGTATTTTATAGGCCTCTGTGATTTCCAGTTTCTCCCCATAAATTGCCATACTTTGATCATCAATATATCTTTTTGCTTCATCAAACTCTGTTGTTGCAAATGTAGGATCAGATCCAATAATACCTGTTAGTAAAGCTCTTAATACTCCAATATCCTTATTTTGGATTGCGTTGCTATATGTTGCATCCGGGTTAAAAAACTTATCCATTCTGTACCTCCTCTACACCTGTGTATACTCTATTTTAGAAATCAATAAGCCAAGATAGGACCTGATCTTTTCAAGTTTTTCAATCTGTATACCGTATTGCTTTTCATCTGCTGCATACTTAAATGCTTCAGATTCAATACGGGATATTTCAGAATTCTTTGCCTCAATAAGTCCTATTACAGAATCGACCTTTTTCTTTGTTTCATCCTTAAGATAAACAATATCATTCTTGTAATCAGTCTTGAGTTTTTCGACATAGCGATCCACCTCAGCCTCAATTGGATTGATATTCTCTGATATATATTTTTCAATATTTATGTAGGTCTTTTTTACTGTTTCAGGTTCTTTCCTTGTTTTCCAAGCCCTGCCAATAGAATCAAAAAAATTACCGATTCCATATCCGAATTCAATATGCTCTTTTCTTGGATTCTTTTCATCTCTTGTATCTTCAATTGGTTTAGTAAATGTGCTCTTGTCAACCAATTTCTGGTAAGCCACTGTATCCTGCAATGAAAACTTCCCATCGCTCATCAATCCTTCTTTTTCAAGTTCTTCCAAATAACGTAGAAATTCATCATAAAGTTCCCCAGTAGCATCCTTCTTCTTCTTTTTAACAGTACGAACAGTTTCATTTATCTTACCCAATAAACTATCAATTCTAGATGATATATCACGAATAATCTCATCGCCTTCGTCCTTCAAGACTTCTTTTCTTCCACCAACTTTACCAGCGATGCTATTCTTTAAAGTAAAAAAATCTGATCGAATATCATTAATCTCAGTAATGGTATCCTTGATTTCGTCAACTTTTGACTTTACTCTTTCCATTTTTTCCTTTGCGCTTTGGAGAAGATTTTTTCTTTTTTCCTCTTCTTGTCGATCTTTGTCTTTCTTCTCTTTTAATGAAACAGCACCGCTGTAATCTTTTTTTGCTACTTCCAGAGCCTCCAATTCTCTTTTATTTAGCGAATCAAGTTCATCCAAAATATCAGTAAAGCAACCTAAAAGTTGTCTCACCTTTATAGGATATGCATAGCAACGAATATAATCATGAATCGCACTTCCAAGGGCAGGCACACCAGAATGTATCAGAACTCTATCTGGAACAGTAAGATTCCCTTGAAGTTTCTGTTGATAACCATACTTTATTGCTTCTGTTACTGAACTTTTCTGCTCCAAACAATAGTTTCCATAATTTGGATACTGAGTTTTAACCTGCTCGATATACTGTTCAAAATTTCCGGCAAGTTTTACAGGATCATAATAATATATCTTTTTGCAGAATCCCTCATAGTATCCATATAGCTCAGCCTTTTTTGTCATACCCTCAGCCATACCTGGTTCTTCTGTAAACCCATTTACGATGGCAAGAGCTGCACCTGAAGTAATTGGAAACACCCTTGGATTGACGATATTTCTAATTCTGTTAGAATTAGGCACCTTCTTTATATTTGCAACAAAATTTCTGATGTAATTATCTAAAGTTTCTCCTCTATTTGAATACGTCAATGAATCGCACATATTCATTACAAATAGAAATCGATCATTAAAAGCACCGTCATCGTTTTCTGCGGATTCCTCAATTATATCTAACAGCTCGACTATATTATCATCTTCAAGTTTATCATCAGAAATCAGAACAACCATTTCTTTTTGTTTCGATTTCAGTACTTCCTTTGTAATTTCTATATGAGATTTTTTAGATAATCGCTTCGATTCTTCTTCCGTCTTTTGTGTATCATTTCCTGTCGCACTATCTGTACCAGGGGTATCTATAACAACAAGCCTAAAATCTTTTTCTACACCGTCTGGATACAAGTTAGACAAATCTGTGTACACTTCAATGGTTTCAATAGCATCCCCCGCACATTGAATCTTATCCTGT
Organism: Clostridia bacterium; assembly: GCA_910574835.1. Lineage (GTDB taxonomy): Bacteria > Bacillota > Clostridia > Lachnospirales > Lachnospiraceae > Laedolimicola. The sequence goes on along the minus strand of CAJTDE010000001.1, from coordinate 98,631 downwards.
ACTTCTTCATCTGTCTTACACACATATTTTTTTTGCTTAGCATCAGGTAAATACTTTACAATTGCAACTCCATCTTTTACTGATGAATGTATTATCCTACAAATTTTTGCAGTGCAGGTGCCAGATGCTGTTGGTAAAATATTTCTTCCAAGCAACGCATTAATAGTAGAAGACTTGCCACTACTATATGTTCCGGTAAAGACTATCCTAAATTCTTCAGCGTCAATCTCTTTGTAGGTTTCTTCAAGCTTCTCATATTTATCAATCAAAACCTTAGAGTTAGAGTCATTAACAATCTGTCTAAACTCATCTGTAAGCATGAGATTTATTACTTCAGCGATGTTATCCTTCATTTGCCTATCTGGAATTATTTCATCTGTCAATTCACTGAAGGTAAGTTTTGCGCCACAGCTTCTGCTATCATTCTGAGCAATCAAAGAAGCTTTTACACTTTCATAATCAACTGCCCTGCCTGCGAACTCAACAAAAATCTCTTTATCACCCATCTTGCAGATAACATCCAAGAGCCCATTCCAATTATCTCTATCAATAGGATCAATCCATGCCTGAATTGGCATATGGATATCGGAATCCAAATATCTTTTTAGATTAGAATCACAATGCTTGTTTTTCTGCACCTCTTTCCCATCCACTTTGACTATGGACTTCATTTCGTATGGATCATATTTAATATAGACCTTTCGCATTATTCACTTCCTCCATTATTTCGATATACTGCTGACCTTTCATCCACATATCTATTCCATTACCAAATACTTCTGCTTGAATTACATATTCTCCATTTTCTTCTGAAACAATTTTTGCTGTCGGTAATCTGTCAAGAATAGCCTCCACAGAATATCCAGAATACTTAAACTTTACTCTTCTTAACTTACCACCATACATAAACTGAATTCTCTTTCGGAATTCACCTTCCTCAAAACGGTCTGCATATGGAATATGAAATCTATCATCGAGAACTTTTAATCCCTGTATTCGATCTATCCTGTATATTGTTGGAAATGAGTCGTTAAGAACATTGAAGTTTTCTCTCACTTTTTCATCATCAATAAGTGCCGCTAAGTAAAAATAATATTCCGAAAACATTATTGCTAATGGTTTAAGTTTCCTAGTCTTTACGCTACTTCCTTGTACTCCTTGGTACTTAATCTCAATAAACTGACTATTATAAATAGCCTTTCCTATATCCCACATCTTATCTATAAATACTGTCTTATGTTGTGGTTGAATATAATGAAATGCTTCATTGCTAATCAATTCATTTACAGTTTTTTGATTTTCCTTTGGCACGCAACACTCAATAAGTTTTTTCAGCATTGCTTCCATTTCCACTTTAGTAAATGCCCTACTATCAAGAAGAATTTTACACAACGCAAGAATTTCACTATTGCTAAACCTCAACTGATATAATTGTTCTAATCGGTATCCTTTTTTTTCTCTGTCATAAATTACCGAATTAATCACACCGGAATCGGATATATTCAGATCCATATAGTTCCTAATATCATCAATATCACGCTGAATACTTCTTTCATTTACGCCAAAATTCAAAGCTTCTTCTGCTTTATTAACAATATGTCCATTAAGCAACTTCGTATATATACTTAATACTCTCTCTATTTTTTTATCTGCAGTTTTTTCTTTAGGAATCATTTCATCTCTCCATCTTATATCCGGATTATATCAATCAAGGGTGACAGATTCTGTCATTCCGAACCTTTTTCTTTTTTTCTCCAATTCTTATATTGTCCAGAAACAATTCTCTTATCAATTGGCTTTATTGCGTCTGCTGGAATAGCCCATGCCTTGCCAAATTTCTTTGCTTCTGGAATACGTCCATCATTGCACATCGTCTGTACAGTTCTCGGATTAATCCCCCATTTTTCTGCCGTTTCTTTAACAGTGAGATAACCAACTAACATCAAATTCACCTCTAAAAATAAAAAGCCGCCATTTCAGGCGGTTAAAATACTTCGGTTACAACTGGCTACCATTTTACAGGCCCTGTAGCTTTGCGTCATAATCTTTCGATCACTTTGCTCAGAAATACATATATTATCATAATCGTTTTAACGCCGATTGTCAAGTTTTTTACGGCATTATCACTTGGATTAATCATTTTTACGCCGAACATTTGTGCATAAATAACAAAAAAAGCCTGCAAGCATCAAGATTCCTCCCAACACCCGCAGGCTCAATAATAATTCGTTATTCAGTTATACTCTGGTAGCATAATCCAATGATATCCATCCAGCACCAGACTGCAATCTTCCCCATCCAACATCAGAGCCTTTACCGTCCTTAACCTCAACAATAGTAAACACTCCCACACCAGTATAAGCACCTGTCTTCGCCGTATTCGTTCCGGCACCCTTCCTGATATTCAAATCCGAAATACTTACCTTCACCATAAACGGACAATCCGCATTACTCATGCCATCTCCAGAGCCGCCCTCTGCCACCTCAGGAGAAACCTGCTTCCCATTCCAGTCATAAACCAAGTAACCCGGATGCTTATCAGCCATAACCTTCGCATTAGCAAGCACCGTATATGCCCCAAGCTGAGAAGTAGCATCCTCCCAACTCTTCCTTACACGGTAATACTTCACCACATCAGAAGCTTCACCAGTAACATCGTACTGAGTCAGCTTCCATCTCTCGATAATACTGCAAAGCTTGTCCACATAAGTAAGGCTCGTAGCATAGCCGCCATTTTTTATTATCTGTGCCGCCTTTTTATAATCTGTGCATCCCTTCAAACCCTCATATCTAAGCTTGCTGCCATTCCTGGCTCCAAGCAGATAAGCACTATGGTCTGCAATGGAATCTTCCATACAGCTATATCTTCTGAAATCAGCAGTGATAGTCACATAGCTTCCATCAGCATTCTGCTCCTGAGTCTTCTTGGTATAGACAGAGCTGCCATCCCAAGTGCTACCGCCCCATGTATTACCACTCAAGGACTTCTTCATTCCAAAGCAGTTATTCGCTCCCTGCGCAAGTTCGCTCTTACCATAACCACTTTCCAGAATAAACTGGGCCATAGACACGGATGCCAAAATTCCCGACTGCTTCTGATCCGCAGTAAACAAAGCACCAACCTTTGCAATCACCTGTTCCTCAGACAGTGAAATAAACTCTCTCGCCTGCATCCCTGAAGGAATTGCTTCTGCTTCTCCACCGTTAAGTCTCGCTGTAACCTTCGTAGTCAAATCACCCAGCCTTGCATAAAGCCAGTTCCCCGGACAGCTCTTATTGGCAAACCATCTGTGAACCGTGATGAGCATTTCATCCACCTTCGGCTGATAGCTCAAAGACTTGTCCTTATCTCCAAACCAAAGCAGCTTCTTCTTTCCATTTCTTTGGCAAATATCCACACACAAGTCAATCAGCCTGTCATAAACTACTTCATTCATGGCATAAGGTTCCACCTTGCCGGAAGCACACTCAATGGTAACCGCCCTCTGGTCATTTTCGTTGCTGGAAGTACACCAGGAGCGATTCTTTTCTTCCACATACATGCCAACCCTGCCATCCTTATCAATGCCATAATTAGATGAGGCGCGAGTAGATGATTTATAAAACCAATCTCCCAAGCCTTCTGCGCTGCACTGTCCTACAACACAGTGCGGTGATATTCTGTCAATCTTGTGGGTACGCTGTCCTGAATGATTCGGACTAAGCTTTGTATAAGCCACAAGCGGACTGTTTGTATATCCCATTTTTACTCACCATCCTTTTTGTCCTCTTCACTGCGATCATGCAGTTGCTCCAATACCTTCTTAAGCTTCTCTGGAATTGGTAATCCCAAGTGTCCTGCATTCTCCAAAAGTGAAATCCCCTCATTGCTGAGATAGAAAAAGATCACCGCCGTTCTTAAAATAGAACCATTTCCGATGACCTGCACATCCAACACATTTGCAATTCCTACCAGCATAAAGATAAGTACCTTTCTGCAGATTCCCTTGAATCCAACCTCCGAAGAGAGCTTCTTATCTGCAATTGCACACATGATTCCTGTGATGTAATCTGCTACCACAAATAAGAGCAATGCCAGAATCAAGCCATCACACCCTCCCAGGAAGTACCCAAGCCATCCACCGATTCCCGTAAATACCAACTGCACCATACTCCAAAATTCTTTCATATCCTCTGTTCCTCCTTAAAAAGTTGTATAGAAAAAGCAGCTGCCCCTCTTAGAGCAACTGCCTCATCCCAAAATACTATCCCTATGAGCTTACCTCTTCCGTCAGCTCATAAGTAATCTTCATTGTCTTATCCGTAGTCTTCACCACGGCGGTACTTAAGTTATTGATACTTGCCAGATACGGTGTCAACAGAAAGCACATTCTGTAATCCGAACCATAGTTACCGCCCCAGCCAAAGCAAAACTCCTTGTACTGGAACACAGGAGTACCCAGATTCAGAAGTCTTGTACTTCCCACAGTTTGCACCACTGTATCATCCGGCTTAATCTGATAATCCCACCCGATAATCAGGTCATTCACCATAAACAGATAATTGGCACAGGTTCCAGAACCGGTCTGCGATTTTCCCTCTGATGTAAATCCAAAAGGAATCAATGTCACATCCGTGGAATTACCGAGATTGATTTTATAAATGCCTGCATCGTCATATGCTGTCAGATACAGATAGCCATTACGGATAACACCTCTCACAGATCTCTGGGCATAGGTATCCACCTTGAAGCTTCCAATCGCCTTAAGGCAGGCATTGGACAGTGTCCATACACCTTCTGTCATGGTGTAATCATCCTTTTTAATCTTCACCCAGTACATCTTGGCATCTCCGGAAGAATTCGCCTGATTGGCAAACCCGTACCAGTACACGTCATGCCCGTCCAGAAAATCTCCATAAGGTGTATAACTTCCAAGGAACTTAAAGGTACTGCAGGCAATGACCTTCTCTTCCAGCAGGTCATTGGTCGTATCATTCAGCCTGTCATTCAGTCCCAGAGTAAACACCGGAAGCCTTCTCTTATGGATAATCACAGAGCTGTCCTGGAACCGCATGCTGATCAGGATATTGTTCTCAAAATCCATCTCCACCGCACTGAACAGCTCTGCAAGCTCTTCCACGGTCTGCGTTTCCAGTCTTGTTTCCATGATCTGATAAAAGGCAGCCTTGGAATTCTCCATACTGCCATAAGCTGCCACACCGCCCTGTTTAGAAGTCAGTGCTACTGCAGCAATGGTTCCATTCCCCTGACTTGGAGTAAATTCCCACACAAACCGGTAACCATTATCTAATGGCTTACTCTCCGTCAGATTCATACTTCCCCTTGCCACGTCCGCAGTGGCATTGACATCGTTGGAGGCATATGCCACCGGAAGCTTATTTGTGGACGGATAAATATTGTCCGCATCCTCTGTCAATGCTTCCGAATAAAGCAGTATGCCCCCAATCATGTTAGGACAGATAGGAAGCATGTTATCATTCCAGAGAAGATGTGTATCATACTCCCCGGCCACAGAATAAAAAATACCCATAGGATTCAATCCCAGGATATGATTTACCGCATTTGTCACCATATTTTCTTCCTGAACTCTTTCCACCACTTCCCCGGTGGCGTCATCGATCATCTCGATGACCATATTTCCTTTCAGCTTCATCCTTACCTACCTTTCCACCGGCATTGCAAACGCGCCGATTCCAAATCTTCCATGAACCACATCACTGTAAGTTCTCTTTACAAGCTCATCAATCTTCCATGTGATATTCTCATCAACAGCAGCAATCTGAAGCACACCACCAACTTTTACTTTCTTGATGGTCTCCTCAATCTTAATTTCGCCATCCCAGGCTTCCCCGGCACCCATTGACTGACCCATAATCGCGGCAAGACAATCTCCGGTATCCACCGTAACCGTTCCACCTGTTGCTCTGGCATACACATTGAAAATATTTCTGTAATTCGCCACCAGATTCTCAATGGGATAATACAGCATGATGGAATGCTTCCCGGAATGCCAGGTCTCTTCCGGCTGATGAATCTCGATAATGCTGTCATTGAACTCAAAAGTAAAATGAACCACCACCTGTCCGTCTTCCTTCCAGACCACAGGCAGTTCCACAGATAATGTCTGTTCTTTTGTATTGCCAATCACAACAGGCTCCTCTGCTGCAACAGCACTATCCGAACCTCCACCGGTTTCATCCACAACATCAGTCCCCGCAGCATCGCTATCAGTTGTTCCGCTATCCGTAGTTTCCTCATTACCTGCAGTACCCTCTGCCAAAATTTCTTCCACTTCCACCGAAGGAATCAGCACATCCCCTCTTGCAACCACAGACCTTTCCACCTGGTCAGCACTCACTCCCACAATCACAGATCCAAAGAACTGCGCCATAACCGCTTCATTCGGTGCAAACTCGATGGAAATAATCTTCACATCACTCTCGCCAACCGTAAAAGAGCTGGCATTGGTAAAGGTATGAATACCAATCTTGCCAGCCTCTTTATTATCTATAATCTGGTTCAGCAGCCCGCTGATGTTCTTATCATTCTTAGACTTGGCATGTGCCAGTCTCGGATTCTTACCAACCCCTTTCAGCGTGTGCTTCCCGCCAATCTTACACTGCATGGAAGTGATAGCAGATATTCTATTTTCGTCTGCCTGTCCACCCTTAAACCGGATCACATCTCCCAAGTCCAAAGCAGGATTTCCTATTGTTTCGGAATCAAAAGGCACATAATCCACAACTGACAAATCATTCAGGATATTCATACACAGCTGCTCTCTGGTTTCTTTCAGACCGAACTGCAGCAGAGGATTCACACCCAGATTCATTGTTAGCCCGTCATCCGGATCCAGATGATAATACTCTGCCGTTTCCGTTTTCATGTTGGTAGAAGAAACCGCCGTGTATCTTGTGATGAAATCAGAAAAGCTGCTGGTAAAACGATGCTTTGTCTCCATCTCCATCACGGGCTCATTGCCATACTTCCTCAGTTCCAGCTTACCCTCTCGGTTAATACAGAAAAACCCACCAAGAACCTGCCCCACATAGTAGAGCACATCCCGGTAGGTCTCAATATCATTTTCTGTATAAATGGAAAGCAGCTCGGTTCCATTTTGCATCGCTTCATAGTCTGCCTGGCTCTGTGCCATCTCTACCTTACAGGCCTTGCAGCACAGGCTCACAAAACCATACACCGTGCCGATGGTTTCAAAGCCATTAAAACTCTTATCAAACCGGAGCATGAAATCATAGGCTTTCAGCTCCAAAGTCTTGATATTACGGTTAGCCTCTGACACTTCAAAGATTCCCATAGGAACCTCTTCATAGGTGCCATCCGACAGTCTCAGATGATAGAACAATTCCACAAGAGCATCTTCCAAAGTATATCTGTCAATATCAGAGAAAAGCGTAATCCCCATCTCCGCTGCATACACCGTACCAAGCTCAATCTCAGTAGAGCCGCAGCACTGACTGGAAATATAACCACTTCCCTTTACGATATCATCAGCACCAAACTCATACGTGGCACCCTTCGTTGTTGTAATCTTTCCCGTCCAATAATATCTTCGTGTGTTCTCCTGCACCGCCTGCAGGAAAGCCTCACTCACTGGGTACAAAAGACCACCTTCCTTCCATAGAAAAAGCACCAGTCAACTTAATGACTGATGCCTCAAAAAATTAATCTCTTTAAACAAACCTAGATTATTTCCAGTGTTTTAATCTAGGAACCACTGACTCCATGTGCGCACGTACCTGTTCTGCCGGCCATTCCTCAGTAGCCATGTGTTCAACACAAAAATCTATCAACTGTTCCTTACTGGAGTATTTGAATTCTCCATCCGCATAACACCATTTACAATAGTCTTCATTGAAATTGCCATCCGGATCCTTACTGGTAGTATCATCTCCAAGCGGCATACCACAACACTGGCAAATCAACTGCTGTGGAGAACCCAACAATGTATTAATAGTAACATTAAATAGCTTTGATAAAAGCTTCAATGTTTCAGTGTTTGGTATAGTCTCACCTGTTTCCCAACGAGATACTGCCTGTCTGGTAACCAAAACTTTTTCCGCAAGCTCATCCTGTGACAAACCATTTTTCTTTCTTAATTCTACGATAACATCCTTTGTCTCCATGACTCATTCCTCCTTTTTTTCCATTATACCTACATTACACATCTGTGAAAAGCAACTGGTTGTTGCTCACACTTGCCTTTCCATATCTGTAGACAAAATTCCATAGATATAGTAGTCGCACCAGGTATTTACCATTTTACCCTGTCTGATATGTCCTTCCTTCGTGTAGCCACATTTCTCTAGGATTCTACAAGATGCAACATTTCGAACATCAACTTCTGTCCAAAGCCTTCTAAGTTCTGTATGCTCAAAACAGAATCTTGTAATTGCCCTAAGGGCTTCTGTTCCATAGCCGCATCCATGAACTCCTTTTGATAATCTGATTGCAACTGAAGCCATACGGTCTTTCTCAATCAGATAAACCCATAAATCGCCAACAACCTTATCATCATCTTTTAATGCTACCCCAAGATGAAAACTCTTTGTTGGCTTTTCCTCCTTTTCGAATAGTAACTCAGGGTTCAATTCTGCCTTACTTGGTCCTTTTCCCCAATAGGTGTAAATTGATTTATCCGACATCCATTCCTTTAGTGCAGGAACATCTTCTTCTGTCATTGGACGAATAATTAATCTATCTGTACGTATTGTTGGTTTTTCGTTTATGTAATCTGCAAGTGCCACAGAACCACCCCCTCTAAAAATTAAATTCAGCTTCCCAGTCAAAACGTCCACTTTCCTCATATGACTTTGGCCAATGGCTACACCAATCAGGTGTCATCGGATTCTCAATGCGGTCAATACTTGGCGTATACGGCTTAAGGTCAAGCACCTGGCTTCCATCAAATGCATCAATATAATATAGCCCTACAGTTCCAGACTCTTCATCCACATATGCGATATTCACATTTGAAACCGCTATTGGATTAGGTCTCTCCGGAGATCTAAGTGCAAATACACCGATCTCATCCGGACCATTTTTATATGGTTTCTTTTCTACCAAAACATTTCGGTCTCTTTGATTATCGCTGCCATTCATCCACCAAAGTATTTGAACATGGCTGTATCCTTCAAGTCCTTTTAGTGCTTTTGCATACTTTGGATCAAGAATTACCTTTACTTTACTTCATTTCCATTTACAATCTTTCCGATGGGACTAATATTAATTTTGTTCATCTCGTGAACCTCCTTAAATTGATCTCATCGGGCGCCCGATATATACATTGTACAAAGTGTAATTTATACTTCAACCCCCATTTTGAAATAATTATTTTATAGCTCTTTCAAAACAAAACTTACAATCCACAGCCCTTTATAACTCGTATCCTTCTTAAGCTTCGCCTTAAACCCCTCCACATACATTTCCGTCTGCCTCACACTTGCAGTCTCCGGGTCAAAGAATCCAACTCTTATCTTCTCCTGCTGTTTATACCCGGTAAGTAACCTTAGCCACTTCTGGGTAACAGAAAAAGAAACAGAAATAGTCACCACCCCAGTACGAACCACATCCCTCTGTATGGTTCCAGCTTCCGTCTCTCCACCGCTGTCTGCTTCCTTATCCGTCATATCCACTTCATAACTATCCGGCAGAGGAAGATCCACGCCGTCAAAGTTCAAATACTGAAAAAATGCCATCGCTTATCTCCCTCCACTTCTTAGATTTGCCCTCTGCTGGGCATTTACAATCACTTCATCCAACATCGTACCGCCAAGGTACACAGGAATTACAATGTCACCACTGCCACCGCCTGCTGAAGAAACCGCATCCTTAATCGCCGATACAAAACTACTCATATCTGCACTCGATACAGTTCCGCCACCTGCCATTGCCATTTGACCTGCATTCACCTGAGGATTTACCACCATATCAGCTGCAAGACCACTCACTGCATCCTTTACCATATCCTTGCTCTTCTCAATACCCTTTGCCAATCCGGACATAAAGTCTGGCATCCAGCTCTCGTACTCCGTAAGAGGTCCTTCATCCGGTACAGAGAAATGCAGGAAGGACTTAATCGTGTCAGCAACATTGCAAACCGCATCCTTTACCTTACCAATGCAGGACTTAATTCCATTTACAATTCCATTGATGATATCCGCTCCCCAGCTGAACGCCGAAGAAGCAAGATTCTTAATGAAATTCACTGCATTAGTAAAACCATTCTTGATGGTGTTGTAGATTCCCGAAATGGTATTCTTAATCCCATTCCACATCGCACTGAAAGCAGTGGACACCGCCGTCTTAATGGCATTCACAACGGTAGTCACCGTGTTCTTAATGCCGTTCCAAACTGTCGTGATGGTATTCTTGATGCCATTAACCACTGTGGTAACCACATTTTTAATGGCATTCCACACTGTAGAAAATACTGTCTTGATAGCATTCAGCACAGTCGTAATTACTGTCTTAATAGTATTCCATGCAGTAGTAAGGAAGGTACTGATCGCCGTAACCACCGTGGTCACCACGGTCTTGATTCCATTCCAGATGGTCGTAAAGAAGGTGGAAATCGCATTCCAGATTGTCTCAGCCACAGACTTAATTGTATTCCACATCGTACTAAGGAAGTTACTGATTGCATTCACAACGGTGGTAAAGGTATTCTTGATTCCTTCCCAAAGTCCGGTAAAGAATCCAGCTAAAGCATTCCAAACCGTTTCCGCTGTGGTCTTAATAAACTCCCAGGCAGCCCCAAAGAATTCCTTCAATGCTTCCCAGACTGCAACCGCAATCTCCTTGATGCTTTCCCACAAATCAATCCAGAACTGCCGGAACTCATCACAATTATTCCAAAGATAGATAAACGCCGCCACCAAGGCCGCAATAGCAGCAATAATCAGAACAATCGGATTGGCAAGCATGGTCGCATTCAGTGCCAGAAATGCAGTCTTCACTGCCTTAATCACACCCACCACCTTTGGCACAATGGTCATAATCGTACCCACTGCCGTAATGATTTTACCAATGATAATCAATACCGGGCCCAGTGCCGCCGCAATCAGTGCAACCGTCACAATGGTTTCCTTCACACCATCCGGCAGACTGTTTAGTACATCAATAAATCCCTGCACCCATCCAACAATCTTTTTCACCGCCGGTAACAGAATCTCGCCAAAAGAAATGGCCAGCTCCTGCAACTGAGATTTCAGTATGGTGAGCTGACCTTCCAGGTTATTATTCATGGTGTCTGCCATACTCTGCGCAGCACCGTTACAGTTATCTATCGCTCCTGAGAGCTTTGCAATATCTCCTTCTCCTGCATTCATTAATGCAAGGAACCCTGACATGGCATTCTTTCCTACCAGTGATTCCGCCGCAGCTGCTTTCTCCGATTCTGACAAACCACTAAAGGCAGTTCTGCAGTCAGCCAGAATATCTGACAAATCCCTCATGGAACCATCCGCATTGGTGGTGGCAACTGTCACCTCACCAATATTTTCCCCACAAATCTTAACCTCACCGGAAAGATTTGTCATAATGGTTCGAAGGGAAGTACCGGCCTGGGTGGACTTGATTCCGGCATTCGCCATCAGACCAATGGCTTCCGCTGTATCTTCCACCGAGAACCCCAAAGCACCTGCAATCGGTGCACAATACTTAAAGGTCTCACCCATCATTGATACATTGGTGTTCGCATTGCTTGATGCCGCCGCCAACACATCTGCAAAATGCCCCGAATCCTGCGCCGACAAACCAAAGGCAGTCAGTGCATCGGTTACGATATCAGAAGTCGTAGCCAGATCTTCTCCCGAAGCAGCCGCCAGGTTCATCACACCTTCAATACCGGAAAGCATGTCCTCTGTCTTCCAGCCGGCCATTGCCATGTAATTCATAGCCTCAGCCGCTTCCGATGCAGAGAACTTCGTCTTGCTTCCCATCTCCCTGGCTTTCTTTGTAAGAGCCTCCAAATCACTACCGGTAGCTCCCGATACTGCCGCCACCTTACTCATGGCAGCTTCAAAATCTGCCGCAGTCTTAACCGATGCCGTACCAAGAGCCGTTACTGTAGCAGTAACCGGAAGGAGCTTCTTTCCTGCCCCTTCAATGTTACTACCCACATCCTTTAACTTCTCACCAGTCGCAGAAATCTTCTGTAACGCCGTAGCTGACTGGTTCGCCTGCTCTTCCAATCTCTTTAACTCATTCTCAGTTTCAATAATCTCTCTTTGCAGAGCATCATACTGATCCTTGGAAATCGTTCCATCATTTAATGCTTTCTCCGCCTGCTCTGCGGCAGTCTTCAAAGTTTCCAGCTTTTCCTTGGTCTCCTTAACTGCATCCCCAAGCAATCTATGCTTCTGCGCCAATAGCTCTGTATTACCAGGATCCAGCTTAAGCAGCTTCTCCACATCCTTAAGTTGTGCCTGCGTATTTCGAATCTCGGTATTAACACCCTTTAATGCTGTTTGAAGTTTCGTGGTATCGCCGCCGATTTCGATGGTAATACCTTTAATTCTTGATGCAGCCATACCGAACCTCCCTTCATTTTATGGCAAGAAAAAGGAGCCGATTTCTCGACTCTTTACACAACAAAGGCACCGGATATTTCACCGATGCCACTCTTAAGCTATATTCATTTAGCCCTACAACCTGAAATTTATCGCTTTGCATGTTTAATCAAGAGTAAATCTACGATTATACAAACCGCAAAATAGAATCCCCAACATAACACATAAAAGCCTATAGAGTTTCCCAATTCTGGTGTTGGTCTAAATGTCCACCAATGCCCTCCAAGAATCCCCTGCATGGCATTAAACACACAAGAAATTGGTATTAGTATGACAATCCATACATTAACAGTCCAAAACCAAAATGAAGCTTTTTCTTTATTCTCCCCTATAAACTGTCCTATTACAAATATCATAACTCCTGCTGCCATTAAACTTAGTCCCACTGCAACAGAAAATGACGTTTGTTTTTCTTTCCAAATCATAATGGCTACTACCAAGCCAATAAAATTAAAAACACTACCCACCAAAGAAAAGATACGAGCATCACTCTTTTTAGTAATATTTTCTGATACTGGTTCTATTCCCTTCAGTAAATAATCTGTTGTCACATCGAAGAAATCACTTAATAAGATGACCTTTTCAATGTCTGGTGTACTTTGTTCTGACTCCCACTTAGAAACCGCTTGTCTCGATACACCAACCTTATCAGCAAGTTCTTCTTGCGAAATCCCTTTGCTCTTTCGTAGATGTTGTATCCTGTCTGCCATATTCATAGCAAAACACCGCCTTTCTTTTTTATTAAAACTAACAAAAATAGCGGTTGCATTGCCACCATTTTCTCATAGCACTTTGTCAACCGATAGTTGCAAAGGCGAAAATTCAAATTCGTCTCTCAGTTAAACACGCCGGCTTACTGAAAGTTTCCATTCTCTACAAATTGGACAAGTCATCGGGATGGCTACTTTCGCATAATTTTAAATCACCATCTTTTAGACTAAAATGCGAAAGGAAACTCAAATTTCTCCCCTACAGAGAATGGAACTGCTCCTATTGTTTCCGTGACTTCAAAAGTTGCTCCATTCCATCCGTTGATTTGGATAGTTCCCTTAATGCTGCCGTCATCCGATGTGAAATCAAGGTTTCCATTTCCATTATCAATAAAACTTCCTTCTATTTCACCCAGCCTATAGACAGAAATGATCGCCTCATCTTCTCCCTCCCAGCTTTGTTGAGTGATTAGTGAACTGTACACGGCATCGGTTCCCTGGTTATCGACAAACAAACCGTACTTTGTAGATGCTTCCGGCATGGCAAAAGATTCTCCCTCAATCTGTGCCAGCTCATTTGCAATGAAATAAGCCCTGTTCTTGGTTTTTTCTTCCCAAAGGGAATTTACAAGCATAGGATACATACTGCCATTTTCCTCCTGAGAACCAAGGCTCATTAATGTTACTTCTTCTTTCATAGCAATCCAGTTTCTCTGTTCTTCAAGAACCATTTCTTTAGTATCCTGATTTGCCAAGCTACTGAATCTGCTCCAAAGATTATTCAGTTCCGTATCCCAAATCACATAAAGCCATTGAGATGCCACATTCATCTCTCCTTGAGTCTGCGCAGACTCTGCCAGCAAGGTGTATTTTTGGGTAATTGTATCGATATTCTTTAATTCCTCCTGAAGAGAGGATGAATTTGATCCCACATAGGCAACATCCGCTTTGATATCTTCTGTGTAATCATAGGTGAAATCTATTTCAATTGTATCTTTTAGCTCTATATCATCTTCTTCACCGTTATTAAAAGTGGTTGATTCTTCTGATGTCATCTCCTCATCCATACTTTCAATCTGTAGGCTGCTTTCCTGCTGTGTTACGACAGCTGCATCTTCTTTTGTTTTTCCACAAGCCCCTAAACTAAACACCATAAAAAGAGTACATACCAATATGGTTATTTTTTTCTTTTTATTCATAATCGTTCCTCCATCAAATTCAAATTTTCTGTTCCTAATAAAATAAATATATCGGTGTTAACCAAATCACCCAACAACGCTTTACAACATAGACACAATCTCATACGCTATTATATCAGCACTATATCCGTCTGTCATACAAAATGTATTGAACGAAGAGTAAAAACCTCCCTTCTAAAATCGGTCAAAATCAGCCTGTGTAGCCAGCACACTGTAATTCTTGTCCGCATCCTGATCGTTTCCGCTCTCAACATACATATCATTCACCATTCCAATCGTAAGTAAGTCCAAATCACGAATACTAATCCCCAACTGGACGCACCTCAACAGGAACAGCGGTGTTGTCATCGGACGGTCTGTTGCACGAAGTTTTTTTTAGCCTCTGCATCCGATCTGACATTCAATCCCCAAAGCTCTATAATCTTTGGAAGCACCTGATAAATACTGAATGTATTAAAATCATCCAGCCACTCTTCCGGTGTATCAGGAATACTCGGGTCTGCATGCTTTGCCATAACATAGGCAATGTTTTCAAACATTTCCAAAGAGAACAAATCCAGGTTGCTCACCTCTTCGCTGTTACTGTCAATCGCCTTCTCCAAAGAAGCCAGATCCTTATAGATATCTCTCTGGAACTTCATCCTGTATATTCTCGGAATCGCAGCACTTGCCCTGAAAGGCACCTGCTTTCCGTCAATTTCGATATTCTTAACCATACTCATAATCAAAGTCCTCACTTTCAAAATAAAGTAAAAGAGCCAGGACATTTCTGTCCCAGCCCATCAATCAAACTTATCATTCTACATTTGTGTTCACACCGGTAATGGTCGGCATATAAACCGCCTTGTACCAATCGGCATAAACCGTACTGTCTGTTTCATTACCGGTCTTAGCCTTAACCACACCGGAAGGAAGCGGTGTTGCCTTGATGGTAAGAGTTTCCGTCTGTACCTCCCTGCTCTCTTCGTTTGTCTTGCCCTCGATGCCAGGTCTACTTGCAGAGCAGTTATAAAGGACATGACGGATATGCTTCACATCTCCATCGAACTCAAAAAGAAGAGCAAATCTGTTCAACTCAGAGTTCGCATCCTCAATCAAAACCTTATTATCATCCAGAGTCTCATTTAAAGCAGATACCCTGAAATCCTCAGGAATCATCGCAAGCTCCAGATCACCGTCATAACCCATGTTGTTATTTATTACATAGTATGCTGTACCATCAGCATAGAAATTCTCCGGTTCCCCATTGGCATCCAGAGAAATCGAAACCGCACCAGGCAATGCAACAGGAGTGCCGAAGGAAACTACACCTTCCTCACTTGTCTGAAGCATCGCATAATGCGCATTCTTAAGATTGTATTTGACCTTATTATTAGCCATTATTCAAACCCTCCATATCAAAACTGTACATGACCTCATAAAGCTTCTCGCTCTGGATCCATGTTTCCAACTTGTTATAAAAAATCTCGTGTCTGTCTAAGACATCCTCTACTCTCGATTCCAAAGAAGGATCCTTGAAATCTGTGTACATCTCAATCCTGACCTCATTCAATTTGAAATACACCCTGCCATCAGCAGCAAAGTTATCACTGCCCGGAATCAGATAACAAATGAATGGCGGATCAGGACTTTCTCCCTCTGCAAAGTGATCATAGGCAAAGGGAATCTTCATTTCCTGAATAATCTGAACCAGTTCTTCCATCAACATCACCTCTGCAAGTCACTTCAAAGCTTTCTCTACTTCCTCTTCCAAAAATTCAGCTGCAGCCTCTTCCGCCGGAGCGATATGCGGAAAGGCTCTCGTTCTGCCACCACCACGCTTGGCATGTCCAAATTCAAGCAGATGTGCCAACTGATAACGATTCTTGGAATGTACCGTGACTTCCATCGCATTTGCATTTTCCTTGGTCGTTTTTACAGCCCAACTCTTTTTATATTTCCCAGTCTTAACCGGAGCACCTGCCTGTACTTCCCTTTTGGCTTTATTACCTGCTTTCTTCACAGCGGCCTTCATATCCTCTGTCGCAAGGTCAGCGTATTCCTGCAAACCTTCCATAATGACATGTGCCATCTGGTCAATCCTGCATCTGTCCGTTGCCATGCTTACCGCCTCACTTTCCTACAGCTGAATTTCAGACTCTTCTTCTTGAAATTCATATGATCCACATTCGTGATATCATAAATCTCATCCCTGAAAACAATCCTGTGGGTAGTAGAACCAATCTCCGATGCCTTTCGACAATATCTGATAGTTACCGTCATACTCACATCCTCAACAATAGTTCCGGCTTCTTCCTTTTCCTTGGAGCTTGCCATGCCCTCGCCACCAATCGTAGCGTGACATGTATAGAAATCTTCCCAGATATTCTTTTGATTGCCGATGACATCCGCCACCACCACATTCTTCTGGAAAGTCACTTTTTCATTCATCAAAGACACATTCAAAGCAATTCCTCCCATCAAAATCCCGGTATTCGGATTCCAAACAGCAATGCCCGAAGCCCTACCGTAAGTGCCTTATGGTCTGCGTCCTCACGATGCTCATAAAGATAAGCCACCGCATACATCACAGCAATCTTACTTACGGGTTGTTTTTCAAACTCTTGCAGGTCTGTAAACCTTGCCACATCCATACAAATCTGCTGACTCTGAACAATGATGCCCTCAAGCAGTGCATCATCATCATCGAAATCCACCCGCAGATAATTCTTCATTTCTTCCAATGAAACTACTGCCATCAAACATCACCTCACACAAAAGGGAGTCGCATTTCAAGACTCCCCACAATCACCAGTTACTCTTATGAACTAGAACCAGGTTTCTGCTGAAGCACCTTCACAGCTTCAGGAAGCACAAGCTTACCGTCGACTCTCTTAGATGCAAGGAAGCCAACCTGACCCATATCCGCATATCTCTCATTGAGACGCTTGAAGGTTACACCCTGACGATCACCAATCCAGTAGTACGAAAGATCACCGAAAAGAATGGTCTTCGCACCGGCTGCCGCAGTAGGCATGAAAGGTGAAGTGTAAATCCTCTTACCAAGGATAGTGTCAAACTCGCCCTCACGAAGAGCAGGCTGCCATAAATACTGTCCGTTGGCATCCTTAAGCTTTCTAATCAAACGAACAGTAGCATCGTTAAGTACCCAAACTGCATTCTTACGATAAGGACTCTTCACGCTGTAGAAAAGATCGATAAGTTCATCCGCGGTAATCGCTGTTGCGCTCGCTGCAGTAATACCAATCTCAGCACCACCAGTACTATTTAAGAGACCGGTAGGCTTCTTAGATCCGTTACCATTGAGGAATGCATCTTCTTCACAATCACCGATTCTTCTTGCAAACTCTTCACGGAAGTATGCCTCCAAATCAAATGCAGAATCATAAAGAAGCTCCTCGGAAACCTTGATGATAGTACCAACCTTATGAGCATCGATCTGCTCCATGCCAAATACATCATCTGCTTCTGTATAAGCACCATTCTCATCAATCCAGGCTGCAGTTCCCTTTGAAACCACTACCGGAATCTTATGAGTACCATTGGAAGTGCTAAATACATGTGCATGTTCACGCACTGCATTTGCTTCGCGAAGTGCAGAAATAAGAGTTTTCTCAAACTCATCCGGTACCAGATAACCACCTTCACTATCCACACCTTCGGAAAGTGCATTCCTAATCTCATAAGAAACACCATCCTTTGCACGTGCCTGGCTCCAGAACGCCTTCTTGTAGGAATCAGAAGCACGGCCAACCTTCTCGTCTACCTTGCGACTTTCAGGCTTTGCAGTAATTGGAGTATTCACAGGTGCCGCAAGCTCGCGCTCTAACGCATCCATTCTCTCCTGACGCTCAATCTCATGGCCAAGATCCACAATCTCCTGCTCCATCTTTTCATATGCTGCGGTATCTTCTGCTGAAAGAATACCCTTTTCATTTCTGTGAGAATCCAGGAATGCCTTTGCCTGATCCCACGCCTTTGCTCTCTGACTTCTTAATTCATTTACCTTACTCATGTCAAAATCCTCCCATTATTTCAATAAACTCAATCTCTTATCGAGATCCTTAATTGGTGTACCTACTTCATCAGCAGGTGTAGCGTCTGCCTGAACCTCAGGCTTGTTGATAACTGCAGCTTTTGCAGGATTATCCTTGTGAACCTTTGTTGCCGGTTTTGAAAGCTTATTCATCAAAGACACCTGCGCAGCCTTTGCACTAAAAGCAAATGCTTCATTGGAACTGCCCCTTTTGTCATCTTTCAAAACATCATCTGCAAATCCAAGCTCAATCGCCTTATTTGCATTCATCCAGGTTTCTGAATCCATCAGATGAGACAGTTTCGCACGACTGAGGCTTGTACGGATTTCATATGCATTGATAATGCTTTCCTTAACTTCATCAAGCATCTCCATAGCTTTCTGCATTTCCTCATAATCTCCAAATGCCATTGTCATCGGATTATGAATCATCATAAGTGCCGTAGGTGCCATAAGAACCGTAGTTCCAGCCATAGCAATTACCGATGCCGCAGAAGCTGCGATACCATCAATCTTGATAGTCACGTCTCCCGGATAATCCATCAGCATGGAATAAATCTGACTGGCTGCGATGCAATCACCGCCAG
Source organism: Clostridia bacterium (assembly GCA_910574835.1). Classification (GTDB taxonomy): domain Bacteria; phylum Bacillota; class Clostridia; order Lachnospirales; family Lachnospiraceae; genus Laedolimicola. Next base: position 79,508 of record CAJTDE010000001.1, on the reverse strand, counting down.
GTGAATTTAACCAGATTACTACCGGTCCTTTTCCTGCAAAAAGCTCATCACGGAACATCTGTGGTGTTACATCATCCTCAAACCAGGATTCCTCCGCAATCGTTCCGTAAATCTCAAGCACTCTTTCAGCGCTTTCGTCTGCGTCTGGTGGACTGGTCTGATTCTTCCAGTTCCAAAACTTCTTGTTTTTCACTTTCCGTATCCTCCTGTTCAATTGATCCATAAGCTGCCCCTGCCAAATTCAGAGGCATCATATTTCCATTTACCAAATACATATCCCCACCAAGGTCAGCAGGAATCTTGTCCAAATCTTCAAGCTCTCTAATATCATTTGCACTTAGCCAACCGTTCTGCCTTGCCGTTGCATAACCTTGCATACGACTCTGGTAATCGCCACGAAGCAAACCTTCTACATTGAATTTGAAAAAGTAAGTCTTTTTCTCCTCTTCTATAAAAAGTGATCTATGTAACGATTGCTCCCAGCGCACCAACCAAGGCTGCAATGTGTATTTCACAAATTCCAGCGACTGTTGCTCAATATTAGAAAAGCTCGACTTCTCCAAATCACCAACCATGTGCGGCGGCACTCGGAAAATTCGAGCTATCTCATTGATCTGAAATTTTCTTGTTTCCAAAAACTGTGCCTCATTCGGACTAATCGAAATCGGCAAATACTTAAGACCTTCCTCCAATACAGCTACTTTGTGAGCATTACTACTTCCACCAAAGGCTGCATTCCAGCTTTCTCTTACTCTCGCTGGGTCCTTCAAGGTTCCGGGATGTTCCAGAACACCGGAAGGAGCTGCACCATTTGCATAAAACTTTGAGCCATACTCCTCTGCTGCAATCGCAAGGCCTATCGCATTCTTTGCCATAGCAATCGGACTGTATCCAACCAGACCATCAAAGCCAAGTCCCGGAATATGAAGCACATCCGATGGATCCAGAATCACATTGCTTCCTTCCATCGTCGGTGCATCCTCAGAACTCTTTTGATACTGATAATAGAGCCTGCCCTTTGCATCCCTGTCTACCGTCATTCGATTCGGCATTAACGGATACAAGGCAACCACCTCGCCTTTACCATTTCTGATAATCTGACAATAACCATTTCCCCACAAAAGCAAATGTGTCATCAAAGTCTCTCTGAACACAAAGCTTGTCATCTCAGGATTCGGTTCATCATGAAGCAGATGATAAAGCGGATGCTCTGTCGCCTTCTTCTTGCTGCCATCCTCCAGATACTGGTACATATGAAGCGGAAGTCCTGCAATCGCCTCTGACAAAATCCTCACACAGGCATATACCGCAGTCATCTGCATGGCTGAACGCTCATTTACATTCTTGCCTGCTGCACTTCCTCCCATAAAAAAGGAATAACTGCTACCTGCCGTTCTATTTGTAGGAGCATCTCTGCCCCGAAATAGACTCATAATTCCCATTAGCCTTCCTCCTCAATACTTGTCTTGTTTGTCTGTCGCCATTCCTCATATTCCTCAGCAAATCCAAGACTTTCTATCAAATCAAAAAGAGCCTTGAATCTCGAAGCCTGCAATTCGTACTCTGCATCTTCATGATCAGGACTCTCTCCGATAATCTGTGTTTTGTTCAGTTCCATTAAGCATTGCTTAAATATTCCTTCTTTCAGTTCCATACGATCCTCCTACTAAAATATATTTGACCAAGCTTTTACTATTTGTATAAACCCAATTACAGCAAGACCCATAAGCGAAATAACCACCAAGATAATGCCAATGATTAATGCAATCATATAAGTATAATTCCTCTCGTATCATAGACACTTCTGCCTTCGCTTTCATGTCTGACCGCTCTATCCAAAGCCATGATTGCAGCAACAATACCGTCAATCTTCTCTTTTGACTTTGCCTTTGTCACCTTAATATTTCCTGCAGGATCTGTATCAACTACCACATTTCCTGCCATCCATCTCATTACCGGATGACCACCATGAATGATTTTCCCTTCCATAAGCAGTCTGTAAAATTCCTTAGTAGGAGCAGACATAGAAGCAAATCCCTGTCCAAACGGAACCATTGTAAGTCCGTTATCTTCAAGGTTCTGAATAACATGAGTCGCATTCCACCTATCCACTGCGATTTCTAAAATGTGATACTTCTCTGATAAATCCATAATGAACTTCTCAATGAAATCGTAATGGATTACATTTCCCTCAGTGGACATGATGTAACCCTGCTTCTCCCAGATATCATAAGGAACAGAATTGGCTTTCACCCTTCTCGGTATGGTTTCCTCTGGAATCCAGAAGTACGGCAAGAGCACAAACTTTTCATCCTCATCCCTCGGTGGAAATATCAGCACCAGGGCTGTAATATCTCCTGTACTTGAAAGATCAAGTCCGGCATAGCAATCTCTTCCTTCAAGTGAAGCCATATTGATCAGTTCATTGCCTCTCATATAAATCGCATCAGGAATCCAAGCAACAGTTGAACTAACCCACATATTGCAGCGAAGCCACTTAAATGTAATTTCATCAGCCGGATTCTACTTTGCTTCTCTATATGCATCTCTCAATCTCTCAACATCAACTGTATATCCAAGAGAAGGATTTACCTTATACCAGTTTGCTTCATCCTCCCAATCCTCATCATCCTTAAGACCATAAACCACAGGATAAAAAGTCGGATCCACACGCCGACCTTCTAAAATATCCACTGCTTTAGTATGAAGCTCATATGCAATGGAATGTCTGTCATTTCCAGCAGTCGTGATAATGAAGTGAAGCGGATTCTGTCTCGCATCTGATGAACCTTTGGTAAGTACATCGTATAATTGGCGATTCGGCTGAGTATGAATTTCATCAAATACCAAGCCACTTACTGAAAATCCATGCTTCCCACCAACCTCTGCGGACAGTACCTGGTAATAACCGGCATTGCCATAGTTGACAATTCGCTTTGTAGCTCCCATCAATTTAGAACGCTTCATCAGCGCAGGCGACATCTCAACCATCTGCTTTGCTACATCAAATACTATAGAAGCCTGCTGCCTATCTGCAGCTGCGCCATATACCTCTGCTGAAGGTTCGTTATCTGCATACAATAAATAAAGAGCGATAGTTGCTGCCAATTCACTCTTACCTACTTTCTTACATATTTCTACAAATGCAGTACGGAACTGTCTGTTCCCATCAGGTTTTACAATTCCGAAAATATCTCGTATCAATTGCTCCTGCCAGGGCAATAACCAGAATGGTGTTCCAGCCCACTTACCTTTTGTATGGCAGAGATTCTCAATAAAAGTAACCGCCCTATCTGCTTTCTTCTTATCATAATGAGAAGTCGGAAGCATAAACTGAGAAGGCTTATAATTCTTCAGCTTTGGATATCCCTTTGGTCTTGGTTCCTTTGCCATTAAGCATCACCCCCAAGTAAAGCCTCCATCTCATCCTCTGGTTCCTTACCCTTAGCATTACCAGCCACAATACGTGATCTGGATGACGGCGTGAGTCCAAACTCAGATGCTGCCTGCAGCATCAACTTCTGATTTGTATTTGCAATACCAACCCAAGGTGTCTGTTGCTGATATCCTTTATCAGTCTCAAAGGTAGAACCCTCCGAAGTAATATGCTTCTGTGCTTCCTTCCATCTGGCATAAGACTGACAATATGCAGCAAATGCCGCCATATCCACTTCTGTAAGAACCCCCATCTGATTCATCAAATCTGCCAGACGCTCCCACTCTTTCTTAGCCTCAGGCATTAACCATTCCGGACAGTTAGGCATTCCCTTTGCCGGAATTGGCTCTTTCGTATTCAATTTTCTCTTTCCAGGATTACCTTCCAGCTTCTTTATCGCTGTAGGCTTTGGCTTTCTTCCTGCCATGGTCATACCCCCTTCCATCATTATTTCGACTTGACCTGTACTTGACCTGTACTTGCACAGTACACGCGGGCAAGTTATCATATTCTATTTTTATGCATTATAAAAGCGCCTGCATTTCTACAAGCGCTCCATTTACATCATGTTTTATTTACAATTACAAATATCCAATTGATTCTTTGCATGCTTCACACATGTTCTCCAAAGTTTCATTCCAAAATAATCCACAAGAAATTCCGGGAAAGCACTGATAATAAACACTTTATTATTGCCTGCTAAAGCCTGTTCACACATAAAGATATCATGTGGATTTGCTTCATCTAAATACTGTTCATAAGAAATAACTTCCGCATTTCCTAACAAGCATGATATTCTCATTGAAAAGACATCAATGATTTCCTTCCATACATCTATATTGTAATCTCTAAAATGCGGATTCAGTGAATTTCTCGAAGATATATTCTTATATTCAGCAAGATCACTAATTTCTACAAAGCAATTATCTCCATTTCCGCATTTACCTGCTTCAAAATCTCGCAATGCTTCAACCATCGGATAACTGATATATAGCTTTCCATTCTCAGTTTCATTGTCAAAGCTTTCAAGCATCTGGTTTATCACATCAACGTCATCTGACTTTCCCAAGTTTGTCTGATGTGCATCATAATCAAAGAAAAGAAACACCTCCGAAAAATCATCCCTTGATAATCCTTCCAATTGTTCTCTGATTTTCTTATTACTTTCCCTTAAGACCTCAATAATATCTGTGTCGAAATCATCCGCCTTGAGTTTCTTCCAAAGCATATAGATATTTTCTCCGGCTGGAAGCGTAATAATTTTAAAATTTCCATGCTTAAAGAACACCTTTGAAATATTATCAATAACCTGTGGTTCTCTGGCCTCTCCTTCAACTATAAACGCCTTATAGTCTTTATCTGCCATTAAACGCACCTGCCTTATACATTTTCTGAAGATTATGAGCCTGACGAAGTTCCTTTTCTGTCAGCTCTGAAATTGCTTTTATGCTATTATTCTCAAGAAGGAAATAGCAATCCGGTCTGAGTAAATCATTGCTCATAAGGTCGGTATTGTGTGTAGTGGTGAATACCTGCACACCTGTAATTCTTCTAAGTCTTTTTTGAACTGACTCTGATAGTTCATAATGGTAAAATGCATCAAACTCATCAATGAAGACAAATGATGCTTTTTCCATTCGGATATACCAATAATAAAATAACGCAAGTGATCTGGTTCCTGTTGAAGCAATCTTGAAGAAGTCAGCATCTTTATTGTCGAAATGACAATATATAGCCTTTCTTCCATCGACCTCGCATCCATATAATTCATAATCGATATCATTTTCTTTTAAGAATTCCTGGAAATCCTTAACCTTGCCACTATTAACGATTCCTTCTGCAATGCTCTCTGATCCGTTCATAAAGCCTTCATATCCACGGCTATCAAGCGAATAGAATAAAAGCATCCTCTCGACAAAATCAATAAACTTCTTAAATACCTGATTCTGAACATTATCTGAAAGAATTGAATTACTATTTACATATTTCACTCTCGAAATCGGGCTTTCATTTCTTATTGATGCATTCAAAGTATCTGATCCCTCAAGCAAAGTAAATCCATCTCTTGTCAGGAAGTCAAAGAAAATGACTTCTTTTCCATCAATAGACAAACTTTCATTCTTTAAGGAATTCACATCCATTTTGCTATACTTATATACAACTTCATGTCCGTCGAACACGAAGGTGTACTCAAACTCTGCAAAAGATTTCCTTCCACTCATATTCAGATAAAAGTCATAGCTTCCCAGGAGTTTTTGCTTTTCAGTCAGATGTGTAATGATATCAAAGATAGCCAAACCAAGATTCGACTTTCCACAACTGTTGATACCATAAATAATTCCCTTCGTTATGCAGCCATTCTCTATTATTTCAGAATTAAAGCTGTAATTACTGGGTGTTCCTATATCTAATGTGATTTTATCCTTAAATCCTTTGAAATTTTCGACACTAAATTTCTTTAACATGATAATCACCTTCCTTTTCTTTTTCTTTATTATATGATTATCTGCAAAAAAATTCAAGTCTATCCGTATTTTTTTTACGCCAATATCGAATTTTTATTTCGAATATTAATCCCCCCATCTTCCATTTCGCGATTTTGCACAGAAGAGGGGGCGCCGGTCTTGAAGCCTACAGGTTCTAGAGATTCAAATACCCCCTACTCCAGCTCAATCAGAACCGATACTCCACATATCTATCTTCCGTCATAGTCTTTACATTATGATGATGCTCACATAAAGGTTGCCAGTTTCCACGATCCCAGAAGAGTTTCTTATCTCCACGATGTGGTTTTATATGATCCACGACTGTAGCCATAGTGATATGACCTTCTTCATAACACTTCACACAGAATGGATTGCTTTCTAAGAACTTTCTTCTCTCACGTTGCCACTTGGAACCATACCCACGCTCGCTTGCATATGCTCTGTCATTCTTATGTAATTGCTTGTGCTCATCACAATACATCTGACTGTACGGAATAAGTGCTGCACAGCCAGGATGTTTACACGGCACGTTACTTCTATAAGGCATGTGCTCACTTCCTTGCACTCGAAAACGAGTTTTTTCGTTGTCGCAGCATTCGTCAACTGTCTGCTCATGCAAGCATGGCAGACACTTTCCTCATTGCTCGCGCAAAAAAGCCCTGGGAGAATTTCTTCTCTCAAGGCCTCGTATCATTTTTTCTTTCGTCATTATAATACTATCATAAGAACTATATGACATTCTATGACATTTACTGACAACTTTCAGGAACCACGATTTCTTTTAATGCTGCATCATGTACCCTGAATATCTGTCTTACTGTATAACCAAGCTCGCTGGCAATATCTTCCCACTTGGCATAACACAGATATCTTTCTTCTAATACTACCTGTCCTTCAGGATCTGTTACCTGCTTAATGCTCTCAACAATCTGACTTTTGATTTCCAAAAGCGAATTAACATCCGAACCAATCTCATTCTGAAGATCCACAATTCTAACAATCGCATCTTCCAACTTATGGATATTACGATTAGGACTTCCAGGCATATCACTAATATTAGAAGTCGCTCTGGTTGCCAGGTCGTTTAATGCTGCTATCTGATCAAGCTTACTGTTGATGCGATTATCAATACGGTATGCTCTCATCAAATAATTCTTTGCTGCAATCTGCTGCTTATTCATAATCTACCTCCGACAAAAAAATAATTTCCCTCGGATTGACTCTGATTGACTCTGAACTTTATGCTACTTCCTTACGAAGCTTATCTATAAGAAACTCCCCATCAATATTTGTAATAACAGCATACAGCTGACCTCTGAAAAATTTCTCAATCAATAAAGCTTCATCTATAGCCATGCGATTCTTAGGATTATGCTTAATTCTCCTAAGCGCTGCACGATAATCTTTTACTGCCTGCAAAATAATTGCATTTCCAAGTGATTCATACAGATCTTCTGTAATAGCTTTACTCATGGCACACCTCCGCTTTTACCGCTGCAATCAATCTGTTCTGTGAAAAATCTTTCGCCTCCAGTGCATCCATAATGTCATCGTCAATGGTATCAGCTGTACAAATATGCTGAACGATTACAGTCTCTGCACTCTGGCCCTGCCTCCACAACCTGGCTACTGTCTGCTGATATAACTCAAGACTCCATGTAAGTCCAAACCAGATTAAAATATTTCCTCCACTCTGAAGGTTGAGCCCATGCCCGGCAGAAGCTGGATGTATAAGTGCGACCGGCAAATCCCCGTTATTCCACTTCTTTATACTGGCATCTGAATCAAGCTTTTCGTAATAAATCTTCATCTCATTAAGACGCTTTTCAATTCGTACCAAATCATGCTTGTACCAATAGGCAACCATAACCGGTCGGCCATTTGCAGCCTCTATCAAATCCTCTAGCGCATCCAGCTTCTTATTGTGAATAAGAACTTCCTCACCGTTATCCGCATATACTGCACCATTTGCCATCTGAACCAACTTACCAGTAAGTGTTGCTGCATTTGCTGCAGTAATCTCGCCATTCACATAAGGAAGAACCAGGTCTGATTTAAGACTCTCATATGCACTCGACTCATCAGCATCCATCGCCACATAGTATCTATTGCTAATAAGCTCAGGCATCTTAAGATGATCCATCGCCTTCATTGAAATCGTAATATCAGAGATCTTGTTCTGAATTCTCTCAGCCGAACCAGGTCTCAACTTATAGGAATAAACAATCTGTCCATTCATCTGATCCGGCACAAAATAATCAACTCTGTACTGGCTGATAAATCTGCCAAGTCTCTCTCCCATATCCAGACATTTGAATTCTGCAAAGAGATCCATCATCCCGTTCGGCGAAGGTGTGCCAGTAAGACCAACCACTCTTTTCACCTTAGGTCTGACCTTCATAAAAGAACGAAAACGCTTACTCTGCCAATTCTTAAAGGAAGAAAGCTCATCCAAAACAACCATATCCCAAAAGAATTCCACGCCGCTCTTCTCAACAAGCCACTGCAGATTCTCACGATTGATAATGTAGATATCTGCATCTGTTTTCAAAGCTTTCATTCTTTCAGCTGCTGTTCCTACCACAGTGGAATAACGAAGTCCCTTCAAATGTTCCCATTTCTTGATTTCATCACTCCATGTATTTCTTGCTACTCTCAGCGGTGCCACAACAAGCACCTTGTTTACTTCAAAACTGTCATATAATAATTTTTCAATAGCCGTTAATGTAATAGAGGTCTTGCCAAGTCCCATATCTAATATCAACGCTGCTACCGGATGCGAAAGAATATAATCAATCGCAAACTGCTGATAATCATGTGGTTTGTATATCATCTAAAATTTCTCCTATTCTATCTTTGTCATCAAGGACATAAACCTTATATCCCAATTGTCTTAATTGCTTGTGCCTATGAAGCTGTAACGGACGTGGCTCTTCACCAGGTGCTTTGACTTCCACGAATCCGAATTTCCCATCAGGTAATAAAACGATTCGGTCAGGCCACCCTGATGTGCCAGAGTTCCACTTCTCGCATAACCCACCACGCCTTTTAACTTCTTCAGCTAATTTCTTTTCTATAACTTTTTCACGCATGCCAGACTCCCATCAAAATTAACAGCCGTGACAGTAGAGAACCTCTTTCCGTAAACTTTCCTTATAGCATTTTCAAAACTCTATATAGAGAACTTTTAGGTAGAGAGGATAACCACTGTCACATTGGCTTAAATACTGGATTTCTAAAGCATCAGAAAATCTGAAACAGTTTCATAAATGACTATCACAACTATCGTGACACTCTATTACAGAAAGTCCTGTCCTTCTCTGAGCTTCAAACCATACACATAGGAACCCGTATTGTGCTTATGTCTCGTATAACCAGCCTTTTCAACTGCATTGTAAAAATCAGTAGTGCTGCGAATGTACTCACCGCTCTGAATACAGTAGGCTCTGTACGATTGATAAAAGTCGCCGGACTTTTCCTTATAATCAGGATCCACGTCACAACAATCAGCAATAAACTGTCCAAGCCAATCATTATCTTCACGGTACGCTTCGATTGCCTTCTCAACACACTCAGGAAGTGGTGTCTTGAACTCTGCTTTTATCGCCTTTTCAGCTCCTTCGATAATCCAACTCATAATCGCCGGTCCCGCATTTTCATATAAGAAATCTGCGTAATTCTTCTTATCACTGCTGCCGGTGAACTTCGCATTGAAGGGAATAACAATCAGTCTTCTCCAGATACCATCATCATTAGCTCCAACCTTAGGGAGATGATTGGTATAGAGCACCAATGTATGAGACGGGACAAAATGGAATGGCGCTTTGTATTTCTTCTCGCCCTGGATTTCGTCCGTAGAACAAAGCTGCTTCACAATCGCTGTATTCAATCTCATTCCCTCTTCCATCTCTGATGAAATGATGAGACGCTTGCCTTTAAGCTCTGCCATTTCAGGCTTCACGTTTCTCTTACAATTCATAGTGAGTGCTTCCGCAGAAAGCTTGCCTGCATAATTACCCATAACTCTGAAAATCGTATTCCAGAATGTACTCTTACCATTTGCTCCACCACCATATGCAATGATGAGATGCTCCTGATAAACCTTTCCGATTGCAGCCATACCAACAACCATCTGAACATAATCAATAAGTTCCTGGTCTCCGCAGAAGAATAATCTCAAAGCATCCTCCCAGAACTTCTTACCTTTACCTCCAGGTGCACACGTCGTCATCTTGGTAATGTAATCCTTTGAATCATGTGCCTTACCCCCTGAAAGTCCTTTCTTCAAATCAAAGGTGCCTTCTGGTGTATTCAGCAGATTCTCGTCTCTATCGAGATCATTTACATCAACCGCAATCATTGGCTTTGCAGCATTTCCGGTAGAAACAATATATTTGTAATCACGACGCTTAAGGACAAATTTTAAATATGCCTCTGCTGCCATAAACTGATAAAGCAGCCCCATCTGTGAAGGATTAATTGCTTTCTGAATTGCTTTGGTACCAGCCTTGATCACATCATCCGGAATTCCAGCATCTAAAAGTGCTTTTTCAGCAATAGACTTTTCATCCTGTGCGTCGCAAAGCTGTAAGTCCAAGAACTCCTCGATTGCACCAATAGCAAGCTGAGCATCTTCCTGCCAACACTTACCGTCATAACGGATAAAATCTGTTGCTGCAGAATACTTAATTTCCTCACCGTACTCACGAACAAGCACCTTCGCCTCACCGATATCTGAATAATCCTCTGGCTTTAATGACTCACTATCAAAATCCGAATTATATTCATCCGGCTCCACATAACCGTCTTGGGTAACAACCTTCTTTTTATAAAACTTCACCGCACTATTCCATATAGTAGAAAGCTCTTCATCATCCAAAGGCGGATCACACTTCTGAGCAAATTCCAAAAATGAAACATGCGCCTTCTCTGTATTTCCATAACGTTTCAAAATACGACCTGCGAAACGGCTCATTGTATTGTTGCGGCTTCCTTCAAGAATCGGGCCTGTGCTTACCTGCTCCTCTTCCTCAGCTTCCTCTTCAAATAAAGGTTCCACTTCGGTATCAATCGTAAGCCAGCCATCATGCCATACCACTTCGTCGCATTCAGCACCGAAAATAAATCTGGCAGCATCCAAAGCATTACTATCAAAAAATGGATATGCCTTCTGAATCGCCACCTTCAAATTGCTGTAGCTCTCCGCATCCGTCATTTCTTCTATTAAGAAGTAAATATGGAATCTCGGTCTTGCTGACTGCTTATCCTTCTGCAACATATTGTGACGGCTCGGTGCCATCGCATATGCAATATCAGGCATAAGCTCATCCATCTTTTCAGCCGTAATCCATTCAGCCGGATCATCAGAATGATCATTATCACAGTCCATTACCACTACATTGGATTTCACGAAATTGCTCACATTACGGTAATTATTCTTATACTCACCGCACACGTGATCCTGCTTCACTGCTTCCAATAATTCTTCTTCACTGCTTATCTCCACACGATTGGGATAGCTGCAGTTCTTAGCATTGCCAACACAGTTGGCTGTATAAATCACTAACTTCATCTGAAGCTCCTCCTTATTAAAATTACACTGACACCTACTTCAAGAGCCATAACCCTCAATGGAACCACCTCACTTTTTCAGATAGTGAAGAGCCGAATAACTCTTCCTAATCCTCAAAGGACAGTTACCTCTCCAATTATCAGTACAAAATGAAATATTTTATTTTTTCTCCATCACGACCAAAATGCTTCCTTATATAAAGCGAAAATCGCTCCCCGGCCTTCCAAAAATTATTTGAAATAATCCTGATAATCTCCACCTCTTCTGTCCTTTGAAGAATAGGAAGGCAGTAGCAAATAAAACTCAGAAAAGTTTTTAAGAAATTTCTGATAAATCGATAGCCAACTGTCCTTTACGAAGTAGAAGGGGATATCCCTTCAGGAAAGAGAGGTAGCAAACATGCAGACAACAAATGATTCGTCCCAGCAGAATGACTACAGCATCGATCAGGATCTCAGAGATACCTTGATTGCAATCAGCGTTGTAGCACGAAGGCTGGCACGAAGACTTGAGCAGGAAGCAAACCTAAGACAACAGGAAGGAGAAAAAGAAAATGAGCAAGATGAGTAATCTATCAAATGTGCTGGATGAGATGATTCAGTACGGTCAGGGAATGATTGCCAGTGCCGAAGAGCTGAAAAGATGTGGCGATGGACTTATTAAAGTAGCCACAGAGATTAAGGAAGCTTTCTCTACAGAAGAAACGGCAAAAGCAACCAAACCTGCCAAGAAATCCGCTGATCTTCCCAGAGAAGAAACAGCACCTGAAGAGGCACCGGTTGAGAAAACTTATTCTTTTACAGATGTTCGCGGAGCCTTAGCAGCTAAGTCAAAAGAAGGATTCAAGGAAGAAGTCAAAAAACTGATTTCCAAGTACGGAGCAGAAAAGCTCTCTGATATCAATCCTGATGACTATGCAGCACTTATGAAGGATGTGGAGGGACTTGGCAATGGCTAAACACGCATTTCTCTCCGCTTCTGCCAGCCATAGATGGCTCAGCTGTCCACCAAGCGCAAAGTTGTGCGCAGAGCAGGAAGACCAAGTCAGTCCTTATGCAAAAGAAGGCACCGATGCACATAGCCTCTGCGAATATAAGGTTGAAAAAGCTTTAGGAAGAAATCCCGAAGATCCGACTGATAATCTGGATTATTACAACAACGAAATGGAGAACTGTGCTGAAAGCTATTGCTCCTATGTAATGGAACAGATTGAAGAAGCCAAGACGCACTGCCCTGATCCGCAAGTGCTCATCGAGCAAAGACTTGATTTTTCAAAATGGGTAGAAAAAGGATTCGGAACCGGCGACTGCGTAATCCTTGCTGATGACACACTTCACATCATTGATTACAAACACGGACTCGGCGTACTTGTCCAGGCTGATAACAATCCTCAGATGATGTGTTACGCCTTAGGCGCTTTGGAAATGTTTGATTTCATCTACGATATCAAGACTGTGAAAATGACAATCTTCCAGCCTCGTAGAGAAAACATCAGCACCTTCAGTATGAGTAAAGAAGAATTGCTCACTTGGGCAGATGAAGTCTTAGCTCCTACTGCAGCACTTGCCTACGAAGGAAAAGGTGAATTCAAAGCCGGTGAACACTGTCAATTCTGCAAAGTGAAAGCAACCTGCAGAAAACGTGCGGAATATAACTTAGAGCTTGCAAAGTATGATTTTGCAATGCCTGACACTCTGGAAGAAACAGAGATTGCAGCAATACTTGCCAAGGTAGATAACCTTGTATCCTGGGCTTCCGATGTCAAAGAATATGCACTCCAGCAGGCAATAAGCGGAACCCATTATGAAGGGTTCAAAATAGTTGAAGGCAGAAGCAATCGTAAATATACCGATGAAGATGCCGTAGCATTTGCAGTAAAAGATGCCGGATATGATCCATATGAGAAGAAGCTTCTCGGTGTTACCGCAATGACCACACTTCTTGGTAAGAAGAAATTTGAAGAGATCCTTGGCTCTTACATCACAAAACCTCAAGGAAAACCGGCACTCGTGCCAGAAACAGATAAACGACCTGCCATGAATACAGCGGCAGATGATTTCAATGAAAACTAATTTTAAGGAGGACAATATAATGTCAACAGTTGTTAAGAACCCTACTAAAGTAATTACAGGACCTAAGACAAGATGGAGCTACGCAAATGTGTGGGATCCTAAGTCAATCAATGGCGGTGCACCTAAGTACAGCGTGTCACTCATCATTCCAAAGTCTGATACTCAGACAGTAGAAAAAATCAAGGCTGCAATCCAGGCGGCGTATGAGGAAGGACAGTCCAAGCTTAAAGGCAACGGCAAGTCAGTACCTGCTCTCGACCTTATCAAGACACCTCTTCGTGACGGTGACCGTGAGAGACCTGATGATCCTACTTACGCAGGTTGCTATTTCATTAATGCCAATAGTGCTACAGCTCCCGGAATTGTCGATGCAGACAGACAGCCTATTCTTGAGAGATCCGAAGTTTATTCCGGTGTGTATGGCAGAGCTTCCATCAACCTTTATGCTTTCAATAGCAACGGAAATAAGGGAATCGCCTGCGGTCTCAATAATCTTCAGAAGATTTCCGATGGTGAGCCTCTTGGTGGTAAGTCCAGAGCCGAGGACGATTTCGCATCCGATGATGATGACGAATTCCTCGATTAATCACAAGTATAAGTCACATTTTAATCTCCTTTGGGGCGGTGGTGCTAAACTGCCGCCCTACTTTATTACTGAAAGGAAAATCTATGAAAGAATTGTCAATCGATTTAGAGACATATAGCGATGTTGATATCTCCAAATGTGGAACTTACAAGTACGCTGAGTCTGATAATTTTGAGATACTGCTCTTCGGTGTTTCTGTTGATAATGAACCCGTTGTGGTCTATGACCTTACTGCAGGTGATGAGATACCAACAGAAATCTTAGCCGCACTATCTGATGATAATGTAACAAAATGGGCATTCAATGCCTCCTTTGAAAGAGTCTGCTTATCCAACTGGCTCAGAAAGCATCACCCCGAATATTTCAAAACATATAAGTCAGAAGATGATCCTGTACACAACTACCTGAATCCATCCTCCTGGAAATGCACTATGATTTGGTCAGCCTATATGGGCTTGCTACTCTCACTCGAAGGCGTTGGCGCTGTTCTTAAACTTCAAGACCAGAAAATGAAAGAAGGCAAAGACCTTATCAAATATTTCTGCTGCCCTTGTAAACCAACCAAGGTAAATGGTGGCAGAACCAGGAATCTACCAGAGCATGCACCCGATAAATGGGAAATCTTCAAAGCCTACAACCGCAGAGATGTTGAAGTAGAACTTGCTATCAAACAGAAATTATTAAAATTCCCGGTTCCTGATACCGTATGGTCTGAATATCACATCGACCAGGAAATCAACGACAGAGGCATTATGCTTGATATGGATATGGTTGAAAACGCCATTGCATTTGATGAAAAATCAAAATCTTCGCTTATGATATCTATGCAAAATATCACTAACCTGGATAATCCTAACAGCGTAGCCCAAATGAAACAATGGCTTTCAGAAAATGGTATTGAAACACAATCACTTGGCAAAAAGGACGTTGCGGAGCTCATAAAAGAAACAGATGGCGATATTACCGCGGCACTCAAACTTAGATTGCAATTAGCAAAATCTTCTGTCAAAAAATACCAGGCAATGCAAAATGCTGTTTGCAAAGATGGCCGTGCTCATGGAATGTTTCAATTCTACGGAGCCAATCGCTCAGGCAGGTGGGCTGGACGATTAATACAATTGCAGAACCTGCCTCAGAATCATATGCCCGATTTAGAAGAAGCACGTGAGCTTGTTCGTATCGGTGATTATGACACCCTGGATATGCTTTATGATGATATACCGGATACATTAAGTCAGTTGATTCGTACCGCATTTATCGCAAGACCAGGATACAAATTCATCGTAAGCGACTACTCTGCCATCGAAGCCAGAGTCCTTGCGCACCTTGCAGGAGAAGCCTGGCGTTCCAAAGTGTTCGCTGAAGGCAAAGACATCTATTGCGCTTCTGCTTCACAAATGTTTGGAGTACCTGTAGAAAAGCATGGTGTGAATTCCCACCTCAGACAAAAAGGTAAAATTGCAGAATTAGCACTTGGCTACGGTGGATCCGTAGGTGCTCTCAAATCTATGGGAGCTTTAGAAATGGGACTGACCGAAGAGGAATTACAACCTCTTGTTGATTCCTGGAGAACATCCAACCCGATGATAACAGCATTTTGGTGGGATGTTGATAAAGCAGTTAAGACCACAATTAAGCAGCGTGTTCCTACGGAAGTTCGTGGCATCAAATTCATTTATAAAAGCGGAATGCTCTTCATCAAGCTTCCGTCTGGCAGGTCACTCAGTTATGTCAAACCTAAGATTGGTGAGAATAAATTCGGCAGTGAATCAGTCACCTATGAAGGAATCGGATCTACAAAAAAATGGGAACGTATCGAGTCATATGGGCCAAAATTTGTCGAGAATATAGTGCAAGCTGTTTCCAGAGATCTTCTTTGCTATGCCATGCACAACCTTTCAAATCAACAGATATGTGGTCATGTGCACGATGAACTTATAATCGAATGTCCGGAAAATACTACCGTAAACAGTATCACTTCTGTTATGGGTAAGTCTCCTGATTGGATGAAGGATATCTTAATCAGAGGCGACGGTTACGATACCAAATTCTATAAAAAAGATTAAAAGACAAGGGCAGCAACACCGATGAAACCTGGTGTCGTGTCGCTGCCCTCTTATTACACTTCAATATTAATAAATCAAATTATCCATGAACTCTTCAATAACCGGCTTCAACGCCTTCAAATAAGCTGCTACTGAAGCCTGACTCTTTCCAATATTCTTAGCAATGTCAGCCTGTCCAACACCCTGCTCACGCATACGAATGATATCACCATACAGAGGATTGATTTCTGCAACATGCGCAATAAGATCTTCAAGAATCTTAAGGTATCTGTCCCCGCTTGGCATCATATCACTGCTGCCAGGTTCAAATTCCGTTACATCACCCTGCTCATTCTCTGTGGAAAGATCACTGAAGGAAGCTGTATAATAATCCTTCTTATCCATACTGTAATAATATGGGCAATTCTTGCAGCTATTGCACTTCATCTCTCCAGTCACTGGATCCTTTACCTGCTCTGGGCAACGAATAAGCTTACCGCTTTCTCCCTTAACTGTACAACGTCTGTCACGAGCCTCAGCCTTGAACTCTTTAGAATATGTATCCATAACTGCATCGTACTGCTTTTTAGTACCTCTCACAAATACAACCTTCTTGGTTCTGTCACATACTCTCTTGGTTTTAAGGTCTCTCTTTGAAATACCAGCAATCATACCATTCTCATCAACGGAATCCATATCAATGATTACAGGGATTTCATAATCGCCTTCGCCCCAAACTTCAACCGGCTTTCCATCCTGGTTTAACTTTGTCTCCTGATTTGCTACTACATTCTGATTTACTTTCATTTTCTTGTCCTTTCTGCTGTGTGCTCGCCACCAGCGAGGACAAGAATCCGGTCAGAGTCTCCGGCTAAAGTCGTAACCAAAAATGGGCGCACGACAATAAAGCGGGAATAACCACTGATTCGCACTTCTGCCATAGTTTCAGACAGTAGTTAAAAATCAGTATTCTTATCCTCGCCTTGGTCGGCCGCCCACAGGCTTTGAAATAAATTATTGTTATGACGGATCTGGGCTCCGCCTGCCCTTATATGAGAACTGCTTTCGCAGATATCTCCTACTTTCCTAAGCGCCAGAAAATAGAATTTTTCCGGCAACACAACAAAAAAAGACCTGACAAAGAGTAGAGTTCTACCTCTAAACTTCGTCAGGCCTTGGTCGCTATAGTCTCCTATGCGCCGATTCGCTCAGTACGAACTTTCTTTTGATGAAAGCTTACAGCCACAACTGCTTTACATATGGGACATTTAATCTTAATGATGCCCTCTACGGCAGTTGGATCTGCATCGAACAATCTTTTATTTTTACAACATGGACAAGCCACATGCACTTCTTGCACTCATTTCGCCTCCTATAAGAGGCCAGTTAAAAGGGATTGTCAAACTGACCATTGTTGATAATTTTCCAATCTTCCTTTGCACTGTTCCGTAGCTTGATCCTAATGTAGCGATATGATTATTATATCGAACATTTGTTCTGCTGTCAATTAGTTTCGATTGTAGTCGAAAGTCCTGACGGAGTGATATATTGATTTTTATAAAATAAAAAGGAGCCATGTATACGCAATCATCTACGTATCACATGACTCCAATCAGTCGTTATCAGCTACCAATCTAGCTGACCTTAGTAATTTTATTTTCATAAACGTTATATTTGCCATCTTTAGACTTCTTGACGACAGCATCACACGTCTTAGTAGCAGTTCTCTTAACTTCATTTAGAAGTTTCAAATCTTCCTCTGTAACCTTAGCCATTACACTCAGAACTTCTACCATAGGCAACCTCCTTTCGTAAAAATGGCCGGAGTTGCCCCACTACACCCATTTTCAGGGATAGCATATAGGATCAACTCCGGCTTGAAACGTCACTTAAGCATTTACGCTCGGCTCATGAATATTATTCAGTTTTACCCATTCTTGCCACAAGCTTCGAATAGGCTAATAATCGCTCCTCTTGATTCATTGCGGCAGTAATTTGATCTACTACTTCCACTGCATCAATAGTTACTGTTGCAGGCACTAACTTATCTTTGCTCTTCAGTTTAAATTCAACCTGTAGAACTCCATTAGGTCTAATCAACTTACATGCCTTGTCACGAGGATTTTTACCCTGAACAAAAAGTTCAAAATTATTTTCATTTTCCACTTGACGTTCCCCCTTCCGTATGTTATACCCTCGCCGGAAGCGGTTCATCAGGGTTATTTTTTGCGTTTGTATATATTGTCTTGACATCAGCAAGTTCTGCCTTTGTCATCTTATCTCCCATTACCAAATAGGAGATTATCATTCCTACACCTCTTACTGCTTCTTTACCTGTAATCATCTTTTTGTTAGTACTTCCAATTACAAGAAGATTAACCCAAAGTTCATTATCAAAAGACCATGAAATCTTATTTAGTTTCTCAACAATGTCTTCCCACAAAATACCTTTAGACTTTGCCATTTTAGCCACATGAGCTAATGCCATCTGTGTTACAGGCTTAAGCAATAAGTTGTTTTCTCTCATTACCGAAATAGGCTTATCACGTCGTGTGAGCTGTATGTATTCCTGAAAAGCATCTAAATTATCGAGAAGAACTCTCCAATAAGCAGCAACTTCATTGTATGCAGCATCCACTTCATCATTATCAGGTAATACATTTGTCGAGAATTTATTATCCTTCAATAATGTACCTGAAATAGTATATAAAGCACTTAACGTAGTAAGCTGCTTACTTCTTGTTGAAAGTGTATTGCTTTTCCAATTCACAAGATCAATTCCCATTATCGGTGCAAGCGGCTCTCCTTCTACAAGAAGCTTTCTTGAAATAACTGCGAATACATCATCATCACTAGTGATAATATTATCTCCTCGACTCGTTTGCTTTGCATACTTGTTAATCTTATTGAAAATCTTTCGAATTTTCTGTGTATCAGTATGCTCTACAAAAATTACACTGATTTCTTCATTTGCTAAGTCGGGATGCGGAACCAATCTATTCATTGCTGCAGTCATTTTCTCTCCTGCAGGGATCCCCATAACTCCTTTAATAGCAATCTTTAGCGCCAATAATCTGTGCTGTCCATCGAGGGCAATCAAACGTTCCTTTCCGGGTAGTGTAAGAAACCCCATATCCTTCATAGGAACTCTGTACGCTGCAGGTATTGTTTGAAGTGCTTCTGCTACAGATTCGTAAACAATATCCTCATAACCTGAATATATATCTATAATCAAGCTACCGAAGAATCGATTAGGATCATCCACAACATAAGGAACCATTTCCTCTACCACACGCTTGATATCATATTCACGCTGCATTTTTTCATCAGCGTTCATATCAGGCCACTCCGGTAGTTCTTTAGCGATTCCCACACTGTCAATCAATTGTCCTGCAGACATCTTTGCCAAGTAATAAGGAGTATCTCCCATCTTGGCTCGAATGCATCCAATCGTTGCCATAAGCTATCTCCTGTCGCTTTTTATTCTATTGTATAGCCATAATATCACAAACTTGTCTCGTCTTTTTATTACAAACTTTGCATAGTGAGCAACACCATCACTTCATCACTCTCAAACATATGTGAATATCGTTCCAAAATCGTTTGCTGTGTATCCCCACTCACTTTCTCGATAACAGGCAAGGGAACATTGTTTTTTATCAAATTGCTTATAAATGTATGCCTAAACTCGTGACAAGTATACTTAGGGAGATTACAGGCTTTACAAGCCTTTTCTAACATATATGCACAGGCAGTATGCCCCCAATCAAATATTTTATCATCTAAACTACCGCCATCTTGTAAATGTCCATTTTTGAGCCTAATAAACAACCGTTCTGGGTCTGTATATAACGGAACCGTTCTCTTTTTAAAATTTTTAGGGTCCTTTGTAAGATTCATATCACTCACATAAGATTTTGTAACTTTGATTCTAGTACCCCTTAAATGTTCTCCTTGAGCATTTTGACTGTTTGGCACATATAAGGAAAGCGGTTCTGTTCCTTTTTTATAATAACTAAATTCTTCAAAATCATTATAGGTTAAGGCGATTGCTTCTCCTATCCGAAGCCCTGTGTAATAGAGAATATTAAACAAAAGCCGATACTTTGGGTAATTATCTACTCCAAGACGGACAAACTTATTGTAATGAAAATAAGCATCTATTTTCTCAAATTCTTCCTTGCTGATAGTTTTATAGTCCTCTTTTTGTTTCGTCTTTACATTGTCCGCATAAGCAAGGATATTCTCTGCTATCAGCTTCTTCTTGTAAGCAAGATTTATCATTTTTCGGAATGTGGCATTGATGCTATGCAATGTTTCCTCCGAATATCCATGATTGCGACAGTCAGCAGATAACTTATAATACACATCCTCTGTTATATCCTTTAACTTTGTTTCCGCAGGAAGAAACTGATAAATCATTTTCATCTGCTGTTCTGTATTCCGAACGGTAACAGGACTAAAATTCTGCCCGCCTGCCTTGTTCTTCCACAAATCAAATACACCCTGTAGAGTTATGTCTTTATCCTCTGCCTTATTTGTTCCCGTTTGTAGTTTTGCCAGTTCTCCCCTTGCTTCTGTAAGGCTTGAAAGATTGTATTTCCACTTTGCTTTATATTTGTTCTTTTGAGTAAGAGGGTCATAGACTTTATAGTTATACTTTACATCATACAGCTTTGTATTCTCATTGTAATAGATGTTCGGGTATTTCGTCTTTGTCCGCTTTGCCTGTTCTGCCATAGTAAAAGCCCTCCATTCGTATATTTTTCATTTTCGCTTGATTTATACTAATTCTAGGCTCATTGTACTACGAATTGTATACGAACACAAGCAAAATTATACGAATTTAGGGCTTTCCAATTCTTAAAAACCTTGATTTTATGCGGTTTTTCTACTCTTTACTTTTCATCGTCGGAAAGAGCAAAACATCTCTGATCGCGGCCGAATCAGTAAGCAGCATACACATCCGGTCAATACCAAAACCAATTCCCCCTGTAGGTGGCATACCGATCTCCAGGGCATTCAAAAAGTCTTCATCCGTCGTATTGGCTTCCTCATCCCCCTGAGCCAAAAGCTCCTCCTGGGCCTTGAAGCGTTCTCTTTGATCAATAGGATCATTCAGCTCCGAATAAGCATTCGCCATCTCCCATCCATTCATAAAGAACTCAAAACGCTCCACATAATCCGGGTTGTCCGGCTTCTTCTTGGTCAGAGGCGATATCTCAATGGGATGATCCATCACAAAGGTAGGCTGAATCAGATGAGCCTCCGCAAATTCTTCAAAGAACAGGCTCAAAATGTCGCCCTTCTTATGGCGGGATTCAAATTCAACGCCCTTTTCCTTTGCTACGGCCTTCGCCTCTTCCGTTGTCTTGATTGTATCAAAATCAACTCCTGCATACTTCTTCACCGCATCCACCATCGTAATGCGCTCAAAGGGCTTCCCAAGATCCATCTCCACGCCATTGTACACAATCGTCGTAGTGCCCAAAACCTCCTGAGCCACATGACGGTAAAGATTCTCCGTCAAATCCATCATGCCATGATAATCCGTATACGCCTGGTACAACTCCATCAATGTAAATTCCGGATTGTGGCGTGTATCTAAGCCTTCATTCCGGAACACACGGCCAATCTCATAGACACGCTCCAGCCCGCCTACAATCAGCCGCTTCAAATAAAGTTCCAGAGAAATGCGAAGCTTAAAATCCTCATCCAATGCATTAAAATGAGTCTCAAACGGCCGCGCAGCCGCACCGCCTGCATTGGCTACCAGCATCGGCGTCTCCACCTCCAGGAAGCCCTGCCCGTCAAGATAGCGGCGGATGCTGCTTAAGATCCTGGAACGCTTCACAAAGGTATCCTTCACCTCCGCATTCATAATCAAATCCGTATAACGCTGACGATAACGCACATCCGTATTGGTCAGACCGTGGAACTTCTCCGGAAGAATCTGCAGGCTTTTGGTAAGAAGGGTAATCTCCTCCGCATGCACGGAAATCTCCCCGGTCTTAGTGCGGAACACCTGTCCCCGAATTCCCACAATATCGCCGATATCAAACTTCTTAAAATCCTTATATGGCTCTTCTCCAACACTATCCCTGGCCACATAGGATTGAATATTGCCTTTCAAATCCTGCACATTACAAAAAGATGCTTTTCCCATGACACGCTTAGACATCATACGTCCTGCGATTGTCACAGACTTTCCCTCCAGGCTTTCAAATTCATCCTTAATCTCCTGGCTATGATGACTCACTTCATATTTTGTAATCCGGAAAGGGTCCATTCCCCGCTCCTGCAGATCAGATAGCTTCTCTCTGCGCACCTTCAGAAGCTGCTTTATATCCTGCTCCTGAGCCGCCCCGTTCTTTTGTTCTCCCATAATCTTCCACTCCTCATCTTCTCTATGTAACACTTCAAATGACTGAACTGTTACTTCCTATTCTTTTAAGAACTTCTATACGTACCTTATCTGATTACCGACGGTACACCGGCTCTTAATTAGACCGCTGAATCTCCAATACCTTATACGCAATCACACCGGCCTGAGTTTCAACCTGCACGTTGTCTCCAACCTTTGCGCCGATCAGCGCCTTTCCTACCGGAGATTCATTAGAGATCTTGCCGCCGAGGCTATTTGCCTCAGAAGAACCTACAATCTTAAATTCCTCTTCTTCATCAAACTCCACATCCAAGACCTTTACCTTGCATCCTACGCTGATCTTATCCAGATCAACCTCATCTTCTACAACAACCTCCGCATTTTTCAATATTTTCTCTATTTGTTCAATTCTGGCCTCGATATCGCGCTGCTCGTCCTTGGCTGCATCGTATTCGGCATTCTCGGACAAGTCCCCCTGCTCACGGGCCTCTTTAATCTTCTGTGCGATTTCCTTTCTTTTGACAACCTTCAAATCCTGAAGCTCGTCCTCCAGCTTTTTCAGTCCTTCATAAGTCAGTAGGTTTTTCTTCTCGCTCATTTCCTTTTACATCCTTCCTGTATTTCTTGTTGCAAATCTATTGTTACTCTTCACACACTGTGAATTACAACGATCTATTTCATTATATCTTCTTTTGTAAAATTTATGCCTCCTTAATTCATGCCCCTTCGGGGCGGGCGAACTTTGTTCGTTAAAGTATAACTTAATGGCCTATTCTTGTCAATATTAATTGCTCCAGCTCTTCAAAGCTCTCCACGCTGTTGATCTGCGCCCTTAGTCTGGCGGAATGTGGATATCCTGCCGTGTACCAAGAAATATGCTTTCGCATCTCCCTGATACCTGTATAACCGCCTTTATAATCAATCTGCATCCGTGCATGGCGAAGCATCATCTCTTTCAGCTCGCTGACAGAAGGCGGCGCTATTGTTTCTCCTGTTTCCAGGTATGTTCTGATCTGATGAAAAATCCAGGGATTCCCCCTGGCAGCACGGCCTATCATAATTCCGTCACAGCCAGTTTCTTCAATCAGCGCCTTTGCCTTGGCGGGAGAATCCACATCCCCGTTTCCTATCACCGGAATCCGAACGGCATCTTTTACCTTACGTATAATCTCCCAGTCAGCCTTGCCGGAGTAATACTGCTCCCTGGTCCTTCCGTGAACCGCCACTGCGGCCGCCCCGGAAGCCTCGGCAATTTTAGCAATTTCCACCGCATTTATATGTTCATCGTCGAAACCCTTGCGTATCTTAATTGTTACGGGCTTTTTCACTGCTTTTACCGTCTTGCTGACAATCTGCTCTACCAGCTTCGGCTCCTTCATCAAGGCGGAACCCTCTTTGTTTCTCACAATCTTAGGGACCGGACAGCCCATATTGATGTCCAGAATATCAAAGGGGCGATCTTCTATCTCTTTTGCAATCCCGCTGATAATCTCGGGGTCTGACCCGAAAAGCTGCAGAGAGACAGGACCTTCCTCCTGCGCTATCTGCATAAGCTTTTCCGTATTCCGATTATGAAAGGCAATGGCTTTGGCGCTGATCATTTCCATGCAGACCAGACCTGCCCCCTGTTCTTTGCATAACAAACGAAACGGCAGGTCCGTAATCCCTGCCAGGGGCGCCAGAATCAACGGATTTGACAGTTCTACATTTCCTATTGTCAGACTCATCCTATGTGTCCTTTCTCATGCCCATTTTCCTTTAATGTCTCTTCCTTTTGTCCCTCCGGCTCACATAGTTTGGCCTGGCCTTCCATTTAAAATAGCCGGCCAGAACAAACGCCCCTATTATTGTCACAAGAAACAGAACATAAATTACCGGGAAAAATTCCGCTTTTAATACCATATTTCCGAAAGGATAGCGATTGGCATACCAGCACCAATCCATAAACAATACCAGCAGCAAAGCTCCTGCATATAAGCAGGTCTGGGAAATCCTCTCAAGCTTGCTCATCCTACATGTCCTCCAAAATATTCGCAAGTATCAAAAAACGCTCCGTCCCCTTCTCCTTGTCTTCTTCCGTCACTCCGTAGTATTGATAAATATCCCTTATAATCTTGTCAAATAACTCTTTCTCTTCATTGCCTTCATATTGAAGAGATACCTGAAGCTTTTGATACTTCTTTTCTATCTGTATATCTAAATGACTATTATTTGAGGCATCGTCCCCCGCTTGCTGCGAATGTTTTTTGTCCGGTTTAATCCGATACACCCGAAAATCAATGGGAAATTCCTCCGCCGAAATCTTTTCAGCTTCCTCAAACCGCTTCTGAATCTGCTCCAGAAATGCCATCTGTTCCTTTTTGGATGCGCTGCGTTTAAGCGCTTTCGGCTCCGGTATGGATAGGAGATCCGGCCTGTGCATAAGCAGCAGACTTGTTCGAAGCGCCTCCTCCTGCCAGGCGGATTCTTCATTTTCCAAGATCTCCGCATGCCACCGTTCTACCAGATACCGCTCTACCTCTTCCAATGTATGAGGCTCAGCCAAAATGACTTCCTTTAGCCGCTCCAGCTTTTTTTCCCTCTCAAGACTTTTCTCTTTGTTCTCCGCCTTTCCTGCCAAAAATATGCTGGTCGGCCCATCCGCTCCTCCGATAATGCTGATTGCAGCGGCACTCTTAACTGACCTTCCTTTTCCAAAGTAAAAAAATAATACCCATCCAAAAAGGAACATAAAAATCGCAATAAACTGGGAAGTCGAGAGCGCTCCGATATTCCCCCGCTCCGCGTCTCCCCGCAGAAATTCCAGGAAAAACCGTCCGGCGCTGTAAAGCGCAAAAAACATTCCGGCTACCTGTCCTTCACCTTTTTTATATCGCTTTGCAAATACAATAAGAATCGCAAAGTGTATAAAATTCAGTCCGCTGGATATGAGCTGTGTCGGAACCAGCGGCACGCCGTTTGGAGCATACTCAGATGAATGAAATACAATCGCCAAGGACCCCTGTGTCTCTCTGCCATAACAGCAGCCTGCCAAATAACAGCCAATCCGCCCAAAGCCCTGCGCCAATGCAACCGAAGGAACCGCCAAGTCAAAATAACTTAAGCAATTCAGCTTTTTCCATTTGCAATAAAGAACCACCCCCATGACGCCGCCTATCAAAGCGCCATAGATCACAAAACCATCCGCAATCTGAAGCAATAGGGAGGGGTCAGCCAAAATTTCCTGAAATGTAGTAATATAGTAAAGAACCTTGCCGCCAATCAATCCGGCTGCTACCGCCCAGCAGGTGAGTCCAAATATAGCTTCATCATCCAGGCCAAGTTTTCTGGCCCGGTATTCCGCCAAAAAGTAAGCCGCAAAAATACCAATAGCAATCATCAAGCCATATCCATAGATCGTGACTGGGCCGATGGTAATAATTTCATTATGCATCCTCAATCTCCTCATTTAACACAAATACTTTATAAAACAGCTCCAGTGAAGCAAGAAGCTCCTGCTTTTCCTTTTGAATCGCTTTGATCTTCAAGCCGCTTCCTATCTCGTCAAAAAAGAAATCATTTTCCTGACTTCTCACTTGAAAGCAAAGTGTTCCATCCTCCTCAAATTCCAGAGTCAGAACACCTCCCACCTCTGACACAAAAAGCACACATAAGATCTTCAGCTCTTTTTGGATCTCCTCCGGAAGAGCAGCGAAGTCCTCATTAAAATAATACTTTTCTTCATAAGAGCTTGCTCCGCAAAGCACCACCTTTTCCTGATACATTCCTGCCTCCTGATGTTTCAGACATACCCATAAATGCCGCGCACAGACACCTCGCCAGCATAAACTGCTATTACCTGCCCATCCTCCCGCTCTACTAAAAGCTCTCCACTGTCATTGATTCCAAGGGCCTTTCCCGTGTATGCATGATTTGGCTCCAGTACCTGCACCTGTCTTCCGATATTCACCAGTAAGCCCTCATACTCTTTTTTAAGTGCACTTAACTCCTCTGTTTGGATAAAACGTTCATAACAGGCTTCAAAGTGCTTCATACAGCAGGCTGCCAGTTCCGCCCTGGGAAATACTTCTCCTGTAGCCATACGCAAAGAATTGGCTGTGGCGGCAATTTCTTCCGGAAAGGCTTTTGCATTTACATTGATGCCAATACCTATTACAACATGATTGATGTAATCTACCTCTGTGCTCAATTCCGTAAGGATTCCTGCCAGCTTGCGGCCCTCCAGTACCAAATCATTCGGCCATTTTACCTGTACCTTTGGAACCGCCGGACCTATTCTTTCTTCAAGAACTTCATTACATGCTTTTGCCGCAGCAAGCCCCATCACCAAGGTGAGCATAGAAGTATGCACCGGGTTGATGGGCGGCCTCAAAAGCAGGCTCATATAGATAGCCTCTCCTGAAGGGGAACTCCAGCTTCTGCCTCTGCGCCCTTTCCCTCCTGTCTGCCGCTCTGCGCAGACCAGCGTACCATGAGGCTTTCCCTCCTCTGCCAGCTGCTTTGCACGGGTATTGGTAGAATCCGTTTCCTGATAGCAGATACAACATCGGCCCATGATCTTTGTTTTCAAACGGCTTCCTATCTCCACCGCTGTCATCACATCAGGAATCGAAGTAATGCGATAACCCCGGTTCTTTACCGCCTCAATCTCGTATCCTTCTTCTTTGAGCTGTCCTATTACTTTCCAAACTGCCGTACGCGATACGCCAAGCTGCCCGCACAGCTCCTGCCCTGACACATAAGTATCCGCTTCCCTTAGCATACACAATATCTTCTGCTTCATCGTCTCACCATATTTCAATGATCGTGATAATCAGCGCAACTGTAAGAATCCCAGCAAAAATAGAACAAATATAGCCGATCACCCTTTTATTTTTCGCCAACTCCATAATCCCGGACAGACTGCACATCACAATTCCCAAGAAGAAAACTGCCGGTACTAATATCCCGTCTTTTCCTCCGAAAATAATCAGAATTGCCAAAATCAGAATAGCGCAGGCCAGAATCATATTTACCATTTTCCAGTAGTAATAAGGATCTCTTTTAGGGCTTTTCGTCTCTCTCATCAATCTCCGCTCCCAGAGTTGCGGCCATCACCGCTTTAATGGTATGCATACGGTTCTCTGCTTCATCAAACACAACAGACTGTTGGGACTCAAATACCTCATCTGTACATTCCATTTCTGTTATTCCGAACTTATCGCTCATTTCTTTCCCGATTTTTGTATTCAAATCATGAAAGGCCGGCAGACAATGGGTAAATATCGCTTGGGGTCCTGCGTTTTCCATCACATGACGATTGACCTGATAAGGGGACAAATCCCGAATCCGGGCTTCCCATACCTCATCCGGCTCGCCCATAGAAACCCACACATCCGTATAGATCACATCCGCTCCTCTGGTACCCTCTTCCACATCTTCCGTGAGGGTAATCACCGCGCCTGTCTCCTTTGCCGCAGCCTTGCACCAGTCTACCAGTTCCTTCTCCGGAAAATACGCCTTCGGCGCGCAGGCAGTAAAATGCATTCCCATCTTGGCGCAGGCAATCATCAGAGAATTGCCCATATTATAGCGTGCGTCTCCCATATAAACAAGCTTTACGCCTTGTAATCTGCCCAAATGCTCCTTTACTGTCAAAAGCGTTGCCAGCATTTGTGTGGGATGATATTCATTGGTAAGACCGTTCCACACAGGGACCTCCGCATATTTTGCCAGCTCTTCCACAATCGCCTGACCAAATCCGCGATATTCAATGCCGTCAAACATTCTTCCCAATACCCGAGCCGTATCGGCAATGCTTTCCTTCTTGCCAATCTGTGAGCTTGAAGGGTCTAAATAGGTAGTTCCCATTCCCAGATCATGAGCTGCCACCTCAAAGGCGCAGCGGGTGCGGGTACTTGTTTTTTCAAAAATCAAGGCTACATTCTTGCCCCGAAGGGGTTTTTCAGCAATTCCCTGCTTTTTTCTGGCTTTCAGCTTTCCCGCAAGCTCTACCAGGTATGCGATCTCCTCCGATGTAAAATCTCTCAGCGTTAAAAAATCTCGTCCTTTTAAATCCATTTCACATATCCTCCTATTTGTAGTCGCTGCGCGACGGCACTAAAGGGTAAAGTCGCTTCGACACACCTTCACCTTTTACAGTTGGTTCAATATCACATGCACAAACGCCGGAAGCTCCCGGGGCAGTTCATTGCCTTGTGCCTTTTTTCTCACAGCCTCCCTTAGCTCCTCTGCCGTATAGATATGATATTTGCCAATCCGAAAGATTCTTGCCGTAGCTTCCAACATCGTCAAATACAGTGTTCTATAGCTCCAGCTATTTCCCAGCTTCAGCTCCGCCGCTATCTGCGGTAATACCTTCTCAAGATACTGACGCAAGGACAGCTCTGTCTCTGGCTCCCTTTTATAAACCTCTAAAACATGTCTTGTAACCTCTGATGAAATTCCAATCAATTGATTTAAATAATAACACTCTTCTTCCTTTTGTTCAATATAATATATTTTTCCTTCCAGGCCATAAAGCATTCGAAGGGCATCATAGTAGCCCATTCTCATATTCCTTCTGCTCTTAGCGCTGTCAAACTGCAACATACTGCCGAGGCTGCTCCGGGGCGCTATCTCCAATACCGTTACTTCATCGGGAATCATAATCCTTTTTTCATGGCCGACACCAAAAATACGAATTAGAATAAGATTTTCGTAGCCCCTGTCCAGAAGCGTATTCACCGGAAGAACATTCGTGATGCCGCCGTCCATATAGGTCTTTCCGTGAAGCTTCTCATTTTTAAAAACCGGAAGATAAGAGCTGGCCAGCAGCATATCCTGCATCTGCCCTTCCGGAACTGCTTTCATATCTACCTCCAGCTCCCTTCTGTCTGTCACAGAATAGGTGCAGGAATAAAATTCCATAGGACTGTTTCGAATCCTCTCCTCATCAATATTCTCTTCAATCAGATTCTTAAGCGGCGCAATGTCCGCTCCTCCATCGCCCAGCATACGAAAAATATCCTTAAGCGTGCTGCGCAGAACATCCGGCTTTAACTTCTCCTTGTCAAAAAGCCGGGCCATCAGCTGGTCGTCTACATCCATCACCTTAGAATAGGCAATGGTTTTCCAAAGCTTTTCCGCCTGCTCTAAATCTCCCATACAGATCAGCGCACCGTTCAAAGCGCCCACAGAGGTTCCGGCTACACCCTTGATTTTGACTCCTGCTTCCTTCAGCGCTTTCCATGCTCCAATCTGATAAGCGCCCTTGGCTCCTCCGCCTTCCAATACTAAGCCGTATTCCTTTGACAAGTCAATTACCGGAATCACAACATACCTCCATTCCAATACAACTCACAGATACCGCAAACGAATTTCCTTTTACCATGATACAAATAGGGGGACACCTTAAGTGTCCCCCGCAGGCTTTCTTATCTTAGCTGTCCTTTGCCACTTCTGTAATAGCTTTTATGGTCCCTGCCAATCCCTGAATATCTGAGGGAATGATAATCTTTGTCGCCTGGCCGTCGGCAGCCTTGGCAAATGCTTCTAAGCTCTTAAGCTGCAGCACGGAACTGTCTGCCTCTACCTCTTTCAACATTCTTAAACCATCGGCATTCGCCTGCTGTACCTTTAAGATAGCCTGAGCCTGACCTTCGGCCTCGCGTATCGTTGCTTCCTTCTTCGCCTCCGCGCGAAGGAT
Source organism: Clostridia bacterium (assembly GCA_910574835.1). GTDB lineage: Bacteria > Bacillota > Clostridia > Lachnospirales > Lachnospiraceae > Laedolimicola. The sequence continues at coordinate 49,239 of CAJTDE010000001.1, read as the reverse complement.
AGCTGCCTGCTTCTCTGCCTCCGCATCCAAAATCGCAGATTCCTTCTGTCCTTCTGCAACCAGAATGGTAGACTTCTTCTCACCCTCTGCTCTCAGAATGGCCTCACGGCGCTCACGCTCTGCCTTCATCTGCTTTTCCATCGCATCCTGAATGGCTGCAGGCGGAATAATATTCTTAAGCTCCACACGGTTTACCTTGATACCCCAGGGGTCTGTAGCTATATCCAGAGACGCACGCATCTTGGTATTGATAACCTCGCGGGAGGTTAAGGTCTGATCTAACTCCAGCTCACCGATAATATTACGTAATGTTGTAGCTGTCAAATTCTCGATAGCCATAATCGGGTTCTCCACGCCGTATGCAAACAGCTTGGGGTCGGTTATCTGGAAAAATACGACCGTATCAATCCGCATAGTAACATTATCCTTTGTAATTACCGGCTGCGGCGCAAAGTCAACAACCTGCTCTTTTAAGGTCACCCGCTTTGCCACACGGTCAATGAACGGCGCTTTAAAGTGAATACCTACGCCCCAGGTTCCCATATAAGCGCCTAAACGCTCAATGATCAGCGCCTGCGCCTGCGGTACAATCTTGATGCATGACGCAAGAATCAGCAAAATAAAAATTACCAAAATAATAACCAATGCTATCCCAAGTCCCATTACATTTCCTCCTTTTTTAGCCGGACTATTCCGGTTCCATGATATCCCTTATGAAACCAACGTCAGCTTTTAACCTTAACAATCAGCTTCACACCCTGCACAGCCGTTACCGTTACATGAGTGTCCTCTTTAATCTCCAGAGAATCCTCTTCCGAGCGGGCCGTCCAGGTTAAACCATTTACAAAAACTTCGCCTTTTCCTTCCAGATTCCGGATTTCCGATGTAACCACAGCGGTCTTGCCTATCAGACTGTCCACGTTTGTTTTCTCTTTCTTCTGGTTGTTAAAATAACGCACGGCCCAGGGTCGTGTAGCAAACAGAAGAATCAAAGAAACCGCACAGAATACGGCCCATTGCAGCACCGATGATACCTCCAGCATGGAAAGCACAAAGGCTGTCAATGCTCCACCGGCAAACCAAATGGTTGTAAGTCCCAATGTGATTATCTCAATCACCAGCAGCACAATGAAAAGAATCAGCCAATATATGGCATCCATTCAGGTTCATTCCTCCTTCTTCTTGGTTGAGCAACTTTTTTATATATTAAAGTTTATCATACTATAATTTTCTCCGAATTACAAGTATTTGATGCATGGTTCCAAAGTTGTGTCTATAATAAAAGCTGCGGAGAGTTTGCTTCTCCGCAGCTTCCCTTTTTTCTTAATAGAATACGTGACTTCCAATCACAATACTGTCAGGCCCTGCATCATATCCGGCCCTCCGGAAATGTGTGTAGCTTCCGATTGTAGTATAACCGTTGATAGCTTCCTGTGCTGCCTGCATACAGCTTGCCTTCGGTCCTGCCAGATACCGGGCTATGGTTCCGTTGCTTACCGGCCCGAACTGGCCCGGGGCATAGATAACATCCGCAATGCTGCTCGGATATCTTCCGCTCTTTACCCGGTTCATCACCACCGCTCCGATAGCCACCTGACCATCGTAGGGCTGATTGCCGCCCTCTGCCTGAATGAGCGCTGCCAAAAGCGTAACCTCATTGCCGTTTGCCTTAAAAGAATCCAGCTGCTGTTTCAGTTTCTCCCGCTTTTCCTCAGCCTCTTTTTTCTTAATCTCATCCATTGTCATCGCTTCGCCAAGCTCAAATTCCACGCTGACGTATTCGGCTGACACATAGCCTGTCTTTTCTTCCGCATACCGGATGTGAATCCACTCCGCTCCCTCGGTTTCCTCACCTTCTACCACATCAAGCTTCGTGCCTTCACCCACATTTTTCAGAATCTTTGCCTCCGTACTGGCTTCGGAACGGATACGCAGCCCCCCTGTCAGGGATGTGGCTGTCAATGTAACCTCCTCCTGTGCCTGTTCGTAAGCTTCATAACCGAACAAAAGATAATCATTGTTCACATAGCCGTTCACATTGCCGGACTGTACTCTCGTCCAGCCCTCCAAGCGTTCTACCACCTCGCCGCCGTCGCCCTTGAACATCCGCCCCAAAGCGGTTGATTCCGCGTTCGGCTCTGAGCGCACCGTAACATAATCCTCAACATTTGCAAGTACTTTTTCTTCCCATTCTTCCTCAATCTGCAGCTTCTCAAAATCTTCTCCCGTCAAATCGTCCATCACGGACTCAATACCGGCCGTCGTCTCCACATCCAAATCCTCGATTCCCTCGAACCCGGATGCCATCACCCAAATCAGTAGCAGGCTTAGTAAAACCGGTAGCTTTCTGCTGATCGCTTTCATAAGAACCTCCCTGTGTAATATCTGCATTTTGTTTCTTTCCCGGACTGTCCGGCTCTTTGCCTGTTTATTCCGGTCATTATATTACAAATATGATCGCAAATATTACAATTTTGTTACGATGTCATTTTAGCAGGAAGCACAGCTCTTGTCAAGGGTATAAACGCAAAAGTGGTGGCTGCGGGAACATTTTCAGCAAAAAACACAAAAAAAGTGGGGCTTTATGTATCGATATCCCATTGTAAGGGAGAATCTGCGCGCCAAATATTACTTATCGGCTTCTCTGGCGGTGGGCCTCATACAGCAGAACCGCGGAGGCCGCCGACACATTTAAGGATTCCAGTTTTCCCTCCATAGGAATCCGGATACAGGTATCGGCGCAGGCAGCAAGCTCCCGCGTAAGGCCGTTCCCTTCATTTCCCAGGAGAAAGGCCGTTCCCTTCCGGTAGTCCGGTTCGCCGTAGCTTTTGGCTCCGTCCAAAAAGGCGGCATAGGTACTCACTCCCTGCCCCTTAAGCTCGGCTATGGTCTCTTTCAGATCCCCGGCCTGTAAAAACGGCACACGGTACACGGAACCCATCGTGGAGCGGATGGTTTTGGGATTGTAGAGATCCACACAGCCCGTGCTTAAGATCACGCCGTCCGCCCCGGCTCCCTCCGCCGTCCGCATCATGGTACCCAGGTTTCCGGGATCCTGGATATTTTCCAGAATCAGCAGCAAGGGATTTGTTTTTTTCAAAAGATCCTTCAGCGTATAGTGATACTGTTTTACCAGACAAAGAATCCCCTGGGGAGTCTGCGTGTCGCACATGGCCTTGAATACGGAATCCTGAACCACCTCATAAGGTATCCCCGACCCCATTTCCTGCCGCTGATTTTTAAAATAGCTCTCCGAGATGTAGATCTTCTCAATCCGTTCCTTCGGAGCCTCCCGAAACATCCTGGGGCCTTCTACCACAAAGACGTCCCGGGCATCCCGCAGCTTTCCCTTCTTATTTAATTGAATCAACTGCTTCACCTGCTGATTGGCCGTACTGGTTATCATATGTCCGTTCCTTTTCCGGTAAATAAGAGTCCATTGCATACTGTTTTCTGTTCTGCAACGGACTCCAATCATCAACTGCTCTCTTTATTCCCACGGGCGCAAGCCAGGCGGACATGGCCCGGGGGTGTACTAAACAAATTTCAAACGCTCTAATGCTTGGAAAGCGCCTGGGCAATCTCATACTGATAAGGATCGATTCCCTTATCCATAGCCAGGGCCTCGTTGATATCAAAATCCTGGAACCGGCCATGCTGATAGCCCACTACCCGGTTGGTCTTTCCTGCGCAGAGGAGATCCGCCGCCATTGCCCCCATCATAGACGCATAGACGCGATCCTTGCAGGTGGGGTTTCCGCCTCTCTGCATGTGGCCCAATATGGTAGCTCTCGTCTCAATTCCCGTAGCTGCCTCAATCCGGCGGGCCATACTGGTTGAATGTCCCACGCCCTCGGCATTTACAATAATATGATGCTTCTTGCCGCGCTTGCGGTTGGCAATGATGTTGTTGATAATCTCCTGCTCGTCATAGTCGTAATTCTCGGGAATCAAAATATCCTCCGCACCGTTGGCAATGCCGCACCAGAGGGCAATGTAACCGGCATTTCTTCCCATTACCTCTATAATACTGCAGCGCTCGTGGGAAGTGGAGGTATCACGAACCTTATCTATCGCCTCCATAGCCGTATTGACCGCCGTGTCAAAACCGATGGTATACTCGGTACAGGAGATATCCAGGTCAATTGTCCCCGGCACGCCGACCGTGTTAATTCCCAGATTTGCCAATGCCTGAGCGCCCTTAAAGGAACCGTCTCCGCCGATAACCACGATTCCGTCGATTCCATGCTTATTGCAGATCTCCGCGCCCCGCTCCTGACCTTCCTTTGTCATAAATTCCTTGCACCTGGCCGTAAACAGGATGGTGCCGCCGCGCTCAATGGTGTTGGACACATCGTTCGCCGTCATATCTATGATCTCTTCATTGAGAAGGCCGGAATACCCTTTGCGGATTCCCTTGACCTTCTTTCCGTTGGCAATGGCTTTTCTGACTACCGCGCGAATCGCCGCATTCATTCCCGGGGCGTCGCCGCCGCTTGTCAATACTCCGATGGTGTTAATCTCTTTCGTCATGTCTACTCCTCCCCATAAATTGCCGCATTTGCGCCGTACCGTCCGATTACCGCACAGGCAGTACGGCCGTCTGTGAACCGCAGCACAGTTCTATCGGTATCTGCTTGATATTTTAATGCATTTTTTTCAGCTTTTCAATACGTTTCTCTACAACTTTTACATTATCTGTGCCAAAACGCGCCCGAAGCCTTGCAAGAAGCTCTCCCTCCGCCCGGACGCTCCTTCCCGCTCCCAGACGCTTTGTGCTCCGCTCCGCCGCCGCGTAAAGCACCACCGAGTCATTGCCGTCGCTGTCATGAAGAAGCGCAAGAAGCTCCGCCTCCTGCTCCACGCAGGCCGCCTGGTTGGGAAATTGTATCCACAGCTCCCGTTTTCCTTCGTCAAAGGAGAAAATGCGGTCACAAATAAGCTTGCTCGCCTTGTCCTCCTCCCCGTTTACATGGCCGCTGACAAAGACCTTGGACTCTTCCGTCAGCATCCCGGAATTGCGCTCGTAAATATTGGGGAACACAATCACTTCCACGGTTCCCACAAGATCCTCCAGCTGCAGAAATGCCATCACTCGGTTATTTTTCGTATACTTAATCGTTTTTCCTGTAATCATCCCGCCGATAATCACCAGTTCCCCGTCCCGAACCCGGCTCTTGTTGGTTTCCTCGTCCAGTTGGAAATCCGTAGTCACCGCCGTAATATTTTTCCGCCAGCGCTCCTCGTATTCCTCCAAGGGATGTCCGCTGATGTAGACGCCCAAAACCTCCTTTTCAAAGGACAGAACAAGCTCTTTTTTGTACTCCTCCACCTTAGGAAGCTGAATCTTGAAATGCTCCTTTTCCTCTTCGTCCACCAGGTCAAAAAGGCTCATCTGCCCGGTCATGGTGGTCTTGCGGCTTTGAGCTACGCTGTCCATAATGCTCCCGTAGGCCATCATATACTGCTGGCGGTTTCCTCCCAGGCTGTCCAATGCTCCTGCCTTAATCAGATTTTCCAGGGTCTTTTTGTTGACCTCCTTTCCGGACATCCGCTCTATGAAGTCCGTAAGGCTCTTGAAGGCTCCCCCGAGATTCCGCTCCGCCACTATACACTCCACCACGGGCCGTCCTATGCTCTTGATGGCAGACAGTCCATAGCGGATAGACTTGTTTGAGATGGAAAATACGGCTTCTCCCTCGTTGATATCCGGCGGCAGAATGGGAATATCCATCTGGCGGCAGCTTAAAATGTACTCGGACACTTTGCCCGGATTTTCAATGCAGGAGGTCATAAGCGCGGCCATAAATTCCACCGGATAGTAATATTTGAGATAGGCGGTCTGATAGGCCACCACCGCATATACCACGGCGTGGGACTTATTGAAGGCGTATTTTGCAAAATCCGTCATTTCGTCAAAAATTTTGTGGGCGGTCTTTTCCGGGATTCCGTTGCTGATACAGCCCGGCACCCCTTCCTCCGGATTGCCGTAGACAAAGTTCTGCCGCTCTTTTTCCATAACGGAGGCTTTTTTCTTGGACATGGCCCGGCGCACCAGATCGCTTCGCCCAAGGGTATAACCGGCCAGGCGCTGTACAATCTGCATAACCTGCTCCTGATAGACAATGCAGCCGTAGGTAGGCTCCAGGATCTCTTCCAGCTCCGGGCAGTCATAGACAATGGTTTCGGGGTGATCCTTGCCCCGGATATACTGGGGTATAAAGTCCATAGGCCCCGGACGGTAGAGAGCGATTCCGGCTATGACGTCCTCCAGATTCTTAGGCTTTAGCTCCTTCATAAAGCTTTTCATGCCTGCGCTCTCAAGCTGAAAGATACCGTCGGTCTTTCCGCTTCCGATGGAAGCAAATACGGCCTTGTCGTCATAGTCAATCCGATCCATATCCAGCTGAATGTGAAAGCTCTTTTCCGCAAGCTTTGCCGCGTCCTGAATCACGGTCAGCGTCCGCAGTCCCAGGAAATCCATTTTCAGAAGGCCCAGCTCTTCCAGGGTTGTCATGGTAAACTGGGTGGTGATAGAACCGTCGTTGGCCCTTGACAGCGGCACATATTCGTCCGCCGCCTTCTGACAGATCACGACGCCGGCCGCATGCATGGAGGTATGGCGGGGCAGTCCTTCCAGACGCATGGACATGTCCACCAGTTCATGAACCTGAGGGTCCTTTTCATAGCTGTCCCGAAGCTCCGGGTTCATTTTCAGAGCATCCTTTAAGGTCACGGTTCTTCCCGGCTCGGCCGGTATCATTTTGGCAATGGAATCCACAAAGGCATAGGGCAGATCCATCACGCGGCCCACATCGCGGATCACGCCCCGGGCCGCCATCGTTCCGAAGGTTACTATCTGAACCACCCGGTCCTTGCCGTATTTTCTTACTACATAGTCTATTACCTCCTGCCGGCGTTCATAGCAGAAATCAATGTCAATATCCGGCATGGAGACGCGCTCCGGGTTCAAAAAACGCTCGAAAAGAAGCTGATAGCTCATGGGATCTATGTTGGTGATGTGCATAACGTAGGATACAATACTTCCTGCTGCGGAGCCTCGGCCGGGACCTACGGCAATGCCGTGATCCCGGGCGTATTTGATAAAATCCCACACAATGAGAAAGTAGTCCACATAGCCCATTCTTTTGATAACATCAAGCTCATATTCCAGGCGTTCCTTTTTGCTTCCGTCGTCCTCGGGATAGCGTTCTCTCAAGCCCTCGAAGCAGATTTTATTGAGGTATTCCCAGGAGGTGTAGCCTTCGGGCACGTCGAATTTTGGTAGCTTTGTGATGCCAAACTCAATGTCTACATTGCATCGCTCGGCTATTTTTCCCGTATTTTCCAGCGCTTCCTTTGCATAGGGGAATAAGGCCGCCATTTCCTCCGGGGATTTTACGTAATATTGGCCGCCCTCGTAGCGCATTCTGTCCTCGTCCTGCAGCTTTTTGGCCGTCTGGATGCAGAGGAGGATGTCGTGGGGTTTTGCATCCTCTGCGTTGGTGTAGTGGATATCGTTGGTGGCTACCAGGGGGAGCTCCAGCTCGCGGCTCATACGCAGAAGTGCCTGGTTCACGGTCTTTTGTTCCGGAATGCCGTGATCCTGAAGCTCCAGGAAATAATTTCCTTTTCCGAAGATTGCTTCATATTTTAAGGCTGTCTTTTTGGCTTCGTCGTAAAGACCCTTTATGATGTAACGCTGTACTTCTCCGGCAAGGCAGGCGCTTAAGGCAATGATTCCCTTGTGGTACTGCTCCAGGACCTCCATATCTACCCGGGGGCGGTAGTAGAAGCCCTCTACGTAGCCTTTGGATACGATTTTGACCAGGTTGGCGTAGCCTTCGTTGGTTTCGGCCAGAAGTACAAGATGATAGTAGCGGTCCTCGCCGCCGGTAAGCTCTTTGTCGAAACGGGAGTTGGGGGCCACATAGACCTCGCAGCCCAGTATGGGCTTGATGCCTTCCGCACGGGCGGCCCGGTAAAAGTCGATGACGCCGAACATGGCGCCGTGATCGGTGATGGCGGCGGCTTCCATGCCAAGCTCTTTGACGCGGGCTGCGTATTCTTTGATTTTGTTGGAACCGTCTAAAAGGCTGTATTCCGTATGGGTGTGCAAATGTACGAATGACATGCTGCTTCCTCCGTGGTAAATATTTGTGTTGTAGCTTCTCACTTTTTTTCGTCTGTAAAACTTCTGCAAAATTTTTCTAATGCCTTATATTCTAGTGCCGCTCTTACATATCCTGCCGATAAGTCATTTTCTGCTTTTTGCTTATATGATATTTTTTATCACCTTTTTCTCACCGGCAGGCATATTCGTCCAACACTCTATACAGTTTAAATTCTTCCATTCCATACCTTTCTAAAAAAATAAGGGAGCATTGCTGCTCCCCATGAGTTTAAAATCTCCCACTGTCTGGCAGGGACTCTCCCGAATTTAAAATCTTCCACTATCTGGCAGGAACTCTCCAAAGATAGTTTCCTATCTGGTTTTATTATATGCAATAACAGTGTAAAAATCAATAAAAATATTACCTAACTCCTGAAAATTTATTTATTACTAATACAGGGTTGTTATTTGGCAAGCTCATAGTGAATGGCATCCAGGATGCGGTGGGCTGCCTGCTCTTTTGTCATAAGATCTAATTTTGTCTCTTTTTCACGGGTGAGTAAGGTAATACGGTTGGTGTCGGTTCCGAAGCCGGCGCCTTCTTCGCGCAGGCTGTTGGCGCAGATGAGATCGCAGTTTTTGGATTCCAGCTTTTTTCTGGAATTTTCTAACAGATCTTCTGTCTCCATTGCGAAGCCGCAGAGGATTTGGCCCTCTTTTTTATGCTCGCCCAGGTATTTCAGGATGTCTTTTGTGCGTTTCAGGTCTATAGTTAGATCCTGGTCCGATTTCTTCAGCTTGTGATCGGCTGCGGACACAGGGGTGTAGTCGGCTACTGCGGCGGCTTTGATTACGTAGTCGGCAGTTTCGGCTTCTTTTGTTACTGCTTCGAACATGTCCTGGGCTGTTGCCACGGCCAGGGTACGTACGAACATGGGTGGCTCTGTGTCTGTGTGGGCCGATACCAGGGTGACTTCTGCTCCGCGGAGCATGGCCGCTCTTGCTAAGGCGATGCCCATCTTTCCGCTGGAATGGTTGGTGATGAAGCGTACGGGGTCGATGGGTTCGCGGGTGGCGCCTGCGGTTATCAGGATTTTTTTGCCGGTCAGATCTTTTTTACAGGCGATTTCTTTCAGGATGTATTCTAAGAGTATTTTTTCTTCAGGCATTCGGCCGTCGCCCTCGTCGCCGTTGGCTAACATGCCTTTTTCCGGAGGTATGATTTCGTAGGCGAAATGCGCAAGCTTGGTCAGGTTGTCCTGGACGATGGGGTTATGGTACATGTTGTGGTTCATGGCTGGGGATATGAGTTTTTTGCAGGGGCAAGCCATGACGGTTGTGGTGAGCATGTCATCTGCTATGCCGCCTGCTATTTTTCCGATGACGTTGGCTGATGCGGGAGCGACTAGTACCAGGTTGGCTTGCTTGGCTAAGGCGACGTGTTCGACGCTGTATTGGAAATTGCGGTCGAAGGTGTCGATGAGGCATTTATTTCCGGTTAGGCTTTCGAAGGTTATTGGATTAATGAAGTTGGCGGCGTTTTTGGTCATTAGGACCTGGACGTTGCAGTTTTGTTTTTTCAGCATGCGGGCCAGGTTTGGAATTTTATAGGCGGCTATGCTGCCGGTTACGGCTAGGATTATGGTTTTTCCTTTTAACATGGTGGCTCCTTTTTGTTGTGTGTGACGGACGGGGTTTGTTGTTTGTTATTTGGTTGTTTTTTGTATTGTGTCTTTGGTGGTGAAGCTTTTGTGATTAGGTGTTGTTTATTTCTCAAAAATAGCAAAACCGCATTCGTAAGGATGATCGCAGTATACACTTTTTTTCTTATTTGTGCGGTATGACAAAATTTTCAGTGTAATTAGAAAGTCTCCACCGCCTGAAAGGAGCATAAATTCTGACAGGAAAAATAGCAGTAATTGATTTGCCATTATTGCAACTACTGCTGCTCCGGCTCCTAAAACTAATGTAGGCATAACAATTCCTAAGAGATATTGCCACTTTTTCAGCGGTTCGGAACAAGTACAGTATGGGGAACAACTGCTCCATATGATTCCAAAATCAATTGAGTGAAAATGATTTTTTGCAAATATCCCCCAAGTGATTCCATGTATTAACTCATGCAGAATGGTTAGGCATAGGATAGATAAAAATGCTGTTACGGCAAATCCCCAGGAAATTCCCTCTAAATCAAAACCATTTACCTTATGGTAAATCCGGAATATTATAATCATAAATGGCAGCATGCTCAAAGGACCTAAATAATTCGCTTGTTGAATATTGATTATCATATTCTTTGTTTTATATCCCTTTTGCTGCATTTCAGAATTTAATTTTTCAAAGGAATCTTTACGTTTCAATTCTTTTTCTGTTAATTTTCTTTTATCTTTATCCATAGACAATTCCTCCAAATGGTGATTTAAAGATTTGATTAGAATGTCTTTATTTACCGTTTACAATGTATCTGTTAGTGATTCCCTGATGGGTGCATTTTTCTTTTGCTCTTTTTGAACTGTTTTTAGTATAGCATAAAAAGTTTATTTTTTTGTATATTTTTTTTTGGATTTGTGGTATAAAGGTAGTTGTATTGTATCTCCCTTGGGAGAATAATAACATTTAGGAGGAAAATTGAATATGGAGAAATCAAGAAAAGACACTCGTTGGATGGTCAGTGTTGCACTTATGGCTGCGATTGTGATTCTGTTGGCGAATACGCCGTTGGGGATGATTCAGCTTCCGATTATTAAGGCAACAACTGTGCATATTCCGGTTATTATTGGGGCGGTTCTTTTGGGTCCCTCGGCCGGGGCGATTCTGGGGGGCGTGTTTGGGATCTGCTCGATGATTAGTAATACGACGGCTCCTACCCTGCTTTCTTTTGCTTTTTCGCCGTTTCTTGCGGAGGATTTGCTTGGTGTTGTAAAGACGCTCTGGATTGCCATTGGCTGCCGGATTTTGATTGGTGTTGTGGCCGGATGGGTCTGGATTGGGCTGCGTAAGCTTCGTCTGTCTCCCTGGGTTGCTCTTCCGATTACCGGGTTTGTCGGGTCTATGGTGAATACGGTTTTTGTGATGGGGAGTATCTATGTGCTTTTGGCTTCTCAGTATGCGGCGGCTAAGGAGGTTGCCTTGGATGCTGTGTGGGGGCTGATTATGGCTACCGTGACGGCTTCGGGGATTCCGGAGGCTATTGCGGCGGCGGTTCTGGTGACGGCGCTTGGAAGGGCGCTTCTGGTATTTTTCAGGAAGCAGATGGCGGTGGCTCGGTAAGGGTCTCTGTTCGGGAGATGCTCTTTGTGTAAGGCTGTGCCGGAGTTTTGTTGATGGATTTTTACCCTCTGTGGGCGGTGGTTCTGCCCGCGGAGGGTATTCGTTGTTTTGCCTTGCCGGATATGGGCCGATTTATGGAAGTATGGTTTCTGATGCTGCTGTAATACTTCTTTGAGGAATGTGATTGATTTATTGCGGGGGATTTTGTTATAGCCCATGATTTTATTTTAAATGAGGAATATTTTTAAAATGATTTTGACGATTGATATTGGAAATACGAATATTGTGATCGGGTGCTTTGACGGAAAACGGCTGTGTTTTCTTGAGCGGTTTGAGACGAATCAGCGGTCGGCCAGCCTGGAGTATGCGGTGATTTTTCGGGAGACTTTTTCGTTGTATGGGATTGATGCTTCTGCTGTTGAGGGGGGAATTATTTCTTCGGTGGTTCCCTCGGTGACGGATACGGTGAAGCTGGCGGCGGAGCGGTTTACGGGGTCGCGGTTTCTGGTGGTGGGGCCTGGAATTAAGACGGGTATTAAGCTGGCGGTTGATAATCCGGCGCAGCAGGGAAGTGATCTGGTGGTGGCTGCTGTGGCGGCGGTTCACGATTATCCGGCTCCGCAGATTTTGATTGATATGGGGACGGCTACTACGGTGTCAGTGATTGATAAGTCCGGGGCTTTTATCGGGAAAATGATTCTGCCGGGGGTGATGGTTTCGCTTGACGCCCTTTCCAGCCGGGCGGCGCAGCTTCCCAAGGTTTCGCTTGATCCGCCGAAAAAGCTGATTGGGAGTAATACGGTGGATTCTATGAAGAGCGGGATTCTCTACGGCAATGCCGGAGCCTTGGACGGACTGATTGACCGTATTCAGGAGGAGCTTGGGGAGCCTTGTACGCTGATTGCTACGGGCGGGCTTGCCGGAGTGATTGCTCCCCTTTGCAGGAATCGGATTTTAGTGGATGAGGATCTTTTGCTGCGGGGGCTTTTGCTGCTTTATGAAAAAAATTCTTAAACAGGCTTTTTGCAGACAGATGATGCTTTACCGAAGTCTTTTACCCATCCGAATGGCAGCTGTTCCTACAATAAATGCAATGATATAGAGACTGATTGCCATAAAAAAAGCTCCCCGGTAGCTGCCTCCCCAATCATAAAAAAGACCAACTAAAGAAAAACTCAAAGCTCCTATCATACTGTTCCCCATCATCATGAAAGACCAAATGGAAGAATAATCTCTGCTTCCCAAGACCATACGGGTAATCAGTGGACACTGTACCGTGTACATACTCCCGCCAAAGCCCACGATTAGCGCTGCCAAAATACAGAGGGACGGAACTCGGATGCTTAAAGCCATAAGTCCGTAACCCAGGAGGATGCACATGGCTCCGTAACCTAAACCGGCCTTTGCACCGAACCTGTCATTTATGAATCCCAACATCATACTGCTGATGATAAATCCAAAGCTCATATAAGCTGCCGCCCGGGCACCATAAGCAATGCTTTGTCTAAGCTCCATAGTGGCGAAAGCTGCTATGTACTGTTGAACGCTGTAGCTTATGCTGTAGCACATACCTATTATCCATACAAGGTAAAAAGCAGGATTGCGTACGGCTTTGTTCTTTGTCAGCCCCCACACAGATTCAGCTTTTTTCTCTTTTTCCTGTGTTTCCGCTCCATAAGGCGGACATCCTGCCTCCCCGGGAGTTTTAATAAAGAAAAAAGCTGCCGGCGCGGACAAGAACAGTGATATCGCAGCTATCAGCATATAGGTCAGCCTCCATCCGCATCGTACAATCAGCTCCGCAGTCAGAAGGCTATACAAAATAGTTGCTATATTCTCTGCCGCAACTATAAGCCCAAGTACCAGACCCGCCTGTTTTTGAAACCACATATCCACCACAATGGGGATTGTAACAAAACTGGTAAAGGAAGCCCCTACGCCGATAACAATGCCTGAAAGGTAAAACAACTCCACTCTTTGGCAGGTCCCCATCCATGCGACTCCAAGTACCTGCACCAGAGTTGCCAGGCCCATCACTCTTCCGATTTTCTTCTTTTTTATCACCCTTGCCGCTGTTGTATACATAAAAGCCATCACTGCCGCCTGAATACTGACTACCATAGTAAACTGGCTGACGGTACAGCCCAGTTCCCGAACCACCGGTGCAACAAAATTGCCGGTAATACCATATATCGCACCGCCTACTCCAAGTTTCAGGAAAATAAGGCTGATAAAAACCACCCATGCATAAGAAAAGTTTTTTAGACGTGTCATATTAAATAGATCCTTTAATTACAGTGGTAGACAAAGGGCTATTTCTATGTGATACTATGGGCTGACGACGTTCTATAGCCGCTTTTGCATATTCCAAATCCTCGTATGCCTCATTCGCATTGAAGCAGCCAATACAAACCATATCCTGCGGCCGGATTGTGTTATACACAAAATTCAAACCCACAAAAGGAGTGGTCCGCCCTGCTGCACAGGGCTTAATGGTAATCACAGGCTTTTTTGCATTGTGGATCACTTTTATCACACTTTCGATTTCAACTTGCATCAAAAAACCCATGCAGTTATAAATCTGAATATAGGTCTCCACGTCATATTCATTTTTGTCCGCATACTGGATAACCTCTGGCATATGTGCAGACAAGCCCGGAACCATCCCTGCCTCACGGATCATTGCAAGATAGTCCGGCAATCGATCCATAGTCTCCGTATTTTTATTTATAAGCTGCTCTATGCAGGAGTGAAGAGGCAGGCAAAACTTCGCCCCGCGCCTTGCACATGCCTTAATTTCCAACTCTGCTTCATGCCTTGCCATAGGTGTATTATCCATATTTAAAATTGGCTCATCAAGAAGAATCATTTCTTTTCCTGTTTTCTCCTGTGCCAAATCCACAGCCTTTCTCAAATTTGTATCCACACCAAAAAGGCCAAGGACTGCGTTTACATCCTCTTCCAAAAAAGCTTCAAAAATTGCAGATGCAGATTCCGGCTGACTGTGATTCCGGCGAATCATGCTGTCTCCTGCCGCGCTTTTATGGCTGAAACCGGAAATCCAGTTGCAGCCGATAATCATTCTCGGCAGGGATACACCACCTACTATAGTTCTTGGAAATTCTTTTATCATATTTTTTAATCCCGTACCTTTCATTTTTTATCCATGCAGTCAGCACACCAGCATATCAAAAATCAAATCATTTCCGATGTGCTGAAAGAACAGCAGGGCAGCCCAAAGAGCTACCCCGCCTGATCATCTAATCCTGTTTACGAGCCGCCCACAAAAAGCCCCGGCGTACCATCTCATTCACGGAAGGAATATCAAAAATATTGTCCTGATGTCCCATAGAGGTATAGAATACGCGGCCCTCTCCCCACAGCTTTGTATAGGCTACGGGCATCTCCACAATCCCATTTGGCGTATGCGGCCCAATTGTATCTACCTGAGTCGTTGCAAGCACATTTACACAGGGGTCCAGATGGAGATAATACTGCTCCGTATGTACTTTAAAATCTTCCAGCCCTTCAATAATAGGAGAGGAATTTCCCTTTTTAAAGTGAACCTCATATTCCCGTTCAAAGGCTCCGTCAGGGCTTGGATAATCTCGTTTTACCTCTTCCATATTCTTTGGGTCCAAATCGGACAGATGATGATACCATACATCGCCGGGATGCACCACCCACTGACTTCCGGTCATAAACTGATATTCAATATTCCAACGGAAGGCATCGCACATTCCTCCATGACATCCCGCAAGACCTACACCTGAGGCAATGGCATCGGACAGCCGAAAGCAGCGGCAGTCTCCCATATGGCCCTGTGTCCAGAGAGGAATAATCAGATCCATAGATCTTAAAAACGTTTCGTCATCCAAGCGATCCTGTGTATCCTCGCGGTACACCTCGAAGCCCTCATTTTCCAACATTTTCTTAAATCTTGCACTTACCTTCTCCGGCTCATGTCCGTCCCATCCGCCATAAAAAATATACGCTTTTCTTTTCATCTTCATTTCCTCCTATCAAAATGTAATAACGCCCTTTATATATCCGTCTTCCTTTGTGATGGATTTTTCAAATATGGATTGACAGTCTCTGTAATCTGCCACATGGGTAACCAAATCCTGAGGCGTGTACACTCCTCTTTCCAGCATGGCCCTCGTCTGCTTCATCACATCCGTATAATGGCGATGACTCATGGGCGACAGATTGTATACCGTCAAGCCTCCCAGATGCCACTTCGTTCCGTCAAAAGTCATCTCATGGCGGTGCCAGCTTCCGATCACCAGGGTTCCCGATTCATACCGGATCAGCTCATTAGCCAGCTCAAAGCCGGAAACTGCTGCTGAAAATTCAATCACTACATCGGCTCCTCCCGCTTCCTTCAGTCTGCGGATACACTCCTTTCCTTCCTCACTGTCCGGATCATAGACTTCCTTTGCACCATAGCCTTCTGCCAGCTTTCTTCTTTCCGGACGCTTTTCAAAAGCAAGTATTCTTCCTGCCTGGGATCCCCGCAGCAGTCCCTGAAGGGTTAAAAGCCCCATATACCCGCAGCCAACCAGTGCAACTGTATCTCCTGCCGCGATTTTTGCCTTATTGAGCAGGTTTACTATACAGCAGGTAGGTTCTATGATCCATTTACTCCAGTCGGTAATGTCATCCGGAAGCCTCTCTGCTGCGTCTGCAATCACATTCAGATACTGAGTCATCATCTCATTGCTTCCGCTTCCCAAAAACACATGATCTCCGGGCTTAAAACTCTTTACGCCTTCCCCAACTTTTCTTACAATACCGATTGCCTCATGGCCAATCGGATAGGGCGTGGGACCTGGCCCCGTCTCTCCCTGAAACAGATGGGAATCCCATGCGCAGACACCGCAGGCTTTTACCTCCACCTGAATCTGGTCGTATAAAGGCTCATCTGCTACCTCTGTGGGTCTTACCTCAATCCGGTTTGGTTCCGCAACCCAAATTGTGTTACTGAGCATAATTGAAATCCTCCTTTATTAAAATTTAATGCTTTGCCGTACTTAAGCGCGCCCGCAGAATATCAAGGGCTACTGCAAATATAATAATGATGCCAAGAGCCACCTTTTGCCAGTATGCGTTCACTCCTAATAAATTCAGGCCATTGTTTACAAAGCTCCAGGCAAGAGCGCCTGCAAGGGTGTTAAGCATACTCCCTTTGAAAGTACCTCCGATATATACGGCAGCCAAAGCCTGCATAGACAAGTCCGTACCGGAGCCTGGCTGACCGGAGGACATACGGGATGCCTGTACAATACCAGCAAATGCACAGCAGAAACCGCATACCGTAAACATTGCAATCCGAGTCAGATTTACATTCAGACCTGACAGCTTTGCCGCCTCGGCATTTTCTCCTACCGCCATCACGCTGCGTCCGAAAACCGTATACCGGAGCGCAATCGTTCCAACCAGGAAAAAGATTGCCATAATGATAATCGGTATAGGAAGCCAACCGAGCACATATCCGCGGCCCAGGGCCAGAAACTGCTCCGGCAGTCCTGTAATCGGCATACTGTTTGTGGTGATAAGAATCATCCCCTGAATCACATACTGTATTCCCAGCGTTCCCATAAAGGACGGTATTTTTAAATAGGTAACAATCAGGCCTGCTGCTGTCCCGCAAATGCATCCCACAAAAACCGAGATTAAAATTGCCGGAAAAATAGGCATATTCATCTTTGTCATCAGAAGCGCCGTATTACAGCCGGCAAAGGTTGCAGCCATACCGGTACTCAAATCAATCTCGCCGCCCAGCACCACGAAGGAAGCCCCCATAGCCGTAATGGCAACCACACAGGATTGGCGCAGTACATTGATAATATTATCATAGGTTAAAAATGTATCCGTTGCAGCCGTTAGAACAATTCCCACCAGAAGAATAATCAGCCACGCTCCCATATTGTTGGCGATTTTAAATATTTGAGAAGAGATTCCTTTCTTTTCCATCCTTATTTTCCTCCTACCGCAAACTCTGTGATTAGATTCTGGCTGAACTCTTCCTTCTTAAGCTCCCCGGAGATTTCACCCTCGTGCATTACAAGGATTCTGTCGGAGATCCCCATGATTTCCTCCATTTCAGAGGAAACAACAAGAATCACCTTGCCCTCCGCCGCCAGCTGATTAATAATCTCATAAATCTCCCTTTTCGCGCCTACATCAATTCCCCGTGTGGGTTCATCAAAAATAACAATCCGGGAATCCGAGAATAACCATTTGGCAAGAACCACCTTCTGTTGATTTCCTCCGCTTAAAAACATCACTTTCTGATTTACGGACGGAGTTACCGTGTTTAGTTTCTTCACATAGTCTTTGGCAATCTCCTTTTCCTTTTCAAAGTCGAAAAACCATCTAAGCCTCATGATTTTTCCAAGAGCCGCCATCACGGTATTCACCCGTACGGTAGAGCGGAGAAAGAGTCCCTCCTCTTTTCGGTTTTCTGTCACAAAGCCTATTTTATGAGCAATGGCATTTCGCGGATGGTTGATACGAACCTCTTTTCCGTCAATCAGAATCTGACCGCCCGCCTTCTTATCCGCACCAAAGATCAACCGCATCGTTTCCGTGCGCCCTGCCCCTACCAGGCCCGCAAATCCCAGTACCTCGCCGGCGCGGACGGAAAAGGAAACATTTTTTACCCGATAACCCCCGTCATCCAGATTCCTTGCCTCAAGAACTATGTCTCCAAGCTCAACATTCCTGACCGGATACTGCTGGGTAAGCTCCCGGCCGATCATCATGGCAATCATTTCTCCCTTCGTAATATCCTTCACCTGGCGGGTACCCACATAACAGCCGTCACGCATAATGGTCATTCTGTCGCATATCCGATAGATTTCGTCCAGCCTGTGGGTGATGAAAATTACAGCTGTCCCCCTAGCCTTCAATTCACGAATAATCCGAAAGAGAATTTCCGTTTCTCTTGTAGTTAAAGAGGAGGTAGGCTCATCCATAATTACGACCTTTGCATTCATACTTACAGCCTTAATAATCTCCACAATCTGCTGCTGTGCAAGACTAATACTGCGCAGCTGCTGTTTTACATCTATCTGAATACCAAAGCTTTCAAACAAAGCCTTTGCATCCTCATTCATTTTGTTCCATTGGATGAGTCCGCCCTTTTTTGGATATCGGCCAAGAAAAACATTCTCAGCAATCGTAATTCTCCGGATCAGGTTCAATTCCTGATAAATAGTTGCAATTCCAAGTTCCTCGGAAAATTTCGGAGAAGTGATCTCCACATTCCTTCCTTCAAATTCAATGTTCCCGCTGTCCTTGGTGTATGCTCCGGACAGAATCTTCATCAGTGTGGACTTTCCGGCACCGTTTTCTCCTACCAGAGCATGAACTTCGCCCTTTTGCAGCGAGAAATGAATATCCGTCAGCGCCTTTACCCCTGGGAAAGACTTGTTGATCTTTGTCAGTCTCAAAACTTCTGATGTTTCATCCATCGTCCTACCCCCTTTCCCTGGAAAATTTTTCTGCTTACTGTCCAAGAATTTCCGCACCGGACAGCTGTCCGTCCGGACCATATACACCCGCAGGTGTCTCCTGAATCTGCTCGATGGTCTCACCGGCCAGCCATTTATCTACATTTTCTGCTAAAAGTGTCGCCTGTCCCTTGGGATCCTGTGTAATGGTGGCAAGATAATTGGTCCCACCGTCAATAAGCTCAAGCTCTTCGTCCTCACCGTCAAAGCCGAATATTGCAACCTCTGTTCTGTTTGCACCGACTGTTGCATCGTATGCACCGAGAGAATCCTGAGCGCTTCCGCCGAATGCAACAGTTAAATCCTTGTAGGCAGTTAACGCATCCTCCGCACAGCTCAAAGCAGTCTCTCGTTTGCCGGCATTATAATTATTCAAAATATTTACCTCAATCCCTGCCGCCTCAATCGTATCGGTAAAGCCGCCGCACCTTTTGGTCGGCTGCTCAGTCTGAGAGGACAGCAAAATGATATTGATGGAATTGATCTCATTCTCTTTTAAATAGTCGGCATACCAGGTTCCGCCTATCACGCCTGCGTTATAGTTATCCGTACCTGTAGTAAAGGTAATTGCCGTCTCACATTCTGCCGGAATCATCATATTATCCATCAGGAATACCGGAATCCCTTTTTGCTCACACTGAACAAAAATATCCGTCAATGCATCAATATACCAGGTAGCAATCACCATAATATCAACACCATTGTTAATCATATCCTGAAGGCCGTTCATCTGTGTCCCCGCGTCCAGATTGCCGTCTACAAAGCTTACCTCCCATCCTCTCTTATCCGCCTCCGCTTCAATCTGCTCATACATACGTACATAGAATGGGAAGGTCATGGATGGAAGGCTGAAGCCTACCTTCAAAGGCTCACCGCCATCTGTTTCTTCCGCTGCTTCTGCCGGCTCTGTCGGTTCTTCCGGCTCTGCCTGTGTCCCTGCTTCAGCAGGTTCTTCGGATGTTTTTTTGCCGCAAGCAGCCATACTCACCGTCATGGTTAATGCCAGCAATAATGCAATCACTCTTTTCATAAATCCTTTCCTCCTTATCCTCTGACTTTCCAATCTTTATTTTCCTGCTTAAAAATTTCCGTGCTGCTTTGATCAAAAGTTCACTCCGCCAACCAAAATTACATTTGCATAAGAGCTGTTCTCTCCGGTACGCACAATACATTTTGCCTGCTCTGTGAGTCGTTTAAATTCCTCATGACAGACCTTTTTCCCATGTATTTTACCAAACCGCTTATCCATCTCTTCGGAAAGGCCCTGATTTTTCTCATCCATCTCTGAAGCAAAAATGACAGACTCAATTACAAGTTCCTCTCTCACTGCATCCAGGACTTCGAGAAATGTCGGCTTTCCGGCCACAATGGAGATATCAATCACTTTTACTCCCCTGGGAACCGGCAGACCGCAGTCGGCAATACAAAAGTACTCTGTGTGTCCAAGAGCTGCAATTTCTGAAATAATTTCTCGATTTAACAATCGATCCCGTTTCATATTCCACCTCCTCTCCTTTATCAACATGCAAAACGCAGCTACTGCGTATAGCTCAAAATCAGGCGATTTGTCTCTTCTATTGTAGGAATGGAAGGCTGCGCCCCTTTTCTTGTGACAGAAATAGCCGCTGCCGCATTAGCCAGGCAAATTGCATTCTCCAAATCTCTTCCCTCCGCAAGACCCACAGCAAGTCCCGCATTGAAAGTGTCTCCCGCCGCCGTCGTATCCACCACTTTTCCATAAGAGAAGGCAGGGCAGACCCGGCTGCCTGTCTCATTGCAAAGAATGGCTCCCCGGCTTCCGATGGTCACAATCACATTTTTCACACCTTTTTCGAGCAGACTGCCTGCAGCTCTTATAAGCTCTTCTTCTGTTTCCACCGGCATACCTGTAAGCCGACCAAGCTCTGTCTCATTTGGGGTTAAAAATGTAAGTCCCTGTAAAATTTCTTCCGGAAGCTCTTCCGGCGCAGGGGCCGGATCTAAAATGATTGTTTTCCCATTCTTTCTGGCTTCCCGAATCAATCGAAACACACCGCTCTCCGGCGTCTCCAATTGTGTTAATATCACCTCAGCTTCCCGAATCACATCCAGGCTTGCTTCCATATAGGTTTCATCACAAAATCCATTGGCCCCCGGTACGATTACTATGCTGTTATCACCGGCCGCATTTACCTGGATAGCAGCTATCCCTGTGGTACAGTCTGTCCTTTTCACCATTTTTTCCGTGCGGACACCGGCAGCCTGAAGACTTTCTATGAGGCTTGTTCCAGAGTCATCGTTTCCCACCATACTGAGAAAGGTGCAGTATCCTCCCAGTTTTCCGCAGGCACACGCCTGATTGGCGCCTTTCCCTCCCGGAATCCTCTGAAACTCCCGGCTTTTTATAGTCTCACCTTTTTTGGGCATCTCTTCCACCGTAAATACAAAATCCATATTAGAGCTTCCCATTACTACTATTTTTTTCATACGAATCCCTCACTTTGTAGTTTCTCTTAGGATTAACCTGGGCTGAAGCCTGATATTTTTGTTTATCTTTTCTCCGTGAATCATCTGAATCAGCATTTCCGCCGCCTTTCTTCCCATTTCCACGGTAGGCTGCTGGATCGTGGACAAAGTCGGACTGCAGAACTGAGAAAAGGTTACATTGTCAAAGCCGATAATCTGCACATCCTCGGGAATGCGGTAAGAAAGCTCTTTTAATGCTTTTACAGCCCCAAGGCCCATTAAATCGTTGGCTGCTAAAATGGCATCGTATTTCACCCCTGCCTTTTCCAGAGCAATAATCGCATTGTATCCGCCTTCCACGGTATAATGACCATATTTTACATAATCGTCCCGAAAAGGAATCCCATGCTGATTCAGCGCTTCTTTATAGCCTTCCAGACGTTCCTCGGAGGTAGATATTCCTTCATTTCCCGCACAAAATACAATTGTGTTTGCTCCCTTTTGCAGTAAAATCTGGCAGGCTTTATAGGAGGCATATACATTATCAGAGCATACACTGGGATAATCCTCCAAGCCGGAAATTCTCCGATCCAGCATTACCATAGGAATGTCATATTTCTTAGGCTTGAAATGCTCTTTATAGCTGTGTGTGCCGGAAGACACCAGAATAAAACCGTCGACCCGCTTGGCTACAAGTTTGGATATGTACTCCACTTCTACTTCCGGTACAAAATCCGTATTCGTGAGAATGACCATGTAGTCATCCTCTTTTGCCCGCATTTCCACAGATTTTACGATGTCGGCAAAATAAGGATTTGTCACATCCGGAATCAATAATGCAATGCTCTTTGACCGAATGTATTTATAGTCAGTGGAGTGGTTATTAGCATAGCCCATTTTGTCAATAATCTGCTGAACACGTTCTCTCGTTTCCTTTCCTACTCCGGAAGGAGAATCATTCAAGACCCTGGATACGGTTGCCTTGGAAACCCCTGCCATTCGGGCTATTTCTTCTACTGTCGCTTTCATCTTAGGTCCCGCCTTTTCTTTTCTCCGCCAAGGCTGTTTCTTATAATTTAGTCTATTTGAGAAACATTTTTTCTTCAATGAGTAAAGTTTTCCAATCTTTTCGCTCTAATTTTGTAGGATACTACGAAACGTTTCTCAAAATATTCTCTTTATCTATCTCATAGGCTCGATTTTTTTCATTGTTTCTCTCCTCTTTTCGTATCAATGCAATAAAAAAGCCCTTAAACCATTTTTGGAAAAAGGACTTAATATATATTAGCGAGAAAGGTGATTGTTGTTAGCAGTAATTGATTTGCCATTACAGCAACTACTCAGCCCCGGCTCATAAAACTAATGTAGGTATAACAATTTCCAAGAAATCAGGCTTGAAAATGATATCTTTAAAAAGATACCCCTTTTCAAGCCTGACACTAAGATTTTTTAGATTTTTATTTCACAGGGATTCTTAATATCTGGAATATCCCCACCAGTTAGGAACCAATTCTTCCAGGCGGACTGTTTTCATGGTTTCTTTATCCGCCAGGATCTCGATATCCTTCCCAAACTCGCCAAGCTGCATCATATACTCCCGGCAGACGCCGCACGGCATACATACTTTTCCGTTTGCTTCTACGGCCACTATTTTCTTTATCACACATTCTCCATGTGTAATCATATCCGCCATTGCATTACGTTCCGCACAAAGGCCCATAGAAGACGAGGTATTGATGCATACGCCGACATAGATATTTCCTTTGTCTGTCAGCAGGGCCGCCGCAACGCTTCCTGCGTTGATAAAGGAAGATATCTGCCTTTTTCCCAAAACGGCTGCGGCCGCATCATACAGATTTAAAAATTCCTCCATCGCTTCCCCCTAATCTATCTCATTTCCATTGGTCTCAATGACTTTTTTGTACCAGTAGAAGGAATCCTTTCTGATCCTTTTACATTCCTTCGGATCATCATCCGTACGATCCACATAGATAAAGCCGTATCTTTTTTTCACGCCATTGCTTGTTGAAATCAGATCCAGGGCCGACCAGGGACAGTATGCCCATACCTCTACCCCGTACTCAATTGCCTTTTCCATTGCCTTAATGTGCTCTCTGAGGTAGGAAATGCGGTATTCATCATGGATCTTTCCATCCTCTGTCAGCTCGTCAAATGCTCCCAGCCCGTTTTCCGTTATCATCAGCGGCTTGTTGTAGCGTCCGTACAGATCCCGGAACAGGTATTCTAAGCCGGTGGGGTCAATGCTCCAATCCCAGTCCGTTGTATCCAGATTCGGATTTTTGCACATTTCATAGAAGCCGGGATGTGTCTCATATCCGGAGATTTCACCCTTCTTTCCTGACAGATTCACGCCGTTATAGCGTATCTCCTTTTCTCCCTCCGGGCAGGCTTTTGCACATTCACTGGCATAGTAATTCAGTGCCAGGAAATCGGAATATCCTTCCTTAATCAGCTCCATATCTCCTTCCTCTATACGAGGAGCCAGGCCGTGCTTTTCAAGGTAAATCATTGCGGACTTTGTATACATTCCCTTAAAATAAATATCCAGATAAAATGCATTCCGCAAATCATGGGCATTTTGGGCTGCCATCATATCCTGGGGCTTTGATGTCAATGGATAAATGGGAGAGTATCCAAGGGCCGCCCCCACCTTTCCGCCAGGCACCAATTCGTGTACCTGCTTGCAAGCTATGGCATGCGCCAGGTTCATATGGTGGTTAATCTGATAGCGGAGCTGATTGTTGTCTCTGTGTTCCTCGGGAATGTAGCATTTCTGTATCCAGTACTGTACAATAATGCTCTGTTCATTGATGGTGGTCCATAATTTCACCTTATCCTTGAACTCGTTGATGATATACCCGGAAAAATACGCAAAGTCTTCCACCACCCGGCGATCCAGCCAGCCCCCGTATTTTTCAACAAGCGCCCAGGGCAGATCATAGTGATAAAGGGTCACTATCGGCTCTATCCCGTTTTCCAGCAGATCGTCAATCAAATCGCGGTAAAATTGAATCCCCTTTTCATTAACCTCTCCCACCCCGTCGGGAAACACTCTTGACCAGCCAATGGAAAACCGATATGACTTAAAGCCCATTTCCTTCATCAAAGCCACATCCTCTTTGAAATGATGATAATGGTCGCTTGCAATATCCGCATTGGCAAAGCCTCTTCTTTCAAAGTTCTCTCTGTTGATTACATCCTGCTGGGACGCTTTCTTGCCGTCCTCATAGGCCGCCCCTTCCACCTGATAAGCACTGGTGGCGGCGCCCCACAGAAAATGTTCGGGAAATATATTCTTCATCTGCTTCTCCTTATTTCTGACTTACAATTTTTAAAATGTCAATCAGCTGTTCCGCAAGCTGAATTTCCGACATAATGGTCATGAGCGTATCCTGTGCATGGGCAAACAGCATAGAATACTCATATTTCTTTCCGCCGGCTTCGCTTTGGATGACCTCTGTCTGCGACTTATGGGCCTGCACGATAAACCTTCCGGCTTCTTTCATTTTCTCCTCTGCTTCCGCAAATTCAAATGCTTTTGCATGGGTCAGCGCGTCCTTTACCTGCAGCCTCGCATCTCCGGCATTCATAATAATCTGCATTGCCGTCGCTACTAATTCCTCGTTAAATTCTTCTCCCATGTTATCCCATTTTCCTTTCTAATGATTCTCTGCCGCCATTGCCTGCTCTTCCGCAAGCTTCGTTTTCTCATATACTTTAAAGAACGGATACCATATCAAAATGTTAATCGCCAGATACACGACCCACCAAATAATGGCCCGGAAGTCCTCCGTTACAAGCATGCTGCTGAAAGGAGCCGGAATCTGTCCGACATGAATGAGCTTTGACGGAATCTTTAACAATCCGCTGCCCATTAAGAGCCATACATACACAGGACCTACAACAGCGTTGATCCATGCCGGCAGCATCAAAATCGGGTTAAATACCACCGGAGCGCCGAACATCACGGGTTCGTTGATATTAAATATGGAAGGTACCAGGAAAACACGTCCCATTGTTTTCAGCTGCTTTGACTTTGAAATGCACATCAGAAGATTCAGCCCCAATGTCGCACACATACCTCCGATTGTAACAAATGCCATTGTAAAGGTTGCTTCATATGTAACAATATTCAGCGCAGGCTGTCCTGCCGCTACCGCATCAATATTGGCCTGGATACCTGTCAGAAAGATCGGCATTGTCACCGCATCCCACAGCCAGCTTGATACACCCAGCGTATAGAAAAATGCAGGAATCAGGCAAATTAAAATGAATCCGGGCAAGGTCTGTGCAAAATTTGTAACAGGCTTAATGGTTGCCAGAACAACCTGGAACAAGTCTATGTTCAGCGCGTTAAACAGTACCATACCAATGGAAAGCGAAATAACAAACGGCAAAATGGTATTGATCCAGCCAGTCAGGAAATCCGGAATACTGCTGCCCTTTAAGAAATGCAGCTTTCCCCACAAGTGAAATATAATACTTACAAAAAGACCGATAATCATTCCCACCGCAATTCCCGATGCGCCCAGATTGCTCATCAGGGTCGCCAGATCCGCACTCTCGCCCTTAGGCATAACCCCCATAAATAAGATACAAATGGAAGCAAGTCCGCCGTTGATGGTATACTCCGGGTGGTTGAGCTTCTCCATACACTGATTTGTCATCATAAATGCCACAATCAATGTAATAAGTCCAAAGCTGTAGGAAGCAATGGGCGAAAGATCCGGCAATGCCGGAAGAAAATACCTTGCAACATTATAAACATACACAACAGAACCGGTCAAAATAAACGGAACCACCTTTTGCATACAACTGGAAACCGCTGAGAGCCAGGGCCTGCTAAACAGCTTGCTTGCAGACGGTGCAAATGAATTTGCAAGCCAGTCCATAAATTTCTTCATCATCATTTTCCCTCCTGATTTTAATCCTCAATATCCTTTCAAGCACGCTCTTATGAAGGATATTACTGTTTATTCATAACTTCCGTTACCAGCTTCAGTAAACGTTCCCCGTCCAGCATAGCGTAAATATCCTGGGGAATCACCATAACCGGAACCCCATAGGGATCTGCCAGGATTTTAAACTTGTCAAGCTCTGCCGCATAATGCGGTCCGAGCAGCAGAATGTCAATGGAGCCTATCATTTCTCCTGCTTCCGAATGACTTCTCGCTTCAACGCTTATGGAAAGCTTTTGCTTTTTGGCTGCCTTTCTTGCATTGCTTGCAAGGAAACCGCTGGACATGCCTGCTCCGCAGCATAACAACACTCTAATATTTTCCATTTGCCTCAACTTCTCCTTTCGTTACACGTTTCCTATGGACGTCCCTATCGATGGTTACGGTTCACTTCATGCGATGTGTGAACAGTAACTCTCAATGCCCTTATTATGAATGACTTCCCGATGATTCTCAACTTGACATTTGCCTTCTATTGGTGCAGATTCATAAACATTTATTTTCCCCTTTATGGGGCATTTTTTATATTATACCCTTTCACCATAGCAGGGAAAAAGAGTAGTTGTTTTAAAATCTCGTTTATGGCTATAATAAAACGGAAAGATTCAGCTGACTTAAGAGGGCGAAAGAAGGTATCCGAATGAAAAAGAAGCAAAGCGAATTAATTCAATATCTTTCCCAGCAAAACCGGACGGTTAAAAGCATGGAGCTTGCCAATGTTTTGCAAATCTCCGCCCGCTCCGTAAAGAATTATGTCAGCGAGATTAATCTTCTCTACGATAAAAAGATCATTCTTTCCTCCCGCCAGGGTTACCAAATCAACCGGCAGCTTTCCTATAATCTGCTGCTGAATGATCATCACGATTCCGCTATTCCGCAAACCGGAGAAGAGCGTGCTTTTTACATTATCAAGCAATTGATTCTGGAGCATACCTCTTCGCTGGATCTCTTTGAGCTTTGTGACTATCTGTGTATCAGCTATTCTACCATCAAGTCGGTAATTGCGAAAATGAACAAAACCTTTTCCGCCTATCATGTGGAGTTTATATGCAAAAATGACTGTGTGAAGATCATGGGAAGTGAAAAGGATAAGCGGCGTTTAATTAGTTATATCATCAATGAGGAGAGCAATGCCCGCTTTCTTGACATTCAGCAGCTTGGCGAATGTTTTTATCATATTGATGTGGAAGCTTTACATAAGCTTCTGTTTTCCACATTCAAAAGACATAATTATTATCTGAATGATTTTGCTGCCGTTAATATTTTGCTGCAGCTTCTCATTCTTATTGAACGGAACCTGGCCGGCAACGAACTGAATATGGGAGAAACCGCTCTTTCAATTGAGAGTCAGTCCGAGGCTTCGCTGCTACAGGAGCTTTTTGAACAACTGGAGGGCCAGTTTCTGCTGCATTTAAATCCTTATGAGAAATTTGAGATCCATATGCTTATCAAAGCTCACGCGACCTCTTCGCTTCCGGCGTCCAAAACAGAGCTGAAAAAATTGATTGGCAATGAATTTTTGTCCTTAACTGATTATTATGTGGATCAGGTGAACAGCCATTACCTCATAGACCTCAGCGACGAGAGATTTACTACGGCTTTCACGCTGCATTTGGAAAACCTAATCCTCCGTGCAAAGCTGGGACGCTTTACCAACAATCCTTTGGCCGAGTCAATCAAGTTAAACAATCCCATCATCTTTGATATTGCTATTTACATTGGACTTGATCTGATGGAGCGCTATCATCTGTCTATCAATGAAGATGAGATTGCATTTCTTGCCATACATATCGGTGCGGAAATCGAACGTCAAAATATGAGCCTTTCCAAAATCCGCACGGTACTTTTATGTCCGAATTACCGGGATATTTCTACGGAGCTGCTGAACAGTCTTCTTTTTAATTTCGGGAATCAATTGGATATTATAGGAAATGTATATAATGAAAATGATTTAAAGAATTTATCCTTTTCTTTGCTGCTTACAACGATTCCGCTTAAGCACTCATACGGCTGTGATGTTGTTCAGATCTCGCCTTTTAATCTGAGCGCGCAGTATAATATAATTTATGATGCGATTTTGAAAAGACAGGATACCGATAAGAACAAAAAGCTGCGGACAAATTTCCATACTTTTTTTGAAAGCGATCTGTTTTTCATTAACCCGGAGCCGAATAATCGGGAAGAGATTATAACTTATCTGTGCGGAATCCTTCAGCAAAAGGAATATGTTGATCATGACTTTGAAGCCAGTGTGCTCAAAAGAGAGAATGCGGCCACGACTGCCTTCGGCAATATTGCCATTCCCCATTCCGTTGATATGAATGCAGTTAAAACAAGCATTACGATTGCTATTTCGAAAAGCGGATTTCAATGGGGCGGGAATACGGTCTATCTTATATTTTTGCTGGCCATTAATAAAGCGGATAAAACTGCGTTCAGGGAATTATACGAATCCCTGGTTTCGTTATTTGGGGATAAGAATATCATACAGGAGGCCCGGGCCTGCAATTCCTTTAAGGATTTTGAACAGTTGATTTACAATCATACCTGTCCGCCTAAAATATTGTAGCTGCTTTTGCTATCTTATGATTGTGCGCGATATCATTTGTATAAAGGAAGTTTATACAGAAATGATACCGGCACATGATTATCATGATTTGCACTTTTACACCACAAGATTTCCTTTCTTATCCGCGATGCCAATCTCGATCTCGCTTCCGGCGTTAAACTCTATGGCGTCGCTCTCCATTCCGTCTGAAAATACTACGCCGCTTACCGCCATTTTGGAAACAATGCGGAAGGTGTCTACCTTTCCCAGCTTTCCATAGACAATCTCTGCCTGGGTGGATCTGCTCGGATACGGCTCTCTTACCACAAAGGTGAGGCGGTCTGCGGCCCAGTCCGGCGTCTCGCAGGAAATGGCACTTCCTCCTTTTAAGGCCCCGGCTATCTGTCTTGCCTGGGTTATAATGGATTTGTGCCAGCCGGTGGCGCCAAGACCGGTAGACACGATAATGCCGCTTGAGGACTGGGATTCTGTTTTTTTGTTCCACTGAAGTTCGTATTGAGCCGAGGTGTGTGTCCGGGGGCCTATGAACAAGTCGTTGACCGCAAGCATTTCCTGACCGTCCCGGAAAGATGCCTTTGCCATAGTAACGGCCTTTTGGCGATAATTTTTTCCCAGGACAGCCGGAAGAATCCTCGCCAGATCGCCCGGTTCAAAGGGAAGGAGTACGCCGTCCCAGCGCCTGATATCGGGATTTACCCCGATTAAAGGGTGGTTGTTCAGGTATTTCATTACATTTGCCACCAGTCCGTCTTGGCCTACGGTGATGATAATGTCCTCTTTGCCAAGAAGGAGATTGGGGAAAAATGTTCGGTCTACCTCCTGAACTCTCGCATATTTTTCGGCCTGGGCGACGACTTTTTTTACGGCCTCCCGATAGGTTCGGTCCTCCTGAATATAGTCTGAAAAGTCTGCTCCCAGATGTTCGATGTAAAATTTCGCCTGCTCGAAGGTGTTGTATTTTTGTATCAGCTCTGTGAGCCTTGTTTTTCTGGTTACTACGATCACCTTGTTCATGCTGCGCTCCGGTATCTGCTTCATGTTTTTCACCACCCTTTTGCCTGTTGTTTTACTGTTTTAGTGTGCCAGCGCTTCCAGTAAGTCGGGGGAAACGTTTAGGACGCCGATTTTGTCCGCTTTGTCGCCTATCTCCGCAAATGCTTTTGCTATAAGGGCTTTGCTGTCCATTCCGCTGACTGCCAAAGCCTTGATGATTTCCGTGTCTACGCCTGCAAAGGTACGGAGCAGCACCTCCGAATCGTAGGCTTTGGCCTCGGATTTCTTTTTTTCGTTTTCGGTCTGAAGCTCCACAAGCTTTTGATTTTCTTCCTCCAGTGCAATGTCGTTTGCGATTCTTCCGGCGTCAAGCTCGGCCTGCTTTTCCTGCATCATGCGTTTTGTTTCCATGCTTTTTTCCTGCTTTTCTCTTTCCTTCTCGGCGATCTTGATCTCGGTGTTCAGCTCATTTTCCTTGATAATGCGCTCCTGCTCGATGGCGGAATTGCGGCGCTTGTAGACGGCGTCGTCCTGCTGCTTCAATATCTCCTCCCGGGTTGCGGCTTCCAGCGCTCTTCGGGTGTCCGGCTGCGGGGATATGCCGAGTATGGAGATGGCGATAACCTTAAGGCCCAGCTCCTGGATGGTTTCATCTTCCTTTAGGGCCGTCTTTAGAATATCCGCAAGCTCGTCGGCGGATTTTATCACCTGGCGGATGTTTTTGGTGCTGATGTATTTGGTAGTGTAGACCTTTGCGAGATTCATTACGCGCTTTGCCATCTTCTGGCGGGCTTCCGTTAAGGTGTGCTCCTGATCCCTCTTTTGATTCCGGTAGGAAAAATCTACCATCTTGGCTGCTTTTTTGTAATCCGCAATGGTGTAGGAGATGTCGCCCTGGACGTTGATCTTCTGAAAGTCTGCGGTCATAATGTCGTCGTAGACAAAGCTGGTGTCAAAGGCTGTTGTCGGGAGTACCATCATGCTTGTTGTCATGGTGTTGTAGAAAAAGGAGAGGCCCAGACCTTCCTGGATGATTCTTCCCTTTTTGATTTTCATTACGTATTCGGTGGGTTCGAATTTTTTGTACTTGATTGCCATAGTTATTCCTCCTTTTAAATCGCTGCGCGATAGCACTAAAGGGTAAAGTCGCTTCGGCACACCTGTAATGAGAGAAACTTTCATTCGAAAGGGCACTCATGAAAGTTCCTCTCGTGCGCCTTTGCAACTTTACCGTCCGGCAAAATGCATTTCTTATAAGCACTTGACTTTTCTTAGTCGGACTTTTTATTTGTTTGTTATTATCAATTTAATAATATCTTTTTGTTGTGATTATGATATTACTATTTTGATAATATGTCAAGAGGTTTTTTATTATTTTTTTATTTCCATGAAAAAGGCATTGCAAAAACCATTTGGCGTTTGCAATGCCTTTTGTAATTACATATCCACATAAAAGAAGAACTGCCGCAAAAACATTTCGCAGCAGCCCTCATAGGTAATCTTATCTCAAATATTTTTTCAGCTTCTGTGCAACAACCTCAATATCAATCGGCTTTGCCAAATGGTCATTCATGCCGCACTCCAGGCACCTTTGAATATCTTCCGAAAACGCATCGGCAGTCATGGCAATAATCGGAATATCCGCATCCCCGCGTTCCAGTCCCCGGATCGCCCCGGTAGCCTCATATCCGTCCATCAAAGGCATCCGCACATCCATAATAATCGCATCATAATATCCAACCGGAGATTCCTCGAACTTAGATAAACATATCTGCCCATTTTCAGCCCAATCCAATTCCAGTTCAAGATCTGAAAGCAGCTCTCTTGCAACCTCCCAGTTAAGTTCATTATCCTCCGCCAGCAAAATGCGCTTCCCTTTAAGCTCCGAATCACTCTCTTCCCTGACTTTTTCGACCTTTTCATCCGACGCCCCCGCAAACGGCATAAGGGCCTCCAACAAAGCCGACTTAAACAAAGGCTCCGAAACAAACCCGGAAATTCCCGCTTTTCTTGCCTCATCCTCCATCTCGCTCCAATCACAGGCCGAGATTAATAAAGCCGGACTGTCCTCCCCGTATTTCGAACGAATTTTCCGCGCCGCCTCAATCCCGCTTATGCCCGGCAATTTCCATCCCAGAAGAATTATCTGATAATCATCCTTTTGGCAACGGCGTTCCGCTATCATTTCCATTGCAAGTTCAGCGCTTAAGCACCATTGAGAATTGATGCCGATTGACTTTAAGGTGTCAGCCGCATTTCTGCATAACCGTTCATCCTCTTCCACTATCAGCATATTCCAGTTGGGAAGCCTTCTGTCCGGTTCCTGCTCCTTTGCCCTTTCCATATCAAAAACAACGTGGAACTCCGTACCCCTCCCCTGCTCGCTTTGGACGGAAATGCTTCCTTCCATCGCATCTACAATATACTTAGTAATTGTCATTCCCAGACCGGAGCCTTCTGTCTTCTGCACACGGGCGTTGTCCTCTCTGCTGAAGGATTCAAATATTACCTTTTGGTATTCCTCCGACATGCCAATTCCCGTATCCTTCACTATAAAATGGGTCCGAACCCAGGAAGGCTTCTCCGGCACAGCCTCCTGATACAGAGCTACCCGGACAGAACCATGTTCCGGTGTAAATTTAACGGCATTGCCCAGCAAATTAATCAGCACTTGATTCAGGCGCACACTGTCGCAGCATACATCTTCCGTCAGAATTTCGTAGACCGCCGCGCTGAACTGCTGATTTTTCTCCTTGGTCTGAGGCTGCACAATATTTACAATGCTATCCATCACCTCCCGCAGCGACACCGGCACAATGTTCAGTGTCATTTTGCCGCTTTCAATCTTGGACATATCCAGCACATCATTGATAAGCCCCAGCAGATGCCTGCTGGATAATGCGATTTTGCGCAGACATTCCCGGACCTGCTCCTGATTATGTGTGTTGGCCATAGCAATCGATGTCATACCGATAATCGCATTCATGGGCGTCCGTATATCATGGCTCATGCTGGACAAAAATTCCTGCTTTGCCGCATTTGCCTGTTCCGCTTCCTTCCGCGCCTTTTCAGCCGCCTTGCGCGCCGCATCCATTTCGGTATTCATATGCTTCAACTCGGAAACTTGTTTTTTTAACACTCTTAAATATTGAAAGAATATGTACAGAAGCATAACAACTACGGCAAAAGAAGCGGCATAGACAAGAATCAGCCAATGGCTGCTCATACCTGAGATTGCATGATCCAGCTTGTCAAATGGCAGAACTGTCACCAGATACCATTCACAGTAGGGCAGGTCGGTACAGTACAGATGGCGGCGCGACTCACCGCTTTCCAAAATAACGGAGTAATCTTTGCTTTCATTCATCGCTGCTGTCATTTGATCAATATAATATTCCGCTTCCTCATTCTGACCGTCAAAGATCTGATAAAGCCTGTCAAAATAATTTTCGTTTGCACCGCCCTGGTCCCGAATCACATAACTCCCGTCTTTGCGTATCACATAGGAATAAATCATCGGACTGTCCGATTCCAGAAAAAGGACCTCACCCATATACTGCGAAGAAAGCCCTGCAACAATCGCAAAGCTATTGCTGCCATCGGACATCGGATATTCACAGGGAACGCCAAACAAAATCACATTATTCCCGCTGCTGTCCACTGCGGAGGTTGCTTTGCGCTCCCCCTTTTTTAAACTGTCCAAAAACTGTTCGGGATTGTTCGGCCTCACCGGATCGCCGTAAATCATTTCAAATTCACCGTCAGAAGAACATAAGGCAGCACATAAAAAGTGCCTTGCCCTCGCGCCGTATTCAATTTCTTCCCTTGAACCGTATTCGGAACTATCTTCATTTACTGCAATGTGTGCAATGGATTCCGCCATCGTCAGGCGCAGAGCAATGATTGTTTCAAAATGCAGAGACACCTGCTCATTCATTCCGGCCATATAAGTTGTGCCTATATTTTCAATCGTGTTTTCACTCATTCTGTTTACAGATATTCCCAAAAATGAAAATACGAAAATATTCAAGCAGATTATAACGGCTATACTGATTTTTAAAAAATGCGGCAAAGCTATGCTTTTCATACTTTTTTCTGTCTCCATTCTTTAGGGGTTATTCCAGGTGCGAAACAAAAGGGGCGTGTCATGCCTGCAAAAATGCCGCCGGTGTAATACGCCCCTCAAAATAAAATCAACTACAAAAGGGTACAAAAACAAAACAGATTTTGTTTTTGCACTATCCCGTCACCCGTCTGCATTTCAAACGACTCATAGCCTGAAACATTTTTTTCATATCTACCGGTTTCGCTAAATGCTCATTCATTCCGGCAGCCTTTGCCATTGCAATATCCTCTTCAAATGCATTTGCCGACAGCGCTATAATAGGCACGGATTCCGCATCCGAACGGTCCAGTCCGCGGATCACACGGGCCGCCTCATATCCGCTCATAACCGGCATCATCAAATCCATAAGCACGCAGTCAAAGGTCCCCGGTTCGGATGCCGTAAATGCATCCACGGCCTCTTTTCCGTCGTTTGCGGTCACGACCTCCACATCTGCCTCCTTAAGCATAAACTCCACAATTTCGCAGTTGATCTCATTGTCCTCTACCAAAAGGACATGCATCCCGGCAATCTTGCTCTGTATATCCTGCTCTTCATCCCCAGACGATGCACTCCATACCTCATCGACTTGAAGAGGAAGCATGATCCGAACCACGCTGCCCTCGCCAACGTGACTGTCTACCTTGATACTCCCTTTCATCTGATCTACCAGCTTCTTCACGGTAGACATGCCCAGTCCAATGCCGTTATAGTTGGTTCTTGCATCCTGATGTTCCTGGGCAAACGGCTCAAAAATATGCTTTTTAAAATCCTCGCCAATGCCGATCCCGGTATCCCGAATCACAAACCGGAAGCTTGCAATCCCATCCTTACACGAATTTTCCCTTACCTGAATAAATACGGAGCCGTGAGGCCGGTTATATTTGATGGCATTGTCAATGATGTTAAGAAAAATTTGCTTTACATGCAGCGGATTCCCAATCAGTCTGCCGTGCTGCAGCTCCATCTCCTCCAATACCAGACGGATTCCGTTCTCCTCCGCCTGGGGGGACAGGATTGCGGTACAGTTTTCCACCAGCTCATGAAGCTCAAAGGGTTCCTCAACAGACGCCAGGCTTCCGCTCTCCAGCTTGCTGACCTGAAGAACATCGTTGACCAGCGACAGCAAATGCTCTGTGGATACCTGAATTTTCTTCCGGCAATCTCTCTGCCGCTCAGGATTATGCGGACTTTTCTCCATAATAGACAGCATCCCCAGAATCCCGTTGATAGGAG
Organism: Clostridia bacterium; assembly: GCA_910574835.1. Classification (GTDB taxonomy): domain Bacteria; phylum Bacillota; class Clostridia; order Lachnospirales; family Lachnospiraceae; genus Laedolimicola. Next base: position 14,012 of record CAJTDE010000001.1, on the reverse strand, counting down.
TGCGGAGATCGTGAGACATATGGGAAAGAAATTCGCTCTTTGCGGAGTTTGCCCGGCGGACCTTTTCCAGAAGCTCCATAATCGCCTGCTCCTGTTTCTTTCTTGTCAGCATTATCTCCGTGATATCCTGATGGTATCCGTTCAGGCACGCACCCTGTTTTTTGAAAGACTTATCCGGCACACCGCCGCAGCGGACATAGATTTTTCCAAGCTCCGGGTGATTCCAGGGGTAAATCACTTCGGAACGGCCGGTCTCCAATATCTCCCGCACCGCTTCCTGCACCATCACCACATAGTCCGGTTCAATATGCTTAAACCAATGCCGGTAGCACTCCTCCGGCTCAATCTCATCCGTTACGCCCAAAAGACTGCGCATCGTCCGGTCCGTATACATCCTTGGCTGGCATCCCTCCTCCAGCTCAATCGTCCAGATCCCGGTTCTGGCGCCTTCCAGAATGTCTTCCAGGCCCCGCCTTGCCTCCAGCTTGTATTTCTCTTCCTGCTCCACTACGGCGTTGACATCCCGCTGGGCAAAAATCGCACAGTTCTCTTCCGCCGTTTTCTCCGTGGCCGAAAAGTGAAGCTCCAGGTATTTCAGTCCGCAGGAACCGTCTTTTTCCTGATAACGGACGGAAAACTTCTTCTTTTTTCTGAGCTGCGCCAGCACATAGTCTTTTTTTGTCATGGCCCGCAGCCGTTCCTGATCCCGGGGGATCACATACTGGGCAATGTACCGCTCCATTGCCGTCTGATAGCCGTCCGCAAAGTGAACGGCCCAATCCATATTCATCCGCCCACTGTTTCGGTATGTCTCACATTCGCCCGTATCAAGATTCACCTGATAGATCCCCAGATAGTCTACGCTGAGGGCATGAAGAACATTATAGCTTCTCTTTTGAAGCTCGCGGACCAGGTTCCGCCGTTTCAGAGAGGATACAATAAAATATGCCGCAGTCTGAAGCATATTCGACGCATATTCCAGAGATTTCACAGGCGGATTGTCCACACCGTAAAAGCCGATCACCTTTTCCCCGTTATAAAGCGGAACCACCACAAGGGAGTGAATATTCTGACGTTTCAGATTCTCATACTGGAGGGGTTCCGTCTCCCGAATATCCTCTATACTCTTGATAATGATATGCTTGCCGACGCTGAAATTCCGATACCAGCTTGCACATACCTCCGGGGGAACATTTTGAAGATTCTCCCTTTCCGGCTCCACTCCTTTTGCCGCCCACTCATAGGTATTATCATCTCCGCCGGACTCGTTCTGCTCAAAGATATAAGTACGTTCCCCGTTCAGCGCTTTCCCCAAGTACTCCAGCAACACCTCAAGCGACCTGTCCGGCGTCTCCTCCAGCAGTGCAACGCGAAGGCCCTCATTAATAACAGCCTCCAGATTCTGAACGCTCCGTATACTGCTGTGCTGCTCACGATCTCCGATGCCCGGCAAACCTTCACCTGCCATTTTCAAAAGCTCCCTTGAATTATCCATATACCCGCCCTCCGCATAGACCGCCGGCCATAATTACCGTATCCGCAGATTCTAATGCAGAGAGGCTTTCCTCTTCTTCATATACGGCCGCAGGTCTTGTGTCATCATACCATATGCCCCTGATCACGTCAATACAGAGTAAGCCTTAAGCTTCCCTTTTGTCCCGGCATACGCCGCAAGCTCCCGAAGCTCCTTTGCCCACTCCCCTGCTCCGTCCAGATCCGGTGTGCAAATCACGCTCCCACAGGCATCAATCAGCTTCTTGGCTCTCTCCACCTTTTCCTGCGTAATCGGAGAAAAGGCTTTTTCCACTACCACCTCAAAAGCCAGCGCAGACGCAGCCGGACAATCCAAATCATTCTCCCACAGAATCCCCGCCGCAAAGGAAATCCCCTCCCGCTGCAGCTTCCGAAATAGGGCTGTTCCCGTTCCGTTTCCGGCAATCACAAAGATCTCCGGATCTTTCTTCACCGCCTCAAGCTCCAGATTTCCTGTGGCCTCATCGTAGCTCCCGACCGTCATTCCGTACAATTCGGAAATATACCCCGGCGTAAACACCTCCTCCGGCGTGCCGAACCGGTCCACCTTATCCCCCTTGACGCAAAGCAGCTTATCCGAAATCCGCCCGGCTAATTCCAATTCATGAAGCGACATAATCACCGACAGGTTTCTGCTTCTGGACATCCTTTGAAGGATAGATAAAAATTCCAGCTTATACCGGATATCCAGAAAGGAGGTGGGCTCATCCAGAACAATGATATCCGGCTCCTGACAGATAGCCCGGGCCAGCATCACCCGCTGCTTCTGTCCGTCGCTGATCTTCGTAAAATCACGCTCCCGAAGATCCCCCACATGGACCAAATCCATAGCCTCCCATACCAGTTCCCAATCCGCCCCGGAAAGCAGGCCAAACCGCCCTGTGTAAGGATAACGTCCCGTAGCCACCACATCCTCACAGGTCATCAGCTCCGGGCGCACCCGATCTGTCAGCACTACGGAAACCTTTTTTGAAAATGCATTTCCGGAAAGCTTCTCTATCTCTTCTCCATCAAGCCAGGTCACGCCGCCGATGGGAGCCAACTGGCGAATAATGCTCTTTAAAATAGTTGTTTTTCCCGCTCCGTTCGGCCCGATAAGTGTGAGAATCTCTCCCTTTTTCAGCCGAATTTCTATATTTTTGATCAGCGGAACTCCGTGATAGCCCACGGTCAGTCCTTCCGTATAAAAATAGAACTCCTTCATAGGCTTCATCCCGCTTTCTCCTTCTTTTTGCGAACCATAATCAAAATCACAATGGGCGCTCCGAATACAGCCGTTACCGTGCTGATGCTAAGCTCCGTAGGCGCCAGCAGTACCCTTGCCAGAAGATCACACAGCAGACAGAATACCGCTCCTCCCAGAAAGCACCCGGGAATCATAAGCAGGGGCTTCGTGGTCCTCAAAAGGCTTTTGACCAGATGGGGCACCGCAATCCCCACAAAGGATACCGGACCGGCAAATGCCGTTACGCAGGCGGACAGCACACTGGATAACAGCACCAGAAGCGTGCGGAACAGCTGAATATTCACCCCCATATTTTTTGCGTAAGCCTCTCCCATCTGATAGGCGCTGATGGGTTTTGACATTAAAAATACAAAAAAGGAGGTCAGAAAGATAACCGCCGCCATCAACGCCACATTTTCCCAGGTAATGCCGGAAAAGCTTCCCTTGGACCAGTTATGCAGATTTACAATGTTGGAGTCGTCCGCAAAGGTCACAATAAAGTCTGTTACGGCCGAGCAGATGTAGCTGATCATTACACCGCTTACAATCAGCATGGACATATTATCCATGACCCGGGACATCAGAAGTACGAAGCCCATAGAGATCATAGCCCCAGCAAAGGCGGCTGCAATCATCAGAAGAGCGCTTACATGTATGGACCTTCCCAGGGCAAATACCATCACCAGGGCTACTACCAGCTTTGCCCCGGAGGAAATTCCCAGTGTAAAAGGTCCGGCGATTGGATTGTGGAAAAAGGTCTGGAGCAGATAGCCGGACAGAGCCAGACCGCCGCCAAGGATGGCTGCCGCCAGAGCGCGGGGAAAGCGTATGGTCATTATGATATCCCGAAAGACTTCATCCGCTTCCCTTCCCAGAAGGATGCCCGGGATCTCACGTAAGGGCACCGCTACGCTTCCTGCACACAGATTCAGGGCCAGAAAAAGAAGCACCAAGCTTGCCAGTATGAAATATGAAAGCATATATCGTTTGTTTTTCATGGTTTACTCCAGTTGGTACAGGTAAGTCATGTTGTCCTCGCCTGCGAGCATTTTGTGCATATCGGAAATAATGGTTCCCAGCTTCATGGAGGATTGGTACAGATTTTTTGTGGTGCAGTAGACCTTCCCCTCCTCCACAGCCTTGAATTTCTCCAGAAGGCTGCTTTTGGCAAGCAAATCCTCTATAGAGTTCAATTCTTCTGTGGTGGTACTGTTGTAGATGATGTAATCGGCATCTTTGGCTGCTGCGTAAAATTCTTCCATCTGCATTGTTACGTTGGAGGAGGCTGTCTCTTCCTCGTCTCCTAACTTGTCAAATACGTAGCTGCCTCCGGCCATTTCTATCATTTTGGGCAGATAGTCGGAGGAGCGGCGCACGTTGACTTCTCCATTGGCCGTAATGTAGAAGAAGGCTACGGTGCTTTCTGTCTTTTCCTCCTGTTCTACGGACTCGAAGGCTTCTGCTTCCGCTGCAAAAGCGGCCTCTGCCTCCGCTTCTTTTCCTGTGAGGATTCCGTACAGGCGCACCCATTCCGTTCTGCCCAGGGGATGTTTTTCGTAGCTGGAATAGTCTACCAGGACGGGGATGCCAAGCTTTTCTAACTGTTCTTTGACTTCCGGGGTGTGATAGATCATGGTGTTTTCGATTGCCAGACCGCAGCCCTGGGCAAGTATTTGCTCGTAGTCGGGCGCTCCGTAGCTGCCGGCATGGAGGATGCCGCCCTGCTGCATGGCTTCTCTGGCTTCGTCTATGTACCAGGAATCTGCCTTCAGACCGGAGAATCTTACTGTGTCCAGGGCGTCCAGTGATACAAACATATCCATTGCGGCTGATGCTACCAGGTAGATCTGCCGTACCGGCTGCTGCAGTACTGTGATGTCGCTGCTTAAGTCGGTTGGTACGTCTTTTTGTTCGGGAACTATCAGGTAGCGGCCGTCCTGAGCGATGGTGATGAGGCGGTAGCCGTCGTTGTAATAATCTATGCTAAACTCGCTGGCGTAGCGCAGCTCCATATTGCTTTGCCAAGTCAGATCGGTGCTGATTTCTTTGTTATTGTTTAATGTTTCTTTGCTTTGCTTGAGTTTGCAGGATGTAAATGAGGTTATGAGGAGGATGGTTAGTAGGGCGGTGAGGAAATAGCAGGGGATACTTTTTTTCATTTTTTTATATCCTTTTTGATTGGGGTGTTGGTGTGTTGCCGGTCAGCTTCTTCGTTTTCTTTTGTTCAGATAGGATACCAGGGCGCATACGAGCATTATGGCAAATACCATGTATACGACGCGCCTGGCTGCTGCCTGGGGGGTCTGGTTTTTTGACATGATGGCGTCGCCGTGGAAGATGAGCTGATATGTGATCTCGTGGGGGGTGCTCATGGCTGTGGTGTCTGCTATGACTTCCATTGGTTCGTTGAAGATGGTGATGGGTATTTCGAAGGTGGAGTAGCCTTCCTCGTTGAGTGGGAGGTATTTTTTTCCTCCTACCAGCATGTAGTCGTAGCTGGTGCTGCTCCATTCGATTCGGGCATATGCCTGGCCGTCTCTTACGAGAAGACCGGCGGGGGAGCTTATGGTGGTTCTTCCGGTTCCGCCCTTTACTTCTACTTCTATGGCGTATTCTCCGTCTTCCATTTCAATGAAGGCGGGCTGGGCAGATGTGCCGCTTGGATCGTTCGCGGTTTCCTGCGCGCCTGCGGTTTCCGGTTTTTCTGCTGTGTCGGAATTGTCTGCTGCTTTTGCTTCCTCTGCCGCTTTTTGCTCTGATTCTTCCCGAAGGGCTGCTATCCGCTTTTCTTTGGCTGCCTGCTTTAATGCCTCGTAATCGGGAAGGTCCACTAGGACGGCTTCTTTTGGCAGGCTTTCCGCCTCGAAAAGCAGGAAACGATCATACCATTTTTCCCGGTTTTTGCTGAATGCGGCGCAGGCTATGGGCTGGTCCAGGGCTTCTACGGGTATTGTGAAGGTATGTTTTCCTTCTTCGTTTACCTGGAAGTCTATGTACTGGGAAGGGTCGCTGGATGCTGCCTGCGTGCCGGTGCCGGGATATACCTTCAGGTATCCCTGGCCGCCCATCGTGAGAACGGCTGTCATGCTGCCGTTCTCAACTGTTAACAGGGCCTTTTCTATGGGAAACATGGGGGAGCTGGATTCTACTGTTACCTCGTAGACGCCGTCTGTGATGTCTGTTCCGTAGATTGGCGTCATTCCCTCAATGCCTACCTCTGCGGAACCGGCCCGTTCGCTTTCGGAGGCTACCTGATCGTAGGAGATCTCGTGCTCCTCTTCTTCTTTTGCCAGACCGGTTATTCCTGATATCCAGAAAATTCCTGCGCCTATGATTCCTGCTAATGTATATGCTATCCGTCTCATTTTCCTGTTCCCATCTTTTTTGATTTTGCTTGTTTTATTTTTTACTTATTATAAAACAGTGTTTTGAGTTTTTGAATTGTCCCCCCGTTTTTTATGTCTTAGTTCATGCTGTCGATGGCTGCCTGTGTATGGCTTACATACACCTGCTGTATTTCAGGAAGCTCTCCCAGCCCCTTGAGCACACATTCTACTTCGTAGCCTGCTTCTGTGAGAATGGTTTTCCAGGAATCTTCCTCGTCGCCGGCCATGTCGTTGTTGGCGTGATCGCCGGATACTACCATTAATGGCTCCAGAATTACTTTTTTGTAGGTTCCCTTTTCCTTTAGAGCGGCCATGACGTCCTCTAAGGTTGGAGCTGCCTCAACGGTTCCGATGTAGTAGTTGTCAAATCCGGCTTCCGTAAGCTTTTCCTGCATGGTGCCGTAGATCTGGTTGGACTGGGCTTCTGTTCCATGTCCCATGAATATGATTGCTGTTTCTTCGTTTTGGGCGTACTCTTTTGTGGCGTTTGTGACGGCGCTTATTACCGCTTCGTAATCGGCGTCACTGGTGAGCAGCGGATCTCCAAGTACTATTTTGTCAAAATCACTTTCGTAATCTTCAAGTTCTTTTACCAGATCTCCATACTCCAGGCCGTCCATCAGATGGGTGGGCTGTACAATCAGGGTTTTGATTCCGTCCGCTACCGCTCTGTCAAGGGCTTTGGTTACATTGTCTATCTCCAGATTATCGCGCTCTGCCAGCTTGTCTATGATGATCTGTGCCGTGAATGCCCGGCGCACCTCATACTCAGGAAATGCCTTGGCTATGGCTTCCTCCACGGCGCCGATGGTGATGTCACGGCTGTCGTTGTAGCTGGTGCCGAAGCTTACTACCAGGATTGCGGCATTTTCGATCTGCTTTGGTGTGCTTTCCTCCGGCTGTGCCGCTTCTTCCGGATCGGCTGTTTCCGCCGGTTCCGCTTCCTGTTCTGCCGGGGCCGGCTCTGCGGCAGGCGCTGCTTCTTTCTTTGCGCATCCACTGATGGCAAGGGCTGACGCCAGCAAGACTGCCAGCATTGTTGATACTTTTCTTCTCATTTTATCCTCCTTTTCTGATTGTGTATCTGCCGGTATTATGTGCGGAAAAATAGTTCGGCCATAGTCTGCAAGTCCGCTGCATTCGTGAATATTTCTGCGCACTATATGAGCAAATACATTTGGGGGATGTCGCAGGCCATCCGCATTTGATGTTTTGCGGTCGCTTATCTCTGAGAGAAGCAACAAAAAATGCCTTCCACTTATGGACAGGCATCAGTAAGAGGACGCAATGATGTTCTGTTTTTCCTTCATCTGCGACCAATTACTCGTGGCCTCGGGAGTGGAATATTCCCGAAACTTCCTATAGGCAGGTCTCCTGGCTCATAGATCCTCACACAAATGCCGCCTTCCCAATCGCTCAGTGGCATAATGACATTCTGCTCCCTATTTACAGTGACGAGTTCGCACAGGTTTTTCACCTGTTTCCCTTTTCACCGCACCGCCGAAACGGTGCGACACCTACGGATCGCTTCCTGCGAAGCTACGAGTGTAATATAGCATATCTCTTATGAAAATGCAATAATATGCGAATTGCTGTTGAAAAATATTTTTCTGGCACTTATAATAAAGCACGTGTACCTGCACAGGTGCAATCTTAGTCTGCCGATACATAGATTCGCTTTCAATTATCTGGCTTAGTGATCTAAAGCGAGTCCATCCCCTTGTGCTTGGCAGACTGCTGTATAAACAAAAACAGTATTATCGCTCTCAGTGCACAAATCAATTTTCAAACGCTTCTTTTTGCGGTTGGAAATTGATTTTATACAGGTGTACTGGGAGAGGTATTACGGAACTGGAAAACAGTAATATCCCTCACAGTGCACAAATCAATTTTCAAACGCTTCTTTTTGCGGTTGGAAATTGATTTTATACAGGTGTACTGGGAGGGATATTACGGAACTGGAATAGGAGATGCATCATATTATGACCGGAATTTTATATGGAGCAGGCGTAGGACCCGGAGATCCGGAGCTTATGACCTTGAAGGCTGTGCGCCTGATAAAAGAAAATGAAATTATTGCCCTCCCCGGACCTGCGGCAAAGGAAACCGTAGCCTACCAGATTGCCGTACAAGCCGTACCGGAGCTGGCCGGGAAAACACTTCTCTCCGTGGACATGCCTATGACCCACGACAGGGAGGAAATGCACCGCAATCATGAAAAAGCGGCTGACGCTATTGAGGTTTATCTAAAGCAGGGGCAAAATGTGGTTTTCCTCACTTTGGGCGATCCCACTATCTACTCTACCTATCTCTATGTACAGAAGCGGATTCTGGCCCGGGGCTATCAGGCCGAGCTTATCAGCGGCATTACTTCCTTCTGCGCTGCTGCGGCCCGGAGCCGTACGCCTCTGGTGGAATGGGACGAGCAGCTTCACATTCTTCCCGCCGTTCACAAGCTGAACAGCGATCTGTCTCTTCCGGGAAATTACGTTTTGATGAAATCAGGACGGAAAATGCACCAGGTAAAGGAAATCTTAAAGTCCAGCGGACGCGACGTCATTATGGTGGAAAACTGCGGCATGGAAAATGAGCATATTTACCGAAGCGCCGAGGAGATCCCCGATGATGCCGGATACTACTCTCTCATTATCGCAAAAGAGCCGGGAGGCAGACATGATTGAGCTTCACAATCTCACTAAGCAGTTTGAACATTTTACTGCCGTGGATTCCATCAGCCTGCGGATTGAAACAGGGGAATTTTTCGGCCTTCTGGGTCCGAACGGAGCCGGCAAGACAACTACCATTGGTATGCTTTCCACTCTGCTTCTTCCTACCTCCGGGGAAATCCGCATTGACGGCGAGCTTTTGACCCGGAAGCGGCAGGATCTGAAACGGAAGGTGAGTGTCATTACCCAGGAATATTCCATGCGTCAGGATATGGATATGGACGAAATTATGGAATACCAGGGACGGCTGTATTTTATGCCGGTTAAACAGATTCGGGCGCGAACGGAAGAATTGTTTGCCTTTGCGGGCTTATCGGAGCACCGAAGGAAAACGATCCGCAAGCTTTCCGGGGGAATGAAGCGCAAGCTTATGGTCTGCCGGGCGCTTTTGACGGAGCCGGAGATTTTGCTCCTGGATGAACCTACCGCCGGCATGGACGCTATTTCACGGCGGCAGATGTGGAGCCTTCTGCGGCAGCTCAATGAAAAAGGTCTGACAATTCTTCTGACCACTCATTATATTGAAGAAGCTCAATCCCTCTGCGGACGGGTGGCTTTGATGAATGGGGGAAGGTTAAATGAAATCGACACCCCGGGGCAGCTTATCGAAAATCTCGGAGCTTATGCGGTAGATGAACTGCTTGACGACGGTATCCACAGCCGTTATTTCCACGAGCGTTCCGAGGCGATTGCCTGCCTGAGCGATCTGACCGGCCAGTGTACGCTGCGGGATACTACCCTGGAGGATGTTTTTGTGGAGCAGGTAGGGAAACGTTTGTCTTGATATGGTTTATTCTTCGCCGTATATGGAGTATATTATGGGAATTATTACGATTTTATGGGAAAAATGGAGAGAATTTGTACGAGACTTCTCACGTATTACTATGGCGGCATTGATTGCGCCGCTGATGTACCTTATTGTATTCGGCTGGGGTATACGGACTACCATGAATGGTATGCCCTATCTGAACTTTCTGATTCCGGGAGTGGTGGCTCTTACCACTATGAACGGAAGCTTCAACGCCATTGCGCAGAATCTGAATGTGCAGCGTCTCTATGAGAAAGCCTTTGATCAGGTGATTATCTCACCCACTCCCCTCTGGCAGTTTATTGCCGGACAGATTCTGGCCGGCGCCTTTCGGGGACTCTATGCGGGCGCGATTATTCTGCTTCTCGTCTGGCCCATTGAGACGGGACTTGTTTTTAACGGAATATCCATACTGATTCTATTTTTAAACGGCGCTGTTTTTTCCGCTCTTGGTATCGTGGTTTCCTTCCTTGCCCGAAATCATGCGGATGTGCCGCGGTTTTCCAATTACTTTATTATGCCGATGGCTTATCTGTGCAATACCTTTTTTTCCACGGATCGGATTCCCCACGGCCCGCGGGAATTGATTGCGGCTCTGCCTCTTTCTCAGACAAGCCGGATGGTCCGGGGCATTGCGGCAAAGGAGCCTGTTAATCTTCTGGGGATATTGGTATTGCTTGCTTATTTGGTTGTACTTACGGGGATTGGGCTTTACTTTGTGTATAAGAAGAAAAATCTGTAGAAGGCGGTGCATACCGGCGATATGAAAAACGCGGCAATTGTTCCTCACCGGGAACCATTACCGCGTTTTATCTAACCATTGATCATGAATGAAACTAATTTGTCGATATCTTCCTTCTCGTATGCGATAATCTCAAGCTCCGGAATCTCACCGTTGGAAAAGATGTTCGCCATAGACACGTACTGAGAAAGTTTGGACTTCAGATTCAGTCTGTCGCCTTCACCTGTTACCAGCTCAACCTTACCCTGGCAGCTGTCTACTACCTCAAAGAATTTCTCGATGTTAGAAATGTTTTGAACTTTCATCTTTTTTTCACTCCTTTCTTCTCCCCTATTATAACTGCTGATCAGCACTTTGGAAAGCACTTTTTTCCATTTTTTCTAAATTTGTTAAATTTTCATCATTTTCGGAGTATGCGTTTCTCGGTTATCTCTATTTTGCCTTCCTTCAGCAAGCGGCCTACTGCCCGTTTGAATGCATTTTTACTAAGGTGCAGCTCCCGTTCTATGATTTCCGGCGATACCTTGTCGTTGAAGGGGAGAACGCCGTCGTACTCGTCCAGTACCCGGAGTACGTATTCCGCATCCTCGTCCATCTGGAGATATGCCTTCTCACGGATGCTTAGGTTCAGCTTTCCGTCTTCCTTCACCGATGTAACCCGGGCCTCCACCTGATCACCGATTCTGCCGTTTTCATGAAATTCCTTTTTGGGAATGAGCGCGGAATAGCGGTTGTCCACGGCTACGAAGGCGCCAAATTCACGGCTGATTTCATAGATTGTGCCCGTTACTCGGTCCTCTGCTTTGTAGGGAGCGTCTGTGTCCAGGTATTTGTATACGTTCATAGTGGCGCATAGACGGCTGCTCTTGTCCTCGTACAGCGCAATGAGCACCTCTTCTCCTGTGCTTACACGGCGGGTCTGCTCACGGAAGGGAAGAAGAAGCTCCTTTTCCAGTCCCCAATCCAGGAAGGTGCCGATCTTGGTTACTGCCGTTACTTTAAGAACGGCTATGCCGCCCAGCTCCAGTTTCGGATCCTGGGTGGTGGATATCAGCCGATCCTTGGAATCCTTATAGACAAATACCTCCAGGCTGTCCCCTGGCTTTGCGCCGTCCGGCACCTGTTTTTTCGGAAGCAGAACCTTTTCCTCCGAGCCTTCCTTTTCGGACAGATATACGCCGAAATCTACTTTCTTTACTATGATTAGTTTCTGCTTTTTTCCAAGTAAAATCATGTGCCGTTGTCCTCCGTTTTTGTTTCCGAGAGTGCTTTTTCAGTTCCGTTTCCACTGCTTAAAGCTGTACCTGCAAGTTCAATACTCCACAGCAATCAGATATTCCGCAGGAATCAGCTTGTCCGCAAATGTTCGGATGCTGTATTTTTTATGTTTTATGCTGAAAATCTTATAAGGGTTTACGAAAGCTCTACTACCGCATACGGGCGTCCAAGCTCGTCGCAGAGCGCCGTCATGTAGCGGTTATCTTCTTTTTGCACTACCGGGTAAATCATATCTCCCAGGAGGGCTGATTTCTTATATTCGGCACGCATCTGCCGGATGGGGAAGTCCTCCGGAATATATTCCCGGGCCATCTGGATGTACTGGCCGTTGTTGACGTGATGGTTGGTGTCCAGATGATGCTTCTGCACGGGGAAAGGTTCCTTCTGCTCTCCTTCTTTTGGCATGGGCACCTTTCTGGAGGCGTAGTTCATGTCCAGTTTTTCCTCCAGGATGTAGACCTTTTCAATCTCCTCCGGCACCCGTACCGGGCGGCCCGTATCTGTGTCCAGGAAGCTCCAGAGTGTATTGGCATAGGCAAGCATCTGTCCTTTTTGATCCTTCATGACAAAATTACGGTAGCCGCAGAAGCTTTGGAAGTAATACGGCCAGGTGGAGATTGTGATCTTCTCGCACAGATCCGGGTAGCGCTCCACTACGATCTGCCAGGAGGAAAGCACCCAGACACGATGCAGCTTTTCCAGTACGCCGACTCCTACCTGAAGCTCCTCGGACTGGAAGGTGCTGCAGTCTTGAAAGTAGTTGATAATTCCGTTTAAAGATAGCTTTTTATCCTCGCCCACTTCGCTGTAGCGGACTTTGCTGTTGAAAGAATACATTTTGATTTTCACCTCTGAGGGGTATTGTAACATAGATTTTGGTAAATGACCAGGAAAAAGAAATACCCCGGCAGCTTAGGCATTTAGATATTTTAGCGTATAAAAAATAAAAAGCATACTGTATAAAGGGATAATTCCATCTTATAGGTATGCTTTTATTCTCACATGCAATTTTTCGAGATTCATATTTCTAATGCAATGCTACAGTTTATTCCAATATTTTTCTGATTCATGGAATACGCCTAATACATAAACATTCTTGCCCTCTACTTTGTAAATAACAAGATAGTTCATATCTGGCAGCACCGCTTCCCTGTATTCCTTATGCAGAAGATACATGTCCCTGCAGACAGGGAATTGAAACGGATTCTCTTCCATGCGCTGATATAGGCGTTCCATGCTGTCAAATAAATGCATGGCTGCCTGCTGGTTTTTAATCCGATAGAGAAGATAATAGATGAGATTATCCAACATTTTTTCTGCCTGTTTTGTAATAATCAACCTATATTCCATATCGCTTCCTCATAGAAGCTAACGACGCCCTCGCATCCTTTACCTCTCCGTTTTCAATCTGCTTTTCTGATATTTCCAGTTTCCTATAAAAATTTACCTGCTTCATGGTTTCCTCATAAGTCTCCATGCTCATAATAACCATATCACCATAGCCATTCTTTGTAATATATATGGGTTCCTCCATCTTATGGCATAAATCAGAAATTTCTGATGTATTTTTTAAATCCCTAATCGGTATAATCTGCGGCATTTCTGCACCTCCTTGAATATGGCCTAATTATACCATTATTATGTTTAACTTACAAGATTAAACCGTAAAGTGAATTTTTAATGAGTTTTTAATTTCCAGACGCAAAAACACCCCGGCAGATTCTACTGTCGGGGTGTCTAAAGCAGGGCTACAAGGATTCGAACCTTGAACTGACGGAGTCAGAGTCCGTTGCCTTACCGTTTGGCGATAGCCCTTTGTTTTTCAGCGAATATTACTATAACATAACTTTTTATAAAAAGCAAGTACTTTTTCATAAATTTTTGTATTTTTTTTGCCTCATTTTCACCCCTCTATTTTTATGCCCTTTTTATACCTTTTACATATCTTGCTACTGTTCACTTTGTAACTAATCGCAACATTCTTTTCAGCCTTGGGCCACATACCCTTTCTCCATCGTCATCACACACTGATACCTGGTATCGAGAAGGCTCACCCGTTCCGAGATATCCCCGTCTTTAGAAGTTAACACCATATTCTTTCGAAGCAAATCGTATGTCCTATCCTCTTTCAACACCTTGAAATAAGGCTTTTTTTATTTCCCAATACTCTTGCAAATTTATTTTTTCTTTGATATAATAATGGCGTTAGTGGCGTTATTATCCCGGAGGATTTTATTATGGCATATTACTTAAAGAAAACTAAACTCAAAGGACGTACGTATCTCTCCATTGATGAAAGCTTTTATAGCCATGA